>CAWJCT010000002.1:0-437225 GCA_963841475.1 uncultured delta proteobacterium
AGGTCAGATTGGCCAAAATCTCGGCAATAATTGCCAAATGCGGCTAAATGGTTGACAATTTCATGGAATTATGTGCTATCGTGTCCCCTGCGGGACGATTCGACCGCAAAAGGGGCGACTTGTCGGGGTTAAACTCGAAAAAAGGGCTTTCCGAAAGCATTTTTCCTGCGGTCTTCTAGCCCGCCGCACAATTTGAGAGGGTATTTCTCCAAAAAATCTTTGGAGGAGGAGCTTAGTCCAGGGGGGGCAGGGGATGATAGCTTGGCGCACGTGGTTAATCTTGGGATGTTTGGTTGTGGGGCTGGCGCTCGGACCCGGGGTGAGCCTGGCGGTTACGCCTTATGACGATGTACTGGTGCAGCAGGCGGCCAAGAACATTCAACAGGAAAATTATGACGAAGCCCTGGCGCAACTGACCGAGGCCTGGCAAAAAGGCACGCATACCCCGGCAAAGGCTTTCCTGTTCGGGCAGGTCTACCGGCTCATGCTCAACTACGCCAAGTCCAAAGAATATCTGCTGGAGGCCTTGCGGCTCAAGCGGGATTTTCGTCCGGCCCAATTGATGCTGGCCGACACCTACCTGGCCCTGGACCAGCCCAAAGAGGCCCGGCCCGTCTTGCAGAACCTGCTGGCCTCGGGCTACGAACCGGGGCAAACGGCTTTTTTGATGGGCGTCGCGGCCACCAAAGAGGGCCAGTACAGCGAAGCCCTGGAGTATTTCCGCAAGGCCGAGTCGGAGCCCAAGGTGGCCCAGGAGGCCAAGTTCCAGGCGAGCCTGGCCCTGGCCGCCCTCAACCGGGTCAGTGAAGCCAAAACGGCCATGCAGGAGAGCATTGCCCTTAACCCCCAGAGCCAGACGGCGGACTTCGCCAAGCGCTACATGGGGGTCCTGTCCCAGCGGGTGCAGGAACTGCGTCCTTTCCACATCACCGTGTCCTCGGGCTTTGATTACGACTCCAACGTCACCCTGGCCCCGGGCGGCGGTGCCACAGTGGCCACGGTTTCCGGGAAGGCCAGCGCCGTGTTTTCCCAGACCGCCCTGCTGGAATACACGGTCTTGCCGGCCGGTCCCTTCAGCGTGTTGACCCAATATTCCTATTTCCAGAATTTTCATCCCGCGGTGCAGGGTTACGACATCATGAGCCACTTCATGGGCATAACCCCCACCTACAGCTTTAAGAGCGGCCGTCTCTGGCTGCCCATAAATTATACCTATATGGACCTGCAGTCAGACAAATATTACACCGGCGTTAACGTAACCCCCACGTATCTCCACCTGGTCACCCAGCGCCTGGGCCTGGAAGTGGGGGCCAAGTATAATCGCCAATATTATTGGACTCCCGTCTTTCTTTCCCAGGATAACCGTACCGGCAATGCCTGGGGGGGCAATGTGGGGTTGTACTACTTTTTCAAAAAGCAGACGGGGTATGTGCAGGCCCGCCTGGGCTATTTGCACAACAACACCACCGGCAACAACTGGGATAGCTCGAGCTATAATCTGCTCCTGTCGCTGCTGTGGCCCATCACTGAGAAGCTAAAATACAATGTCTTCCTGGACCTGACGCAACAGCCGTTTGACAACACCTTTTATAACGGCGCCACTGTCGGCAACGTCTTCGGGGCGCCCCTGGTCCCCCAACCCAAGCGGCAGGACCAGATTCTCATGTTTGGGATGCAGGCCACCTATGAACTCGTCAGAGGCCTGGAAGCCGGGGTCCACTGGTACTTTATCCGGGATAACTCCAACATCTCGTTGTATAACTACAGCCGTCACATCGCCGGCGGCCAGCTGGCCTACCGGTACTAACGGAAGGGTTCCGCCGGATTTTGACGACCGGGGCAGCCTGGCGAGCCGACCCTTTGCCCCGGTGCATGCGGACGACCCTGGCAACAACGGCCGCGCAGGCATCACCGGGCAATCGCCCCAGCACCTTCGCCGGGGACTTTTCCGTGCCGGATGCGTTTCGGCCCCGTGGTCACCAGGATGCCAGGGCCGATATTTTGCCGTTACCGGCTCCCCCCTGTGTCCCTGCCGCCCCTCCCGATATATTTTTCGCCTTGGGCCTGGAAGCCCATTCAGTGTTGGGGATTTAGGTGAAACTTTCCCCATAATCAGGGTTCCCCCGATTGCTGGCCGGCCTCGCCTGTTGATAATATTTTCAAGACCTTCGGATCTACCGGATTCACCTGACAGGAGCAATTAACCCATGGATCAACCGGTCGTTGTCGGGTGGCGTTCACCCCCCATCCGGCCAACCGATCAGGTGGACCGCAGTGATCGCCCCAAAATCAAGAATTATATCCAGTTGCCGATAACGATCTGAAAGGCGTTGAGCTCAGCATACCTTCGGCTCGTCGCCTACTCAAACCCGACCCGCTGACGGGTCGCAGTCAGGAGAAAGCTATGCAGGGACGTCAGGTTTTGATGTCTGCCTGGGTTGCCCTCGCCCTAATAATGATGATTTCAGCCGTTGCCGGCGCCGGGGTCGTGGGCCATCTGACCCAGTTGGAAGGCCGGGTGGATCTCCTGAAAGGCGGCAATCTGCCCGCCATTCCCCTCAAGGTGGACGATACGGTGGAGCCCGGGGACGTCATCCGCACCAAGTCCCTCTCGAAGGCCCAGATAACCTTTATCGATAATTCTATCCTGACCTTATCCCAGGACGCCCGCATCGCCGTCGAGGAGTTCACCTTCGATCCTGACCAGGGGAAACGCCACGCGGTCTTGGAGATGTTTCAGGGTCTGGCCCTGGCGGTGGTCAACAAGATCTTGAAGGCCGAAGAACCGGATTTCGTCATCAAGACCCAAACCGCCATCGTGGGGGTGAGGGGCACCGAGTTCGGGATTCGCATCCAGCCCAACAGTTCCACGATCCTCAATTTTTCCGGACACACCCAGGTGGGCAATATCTTTCCGGAGGTGAGCCGGTTGTTCCTGAAGGCCTACAAGGTGGCCTTCCCCACCGGTTCGTGGACCAATGGCTCCAGAAGTTGGGTGCACTTGCGGGATATGCAGGGGACCAGGGTGGCCCGGAATCTGCCCCCCACCATGCCTTTTACTCTCACCCCCCAGGACCGGCTGCTATTCATGAGCCAGCTCACCACCTATGTATCCAGCCAAAGCCAATACCACCAAGTCCCGGCGCCCATGGGCTCCCTTGGTTCAACCGCCCCGGTCTTCCTTACTCCTCCGGGGACACCCAACACCTTGACCCCCCTGACCACCGTAACGGTCCCGCCCACGGTGGTGCCGCTGCCCCAGACCCTCCCGCCGCCACCTCCCAAACCAAGCCACACTCAACCGGGTCAGGGTGAAGCTGTAGTCATGTATTGACGGGCATGAGAGTCGCCACCTCTTCCTGGCGGGACAGCAGCCACCCTATTTTCACTGGGCCGGCTAAATATATTTACTTCTGGTCCATCTCCCCCTATGATGGCCGCAGCAGCATGTGGACCCACCCCTCCCGGCCAATATCTTTGAGAAAGGTAGAAA
Source organism: uncultured delta proteobacterium (assembly GCA_963841475.1). Lineage (GTDB taxonomy): Bacteria > Desulfobacterota > Desulfobaccia > Desulfobaccales > 0-14-0-80-60-11 > 0-14-0-80-60-11. The sequence continues at coordinate 3,494 of CAWJCT010000002.1, forward strand.
GGCTCAGCTTTAATCCCGGAAGCAAGCCCTGGGGGACACCGGCCCACGACCTCGATGCACCCAGGCTCATCCCATGATACGTCGTCTGGCCGCTTTTGCTCAGTCGCCCATCACCCGCTGGATCGTCGGCGTCACCCTGTTGATGTTCGCCCTGGTCATCTGGCGTCCCACCTTCTGCGAGTTTTTCGAACTCAAGCTCTACGATCTCAAGTTTCGGTTCCGGGGCCCTATCCCGGCCGGCAAACAGGTAGCCATCGTGGCCATTGACGATGAGAGCCTGAAAACCGTGGGCCGCTGGCCCTGGTCCCGGGACGACATGGCCCGAGTGCTCACCCGGCTGAAAGAAGCCGGTCCCCGGGCCATCGCCCTGGACATCATCTTTGCCGAAAAAGAACAAACGATAGCCTATCAGGCCCTCAAGAAACTGAGCGATGACCTGGCCAGGCAAGGGGTTTCGCCGGAGATCCTCAAACTCCTCGAGGGCGCCAAAAAACGGGCCGATGTGGACCGCCTCCTGGCCGGGGCCCTCGGGCAGGGTCCCCCCATCATTCTGGGGTTCTTTTTCCGGAGCTTGGGCGGCAGGGGCAGCGGGGTTGACGTGGAAAAGCTCATGGGCTCTCCTTTCCTCCGAGCCTCCACCTATAACATCGTGCGGCTCCGGAACACCAAAGCCTCCCTGGTCCACCTGATCGGCGCCACCGAGATCGAACGCAATCTCCCGGAGATCACCGCGGCCGCAGCCGGGGACGGCTATTTCAACATGATTCCCGATCCCGACGGCACCGTCCGCTGGTTTCCCATGACCGTGCAGTATGGCGGTGAGTTTTTTGCCCCCATGTCCCTGGTGACCCTGTCCCACGCCAGGAACCGAGCTCCCATGGCCATCAGCCTGTCGCGGTGGGGGGTGGATGAGATTCGCCTGGGGCGGCTTTCCGTGCCCGTGGACCGTTATGGCCGCATGCTGATCAATTACCTGGGCCCCGAGGGCATTATTCCCACCTATTCCGCCGCTGATGTCCTGAATGGCACCCTGCCGGCCGAGGCCTTGAAGGACAAGATCGTCATCATGGGAGCCACCGCGGTGGGCATCTACGACCTGCGGGTGACGCCTTTCTCCGGGACCTTCCCCGGGGTGGAGGTCCAGGCCACCATCTTGGACAACCTGCTCCGGGGCAATTTCATCCGCGCCCCTCCCTTCGGCCTGGTTATCATGCTGCTGATCCTGGTGGCCCTGGCGGTGATACTGGGCGTGATCTTGCCCCGACTCTCCGCCGCCTGGGCCTTCATCTTTACTCTTTTCATCATAGAAAGCTACGTGGGCCTTAATTATCTGCTGTTTACCCGCCAGGGCCTGCAGTTGGAGCTGTTCTATCCCCTGGGCCTGATTGTTCTGGTCTACCTTGGGGTTACCATGCACCGGTTCCTGGCGGAGGAACGGGAGCGGGAGCGTATCCGCAAGACCTTTGAATCCTACGTGGCCCCCACCGTCGTCCAGGAGATGTTGAAGCATCCCGAGCAGTTGCGCCTGGGGGGGGAGCGCCGGGAAATTACCGTGCTGTTTACCGACATCCGGGGCTTCACCACCATGTCGGAAAACCTGGACCCCGAAGCTTTGGTGAAACTCCTCCACGACTTCCTCAATCCCATGAGCAACATCATCATCAACCAGGGGGGGACCATCGACAAGTACATGGGCGACGCCATTATGGCCCTCTTCGGGGCTCCCCTCCTACAGGCGGACCATCCCCGCCTGGCCTGCCGGGCCGCCCTGGAGATGGTGGCCAGTCTGGAGGCTTTGAACCGAACCTGGGCTGACCAGGGCCGCCCGCCCCTGAAAGTCGGCATCGGGGTCAACACCGGCCCGGTGGCCGTGGGCAACATGGGCTCCGACCGGCTTTTCGACTACACCGCCGTTGGCGACAACGTCAATCTGGCCTCCCGCCTGGAGGGGCTCAACAAATACTACGCCACCAGCATCCTCATCAGCGACACCACCGCCAAATCCCTGGGGAACGGCTTCATCCTCCGGGACCTGGATCTGGTAAAGGTCAAGGGCAAGGTCCAGGGGGCCCGCATCTCATGAATTGCTGGGAGAAGGGGAGCCGTCACCTGAGCTGGCCCGCTTCCTCGAGTCATACCACCGGGCCCTGGCCCTTTACCGGGAGAAAAGCTTCGCCGAGAGCGTGGCCGCCTTTGCCCAGGCCCTGGAAATGCGCCCCGGCGACGCCACCTGCCAGCGATACATTACCCTGGCCCAGAAACATCACGAAACTCCACCCGGCGAAGACTGGGAAGCTATGACCATTATGGAGGGGAAGTAAGATTTTGGAATCACAAGGTAACTAGTATTAAATCCGCGGACACTGCTCCTCTAACCTTCTCGTCTCCTTTCACCTGTTGTCACTATTTTCCGCCTTTTTCCGCCGGTTACTCCTGCAGGCCGAGATAAGGCACGGAGTGCCTCAAGTGGTTCTGGAAATTTTCCCGGTAGGCCCGGGTGAGGTCGGGCAGGTCATCCAAAATCAAGAGGTTCTCGGCGTTCTTGTTTTCCGCCGCCATGGTGAAATTAAAGGAGCCGGTAATGACCACCCGGTTGTCGATGATCATGATTTTATTGTGGGCGATGGCGTGCTTGTCGTCGATAAACACGGAAATCCCCATGTTCTTTAAAAATGTGGCCGCTGAATATTTCTGCCTCCGGTTGGACTTGTCCAGGACCGCGCTGATCTTGACCCCCCGCTTTTGGGCCTGTATCAAGGCCTGGGCGATGGGCTTGCTGGTGAAAGAGTAGGCCTGGAGGAGGATTGCCGTTTTGGCCTGGTTAATCTGGCTGAGGATGGCGTCGGTGCAGCCGCCGTTGGGGGAGAAGTAAACCTTGATGGACCCGGCCAGGGCCAGGCTGCAGGTTGCCCCCAGGAACAGGATTAACCACAGGAGAGTTAAGGCTTTGTTCTTCATAACAGGTCTCTGAGTTTGATGTGAGGCTGCGGCCTTGCTCGACGCACGGTGGCGGTTTGCCCCGGTCAGGGGCGCCAGTTAATGATTCAACCGTATCGCCCCTACCGCACCTGCATCTGGGGGCGGGGGACATTCACCCCGGGGCGCGCCGGCAGGGATTTGCCCTCGGCGCCCGGTCCCGGCAGCGGCCGGGGGGGCCGTCCCGCAGGGCCAGGATCCGGTAGCCGGGCACGGCGAAATTGATGTTCTGGCCTTTTACCTGAAACGTGGCGATGCCGATGACCTGGCCGCTCATATTCACCACCGGGCCGCCACTGGACCCCGGAGAAATGGGGGCCGAGATTTGCAGAAATTCCCCCCGATCCCGAACGGTGCGGATCGCCGACACCATGCCGTCGCTGACGGTCTGTTCCAGGCCCAGGGGGCTGCCCAGCACCACCACGTGTTCTCCCACCTGCGGCCGGTCGCCGCTCACCGTCAAGTAGTGCAGGGCGCCCCGGGGGAGGTTCACCGCCAACTTGATCAGATCGGCCTTGGGGTCAACCGCCACCATCGCGGTCAAGGGGTAAACCTCGCCCCTGGGCAGCCTTAATTCGGCCCGGGCCACTCCGCTGATGACGTGCAGGCTGGTGATGAGGTGACCTGCCGGATCGATGAAGACACCGCTGCCGACGCGCATGACCTTGCCGGCAGCATCAAACCCCACCACCGTCACCACTGCGGGGAGCACCTTTTTTATCAGTTCCGGGAGACTGTCCTGGGCCCGGGCCGCACCGAGGCCGCCGGCCGACAACCACAGGAAGATCACCGCCGACGCGGCCACAATTCGGCGCTTCATCATCAGACCCACCCTCACCGGAAATGGCCGCGCCCTCCCTGGCCATTGACCTTTCCTGCTTTTTTTGTTCATATCCGAGTTGTCGGCTTTTGGCAATCCATTTCCCCGCTCTCGTATGCCCTTCCCGCACCCTCTGAAAACATGGTAAGCTGGAGAGGGGTTGAGGAACCTGGCCGGAAGGGATTCTCTGGGCCTGCTTAATCATGGTCTTCCACTGCTCTTATGGAAACGGGGGGCTTGAGCCGGGGGCGCCACAGCCTGAAGCCGGTAGCCGCTTAACCCCCTCTCCCCTGCGAGGGGTGAGGGGTGGGGTGAGGGGTGGCTTCGTTGGCTGACACCCCCCCGGCCCCCTCTCTCGGTTTTTATCAAAACTAGGGAGTTTCTGGCGAGGCGGCATGCGCATCATCGGCCATCTTGACATGGACGCTTTTTTTGCGGCCATTGAAGAACGGGACCATCCGGAACTGAAGGGGCGGCCGGTGGTGGTAGGGGCCGACCCCGCGGGGGGCCAGGGCCGGGGGGTGGTGTCCACCGCCAACTACCCGGCCCGGGTCTACGGCATCCATTCGGCCATGCCCATTTCAACGGCCTGGAAGCTCGCCGAGGCCGCCCGGCACCGGGGCCGGCCCGCCACGGTATTCGTCCGGGGCTCCCACCGGAAGTACGGCGAGGTCTCGGGGCGGATCATGGCCATCCTGCACCAGTACGCCCCGGTGGTGGAGGAGGCGAGTATCGACGAGGCCTATTTTGACCTGAGCTTCACCGGCTCCTTCGAGGCGGCCGCGACCCTGGCCCGGCAGATCAAGGCGGCCATCCTAAGCCAGGAAAGGCTGACCGGTTCCATCGGCATCGGTCCTAACAAGATGGTGGCCAAGATCGCCTCGGATTTTCAGAAGCCCGACGGCTTGACCCTGGTCACACCGGTTGCGGCCGAAGCCTTTCTGGCGCCCATGGCGGTGCGCAAAATACCCGGCATCGGTCCCAAGACGGAGCAAACCCTGGCCCGCCTGGGAATCAAGACGGTGCAGGATTTAAAGCGATTTACGCCGGAGGAACTCCAGGAAAAATTCGGCAAGTGGGGCCCGTCGCTCTATGAACGCCTCCGGGGCCGGCACGACAGCCCCCTGGTGACCGAGTGGGAGCCCAAATCCGTGGGGGAGCAGGAGACTTTTGCCCAAGATACCCGGGACCTGGATTACATCTTCTCCCGCCTCTGGTTCCTGGGCCGGGAGGTGCATCGGCGCTTTACCGCCGGGGGCTTCCAGACCTACCGCACCGTGGTGGTCACCGTGCGCTTCGCCGATTTCGAGACCTTCACGCGGTCCTATACCCTGCCCCAGCCCACCGGCTCCCCCCGTACCCTGAGGTTCCACGCCATGAAACTCCTCCTGCCCTTCCTGGACCGCCGGGAAAACCCGCGGGGCAAACTCATCCGCCTCATCGGGGTGCGCGTGGAGAAACTGGGGAAGTAGATTTAGGGGGCAGGGCCAGGGCCAACGGCCCTGCCCTCCCCCCAAGCCGTATAGAGGGGAGGGGGCCGGCGGACTGCCTGCCAGCTCTCGGGCGGACACATGGGTCCGCCCCTACGGAAAAGCGCGGTGCCAGGCACGGAGGCCTGCCCCACCAAGTCTGTGGCGCCATAAGAAAGAGGGCCATTTCTGGCCCTCCGTCTGTTTTATACTTATGGGATTGGGGTGGGGGTTTGGGGAGGGGGTAAGGGCCCTCGCCCTTTGCCCCCTCCCCAAGACCTTTCCTACCACCCCATGGTCAGGTAGTCGTGGATGGAGTTGGAGGCCATGCGGCCGGCGCCCATGGCCAGGATGACGGTGGCGGAGCCGGTGACGATGTCGCCGCCGGCCCAGACTCTCGGTTTCATGGTCTTGCCGGTCTTGGGGTCGGCCACGATGTAGCCCCATTTATTCAGGGCCAGGCCCGGGGTGCTCTTGGTGAGCAGCGGGTTGGAGCCGGAGCCGATGGAGATGACCGCGGTGTCGATTTCCACCACGAATTCGGAGCCCGGGACGGGCACGGGACGCCGGCGCCCGGAGGCATCGGGTTCGCCCAGTTCCATCTTCAGGCACTCCACCCCGGTGAGGCGGCCGTGCGTCATCGCCCAGGAAGCGCAGCGGGTTAGAGAGCAGCAGGAACTCGACGCCCTCTTCCTCGGCGTGGTGGACTTCGGCGCCACGGGCCGGCAGCTCGTCGTGGGAGCGCCGGTAGATGATATAGGAGTGCTCGGCGCCCAGGCGCAGGGCGGTGCGGGCCCCGTCCATGGCCACGTTGCCGCCGCCGAAGGTGGCGACGCTCTTGCCTTTGACGATGGGCGTGTCGTAGTTGGGGAAGTCGTAGGCCTTCATGAGGTTGGAGCGGGTGAGATATTCGTTGGCCGAGTAGACGCCGATGTAGTGCTCCCCGGGGATTTTCAGGAACACGGGCAGGCCGGCGCCCACGCCCAGAAAGACGGCGTCGAAGCGTTCCAGCAGTTCATCCACGGTGTCGGAGCGGCCGATGACCGAGTTGACTTCGATCTTGGCGCCCAGGCGTTCGAGGAAATTGCACTCCTGGGCCACGATCGCCTTGGGCAGACGGAATTCCGGGATGCCGTAGAGCAGCACGCCGCCGGGGCCGTGCAGGGCCTCAAAGATGGTGACTTCATGGCCCTTCTGGATCAGGTCGCCGGCCACGGTCAGGCCCGAAGGACCCGGAGCCCACCACCGCCACCTTCTTGCCGGTGGGTTCGGGCTTGGGGGGCAGGATGTCCTGGCCGTGCTCCCGCTGGTAATCGGCGGCAAAGCGCTCCAGGTTGCCGATGGCCACCGGGGCGTCTTTTTTGCCGACGATGCACATGCCTTCGCACTGGACTTCCTGGGGGCAGACCCGGCCGCAGACCGCGGGCAGGGAGTTTTTTTCCCAGAGTTTGCGGATGGCGCCTTCGAAGTCGCCTTCCTTGATCCTTGGCGATAAACTGGGGAATATCGATTTCCACCGGGCAGCCCTGCTTGCAGCGGGGGTCCTTGCACTGGATGCAGCGCTCCGCCTCTTTCATGGCCAGTTCGGGGGTGTAGCCCTAGGGGCACTTCCTCGAAATTGCGGCGCCCTGACGTTGGCGGGCTGCTCCGGCATCTTTTGCCTGGGGATCTTTTCTTTTTTGGGGGCTTTGACTTCTTCCGACATTATCCTTCTCCTCCTGGTTTTGAGGCCATCACGGGTAATTTCTTAGTTGCCACAGGAGCATTTTCCGGAGCCGTGGCCGCCTTCCTTGTACTGATCGTAAGAGACCTTCTCCTCGGAACAATAGGACCGCAGCCGGAGGGTCAGCTCCTCGAAATCGGTGGCATGCGCCGTCAAACTCCGGGCCGTCCACGCAGGCGAATTTCATCTCGTCGCCCACCCTGCACCCGGCAGCAGCCGCACATGCCGGTGCCGTCCACCATGATGGGGTTGAGGCTCACCAGGGTTTTGACGCCGAATTCCTTGGTGACCTTGCAGCAGAACTTCATCATGGGCACCGGGCCGATGCACACCGCCAGCTTGATATCCTTGTCCTTGGCCAGGGTTTCCCTGAGCTTGTCGGTGACGAAGCCCTTGTGGCCGTAGGTGCCGTCGTCGGTGCAGATCATGAGATCATCGGAGGCGAGCCTTCATCCGGTCTTCCATGATGAGCAGGTCTTTGGAGCGGGCGCCGATGACGGAATAGACATAATTGCCCGCCTGCTTCAGGCCCCGGGCGATGGGGTGCAGGACCGCGATGCCGGTGCCGCCGCCGACGCAGATCACCTTGCCGACTTTTTCCAGGTGGGTGGGCTGTCCCAGGGGGCCGATGACGTCCAGGTAGAATTGCCCCACCTGGAGGGTTTTAAAGAGGCGGTGCTCTTGCCCACCACCATGTAAATGATGTTGATCAGGCCCTTTGGCCGGGTCGGTGTCCGCCATGGTCAGGGGGATGCGCTCGCCCTTGTCATTGGCGCGCAGGATGACGAACTGCCCCGGTTTGGCCTTGGCCGCGATCTTGGGGGCCTTGATCCAGTTGCTGACGATGGTGCCCTGGGCCATTTCGCTGCGTTCCACTATCTCGAACATACGAACCTCTCCTCACTTCAGAAAATTTATGGCCGCCGCCGAGGTCTTCGGGGTGGGGCCGGTGAGGCCGCCGTGCCGGACATCAAAGAACCGGTGGGCTGCCGTCGGCCCCGGCCGGCTCCAGTCTGAACCTGCCTTGGTCTACTGCTATATCGATGTTTTTTACCATGACCGGGGGCGAGACGCAAGTGATAAATATCACAAACCCGGAGAGAAAAATCCGGAGTCCCCCAGGCCGTGAGCGGCAGCCGGAGGAGTCAGAAAAAGCCGGCTTCCCTGGGCGTAGACCCCGGGAAGCCGGCTTAGCGTTCAGATAAGGCGGGCAGGGCCCACCCTAGATTAGGTCACTTAGAACAGGCCGGTCACTTTGCCGGTCTTGACATCCACGTCGACACGGCGGTAGGCCGGGTCGGAACCGGTGCCGGGCATCAGCGAAATGGCGCCGCACACCGGGCAGATGAACTTGGCGCCGCCGTAGATCAGGAAGTCGCGGACGGGCAACCGCCAACCCTTGGGGGTGCCTTTCTTGGTGGGATCATGGGTCAGGGACAGGTGCGTCTTGACCATCATGGTGGCGTATTCGTTGAACTTCGGATCCTTCTCGAAGCGCTCGGCCTTGGCGTTGGCTTCGGGAGCGAAGTCCACGCCGTCAGCGCCGTACACTTCTTTGGCGATCAGCTCTACGCGTTTGCGCAGCGGCAGCTCGTTGGGATAGAGGAACTTGAAGTCGTTCTTCTCGTTGCAGGCATCGATGACCGCGTCGGCAAATTCCAGGGCGCCTTCGCCGCCGAACTGCCAGTGCTTGGACACCGCCACCCGGGCGCCTTCGGCCTCGCAGGCCTTGCGAATCACATCGTGCTCTTCCTTGGAGTCGAAATGGAAGGCGTTGATGCAGACCACCGGGTTGATGCCGGCTTTCTTGATGTTGCGGACATGGTGCACCGCGTTCTGCACGCCCTCTTCCAGCCATTTCATGGTCTCTTGAGAGGACGAGAAGTATTCTTTGGGGACGGGCCGGCCCGGAGGGCACGGCAGGGCGCCGGCGTTGACGCCGTGATGCTTCAGGCCGCGGACGGTGGCGGTCAGGACCGAGACGTTGGGTTTCAGGCCGCTGAAACGGCATTTGACGTTCCAGAACTTCTCAAAGCCGATGTCGGCGCCGAAGCCGGACTCGGTGATATGGTAGTCAAAGAGCTTCAGGCCGACCTGGTCGGCGACGATGGAGCTTTGTCCCACGGCGATGTTGGCAAAGGGGCCGGCGTGCACGAAGACGGGCTGCTTCTCGACGCTCTGCATCAGGGTGGGGTTGATGGAGGGCACCATCCAGGCCATCATGGCGTTGCCCACTTCCAGGTCGCCGGTGGTGACAGGGTTGCCCTTCTTGTCGTAAGCTACGACGATTTCGTTCAAGCGTTTCTTGAAGTCCGCCAGGCCGTTGAAGATGGACAGGATGGCCATGACTTCCGAGGACACGGCGATGCCGGTCTTGGACTGCATCATGAAGCCGTCAGCCTTGGTGGTGCCGATGCCGATGATCATGTTCCGCAGGGCCTGGGCGCAGAAGTCCAGGATCCAGCCCATTTCGACGTTGCGGGGGTCGATGTTCAGGCGCTTCAGGTTCCGCTTGGCCAGCTGGGCGTCGTCATAGTTGAATTCATGCTGCATCCGGGAGGTCATCGCCACCATGGCCAGGTTGTGGGCGTTCATGATGTTGTTGATGTCGCCGGTGAGGCCCAGGGAGAACTCGGTCATGGGGATCAGCAGCGAGATGCCGCCGCCGGCCGCGGTGCCCTTGATGTTCATGGTGGGGCCGCCGGAAGGCTGGCGCAGGGCGCCGCCCACGTTCATGCCTGCGGGCGCCCAGGCCCTCGATCAGGCCCATGGAGGTGGTGGATTTGCCTTCGCCCAGGGGGGTGGGGGTGATGGCGGTGACTTCGATGTACTTGCCGTCGGGTTTGTTTTTCAGGCGCTCCAGGCACTTCATGTAATCGACGCGGCCGATTTTCTGGCCGTGGGGGATGCGCTCGTCTTTGGGGATTTCCAGCTTATCGCACATTGCGTCAAAGGGAATCATCTCCGCTTCGGCGATTTCGGCAATCTGCCAGTCAGCCTGTTTAACCGGATCATACTTCGCCATAAAAACTGCCTCCTTAAGGTATGGTAATTATTGACTAGTTGATGGGCATCACCAGGTGACCCGGGTGATTGGAAAGCATACTCCGAGCCTTCCGTCCCCGAAAGGGTCACAGATCGGGGCTCATACTTTTTTTCACATAGTCCCCCATTTAATAGACCTCAAGTGCATTTGTCAATAAAATTTTGACCTCTCAAATCAGTTAACTGAAAATTCTCGGGGATTTTTATATTTGACAACACCCCTGGTTTCGCCATAGAATTACGTGAATAGTAGTACAAGGCCTAATCTGCGGGCCTGTTTCAGATGTCGTAACACAGCTGGGCCGCGGATAAATTAGTGTATTCCCAAGCCCCCGTCAGACCGTGAACCTCGGGGGGCCCGCGGATAGAAAGCTGAGAAAGTCAGCGAATTTTTTTTTGCTCTGGATTAATGGGAGAGGAGGAACGCTATGGTCATAGCGGAATCGAAACCCCTGGCGGAAATCCTGGATATGGTCAAGGATTTCAAAAAGATCGTGGTGGCCGGCTGCAAAGGCTGCGTGACCGTATGTTGTGCGGGTGGCGAAAAAGAGGTGGCCATCCTGGCCTCGGAACTCCGGATCGCCCGCAAGGCCGCCGGGAACGAATTGGAAGTGAAGGAATACACCTGCGAACGGCAGTGCGATCCCGAATATATCGAGCCGCTGGACGATCTGGTGGACGGCGTCGACGCCGTGGTCTCCATCGCCTGCAGTGTCGGGCCCCAGTATGTGCGCCGCCCGCTACCCCTATCTGCGGGTCTATCCCGGGCCTCAATACCACCAGCATCGGCGGGGCCACGGAGCACGGGGTCTGGAAGGAATTCTGCCAGGCCTGCGGCAGCTGCATCATCGGCAATTTCGGCGGGCTTGTGCCCCATCACCCGCTGCGCCAAGCAGCTCCTGAACGGGCCCTGCGGCGGCTCTTCCGAGGGCATCTGCGAAGTCGGCAAGGGCGCCATCCCCTGCATCTGGCAACTGATTTACGATCGCATGAAAAATCTCGGGGAGCTGCACAAGCTCACCGACGTGCAGCTCTATAAAAATTGGTCTACCAGCCGCGACGGCGGGTTACGCACCACGATACGGGAGGAATTGAAACAATGACCGCCGAATACTCCGCGGGAAGCAAACTGGAAAAAATCTTTAAGAGCGGCCAGAAGGCCGTAACCGGCGAATGCGGTCCGCCCCGGGGCGCCGACGCCGAGCATTTCAGGCACAAGGCGAATTTTTTAAAAGACTGCGTCGACGCGGTGAACGTCACCGATAACCAGACCGCGGTGGTGCGTTTCTGTTCCATGGCCGCCGCCAAAATTCTCCTGGAAATGGGCGTGGAACCGGTGATGCAGATGGTCACCCGGGACATGAACCGCATCGCCCTCCAGAGCAACATCCTGGGCGCCGCGGCCATGGGGATCAAGAACCTGCTGTGCCTCACCGGCGACCACCAGTCCTTCGGCGACCATCCCCAGGCCAAGAACGTCCACGACCTGGACTCGGTCATGCTGGCCCACACCGTCAAGAACATGCGGGATGAGGGCAAGATGATCAGCGGCACCGAAGCTGCAGGGCCGGCCCAAAATCTTCATCGGGGCCGCGGCCAACCCCTTTGCCGACCCCCAGGAATTCCGGGTGGTGCGCCTGGGCAAAAAGATCAATGCCGGGGTCCAGTTCGTCCAGACCCAGTGCATCTATAACATGGAGCGCTTTCGTGAAATTCATGGAGATGGCCAACGACATGGGCCTGACGGAAAAGTGCTTCATCATGGCCGGGATTACCCCGTTAAAATCCGTCGGCATGGCGAACTATATGAAGAAATTCGTCCCCGGCCTGGACGTGCCCGACTCCTACATCACCCGCTTAAAGGGCGTGCCCAAGGACAAGGTGGCCGCGGAAGGCATCAAGATCGCGGTGGAGCAGATCCACGAGTGCCTGGCGATGAAGGGCGTCGCCGGCATCCACCTCATGGCCATCGAATGGGAAGAAAAGGTCCCGGAGATCCTGGAGGCCGCCGGCCTCCTGCCCCGCCCCAAGGTGGAAGCCGACTGAGGCAATCTCTTACCGGCAATACCCAAGCCCGGTCCGAAAGGATCGGGCTTTTTTTCTTTTTGCGGATGTTGTATGGTGGATTGAACGTAGGGGTGGGTTTGAAACCCACCCCTGCCACATCTCTTATTGATCACGAAAGATATGCCTTCAGGAGGTCAGACTATGGACCATTCCTCTTCCCCCGGTAATCCCGTATCCATCCACCCCGACGTTCTGGCCCTGAAAGACAAGGCCCAAAAAGAGGGGCTGGAGACCGTCTGGGAGCGTTTTACCGCCCAGCAGCCCCAGTGCGGCTTCTGCGAGCTGGGGCTCTCCTGCCGTATCTGCGTCATGGGCCCCTGCCGCATCGACCCCTTCGGGGACGGCCCCCAGCGGGGCGTCTGCGGCGCCGACGCCGACATCATGGTGGCCCGGAACCTGGCCCGCATGATAGCCGCGGGCGCCGCGTCCCACTCCGATCACGGCCGGGACCTGGTGGAGACGCTCCTCGCCGTGGGTGAAGGCAAGGCCCCGGGCTTCGGCATCACCGATCAGGCCAAGCTGGACCGCCTGGCCGCAGAGTTCGGGGTGGCGGCGGACCTCCCGCCCCTGGCCAAGGCCAAGGAACTGGCCCTGGCCATGATGGAGGAATACGGCATCAAGAAGGGCTACCTCACCTTTACCCGGCGCCTCCCCGCGGCCCGGCTGGAGAAATGGCGGAACCTTGGGCCTCGAGCCCCGGGGGGTGGACTGGGAAGTCACCGAAATGATGCACCGCACTCACATGGGGGTGGACAACGACGCGGTCAACCTCCTGGTCCAGGCCCTGAGGTGCGCCCTGGCGGACGGCTGGGGCGGCTCCATGATCGCCACGGAGATCTCGGACGTCCTGTTCGGGACGCCCAAACCCACGGCCTCCCAGGTCAATCTGGCCGTGTTGAAGGCGGATCAGGTGAACCTCATCCTCCACGGCCACTCCCCCCTGGTCTCGGAAATGGTGGTCCGGGCCGCCCAGGACCCGAAACTGGTGGCCCGGGCCCAGGAATTGGGGGCAACGGGCATCAACTGGTGGGCCTGTGCTGCACCGGCAACGAGGTGCTCATGCGCCGGGGCATCCCCATGGCGGGCAACCATCTGGTCCAGGAATTGGCCCTGATCACCGGGGCGGTGGAGGCCATGGTGGTGGACTACCAGTGCATCATGCCGTCTTTGGGCGACCTGGCCGCCTGCTACCACACCAAATTTTACACCACCGCCCCCAAGGCCAAGTTTCCCGGGGCCACCCACCTGCCCTTCTCCCCGGAAAATGGCGAGGCACTGGGCCGGGAACTGGTGGCCCAGGCAGTGGAGAATTTCGCCCGGCGCCGGCCCGAGCGGGTGCTCATCCCCGGCGCCCCGGTGTCCCAGGTGAGCGGCTTCTCCGTGGAAGTCATTGAGGAGGCCCTGGGCGGCACCTGGGAGCCCTTGCTGGACGCCATCAAGGCGGGGCAGATTCGGGGCGCGGTGGGCGTCGTGGGCTGCAATAACCCCAAAGTCGTGCATGACTACGGCCACACCACCCTGACCCGGAAGCTCATCGAGCATGACATCCTGGTGGTGGACACCGGCTGCGCCGCGGTGGCCCACGCCAAGGCGGGCTTCAAGCGCCTGGAGGCCGCCGAACTTGCCGGCCCGGGCCTGAAGGCGAATTTGCCAGGCGTTAGGGATTCCGCCGGTCCTGCACATGGGGTCCTGCGTGGACAACACCCGCATCGTCAACCTGGCCGCGGTGCTGGCCAACGCCCTGGGGGTGGACCTGGACCAATTGCCCCTGGCCGCGGCCGCGCCCGAGTGGTATTCCGAGAAGGCCGCCACCATCGCCTGCTATGCCGTGGCCAGCGGGATCTACACGGTGCTGGGGGTCATGCCCCCGGTCCTGGGGAGCAGTGCGGTCACCGACCTTTTGCTCAACGGACTGGAGGCGCACGTGGGGGCCACCTTCGCGGTGGAGACCAGATCCCTCCAAGGCTGCGGACCTCATCATCAACCACGTGGAGGGCAAGCGCCGGGCGTTGGGCCTCTCGGCCCGGTAAGTTGTGGGGGTGCGCACGACGCATCGCCGTCCATTCAATCAGCGCCTGGAGGAAGACCAATGTCAAACGGGGTTGACAAGCTGGGAGCCAAAGATTTCATTACGGGATGCCTGGTAATAATTGTCGCCGTAATTGTGGTGCCGATCCTGATCCTGCTCTTTAAGGTAAGTGTTTATCTGGCGGTCGTCATTGCGGTGATTGTGGCGGTTATTTTAGGAATCGCCTTGTTGGGCAAGGTTATCAGGCTGATATTTTTTGGGGGAAGATCAGACGATAAGCATGAGGACAAATATATTGAGTAGCCCCGCTTCTGATGCCCAAGCAGTTGCACATGAGCCTGGGGCTCAACCAGAGACCAGCAAAGATTTGGGCGCACAGCCTTTCCGGGCCGGGCGCGACTAACCCGCTTTCTTGACTCAGGTTGGCGAGCCTGCGCCACCGGTTTGAGGAGCTTATAGGAACAGTCGCTCATGGGCCCCTGCGGCTCAGCCGCAAAGCCTGAAAAATTCAGGGGGCGGACCTCCGAGCCCGCTGCCGGCATAAGCTCAAGGTTCGTGGGACGCACCCTCCGAAGATTCTCTGGGCGGCACGCAGAGAACAACCTGCCGCCCGTCGCCCGCCTTTTCCCGGATTGTCCCTGGCAGGCCCAGGGCCGGATTGGGAGCGCCTTAGCGGTTCAGGCCCCGTAAAAGTCATTGACAAAAAGCGCCCAAAAAGGGTAGTAATAACAAAATTAGTCCTAAATTTTAGGTTAGGAGGACACGCATGGCTGAACCTCTTCAGGTAAGCGACGCTGAATTCGAACAGGAAATCCTGAAATCAGATCTGCCGGCTTTGGTGGATTTTTGGGCTGCCTGGTGCGGCCCGTGCCGGGCCATCGCCCCGGTGGTGGAAGAACTGGCCCGGGATTACCAGGGCAAGATCAAAGTAGCCAAGATGAACGTGGACGAAAACGCCAAAACCCCGGCAAAATATGGTATCCGGGCCATCCCGACCTTGATTATTTTCAAAGGGGGCCAGGTGGTGGAGCAAATCACCGGGGCCGTCTCCCGTTCCATCATTGAAAACGCTTTGAAGAAAGCCCTCTAAACCACCGGTCCAACATGCCAGCGTGGGATTATGACCTCATCATTATTGGCGGCGGCCCCGCCGGTTTGACCGCGGGCATCTATGCCGGCCGGGCCAGGCTTTGTGCCGTTTTGCTGGAGAAGCTCATCCACGGCGGGCAGATGATGACCACCGACCTGGTGGAGAACTACCCGGGGTTTCCCGAGGGGATCACCGGGTTTGAGCTCAGCGACCGGATGCGGAAACAGGCGGAGCGCTTCGGCCTCCTCATCAAGAGCGCCGAAGTGTTGAGCATCGTTCCCGGCAACCCATTGCACACCGTGGTGATGGAAGACCGGAAGGTGACCGCCCCCGCCATCATCATCACCAGCGGCGCCACGTATAAGCACCTGGGAGTCCCGGGGGAAGACCGGCTCACCAGCCGCGGGGTGAGTTTCTGCGCCACCTGCGACGGGGCCCTGTATCGGGACCAGGAAATCGCCATGGTGGGCGGCGGCGACAATGCCCTCACCGAAATCCTTTTCCTGGAGCGCTTTGCCAAAAAGATCCACTTGATTCACCGCCGGGATCAATTCCGGGGCTGCAAATCCTTGCAGGAACGAGTCATGGCGCTGCCCAAGGTGCAACTCCACTGGAACACCGTGGTAACGGGATTCCAGGGGCAAGATGAGCTTAAAGCGGTGGAACTCAAAAACGTCAAAACCTCCGAGGCCACCACACTCACAGTGGCCGGGGTCTTCATCGCCATCGGCATGGTTCCCAACACCGCCTGGCTCAAAGACCTGGTTAAGCTGGATCAATGGGGTTTCATCCTTACCAATGATGAGATGGCAACCAATATTCCAGGCATCTTCGCCGTGGGCGATGTACGGTCCAAGCTCGAGCGGCAAATAAGCACCGCCGTGGGGGATGGCACCATCGCCACTATCGCGGCGGAGAGATACCTGGAGGGAATTAAGTGAGGGTGGGTCAATGACTCCGAAAACCATCGCCAAGTTTTTCCTGATGCTGGTAATGGTCACTTTCATCAGCAACTGCAGTACCGTCAAGGGGTGGTTCGGCAAAAGCCAGAATACCGATAAGCCCCCGGATGTCTTGGCCCAGGAAGGCATCAAGGATTTGAAAAAGAAGAACTATGATGACGCCATCCAGACCTTCGAAAAAGTAAGGGACCGCTACCCATACAGCGAACAGGCACTCCTGGCCCAACTCAAGGTGGCGGACGCCTATTTCTTTAAAAAGAAGTACGAAGAAGCCGTCCAGGCCTACCGGGAATTCGAAAAACTCCATCCCACCAACAAGGCCGTGCCGTATTGCATCTACCGGGAAGGGCAGTGTTTCTATCGCCAGCGTTCTACCATCGACCGGGACCAGACGTATACCCAGAAGGCCATAGCCGAATTCAAGCGTCTTAAGCAGAAATTCCCGAACAGCGAGTACATCACCAAGGTGGATTTTTATCTGACCCGCTGTCGCAAGGACCTGGCGGAACACGAATTCTACGTGGCCGAGTTCTATTATCGGACCAAACGCTACCAGGCCGCCATCGACCGCTACCAGGCCTTGACGCAGGATTACCCCGAGTTTCCCAAGAACGCCGAAGCCAAAAAGCGCATTCAGGAGTGTCAGCAACTCCTGGCTGCCAAGGACCAGCCCAAAGGCATCCTGTCTCAAGTTACCAACATTTTCGACGCCAAGTGGTAAGGGCGGCTCGGGGGCCGGCGCAGTCCCGGCCCCACTGATGCCCCTCTTCCCTGTCCACGCCTCCCTTTAGGCCTCATCGCCAACTTTTTCTGGGCACCCCCTAAAAAGAGAAAAACCCCCGGGCGAGGCTTAAAAAACTGCCGCAACCGCGGGGGGACTTGGTGCACGTGGCCCAGGCCTTTCGCCGGTAAGGGGCAAGTTTTAAGCCTGCGGCCCGTGAAAAATGGCGATTTGATAGGGGGCAGACCGTGGGCCCCGCCGGAGAACGAGCCGCAACAGCCCCTCCCTAACGGGTCTTAGCCCCACTTGAGCGTCTGTAAATCACTCAGGCTGCGGTAATCGGTGAGGTCGTGGTGGATGGGGGTAACGGAGATATAGCCCTGGGCCAGGGCCCCGTAGTCCGTATCCGGGTCGATGGCCGGGCGGGCGTTGATTTCCGCCAGCCAGTAATAGACGTGCTGCCGGGGGTCCACCCGGCGCTCGAAATGCTCCACCAGGGGGCCGGTGTCCTGGCGGGTAACCCTGACCCCCTTGACTTCGGACCGGGGCAGGGCCGGCAGATTGACGTTGAGACAGACCCCATTGTTCCAGCACTCCAGCCCCGGACCTGCTCCAGCAGTTCCCGGGCCAGGCTGGCGGCGGTTTCAAAATCGGCGTTCTTGTCATAGGAGTTCAGGGAAAAGGCTACCCCTTTCACCCCCAGGATGCCGGCCTCGGTGGCCGCGGACACCGTGCCGGAGTAAAGCACGTTGATGCCCACGTTGGGACCCAGGTTAATGCCCGAAACCACCAGGTCCGGCGGGCTGGGGAGCAACTCCGCCATGGCGATTTTGACGCAGTCGGCGGGGAAGCCGCTCACCGCCCAGCCCTCGACGCCGCCGTTGATGGGACACTTCTTTCACCCGCAAGCGGCGTCATCAGGGTAATGGCGTGTCCCACGGCGCTCTGTTCGCTTTCCGGGGCCACCACCGCCACTTCTCCCAGTTGCTGCAGTTCCCGGTAGAGGGCCGCCAGCCCGGGAGCGTAAACGCCGTCGTCATTGGTCAAAAGTATCTTCAAGGGGTGTTCTCCTTACTTTTTCTTTCTCAGTGGAGCGGTGCAAAATCCCAACCGGGCAACGGTTCAGATGGCGGTCCGAGACGGCCGCACGCCGGTCCAATTGCACCGATGGGGCGGATCTCCGGGCCCGTCGTATTCTCATGGGAAGGTGCGCAGGGCGCGTCTCACGTGCCGGCTAAGCGAGTGCCCATCACAAAATTGCACTCATGGTGCGTAGGACATACCCTACGAAAGACCTTTGAGAAGCCGTGGCCTCAAACAAGTCGCACCGGCCTGAACCTCGGTTCAATCCTTGCCGGCCTTGCCGCTCCCACCCTTCTCCTGGGCTTTCTTCGCGGTAACCGTCAGCCGGTGCATCTCTTCCTGCCACTGGCGAAAAGGCGCCCGGGGGATGAGGGCGGTAACCGCGGATTTCCCCTCGCCGGTGCGGACCTTGAGACGGTCTTTCTCCTGGGCTCCCACCTCCTCCAGGTTCAGGAGGGGTTTGCCGGCCTGATCCCGGAGTTCCAGGACAAAGGTCGAAGGGCCCTTGGCGGCGGGGCTCGAGGAGGGAACCGATTCGCCTTCCAGCTTCTGGAAATTCCACAGGGCCATCTCCAGGCGCACCGCCGGTTGCTGTGTGGCCGCCTGGTCCGGCCCGGTGATCTTCCAGGTGTCCTGGTCCTTTCGGGCGGTCCAGGTCTTGCCGGGAGGGCCCCAAACGACCTGGTGGACGGCGAGAATCGCCCCGGACCACAAGCGGCGGTCTTTTAAAGTCGCCAGGGTCTTGTCGACCTCGCTGGCCAGGGCAGCCTCCACCAGCACCACGGGCCCGCCCGCCCCTATCCGGGCGTAAACCGCATCGTCTTTTTTGGTCCCCAACCAGAGGGTTTGGGCCCCGGCGGGCGTCGTAACCGTAATCTCGGTCCGCTGGTCCGGGAGCAGGCCCAGGGCCGTCAGCTTCTTGGGAGGAGGCTCCAGAAATTTTTTGGCCCGGGCAATATGGATATCGCGCACGAGTTTTTCCACCCGGTCGCCCCGCACCCGAAAGTCAGAGCGTCCCACCCAGCGCCAGGTCTGGGGACCGGTCTTCTCCAGGGCCACTTTGGTCTTGGGGGTCTTGACCCTGAGGCCCTTGACCTCCCCGGCGATAAAGGCCAGCAAGGTCTTGTCCCTGAGGGCCAGGAGTTGGCGGTCCAGGGAATCTTTGCCTCCCGCGCTTATGGTCAGCAGGTGGGGATCGTGGTCCCTGAGGACGTAATAATTATGGTCTCCCGGGGCCTTGGCGCCGATGGCCAGCTGGTGCGGCTGCCCCAGGGCCGTGAATTTCACCACCAGACCGGGCTTATCCAGCCCGAAGGGTTTCAGGTTCTTTTCCTCCCCCAGGTCCCGCTCCTCCCGGAGCCGGACCAGGGTGGTCAGCATGGAGTCCACAATGGTCTGGTCGGCCTTGGTGTCCAGGGGGGCGGTGAGGCGCCAGACCTGGTCTTTTTTGACCAGGCGCACCTCGTCTTTACCCCGGACCAGGCTCAGGTCGCTGATGTCGGTTTCCTTGAGGTGGAAGACTTTTTTGGCCTGTTCGTCCCGAGCGACCTGTTGTTCCTGGCGCCAGCGCAGGCCGGCATAGGTCCCCACCAGGACCAGGAAAATCACCACATACGGGATCAGACGCCGGGGAGTCATCGCCGGGCCCGCCGCCGCCGGTAGGCCCAGATGCCGGCTACCAGCATCACCAGGGGAACCCGACCAGGTAACCAGGAACAACATCCAGGCCTGCCCGCTCTTGAGGGTCAGGAGCTGCGCCTTGCCGGCCCCCCGCACCGTAATCTGCTCCATGGCCCGGGCCAGGAAGTTCGTGGTGTTCAAAAACAGGTCCCCGTTGCCGAAGAGGTTGAAAAAGCTGTTGGCGGCGAAGTCCGCATCCCCGAAAACCACCAGGTAGGTCTTCGAGCCTTCCGGGGGCGCCGGCTGCTCCGCTCCTGCCTGGACCTTGCCGTCCTTCGGGGCCGGTTCGCTCTTTTTCGGGGCCAGCTTGATTTCGACCTGGGCGGCCACCGTGAAGGGGCCCTGCTTGTCGATCTTGGCATCGAAGGCGGCTTTCTCGGCCTTGATCCACTCTTTACCCAGCTTCTCGTAGCTGGTGGACATGGTGGTGGCCAGGGGCAGCAGGGAGACGTCCGGATGGTCCTTGCGCAAAATCAAGGGGCGGGCCATGGGATAAATGGTGATCAGAGTTCTTAAAATCCGGGTGATCTTGGAGGGGCCGTACTGGGACACCAGGGGCATGACGGCGCTGAGCCCCAGTGATTGACTCACCTGGTTGACGTCCAGGATAAGGCCGTTATCCAGGCCGACGCCGTAGCCCGCCAGGAATCCCTGCAGGCCGCCGTCCTCAAAAGCCTCCAGCAGGATCAAGAGCCGGCCGCCCTTTTCCAGGTAAGCCTTCAGGGCCTGCACCTCGGTGGACATGAGCGGCTTCTTGGGGGCCGCCACGATGACCACCGCAGCATCCGGGGGAACCGCGCCCCGGCTCAGCAGGTTGAGGGACTCGATTTCGTAGCCCTCGTTGTCCAGGGCCCGCTTCGCCACCTGGAAGCCCTCCGGGCTTGGGGTCATCCAGGGCCCGCTCGCCGTGCCCGGCGAGGAAATAGACCTTCTTGCGCTCCTTCTTCAAGACCTTGCGCAGGGCATTGGTGATGGCGTTCTCGTCGGTCTGGTCGGCCATCTGGCGCCGCCCCTGGTAGTCCAGCAGCACGTTGCCGGCAAAGCGATACCCCGCCTGCTGGGCCTTGAGGGGTTCCCGCTCGGGGTCCACAAAGCGGTAGGTGACCTTGGGATTGTGGTACTCGTAGAGCTGCACAATCTCTTTGGCGCTTTGGCGTTCCGCGGCGCCCTCGGGCAAAAAGACCGTCAGGGTCAGAGGTTCGGTGACCTCTTTGAGCAGGGCCTTGGTGACCGGCGACAGGGACTGGGTCTGCTCCCGGGTGGTGTCCCAGCGCATGGGGTGCCAGTTGGCCAGCAAGGCCACCAGGCACAGGATGCCCAGCACCAGCAGCACCGACGCCACGGAGCCGGCGCCGTACAGCACGTTGCGTTTTTGGAATCGATCTCTCCAACTCACGATTAAGCTCTCCAGCGCCGAGATTCCAACTGTCTCTTGGTGAGAAAGAGGAAGAAGAAGATGAAACTCAGGCAGTACACCAGGTCCCGGGTATCGATCACCCCTTTGGTGAAGTTTTCGTAGTGGTCCAGCAGGGACAGGTATTTAAAGACCGCCCCCAGGTTGCCGGCCCCCAGTTCCTGGACCCAGCCGATGATCCAGAAGAGGAGTAGCAGGGCAAAGGCCACCACTCCGGCGACGATCTGGTTTTCGGTGAGGCTGGAGGCAAACAGCCCCAGGGACAGGCAGGCGGCCCCCAAGAGGACCAGGCCCAGGTAGCCGGTGCCCAGGGCGCCCCAATCCAGCCGGGTGATCAGGCCAAAGACCACGGGGATAGCAGGCGGTAAAGGCCAGCAAAATGAGATAGATCAGGAAGGCGGCGCCGAATTTGCCCGCGATCACCGCCCAGTCCGTCAACGGATAGGTGAACAAGCAGTTCCGCGGTCCCGGAACGCTTCTCTTCGGCCATCAGGCGCATGGTGATGAACGGCACCAGAAACAGCAGGATGATGGCCAGGACCGCAAACAGGGGCCGGAAGACCATCTGCTGGGGATTGAGCTGGGCCGCGATCTGGGGGTTGGACGGCCTGCTGGGCCGCCTGGAAGCTGATGATGCTGTAGTAGATGACGTTGGTGTAGAAAAAATATCCCGCCAGGAGCAGAAAGAAAAACCCGGTGATATAAAAAATGGGCGTGGCGAAATAGATGGTCAATTCTTTCCGCACCACCGCCAGCCAACCTCGTAACTGTTTCATGACTCTTCTTCCGTGGTCTTCTTCCGTTACCAGATTGAGGAACACTTCTTCCAGGGTGAACTCCTGGGACTTCAATTCCAGGAGGTCGCCAGCCCTGCTCCACCACCACCCGGGCCAGCTGCGGGCGCAGCTCCCGGCCGTTGTCGGCCTCCACCAGGTATTTGCCCTCGCCCTGGCTCAGCACCCGGTTCACCCCGGCAATAGCCGTCAGGGCGGCCGTCAACCTGGTCCACCGGCCCGGCCACCGTCATGAGCACCCGGGACCCCTGGCCCAGTTGCCGGGAGAGGTTTTCCGGGGTGTCGCTGGCCACGATCTGGCCCCGGTTGATGATGATCACCCGGTGGCACAACTGGCTGACCTCCGGCAGGATATGGCTGCTCAGCATGACCGTGTGGGCCGCCTTCCAGGTTTTTGATCAACTGGCGGATTTCCACGATCTGGGAGGGGTCCAGGCCGATGGTGGGTTCATCCAGGATGAGCAGCGGCGGCTGGTTGATCAGGGCCTGGGCCAGCCCCAGCCGCTGGCGGAACCCCTTGGACAGGGCCGCCACCAGTTTGCCCCGGACCTCTTCCAGGCCGCAGGCCGCCACCACCCGGTCAATTTCCGCGCTTTCGGCTTTGGCCGCTATACCCTTGGCCCGGGCGGCGAACCGTAAGAACTGGGTCACCGTGAGGTCGGGGTAGATGGCCACGTTCTCCGGCACATACCCCAAGGAGCGGCGCACCGCCAGGGAGTCGGTGACGCAGTCGTAGCCGTTGATCCGGGCCGTGCCCGCGGACGGCGCCAAAAATCCCGCCAGGATCTTCAAGGTGGTGGTCTTCCCGGCGCCGTTGGGGCCCAGGAAGCCCACGATCTCCCCGGCCGCCACCTGGAAATCCAGGCGGCTGACGGCCAGATGCGGACCATAATACTTGGTCAGATCCTGCACTTCGATCATCGTTTCCATACGTTATTCCATCCAATGTCCTTGGCTTGCTGATTAAGGCAAGATGTTCTCAAAAGTGCTTGTCATCGAAAGCCCAGGCGTTAGCGCGGCAACCCAAATGCCCCTTTTCCAAAGGGGGACTTGATCGGCCCAATTCGTTTTAACCCCCCTTTCCTCAAGGGAGGCGGGGGGGATTTTTCATGGCGCCTGCAAGGCTGATCATCACCCATGACCATTTAGCCTGCGGTGGCACAGGCGGGACGCCTGCGCCCACCAAAGACTTTATGCACAAGTCCCGGCCTCCCGGAAGGCCGCCACGGTCTGGGCCAGGCCCTGGGCCAGGCTCACCTGGGGCTGCCAGCCCAGCTCCCTCTGGGCCAGGGTGCTGTCCAGGGCGCTGCGGCGCTGTTCTCCGGGCTTGGCCGGGCCGTGCGCCGGCCCCAGAGGAGAGTCCATGAGTTCCTGGAGCTGCAGATAAACCGTAAGGATATCCGTCTCCCGGCCGGTGCCGATGTTGAACGCCCCGGGCCGGGGATAATTGAGGGCCAGGAGATTGGCGGCCACGATATCCCCCACAAAGACGAAATCCCGGGTTTGCAAACCGTCGCCGTTGATCAGGGGCTGCTGCCCGGCCAGGAATTTTTCGATGAAGATGGCCACTACCCCGGCTTCTCCCTGGCCGTTCTGGCGGGGCCCGTAAACATTAGCGTAGCGCAGGACGGTGGGGATAATGCCGTGTTCCCGGTGATAAAAATGCAAGTAGTGCTCCACCGACAGCTTGGCGATGCCGTAGGGAGCCTCGGGCCGGGGCCGATCTTCTTCCCGGGCCGGCAGGGGGGCGTCATCTCCGTAAATGGCCCCGCCGGTGGAGGCGAAAATGACCTTTTCCAGCTTGGCTTCGGCCGCGGCCTGGAAGAGATTGAGGGACCCCAGGATATTTTCCCGGGCGTCGAAGATGGGATCGCTCACCGAGACCTGGACGCTCATCTGGGCGGCATGGTGCACGAGCACCTGGGGCCGCCAGCCCCGGATGAGATCAACGGTCTCCGGCGACTTGATATCATAAGGGTAGAACTGCGCCCCGGCCGGGACGTATTCCTGTTTGCCCATGCTCAAGTTATCCACCACCGCCACCTCGTGGCCGATGGCCACCAACTGGCCGGCCACATGGGAGCCGATGAAGCCGGCGCCGCCGGTAACCAGGATCCGTTTGGGCTTGCTCACGAGTTCCCTCCCCTTAGCCTAAATTGTAATATTAACTGATTTAGCTTCTCTGATGCAATTGTTTCCCAGCAACCCGGGCCGAGGAAAGGTTATTATAAAAAATTAGGTGAATTTTCCCCAAGTCCCTGATAGTATCGGGCTTAATGTTTTTCTCTTGTTGAGAAGAAGGTTCAGAGCGTAGGTCAACCGTAATTTCCGTATCAAAGGAGGGGGATATGGTTCTTTGGGCCCGTTTGGGGGGACTGCTGGCCCTGGTCCTCTTGCTGGTGCCATTGGCGGCCAGCGGCGCTGAAACTCCGGAGTTCACCCTGAAACAACTCACCGCCATGGCCTTGAATTACAGCCCCGAGGTCAAGGCCACCAAGAGCGATGTAACCCTGGCGCAGGAACAAAAAAATGAGGCCCACGGCTACCGCTTCCCACAATTCGATGCGGTGGCCCTCGGGCGGAGTGGTCTCCAATGCCCAGCGGGGGGAGGTGCGCCAGGTCGGCAAAAATAAAACCCTCTTCTATCCTGATCCCGCCGGCAGCATCCATGGCGTGAACGTGTTCGGCAACCTGTCGTTCACCCTCATTCAGCCTCTTTACACCTTCGGCAAAATCGCCTACCGGGAAAGAGCCGCGGCCAAGAACATCGAGGTCCAAACAGCCGGGGTGGACCTCAAGAAGGGCGAGGTCATGGTCCAGGTGGCCCAGGCGTATTACGGCCTGATCCTGGCCACTCAGGGCAAGGATGCGGTGGCCGACGCCCGCACCTACCTGCGGGATGCCCGGGAACGGATTACCCGCCTCCTGCAGATCAACTCGCCCAACGTCAAGGAGAGCGACAAATACCGCCTGGCCATGTATGAAGGCGGGGTGGAAAAATTTGCAGCCCAGGCGGAAGAAGGCGCCAAGGTCGCCTACCTGGCCCTGAAAGCCCTGGTGGGCTATGGCCCCAGCCAGGATTTCCGGGTGCCCCAAGAACTGCCGGTGCCCACCGCCCCGGGTGGCCTGGACCAATACATCCGGCTGGCCCTGGAACTGCGGCCCGAATTCACCCAACTCAAGAGCGGCCTGGTGGCCCGGCAATTGCTGGTGGACGCGGCCAAGGCCGACCGCTATCCGTCTTTCTTCTTTGCGGTACTGGGTCAGGTGGCCGGCGCCCCGGGCCGGGAACACAACCCCGACCCCTACGCCAATGACTTTTTTAACGGCTTGGGCGCCATGCCGGCGGTGGGGGCCCAATGGCACTTTGATTTCGGCATCCTGAAATCGAAAATCGGCCAGGCCCGGGCGGAACTGGATAAACTGCGCTACACCGAAAAACAGGCCCTCATGGGTATCCCGGTGGAGGTAGCCAGGGATTACGGCAAAGTCCAGGAGAATTACAAGGGTTCTTTGGGCTTGGAGAAGTCCTATGTCAATGCCCGGCGCTGGCTGGTCACCGCGTTCAGCAACTTCGACATGGGGCTGGGGAAAATGGAAGATATCTTCCAGGCCTTCGAGCGTTTCGGTTCTTTCCGGGGCGATTACCTCATGGCCCTCTATGATTACAACCTGGCGGTGGCCCAGTTAGACAAGTCATCCGGGGCGTTCCGCCGGAATCTGCCGCCGGACGGCAAACCCGAGAAAGACATCACCCCGGGCCGGGCCGTTCAGCCTGTGAGTGCTCCGGCCCCCGGCAAGACCAAATAGGCCTGCCGCCGTTACCGCCACGAAACCATCAGGGCAGGCCCCCGGGCCTGCCCTTTTTTATCAAGAACCACTGAAGGTCGCTCAGGGGAGGCGGGACCCCCCGGCGCGGTTTCCGGCCTGGAGGGTTCCTGGCTGCCTCAGAGCCATTTAAGGCTCTCCAGGGCTTTTTCGTATTCTGTCAAAGCCTTTTGCCAGTAAAGCAAGTCTTGATGTTCTTGTTTCCAGTGCTCTATGGGATGCTGTCCGGACAGGCATCCCTCCTCCAGGGCTTGGAGATATGCTTCCGTCGCCATTCCGCCTTGCTTCTCCCGCCGTTCGAGCGAATCTTTCCACCGCCTTACCATTTTCCGGCAAAAGGCGATTTTCCTCCCCCTAAATATCTCGTATTCATCCGTATGCCTTGCCCAACCCTCTGTTCCGATAGAGATTGAAGCTAAATCCGGGTCTGACATTACCAGCCTCCAGAGGCAATGCCGATGATCGGGCCAAATGACCCTGCCCGAGACCGTAAACGATGGGCGTTGACGGGCCGCCAGGCACAACGCCCGTATATTGCCCCTGTCCCCGGTCAAGAGTTTTCGGCGGCGTTCCAGGAACGTGACCCGGAAAAGGAACGTGCCTCCTGGAACAGAGGCGCTCAGGTATTGTGGCTTGATTAACGTGAACCCAATTGCTGAAGGCGGCAGGCGCTTCGCTTTCCCGCCCCAGGGCCGCTTGATTCATACCCCGGAACTGCTGAGCCGCAACCCTAACCGAACAGGAACAAGCGGACGTAGACTACCAGGGGGGCGGCAAAGAGGAGGCTGTCCAGGCGGTCCAGCATGCCGCCGTGGCCCGGGAGGAGCTCCGAGGCGTCCTTAACCTGGGCCTGGCGCTTGAGCATGGATTCGAACAGGTCCCCCAGCAGCCCCACCACGGCCAGGAGCAAGGCCAGGAGGCCAAGGCGCTTCATACTCATGCCGGGCAGGGCCCAGCGGCCCAGGGCGAGGCCGACGATCAAGGCGGCAGCCAAGGCCCCCCACCACTCCGGCCCAGGTCTTCCCCGGGCTCACCGCGGGATAGAGCTTGGTCTTGCCCCAGGTCCGGCCGGCGTAGAAGGCCCCGGTATCCCCGGCCATAATCACCAGCAGGAGCCAGAGGACCCACCACTGGCCGTCGCTCAGGTAGCGCAGCCAGACAAAGTGCCCCAGGAGCAAGGGGATATAAAGGAGGCACAGGATATTGACCATCAAAGCCTGGCTCAGGTCGGCAATGTGGCTATAGGCAATGAGATAGAAGAGGAAGAGGAGAAAGAGAATCCCCACCAAGACGAAAAGGACATAGGTAGGGTTGCACAGGGTGGCGGCTCGCTGGGCGGTGCAAAAACTCAGGAGGAGTACCGATCCCAGGATAATGGTTTTCAGGCGGCGGAAGGTGTCGGCATCGGGGCTGGAACATGCCCAAAAACTCCCACTGAGCCAGCCCGCTTACCACCAGGAGCAGCAGGATGAACAAAACGTGCCCGCCCCTAAACAAGCACCGCCAACAGCAGCGGCAGGAGGATCAGGGCGGTCAGCCAGCGGCGTGCGTGCAATGGTCACCTCCCCGGGTCAGTGAGCGAAGCAACTTGAGAGTTCAGCGTCAAGCCGTCTTGCCATCCTGAGTGGAGCGAAGGATCTTCTCTTTACGAGATTCTTCGCCCGCTCCGCTGCCTCAGCATGACAGGTCAGGAGACTTCAGCACTAATCTCGACTCAATGTAACCGAAACCCAAAACCTCTAACCGAGAAGCCCATTAATTCTGCTCCTGGCCTTGGGGCCGGGCTCGCCAGGTCCAGAAGAGCAGCAGGCCGCCGCAGACCAGGAAAAGCACCAAGGCGATAAGCTGGGTCATGGGCATCCAGCCGAAAAAGACGTGGCCGCGGTAATCCAGGGGGCTCCGGAAAAACTCCACCACGAAGCGCACCAGGCCCGCCAGGCAAAAGTACATGAGAATCAATTGGCCGTCGAAGCGTTTGCGGGTCCTGAACCAATAAAGCAACCCGAAGACTCCCAGGGCCAGGAAGGCCTCATAGAGCTGGGCTGGATGCAGGGGCACCCGCAGGGGACAGAGGGTATCGGGGTTGTTGAAGACCACGGACCAGGGCAGGTCGGAAGGGGAGCCCCAGCAACATCCGGCCATAAAGCAGCCGAGGCGCCCGAAAAATTGCCCCACGGGCGTCCCCAGGCCCAGGGCGTCCAGGGTGGCGCGCCAGGGCAGGCCGTGGCGGCGGATGTAGTAGGTAGCCACCAGGAAGGCCAGGATGGCCCCGCCTTGAAAGACCAGGCCCCCTTCCCACAGGGCGAAGATTTTCAGGGGATGGGCCAGGAAGGTGCGCAGCTCCAGCAAAACGTAGAGCAGACGAGAGCCCACCAGGGCCGCCAGGATGATATAGAAACAGAGGTCGTAAAATTTATCTGGCGGTATTCCCAGGCGCCGGGCTTCCCGGCCGGCTACGAAGATGGCGCTCAAAAAGCCCAGGGCCAGGAGGAAGCCATAGGTAAAAATCTTGATCGGCCCGATTTCAAACAGGATTGGATGCATCAGCGGTTTTCTCGTCTCGGATAATAACCCATACCATCACTGCCGCCCCCACGCACACCAGGCTGTCGGCCACGTTGAAAGCCGGCCAGTGGTAGCGTCCCCAGTACACGTCAATAAAATCCACCACTTCTCCCAGGCGGACCCGGTCAATCAGGTTGCCCAGGGCCCCGGTCAGGATCAGGCTGTAACCCAGGGCCGCGGGCCACTGGTCATCGGGCAGCCGCCACAACAGGTAGCCCAGGACCACCAGCACCAACCCGATAGCCACCACAAAAAACAGCCAGGCGAAATTCGGCGACCAACCCGACAGCAGCCCGAAAGCCGCGCCCTTGTTGTGGACATGCACCAGGTTGAGCAGCCCCGGGATGAGAGGCACCTGGCTTCCCAGGGGCAGCTTGAGCTGCACCAGCACCTTGGTCAGCCTGGTCCAGGGGCAGTCCCATCACCAGGATCACCAGAAAGATCATTAACTTGCGGGGCACGGCTTATTCCTCCAGGACCTGGCGGCAGCGGGCGCACACCTGGGGATGGTTGGGATCTTCCCCAACCGAGGGAAAGCTGAACCAGCAACGGACGCATTTTTCGCCGGTCGCTTTACTCACCAGCACCACTAAGCCAGGAATCTCGGTCGGAGACCATGCCTGCCCCCGAGAGAGATTCGATGGGTTCGACAGTGAATTCGGCCACTTGAGCCAGGGTTTGAAGCTCCGCGTTCTGAGCCTTCAGTTTATCGTACAGTTCACCCCCTGCCCCCAAAATTACCACGGCCTCCTGGGCCGTGGCAATGACGCTTCTCCTTCCGGGCCTCTTCCAGCCCTCGGTTGATTTCACCCCGCACCTTGAGCAGGAAGTCGTACTTGGCCAGCAAGGCCTCGTCGGGAAACCCCGGGGGCGGCTCGGGAAGAGCCGCCCAGGTGGACGCTCTCGGGGCGGCCCGTGCCAGGAAGGTACTCCCAGATCTCATCGGCGGTAAAAGAGAGGATGGGGGCCATGGCCAGGGTCAGGCCCTGGAGCAGGTCATATAACGTGCTCTGGGCGCTGCGGCGTTCCCGGGAATCGGCTTTGGAGACGTAGAGGCGGTCTTTCAGGATGTCCAGGTAGATGGAGCTCAGTCTCCACGGCGCAAAACTGGTGCAGGCGGTGGAAGGCCTGGTGGAATTCGTAATCCTCGTAGGCCCGTTTGACCCGGGCCAGCAACTGGGCCAGCCAGGACAGGGCCAGGCGGTCCAGTTCCTCCCGCGGCGCCCGGCGTCAGCCAGTGGCTCCCGGGGTCGAAGTCGTAGAGGTTGCCCAGCATGAAGCGGGCGGTGTTGCGGAAGCGCCGGTAGGCGTCGGCCAGCTGCTTCAGGATGTCCGGAGACAGCCGCACGTCGTCCCGGTAGTCCTCCGCCGCCACCCAGAGCCTGCAGGATCTCGGCGCCGTACTTGTCCATGACTTCCTGGGGGGCGATGACGTTGCCCAGGGACTTGGACATCTTGCGGCCGTCGCCGTCCACCACGAAGCCGTGGGTCAGCACCCCCTTATAGGGGGCGTGGCCCCGGGTGCCCACGCAGGTCAGGAGGCTCGAATGAAACCAGCCCCGGTGCTGGTCCGAGCCCTCCAGGTAGAGGTCGGCGGGCAGGGCCAGGGTCCGGGTCGGGTTCCACCACCGCGGCCCAACTCACCCCGGAATCGAACCAGACGTCCAGGATGTCGGTCTCTTTTTTGAAGTCGGAGGCCGCCGCAGGCGCATACGGTCCCCGGCGGGCAGCAGGTCGGCGGCCGGGGTGTCGAACCAGAAATCCGCCCCCTCGGTGCGCACCCGCTGGATGATCCCCTGGAGAATTTCCGGGGTGAGGAGCACCGCGGCCGCACTCCCGGCAGTGAAAGGCCACGATGGGCACGCCCCAGGCCCGCTGCCGGGAGATGCACCAGTCCGGGCGCCGCTCCACCATCTGGTAGATGCGCTCCCGGCCCCAGCGGGGAATCCAGGTGACCCGGTCGATGGCCGCCAGGGCCTTGCTCCTGAGATCGTTGGCCTCCATGGAGATGAACCACTGCTCCGTGGCCCTGAAGATGATGGGCTGCTTGCAGCGCCAGCAGTGGGGGTAGCTGTGGGTCAGGTCCGCGGCCGCCAGGAGTTTGCGGCGCTCTTTGAGGAGTTCGATAATGCCGGCGTTGGCCTCCCAGACTTTTTGACCGGCAAACTCCGGCACTTCCTGGGTAAACTTGCCGCCGTCGTCCACCGGCGAGTAGGGCGGAAGATTATACCGGCGGCCGCTGTCATAGTCCTCCTGGCCGTGCCCCGGAGCGATGTGCACCAGGCCGGTGCCCGCCTCCAGGGTGACGTAGTTCGCCAGGATGACCTGGGAGTCCCGGTCCAGCCAGGGGTGCCGGCAAATGGCGCCTTCCAGGGCACGTCCCTTGACCCGGAAGATCTCTTGGCCCTCAAGCCCCCAGGAGTTCAGCAGTCCCTCGGCCAGGTCCGCGGCCACCACCAGGACTTCATTGCCGGTATCCACCGCGGCGTATTCCAGGTCCGGGTGCACCGCGATGGCCAGGTTCGCCGGCAAGGTCCAGGGGGTGGTGGTCCAGATGACCAGGGAGACATTTTCGTGAGCGCCCAACTGCGGCAGATTTTCAGGGGCCTTACCCAGAGAAAATTTCACGAAAATCGTCGGGGTGCGCTGATTCTCGTATTCCACCTCGGCTTCGGCCAGGGCGGTGCGGCAGGTGGCGCACCAGTGGATGGGCTTTTTGCTCCGGTGAATGGCGCCGCTGAAGTAAAACTGGCCGTATTCCTCCAGGATTTCCGCCACGTAAGCGGGCCGCATGGTGAGGTAGGGATGGTCCCAGTTCCCCAGCACCCCCAGGCGCTGGAATTCCCGGCGCTGGATGTCGACGAACTTTTCGGCATAGGCCCGGCAGCGCTGGCGAATCTCCACCTTGGACAGACTGCCGCCTTTGGCCTTGAGCTCCTTGCCTACCTGGTGCTCGATGGGCAGGCCGTGGCAATCCCAGCCCGGCACGTAGGGGCTGTCGTAGCCCGTCATCTGCCGGGACTTGACGATGATATCCTTGAGAATCTTGTTTAAGGCATGCCCCAGGTGAATGTGGCCGTTGGCATACGGGGGGCCGTCGTGGAGCACAAACTTGGGACGCCCCTTACTTTGGGCCCTGATCAGGCCGTACAGGTCGAGGTCGGCCCAGCGTTCCAGAAACAACGGCTCCCGCCGGGGCAAATCGGCTTTCATGGGAAAATCGGTGCGGGGCAGGTTAAGGGTCTCTTTGTAATTCATCCAGCAGCCTCCGGAAGACAATTTTATTATGGTATCACATCCTATCCCGGCAAGGAATCAATAAGACACGGGGGCCCCAGGCCCGAATCCGGGAGCGCCCACCGTCCGGAGCCCGGCAAAAGCAACGGCCGGCGCCCCGGCTACCTTGACCGGAGGCGAACCTTTGGGATAAGATGAGGCATGCGGCCAGGGCTCAAGGCATTTCTCCTTTCGGCGTTCGTCTTTCCCGGCTTGGGGCAACTCTACAACCAGGACCGGCGCAAGGGCGTCGCCCTGGTCCTGGGGACCAACCTCCTGCTGGGCGTGGTCCTGCTGGTGAGCTTGGTGCTTTTTTCCCAGGAATACCTGTCGGTCTTCTACCCCCGCCCCCTGACCTGGGAACTGGTCAAACTCCTACTCCTGGATACCCTGTCGCACCCCCTGTTCTGGATTCCCTTCGGCCTGCTCATGGCCGCGTGGGGCTTCGCCATGGTGGACGCAGTCCGGGGCGCCGGGCAGTCAAAGCCGGCGGCGAACCAATAGCTATCAGCAGTCGGCTTTCAGCCCAAAACCACGGATTTGCGGAGGCGATGCAACTACCGGGTGAGCGCCTGCCGCCATGGCTGGCTTCAAGACCCGGGGGTCATAGGCTTCTGATAAGAAGTTGCCGCAAAAAACTATTACTATTCAGGTCATTCTGAACGGAGCGCCGCGGAGTGAGGAATCTCTGCGGCGACAAAACCGAGATTCTGCGCTCCGCTCAGAATGACAAAAATAGTCTTTTGATTTGCCCATCGGTGGCATGAGGTAAGGAACCATGAGACAATACCAGCTGGATGAAATCGCCCGGGGCGATCTCCCCCGGGTCCGGGAGTATCTTAACCAACACGCCGTGGCCTCAAGCCTCGATGGTATCTGGTGGGTGGATTTATCGGAGGATTTGCTGAGTCCGGAACAGTTCTCCCACTCGGACTGCCGGCCGTTCAGGTTCGCGGTGGAACTGGGCGATGACTTCGTGCGCTTCGAGTTCCTCATCCGGAGCCGGGAGACCATGCGCTGCGCCTGCATCGGCTACGCCACCCGGCAGCAGCGGGACTTCATCCTGGCCTTCGCCGACCGCCTGGTGGAGGAATTGACGCTCAGGACGTGAACCCGGAACTCCCGGTTTTCCGCGGTGGCCGATGAGGTCGCCCCGGTCCAGGCGGGCGCCCGCAGTTGCCAATCACGGCAGGTGCAGCGCTGCTCCTCATCCGTCTCACCCCGACTATCTCCCGCCGCAACAAACTTTCCTGAAAAAATCTCCCCCTCAGGCTAAAAAAATTTCCGGACAATTTACCTGAAAGCCCGGAGAGTTAATCATCATGGTTCACGTCCCGACGGGTGTTCCGGCTTTCATGCGGACCTGAAAGTAGGGTCTTTCTCCCCAGATCGGTCCCGAGTTCAGAAAATCAGCTAACATAATCGCCTCGAGATTTATCTAATCTGTAAAGAAGAAATAAGGCGGGTGACCCAGGTGAAGGGGCGCCGCCCTGAACCCGGCGCCAATAGCGGGACTTAAGAGTCATTGCAACTGGTGGTTCAATCAGAAAAGGGATGGCCAAAGGAGGCAGCATGGCCAACGTTTTTTTAGCGGCAGCTTTGTTATCCAGCATCCTGGCGGTATCGGGGTGCATGGGGGGGCTTCTTCCCAATCTTGGGGGTTTAGGGGCTTCCCTTGGGGGCTACCCCTCCCAAGGAGGCTACCCTGCCTATGGGGGGGGCCAGCCCTACCCCTATAATCCCGGGGCCGGCGGGGGCTATGCCCAGCCGGGCCAATCCTATTATCAACCGCAGCCCTACGCTTATTCCGGTTCCGGCAACCCAGAAATTTACTACCAGCCGACTCCCCAAGCGAGCCCGGGGTATACTGCTCCTTCGCCGGATCGTTGGACCGATCCGCGTCAGTTGCGCCGGCAGGCCCGCATCCAACCAGGACAGGCTTCCGGGCAATTAACCCCCAGAGAAGCCAGGCGTTTGCAAAGGGAGCAGCGGCGGATCAGGGGTGGGCCCGGACAGATGGGAGCCGATGGCAACCTGAGTACTCAAGAACAGGGCCGCCTCAATCGCAGAACACCGGGAAGCAGCCAGAACATCTACGGGCCGGGGCAGAATGGCGTACAACCCGGACCTATGACGCGGTCCCGGCCCACGAGGGCCCAGCCGCCTGTGGCGCAAGCGCGCCCGGGGGGACAAGCGCAAGCCGAGGTCCAACCTCGAGGTACAGCCCAACCGCGGACCACCACTCAGCGGCGGCATGAACAGCCGCAATAACGGCGGCGGCGAGGGTCGCCTCACGTAAACCCGGGGTGGCTGCCCGAATCCCCTTTTAGCTAAAAAGGTCGCGGCCGGGGTCTCCGGCCACGGCTCACCAGATTGAAGCCAGGACTCCCCCGTGATGGGAGTTCTGGTTTTTTTTACCTGACTTCGCCCCCGGAGTGACGATCGGGGCCGCCCCTATCTGAGAGATTTCGCCTTGTCAAAATCCAGGCGAGCCCGCTCTTCATCGCCTCTCTTCTGATGACACCTGCCGCGCAGTTCATAGGTCTCGGCCAGTTCAGTATTTAAAGATATGGCTTTGGCGAAGTCATCGAGCGCTTCTTCAAACTTTCTTCTTTCCATGTAGACCGTACCGCGATTCTTATAAGCTTTGCCATAGCCGGGATCCAACGTGATCGCCTGATTAAAATCCTGGAGGGCCGAATTAAAATCGTTTCTGGCCAGGAATGCTTCTCCCCGGCCGTTATAGGTGGCGGCATTGCGCCAATTCAGCGGCAGGGCGTTGCTGAAATCGGTAAGGGCCAGGTCATATTTCTTGGTGCGCACGTAGAGATTGCCCCGGTTGAGGTAGGCCTCGAGGAGCTTCGGATCCAGATTGATAGCCTTATTATAATCCTCTAAGGCCTGGTCCAACTTACCCTGGAAAGCAAAGAGAAAACCGCGGTGGCTATAGGCCTTAGCCAGTTTGGGGTCTAACGCGATGGCCCTTTCATAATCCCTGAGGGCCTGGTCATATTCTTTGTTCTCATAAAAAACGAAACCCCGGTTGCAGTAGGCCTCGGCAAAGCCGGGGTTTATAGAGATAGCCTGGTTGAAATCCGCCATTGCCTGAGACTGCTTATCCAAGCCATCGTAGACCAACCCCCGGAGATTATAGGCGTTGAAGGAGTTGGTGAGGCTGGCGATGGCCTTGTCCAGGTCTGGGACAGCCTTTTGGTACTCCTTTTTATCTAAATAAGCCCCGCCCCGATGGATGTAGTAATAACCGGGTTTGGGGTTCAACTTAATAGCTTTGTTCATCAGGACGATTTTTTCATCGGGATCCTTGAGATTTCTGGCTTTTTGGAAATATTCGGCTGCGGCTGCTTCGGCGGCAGCGCCAGTGGGTGGTGCGGTCTCCTTGGCGCCCTCCGTCCGGCTCGACGGGCGCCTCTCAACCGCCATCCAGACCACGCCCCCGGCCACTGTCGCCCCGATCACCAGGCCTAATAGAACCGCAAGTATTTTCCATTTGGGGACCCTCACGGTAATGGCGGCGGTCTCATCGGCCGGCGCCACCCGCGGCCTCGGGCGCACCGGCACCTCTTCTTCTTCAGGAGGGGGGGACTTCAGGTGGGGTTCGACCACCTTCTCCCCCTGTTTGGAGATGATCGACTGGAGGATGCCCACCAGACTGTCCAGATGTTTCTCCAGGGGGGGCGTGAAGGCATCGAGCCAATGCTGGGTGCTGATAAAGTATTCCAGAGTCTTGGAAGGCAGGACATCATCAATGCGGAAGGGCACTACCGTGACGCCCTTGTTGACCGCCCGCTCAATCTCCCGCTTAATTTGCGGCGAGGCATTGGAATTGGCCGAAAAGACCAAAATCATGACCTTGCTTTCGTGGATTGCATCGATAATGGATTCCCCCCAATCGCTTCCGGGCATGACATCCCTGGGGGCAATCCAGACGCGAATGCCGTTGGCCTCCAGGGAGGCGCAGATGGCGTCCGCCGTGGTCTTGTCCTTGACGGAATAACTGACGAAGACATCGTGTGCCATTATCACTTCTCCTCAGGTGATTGGGAGATATATCTCTATCCCGGCTCAATTAATTGAGCCCCGGAACGGCCAGGCACCCTCCGTACCTCAGTGGCCGGCCTCACAAACCCGAGCGGCGCACCAGATACAAGGGAATGATGCCGGCATGTTTGGGCAGCGGGATCCGCCCCACGTACTCACAGGTAAAGCCCTGGACCCGCTGCGTGGACGCCAGGGCCGCAAATTGCTGGCTGGCGTACACCTGTCCCGGCGGGGTTATGGGTTCAATGCGGGCCGCCCGGACGATATGGGAGCCGGCGTAGGCCAACTCCTTGAAGAGCGGCTTTTTGTAGCAGTAAACCGGTCCGGCGTGCAGGGAGATGCGCAGATTGACCTCTTTGGGCAATCCCTTGGCCTGCCAATCGGTATCGACCACCAGGTCCCGCAACTTGAGGGCGAAATTGCCCCCGTCCTGCACCGAGGCGAAGACGGAATACAGGGCATCACCCCAGGTGTTGGTCAACAAGGGCCTCTCGGGGGACTCGGCCACCAACTTATTGATGGCTCCCATAAAATATTCGACGAAGTTCGGGACCTGTTCCTCCATGATCTTACTGGACCCGACCACATCGGCGAAAAGCATGGCCCTGATTTCCTCGGTAAAGCCCCGGGGCACGGACGCCACCGCCTCAGCCGGGGCCGCCGCTGGCGGGGTGGCAGCGGCTGCGGGCCCCAGGGGAGGGGTGTCGGCCAGCAGCCGGTTAAGGTCGATAATCTCAGGCTCCAGACCGTGGGAACGCCAGTGCTGCACCAGGCTGCTGGTGCCCCCGGGACCATCCCCCGCCCCGCCATCCCATACTACCAGGGGGATCAGTTCGGTATCCAGCATCTTCGTCCGCAGTATTGCCAGGCCATCGAGCAGCAGATTGGTGTATTCATAGACCATGGCATTCCCGGAAGCCCGGTTCTCGCTGGCAATAATAACCTGGCTGGCCTGCTCGAGCACCGCCTCGAACCGGGAACCCCAATCGCTCCCGGGGATGAGGTTAACGCTGCCCTTAAGAAAATCCTCCTTAAAGTGCGGGAGGATGATGTTGATCTCCCCTTCTCGTTTCAGCATGGCCTCGAGGAATAAAATGTCGGAACCGCACGCGGCTGAGGCGAACCCGATCCTGGCATCCACTCGCGCCAGGGTGGCGGCGATCTCTTGATATATCTTCGGGGCCAAATAATCCGGGAA
Source organism: uncultured delta proteobacterium (assembly GCA_963841475.1). Classification (GTDB taxonomy): domain Bacteria; phylum Desulfobacterota; class Desulfobaccia; order Desulfobaccales; family 0-14-0-80-60-11; genus 0-14-0-80-60-11. The sequence goes on from CAWJCT010000002.1 coordinate 40,293, forward strand.
ACGAGGCTTCGGCCGGCCGGGCTGGTCGATCATGTGGCCGGCAAAGACCACCACCCGGGGAATTTGAAAGCAGGCTTCGATCCGTTGTTTCTGGTCAGGGTCCAGGTCCATCACGGTGAAGAGCAGCCGGGCGTTGCGCCGGGTGGAGGCCAGATCGCCATATCTCTGACCAGCCCCCCGGCCGGCCTGCGTGTACCACTTGATGGCGTCGCTTATCTCCCCCCGGATCAAGGCGGCTTCGCCCAAAGTGGCCCGAAGCCAATACAACTCCCCCGGATCCCCGGTTACCCGGGAAAGCTCCTGGAGACATTGCTCCGTGACCCGGTTCGCCAGGGCCGTGGCCTGCTCTTGATCATGTAAGGACCTGGCCAAGGTGGCGGCGTTGATGCCGGACCAATAGCCCCCGGTCCTCTCATAGGCCGAAGCGTAGGTTTCGTAGGCCAGCCTCCACTCCCTGGTCTTGTCCTTGAGGTCGGTGGCCAAGTTGGCGAAATCCTTATGGGCCCGGGCCAGGAGCCCCAGGGTCTCCTCATCGCGGTTATCCTCGCCAAACAGCTTCTGGAGCACCTCCAGGGCCTGCTGTACCGCCCCGGAGCGCAGCAGCGCCAACGCCAGCAATTGTCGTAAGCGGGTCTCCTGGGGCCAGAGTTTGAGCCCCTCGGCCACGACGTCGTAGGCCAGCAGCGGCTCTCCCAACCTCATGATGTGCTGGCCGAGGTCCTGATAGAGTTTTGTCGGGAAGGGCCCGGAGCTCGATTTTAAGGTTTGCCAAAGCTCAATGGATTTTACCAGGTCGAGGTTGTTCAGATCATCGCCGAGATGCTGCACTGTGGCCAGGTCCCCATAGGCCAGCAAGGTGCAGGCGGGGCCGGATAGGGCCGGACGTGCGGGGGGGTCGACGCGGTATCCCAAGGCCAGCATGCCCTGGACGACACCCAGGGAGATTTTCCGATCGTATTCCTTCTCCGATTCCGGCAGGTCGTCGTAGGGGACGATGCAGGGGTGCTCCTTGAGCAAATCATCGCGGCGCTGCCCGTGGGTCCACCCGTCGGCCAAACGTTGCCGCACCCAATTATCATGGGTAATTTCTGCCAACTGCTCCACCAGATCGATTAAATCTTTAGGAACCGCCACCGTGGTGAGATCAGGCGACTTGGGCACGTATGACATACTCATCTCCTGAGGCGGAGGTCAAAACCGCTTATCGGCAACAGGGCAATGTCCTGCTTTCATCGACTTGAAAGTAAAATGGGCCGGGTAAGGACGCCCCAGTCCGATGGCAACTCATCGATCCACAATAGGTCATTTATATTTTTTGTCAATAAATACCCGGGGGTTACAGGTAAATCGCCTAAAGGAGCGCAGATTCAGGCGTACCCGGCCGAAGTTTGGGCGCCAGCTAAAAAGATTTTGAGAAATCATCGCAAAACTGATTTCCGTTATTACATGGGGTCAGCCGAAGGGGCTTACGTTGGGAAAAAATCACCCCCCTTTAAAGAAGGGGGACTCAAAAACCTCTGGTCCTAGCCTCTTACTGGTTCAGGGAACAGGCTTACAGCCTAAGACAGGTTTTGCACCAGGTTCTGGGCAATCAGCAGCTGCCTCCCCTGATACGTGATAAATTTTCTCCCCATACCACCGATTCTTTCCTCATCCCGGAGGCCCGAAAACAGGCCCCGCCGGCCTTAACCCCGGCCGCAGTTGAAGCTCGGCCAGCCGGTGCCCCCAAAGTCGCGCCTCCGGGGCGGGGGCCGGAAGAACCTCGCCGCGGCCAGAATAGCCTTTACACTCAGGGCCAAGCCTAATATAATTTCAGAGGAAATCGCTAAATTTGGCATGGAAAATAATTTGGATAGAGGGTCGGCTGGCCGGGGCCGCTTCCGGTGGCTCTGGGTGCTGGCCGGCATAGTGCTCCTGGCAGCAGGGGCTTGGGGGCTTTTGCGCCGCCAGCCGCCGCCCCCGCCGCCCAAGGCGGCCACGGCCCAACCCCCAGGATGGAGGGCCTCTCTCTCACCGAGATTCATGAAGGCGATAAAACGTGGGTCCTGGAGGCCAAGAAGGCGGATTTTAACCCGGACAAAACGACCATCAGCATCACCGGGGTCCGGGTGGAATTTTTCGGGCCCGGAGAAGACATCCGGGTGAAGGCCGAGGCGGGGCTGTTTAACACCAAGACCCGGGTCTTGACCCTGAAGGGGCAGGTGGAGATGCGGCGCGGCGATCTCTGATCCAGACCAGCCTGGCCACCTATATCCCGGAAGAGCGCGCCTTGGTGGGGCCCGAGGATGGTGGTGATCACGCAACCGGGCCTCAAGGTGGAAGGCAAGGGGATGCGGGTGGAACTGGCCGACAAGAAGCTGGTGATCGCCCAACACCACTTCACCGAATTGCAGGTTAAGGATTGGAGGGGCAAGCGTTGAAACGCCACGGGTTTTTAGTCCTCGCCGGGATTCTGGTGATATTGTGGGCCGGTTCGTCCCTGGCGTATGGCGCCCCCCCCAAGAAGCCGGGACCGGAAAAAGAGGTCCCCCTGCACATCACCGCCGCCCGCCTGGAAGCGGACCAGACCAAAGGGCTGGTCATCTTCACCGGTCCGGTGAAGGCCGTGTACGGCGATGCCACGTTATACTCGGATCAGCTGCAGGTCTACTTTAAGGCTAAACCGGCGCCTCCCAAAGGAACCCCCACGCCCCCCCAGGAAAAGGCGGGGCAGTCGCCCTCTCGGTGATATGGGAGCCGAGAAAATTGACCGCATCGTGGCCAAAGGCAACGTGCGCTTCGTCCAGGCGGACCGGGTGGCCACCGGGGATCAGGCCATTTACTACAAGGACCGGGATGAGGTAGTGCTGACGGGCAACCCCCAGTTATGGCAGGCCGAAAATACCCTGAAAGGGGAACGGATCATCTTCAATCTCAAGACCAAGAAAGTGCTGGTGGAAAGTTCACCCCAACGCCGGGTGGAAGCCCTGCTCTACTCCCAGGGGGCTGCCGAAGGCAAAGCCAAGCCGCCTCTGAGCCCTAAAGCCCGCAAGGGCCGCCAGCCTTAAGATATGCATCGCCTCGCCCTGCAATCTTTGGCAAGAGCTACGACGGCCACACAGGTGGTGGACGACGTCTCCATGGAAGTGAAGAGCGGCGAAGTGGTGGGGCTCCTGGGCCCCAATGGGGCCGGCAAGACCAGCACCTTTTTCATGGTACTGGGGCTGCTGCAACCTGACGGCGGCAAGATTTTCCTGGATGGCGAGGACATTTCGCTGCTGCCCATTTATCGCCGGGCCCGGCTGGGCCTGCAATACCTGCCCCAGGAGCCTTCGGTGTTCCGGAAGCTCACGGTGGCCGAGAATATTATGGCGATCCTGGAAACCCTGGAGCCGGACCGCCAGGTGCGCCAGGACCGCCTGGAGAAGCTGTTGGCCGACCTGCGGATTACCCACCTGGCCAACCAGAAGGCCTCGGCCCTCTCCGGAGGCGAGCGACGCCGGGTGGAGATCACCCGGGCCCTGGTCACCGCCCCCCACTTTATCATCCTGGATGAGCCCTTTGCCGGCATCGACCCCCTGGCGGTGACTGATATCCAGAACATTATCCGGGAGTTGAAAAACCGGGACCTGGGCGTGCTCATCTCGGACCACAACGTCCGGGAGGCCCTGGGGGTCTGCGACCGGGCTTATATCCTCAACGAGGGTGTCATCCTGGAAGAGGGCCCCCCGGAGAAATTGGTCCAGAGTGAGTTGGCCAAAAGAATTTACTTGGGCGAGACCTTTAAGTTATAATGCCTTTGTATCCCGTCAATGATCGGGATTCTTATTCTGGACAAATTTTTTGCATAAGGCGAGCAGATGGCCTTAGAAATCAGACAGAGCTTAAAACTAACTCAATCTCTCATCATGACCCAGAAATTGCAGCAAGCCATCAAGCTGCTGCAACTTTCCCGTATGGAACTGGTGGGGGAAATTACCCAGGCCCTGGAAACCAACCCGGTCCTGGAAGATGATCAGTTTGAAGAAGAGCCGGTACCGGGAGAAGAAGAGCTCAGTCTGGGGAATCTATCCCCTGGCGATGGAGCGTCGCCGGAGGAGGCCAAACCCGACGGCGAGGCCAAATCCACCACGGAAGACTGGGATTGGGACAGCTTCCTGAAAGATCGGCTCATGCCGCCCCCCATGGGCGAATACGAAGAACGGGAGGCCCTGTCCTTCGAGTCCCTGAATGCCGAAGAGACCACCCTGAAATCCCACCTCATCTGGCAACTTCGGATGGCCGAACTGGACCAGGAAGGCGACAATATCGGAGTGATGATCATCGGCAACCTGGACAAAGACGGCTATTTCCGGTCCACGGCGGAAGAGATCGCCGATGAGATGGGCGGATCGAACCGGCCCGAGTGGAGCAGGTCCTGGAGATCGTCCAGGGCTTCGACCCTCCGGGGGTGGCCGCCCGGGACCTGAAAGAATGCCTGCGGTTGCAGCTCAAGATCCTGGGCGTCCAGGACCCCCTGGTGCTCGATATTATCGACCGCCACCTGAACAATCTGGGGAACAAAAATTACCAGGCCATCGCCCGGGACCTGAAGGTGCCCATCGGCAGAGTGGTGGAGGCCGGCGATCTCATCGCCAACCTGGAGCCCAAGCCCGGCCGGGGTTTCGACTCCGAAGAGGCAGACTACATCAACCCCGACGTTCACGTGGAAAAGGTGGGGGACGACTACGTCATCCGTCTGAACGATGACGGCCTGCCCAAGTTGCGGGTTAACTCCTTTTACCTGGAGGCCATGCGAGGTCCCGATAAACTCCCGGACTCGGTCAAGAGTTACATCCAGAAACACCTGGATAACGCCCTGTGGTTTATTCGCAGCATCCACCAGCGGCAAAAGACCCTGTACCGGGTGACCGAAAGTATCGTGCGTTTCCAGAGGGAGTTTCTGGACCACGGCCTGTCCCAGCTGAAACCCCTGACCCTGCGCCAGGTGGCGGAAGACGTCCAGATGCACGAATCCACCATCAGCCGGGTCACCACCAACAAGTATGTGTATACCCCCCAGGGAGTCTTTAACCTCAAGTTCTTCTTCAACAGCGCCATTAACATGTCTTTGGGGGAACAGATCGCCTCGGAAAGCGTCAAGGAAAAGATCCGCCAGCTCGTAGCCGGCGAGAACCCCGAGAACCCTCTGAGCGATCAGGAGATTGCCGATAACCTGCGCCGCCAGGATGTGATCATTGCCCGGCGCACCGTGGCTAAATATCGAGGTATGCTGGGGGTGCTACCCTCCAGTAAACGCAAGAAACCCGGGTACTTACCCAAGAGCCAGCCAGAAAATCACGCCTCTTGAAATCCCGGCTTTTCTGCGAGTCCAACCCTTTGGGAGGCAGTAATGCAAATATCCGTAACTTTCAGGCAGATTGAACCCTCGGAAGCCTTAAAAAATTATGTGACCGACCGTTTAAACAAGTTCAAACGGTATGTGGACGGACCGGTGGAAGCCCACGTGGTTTTGGGGCTGGAAAAATTTCGCCACCTGGCGGATGTTACTATCGACAGCAATGGCCACATCATCAAAGGCAAAGAAGAGAATACCGATATGTACGCCGCCATCGATCTGGTGATGGACAAGATCGATATGCAGCTAAAGAAGTTTCGGGACAAGATGCGGAGCGTTAAGGGCGACCGGAGCCGTTCAACGCCCACGGCGCTGGCCGAACCGGAGGAAACCCGGTCTCTACCAGCCATACGGCGCCAACAGGTGGACGTGCCGGCCCTGCAACTGACCGACGCGGTGGAACTCATGCAAAGCGGGAAGGATACCTTGCTGGTCTTTACCAATGTGGCCAGCGGCAACTTGAACATCTTATACCAACGCCCGGACGGCAACTATGTCCTGGTCGAACCCGATTTGGGATAGAGGTAGCAGGGACACCGTATGAAAATCATCGACCTTCTGGCCCCAAATTGTATTTTACCCAATTTGCAGACCACCAATAAAAAGGGAGTCCTGGAGGAACTGGCCCAACCCCTGGCGCCAGGCCCCGATGGGCTCTCGCTCCAAACCGTGATGGAGGTGCTCCTGGACCGGGAGCGCCTCGGGAGCACCGGCATCGGCGATAACATCGCCATCCCCCACGGCAAGCTGCCGCAACTTTCCAAGCTCATGCTCTGCTTCGGCCGCAGTCTGAAGGGGGTTGACTTCGACTCCATGGATGGCAAGCCTTCGCAGCTCTTTTTCATGCTGCTCGCCCCGGTGAACTCCGCCGGTCTCCATCTCAAGGCCCTGGCCAAGATCTCCCGGATGCTCATGAGCCAGCCTTTCCGGGATAACCTGATGAAGGCTGAGGGGGCCGAAGAGATTTACCGCTTGATAGCCGAACGAGACGCGGAATTTTGAGGCCCGGTCTTGCTTTCCTTATCCGGCGATCCATGGTAACCATCCAGGTCTCTTGAGCTCACTACCTACGACAACAATGGCCCAGGAATCAGGTCCGCACCCGGAATCGAAACACCGCCACCTGTCCCCCTTTTCCATTCTCATCCTCACCGGACTCTCCGGTTCCGGGAAGAGTACGGTGTTGCGCGCCCTGGAAGATATCGGCTATTTTTGCGTGGACAATCTGCCCCTGGGCCTGCTCATGCCCTTTTTGGACATGCAGTCCGCGGCGGTGGCGAGCGGGCGGCGGATCGCCCTGGTCATGGATGTCCGCACCGAAGGCTTCCTGAAGAATTTCAGCCAGGCGTTTCGCCATCTTGAAGAGATGGGCCATCATCTCCACATCATTTTTTTGGAGGCCGATGACGCTACCTTGATTCGGCGTTTCAGCCAGACCCGCCGCCAGCACCCCCTGGCCGACCACGACACCATCGTCCAGGCCCTGCACCAGGAGCGCAACTCCCTGGCGGGCTTGCGTCAACTGGCCCACCGGATCATCGACAGCTCCCACTACAACCCGCATCAACTACGGGAGTTGATCAAAGATGAATACTCGGAGCTGGCGCCCCGACAGAGGATGTGGCTCCATCTCATCTCCTTTGCCTACAAGAAGGGCATTCCCCCGGAAGCCGACATGGTGCTGGATGTGCGGTTTTTGCCCAACCCTTACTTTGTGGAAGGATTACAGCCCCTTACCGGACGAAGACCCCGGGGTCCAGAAATACGTTCTGGAGCAGTCCTGAAACCCAGGCTTTTCTCGACCACCTGCTGCCGTTTGTGGACTTTTTGCTGCCCCGCTACCAGGAAGAGGGCAAGACGCACCTCACCCTGGCCATCGGTTGCACCGGCGGGCAGCACCGTTCGGTGGTCATCGCCAACGTCCTGGGGCAACATCTGAGCCGGGAAAATTATCCGTTCACCCTTAGCCATCGCGATATGCCGCGGTCCTCAGGAGAACAGTCATGATCGGAATATTAATCGTCACTCACCAGGAACTGGCCGAGGCTTTGATGAGCGTCTGGGACCTGATCCTGGGGCGTCAGGAGAACATCGCGGCCGTCTCCCTGGACCCCAGCGCCCCCCCTGAGGTCTCTCGTCAGCAGATCCAGCGCGGCCTGTCCCAGGTGAATGGCGGCAACGGCGTCATCATCCTCACCGACATGCTGGGGGGGACCCCCTCCAATCTGACCCTGTCTTTCCTGCAAGAGGGCAAGGTGGAGGTCGTCACCGGCGTCAACCTTCCCATGCTCATGAAACTGGCCCACATCAGGGATCAACAAGACCTCCGGGAGGCAGCCCTGGCCCTGAAGCAATCCGGCCAGAAAGGCATTGCCGTGGCCAGCGAGGTTCTTCAAAAGAAATGACCCAGGGGCTCCTCATCCGCCGGGCCGGCCTGGCGGATGTCTCGGCCATCTGGGCTATTGAAAAGGCCTCCTTCCCCACCCCCTGGTCCCGGTGGTCCTTCCTGGCGGAATTGGGCCATCGGCACAGCCACATCCTGGTGGCCGGCGCCTCCCCTCCCCTTCCCTGGCAGACCTGGGGCTACCTCATCTTCTGGGTCGTGCTCGACGAAATGCACATCCTCAACCTGGCAGTGCACCCCGACCAGCGCCGCCGGTCCATCGCCCAACGGTTGCTGGCCGAAGGCCTGGCCCAGGCCCGGACCTTAGGGGCCGAACTCGCCTGGCTGGAGGTGCGGCCCTCCAACCTCGCGGCCCGGACCCTGTATAAATCCTTCGGATTCAAAGAAGTGGGCCGCCGCCCCCGCTACTACGACGACACCCAGGAAGACGCCTTGCTGTTGACTTTGGACTGGAGCGAGGACGGAAAATAACCAGGGGGAAAAGGTCGAGCCTTATCCCCCTGGGAACAGATCAGTGCAGGCTAAAACCTGCGGCTACCTTGGGCTGCCTACGGCGTGTCGCACTGGCAGCCGCAGCTCTCCGGGTGCTCCCGGGGGCTGGTGGTCAGGGTCTTCTTCAGGTATTTATCCACCAGGGCCTCCGGGGCTTCCAGGGGGGCGCCGGCGACGACTTCGATGCCTTTATGGGTCAGGAGGCCCTGGGCCTTCTCTCCCAGGGAGCCGGCGATGACGTGGGTTACGCCTAGACCGTCCAGCCATACGGGGAGGCCGCCCGGTTCGTGGGGCGGGTTGGGCATGAGCTCCTTGGGACCGACGGCGCCCTCTTTCACCGTGACGATGGCGAAGTGGGAGGCGTGGCCGAACTTATCCGACAGCTTGCCGTCTTCCACCGGCAGGGCGAACTTCAGGACCCCGGGCTCCCGGGTTACCAGCGGCGTGGCGGGCAGGGTTTCCAGGATGTGATCCACAATGGGCTTCAGGGCCTGGAAGAAGGGGCTGTCGGCCTCCTTGACATCCAGGAGCTGGCCCTGGTCCGCGGCCTCCACCACAGCCGGGTCGAAGGGCAGGGCCCCCAGAAAGGGGACCTTGGCGGCCAGGGCAGTCTTTTCGCCGCCGCCGCGTTTGAACAGGGGCAGGTCCTTGCCGCAGTGGGGGCAGGCGTAACCGCTCATGTTCTCGACGATCCCCACCACCTTCATGTTGATCTTTTCGCAGAAATTGAGGGACTTGCGCACGTCCGCCAGGGAAATCTCCTGGGGGGTGGTGACGATGACGGCCTGGGCGTCGGGAATGGTCTGGGCCACGCTCATGGGCTCATCCCCGGTCCCCGGCGGTGAATCCACCACCAGGTAGTCCAGGTCGCCCCACTGCACTTCGCTGATGAACTGCCGGATGAGCTGGTGCTTCAGGGGCCCCCGCCAGATTACCGCCATCTCCCGGTCCCGCATGATGGACCTCGACGGAGATGACCCTGAGGTTGTCAAACAGGTCCGGGGGCAGGTCAAACTGGGCGTGGGTCAGGTCTATGGGTTGCTTCAGGCCCAGCATCCTCAAGACGTTGGGGCCGTGGAGGTCCACATCCATCAACCCCACCTTTTTGCCCCGGCGGGCCAGGCCCAGGGCCAGGCTAACGGCCACGCTGCTCTTGCCGACGCCGCCCTTGCCGCTCATCACCACCAGCTTGTGGCGAATCTGCTTCAGGGCCCGGGCCATTTCCATTTCTTCCTGGTCTTTCTCGGTGGCGTGATGAGCCGGATCACAGCTCGGGCAAGACTTGGGGTCTTCGCCGCAGGACTTGGGATCGGCTCCGTGAGAACATTTATCCATATGTCAAGACTCCTCGTTGGGGTATTCAAAGAAAAACGCCGGATGGGGATCTATGCCTCCCTCCGGATTCCTCTCTTCTTTAATGTATAAGTGTAAGTCTGTTTGGATCAAGATGCAAGTTATGCACAAAAGTCAATATCAGGTTTTTGCCGCGCCGGCGCTTTAGGCGAGGGAGCCATGGCTGACCGCAAGGGTTGCGGGTCGCGGGCGCACCTTATGAAAAACCATATAGACCGGACAGCTCTCAACGGACATTTTTTGTAGGGGGGGACCTATGTGTCCCCCCATGAGGGCGCACACCCAGGTGCGCCCCTACGTCTTGTCGGTGAATTTTCATCCACAACTCGATATCAAGACTGTCCTTCACGGGCTTCTGGCTCAAGCCAAAAACCATGAAATCTTCTTGCCGGGGCGGTGCGCTCACCGTCCCGACTGGATCTTGGCGCCGCAGCACTCACCAACCAGCGTGAGCCTTCACCCCAGCATAACCGTGGCAATCAGCCGGTAAAGCGGCATGATGATGACCCCCAGGATGCCGGTGTAAAACAGGATCAGGATCAGGATGAAGCCCACCGGCTGCAGGTGGTCGTAAAGCCGGGCAAGCTCCCGGGGCAGCACCAGGGCCAGGATGTGGGAGCCGTCCAGGGGCGGGATGGGGATCAGGTTAAACAGGGCCAGGAAAATGTTGATGCTGACGCCGAAGAAGGCCAGTTGCATGAGGCCAGGATTTTCGAGCCCCAGGCGCAAGACCACGGAGAAGATGGCGGCCAGGACCAGGTTGCTCATGGGCCCGGCGGCGCTGACCGCAAACTCTCCCCAGCGGTAATTGCGATAGTTGAGGGGATTGACCGGCACGGGCTTGGCCCAGCCGAAAAGAATGCCGGCATGGCTCAGCAGGAGCAGGAGCGGCAGGATGATGGTCCCCACCAGGTCGATGTGCGGGACGGGGTTGAGCGTGATGCGGCCCATGATGCGGGCCGTGGGGTCGCCGTTCACGAGGGCCACGTAGCCGTGGGCCACTTCATGAACAATGACGGAAAACAGGAGCACCACGGCCATGAGGGCCGCTTCCAAAATGTAGGGGAAGTTCATCCCGGGCATAATCAGGTTTCCCGGATCAGGGCTTCACCGGCGCCCCTCAGCCGTTCCAGTTCCTCAAGTGACGAGGCCTCGAAATAGAAACGCACCACCGGCTCGGTGCCGGAGGGCCGGAAACAGACCCAGCTGCCGTCCGCCAGGACATACTTGTGCCCGTCCAGGGTGATGTGCTCGGCCACGGCCAGGCCGGCGAACCGGGCCGGCGGGGTCTCAAGGCGCACCATCAGCCGTTCTTTGACGGCCGGCGCCAGGGAAAAATTGAGGCGGTTGTCGTAGACCGGTCCCACCTTGGCGAACAGGTCGGCAATGAGTTCCGGGAGGCCCTGGCCTTTCCGGGCCACCATTTCGGCCACCATGACCGTGGCCAGGATACCGTCCTTGTCCGGCACATGGTGCTTCATGGAGAAGCCTTCGCTCTCCTCGCCCACCATGATCGCCTGACCGTTGCTGATATATTCCCCCAGGTGCTTGAAGCCCACCTTGGTGACGAAAACCGGGCGGTTATGCCGGGCGGCGATTCGGTCAATCAGGTGGGTGGTGGCGACGCTCCGGGCCATGCCTCCGTCCCAGCCCCGGGTCTCGATGAGATAATCGAACAGGAGGCTCAGGAGGATATTGGTATCCCGATACACCCCGGCGGCGTCCATGACGCCGAAGCGGTCGGCGTCGGCGTCCACCGCCAGGCCCAGATGCGCCCCGGTGGCCCGGACGCGGGCGGCAAGATCCTGGAGAAACTCCTCGGAAGGCTCCGGCCGGTGCCCGCCGAAATAGGCATCCCGATAGCCGTGCAGGACCTCCACCTCCACTCCCGCCTCTTTCAGAAAGCGGTCCAGGTAATCCCGGCCGGTGCCGTAGAGCAGGTCCACCACCACCTTGAGGCCCGAGCCTTTCAATACTTCCAGGTCCACCAGGGTCTTGAGGTGCTGGAAATAGGCCTCCCGGGGCTCCAGGTCGATGATCAGGCCCAGGCCTCGGGCTTCGGCCACGGGCATGGCCTTGACGTCGGCAGGGCTCAAGTTCCCGATGAGGGACTCGATGACGTTGGTCACCCTTGACGGCGCCGGCCCGCCGTTGGCCAGGGAGAACTTGATGCCGTTATACTCCGGGGGATTGTGGCTGGCGGTGATGTTGATGGCCCCGGCGTGATGGCCGGACCGGGTGGCGAAACTCACCACCGGCGTGGGGCAATCCCGGGTGGTGAAATGACTGGTGATGCCGTTGCCCGCCATCACCTCAGCGGCGGTGGCGGCAAAGGCCTCGGACCGGAAGCGGGTATCATAGCCGATCACCACGCCCCGGGGGGCGAGGCCTTCCTGGTGCAGATAGTCGGCAATGGCCTGACAGACCAGGCGGGCATTGCCGAAGGTGAAATCTTCCGCCAGAATCCCCCGCCAACCGGAGGTTCCGAATCTGAGTTCCGTCATCCCGGACAATTCCTTTACATGCAGGGGGCAGGGGTCAGGAAAGCAACCCCCCCAAATTTTTCCCTATCGATCTCCATCCCGGAGCTTGGGTGAAGCACCCCCAGTGAGAAAAAAAAGGGGACAGTTTTCCTGGCCCCTGATCCCTCATCCTTTTACCCCGAAAAATTACGTCCCCAAATCGTAGGATGACAGATATTTCTCCTGTTCGGGGGTCAGCGTGTCGATATCCACCTGCATGGCCGCCAGTTTCAACCGGGCGATCTCTCTGTCGATATCTTCCGGCACCGGGTAGACCTGCCGGGCAAATTTCTGGTGGTTCTGGCAGATGAATTCCGCGGACAGGGCCTGGTTGGCAAAGCTCATATCCATGACCGCCGAGGGGTGTCCTTCGGCCGCGGCCAGGTTGACCAGACGGCCTTCGGCCAGGACATAGAGACAGGTGCCGTTTTTCAGGGTAAATTCTTCCACCGCGTCCCGAATCTGACGCCGGGCGGTGCTGAGGCGCTCCAGGGCCGGGATGTCGATTTCCACGTTGAAATGCCCGGAATTGGACAGGATGGCGCCGTCTTTCATGAGCAGGAAATGCTCTTCCCGGATGACATTGATGTCGCCGGTGAGGGTGCAGAAAACGTCGCCCAGCCTGGCGGCCTGATCCATGGGCAGGACCTCGTAGCCGTCCATCAGGGCTTCCAGGGCCTTCAAGGGGTTGACCTCGGTGATGACCACCCGGGCTCCCATGCCCCGGGCCCGCAGGGCCAGACCCCGGCCGCACCAGCCATACCCGGCCACCACAAAAATGCTACCGGACATCAGCCGGTTGGTGGCCCGCATGATGCCGTCCAGGGTGCTCTGACCGGTGCCATAGCGGTTGTCGAAGAGGTACTTGGTCATGGCGTCATTCACCGCGATGATGGGAAAGCGCAGCACCCCGTCTTTGGCCATGGCCTTGAGGCGGATCACCCCGGTGGTGGTCTCCTCGGTACCGGCAAAGATATCACCCAGCAGGTCCTGGCGTTTGGTGTGGACGGTGAAAACCAGGTCGGCCCCGTCGTCCATGGTCATCTGGGGTTTTACCGCCAGGGCCTGGTCGATGTGGCGGTAGTAGGTGTCGCCGTCTTCCCCTTTGATGGCAAAGGTGGGGATGCCTTCGTACTTGGCCAGGTAAGCGGCCACGTCGTCCTGGGTGCTCAGGGGATTGGAGGCGCAGACGTGAACCGTGGCCCCGCCAGCTTTCAAGGTGGCGGCCAGCACCCCGGTCTCGGTGGTGACATGAAGACAGGCGGCGATCCTGAGCCCGGCCAGGGGTTTTTCCCGCTCAAACCGCTCCCGGATGGCATTCAAGACCGGCATGTCCCGCCGGGCCCACTCCACCCGCAGGCGGCCCTTGTCCGCCAGGTTAATATCTTTTACATCGTAATCCATGGAATTCCTCATTTCGCTTTAGCTTTGGCAGCTTGCGGCTGGCAGGTGCAAATGGGTGAGGGGCCTTTCAGCCCGGCCTTTTCCCGAAGCTCATCAGTTTTGCTGATATATTCCCAGGTGAAATCTGGGTCGGTGCGGCCAAAATGGCCGTAAGCCGCAGTTTTCTTAAAGATGGGGCGCTGGAGCTCCAGGTACTGGATCATGGCCGCGGGCTTGAAGCTGTAGGTGGACTTGATGATGTCCAGGAGCTTGTCCTCGGGGATGACCGTGGTGCCGTAAGTATAGACCATGATGGAAAGGGGGTCGGGCAGGCCGATGGAGTAGGCCACCTGGACTTCACAGCGCTTGGCCAGCCCGGCGGCCACCACATTCTTGGCCACGTGGCGGAGCATATAGGAGGTGGTGCGGTCGACCTTGGTGGGGTCTTTGCCCGAAAAGGCGCCGCCGCCGTGATAGCCCCGGCCGCCGTAGGTGTCCACGATGATCTTCCGGCCGGTGATGCCGCAGTCGGCCATGGGGCCGCCCACCACGAACCGGCCCGTGGTGTTCACCAGGAATTGGGTGTCCACTAGAAGTTTCGCGGGAATGGTCTTTTTGATGACTTCCTCGATGATGGCCTCTTTCAAATCTTCATACTTGACGTCGGGGTCATGCTGGGCCGCCACCACCACGGTATGCACACTCTTGGGTATGCCGTTGTCATAGCGCACCGTCACCTGGGTCTTGCCGTCGGGACGGAGAAACCCCAGGGTACCATCCTTTCTGACCCTGGACAGACGCTCCGCCAACCGATGGGCGTACCAGATGGGCATGGGCATCAGGTTTTCGGTGGAGGTGGAGGCATAGCCGAACATCAACCCCTGATCGCCGGCTCCCTGCTCCGGGGACAGACCCCGGCCTTCAACCCCCATGGCGATGTCAGGCGACTGGCGGTCCAGGGAAGTGAGGACGGCGCAGGTTTCCCAGTCGAAGCCCATGGATGAGTCGTTATAGCCGATCTCTTTAATGGTCTCACGGACGATGACGGGGAAATCCAGCCGGGCGGTGGTGGTGATCTCTCCGGCGATCATAGCCAGGCCAGTGGTAACCAGCGTTTCGCAGGCTACCCGGGCGAACTTGTCTTGGGCAATGATGGCATCTAAAATCGCGTCGGAGATTTGGTCCGCCACTTTATCGGGATGCCCCTCGGTCACTGACTCCGAGGTAAAAAGAAAATCGGATTTGGCCATCCTAATAGGACTCCTTTACAAGAATAATCGCGGCGCGGGGTATACCCCGCGCCTATCCAAAAAAATTTAACTGGAAATGGAGAAAAAAGCGAGAGGTTTTTCAGCCGAGGCAGTATTTTTGAGGTGATTGCGGCGGTCCACCATGACCACCTTGGGTTGGTGCAACTCAAGCTCCGCCCCCTCGTAAGTGGCGTAGGTGGTGATGATAATCAAATCCCCCACCGCCCCTTTGCGTGCCGCGGCCCCGTTCAAACAGATCACTCCGGATTCTTCCTCGCCTTCCAGGGCGTAGGTTTCAAACCGTTCGCCATTGGAGATATTGTAGACGTGGACCATCTCGTAGGGCAGGATGTCCGCCGCCCGCAGCAGTTCCGCGGCAATGGTAATCGACCCTTCATAATGCAGATCAGCCTGGGTGATGGTGGCGCGGTGGATTTTGGACTTCATCATTACACGCAACATAACCGGGTCTCCGATAACAAGGTATTATCAATGAGGCGGGTGTTATTGACCCACACCGCCAGCAACAATCTGGCCTCGCCTTGGATGGCCTCCACTTCCTTCAGCGTGGCGGGGTCCACCAGGGCGACATAATCGATTTTGGCGCCGGGCGCGGCGTTGATAATCTGGCGCACCGCAGCCAGGATCTGCTCCCGGCTCTTGGCCCCTGAGGCCACCAGTTCCCGGGCCGCCAGCAGCGCCCGATAGAGGCAGAGGGCTGCGCTCCGTCCTTCCGGGGAGAGATACGTGTTCCGGGAACTCATGGCCAGTCCGTCCGGCTCCCGGACAATGGGCCGGCCGACGACCTCCGTCGGCACCTCCAGATCGGCCACCATCTGCTTGACCACCATGCAACTGCTGGTAGTCCTTTTCCCCGAACACGGCCACCCGGGGCGCAACCTGGTGGAGCAATTTGAGCACCACGGTGGCCACTCCCCGGAAATGCCCCGGCCGGGAGGCGCCGCACAAGCCCTGGGACAGGGACTCCACTTCCACCAAGGTCTGATACCCCGGGGGATATATGGCCCCGGCCTCTGGAGTGTAGAGGCAATCGACCCCGGCCTCCCTGGCCAGGCGGGCATCCCGTTCCAGATCCCGGGGGTAGCGGGCCAAATCTTCCTGGGGCCCGAACTGAGCCGGATTGACAAACAGGCTCACCACCAGGCGCTCCCCGATGGTCCGGCCATACTCCATCAGGCTCAGGTGCCCCCGGTGAAAAAAGCCCATGGTGGGCACCAGGACGACTTTCAGGCCATGGTCCCGCCACTGCCGGGCCCGGCCTTGCATTTCCTGGGGGTCGCTGATGATCTCCATAAAAAAACCCCAGACCTGATCCTCTGGGGGTTTCCACCCGCCGAGTCTCAGTCCGCCCTAGGCTGGATCCAAGCTCTGGGTTAATTAAATATTTTTACCATTTTTTCAATAAATCGTCAATGTTTCATACATAGACCAATGGCGGATCGTCATTTTTGCGTTCCACGATTTCGCCGATCACGTAGCCCTGTTCGTTTAAGCCCTGGAGCCGCAGCAGCACGTCGGCCACGTATTCCTCCGCCACCACCACCACCAGGCCAATGCCGTTGTTGAACGTGCGGAGCATTTCGGCTTCAGGGATATTGCCCTTGTCCTGGAGCAGTTGGAAGATGGGGGGCACGGGCCAGGACTGCCGTTGGATAACCGCCTGGCAGGACTTGGGCAGGATGCGGGGCACATTGTCGGTCAAACCGCCGCCGGTAATGTGACCGATGCCGCTCAAGGGAAAATCCCGCAGCAGGTTGAGCACCGTCTCCACGTAGATGCGGGTGGGCTTGAGGAGTTCCTCTCCCAGAGGACCGCCCAATTCCGGGATCTCGTCCTCCAACCGCAGGCGATGACGCTCCAGGAGCACCTGACGGACCAACGAGTAGCCGTTGCTGTGCAGCCCGCTGGAGGCAAGGCCGATAATCCGGTGGCCTACACCGATGGTCGAGCCATCGATAATTTGATCCCGTTCCACCACCCCCACCACAAAGCCGGCCAGGTCATAATCGCCGGGCTGGTAGATGCCGGGCATCTCGGCGGTCTCCCCGCCGATCAGGGAGCACCGGGCCTGCTTGCAGCCCTGGGTGATGCCATCGATGATCAGGGTGGCGGTTTCCGGGGACAACTCCCCCACGGCCAGGTAGTCCAGGAAGAACAGCGGGGTGGCCCCGTGGACGATGATATCGTTGGCGCACATGGCCACCAGGTCGATGCCGATGGTGTCGTGGCGGTTCATCAGGACGGCGATTTTAATCTTGGTCCCCACCCCATCGGTGGAGGATACCAGCACCGGGTCGCGGTACCGGTCTGCCCCCAGATGGAACATGCCGCCAAACGAGCCGATCTCTCCCAGGACCCCGGTGCGGTAAGTGGATTTCACCAAGTCCCGGATGCCTTTGATAAAGACATCCGCTCTTGTCGATATCGACGCCGGCATCCTTATAGGTGCTGCTGTCGGCCATCCCCCTAGTCTCCCCCTCAGAGGTGCTCGGGCCATTCTCTGATATGTGTGAAGAAAAAACGCCGCATTACTCTTTCGTGGCCGGCGGCTCCTCCTGGTCTTCGGGCCGTTGGCAGGTGCAACATTCTGCGGCGGGGTCCCCCGATCCCTTGCTGGACCATTGCCCGCAGTGATGGCAATTTGTCCCACCCGGTAATCGCCCCCCTGAATACAAATCGCCTTGCCGTGGACCAGCGCCTCGGCCACCGCCCGATGGGCCCGGGACAACATCCGGGTCACGGTGGGCCGGGAAACTTGCATCTGCTGGGCCACCTCTTCCTGGGTCATTTCCAGGAAGTCGGCCAGGCGCATGGCCTCCAGCTCATCCACCGTGATCACAATCTGCTGCAGGGCTCTCAGGGGTATGCCCCGAGGTTTGAAAAAAGTCACCCCCGGTTCAGTTTCCACCCACCTGCACTTTTTGGGTCTGCCCATTTTCTTTCCTCAACCGTAATGATATATTTTTAAGGTAATCCGGCAAACTGTCAAGGATAAAGCGAAAATCTCCCCCGATAGCTGCCGGCCATTGACGAACCGTGGCAGGCGACTTATGCTAAGGGCACAAATTTATTCTCCTCTTTGGGGATAAAAATTAATGATACCAGGGGGCCGGGTTAAAAACCGCCCCTAAGGCCGGGAGTTGCAATGGCGTGGGCGAAATGGAGTCGGAGGTGAGCCGGACCTACCAGGAGCAGGTGGAGGAATGCGTCCAATTCATCGGCCCGCGCCTGACGGCGCCGCCTTCGTGGGGCATTATCCTGGGGACCGGGCAGGGCCTCTGGGCTGATCGGCTGGAAGGCGGAGGCAGCCTCCCTTATGGGGAACTGCCGCATTTCCCGCCGGCCACCAGCCCCAGCCATCATGGCCGTCTCGGTTGGGGCCAAATGTCCGGGAAAGAGGTCATCGTCTGCCAGGGCCGCTTCCATGCCTATGAAGGCTATTCCCTGCGCCAGGTGACCTTTCCGGTGCGGGTGATGGCGAGCCTGGGAGTCAAGACCCTCATTGTCACCAATGCCGCCGGCGGCCTCAATCCGCTCTTTAAGGCCGGTGACCTGATGCTGATCTGCGACCACATCAACCTGATGGGGGACAATCCCCTGGCGGGAGAAAATATCGACGCCTGGGGCCCCCGCTTTCCTGACCTGAGCCAGGTCTATGACCGGCGCCTCCGGGAGCACACCGAGGCGGTGGCCCGCCGCCTGGGTATCGGCCTGCGCCAGGGAGTGTACGTGGCGGTCAAGGGTCCCAGCCTCGAGACCCCGGCTGAAACCCGTTTCCTGCGCCAGATCGGCGCCGACGCGGTGGGCATGTCCACCGTGCCCGAAGTCATCGTCGCGGTTCATGCCGGTCTCCGGGTCTTGGGGATCTCGGTGCTCAGCAATCTCAATCTGCCGGACGCCATGGCCCCCATCGCCATCGAGACCATCATCGCTACCGTGGCCCAGGCGGAACCCCACCTGGTGGAGTTGCTGCTGGGAGTGATGCAGGAAGTTTCTTAACGGCTGATGCGGTTAACCTTTCTTTTTCCTGGCCTTTTTAGGCTTCTTGGCAGGTTTGGGCGCTGCACCTGCCTCAGGGGACGGCTTGACTGGTTGGCTGGCGGGAACCGGCGCCGGCGGCATGACTTTGGCCGGGACTGCTGCCTGGGGGGGAGCCGCGGCCGGCCCCATCACGTAGACCCGCTGTGCTGTGGACAGTTTGTCCAGGGCCTGCCCACAGTGGGGACAAACCTTTATGAGAAGGGGATTTTGCGCTTGGCATCCCGGGCATTTCAACCACAACCCCATCGTTTACCTCCAAGGTTTTTCCCTACTATTACCAGAACGTTACCAATTCTTCAAGAAATTAATGCTCGCCCGGCTGCTCAGCTGACCATCGCGCCGGTAAAACTCTGACGGGAGGCAACCTCGACCATGAAGCAAATTGTCATTGAAACCGACCAGGCCCCGGCCGCCATCGGCCCCTATACCCAGGCCATAGCCGCCGGCCCTTTCGTGTTCATCTCCGGACAAATTCCCCTGGACCCCAACGGCCGCTTGGTGGAAGGAGATATCGTGGTGCAAACCGTCCAGGTGATAACCAACCTCAAGGCCATTCTGGCGGCCGTGGGGCTGACCCTGAAGGATGTGGTGAAAACCACGGTTTACCTGGCGGACCTGGCTGATTTCCAGGAGCTGAACCGGGCCTACGGCGAGTTCTTCCCGCAACACCCGCCCGCCCGCACCACCATTCAGGTAGCGGGCCTGCCCCGGAACGTTTCCGTGGAGATCGACGCCATCGCAGTGAAAAAGGAGTGGCACTCGTAAGGTTTCTGGCGGGGCGGGCCGGGGCCCTGACGAACCAGCCCCTGGCCCTCTCCCCCGGAAGCGATACCTGAAAGTCAGCGATGTCATCGCCAATTGTCACTCCAGGCCACTCGTACCGGGACGGAACCTCGCCGCCGCTGCTCCAGATTCAGGACGCCACGGTGGTAAAAAACCGCACCCGGGTTTTGGACCGCATCAACCTGACGGTTCGGGAGGGGGAGCACACCGCCATCCTGGGCCCCAACGGCGCCGGCAAGTCGTCTCTCATCCGGCTCATCGCGCATCTGGATTACCCCCTGGCCCATCCGGACGGCAGGCCGCCGCTGTTGATCCTGGGAGAAGAGCTCTGGAATGTTTTCGAGTTGCGCTCCCAGCTGGGAATCGTCTCGGCGGATTTGCAAAATTCCATCCTGTGCGGGACCTTGCCGGGGCGCACCCGGGGCCTGGATGCGGTGCTTTCGGGCTTTTTCGCCTCCTACGGCGTCTTCGGACACCACCAGGTCACCCCGGCCATGCGGACCCTGGCGCACCACACCCTGGACCTGATGGAGGCCGCCCATCTGGCGGATGCTTTTATCGAGGCCATGTCCACCGGAGAAGTGCGGCGCATTATGATCGCCCGGGCCCTGGTGCCGGCCCCCCGAGCCCTGCTCCTGGATGAACCCACCACCGGGTTGGACCTGATGGCGCGGCACCGGTTGCTCACCACCCTCCGGAACCTGGCCCGCCAGGGCAAAACCATCATCCTGGTCACCCACCACATCGAGGAAATTTTCCCGGAAATCAACCGGGTCGTCCTCCTCCAACATGGCCGGGTTATGGAGGAGGGAGCCAAGCCGGAGGTGCTGACGTCTTCTCAGCTCTCAGCCATGTTCGAAGGACCGGTGGCGGTCAGGGTAACCCAGGGCTACTACACGGCCATGAGCGCAGTCCCGGATTTGACGGATTGATCCTCAAATCGAGACGAGGTGAGGCCGGTTGTCTAAAGAAAACGATGGCGGGGCCTGAGGTCTAGCTCTGGGTCAGGAGGTCGGTCTTTAATAATTCAGCCAACATGGGGATTGCCTGATGGAAAGAACGAATCCCAATATTCTGGTTTTTGCTTCCGGGACAAAAACCGGCGGCGGGTCCGGATTTGAAACCATGGTCAGAGCTTCCCGGGCCAGGCCGCCAATTTTGGACGCCTGGATTGGCGCGGTTGTCACTAATCATTTTGGTGGTGGGGTTTGGCAAAAGGCCGAAGTTCTCGGGGTGCATTCCCAATACTGGGCTGGTCCCTATCTTGCAGAGGGCTACCAAAACTTTGTCAGGTATTTTAAGCCTGATTATGTCATGCTCTCGGGCTGGCTGAAGCTGGTAGCAGGACTCGACCCGGCCCGGACGATTAATATCCATCCCGGTCCTTTGCCGCAATTTGGCGGGCCGAAAATTTACGGACACTATGTTCACGAAGCGGTTATGGCCGCGTATCGCCGCGGGGAAGTTACCCACAGCGCGGTCACCATGCATTTTGTTGATGCAGCCTATGACCGCGGCCCGACACTTTTTGCTCTCCCTATTCCCATTGAGCCGAGCGATACGCCGGAGACCTTGGCTGCCAGGGTGAATCAGGCCGAGCATGAATGGCAACCCCGGGTTCTCAACTATGTCGTGCACGGACAGGTGCGGTTGGTCGGCAAAGAAGTTGTTTATGAAACGGCAGAATTGAAGCGCCTGTTGATGCCAGAAGCGTAGCACGTCAAGAAGGCAAAATTGAGGGGAAGCGGAATTCCCCCGCTCCACCTAACCGCCCCCGAGCTCCGCTCATTTTTCCTTCCAGACCTTGCGGCTCAGCTCGATCTTTTTCCGGACCAGGGCCCAGGTGGGCTTGGTGAGAAAGGATTCCCGGTAGCGGGTCACCATCCGGGCGAACATCTCCCAGGGGACCGCGAAGGTGATTTCATCGGGCTTTAAAAATTTTCGGTCCGAGGGGTCCCAGCCCCCCAGTACCGCCTTCAGCCGCCCCTGGGCCAGGTATCTCAGGGGCCAGGTCACGATGTTGCTGCAGCCGGCCCCGAAGGGGGACATCACCGCCTCGAAGTCGTTGGTGACGAAGGTGGCCAGCTGGTGGAGGCCGCCGATGACTTCCCCCCGGGCAAAAAAGGTCACCACCTCGGGGTTCTCCCCGGGGGCAAACTGGCTCAGGGCTTTGAAGACGCAGACGGGGGCCGGGGCCGGCCGGGGATCGATGGTCTCGAAGAACCGGCGGGTGACCTCGGGGGACTCCAGGTAGCACTCCCCTTCCAGGACGTTGGGGATGCCGGTGGAGACATAGTGCGTGATAAACTCCAGCTGCGGTTTTAAAAAACCCAGGTAAAAGGCGCCCCCCAGGCAGCCGAAGCGGTTCTGGTCGAAGTAGGCGGGCTTCCCCAGCTTTCGGGCCTGCCAGATCAGGCCGATGACACAGGCAAAGTTGGCGAAGGTCGCCTGCCAGTCCACCTCGCCGGCGGCCTCCCGGGCCGCGTCGGGCAAGATGGCGCTCTGGGGCGAAAAACCGTCAGCCGGCGCCACCGGGGCATAAAACATCCCCAGGGGCTCTTCCAGCAGGCCCAGGATTTCCAGAAAACCCGGCACCTCCGCCTGGATATCGGCCAAATGCACCATGGTCTTGCCTCCTTTATTCCTTAATTACGGGGAGCAGTCGTCCCGGGCCCCCGAGGCCTGAAAAGTTTGGTGGGGCGGGCCTCCGGAAGAACCGGGGCCGGCCCCGCCCCTTTTTGCCCCATCAGGAGCTTGGCTATGATACTTTTTCCCGATGCGGCAGGCCGGGTTTTTCTTCAACACTAAACATTTCCAGGCGACAATTCAAGTCGGCGACAGGCAGTTAAACCCACAGCCAGCCCCATTGCGCACTTTTATTCTCACTTGACTTCTTGGATTTTATTTTTTACGATGTACTAGTGGGTAATTTCACAATACCTGAACAAAATTTGTTATATAAATATTCTGCTTAAACGGAAGGTGCTTTTATGGCAGCCGAAAAACGAGGTCCTGTAGGTCAAGTCATGGTGATCGGCGCCGGGATCGCCGGGGTGCAAGCCGCCCTGGACCTGGCTAACTCTGGTTTCTCTGTCCATTTAGTGGAGAAGAAATCGGCCATCGGCGGGGTCATGGCCCAGTTGGACAAGACCTTCCCCACCAATGACTGTTCCATGTGCATCATCTCACCCAAGTTGGTGGAATGCGGCCGGCACCTGAACATCCAGATCCACACCTTGTCCGAAGTGAAGGCCATTGCCGGCGAACCGGGGAACTTCACGGTAACCGTAGAGCAAGAGCCTCGCTACGTCGACCCCAGCAAATGCACCGGCTGCGGCGACTGCGCCAAGGTCTGCCCGGTGGGAGTCCCCGACGAATTCAATACTGGGCTGAGCGAAGGCAAGGCCATTTATCGTCTCTATCCCCAGGCCATTCCTTCCACCTTTCGCCATCAAGAAGTTGGACCGGGCCCCCTGCGCCGTCACCTGCCCGGCGGAAATTCAGGTCCAGGGCTATGTCCAGCTGGTCAAGGCCGGGAAGCCGGCGGAAGCCCTGAAACTGATCATGGACCGGCTGCCTCTGCCCGGGGTTTTGGGCCGGGTCTGCCCCCATCCCTGCGAAGACAAATGCCGCCGCAAGGACGTGGACCAGCCGGTGGCGATCTGCAGCCTGAAACGCTATGCGGCCGATGCGGTCAACATCGCCGATATTCCCTTGCTCCAGGCAGCGCCCCGGGGCGAGAAAGTGGCCATCGTCGGCGGCGGCCCCGCCGGTATAACCTGCGCCTATCACCTGGCTCTGCGGGGCTACAAGTCCACGGTCTTTGAGGCCCTGCCCAAGGCCGGCGGCATGTTGCGGGTGGGTATCCCGGATTATCGCCTCCCCAAAAATATCCTGGATCAAGAGATCGATAATATCCTGCGCCTGGGCGTCGAACTGAAGACCAACACGGCCATGGGACGGGATTTCACGCTGGCTGACCTGAAGAAGCAGGGTTACAAAGCGGTCTTCCTGGGAGTGGGCTGTCATGTGGGCAGCAAGATGAACGTTCCCGGGGAAGAGGCCGCAAGGCGTGGTCCAGGGGGTGGATTTTCTCCGCCGTCAAGCCCTGGGCGAACCCAATCCGGTGGGCAAGAAACTGGCGGTCATCGGCGGCGGCAACGTGGCCATGGACGTGGCCTGCACGGCCCGGCGCCTGGGTTCTGACGTCACTATCGTCTACCGCCGGTCCCGGGAAGAGATGCCGGCCCACGGCCATGAAATCGAGCAGGCCTACTGTGAAGGGGTGCAGCTCGAATTCCTGGCAGCCCCGGTGGAAGTCGTGGTCAAAGACGGCAAAGTGGCCGGTTTGAAGGTGCAGCGCATGGAGTTAGGCGAACCGGATGCCTCCGGGCGCCGCTCCCCGGTGCCCATCCCCGGTTCCGAATATATCCTGGACGTGGACATGGTCGTCCCCGCCATCGGCCAGAAAGCCAACCTCTCCGCCCTGGAAGGGTCCGGCATCAAGCTGTCCAAGTGGGGCACCATCGAAGTCGATGAAGTCACCTATGAGACCTCCAAGCC
Source organism: uncultured delta proteobacterium (assembly GCA_963841475.1). Taxonomy (GTDB): domain Bacteria; phylum Desulfobacterota; class Desulfobaccia; order Desulfobaccales; family 0-14-0-80-60-11; genus 0-14-0-80-60-11. Next base: position 64,482 of record CAWJCT010000002.1, read on the forward strand.
GGGCGTGTTTGCCGCGGGCGACGTACATACGGGCCCCTGGATCGCCATCGAGGCGGTGGGCGGCGGCATCGAGGCGGCGGAATCCATCGACCGCTACCTCCGTGGCGTCGATATGAAAGAAGGCCGCCAGGAAGGCAAGGAGGCCCACAAGCGCTGGGCGGATCTGCCCAAGGACGAAGAAGGGGCTCCCCGGGTGGAAATGGCCACCCTGCCGCCGGAAGTCAGCTGCCAGTGTTTTGATGAGATCGCCAAGGGTTACACCGAAGCCGAGGCCCAGGCGGAGGCCACCCGCTGCCTCAATTGCGGCATCTGCTCCGAATGTATGCAATGCGTGGCCGTCTGTCAGGCCGGGGCGATTTCCCATGGCCAGCATCCCGAATCCCTGCAGCTGAACGTGGGCGCCGTCATCATGTCGCCGGGCTTCCAGCCCTTTGATCCCATGAAGTACGACGCCTACCATTACGCCCAATATCCCAACGTCATCACCAGCCTGGAGTTTGAGCGCATCTTGAGCGCCTCCGGGCCGTTCTCCGGCCACCTGATCCGGCCCTCGGACCACACCGAGCCCAAGAAGATCGCCTGGCTCCAGTGCGTGGGCTCCCGGGATCTGAACCACTGCGACAACAGTTATTGCTCCGCGGTCTGCTGCATGTACGCCATCAAGCAGGCGGTCATCGCCAAGGAACACAGCAAGGAACCCCTGGACGCCGCCATCTTCTTCATGGACATGCGCACCCACGGCAAGGACTTCGAGAAATATTACTGGCGGGCCGAAGAGGAACACGGCGTCCGCTTCCTGCGCTCCCGGGTTCACAGCATCGATCCGGTGCCGGGCACCTCAGACGTGGCCATCCGCTATCTCACGGAATACGGCGAGTTGAAGGTGGAACACTTCGACATGGTGGTCCTGTCGGTGGGTCTGGAATCCTCCCCCGAAGCCCTGCAACTGGCCAAAACCCTGGGGGTCGACGTCAAGCCCGACACCCGCTTTGCCACACATCGGCCTTTACCCCGGTCACCACCAATAAACCCGGCGTGTATGTCTGCGGCGCCTTCCAGGCCCCCAAGGACATCCCCCAATCGGTCATGGAGGCCTCGGCCGCGGCCGCGGCCGCGGGCGAACTCCTGAACGCCGCCCGGGGCACGGCCATCAAGGTGCCCGAGTTGCCGCCGGAGATGGACGTCACCGGTCAGGAACCCCGGGTGGGCGTCTTTGTCTGCAACTGCGGCATCAATATCGGCGGGGTCATCAACGTCCCGAAACTTACCGAATTCGTGGCCACGCTGCCGGGAGTAGTCCTGGCGGACCAGAACCTGTTTACCTGCTCGGCCGACACGCAGGACAAGATCCTGGAGGCCATCAAAGAGAACAAACTCAACCGGGTGGTGGTGGCCTCGTGCAGCCCCCGCACCCACGCGCCCCTGTTCATGGAAACCCTGCAGCAGGCCGGGCTCAATCCCTATCTCTTTGATATGGCCAACATCCGGGACCAGGATTCCTGGGTGCACATGAACGAGCCGGAAAAGGCCCTGGAAAAGGCCAAGGAACTGGTGCAGATGGCCGTGGCCCGGGTCACCCAGCTGGAACCGCTGGAGAAAATGACCTTCCCGGTAACCAAGGCCGCCTTGGTGATCGGCGGCGGCGTCGCCGGCATGGAAGCAGCCCTGTCCATCGCCGACATGGGCTTTAAGGCCTACCTGGTGGAGAAGGGTGATAAACTGGGCGGCCAGGCCCGCAACCTGGTGGTCAGCTCCCGGGGCTATGACTACCAGGGCTACCTGGACGACCTGATCAAAAAGGTGGAAAATCACCCCAACGTCGAGGTCATGTTCAACTCCACCGTCCAGGACCCCACCGGGTTCATCGGCAATTTCGCCACCACGGTGGCGACCCCGAAGGGCGAACGGCGGCTCGAACATGGGGTGACCATTCTGGCCACCGGCGGCAGCGCCATACAAGCCGGAAGAGTACCTCTACGGCGCCAACCCCAACGTCATGACGCTCTTTGAGATCGATAAGCTCATCAATGAGAAAGACGCCAAAGTGACCGGCGCCCAGCAGGCCGTGTTCATTCAGTGCGTGGGCTCCCGGGAACCCCAGCGGCCTTACTGCAGCCGGGTCTGCTGCACCCATTCGGTCGAGAGCGCCCTGGACCTGAAAAAGCTCAATCCCGAGATGGATGTCTTCATCCTCTACCGGGATCTGCGCACTTACGGCGAAAAGGAACTGCTCTATAAAGAGGCCCGGGAACAAGGGGTCATGTTCATCCGCTTCGATCTGGACGGCAAGCCCCAGGTGGAACAGACGGCCGACGGCAAGCTGAAGCTGACCATCACCGATCCCATCCTGGATCGCCCGATGGTCCTGCAGCCCGACCTGCTGGCCCTGGCCGCGGCGGTGCTGCCCAATCCCACCGAAGAGTTGGGGGAGCTGTTCAAGGTGTCCCGCAACGCCGAGGGGTTCTTTGCCGAGGCGCATGCCAAGCTGCGGCCGGTGGATTTCGCCACCGACGGCATCTTTATGGCCGGCCTGGCCCATTATCCCAAGCCCATGGATGAGTCCATCGCCCAGGCCAAGGCCGCGGCGGGCCGGGCCGCCACCGTCCTGGCCCAGGAGCAGGTGGAGGTGGAGCCCATCGTCTCCATGGTGGACCAATCCAAGTGCATCGGCTGCGGCCTGTGCGAGGCCAGCTGTCCCTTCGGGGCCATCAAGTCTGGTGGAGGTGCCGGGCAAGGGCTGGCGGGCGGAAAACATCTCCGCCTTGTGCAAGGGCTGCGGCATCTGCGCCGCGGGTTGTCCCCAGCGGGCCATCGATATGGCCCATTTCCGGGATAAGCAGATTCTGGCTTACATTCATATGGCTGCTTAAGGCTGAGGCCAGAAAAATCAAAAGGAGTCGGTTGATGAGTAAAGAATTCGAGCCGAAAATCATGGGCTTTCTCTGTAACTGGTGCGCCTATGCCGGGGCCGATACCGCGGGGATCGCCCGGTTTCAGTATCCCGCCAACCTGCGCATTATGCGCACCATGTGCACCGGCCGGGTCGACCCCATGTATGTCATGAAGGCCTTGCAAAAAGATTATGACGGGGTCTTTGTCTTTGGCTGACACATGGGAGACTGCCATTACCTGGAAGGTAATGTCTATGCAGCCAAGAGAATGGATCTGGTGCGCTATTTGTTGGACATCTCGGGTCTGGGCCAGGACCGCCTGCAGGTCCGCTGGGTCAGCGCCACCGAGGGCCAGCAATTTGCCGAATATGTCACCGAGCTCACTGAAATACTGCGGGAATTGGGCCCCCTGGATCGGGACCAGATGGGACTGCCACTGGCCGCAGTGAGCCGGGCCATCAACAACGCCGATCTCAGATGGCTGATGGGCATCCAGCGTCAACTCACCGAGCGGGAAAATGTCTACCATGAAAGACTGGACCCCGATGGTTACGAGCACATGCTGAAGACCGTCGGCCGAAGAGGAATACCATCGGGGCCTGATCTATGCCGCCCTGAAAGCCGGACCTCAGACCGTGCGGCAGATCGCGGCCGCACCGGCCTGCCCATCTACACCATCTCCTTGCGTTTGAACGACCTGGAGAAAATTTCCCTGGTGACCATCCTGGGGCATGAGGGCCACCAGTCCCAAATTTGGCCTCTTGGCGGCCTAGCCCCTTGAGGGGCTGAGCCGCAAGGCTGGCGATTCAAATCATTGGAAGAGGAATAACTCATGACGCAGCAAAACGATAAAAAAGTCGGGGCTGCCCTGGTATTGGGCGGCGGGATTGCCGGCATGCAGGCCTCCCTGGACCTGGCCAATGCCGGATACAAGGTCTACCTGGTGGATCGCTCCCCTACCATCGGCGGCACCATGTCCCAGTTGGACAAGACCTTCCCCACCAACGACTGTTCCATGTGCATTGTCTCTCCCAAGCTGGTGGAGGTGGCCCGCCATATCGATATTGAAACCATCACCAATTCGGAGCTGGATTCCCTGACCGGGGAAGCGGGAAATTTTAAAGCGGTTCTCAAGAATTACCCCGCTATATCGATTTAGAGAAGTGTACCGGCTGCGGCATCTGCCGTCAGACCTGCCCGGTGAAGGCGGTCAATGAATTTAATTATGGTCTGGACCGCCGGGCCGCCACCTATATCCGATATCCCCAGGCGGTGCCCCTGGCCTACGCCATCGACCGCGACGTCTGTATCGGCTGCGGCATGTGCGAGAAAGTCTGCCTGGCCAAGGCCGTCAAGTACGAGGATGAGGTGAAGGAGCGCGAGTTGTCGGTGGGCGCCGTGGTTTTGGCCCCGGGCTTCTCCCTCTTCGATCCCCGGCGCCTGCCCGGTTATGAATACAGTGAATCCCCCAATATCGTCAACAGCATGGAATTCGAGCGCATCTTAAGCGCCACGGGGCCGTTCCAGGGCCATGTCATGCGCCCCTACGACCGGGATGAACCCACCAAGATCGCCTGGCTGCAATGCGTGGGGTCCCGGGATGAAAAAACCAATCCTTACTGCTCTTCGGTGTGCTGCATGTACGCCATCAAGCAGGCGGTCATCGCCAAGGAGCACTGCAAGGAATACACCCTGGACACCACCATCTTCTTCATGGACATGCGCACCCATGGGAAGGATTTCGAGAAGTATTACTGGCGGGCCGAACAGGAAAGCGGGGTGCGCTTTATCCGCTCCCGGATTCACAGCGTTGATCCCGATCACGAAACCGGCAATGTCCACATTCGCTATATGTCGGAAGACGGGACGGTCAACGTGGAAGAATTCCATATGGTGGTGCTCTCCTGCGGCCTGGAAATCTCGGCCCAGGTCATGGAGCTGGCCGAAAAACTGGGAGTTGAAATCAGGCCGGAAACTCATTTTGCCTGGACCTCGCCCTTTGCGCCGGTGACCACCAACCGGCCAGGGATCTTTGTCTGTGGGGCCTTTCAAGGTCCCAAGGATATCCCCCAGTCGGTGATGGAGGCCTCGGCGGCGGCGGCGGCGGCGGGCGAACTGTTGGCCTCGGCCCGGGGCACCGAGCTTGAAGGTCAAAGAGCTGCCGCCCGAGACGGACGTCGAGGGCCAGGAGCCCCGCGTCGGCGTCTTTGTCTGCAACTGCGGCATTAACATCGGCGGCGTGATCAACGTCCCGGCCCTCACCGAATACGTCGCCACCCTGCCGGGGGTGACGGTGGCCGACCAGAACCTGTTCACCTGCTCCACCGACACCCAGGGCAAGATTCTGAATTTCATCAAGGAACACAAACTCAACCGGGTGGTGGTGGCTTCTTGCAGCCCCCGGACCCACATGCCCATGTTCCAGGAAACCGTCCGGGAGGCGGGCCTCAACCCCTACCTCTTCGATATGGCCAACATCCGGGACCAGGACTCCTGGGTGCATATGCACGAGCCGGAAAAGGCCCTGGAAAAAGCCAAGGACCTGATCCGGGGCGTCGTGGCCCGGGTGGTGCGGCTGGAACCCCTGCACAAGCAGGCCTTTCCCGGTAACCAAAGCCGCCCTGGTCATCGGCGGCGGGGTCGCGGGCATGGAAGCGGCCCTCTCCCTCGCCGACATGGGTTTTCAGGCCTACCTGGTGGAAAAAGGCGATAAATTGGGCGGTCAGGCCTGGAATCTGGTGACCAGTGCCCGGGGCTACGACTATCGGGGCTATCTGGAAGACCTGATCAAAAAGGTGGAGAAGCACGCCAACATCGAGATCATGTTCAACTCCACCGTCAAAGACACCAGTGGCTTTATCGGTAACTTCTCCTCCCTGGTCCAGACCCCTGAAGGTGAGCGCAAGTTGGATCACGGCGCCACCATCATGGCCACGGGCGGTTACGGCCTGAAACCCGAAGAGTACCTCTACGGCCAAAACCCCAAGATCTACACGTCCCTGGAAATGGACACGCTCATCGCCGCCAAAGACCCCAAGATCATGGAGGCCCAGGAGGCGGTCTTCATCCAGTGCGTCGGCTCCCGGGAACCCGAGCGCCCCTACTGCAGCCGCCTGTGCTGCACCCATTCGGTGGAATCCGCCATCGAACTCAAAGAGCTCAACCCCAATCTGGATGTCTTCATCCTCTACCGGGATCTGCGCACTTACGGGGACAGGGAACTGCTCTACAAAAAGGCCCGGGAATTGGGGGTCATGTTCATCCGCTACGATCTGGACAGCAAGCCCCAGGTGGAACAGACGGCCGACGGCGAGCTCCAAGTGACCATCAACGATCCCATCCTGGGTCGGCCGGTGGTTCTGAACCCCGACTTGTTGACCCTGGCCTCGGCGATACTGCCCAACCCGGTGGAAGACATCGGCGAAATCTTCAAAGTGCCCCGGAACGCCGAGGGCTTCCTCAACGAGGCCCACGCCAAGCTGCGCCCGGTGGATCTGCCCTCCGACGGCCTCTTCCTGGCGGGTCTGGCCCATTATCCCAAGCCCATCGATGAAACCATCGCCCAGGCCAAGGCGGCCGCGGGCCGGGCCGCCACCATCCTGGCCAAGAAGATCGTCGAAGTGGGCGGCATCGTGGCGGTGGTGGAGCCGGATAAATGCGCCGTCTGCCTCACCTGCGTGCGGACCTGCCCCTTCAATGTGCCGGTCATCGATTACACCATCGACGCGGCCTACATCGACCCGGCCAAGTGCCAGGGTTGCGGCGTGTGCGTCTCGGAGTGCCCGGCCAAGGCCATCACCTTGAAAAACTTCACTGACTCCCAGATCATTGCCCAGGAAGAGGCTCTGGCTGCGGGATAAGAAAGGAGGAGTTATGACTGCTGCGTGGTCTCCCAAAATCATCGGCTTTTGCTGCCGCTTCTGAGGCTACAGCGCTGCGGACCTGGCAGGTTCGATGCGACTGCAATACCCCCCGGATATCAAACTCATCCTGATGCCCTGCACCGGGCGGGTGGACATCATCCACCTGCTCAAGGCCTTTGAGGGCGGCGCCGATGCAGTCATGGTGGTGGGCTGCCTGGAGGGTGAGTGCCACTATCTCATGGGCAACATCCGGGCCAGGAAGCGGGTCAACAAGGTAAAAAAGGATTTCGACCCCATGGGGATGGAACCGGAACGGGTGGAAATGTTCAACCTGTCCTCCTCGGAAGGGCCGAAATTCGCCGCCATACGCCAGGGAAATGGTGGCGCGGACCCTGAAACTGGGCCCCAGCCCCATGAAACCCGAGGAACGAGCGGCTTGGTTGGCCGACCAACCCAAAGCCGCCGAAGGGTAAAAATAGGGAAGAGTTGGGGGAGGGGGCAAAAGGCGGACGCCCTTTCGCCTACGAAAAACTCCCCCAAACCCCCATCCCCCAATCCCATACGCAAGGGCGACCCGCCGGGTCGCCCTTATACATCGGGCGGACACTGCCCGTCATGGACCCACGTAGGGTGCGAAGGGAGGGCCATCGGCCCTCCCTCGGTTATCTGGGTGGGGAATAAAAAAAGGGCGGACACATGGGTCCGCCCCTACGGGTCTTTGGTCAGAGGAAAGGCCCGGCGCTACCTATACTAACCGCTGAACCCCGGCCTTTTCTGCTTACTGCTCACTCCCGCTAATCCACCCAGTAATTCGGCGCTTCCTTCATGATGATGACGTCGTGGACGTGGGATTCTTTCAAGCCCGCAGTGCTGATGCGGACGAATTTGGCCAGGGTTTGGAGGTCCGGGATAGTCCTGGCCCCGACGTAGCCCATGCCGGAGCGCAGGCCCCCCATGAGTTGGAAAATGACGTCCGCCAGTTTCCCCCGGGACGGCACCCGGCCTACGATACCCTCCGGCACCAGTTTGTTCTCCAGGTTGACGTCCTCCTGGCAGTAGCGGTCCCGGCTGCCAGCCTTCATGGCCTCCACCGACCCCATGCCCCGGTAGATCTTGTAGCTCCGCCCCTGGAAGATCACGGTTTCACCGGGGACTCTCGTCGGTGCCGGCAAAGAGGCTGCCGATCATCACCACGTCGGCGCCGGCGGCCAGGGCCTTGGTGACGTCACCGGAGTACTTGATGCCGCCGTCGGCCACCAGGGGAATGTCCGCGGCTTTGGTGGCTTTGGCGCAGTCCATGATGGCGGAGATCTGGGGCACTCCCACCCCGGCGATCACCCGGGTGGTGCAGATGGAACCGGGTCCCACCCCCACTTTGACTGCGTCCACCCCGGCCTTGATCAGGTCCCGGGCCCCGTCGGCGGTGGCGACGTTGCCGGCGACCAATTCGAGGTCGGAGAAATTCCGCTTGGTATCCTCCACCGTCTCGATCACCCGGCGGGAGTGGCCGTGGGCGGTGTCGATCACGATGACGTCCACCCCGGCCTTGATCAGGGCCTCGATGCGGGGCTCCCGGTCGGATCCCACGCCGATGGCCGCCCCCACCCGCAGGCGGCCGAACTCATCCTTGCAGGACAGGGGATACTTGCGGATTTTTTCGATATCCTTAATGGTGATGAGCCCGTTGAGATTGCCGTCGTCGTCCACCACCAGCAGTTTTTCAATGCGGTACTTATGCAGCAGGGCCTTGGACTCCTCCAGGGTGATTCCCACCTGGGCGGTGACCAGGCGGTCCTTGGTCATCACCTCTTTGACTTTTTGCGCCAGGTTGGTTTCAAAGCGCAGGTCCCGGTTGGTGACGATGCCCACTAATTTTTTGCCCTTCCACCACCGGGATGCCGGAGATGCGGTAGCGCTCCATCAGTTGCAGCACATCGGCAATCCGGGCCTCGGGGCCGATGGTCACCGGCTCGATGATCATCCCCGATTCCGATTTTTTGACCTTTTCCACTTCCAGGGCTTGGGCTTCGATGGTCATGTTGCGGTGCAGGATGCCGATGCCGCCCTGGCGGGCTAAAGAGATGGCCGTGTCCGCCTCGGTCACCGTGTCCATGGCGGAACTGATGAGGGGAATATTGAGGGAGATACGCCGGGTCAGGCGGGTAGAGAGGTCCGCTTCACTGGGCAGCACCGAAGAGGCCCCCGGCAGCAGCAGCAGATCATCGAAAGTATAGGCGTAGTGAATGCTATCATGAGACATACGGTTTATCCCCCAGCGTTTGAGTTCCCGGTGGCCAGATTCTGGAGCCAGATGCGGCGGAACAGGTTACGTGCATTGTCCTTATCATAATAATGATCCCATCGCCTGGTTGCCAACGGATGGTGAAATAAAATATTAATTTTATCCTTTTCCAGCGAATCCCGAAACTCAAAACTTGCCGGCCATCTCGTGCAAGACCCCTTCCAGGAGCCCGGCGTCGATCACCACCAGGGAATCGGCCCGGCAGACCTCGAGGATGGTAAGAACGATCAGGGCCCCGGCCACCATGACCCCGGCCTTGGCGGGCTCGATCCCGGCCAGACGGGCCCGGGCCGCTTCGGGCAAACCTGCCAGCCGTTCGGCCAGGGCCGCCACCTGGGCCCGGGTCAAGGTCAGGTTGTTGATCTTATGGGCGTCATAGGCCCGCAACTCTAACTGCATGGCCGCGAGCGTCGTGACCGCCCCGGCGGTGCCCACCAGACGGGGGGGCCCCTGAAGATAGGGCCCGATGGCCTCCTGATAAAAAGAACCCAGGCGGGCCGCCAGATCTTCTTTCAGGGACGCCACCTTCTCAGGCAAGGGCGGTTCGCCCAGGGGCCGGGCCTGGCTCAGGGTCAGGACCCCCAGGGGCAGGCTGGCCAGAACCGGTTCCCGGCCCCGGCGCACCAGGGCGAACTCCGAACTGCCCCCGCCCACATCAAAGACCAGGACATCCGGTGCCTCAAGCACCTCCGGGGCCAACGTGGTGAGCACGCCGGTGAGGGACAGCCGGGCCTCCGCCTCGGGAGCCAGCACCTCGACGGCCAACCCCAGGGCATCTCGCACCTGATCCAGGAAGACCTGCCGGTTCCGGGCCTGGCGCAGGGCCTGGGTGCCCACGGCCCGGTAAACCGTAACCTTATGGGCCGACATGACCTGCTTAAAGCTCTTGAGCGCTTCCAGGGTCCGGGCCATACCCTCCGGGGCCAGGTCCCCGGTGGCGGCCAGCCCCTGCCCCAGCCCGGTAATTTCCCGGCGTAGGGCCAGGACCCGGAGTTCTCCCGCCGGGGTGCGCTCCGCCACGGCCAGGCGCACCGTCAGACTGCCCAGGTCCAGGGCCGCAAAACGGGGTGGTTGAGAATTATCGGTCACCGTCCCCCTAGAGTCTTTCACCGGTAAATGTGGGAGCGGGTTTAAAACCCGCCCCTACGGGCGCTATGCTAAGCTGCAGATTGAAGGGCGGATAAGGGCTTTTCGGCCTCAATCCTTTTCCAACACAAAAATTTCCGGCAGGGTGCGGCTCTGTTCGCCGCAGTCCAGCCCGTAGCCCACCAGAAAGCCCTGCTCCACCGCAAAGCCTATATAATCCAGGGGGACCTCCACTTCCCGGCGTTCCTTCTTGTCAATGAGGCAGCAGATCTTGAGGGAGCGAGGCTGGTGGATGGCCAGATGCTGCTTGAGGAAAGCCAGGGTGAGGCCCGTGTCCACGATATCTTCCACGATGATGACATCCCGATCCCGGAGAGACATTTCCACATCCTTGGTGATGTTAACCTCGCCGCTGGTGGTGGTGCCGGCGCCGTAACTGCAAAGGCGGACGAAGTCCACTTCCACGGGGAACGGCAGGGCCCGCACCAAGTCGGCCATGAAAATGAATACCCCTTTCAGGACCCCCACCATCACCACGTTCCGGCCGGCATAATCCCGGCCGATCCCTTCGCCCAGCTCCGCCACCCGCCGGGCAATCTCGGCTCGAGAAAAAAGACAACGCTTTCTGGCGCCCATGACCTTCCCCCCTGGCTTAAAAATAAGAGAAGCGCAAGGGGTTGTCAAACCTTAAACGGGGAACGGGACGGGGTATCATGCTTCCGGCCGCGATCGGCGCCTGGGGAATACCGGTTTAAGATAATGGCCGTACGGGTTGTCGGCGCATGGACTCACTCAGGGTCCAGGAGGCAGGGCGGGACGGTCTGGGTCAGCTTGTCGGGCCAGGCATAGCCGCAGAAATAGTTGAACCGGGAGCCGCAGAGGCAGGCGCCCGCATCGTCATACAGCAGGTAGACGCAGGCAAAGCAGCACTCCGGGAGCTCATCCCCGCAGGAGAAGGGCACGCTGTACTGTCCGGCGCGAAACTCGTTGAGGTTGATCATCTTGCCGGGCATATCCTGGCTGGTAGAAGGGGCGGCGGGCGGCCCCTCCACGAGTCCTGCCGCCATGGGCGTTTTCAGGGAAACTCTTTGGCACTTCGTTAAAATTATCGCGGAGTCTGCCCAAAACTGCAATTCTCCGCCAGGGCCAGGTCTCCGGGCCGCACTTAAAGGCGACCCGGGGACGGCCACCCGCCCCAAAGCCCGGCTTTTTTCAACCGACTGACATTCCTTCACATCTTAACGAGAAATTTTAAAATTTGTTGGTATACTTGGTTAAGCTACCCGGATCATGGTGCCAGACCTGGGGGCCGGGCGATACCCACCAGGAAGACTGAGGACGGCCGCCTGAGGCTGGATGTAGCCAGAGTCCCGGGCAGGGGCGGGTATTTGGAGCCGTTATGCAAGCTGATCACAAAGAAAAGGGGCACTCGATCCCCCTGAAGTATTATGGCTGGATCCTGCATAGGGGTCTGGACCCTGGTGGCGGCGGCGTCCCTGGGGTGGAATCTGTTTCAAGACCGGGAAGAAGCTTTACGGGTGGCCCGCACTATTGCGTTGACCAATTATGAGCGGGACGTGCTCTACCGGCGCTGGGCTGCGAGCCACGGCGGCGTTTATGTCCCGGTGACTCCTGACACGCCTCCCACCCCTTACCTGGCCAAGGTGCCGGAGCGGGATATCGTCACGCCCTCGGGGCGCCGGCTCACTTTGTTAAACCCTGCCTACATGACCCGCCAGATCTATGAATTGGCCCAAGAGTCAGGTCTTCCCCGGGGGCACCTCACCAGTCTGAAGCCCCTCCGGCCCCAAAACGCCCCGGACCCCTGGGAAAAGCAGGCGCTGGAGGCATTTGAGCACGGCCAGACAGAAGTCAGCGGCGTGGTCTCCGTTGACGGCCAGTCCTACATGCGCCTGATGCGTCCCTTCCGGATCGAGCCCAGCTGCCTTACCTGCCATGAGGAGCAGGGATACAAGGTCGGCGATATCCGGGGCGGCATCAGCGTGTCGGTCCCTATGAAAGACCTTATGGTATCGGCCTGGCATACCTGGTCTCTCATCCTGGGGCATGTGGTGCTCTGGTTACTGGGGGTAGTGGGAATCGTCCTGTCGGGGCGTCGAATCCGCCTGAGCACCGCCGCGGCCATGGAGGCCCAGGAAGCCGCGGCCGCCGCCGCCATGTCAGTCCAGACCGTTGACGGTATGCTGGACGGAGTGATCATTACCGACCTCAGGGGGCGCATTACCCATACCAACAAAGCCCTGACGGATTATTTCGGCTGGGGCCGGGAGGTGCTGGGAGAACTGGCTACCAAGCTGGTGGTGGACCGGGATAGCGCCAAGATCCTGCCCGGCCTCACCGCCTGCCTAAAACAAGGCTACGCCCGGGACCTGGCCTGCGACCTCTTGACCAAAGATCGGCGAGAAGTCCCGGTATTGGTCAACGCCTCTCTCATCACCGATCCCCAGGGCCGGCCCATGGGGGTCATCTGGGTGCTCCGGGACATTACGGCCCTCCGTCAGGCCGAAATGGCCCTGGAGGCCGAACGCCGGCGCCTGCTGTCCCTCCTGGAGGAGTTGCCCGCCTATGTGTATCTGAAGGCCCCGGATTATTCCATCAAGTTTGCCAACCGGTTTTTCCGGGAAAGGATCGGAGACCCCGGCGACCGACGGTGCTATCAGGTGTTGCACGGCTTCGACGCCCCCTGTAAAGGCTGCCAGGACATGCGGGTCATGGAAACTCACCAACCCCAGGAACGGGAGTGGGTCCATCAGGGGGGCCGCATCTACCACGCCTATGTCTATCCCTTTGCCGACAGCGACGGCTCCCCCCTGATCCTCGAGTTGGGCATAGATATTACCGAACAGAAACGGGCCGAAGAAATCCTTAAGGAAAAGACCCGATCCCTGGAAGCCTTTTTTACCCACACCATCACCCCCCTGGTTTTCCTGGACAAGGAGTTTAACTTCATTCAGGTGAATGAGGCCTATGCCCAATCCTGTCAGCGCGAACGTCTCGGAGTTCCCGGGCCACAACCATTTCGCTTTTTACCCCCACGAAGAAAACCAGGCCATCTTCACCCAGGTGGTGAAAACTAAGATCGCCTACCAGGCGGTGGCCAAGGCCTTCATCTACCCTGACCACCCGGAATGGGGGGTGACTTACTGGGACTGGACCCTGGTACCGATCCTGGACGACGCCGGTGAGGTGGATTTTCTGGTCTTTGCTCTCCATGACGTCACGGGCCGGAAACAGGCCGAGGAAGAAATCCACCAACTCAATGAAGAGCTGGAGCAGCGGGTCGAAAAGCGCACGAGTCAATTAGAGGCGGCCAACCGGGAACTGGAAGGTTTTTCCTATTCCGTCTCCCATGACCTCCGGGCCCCCCTCAGGGCCATTGACGGTTTCTCCCGGATTCTCCTGAAAGATTATGCCGACCGCCTGGACGCCGAAGGGCACCGGTTGTTGGATATCATCAGGGCCAATACCCAGAACATGGGCCAGCTTATTGACGACCTCCTGGCCTTCTCCCGCCTGGGCCGCCGGGAGGTGAAGCTGGTCGACGTCGACATGGGGAAGCTGGTCCGGAACCTGGCGGGGGAATTGCAAGGCACCCTGGAGGACCGGACGGTGCACTGGGACCTCAAACCCCTCCCGGCGGCCCGGGCCGACCTGGCCCTGATCCGCCAGGTCTGGGTCAATCTCCTGGGCAACGCCCTCAAATTCACCCATCCCCGGGAGGCCGCCCTCATCGAGGTGGGCTCCCGGAGCGAAGCCGACGAAGATGTCTATTACATCAAGGACAACGGGGTGGGCTTCGATATGCAGTATGCCTCACAAATTATTCGGGGTGTTTCAACGGCTGCACCGCTATGAGGAATTTGAAGGCACCGGGGTGGGGCTGGCCCTGGTGCAGCGCATCATCCAACATCACGGCGGCCGCGTCTGGGCCGAAGGCCAGCTCAACGTCGGGGCCACCTTCTTTTTCTCCCTGCCCCGTCGCCCGGCCGACCAGGCGGCAACTTGACGAGGCCCGCCCACCGCCGCCTCCCGGGAAATGTTGCCGGTAGGGCAAGTTATTTTTGGCTCACGGGAAAATGGCCTTGCCAGGATGAGGTTCATATCCCATGGTATATTTGATCAATGTGAAGATTTTCGGCTCACCACCACACAAGGTAGGGAAAAAATGGATAAAGAATCGGATGCGTTGGATTATCGTCGGCGTTATCGCGGTCTTAATCGGCGTCAAAAGCAAGATGCCCATCCGGGATGTCTCCGTGCTAAGCCGCATCTATACCCCGGGGGTAGGGGCGGTCTGCAAGGAAATCGAAACAGAACCCGGCCTCCTCATACCAGTTATACCTGCCGGGGCAATTCCATCGCCCTGATCTCCGACGGCAGCCAGGTTTATGAGTTCGGCAATATCGGGGCTGCCGCGGTCCTGCCCAAGTTGGAGGCCAAGTCGGTGATCTATAAGACCTTTGCCAACGTGGATGCCGTCCCCATAGCCCTTAACGACCCAGGACCCTTACGAGATTATCGAGATCGTCCGGGTCCTGGCCCCGTCCTTCGGGGGCTTCTGCCTGGAAAGTATCGCCGCCCCCAAATGCTTCACCATTGAAAACCGCATCCGCCACGCGGTCCGGGTCTCGGTGCTGCACCACGAAAACCATGCCTCCGGGATCATCGTGCTGGCGGCCCTCTATAACGCCCTGAAGGTGGTGGGCAAGACGCTTGCAGCGAGGTGCGCATCGTGATTAACGGCGCCGGCGCTGCCGGCATCGGGGTGGCCAAGGGACTGGTGGTGGCCGGCAATAAGAATATCGTCATCTGCGACCGCCACGGCGCTCTGCGGGTTTATCGCACCGTGGGGATGGATTGGGCCAAATCCGAGATCGCCCGCCTGGTGGGTCCCCAGGACGTCAAAGGCAGCCTGGCCGAGGTCATCAAGGGGGCGGATGTCTTCATCGGCCTGTCCGCCGGCGGCCTGGTCACCCGGGAAATGGTCGCCAGCATGGCCAAAGACCCCATTGTCTTTGCCCTGGCCCTGCCGGAGCCCGAAATCAGCGAAGCCGAAGCCAGGGCCGGGGGCGCCGCGGTGGTGGCCACGGGCCAGGCCGACAGCGAAAACCAGATCCGCTCCTCCCTGGTGACGCCCGGATTTTTCCGGGGCTGCCTGGACGTGGGGGCCCACCGGGTCAACATCGAGATGTACCTGGCCGCGGCCCGGGCCCTGGCGGACATGATTCCCGAAGACAAGCTGTCGCCCCACAACATCATTCCCCGGCAGATGGACTGGCACATTTCCCCGGTCATTGCCGAGGCGGTGGCCCGGGCGGCCCAGGCAACCGGAGTCGCCCAGATGACTGCCGAAGTCGTCACTCCCGAGCGGATTCACGAGCGCACCGAAAGCTATATTTATGAAGGGGAGCTGGCCTGGCTGCCCTCGGAAGGCCAGGACTACGGGCAAGCTCAGCATCAATGAGGAGGCCCTGGAGCTCCACCGCCGCTATCAGGGCTGCATCCAGGTCATATGCCAAGGTGCCCATCAAGGACGAGGTCATTTATCAGCCGGTTGTATGCCCCGGAGGCGGTGGCCGAGGTCTGTAGCCAAGATCGTCCGGGAACCCATGGGCGCCTACGACTACACCTGCAAGAACAACCTGGTGGCCATCGTCACCGATGGCAGCGCGGTCCTGGGCCTGGGGAACATCGGGCCCCGGGCGGCGCTGCCGGTGATGGAAGGCAAGGCCATCCTGTTTAAAACCTTCGGCGGGGTGGAGGCCTTTCCCATCTGCATCAGCACCCAGGAACCCGACCGGATCGTGGAGGTGGTGGAGAACATCTCGCCGGTGTTTCGCCGGCATTAACCTGGAGGACATCTCCTCGCCCCGCTGCTTCGAAATCGAGCAGAGATTATGCGAACGCCTGGATATCCCGGTATTTCCACGACGACCAGCACGGCACCGCGGTGGTGGCCCTGGCGGCCATGATCAATGCTTTGAAGATCAGTGACCGGAAGATTGGACGAGGTCAAGATCGTCTTCAACGGGGCCGGGGCCTCGGCCATTTCCGTGGCCAAGATGTCTGATCCAGGCCGGGGCGCAAAAACATCATGGTGTGCGACACCACCGGGATCATTTACAGGGGCCGCAGCAAGGGCATGAACCTCATCAAGGAGGAGCTGGCGGCCATCACCAACCCGGACCGGCAGCAGGGCTCCTTGGCCGATGCCCTGCAGGGGCGCCGACGTCTTCATCGGGCTGTCGGGCCCCAACGTCCTTTCCCAGGATATGGTGAAATCCATGGCGACGGCCCCATCGTCTTCGCCCTGGCCAACCCTGACCCGGAAATCCACCCCAAGGCCGCCCGGGCCGCCGGGGCCCTGGTGGTGGCCACGGGGCGGGCGGATTTCGCCAACCAGGTGAACAACTGCCTGGCCTTCCCCGGCATCTTCCGGGGCGCCCTGGACATCCGGGCCCGGCGCATCAACGATGCCATGAACATTGCCGCGGCCCACGCCATCGCCGACCTGGCGGGGGACAGGTTGAGCCCGAACTATATCCTGCCCGAAGCCATGGATTTCCGGGTGCCGCCCGGTAGTAGCCGAGGCCGTGGCCCGGGCCGCCATGGAAACCGGCACCGCCCGAATCCAGATCGAGCCCGAACGGGTGGCCCGCCATACCCGGGAGTTCATCTACGACGAGCGGCTGTCGATTTTGTAAGCATCGGAGCTTGAGGGGTAGTTGACCAGGAGGAATTGAGTAGCCGTAGGGCGGGAAGCGAAGCACATCCCGCCCCACGGTGCTACGGTGCTGATATTTCAGTCTTGCAATGACTAATCATCAAACGAACTTTTCTTCTGGTTCCCGGCTTGGTGCACCCTTTATTCCTCATACCATTGGGACAGTTCCAGGGTGATCCCCTCCGGCCCGGGAAGAAAGACCAGTTTCCGATCATGGAAATCCAGGATCTCGGTCTTGGGTTCGATACCATGGGACTTGAGTCTGGCCAGCGCGACATCGAGATCATCCACCGCAAAACAGACGTGATTGAAGCCAATTTTGCTCAAGTTTCTGATATGGGGATCATCAACCGGCTCGGGGTGGTGATACTTCAGGAGCTGCACTTCCAGGCGCGGCGAGGCTGTGGCGTGTCTAAGCGTCACATGCTCGGCCTCGATTCCGGCAACGTTCATGTATCGTGAAAACTTCTCCCCCGAAATCACCGCCGTCAGGGTCTGCTCAAATCCCAGCTGGTTGAAAAACTGCTTCGCTCCATCCATATCCCGCACCACGATCGTCACATGGTCAAAACGCTGTAACATCGTCTCGCCTCCTCCTGGTTCCCAAGGACAACATGAGACCTCGCTAAAGTCCCTGCACCTGTTATTCTGAGGGAGCGGAGCGCACGAAGAATCTCATAAGTACCAGAAAATGCGAGATCCTTCCCTTCGCTCAGGATGACAAAATGACTTTTTGGAAAGCCTTCAACTTGGTAACGAGGCGGTTTCCCCCACCCCCCCCTGCCGAGATTATGCAGCCGCCTCAGCCACGTGTCACCGACAGGTTTTCCCTTTTTGAGCCGAATTGGCAGGCGACACTGATGATCCTGCCGGGGCCGGCCACCCTCAACCGGCCCCGGCCAGCCCCGATTTGGTTTAATAGCGGAAGGTGGCGGCCAGAAGGGCCGCGTCCGGCACTTCGCCGGGCTCCACGGCATAGACCGTTCCACCCTGGAGCAGGGTTTGGGTGGCGGCCAGGTCCAAGACGTCGAAATCACCAGGTTGGGGTTCCGGATGGATGCTAACCTGGTCGGTCCCCGGATCGTAATCT
This sequence comes from uncultured delta proteobacterium, assembly GCA_963841475.1. Lineage (GTDB taxonomy): Bacteria > Desulfobacterota > Desulfobaccia > Desulfobaccales > 0-14-0-80-60-11 > 0-14-0-80-60-11. The sequence continues at coordinate 82,459 of CAWJCT010000002.1, forward strand.
CCCCACTGCTGGCGGCCCACCGCCACGAACAGGCACTCCACCCGGCCGTGGTAGGCCGCGGGCACGATCTCCCGGGCGTCATTGGCGGTCTTGCCGGTGCCCGCCAGCTGACGGTAGCGGGCCGCAGCCTTCTCCTGCTCCTGGCGGAAGTGCGGCTCCACCAGGGTCCAGGCCTGCCGGTGCAGCTCTTCGGGGCTCACCCCCTCGGGGTTGCCGGTGATGCCCTCGCCCAGCAGGTGCTGATAGGTATTGACCTCCTTGTAGATGGGCAGGAGATACTCTACCCCGGCCAGGACCAGGGGGGCCGGTTCCTCCCGGAGGAAGTCCTGCAACCCCTGGTCAATCTGGCGGAAGTACCGCAATATCTTATCCTTGGCGTCATCGGCGCTCTGGCCGTGATACATGGCGGCCCGCTCGCCCCGGGCGCCGCCCGTCCCGACGCCGGTGCGGAATTGCAGCTGCTTGACCATTTCATCGTATTTCAGGGCGTCGGCCAGGCTTTTGGGCACCCCTTCCAGGTCGTCGATGGCGCTGAGGCCCATGCGAGACCCCTCGAAGAGCCTGACCTCATTCTGGCTCAGGGCCAGGACGAAGAACTCGTTATCCCCCAGGAAGACCAGGAGCGGCTTGAGGTGAAAACGGTGGGCCACCACCACCAAGGGCTCGAACCTGGCAGGCAGCTGGTAGAGGCGAAACATCCCGGGAGCGATGAACAGCGCCAGTCCGTCCCGCTTGTCTTTCCAAAAGGAGATGGTCTCAAGAAGTTTGGTGACCGGTTCCAGGAAAGACTCCGCCTCCGCCGGACGCAAGCCGTAAGTCTGGAGGGATTCCTGGGCCTGGCGGATCAAATTTTTCAGCCGGGTGCGGTCCTGCTGATTTTCCGTGGGCAGGCGGTGGGTGGGCATATAAATAGACACACACGGCGCCTGGGCCGCGGCGGTGAGGGTTCTCAGCTCATCTCGGGTGAATATCTTCATATTACCCTCCTTCCATAAGTTTGGGGTCAGGGGAACTCAGGGGGTTGGAAAACCCCCTGGCGGGTAGAGAGGGGTTCCCGGGATTTTCGGCGCCCGGGCCCGGAGGTCCATTGGTTGGCAGGCTTCACCCTCTCCCGGTTCCCAGCCCGCCGGGATGAGGTTCTGGGAACCCTCAGGGGGTTGCTTCGGCCTCAACTTCCCCCATCACCCGCCGGGGCGGTGGGGAAGCTGCGGCGCCAGGGCCAGGGGAAAACCCCGGCCACGGCCTACCCCTGTTTGGTGAGGCGCACGACCTCCCGGACCATCTGGTTGGTATAGCCCCATTCGTTGTCGTACCAGCTGAAGACCTTGACCAGGTCGCCGTCCACCACCTGGGTCATGCTGGGGTCAAAAATGGACGCATGGGGATTCATGATGATATCGGAGGAGACGATGGGGTCGGTGGCGTATTCCAGGATATCCTTGTAGCGGCCGTCGGCCTCTTCTTTAAAGATCTTGTTGATTTCTTCCACCGTGGTGGGCCGCTCGGTCACGAAGACCAGATCGGCCAGGGAGCCGCAGGGCACGGGACAGCGCACCGAGACCCCGTCGAATTTTCCCTTGTACTGGGGCAAAGATGTTGGTGGTGGCCACCGCCGCACCCGTGGAAGTGGGCACCAGGTTGGCCGCCCCGGCCCGGCCCCGGCGAAATTTCTTGTTGGGTCCGTCCACCATGGCCTGGGAGGAGGTGTAGGCGTGGATGGTGGTCATGACCGCCTTTTTGATGCCGATCCGCCGGCCCATGATCTCCACCACCGGGGTGATGCAGTTGGTGGTGCAGGAAGCGCAGGAGATCATGCGGTCGCCGGCCTCCGGCTTGGTGACGCCGTGGACGATGCAGCAGACTTCCGCGCCCTTTGGGCGGCGCCGACAGCATGGCGTACTTGGCCCCGGCGGCAATATGTTTACTCAGCCCCTCCGCCTGGGTAAACAGCCCGGTGCACTCCAGGACGATCTCCACCCCCAGCTCTTTCCAGGGCGAGTTGGGCCGGATCCTTGACACTTAAAAATTTAATGGACTTGCCGTTCACCACCAGCTTGCCGCCACTGGCGGTCACCCGATGCTTATATACGCCGTAGACGGTATCATAATTCAGCAGGTAGACCAGGTTATCCAGGTCCATGAGGTCGTTGACCGCCATCAAGTTCCAACTCAGACTGTTCCATGACGATCTTGAAAGCCGCCCGCCCAATCCGTCCCATACCGTTAATCGCTACCTTAGTCATAACCATCCTCCTCCACAAAATTCATGATAAGCCATTATTGCTCATGTCCTGCCGATACGCAACCGGGCATTTGCTGGCTCACTGCTCCACCACAGGGGGCGCGGCGATGCTCAGGACCGGGCAGGTGGCCTGGCGCATCACTTTTTCGGCCACGGAGCCGTGGACCAGCCGACGCCAGCCCGTCAGCCCGTGGGAGGCGATGACGATGAGGTCGACGTGCTCCTGCCGCGGCGATCCGGAGGATTTCCGGGGCTGCCTCTCCGGTGGTCACCAGGTCCCGGGTCCTCCCTTTCAGTTGGAACACCAGCTCCTTGAGCATTTGCTCCGCCTTGATTGCCAGTTCCTGCTGGAACAGGGGCACCTCAAAATTGAGGGGCGCCTGGGGGTCGGGGAAAGAATGAGGGCCCGGCAACGGCGGAATGACATGGGCCACGATTAATTCCGCTTCAAAATGCCGGGCCAGTTCCTCGGCGCGTTTCAGGGCAACGAAGGCAGGTTCACTGAAGTCAGTGGGACAGAGTATCTTCTTAAAAGGCAACATTAACCGTTTATCTCCTGTCGATTATTTACCGGTATTTAATTTAACCACCATCTTAGGGAGTTGCAAGCGCAGCCGGCCGATAATCGTCTTGCCGGACCGGTAATATCCAGTCTGCCAGCCAGGCCGACCAGGAAAATCGTGACTCGTCTCCCTTGCCAAGGCTGACGCGGAGCCCTAGATTAGAGAAAAATCACCAGTGGAACCCAATCCCGGGGAGGAGGCGAGACTGCCCATGGAAGCAAAAGTTGCCAAGGTCCAGGATCTTCAGGACGGTGAAATGCGCGAGGTGGTCGTGGGGGAGACCAAGGTATTGCTGGTCCGCCTGCAGGGGAAAATTTTACGCCATCGGGGCTGAATGCACCCACTATGGGGGCCCCCTGGCGGAAGGCGCCCTGAGCGGCCACCGGGTGAGGTGTCCCTGGCATCAAGCCGTCTTCGACGTGATGAACGGCGACCTCAAAGAGCCTCCGGCCCTGGATGCCGAGCCGTGCTACACGGCGCGGGTGGAGGGGGACGACGTTATCGTCAACGTCCCGGAGAAGGCGGAAGGCCGGCGCACTCCCGCCATGGTGCGGCGCGATCCTGCCGATGACCGCACCCTGGTGATCCTGGGGGCCGGGGCCGCGGGCAATGCCGCGGCGGAAACCCTGAGGCAGGATGGCTTCACCGGGCGCGTCGTGATGATCACCCAGGAGCTGCGCCTGCCCTACGACCGCCCCAATCTGAGCAAGGGCTACCTCAGCGGGGACGCCGGTCCCGAGGCGCTCCCCTGGAGGACCCCGGAGTTTTACCGGGACCACGACATCGAAGTCCTGATGGGGCAGCGGGTCACCCGGTTGGAAGTGCCTTCAAAGACCCTGACCTTTGCCGAGGGCAACACCCTCACTTATGACGGCCTGCTCCTGGCCACTGGGGGGGTGCCCCGGCGGCTGGAAATACCAGGGGCCGAAGGGCCCAACGTTTTTACCCTCAGGAGCGCCGACGACGCCGACGCCATCATCAAAGAAGCCCTCCCGCCCTCCCGGGTAGTGATCATCGGCGCCGGGTTCATCGGCATGGAAGCCGCCGCGGCCCTCACCAAACGGGGGTTAGCCGCGACCGTGGTGGGCCGCGGCCCCGTCCCCCTGGCCCGGCAACTGGGACCGGAGATCGGCCGGATGCTGCAGGAGGCGCAGGCAGAAAAGGGCGTCGCCTTCCGCCTGGGTCGCACCCCCATCCGCCTGGAGGGTGACGGCCGGGTGCAGGCGGTGGTCCTGGATGACGGTGAAGCCCTCCCGGCCGACCTGGTGGTGGTGGGCCTGGGGATCAAGCCGGCCACGGATATCCTTCAGGGAGTCAAACTCAACGCCGACGGCAGCGTGTCCGCAGACCGGCGGCTGCGGGTCGCCGAGGGGTTGTATGCCGCCGGGGACGTGGCCCGTTTTCCCGACTGGCGCACGGGTGCAGCCATCCGCATCGAGCACTGGCGCCTGGCGGCGCAGCACGGCCGCATCGCCGCCCACAACCTGGCGGGGCGCCAGGTGGAGTTTGCCGGGATACCGTTCTTCTGGAGCGAGCAGTTCGATCTCTTCCTCCAGTATGTGGGGTACGCCGAGTCCTGGGATGAACTCATTGTCCACGGTGACCTGCCGGGACGGAATTTCTTGGCTTACTATGTCAAGGACAACCGGGTATTGGCGGCCGCCGGGCTCCAACGCGACCGGCAGTTGGCAGCCATGGCGGAGTTGATGCGCCTGGAGCAGACCCCGGGGCCGGAAGAATTGCGCCGGAACCCGGACTTCGATCCCGGGGCGCGCCTCAAAAGCTTGCAGTCTTGAAGGGGAGAGAACGGGATCCAATGAACAAAAAAAACTATTTTTTTCATCTGAGGGCCGCGCAGCATCTCTCTTTTAAAGCCGACGAAATTCTTCACGCCCGCGGCGGTCCGTTCAGAATGACATAATTTTTATAGGTTTTTCGACGCAACTTGACACGTCTTCTCAAGGCCCCTTAACCTGTCGTTCTGAGGGAGCGGAGCGATCGAAGATTCTCATTACCTGAGAGAAAATGCGAGATCCCTCGCGCCGCTCAGGGTGACAAAACGGCTTTTTGCAGAGCCTTTAAGTTCGTATGAGGCGTATGAGACCGGCAGAACCGCTAAAGCGCCCGATGACGGCGGCACCGGCCCGGCGGCCGGCGATGCTCAGGAGGTGCCGAGGATTTCCGCCATTTTATGGGACAGCGCCGCCAGGCGGTAGGGCTTTTGAATGAATCCCCGGGCCCCGGCCGCCATGACCTGTTGGGCCTCCCCATCCAGGGAATAGCCGCTGGACAGCAAAACCCGGACCTCAGGGTCGATCCCCTTCAGCTTCTGAAAGGTTTCGGCGCCTCCCATACCCGGCATGAGCATATCCAGGATCACCAGGTCGATGCGGTCCCCCTCCTGGCGGTAAATCTCCAGGGCTCGGAGCCCATTCGGGGCCAACAGGGTCTGGTACCCCAGTTGCTGCAGAATCCGTCCGGCCACCATCCTGATGCCGTCTTCATCATCCACCAGGAGAACGGTGCCGGCCCCTCGCAGGATCGCATCGTCCCGGGATAGCTCGGCGACCACCGCTTTGGGGGACACCGGCAGAAAAATATGGAAGGTGGAGCCCTGGCCCGGGTGGCTGTCCACCCGGATGATGCCTCGATGCTGCTTGACAATGGCATACACGGTGGCCAGTCCCAACCCCGTGCCCTGACCCACGTCATTGGTAGTGAAAAAGGGTTCGAAGATCCGGGCCAGCGTGGCCTCATCCATGCCCTTGCCGTTGTCAGTCAGGCTGAGGTGCACATAGCGGCCCGGCGGCCGCTTGTAGGACCCGCAGAAAGCCTCGGACAGCGTCACGGCTTCGCTTGCCACGGTCATGTCCCCCTGCCGCGACATGGCCTGCCAGGCATTGATCAACAGGTTGAGTATCACCTGCTCCATCTGACCCGGGTCCACTTCCACCGGGGGCAGGTCCGGGGCCAGCTTCCGGGTGATGGTGACACCGCTCCGGGTACGGCAAAACAGCCTGGCGGCCTTCTCCAGGAGGGCATTGAGGTCGATGGGTTTGGATGACGAGGCCCCGCCCCGGCCCAGGGAGAGCAACTGCTTGGTGAGGGCCGAGCCTTTCACCACCTCCTGTTCAATAAGCTTCAGGTCGGCGTGGGCCGGGTCATCGCGGTCGATGCCGGCCAGGATCAATCCGGTCAAGCCCATGATATTCATGAGCAGGTTGTTAAAATTATGGGCAATGCCGCCGGCCAGGGTGCCGATGGCCTCCATTTTCTGGTGCTGCCAGATCTGTTTCTCCATCGCCTTCTTTTCACTGATGTCGCTAAACATGGCGAACGTGCCCAGGAGCCGGCCATTTTCCATCAGGGGCACGGAGCTCATGATCACCGCCACCGGGCCACGGTCCCTGGCAATAATCTCCAATTCCTGCTGCACTACCTGGCCCTCCTGGTTTTGCTGCAAAATCGCTTCCACCTTCGAATAGTTTTCCGGGTCCCAGAAATCCTCCAGGTTTTTGCCGGCCACATCCTCTTCGCCGGTAATTTCCTCCATGCGCCGGTTGGCGAACTTGATGACGCCGTTGATCTCCACGATCCAGATGCCCTCATGGGCGTTTTCCACCAGCCCGCGGTAATGGCGCTCCGACGATTCCAACTGGCCATAGAGCCGGGAATTATGGAGGGCGATGGCCATCTGGTTGGCAAAACTGGTCACGAACTCCCGGTCGGCTTCGGCAATGATGCTCCCGGGCTGCACCCTGGTCAGGAGGACCCCGATAATCTGATGGCGCACCATGAGAGGCGCCGCCAGCCCGGCGGAAAACCCCAGGTGGTTGAGCAGGAGGTCCGGCTGGCCCGGTTCTCCGGGGGTTTCTTCGGAAAAAACCGCCAGGGTGCCATCCAGCGCCACCCGGGCCAGGAGTTGGGTCGGATCAAACAGCGATATCCGCATGTCCCTGACCGGCGCCACCAGTTCGGGATCGCAGCCCACAGCCTCCTGGAGGGAAAGCTGTCCCTGGTCATCCAGCAGGAAGATAACCCCCCGGTCCAGTTTGGTGAATTTGATGAGCAGGCCCAAACAGAACCGCACCATATCTTCCATAAAAAGCAAAGACATGGCTGCGCCGCTGGTCTGCTCAAGGCATTCGAGATGGTCGATTTTCTCCCGCAATCTCAGGTTCAGAGTGTGAACCTCATTGAACTTGTATTTCAGCAGCTCTTTGTCCTGCTCCAGTTCCGCAATAGTGGCCTTGAGCACAGACCAGGGCATCAGCAGGCGCAGCCAGGATTCCCGGAGAGAGAACCTTCTTTCCCATTTCAAGTGGTATTCGCAATACTCATCGCCTTTGAAGAAACACCGGGCTTCCTCCACCTGGGCCGGCGGCAGGTTCCAGATCCTGAAAATACCGGAGTAGATGCCCTGGTTGAACTGGCAGAAATCGATGATGCCGGGGATGTGGGGGAGCCAATGCAGCCTGATGATCGCCCGGTCCCGGGTGGCCTTGACGATCTCGATGGTCTTGTTTTTGTTGAACTTGTCATTGATGGCCTGCACCCGTTTCAGGCCGAGCCGGGGGTCCTTCAACGCCAGCAGGAGAATCCGCTGGACATACCCCAGCTTTTTCCGGGCTGCGGACTGAAAGCCGATATCGAAGGCGATGTCCGCCTGGCCGGTAATGCGCCTGGCATTATCAAACATCTGGATAATGACTTCACTGGAAACCCAGTTGTTGATCTCCATGAGGAATTCCCGGGGGTCGGGAAGGGTGGAGATTGCCGGGCCGAGCCCCGCCAATAAGGCGGGCACCGCCTCCGGCGACTGCGCCTCGAAATATTCGATAATGGCCCGGGTATTGAGGCAGCTGTGATGCTTATCCACGGCGGTGAGCTATCCTTCTCTCAGGCAGGAACCAAGGCGAGACCATGAGATTTATCAAAAAGTTGTCCCGGCCACGTTGATCCCGGGTGGCGCTACCCGCGCCCCGGCCTTGGCGCTGATGCTGCCGGGCCCCGACTCACGCCTTTTCTTGGTATCGGTCTGGAATCTCCTGAGGATTAAGAATGGCAGAACCGACTGCGACGTTGGCGCCGGGTCTGGCTTTATTTTATCAGGTGAGGCGCAGAAATCCATGGGGCAAATAGAGTTACACGTTTTACTCTACGCCTGGTTTTCATGTCTGACCGCATCCTGGCACCTGACCCGGGCAGCCTGCCAACCTGGGAACTCCAGGCAACGCCATTTGTCATGCTTCGGTGGCACCGCTCCCTCAGAAAAGACAGGTGAAGGGACTTGCACGGGGTCTCACCCTGTCATTCAGACCTGGCCCGATGCTTATCGAAGAGCGCGAATATTAAGGTAACTCCACCCGCGGGGCGCCCCAAGAAAGAAAGAGCAACTGGCAATCGGGCCCAAGGTGTCTTATGATAAATGTTAAGACAGATATTAACCTGACCGTCGGAGCCGGCATGGATGAACCGGGGATGTACCGTTATTGCAGAGAAATTATCAACACCATGAATGATGGCCTCGTGGTGGTGGCCCCGGACGGCACCATCATGATGGTCAACCGGGCGTTCGAGGAAATCGTCGGCTACAGCCGGGAGGAGCTCATCGGCGGCTCCTGCAGTCTGCTGCGGTGCGATGCTTGTGAAATGGCCCGGGCCGAAGGGAAGGGAAACTGGTGTGACCTGTTCGACCTTGGTTCGGCCACCCGGAAACCCTGCACGTTGATTCGCAAAGATGGCTCTTATGTGCACGTCTTGAAAAATGCCTCCATTTTGCGGAACGCCGCCGGTGAGTTGCTCGGAGCGGTGGAGACGCTCACGGATATCACGGAAATTACCAAACGGGATCAGAAAATCCAGGAACTCTCCCGGTTGTTGGAAGGTGATGACGGGTTTTATGGCATCGTGGGAAAGTCTGCCGTGATGCGGCGAGTCTATGAGCTCACCGAAAAAGCGGCGCAAAGTGACGCTCCCATCATTATCCATGGGGAGAGCGGCACCGGCAAAGAATTGGTGGCCCATGCGATCCATGAATTGGGCAAGCGCCGGGAAGGGCCCTTCATCAAGTTCAGTTGTGCGGCTTTGAATGAATCCTTGCTGGAGAGCGAGCTTTTCGGCCACGTCAAGGGTGCCTTCACCGGGGCCTACAGCCATCGCCAGGGGAGATTCGAGGCGGCAAACCGCGGGGATATCTTTCTGGATGAAATCGGCGATATTCCCCTGTCCACCCAGGTGAAACTGTTAAGGGTTTTGGAAACCAAACAGTTCGAGCGGGTGGGAGAGGTGCGGTCCATCAAGGTGGATGTCCGCATCATCTCGGCCACCCACCAGGACCTGCAATCGCTGGTGTCCCAGGGGAAATTCCGGGAGGACCTGTTCTTCCGCATCAATGTCATTCCCATCCACCTGCCCCCCTTGCGGGACCGCCTGGAGGACATACCGCTGCTGGCGAACCATTTTATCCAGCGGCTCCGGGAAAAGAGCGGCAAGCCCATAACCGGTGTAACCCCCGGCGTTATGCGGCTCCTCATGGACCAACCCTGGCCGGGAAATGTCCGGGAACTGCAAGGGGTCTTGGAGTATGCCTTCGTTTTGGCCGAAAAGGGCCTCATTCTTCCCGAACATCTGCCACCCAAGGTAACCGGCCCGATGCCGCTTACCGAGATCCCGGAGGTAGCTCGGAGCCGCGCCGGGATGGATGAAAAAGCGGCCCTGATTGCGGCTCTCCGCCAGGCCGGCGGCAATCAATCCAAGGCTGCAACCCTCCTCGGGGTGAGTCGGATCACCGTGTGGCACCGCATGAAAAAATATGGCATCGATGTACATAAACTGATTACCGGTTAGCCCAGGGGGCCAGAGAAACCGGGGCGAAGCCCTGCCGCCCTCTTGCCGGACCTTGACGATGCCTCCCTGAGAAGGCGAAATCGGCCTGCTCCACCCCGACCCGGTTCCCTTCCCAGTCAAAAATTTTCCTGCCCCATCATGGCCGCGATTGATAGAATGAAAGTCAGAATGGTAAGGCCAACCCAGAAAAGGAGCGGTATGAAGTTCGACAGCGACTCCCAAAATCTTGCAGGTCCAGATCCACAAACGGCCTATTTCGGCTATCGCCGGGTGAGCGCCGCGGCCAAAGGCAAGCTGGTGCACCAGCACTTCGACACAGTGGCCCGGAAATACGACCTGATGAACACGCTTTTGAGCTTCGGAATGCACCACCTGTGGAAGCGGGCCGCGGTGCGGATGATGGGGTTGAAGCCGGGAAGCCTGGTCCTGGACGTGTGCGGCGGCACCGCCGACCTGGCTCTCCGGGCCGTTCGGGCCATGGGGGGCACCGGGAGCGTGGTCGTCTATGACATCAATTGGGCCATGATGGCCGCGGGCCGGCCCAAGGTGGCCGCCTCCCCCCTGGCCCCCCACATCGGGTATATCCAGGGGGACGCCGAGCGCCTCAGTTGCCCGGACGCCAGCTTCGATGCGGCCATGGTGGGTTTCGGCATCCGCAACCTGACCCTGCCCCAGGTGGGCTTCCAGGAGATGTTCCGGGTCCTGAAGCCCGGGGGGACCATGATGTGCCTGGAGTTCTCCAGGCCCAAAACCGCCTGGTTCCGCAAACTTTATGACTTTTACTCTTTTTACGTCATGCCCGCGATGGGCAAGATCATGGTGGGCTCCTGGGACGCTTACACCTATCTCCCCGAATCCATCCGGATGTTCTCCCAACCCGAGGAATTGTCCGCGGTCCTCGCCAAGATCGGCTTTACCCAGGTCAGGTATCGGCGCCTCACCAACGGCATCGCGGTGATCCACCTGGGGGTGAAATCATGAAGCTCAACTGGGCCGAGCGGCTGGTGGTCAACAACCCGGTGCGGGTCATGATCCAGCGCCTCATCATCACGTGGATCAAGGGTGTGACCCGGATCAGGCCCCAGGCCCGGGTCCTGGAGATCGGCTGCGGCCGGGGGGCCGGGGCCTGCCTCATCCAGGAAGAGTTTCGGCCGGCGCGGCTCCACGCCTTCGATCTGGATCAACGCATGATCCTCCAGGCCAAAAGATATCTCAAGCCGGAATACCGGGAGAAGATTGCCCTCTATGTGGGTGATGCCCTGACGCTCCCCTACCGGGACGGGGTCCTGGACGCGGTGTTCGGCTTCGGGGTGCTCCACCATTTGCCGGATTGGCGGGGAGGGATGCGGGAAATCGCCCGGGTGCTCAAGCCCGGCGGCATTTACTGCCTGGAGGAGTTTTACCCCCAGTTCTATCAGAACTTCCTGGCCCGGCGGATCTTTCTGCACCCGGAACACGACCGCTTTTACAGCCATGACCTGGCAGCGGCCCTGGCCGAGGCGGGGTTTGGGCTTCAGGGCCGCCTGGAACAAAAGATGCTGGGTATCCTGGCGGTGGCCGTCAAGCAGGATTTGCTGCCGAGTTGCGACCAAAAATCAACCGCCGAAACGTAGGAACGCTCCCGCCGGTACGCCCTCAATTTAGGGCGGACACATGGGTCCGCCCCTACGGGAAAATTGTCGTTTGGCTGCAACGTGAGACCTCGGCACAAAACCATCTGGTCATCCTGAGTGGAGCGAAGCGATCTCGTATATTCTTGTAGTTATGCGATTCTTCGGTCGCTGCGCTTCCTCAGAATGACAGGCTATGAGAGTTTCGCAGAGAACTAAAACTGGTATTAGCGATCAATTAGCGGAATATAGGCAGGGCAAACGCCGGCAGCCGCCGGATTTCACTCAACAGGAGGACAGCACCATGAAGATCACCGTTACCCCCGGCCGCAAGATCATGGGCAGGCTGGCCAAAGGCGAGGACCTGCTGGCGGCCCTGACTAACTGCGCCCGGGAGCAGGGCATCACCCTGGGAGAGGTACAGGCCATCGGCGCGGTAAGCCAGGCCCGGGTGGGCTATTATAATCAGGCGGAGCGGAAGTATTATTTCCTCGACCTGGCGCGCCCTCTGGAGATCGTCGCCCTGACGGGCAATATCTCCTTGAAGGACGGCGAGCCCATGGTCCATGCCCACGTGACCCTGAGCGACAGCGACGGGCGGGCTTTTGGGGGGCATTTGGCCGAAGGCACCCTGGTCTTTGCCTGCGAATTCGCCATCCAGGAATACCGGTCCGCCACAGCGCTGGTGCGGCAGATGGATGATCCCACCGGGCTGTTCCTGTGGCCCCCGGAGTAATGACCAGGGAAGGCCGGCTTAGTAGAGTGGTTCTTAAATGCGGGAACGCATTGCTTACTCTGTGAAGATCACTGCCCCCTCACCCTGACCGCCCCCTCGCTTCGGGGGGTGAGGGGGGCGATATATGACGTGAGCGTAATGATGAAATCCCGGAGGCAGCCGCCCCCTCCGGCGGGGCCGTGGGGCCCCGGCTCACGCCAGACACATCTTCCGGGCTTCGGCCATCAGGCTGTCCCGGAACCGGGGATGGGCCAGCTTGATGATCTCCAGGGCCCGCTCGCAGGTGGATTTGCCCATCAGATTGACCGCCCCGTACTCGGTGACCAGGTAATGGGTGTCCATCCGGGGCGTGGTGGTCACCGTGCCCGCGGCGAAACGGGGCACCACCCGGGAGACCTCGCCGTTGTGGGTGGTGGAGTAAAAGGCGATGATGGATTTTCCCCCCTCGGAGTTAAAGGCTCCCCGCACATAATCCAGTTGCCCGCCAGTGCCGCTGAATTCGAAGCCCCCTAAATACTCCGAATTGCACTGCCCCAGCAGGTCCACCTCCAGGGTGGAGTTGATGGAGGTCATGTTGTTGTTGGCGGCGATGACGGCGGGGTCGTTGGTGTAGGAGACGGGGTAGCTCTCCATGCTGGGGTTGTCATGGATGAATTCATACAACTCCCGGTTGCCCAGGGCATTGGTGAAGATGTGCTTGCGGGTGTGGCGGTTTTTGCGGCGGCCGGTGATCACCCCTTTTTTGATCAGGTGCACCATCCCCGGAACCAGCAGTTCCGTGTGAATGCCCAGATCCTGATGCCCCTCGAGATATTCGCAGACGGCGTTGGGAATGCTGCCCAGACCCAGTTGAATCGTGGCCCCGTCCGGCACCATGGCGGCAATGTGCCTGCCGATGGTCTCGGCTTCGGCCTTGGGCGCGGCGGGAATGAGCTCGGCCAGGGGGGCGTCATGTTCCACGATGGCGTCCACCTCGGAGACGTGGAGCAGGGAATCCCCGAAGACCCGGGGCATGTGGCGGTTGACTTCCACGACCAGCCGCCGGCAGTGCCGGGCCGCGGTGCTGATGTAATCGTTGATGGTCCCGAAGCTGAAAAAGCCGGACCGGTCCATGGGGGAGACGGTGGTGACCGTGACGTCCACGTCCATGAAATCCCGGATCAACCGCGGGAGCTGATGGAACTGGTTGGGGACGAATAAATGCTGGCCGGTCCTCACCTGGTCCCGGTCGGCCCCGGTGACGAACCAGCAGTGGTGGTGAATCAGCCCCGCCAGGTCGGGAGACAGAATGGTGGCGGCGGCGTTGGCCATAGGCAGGAAAGAGAAGACCTTGAGGCCCTTGAGGTCTCCCTGCCGCACCCGTTGGGCGATGGCGGCCAGGAGCGCCGGAGGTTCGCCGTTGGCCATGCCGTGCACGACGGTGGCCGAATCTCGGATCGGCCCCACCGCCTGATCCGGGGTGGTGAGCTTGCGTCGGTATGCTTCCCGATACATTATCGTTCCTCCTGCCTGCTGAGCAGATTGGCAAACCTGAACTCTGAGATGATAATCGGCTAGCGGCGGGATTTAGTCAACTATATCGAGGGGTCCCCGACCACAATGGGGGCGGAATTGCCCCTGAGGGCGGTCAGGACGGCGGGGGCCGGGGGATGAATGCCCGGGGAGACATGGGCCGGCCGGGGCCAGGGTCACAGCTTAATCTTCCGGGACCACCCAGAGGATCTTCTGTTTATTGATGATTAACACCTTTTCTGCCTCGTTTCCCATGAGGGCATTGCAAATCACGACAAAGGGATTTTTCCCTTTGGTAAAAATGTCACTCAGCCTCCGATAATAGGTGCCTTGATCCTCCAGGTGCTTGTCATATAAGCCGTCAAAATCACGGGCAGGTTCTGAAAGTATGTTGATTTTTCCTTTTATGAGAGACCCATCCTCCAGCTTGAGGGTCACGCTTCTTTCTTCCATGGTATATTTTTCTGCCGCCCGCTTATCAGGGCCTTCCCACGGGGTCTCGGCTCTCTCCGGCAATAATTCCTTCAACTGGGTCATAGTACCTCCTCTGTCCCGCCAGCCTCCGGCACAAAAGGCCTGGGGGGAAAACTACCAGGTTTTCATGCCTCGCCTTCTTGAACTGAGTTTATGGCTTTTGCCGGGAGGATCAATGGGGGTAATTACCGATTTTGCCACAGAAATTTCCTGATAACGACCCTTGACCCCCAATCGGGCCGGGGTAATGGCAGGAGGGGGTCAGGTCGCCGCCGCCGGGGCTGGCGGGGGCCGGCTCTCCGGGCAGGCCGCCGTCCGGTTCAGGGAAACTGTTCGCAATTTTCCCGTTCGCCGCAATCCCGGCACCCGGCCTCACACCGCCAAAAAGTGGCGCAACTTCCCAGAACTACGCCCAGGATAAGGCAGAGCACATACCACATTTTAGGCCTCCTCTGGTTGCTGCCGGTGACCGGCGCCCTCACGGAGCTGCAGGCTCAGTTCCCGTCCTGACGGCGCCTCACCTGCCGATTATTCCCCTCAGGGTATTTATAAAAGAACATTATTACCGGTTCATGTCAGTTCGGTTAATATTTGATTAATTTTAATGAATGCCCGTTGCAACGGTCTCGGTTGTCTCTCATTACGGAGGGAAATCGCTTCCCAAAGCCGGGTATTTGTGGCATACTGAAGGAGAAGCAGCCGTACAACTTAACCAATTAATGTTATTGGATAAATAACAAATTTTCGGCTGAATTGGGCGTTATATATAAGGCAAGATCAGAGGATAAAAGCACATGAGAAAAACCTATATCTTAGATACCAATGTTTTACTGCATGACCCTGATTCGTTATTTTCTTTTGAAGACAATGCCATAGTTTTGCCCTTATCGGTAATTGAAGAGTTAGACCGTATTAAGAGAAGAAGTGATGAAGTTGGCAGGAACGCCAGAGAGGTATCCAGAAAATTAGACGAATTAAGGGTGAGCGGACGGTTGGCGGAAGGGGTGGGACTTGCCAATGGCGGTTCGGTTCGCATCGAGATCAACGGCAATCAACCGGACAATCAGCCCCATGGCATTGATCTAAACACCACCGACAACCGGATTCTGGCCTTAGCCTATGCCCTCATGAACCATGGCCAGACCCCCGTCATCCTGGTCACCAAAGATTTAAATCTGCGCATCAAAGCTGACGTCTTGGGGCTGGCTGCTGAAGATTTCACCAGCGACAAGGTGGACTACCATCAGTTGTACAGCGGCGTCACCGAACTCTACCTCTCCTATGAAGAAATCGACCGGTTTTACCAGGAGAGGCTATCTGGACTACCGCAATGGCGATCTTCACCCCCACCAATTCTGTATCCTCAAATTGGGCGAATCATCGTCGAAGTCGGCCCTGGCCCGGTACTCCCACCACCGGCTCCATAAGCTTACGCATGACGGCAAGGCGGTCTACGGCATCAAGGCGTTGAACAAGGAGCAGAAGTTCGCCCTGGACCTGCTGCTGGATGAGCACCATCCAGGTGGTGACCCTGGTGGGCAAGGCCGGCACCGGCAAGACCATCATGGCCCTGGCCGCGGGCCTGGAAAAGGTCCTGGAAGGGGGCGGCCGCTATAACCGCATCCTCATCACCCGGCCCATCGTGCCCCTGGGCAACGATCTCGGCTACCTGCCCGGCGACAAGGAAGATAAAATCAGGCCCTGGATGCAGCCCATTTACGACAACCTGGAATATTTGTGCAACGAGCACATTCAGCCCAACGGCTGCATCGATTATCTGCTCGCCAACGGCAAGATCGAACTGGAGGCCCTGACCTATATCCGGGGCCGGAGCATCCCGAAACAGTTCATCATCTGTGATGAGAGTCAAAACCTGAGCCCCCACGTGATCAAGACCATTCTCACCCGGGTGGGCCGGGGCAGCAAGATTATCTTTACCGGCGACCCGGAGCAGATCGACCATCCGTATCTGGACGCCTCTTCCAACGGCCTCAGTTACCTGGTGGAGAAGATCAAAGGGGAAGAGATCTCCGGGCACATCACCCTGATCAAGGGCGAGAGGTCCGGGATCGCCGAATTGGGCGCCAGATTGCTGTAATTGCGCCCCCGGAGCCCCCGGAGCCCCGTTTGGCCTACCTCTGACCGCACTCGGGTATTCACGGGCCAGCATTTTTGCCGATTCTTCAGAAGGCGGGCGCATATTCCTGGCCCTGGGGAATAAAACCGGACACAAAAATAGGGGCCTTCTGGGCCCCTATCTCATTGAAATCATTAGTTGAAAAATTGGTGGGGCGGCGTCCATTAAACTAATTACATAACTAACTGTATTTTAAGATATTATTTTAATAGAGAGAAATGATAGACCCCCAAAATAATAATTACGTACCCCCGACCAAATAATTTTTCTCTATTTGTGCGGCTTTTCCTCCCTCAATTTTGTCGCCCTGCGCCTCGCTCATGACTGCACCGTTTGGTTGGACACTCATTGCGCTAGGAACGAATGAAGATTCCCGTCAGATGTGATGGTCAAGATTCGACCGGCCACCCTCTCCATCAAGGTATATCTGGAATCTCCCCCACAAGAGCTCCATTTCACTGTACAGATCATATCTTTAACTAGTTAATATTTTTGAAAAGTTTAGATAATGGCAAGCTATAAAGTGGTCCCAAATATTCGGGGAACCACGAGTAGGGGACTTGCTTGAATTCTAACCGCATCATGCACCATTTTGCCCCCTTGACTTTGCCCGAGACACTTGGCTTTCCGTCCCCGTCTCACGGTGGTTTCAGCTTTGTCTATAGTTTTTATGATAGACTAAGTTTAACGCAATGTCAATTTTAATTATTTCGCAACATATTAAGTTTCCTGAAAATTTATGGAACGCAGTTTTAAGTACATGTTTCGCTCATGCCGTCAATAGATTGGAAACATAAACCAGATGAGGGTGTCAATTACTGCTATATCTCTGCCCTTCTAAAATCCATCAAAAGGCGTTGATATGGATATAATAGCTGCATCTAAGACACTGTAGACTTTTAAAGGTTTAGTCCTGAGGGTCAGGCCTAATCTGATCTCGATTTAATGGTTGTCAGCTCAAATCATGGTCATTAGAGATGCAAAGGGGGAAAAATTTCCCGGTAGCCGCATAGTTTATTATGTTAAAAAAATCAATTATGTTGATTGGTATAAAAATTTATTTGAGAAGTAGGCACTAGATGGTGCTCATTTCAATTAATAAAAAGTTGTGAAGGAGTATCCTTCCCAACAAAATCCACATGAAGGTGTACACATAAATAATTTAACTTACATTAAGTCAATCTATACTTATATTATCTCATGCTATCTATAGATTGTAAACGTTGGTTTGAGTGTTTTATAAAAAAATGTCCAGTAAACAGGCTAAATCTTAAAAATCTCAAAATAGTTCTTATGAATTGGTCCGAATACCCCCTACCCATACCATTCGTTTATGAAAATCGCGCCTCCCGAGGGTTCTCAGAGCAAAAACAAACCTTTCGGATTTCACCATATCAAGATGAATGTTATTGGACAACGGAAAAAGAGAAGGGCCTGATTTATCAGGCCCTGGTGGACAGTATCAGATGTTACTGGATTTTAAATTGGTGGAGGCGGCGGGAGTCGAACCCGCGTCCGCCAATAGTCCCTGGAAGCTTCTACATGCTTAGCCGGCGTTTTAGTTTCGCCCCTGAAGACTTCCGCTGGCAGAATTCTTAGGGACTATCCCGCTATAGTTTTCGTCCACCAACCCGCAGGCGTTTTTGGCAGCTTTGCCAGGATATCGTCATCTCAGGGCCCTCTCCCGGCGTCGAACCCCAGATGCTAGCCTTAAGCGGCTAGAGCGTAGCCGTAGTTGTCGGCACTTATGGTTTTCCTACCCGTTTAACGAGCGGACAGGACCTCGGCATGCAACTTACAGTTCTCTATTTACGTCGAAGCCGTTACGCCCCCTTAGGTTAATTATAAGCATTCTTTAGGTTTCCGCAAGTCCCCCCGGCCTTGCCAGGCGGTGAGCCACTCCCGGTCCGGAGGGCCCCTCAGCGGCTCTGCCGGAATTTGTGGGCGGCCCCCATCAAGCGGTAGACCGAGGCGCCGGAGATGGCGGCGATGTCCTCGGTGGGCAAATACCCGGGGATGGTTGCATCGAACAGGATGGAGGCCTCGGGAGGAAATTCCTCGTCTCCCCCCCACAGGACATGGGTAATGGGCACCCGGGGAAAGGCCAGGTACCGGGCTGCGGCATCACCCAGGGACAGGGGTTCTCCCCCCAGGGTTGCCGCCACCTCGGCGTAGAGTGCCAGGTCTTGGCCGAAGGTTTCCAGCAAGGGGTTTTTGGCCCGGGAGACGAAGGCGGACCAGTAGAAACCGCCTTCCGGAACCTGGCGGAAATCGATAGTCTGGCCGGTGAGGGGGTCTCCCGAGGCGTTGAGCAGGTAGTGGAGGATGAGGCCCTGCTCCGGGAGGGAAATCTCCCCGGCGCCGTCGCCCGGGGTCACGCTGACCTCCGGCCAGGTGATGCGCCGGGCCTGCCCAAAATAGGGCACGATGAGCCCCTCCTGGCCAGCCTCGAAAAAGTGTTGGGCCCCGGTGCGGTTCTCCAGGCGCTTGGGATTTATCTCCTTCAATTCCGCCACGGCCAGGGCGATGGCCGTTTTATAATCGTCGATGCGGGGCATGCCGCCTCCTTCATGGTCTTCGGATCGAGCCGGCCAGGCAGCCGGGCCAAGTCCGGCATTTTTCAAGGCCGCCTGGACTCAGCCGGTGCAGTCGCGTTCAGTCGGAGTTCGGCTTTTTTTCCGACTTCTGATCCAACTCCAGCTTGATGGTAGAGTAGCAAGAATCACAGATGGTATGGGTCATCCGGGGCATGGAGTGGTGGCCAAAGAGGTCCAGGGGCTCGATGGCCGCCTCGACCTCCTCCCAGCCCCGCCCCGGAATATATATTTTCTTGCACCAGCTACAGATTTTCAAGAATTCCCCGGACCTATCCCGGGAAAGGTCCAAAAGGTCTATGGGCTGACGCCTTTCCTCCCGGACTATGTGAGCCCTGAACTGGATGGCATCCCCGGATAAGAGGGAGAGCTTCATTTCCATGAAACGCCGGCAATCGGGGGAATCACACCGGAAGGGGAATTTGACCGGGGACTTGCCGGCCCGGACCCGGCTAAAAATCTGCTTATACAAATAAATGGTTTCCTGCCCCTGGATATAACGCCAAATAGGCTGATTGAGGACTGCGGCAGCCGTTAATAGGGGCGCGGTATTTTCTCCGGCGAAAGCCAGCCAAGCGTCGTTGACGTGGACGAACTTATCGAAGCCGTCGATGCTCCAGATGAAGCTGCGCTGATCGGGGGGTGCTTCCATAGTCCCTTCATTGCGGTCAGGGTGAGGGCTGCCAGTCACTGAACCCGCCGGCGACGTCTTCCTGACCCGTCCCAAATCTGCGTATAGATACCCGCACAGCTAAGTTTAGCATAATTACGTCCTAGCAAAAAAGCCAAAAAATTTCTGTTGACACCGGGGCATGAATATTTTAGGTTAAAAATAGTCGAGGAAATCCATAAAATGCAATCCAGCTGGCCCCGGACCCCGAAGTTTTATTTTAGCTATTATTTTACCGGGCCAGGAGTGCGCCTCGACTTTTAAAAGAATGTAGGCACAGGGAAAAAAATCTTTTAAAAGCCGTGGCGCAGGCGAGGCGACCACGGCTTTTTTTTATCGGCGGCCGTGGGACTCAGGGCCTTCAGGCACTGCGGCGAGGGAGGAGACAAGTGGTCGGCAAACAGATTCGCATGGAACGCATCATGAACCGGGACACGGGGCGCACGGTGATCGTCCCCATGGATCACGGCGTCACGGTAGGCCCCATTGAAGGCCTCATCGACATGAAGACCACCGTCAATGCGGTGGCCAGCGGCGGGGCCAACGCCATTCTCATCCACAAGGGGCTGGTGACCAGCGGCCATCGCCGCCGGGGCAAGGACGTGGGGTTGATCATCCACCTGTCGGCCTCCACCGCCCTGTCACCCTATCCCAATGCCAAGACCCTGGTGTGCACCGTGGAGGAGGCCATCAAGCTGGGGGCGGACGCCCTCTCCATTCACATCAACGTGGGGAACGGCTCCGATCAGGAGATGCTGTCCGACCTGGGCCGGGTGTCCCGGGAAGCCCGGGAATGGGGGATGCCGCTGCTGGCCATGATGTACCCCCGGGGCGAGAAGATCAAAGATGAATACGACCCCCAGGTGATCATGCACGTCTCCCGGTTGGGGGCGGAACTGGGGGCGGACATTGTCAAGGTCAGCTACACCGGTTCGGTGGAGTCGTTCCGCAAGGTGGTGGCCGGCTGCCCGGTGCCGGTGGTCATTGCCGGCGGCCCCAAAATGAGTTCGGACCGGGACATTCTGGAGATGGTGCAGGGGGCCATCGAGGCCGGGGGGGCCGGCGTCTCCATCGGGCGCAATGTCTTCCAGCACCGCAACCCCAGCCGCATGGTGGGGGCCATCAGCATGATCGTCAATGAGAACTCCGGCGTTGACGAGGCCCTATCCTTCCTCACGGCCGTGTGAGACAGGACGCCGCCATGAAAAAGCTATGGGTCAGAGTTGACCCCTGGGACAAGAAGCTCGTGACCACTGCCCTGGAGAGCGGGGCGGACGCGGTGTGGGTCCCCCAGGGCCGGACCGAGGAGGTTAAGGCCCTGGGGCTCATCACCGTAGTGGCCCCGGACGGCGACCTGGTGCCGGGCAAAGATGTCCAGGAAGTGACGATCTCAGGCACCGCCGACGAAGCCGAAGTCATCCGCCTGGCCCGCCAGGGCCCGGTGGTGGTGCACACCCCCGACTGGACCGTCATCCCCCTGGAAAACCTGGTGGCCCAGAGTCGCAACATCTTCGTGGAGGTGAGCGACGAGGACGGGGCCCGCACCGCCCTGGGGGTCCTGGAAACTGGGGTGGACGGCCTGGTGGTCACCGATGCGGCCCCGGCCATGATCAAAAATATCGCCCGGCTGGTGAAAGACGCCTCCCTGCCGGTTACCTTGACCACCGCCCGGATCACCCGGCTTCAGTCCCTGGGCATGGGCGACCGGGTCTGCGTGGACACCTGCAGCAACCTGGGCCTGGGGGAGGGCATGCTGGTGGGCAACTCCTCCGGCGGCCTCTTCCTGGTACATGCCGAATCCCTGGAGAACCCTTACGTCGCGCCCCGGCCCTTCCGGGTCAACGCCGGCCCCGTGCACGCCTATATCCGGGTCACCGGGGACAAGACCCGGTACCTGGGGGAGCTCGCGGCCGGGGACCAGGTCCTGGTCGTCAATCACCAGGGGCGCACCACCCCGGCGGTGGTGGGCCGGGTCAAGGTGGAGCGCCGCCCCTTGATGCTGGTGGCCGCCGAGGCGGGTGGCCGAGAAATAACCACCATTTTGCAGAACGCCGAGACTATTCGCCTCACCCGCGCCAGCGGCGAGGCCGTGTCCATTGTCACGCTACAACCTGGGGATGAAGTACTGGTGGCCCTGGAAGAGACGGGCCGCCACTTCGGCCACAAAATCCAGGAAACCATCCTGGAGAAATGACTATGACCGAAAAAGAAACCATCAGAACCCAGATCGACGCCCTGGACCAGGAACTCCTGAACCTGTTGAACCAGCGCCAGAGCCTGGCCCAGGCCATCGGCCGCATCAAGGGCCGGGAAGGCCGGGGCACCCTGGATTTTCAGCGGGAAGAGGAAGTCCTGGCCCACCTCATGCACCTGAACCCCGGCCCTCTGAGCCCCTCGGCCCTGCGCAACATCTTCCGGGAGATCATCTCCGCGGCCCGGGAAGTCCAGATTCCCTTCGGGGTGGCGTTCCTGGGACCGGAGGCCACCTTTTCCCACCTGGCGGCCTTGAAAAAATTCGGCCGGGCCACCCGTTTCGGCCCCATGACCACCATTCAGGAGGTCTTTGCCGAAGTGGAGAAGGGCAAGTTCCAGTACGGGGTGGTGCCCATCGAGAATTCCACCGAAGGCATCGTCAACATCTCCATGGACCTGTTTGCCGAGACCTCGGTGAAGATCTGTGGCGAAATCTATCCTGGAAGTCTCCCACGACCTGGTGTCGAAGTCCGGGCAACGGGCCGATATCGAGGTCATCTACACCCACCCCCAGGCCCACGCCCAATGCCGCCGCTGGCTGGGGACACACTTAGGCGAGATTCCCATCCTGGAGGTGGCCTCCACCGGCGTGGCGGCCCAGAAGGCGGCGAAAAACCCCAACGCCGCGGCCATAGCCAGCGCCTTTGCGGCGCCGCTGTATGACCTGCGGGTGGTGGAAGCCCGCATCGAGGATAACCCCGGCAACGTCACCCACTTCTTTGTCATCGGGGCCGACGCCCCCGGGCCCACCGGCAAGGACAAGACCTCCATCCTGTTTGCGGTGGACAATATCCCCGGGGCCCTTTACAAGACCCTGCGCCCCCTGGCGGAACGGGAACTCAACATGACCCGCATCGTCTCCCGCCCGGCCAAAAACGAGGCCTGGCGCTATCTCTTCTTCGTGGACGTGGACGGCCACACCACCGAACCCCAGGTGGGCCAGGCCCTGGAGGAAGTGGAGGCCATCAGCGCCCACTTCAAACTCCTGGGTTCCTTCCCCCGGGCCGCGGGGGTGGAGAATTTGAGTTGAAAAACTGTTTCCCGTTTTCGGTTTTCTGTGAAAAACTTGCCAGAAAGGGTTTATTGAAGGATAGAATCAACTCCTGACCGGGGCCGGATTTCTCCATTATTCGGTGGGGCGGGCCTCCGTGCCCTACCACAGGTTAATCGACCATGCCAGACCACCGAAAACCGAAAACCGGAAACCGGAAACCGCCTTTACGCATCTGCGTGCCGGTGGTAGAGCCTACGGTCAACCGGGCCCGGGGCAGATATCAGCGGGCCGCCCGGAAGGGATTGTGGGCCGAGGTGCGCCTGGATTATCTGGAAGAGCCGACCCCGGACCTACAAAAACTCTTCCGGAGCCTGCCGGGGCCGGTGATCGCCACCAACCGCCTGGCCGCGGAAGGCGGCCGCTGGCAGGGCACTGAGGCGGACCGCCTCGACCTTTTGTCCCGAGGCCCTGGATCTCGGCGTGACCTGCCTGGACCTGGAACTGGCCGCGGACGCGGGTTTCCGCCGGGAGATGGGGGCACGCCGGGGAAACACCCGGCTCATCCTGTCCTGGCACGACTTTACCGGCACCCCGGAGGCGGCCCGGCTGGAAATGGTCCTGGAGGAGATGCTGGCCTCTGAGGCCGACGTCGTCAAACTGGTCGCCCTGGCCAATGATCCGGCGGACAACCTGCGGATGCTCTCCCTCATCCCCCGGGCCCTGGCTCAGGGCAAGGACGTCATCGCCTTTTGCATGGGGCCCTTGGGCAAATGGTCCCGTGTGGCCGCGCCCCTCCTGGGCAGCTGGCTCACCTTCGCCCCCTTCAGTAAGCAAGGGGCCTCGGCGCCGGGGCAGCTCACGGTGAACGATGTGAAGCGCGTGTGGAACAGCTTGAAATAGCTTCTCTGTAGGGCGGGCACTGCCCGCCGTGTAGGGTGCGCACTGCGCACCAGACCTGGGGCGGCCTATAGCCGCCATCAGCCGGCGGGCGCGGCCCGCCCTAGATCCTGCTCACTGCTTACTATCATGATCGACGGCCAGACCAAAACCTTCGGCATCCTGGGGCGCCCCGTGGCCCACTCCCTGAGCCCCGCCATGCACAATGCCGCTTGCCGCCACCTGGGGATCAACGCGGTCTACGTGGCCTTCCCGGTGACCGACCTGGCCCAGGCCGTGGCCGGGTTGCGGGGCCTGGGGATCGGCGGGGTGAGCGTCACCATCCCTTTCAAAGAAGAGATCATTCCCCTGATCGACGAGCTGGACCCCCAGGCCGCCAGGATCGGGGCAGTAAATACCGTGATCAACCGCAACGGGCGGCTTACCGGCTCCAACACCGACTGGCTGGGGGCGATGGCGGCGCTCACGGCCAAGATCAGCCTCAAAGGGCGGCACGTCCTCATCCTCGGGGCCGGGGGAGCCTCCCGGGCCATCGCTTTCGGTATTATTCAGGCCGGGGGCCGGGTGAGCCTGACCGATGTGGACCAGGCCCGGGCCACCGCTTTAGTCAAAGATTTGGGGGGCGAAGCCATCCCCTTGAACACCCTGGGGGATTGCCCCGCCAGCGTCCTGGTGAACGCCACCCCCGTGGGCATGGCCCCGGACGTGGAGGGCATTCCCTTAAGCCCTGACCTCCTGGGCCGCTTCGAGGTGGTCATGGACATCGTCTACCAGCCCCTGGAAACCCGGCTCCTTCGTGAGGCTAAATCCCGGGGCTGCGCCGCCATCGACGGCCTGCAAATGCTCATCCACCAGGGAGCGGCGCAGTTTAAGCTGTTCACCGACAGAGAAGCCCCGGCAAACATCATGGCCCAGGCGGCGTATGAGGTTTTGGACAAGAAGTAGCCAAATCGTAGGGGCGACCCGGTGGGTCGCCTGCCCACGAATTTTCGAGAATATTTTTAAATAACATGACCCAAGAAATCAAACCCTGCCGGCAAGTCCAGGCCACCCTTACCCTGCCCGGGTCCAAGAGCTACACCCACCGGGCCTTGATGGCCGCGGCCCTGGCCGCGGGGGAGAGCATCCTCACCAATGCCCTGGCAGCCGAAGATACGGAGATGACGGCCCAGGCCCTAACGCAGTTGGGCGCGGGCATCGACTGGCAGGAGACCACCATCCGCGTAACGGGCCGCAACGGCCGCTGGCTGCCGACGCCGTTGCCCATTTACCTGGGCAACTCCGGCACCTCCATGCGCTTCCTCACTGCCCTCGCGGCCCTGGGAGAAGGGGAGTATCTGCTTACCGGCACCGAGCGCCTTTGCCAGCGGCCCCTGGGGGAGTTGCTCACGGCCCTGGGCGCCATCGGGGTCCGGGCGGCCTCCGAAAAAGGCGACGGCTGCCCCCCGGTAAGGGTCACCGGCGGCCTCAGCGGCGGCCGGACGCAGCTCTCCGGCGCCATCAGCAGCCAGTATCTTTCGGCCCTGCTGTTCATCGGGCCCCTGGCGCCCAAAGGCCTCAAGCTCGAGATCACCGGCGAGCTGGTGTCCAGGCCTTACGTGGACCTGACCCTGGAGGTCCTGAGCGACTTCGGCATTTCCTATTACCGGGAAGGCTACCGCTATTTTCGAGCTTCCTGGCGGCCAGTGTTACCAGCCCAGGGAGTATGAAATCGAGGCCGACGCCTCCAGCGCCTCGTATTTCTGGGCCGCGGCGGCCTTAACCGGCGGGCGGGTCGCCATCACCAACCTGAGCCTGGACTCCAGCCAGGGCGATGCGGCCTTCCCTCGAGTGCTGGAGCGGATGGGCTGCACCATCAGAATCTACCCCGGCGGGCTGACGGTCCAGGGTGGCCCTTTGCGGGGAGTAACGGTGGACATGGCCACCATGCCGGACCTGGTCCCCACCCTGGCGGTGCTGGCGGCCTTCGCCCGGGGCGATACCGTTATCACCGGGGTGGCCCACCTGCGCCA
This sequence comes from uncultured delta proteobacterium, assembly GCA_963841475.1. Taxonomy (GTDB): domain Bacteria; phylum Desulfobacterota; class Desulfobaccia; order Desulfobaccales; family 0-14-0-80-60-11; genus 0-14-0-80-60-11. The sequence goes on from CAWJCT010000002.1 coordinate 108,002, forward strand.
CAAGGAGTCGGACCGCCTGGCCGCAGTAGCGACGGAGCTGGGCAAGCTGGGCATCGAGGCCCGGGAGACCGTCGACGGCCTGGTCATCCGGGGGGGCACGCCCAAAGGCGCGGTCATTGACACCTATAACGACCACCGCCTCGCCATGAGCTTCGCGGTGGCCGGCCTCAAGGCCCCGGGGATGGTGATCACCGACCCCGACTGCGTGGCCAAGTCATTCCCGGACTTCTGGAAGTATTTTGATCGCCTTTACGTCTGAAATAGTTATCCTGAAACGGTTTGCATGAGGAATAATTGCCTCCTGACTTCTGACTTCTGACTACTGACTACTGACTGCTGACTACTGGCTACTCCCTGATGCCCCTGTCCCTGACCACCCGAGCCCTGCTCATCCTGGCCTGCCTCAATCTCCTGGACTATCTGGACCGGTATCTCATGGCCTCCCTGGGCCCCCTGGTGAAGGCTGACCTGGGTTTAAGCGACACCGGCCTTCGGGTTTTTGGGCACCGCCTTCTTGCTGGTGTATTTCCTGGCTTCGCCCCTGTTCGGCTACCTGGGGGACCGCTGGGGCCGCCTCCGCCTCATGGCCGGCGGGGCGGTGCTCGTGGAGCCTGGCCACCAGCCTGACCTTCTGGGTGCCCTCCTACCCTTTCTGGTGGCGGCCCGGGGCCTGGTGGGGGTGGGGGAAGCCTCCTTCGGCACCCTGGCGCCGGCTTACCTGGCGGACATCCTGCCACTGGGGCGCCGGGCCCGGGCCCTGGGGCTGTTCTACCTGGCGCTGCCCGGTGGGCACCGCCCTGGCCTACCTGGTGGGCGGCCTGGTGGGCAGCCACTGGGGCTGGCGCCCGGCCTTTCTCCTGGCGGGGCTGCCGGGCCTGCTCATGGCCGGGCTGGTTTACCGTCTCCGCGAGGTCCGGGCCGAACCCCGGCGACTGAGCGCCCCTCCGTGCCCGATGGCGCCCCTGACGACGTCCTGGCATCTCTTTAAGGTTCCCACCCTGCGCCGGGTGACCCTGGGCTACGGCATGGTGACGTTTGCCCTGGGAGGGCTGGCCTTATGGATGCCGATCTATCTGGACAGTGTCGAAAGGGCTCAGCCTGTCCCAGGCCAACCTGCTTCTGTTCGGCTCCGTGGCCGTGGCCGGAGGACTGGGGACCATGACCGGCGGGTTCCTGGGGGACCGCCTGCTCACCTACACCCTGGGGGCGCCCCTGTGGGTCAGTGGCCTGGGAATTGTGCTTGGCCCTGCCCCTGGCGGCCCTGGCCATTTTTGCCCACCACCCCGGCCCTCTATATCCCGGCCCTGGCAGGGGCCATTTTTTTCCTCTTTCTCAACCCCGGGGTGCTCACCGCGGTGGTGGTGAGCGTGGCGGGGCCCTGGCGCCGGGCCCAGGCCGTGGCCTTGAACATCGTGGTCATTCATCTGGTGGGGGACGTGCCCTCCCCTTTCTCATCGGCTGGGCTTCAGACCTGGGCAGCCTCAAATGGGGCGTCTCCCTGACCCTGGTGGCCCTGGCCGCCGGGGCGGTGTTGATCTTTTCGGCGCTGCCCCACCTAGCAAACGATCTGGCCGCGGCCGGGGAGATTGATCTTAAGGCTGAGCCCTCCCGAGGATAAGGTTCGGGCGGAAGCAGGGCCAGGGCGTTAGGAACCGGCCGAGCCTGCCACCGGTTGAGCCCCGGGGAGCCAATGCGACAGGTTATTCCCCGGACGGCATCGGCACAGGGTTTTTTATCGTGAGAAAATGAGGGTCCCGATACCGCAAAGCCGTGTGGCGCAAGGCGGCCAGCCGGCCCCGCCCAGGGTAAGGGAATTTTCTCGTTGACTCGGCCAGATCAATGGTTATATTATATATCAGACGTCAATGACGCGGGGTGGAGCAGCCTGGAAGCTCGTCGGGCTCATAACCCGAAGGTCGTAGGTTCAAATCCTACCCCCGCTACCATTTTGAAGATTCCCCGGGTCGACTCCGGTGATCTCTCGGGCTTCCCTGATGGTCCTGGCCGGTTCAGGGAAGCCCATTTTCGCTCGTTAATACCTGCATCAGCGAAGCCTTGCCACAGATCAATTCCGTGAGCTTCAGACCATCATTTTTTACCCCCTCCAAATAGGATGCATACCGCAAAAGCAGTTGATCGGCTCGCGGTGCGCCCGATCATTCTGGCAATCCACAAAGGGTCTTCCCCCGCTGCGATCGCCAGGCTTGCGAAGGTATGCCTAGGTTGCGTACAACGGGCGCTCCGATATGTCAAAGGCCCTCAACAAACCCTTCCAGACACGTCGCAGAGTGCTTCTAGAGAAGACTTCCCCCCGGTCTGAGTACATCACCCAGGGGGACCCCTTAAAATTGCTTGCCATGCGCCTTACATAAATTTCTCGCACCGGGCGAAAAATTGGAAGTTCCCGGATCCCCGCCGCGGTTTTTCGGCTCCACCAGGTGGCCCACCGTCCCTATCTTCGCACCAACAACAACCCCCGCTCAAAATCAAAATCCTCGAAGCGCAGCCCCAGGACCTCACCAGTCCGCAGCCCTGTTAAAATCGACAGTTGGAAAAATGAATTGTAGGGCGGCCGGGCGTAGTCCATGACCAGGCCAGCCTCATGAGGCGTAAGGGGCATAATTTTTTTGCTCCGCACTTTGAACCTTGGAACATTCAAGAGAGGACCGGCCCACCGGTTCCGCCGCAGTCCCCAACTCAAAAACGATCTGGCCGCGGTCAAAATATTATTCCGCCGCTTACCGGATACCTCCAGGCCGCAAAGGTAGGCCTCCAGGCCCATATTAAGCGCCTCGAAGAGCAGAACCCGCTCAAATGTTTTTGCAAAATTGAGTGGTAATCACGAAAAGAGGAAGGCTTCAGCCGCGCCTTAAAAACTTGCAGATAATTGCGAATATCCTCTTGCACCCCAGGCCCCCCGGTGAGGTGTCCCCGGCCTGGCCGACTTTCGGGGGGCCAACCAGACCGGGGAATTTTTCAGGGTGAAGGAGCACCCTTTTTCCCTTATCGGACCTTTCGCAAAAAAAAGCAAGCCTCGCCGCGCTTGCCGGGCGGGCTTCCTTGTTGCCAGCTTTCCAGGTACTCACCCGGGGGGAGCCGGGCTTCGCCCTCCCCCCGACCCCCCGAAACCCGCCGCGCAACGCCTCCCCGTATTCGCAGGCCCGCCCTCTTGTGCGGCGGGTCGAGGCTTTTTTTCCGGGCGGTCTTCAAAAAAGCAGCCGCAGCCGCATTCTTGAACGCTTACTTTTCTCGCGCCAGCAAGATCGATCGCGCCTTTAAACCTTCGCGGGATAATGTGCCGGCCGTGCTGGGCCTTCGGCGTGCCCGGGCGCGGTCCCTTTGCGGCCGGCGCCGGGGCGCCCCGGGGTGTTTTGGGCGCCCTCGCGCTTGCCGTGTTGTGTCGGCCCCGTCCTGGCCTATGCATGCGCCGCCAGGCCAAGAGCATACAACAGGCCTGCCGTCTGCATAGCCCAGGCCGGGGCCTCCCCTTCCCCGCCTGCCGCGTTTTCCGGGCTCCCCCCGGTGCACCCCGGCTTTTTGCTCCCGCCACCCGCCCCCTGCCTTCCCGCCAAGCGGACTCTGTCCGACTTGGTCGGAAAATCAAGGCCGGATATAAGGGGGGCCTTGCTTTCCCGACCAGGTCGGACCCTATAAAACAGGGGAAAAGCGAGAAGGAGAAAGGCGTGATGGGGGTTTTTGCGAAAGCAAAAGCCCGCGCCAGCCAGGCCGCAGCGCCCCCCCTTCGGGGAGATGCTGAAGCCCGGTTCCCCCTCGCGTGGCCGTGGCGGCTCCGGCGGGCCGGACCTTCGGCCCGGATCGCCTGCGCCGCCTGCGCCTGTCGTCCTACTTTTCCCGCGTCAGCTTTACAAATTTTCCATTTTCTGTAACGCTTAATTATGGTCAAGGATGGCCTAGAAGCGCTGCGCGAACTTATGCCTTTCCTCGCCGGTCGGCTCACCCTCGCAGATTTCACCCGCCTGGCCCTTGCCGCCGGTGCCGTGGATACGTCCCCCCATCCTCCTGGGGACCTCGCCGGGGTGATCCGCCAGGCCGGGGGCAATGTCTCAGAAGCAGCCCGGCTCCTGGGGGTCTGTACCAAAACGATTTATCGCCGCCTCAGGGCTGCCGGTGTCTCCCCTGATTCCCTCCGCACTTCCACCGGCCCATCATAAGGCTCGCCTACTCCCCATAAGACCCTCGCGGCCCGCTCAGCCTGGTTTGCAGACCCTGCAAATATGCGGAGAGTTCCGAGACCGTTTGCTGCAACTCGATATTCCCCCAATTTTCCCGCCGCCCCCTTTCCCTTGCCGCCGCCTCTTGCAGGCTTGCGGAATTGGCTGATTTTCGGCTTTTTGGTGCACATTTTCGCCTCGACTCTTTGCGCCGTTTCCGCATCAGTTCCGCCCTAAAGGCGACGGTTTCGGCACTCGGCGCGCCACCGGTGTATATCCGGATGAAGACCTGCCCGTGCTCAAAATCTTCGACCAGGTCCCAGTTGAGCAGCTGCCCTACGAACAAATTAAGCGCCGCCCTTATGCCCCGCGGAAGCGTAACGACCCACCTCTTCCTGATCAACGTCCTCGCAATGTCCCGCCTCATATCCCCCCCCTTGCACTTGCCCATCTATCCGCCTGGCCAGCGCCTCGACCCATGCTTTTCCGTGAACGACAGTTCCCCTTTCCTGGCAGAACCTCAGCGCCGCAAACAGCTTTGCTTTGTTGCTTCCCGCTCTTGCTATCGGCGCAATTTCCGCGGTTCGCTCGAGGAGCTCCGCCACCGTCTGCCACCCCATGGCCCGCACCCGCCGCAAAAGGTCCCTTTGACCCATCTTTAAAAACGCTTCTAGCTTTTTTTCTTTTAGAGCTAAGCTAAGCTGCGGTCCCGCCCGGTCCCCCAGGACCCGCGCGGGCCCCGATCGGACGCGCCCGCTCTGCCTCTTGGCCTTCCGTCCGCCCGGTCCCCCAGGACCGCCCGCCCCGGTTTTCCTCCCCATTTAGGCCCCCGGTCGGTCCCCCATGACCTAGCGGACGGTCCTGTAGGACCGCGCGGGCCCCGATCAGGGGCTTGCTGTCCGCCAGGTGGACCCTGGCCCCTTCGTTCTGATTCTTCCCGGGGCTCACTACGACCAAAAATTTTTTCTCGGCCAGCGATTTAAGAATTTTCCGAACGTGCCGAACGGTGTATAGTGGCGGGGACTTTGAAGGTAGTTTAATTGATCGGCTGCCCTGATCTAAAGCCAGACCAGACAGCCAGGCCCAGATATAAAACTCTGGTGCCAAAAGGAGATCAAGGATGGTTTCCAGGTCCACGTCAAAACTCTTTCCCCAGGCCCACAGAGGTTTTTGGTGTCGGGCTAATAACCCGAAGGTCGCAGGTTCAAATCCTGCCCCCGCTACCAAATTAAATCAAGGGGTTACGTCAAAATCGTAACCCCTTTCTTTTTATCTCGTTTTAAAATTCCAACCCTATTTCCAACTTACGCAGAAACCGCCTCGAGCTTGGGCCCGTCCTCAGAAAATTTCTTGATTGTATGCAGTTAACCGGATATAAAGATGCTTATCATGCCAGGGAAGTTTCTTTAGTATCCCTGAATAAATCTTTATGCACGGGAGATTTATCCATATGTCTCAGGATTGTTGTCAGCCCACGGTCACGACCATGATTCTGGCCTGTTCGGGAGGCTCCAATGTCGGGCAGTTGGCCAATCAGGCGGCGGTGGAACTCACCCAGGAAGGCTTCGGCAAGCTTTCTTGCCTGGCCGGGGTAGGAGCTCATTTGAGCGGCTTTGTCCAGTCGGCCAGAGATATCACCGAACTGGTGGTTATTGACGGTTGCGAGGTCGGGTGCGCCAAAGGCGTGCTGGAGCAGGCAGAAGTGCCGTTGCGGGCCTACCTGGTGATCACCGATCTGGATATTAACAAAAACAAAGACATGAATCTCAAGCGCGAGGAAATCGACCGGGTCAAGCAGGCAGTGCGCCGGCTCCAGGCGGATTCCGGTGAACAAGCCCAGGCCGGGGGACCGGGGGTGGCGACCTGCGGCTGCCGGCAGACCCAAGGGCGCAATAAGGAATTTTTATAATCTCTATTCGGATTGGCTTCCTAACAGCCGCGGTGGAGAGGGGGTTCTATGCTGAAGGAAAACACCCTCATTACCCTCTTTCCGGACGATATGTTTCGGCTCCATGCCATTTTGTTGGATGAAGACCGGGACGCTTCCCTGGATTTTCTGGCCACCGTAATCAAGAAGAAGGCGGATGTCGCCAGACCGTATAAATCAGATTACGCCGCCCCACCATCTTGGCGGCCGGCCTTGAGACGATCCTTAACTTCACCCCGCAGATGAGCTTCCTTAGGAGCCCATCCTCCCCTGGAAGCGATCTCCCGGCGGGGCACCCCCTGGACCAGCACCGGTAAGGCGAGGTTGTCGGCACCGGACCTGGGCAGAAGGTGAGGGGTTTGAAAGACCGTGGCACGCCAAAATGAGAAAAAATGAAATTTTCTCACGCAAAATGGTCCCCAAAGGGGGCCGATCCAGGATAAAGGTTGCAAAAGTTTAGGCGGGTGAGAAGAACCTCTGGGGGGGGGTAACCCTAATTTTCTTTAACCGCGCCAACTAACGGATCATCACCCGAACCGGCCGGTGATATATTCTTCGGTCTTTTTTTGAGCCGGATTGGTAAAGATTTGTTCGGTTTCGCCAAACTCGATGATATTGCCCTGAAAAAAGAAGGCGGTGAAATCGGAGACCCGGGCGGCCTGCTGCATGTTGTGGGTCACGATGACAATGGAGTAGCTTCGGCTTTGAGTTCGTTGATCAGTTCTTCGATCTTGGCGGTGCCGATGGGGTCGATGGCCGAACAGGGTTCATCCATAAGCAAGAGTTCCGGCTCCACGACGATGGTCCGGGCGATGCAGAGGCGTTGCTGCTGGCCGCCGGAAAGGGCGGTGCCCGGGCGGTGCAGGAAATCTTTGACTTCGTCCCACAAGGGCGCTGCGCTTTAAGGCTTCCTCGACCCGATCCGCCAGTTCGCTTTTTTTCAAGGAGTAGTGCAGCTTCAGGCCGTAGGCGACATTATCGAAGACGCTCATGGGAAACGGGGTGGGCTTCTGGAAGATCATGCCGATCTTCTTGCCGGAGTTCCATGATGTCATAGTTTGGGGTCGAGGATATTGGCGCCATCCAACAAGATTTCCCCAGTAGCGCGCTGGTCCCGGTAGAGCTCAAAGATGCGGTTATAAACCCGGAGATGGGTGGATTTGCCGCAGCCGGAAGGGCCGATGATGGCGGTCACCTGATGTTCGGCGATATCCAGGTTGTTGTCGAACAGGGCCTGATTGTCGCCATAAAAAAAATTCAGGTGCCGGATGGCAACTTTGGCTGGTCAGGCCCAGACGTGTCAGACACGCCTGCGGATGCTATGGCGCCTTGGTCCTGCGGCTCAATGATAGGGAGTTTTTCTGCCATTTGCATGGTGATGACAAATTTTTTCTCAGCCCCAAGGCCTGTCGGTATCGGAAAAATTCATCTGTATTCCGGCCCTCGTCACGATAACCCAGGCCCTGGGTCCGCTCAGATTCCAGGAGGGCGTCCAGGTGTTCTTTCCGGGGGACGTCTTCCAACAGGGAGTACTTGTCGAAGATATCCCCGGTGGCCCCAAAGTCAAGGATGTGGCCGTCGAAAAAAAAAGGCGGTGAAATCGGAGACCCGGGCGGCCTGCTGCCATATTATGCGTGACGATGGCAATGGTGTATTGCGATTTCAATTCGAGGATCAATGCTTCGATCTTGGTGGTGGCCACGGGATCGATGGCGGAGCACGGTTCGTCCATGAGCAAGACTTCCGGCTCGACCACAATGGCCCGGGCGATGCACAAGCCGCTGCTGCTGCCCTCCTGACAGCGAGGTCCCCGGCCGGTGAGAGGGAATCTTTCACTTCATCCCAGATGGCCGCCCCTCGCAAGGCCTTTTCCACCCAGTCGGCCGGTCTCGCTTTTGCTCAGGCGATAATGCTGCTGCAACCCAAAGGAAACATTATCATGAAGATGGACATGGGAAGGGGATAGGGCCGTTGAAAGACCATACCCAGGCTGGCGGCGGAGTTCCATGACGTTGTCCTGGGGAGAGTCTAAAATATTTTGGCCATCCACCGCACCTCTCCCTCGGCATAGATGATCAGGGTAGAGTTCAAAAATGCGGTTGTAGATCCGGATGTGGGTGGATTTGCCGCAGCCCGGAGGGGCCGATGATGGCCGTCACCCGCTGGGTGGCGATATCCAGATTATTGCTGAATAAGGCCTGCTGCGGCCATAAAAAAAATTCAGGTGGCGGACGGAAATCTTGGGAACGGGGCCAGGGAGTCAGTATCGTGATAGGCGGGCATTATCGGGGTGGACAGAGACAGGTCGGTCATGGTCGGTGTCTCCGTGGGTCAGGCTATTTCTTTCCCGCAACAAAAAGCGGGCCGAGATAGTTAAGATGAGGACGCTGAACGGTAATCAGCAGCGAGGCCCCCCAGGCCTTCCGTTGCCAGTCGGCATAAGGGGACATGGCGTAATTGAAAATGGTGACGGTGAGGTTGGGGGTGGGGCTGGTTCAGAGAGCTGACCCAATAGGGGCTGTTGAGGGCGGTGAAGAGCAAGGGCGCGGTCTCTCCGCTGACCCGGGCCACGGCCAGGAGGATGCCGGTAATCAGCCCGCTCTTGGCGGCCCGGAACACGACTGCCAGGGTGACTTTCCAGCGGGGCGCCCCAAAGCCAGGGCCGATTCCCGCAAGGTATTGGGCACCAGCCGCAGCATATCTTCGGTGGTGCGGGCGATCACCGGCAGCATCAGGATGGCCAGGGCCAGGGCCCCGGCATAACCGGAGAAGTTTCCCTGGGGCACCACCACCAGGGTATAGGCAAAGATACCCGACGATGATGGAGGGCATGCCCATGAGGACGTTGCCGGAAAAGCGACTGTAGTCACCCACTTTGGAGTCGCCGCTGAATTCGGCAAGATAAATTCCGGCCATCAGTCCCGCAGGCACGGCAATTAACGTGGCCACCACGGTGATGCGCCAGAGTGCCGACGATAGCATTGGCCAGTCCCCCGCCCATGACCCCGGGGGGGGTAGGCAGCTGGGTGAAAAAATCCAGATTGATGGCGCCCAGGCCCCGGGCCAAAACCCCGTAAAGGATCCAGAAAAGGATCACAATTCCCAGGAGCGCCGAGCCCCCCGGCCCAGATGCTCACCAGCCAGGTTGGTGAAGCGGCGACCGGTGGGCGGCCGCAGTCTCATAACCCCACACTCCAGGCGCGGTACATCCGGCGCAGCATCATCTGGGCAACCACCTGCACCAGATACGTAATGATAAAGAGCACCAGACCCCAAGGCCACCAAAGAACCGACGTAGAGCGGTTCGGTGGCTTCACTGAATTCATTGGCCAGGGTGGAGGCGATGGTGTTGCCGGGAGCGAACAGAGAGGCAGAAAGGTGATGGGCGTTGCCGATGACAAAGGTAACGGCCATGGTCTCACCCAGGGCCCGTCCCAAGCCCAGGAACACCGCGCCGATAATCCCCACCAGGCCGTAAGGGATGGTAACTTTATAGGTGACTTCCCAGGTGGTGGCTCCCATGCCGAAGGCCGATTCCTTGACGACCGGAGGCACCAGTTGAAAGACGTCCCGGGTGATGGCGCAGATAAAGGGCAGGACCATGAAGGCCAGGATGATCCCGGCGGTAAGCATGCCAATTCCCATGGGCGGGCCTTGAAAGAGGGGCAGAAAACCCAGCGTCCGCCCCAACAGGGCTGCACATAGTGAGCCATGAAGGGGGCGAAGACAAAGAGCCCCCACATGCCGTAAATGATGCTGGGCATCGCGGCCAGAAGCTCGATGAGCGTGCCCACGATGCGGCTGACCCGAGGGGGGGCCAACTCCACCAGGAAGAGGGCGATGGCGAGGCTCAGGGGGACCGCAATGGCCATGGCGATCAGAGTAGAGACCAGGGTCCCGAAGATGCTGCTGAACGCTCCGAATTCCTGGAGCACCGGGTTCCATTCCGTGGAAAAGAAAAAGCCAAAGCCGAATTGTTTAATCGCCGGCCAGGAGGAGCGGATCAAATCAAGCCCGATAGCCAGCATGACCAGAGGCACGAGCAGGGAACAGAGGAAGGTCAGCCAGCGGAAGGTCCGGTCGCCTCCCGGGGAGGTCTTGACCTGGCGGCCTCTAACGACGCTGAGCGGCGCAGGCGGCACGTCTTCAGGGTTCTTGCGCTGGACAGGCTTTAGCATCATGTGATATCTGTCAGAGGACAAGGGAGGCGGCTAACCAGCTCCGCCTCCCTCGGTTGTTTATCTTTGGGGTCGGTTAAGGCCAGAGGGGTTTGCCACCGGATTTAACTTCCTTAGCCCATTCGGCTTCCACCAGCTTGACGACATTTTCCGGCAAGGGAACGTAATGCAGTTCCTTGGCCATGTCGGCTCCATGCTTATAACCCCAATCAAAGAATTTGAGGATGGCTTTGCCTTTGTTGGCATCGGGATAATCTTTATACACCATGATGTAAGTGGCGCCCACGATGGGCCAGCTGGCCTCCCCCGGTTGGTTGTTCAGCATCAGGGAGAAGCCTTTGGGGGCCTTGGTCCAATCGGCATTGGCCGCAGCAGCCTGGAAGGATTCAATGCTGGGGGACACAAATTTGCCAGATTGGTTTTTCAGCAGGGCGAAAGGAATCTTGTTCTGGAAGGCGTAGGCGTATTCCACGTAACCGATGGAGCCGCTGACCGCCTTGACCTGTCCGGCCACCCCTTCATTGCCTTTGCCGCCGATGCTGTTGGCCGACGGCCACTTGACGGCCTTGCCGGCGCCCACTTTCGCCTTGAAATCCGGAGAAACCGCCGCCAAATAGCTGGTGAAGATGAACGTGGTGCCCGAGCCGTCGGTGCGGTGCGCCACGGTGATGGCCTGGGAAGGCAGCTTCAGGTCGGGATTGAGCTTTTTGATGGCCGCATCATCCCATTTGTTGATTTTTCCCATGAAGATGGCCGCCAGGGTGGCGCCGTCTAACTTGAGTTTGCCCGATTCAACACCCGGGATATTGAGCACCGGCACGACGCCGCCCATCACGGTGGGAAACTGCACCAAGCCGATTTTTTCCAGATCCGCTGGCTTCAAGGGCTCATCGGTGGCCCCGAAATCCACGGTTTTGGCCTTCGTCTGGGCGATCCCGCCGCCGGAGCCGATGGATTGATAGTTGATCTTTACACCATTTAACTCGTGATATTTATGGGCCCACTGAGAATACACCGGGTAGGGAAAGGAGGCCCCGGCAGCATTGATGGACAGGGCCTCGGCCTGGCACATGGTTACCAAGGCCAGCACGGATAATGCAGCTACCGAAAAGAACAAAAATTTTCTCATGTTATAACTCCCTTTGGTTAATAAGACTGAAAGATTGATTTCAATAAGTATAGGGAGTTAATGTTAGCATTTGGTTAGGCTCCAGTTAATATTCTGGTAATTTTTGCCCCCAAGCGGGGGCGTGGCAGAGAGGAGCTTAATCGGCCTGCACCTGCAGGGAGAAGACGGTCTCCTGACCGGGAGAGCTCGTCACGGTCACCCGTCCTCCATGGGCCAGGGCAATATGTTTGACAATGGCCAATCCCAGGCCCGAGCCACCGATCTTGCGGCTGCGGCCGGCATCGACCCGGTAAAATCGTTCAAAGATCCGGGGCAGGTGCTCCGGGAGGATGCCGGGGCCCTGGTCCCGCACCCGAATAATTACCTGGGGTCCTTCCCGTTGGGCTTCCACCTGGACCACCCGGCCCGGCTCGCTGAATTTGACGGCATTGTCTACCAGATTCACCAGGGCCTGCTCCAGCAGAGGCGGGTTAATCTGGGCCCGAAGGTCGTCAGGACAAATTACCTGAATATCGATTTTCTTTTCTGCCGCTTTCGTCGCGCACAATTGGATGGCGCTTTGCAGCACCCCCTTGATTTTTTGCCCGTTCAAGAATATCTGCCGACGTTCCGCATTTTGTTCGATGCGCGACAGGGTGAGCAGATCATCGATGATCTCATTGAGACGCTCAGTCTGTTTGGCAATGATGGTCAAGAAGTTCTCGGCATTTTCCGGTTCTTTGAGGGCTCCTGCCAACAGGGTCTCCACAAATCCCTTGATGGAGGTTATGGGGGTCTTCAGTTCATGGGACACATTGGCCACAAAATCCCGCCGGGTATTCTCCAGTTGCCGCAGTTGAGTGATATCGTGCAAGACGACCAGGGTCCCCAGAGAAATTCCCTGGGAGTCCCGCAAGGAGGTGCCGTGGGCTTTGAAGATTTTCCGGCCGTTATCCTTGATCTCCACTTCCCCTTCAATCGGTTGCGGGGTGGACAATGTGCGGTTGATGAACCATTTGAGCCCGGTATCCTGGATGGCTTCCTGGACCGGCAGGTCGTGGGCTGTAGCGGGATCGAGATGCAGCATGTCGGCCCCGGCGCTATTGATGGTAAGCAACCGTCCCTCGGCGTCCAGGGCCAAAACCCCTTCGGTCATGCTGGAGAGGATGGCTTCTTGCTCTTTTCCCTGCCGGGAGAGAGACTGGATCTGGCTTTGCAGCTGGTCGGCCATATAGTTCAAGGCCTCGGCCAAGCTGGCCAGTTCATCCGTAGGGGGGATGGGCAATTTCCGCTCCAGGTCCCCCCGGGCAAAACGCAGCGCGCCCCGCTGGAGATCTTTTAAAGGTCCGCTAATCCGCCGGGCAATGAGAAAGGCCAGGATCGCCACCAGGATCGCCACCCCCAGCCCTCCCAGGGCGACTTTCATATAGAGAGCGCTGATGGCCCCGGCAATGGCCTGCATGGCCAGAGAGGCCCGCACCACACCCAGGAGCTGGCCTTTTTGGCGCCAGGGCACAGCCACATACATCATGTAGTGGCCCAAGGTGAAGCTGAAGCGGGTCGAAACGCCCACCCTTCCCTGCATGGCCTCCCGAATTTCCGGGCGGTCCGCATGATTATCCATACGCTTGGGGTCTTCTTCCGAGTCCCCCAACACTTTGCCTGAGGAGAGAATAACGGTCAGGCGGGTCGAAGTAAGTTTGCCTAATCTCCGGCATATCTCATTTACCTGCCTGGCGTCAGGAACCTGGAGCACATCCTGCAAATAGAGTTCCATCAGGCGGGCCCGGTTCTCCAGATTCCCGGCGGTCTCCCTCAGGTAAAACGTTCTCCAGGAACTGGCTGTGTACCAGGTGCCGGCCACCAAGCAGATCACGCCAATCAAGATGAAAGCGGGAAAGAGCCGCCATACCAGTTTTATGCGCGTCATGGCTATTCCTTAAACCGGTAGCCTATACCTCGGATAGTCTCTATCTGACTGCCGAAGGCCCCCAATTTTTTCCGCAGGCTGACGATTTGCACATCTATGGAGCGGTCTGACACCGGGTAATCCTCGCCGTGGATTTCATTGACAATGTGGCTCCTGGTAAAGACCCACCCAGGTTTGCGCACCAGAAGGTGCAGGAGGCGAAACTCCGTCACGGTGAGCGGGATGGCCTGTCCTTTGAGCAACACCTCATGACGGCCGGGGTGAATGACCAGCTCGTTGGTCCTCAAGGCCTCGGTTTCCGGCGGGAGCGGTTGGTTGCGGCGTCTCAGCGCGGCCCGCAGGCGGGCCAGGAGCACCCGGGGACTGAAGGGCTTGGCGATATAGTCGTCCGCGCCTAATTCCAAACCCGTGACGATATCCGCCTCTTCCCCCTTGGCGGTGAGCATGATTATCGGCAGGTGTTGGGTTTGGGCCTCCCCCCTGATCCGGCGGCAGACTTCCAGGCCATCTATGCCGGGGAGCATGAGGTCCAGCAGGATGAGATCGGGCCGGCGGGTCCAGACGGTCTGCAAGGCTTCTTCTCCCGTGGCCACCCCGAAAACCTGGTACCCCTCTTTTTCCAGGTTATACTTGAGCAACTCCCGGATATCCTCTTCATCCTCCACCACCAGAATGGTTTCTTTGGCCATAAGTTTCACCGCCCTATCAACATTCATGGATAGTCTTGCTTCTCTTTTAACCGATTTATTCAAGCTTAACAACCTATCGAAATCCGATCCGAAGCCGGGAGTCCGGGATTTCGGTTTCCCGTGGTCTCCCGGGATAGAAGGGGTGGTTGTGACGTATTAGGGGGAAGAGAGCCCTTTCCCCTCCGGGTCAGGCACCCTTTCAAGGGGGAGGGAAATACAGGGAGGAACTCCCGGCGGGTGCCATAAAGCCTTTCACCGGCCGGTATAGCTCCTGGCCAAATTGGGGGAAAGACGGCTGCCTCTCCCCACCGGTGGCATATGCAGGCGGCCTCGGCTTTTTGGGACCTCCCTGCCGGTCACTTATGCCCGGTGAGCCATTTGATGTGGGCCAATACCGCTTCCGCAGCGGATTTTTTCCCCTGCTGTTGATAGGCCAGGGCCAAATTGCGGTGGAAACTGACGTTGCCCGGGGTGAGGTGGATGGCCTTTTTGAACATCGCCACCGCCTCATCCCACCTCTTTTCCCTGGCATAGGCGATGCCCAGGTTGTTGTAGGACGGAGGATAACCGGGTGCGATGGCCAGGGTCTTCTGGTACATGGCGATGGCCTGGGGCAGCCTGCCCTCGCTGTAAAACGCCATGCCCAGGTGATGATAGGCCAGGTAGTTGTCCCCGGTGACCTGGATGGAATGGGTGAAGAGCGTTGCCGAATTCCGCCAATACCCCGCCTGGCCCCAGGAGGACACCAGAGCCGCCGCCAATCCGGCCGCGGCCACCAGTGACAGGATGGTCTCCCGGCGCCTCCACCCGACCGTGGCCGCCGATACTCCCCAGGCGAGTATGATGAAAAGACCGATGTAAGGGATGTAGGTATAGCGGTCGGCCATCGACTGGCCCCCGACCTGAACCAGTCCGATAACCGGCACCAGGGTGCCCAGGTACCAGAGCCAACCCACGGCCAGGAAGGGATACCGCCGGGCTCCATAAAGCAGCAGGGCCGACAGGCTTAACAGGGCCAGGCCTGCCCCCACCGCCTGCCACCAGGGGACCGGGGTCAAGATGTAGAAGAGCGCCATGGGATAGGGCCAGAACAGCTTCACCCCGTAAGTGACATAAGCCACCAGGGCATTGGCGATGCGGGCCCCCAGGGGTTGAATGGTCAGGGGCATGACCGCGCCGCCCACCCTCTGCGCCGCCACCGTGATGCAGCAGGAGACAATGCTCAGCGCGAACAGGGGGATCTTTTCCCGGATCAACGGCCAGGAGAAGCTGAGGGGAAGGGCCGGGGCCGGCTCGCTCTCACCATCGCCGGCCACAGCCGGCGCCTTCCCGGCGTGCCACCGGTTGAACGGCCAGTAGTCCAGGAGCAGCAGCACGAACGGCAGGGTGACCAGCATGGGCTTGGCCATGAGCCCCAGGCTGAAACAGAGCAGCACGGAGAGATAGCGCCTCAGGCTCGGGGCGGCGACATACCAGGCATAGGCCCACAGGGTCGCCAGCCAAAAAAAGGTGCTCAAAACATCCTTGCGTTCCGACACCCAGGCCACCGACTCCACGTGCATGGGATGCAGGGCGAACAGGGCCGCCACCAGGGCGCTGGGCCAAAACGCTCCCGTCGTCCGGTTCAGGAAGAGAAACAACAACACGGTATTGGCCAGGTGAAACAACAGGTTGGTCAGGTGGTGGCCCCGGGGCCGCATCCCGTAAAGCTGGCTGTCCAGCATGTGGGACTGCCAGGTCAGGGGGTGCCAGTTGGCCGAATGGAAGGCGGTGAAACTCCATTTCACTCCCTCCCAGGTAAGCCCCGCCCGGACCAGAGGATTTTCGTAGACATACATGTCGTCATCGCAGGTGATGAACTGGGAGTCCTTCACCTGCAAGTAGGCCAGGGAGGTCAGGGCCACCAGCACCACGCAGACGATTATTGACTTATAGCCGGCCAGGCGGCTCAGGTGCAGCATCGCAATAACCTTCCCGGTTGCCGGGGCTTTGTGGGGACTTATGCCAAATTGAGAGCTCTGCGTAAAGCCATTTTGTCGTCCTGAGCGGAGCGAAGATCTCGGATTTCTTGTAGTGGTGAGATTCTTCGGTCAATCCACCCCCTCAGAATTACAGGTGAGGGCACCGGAGCAGAAGCCTCAGGTTGCGTTCAGAGAAGCAAAAAAATCTCCCGGATTCCTGCGTGCGCGCCCTGTGGAGGGCGGACACCTTGGACTGCCTCTCCATGAAAGACTAAGTTCCTGTACTGCATTCTACTACAGGTTGACGCGTGCTGTCCATGGCCGAGCAAAAGGCCCCCAACCCTGGCGGGCAGCGGGCCTTGCCTCACTTAACTCCCAGGGGTTAATTTTTCTTGGGGCCGTGGACTTGAATCCACCAGGCTCATCTTGAGGGCAGGGCTCGGCGAGTCCACAACCTGTGGACCGGCAATGCCGCGAATTTTTTATTTGACAATAAGCGATTATCCGGTTATATGAAAAGCATGAAAAAGGAAGCCCAACTCTTTAAGTCCCTGGCTGACGAGACCCGCCTGAAGATGCTCTGGCTGCTGATGGGCCGGGAAGAACTCTGCGTCTGCGATATCATGGGGGTGCTGGGCATCACCCAATCCAAGGCCTCCCGGCACCTGCGCTCCCTCTATCATCTGGGTTGGGTCAATGACCGACGGGATGGGGTGTGGATGAATTATCGCCTCAGCGTCGTCCCCGGCAGCCCGGAGGACAAGCAACTTAAGTTGTTGGCGGAGATTCTCAGTTCCCGCCCGGAGGCCCAGGCCTTACGAGACCGATTGGAGCAATGGCTGGCGGTCAAGGGACAGGGCAAGGACGGCGCTGCGGCCTGCCAATGTTCCTAAGCTTAGGTTCCCGGACTTTTTTCCCCCGGTTTTTTAACTTGACATACCCGGTTATCCGGTTATAAAGAAGTATGGGGTGGTATGGGGTGGGTAGAACCGCCTAATCCAACGCTTATACGGATGTTAAAGAACTAGGAGCACTGATGAGCGCCACAGTCGCCAAACGCCTGGGTTTTGTGGAGCGCTTCCTGACCCTGTGGATTTTCCTGACCATGGCTGCCGGGGTTGGCCTCGGCTATTTCCTGCCGGGCTTTACCAAGTTGTTGACCGTCTTCCAGGTGGGCACCACCAACATTCCCATCGCCATCGGCCTCATTCTGATGATGTACCCGCCATTGGCCAAGGTGCGCTACGAGGAACTCCCCCAGGTCTTCAAAAACTTCAAAGTCCTGGCCCTGTCTTTGGTGCAGAACTGGGTGATCGGCCCCATCCTCATGTTCCTGCTGGCCATCACCTTTCTCCAGGGCTACCCGGAATACATGGTGGGCCTGATCATCATCGGGCTGGCCCGGTGCATCGCCATGGTCATCGTCTGGAACGACCTGGCCCAGGGGGACACGGAATACTGCGCCGGCCTGGTGGCCTTCAATTCCATCTTCCAGATGCTCTTTTTCTCGGTCTACGCCTATATATTTGTCACGGTACTGCCCGCCTGGCTGGGCATCGCCTCGGGCCTGGAAGTCAAGGTCACCATCCTCCAGGTGGCGCAAAGCGTGTTGATCTACCTGGGCATTCCCTTTTTCGGCGGCATGTTCAGCCGCTTTATCCTGGTCAGACGCAAGGGGCTCGAATGGTATGAAACAAAATTCATGCCCAAAATCAGCCCCATCACCCTTATCGCCCTGTTGTTCACCATTGTGGTGATGTTCTCCTTGAAGGGCGAATATATCGTGGAACTCCCCCTGGACGTGGTGCGCATCGCCATACCCTTGACGATCTATTTTTTCATCATGTTCTTCGTGACGTTTTACATGTCGGCCAAGGCCGGGGCCGGGTATCGCATTTCCACCACCCTGTCGTTTACCGCCGCCAGCAACAACTTTGAGCTGGCCATCGCGGTGGCGGTGGCGGTCTTCGGCCTCAAGTCCGGACAGGCCTTCGCGGCGGTAATCGGGCCCCTGGTGGAGGTGCCGGTGCTCATCAGTCTGGTAGGCGTGGCTTTACGGTTTAAAGAGAAATATTTTACTCCGGAGTGCAGGGTGGCCGGGGGCGCGGAATAGACTAGGCCCCGCGGCGATGGGGTAAGGGGGCGACGAGGACTTGCCTGTACCCCGCCGCCGCCAGCAGGCCAAAATAAGTAAGTTAACCGTTCAGCGGAAGGGAAAGCATCATGTTTGAAACCATTGTCCTGGCCACGGACCTGTCCCCGGTTTGGGACGAAATCATCAATTGCGGGGCCGAATTTAAGGCCCTGGGGTGCGGCAAAGTGGTGTTGACCCACGTCATCACCGCCAAGTTTCTGGACAGTCTGGAGACCACCTGGCGGAGAGAGGCGGAACCCAAGCTGGCCCGACAGCAGCAGGTTTTGGAGGCCCAGGGTTTTGAGGTGGCGGTGGAGATGGACCTGGGCCTGCCGGCCTATAAGTTAAATGAGGTGGCCTGCCGTCATGGGGCCGGGCTCATCGTGTTGGGCTCCCACGGCGAATCCCTATGGCGGGAGGGGGTGCTAGGGCGGGTCGCCGACGCGGTGCTGCACCATGCGAAGTACCCAACTTTGCTGCTCAATGTTACGGCGCCGCCGGGAGAATCGACGGGCACCTGCCGCCTGAATTGCACCGGGATGCTGCGCCATATCTTGCTGCCCACGGAGTTCTCAGAAATCTCGACCCGGGCCCTGGAGTATGTGGAGCGCCTGGCGGCCAAGGGATTAACCCAGGTCACGCTGCTCAACGCCCTGGATGTGCCCGAAGGATACGCGGCCTATCCCCCGGGGTACCAGGAGATTGCCGAGGGGGCGGCCCGGGACCTGTTGGCGCAGTGGCACCAGCGCCTCCTGGGCGCGGGGATTCCTCAAGTCCACGCCCACCTCGATCCGGGGCATCCCCTGACTGCCATTCTCGGGGTCCTGGAATCCCGGGATATCTCGCTCATCGTCATGGGCACTCAGGGGAAAGGATTCATCAAGGAAATTTTCTTGGGCAGCGTGGCCCATAATGTCTCCCGGTTGGCGGCGTGCCCGGTGCTCTTGATCCCGCCGGCGTCGCGGTAATTGCGTGGGTATGGTTGAGCCGATTTTTTTCGGTTCCAGGCTTAAAAAGTTCATCGGGGCGCGCCGGTTTTACCTCCGGCAATGGTTTAATATTTATAGAGCCGGATATCCGGTTATAAAGTCAGAGTGTCTGACTTCAATCACTGCACTGAGGAAGGGTATCAATGAAATTTTTCCGTGGAACCTTTATCGGTTTATTGTGCCTGGCGATAGGTTTTCTGTTGGTCGGGCAACCTGTACCGACCCTGGCCCAGGCTGCGGCTCCGGCCCAAGGCAAGCCAGCCCTCTATGAATTCGGCGCCAAGTATTGCATCCCCTGTAAAGAGATGAAGGTGGTCATGGCGGCATTGAAAACCAGCTATGGCGACCAGGTGGAATTTCGCATGGTGTATTCGGATGAAGAAATGCCCATGTTTAAGAAATACAAGATCGTGGCCATCCCCACCCAGGTCTTTTTCGATGCTTCCGGCAAAGTGGTGGACCAGCATATCGGCGCCTTGCCCAAAGAAGAAGTTATCAAGAAACTCCAGGAATTGAAGTTTATCCGCTAATTGATGCGGAGTTGCGGTCAAAAACCTATGGAATTCATGTCATTCTGAACGGAGTGCAGCGAAGTGAAGAATCTCGGCAGCTTAAGCAGCGAGATTCTTCGCTCCGCTCAGAATGACAAAAATAGTCTTTTGATGGCTCATTGGTATGAGGAGACCATTCATGGCATGGAGTGAAACTTTGGGGCAGGTCATGCAGACCCGTCCCATCCTGGCCTACGGCGCCAGTTATCTGGGCGGAGTGGTGGCCACCGCCAGTCCCTGCATCCTGGCGAGCATTCCCTTGGTCATCGGCTTTGTCGGCGGCTATGCCGGGGGCAACAAAAAGCAGGCATTTTTCTATTCACTCGTCTTTGTGCTGGGGCTGGCCATCGTCATGTCGATCCTGGGCGCTCTGGCCGCCCTCATGGGCACCATGTTCGGGGACGTGGGCGTTTACTGGTATTTCGTGGTGTCGGTCATCCTCATGGTCATGGGCCTGCAGTTGTCCGGCCTGATTAACCTCAAGCTGGGCGGGGCCTCCCAGAAATTCCTGCCCCAGCGCACCGGCCTGGTGGGGGCCTTGATTTTAGGGGGGCTGTTCGGCCTGGTCCTCTCGCCCTGCGCCTCCCCGGTGTTGGCGGTGATCCTGACCCTGGCCGCGGTCAAGGGCGAGGTGGCTTACGGCAGTTCGCTGCTCTTCGCCTACGCCCTGGGGCAAGGCACCCTGATCATTCTGGCCGGCACTTTTACCGGGGTGATCGAAAGCTTCCTGCAATCCAAAGGGGCCAGGTTCGGCACCATTATGCAACGGGTGGCCGGAGTGTTGATCTTCCTGGTGGGGGCCTATATTTTTTTCCAGGGGATACGCGCCTGGTAATTATATTTGATGAGGCAAGGTGTTTTCCTTGAAGGGATACTAACCATGGATAACCAAAATTCACCAAAGCGCGGTGGCAGTGGAAATTGCCGCAGAAACAGCCGAACCGCCGATCAATCTCATTTCCAGGGTGAAAGCGGCCTTTGCCGAGATGTCGGCCGGGCAAATTCTTAAGGTGGTCCTGCTGGTACTGGCGTTGATCGTCTGGTATCCGGTTTACAGCCGCTTGAATCCCTTCTCCCAGTGGGTGGCTTATGACCTCTTCGGCATCGCCCACGGCAGCCATTTGGGCGAATCCGTCGCCTTTTTCTTCCTGGATATCCCCAAGGTCTTCATGCTGCTGCTCCTGATCGTCTGGGCCGTGGGCGTTATACGCTCATTTTTCACCCCCGAGCGCACCCGGGCCCTCCTGGCCGGCAAGCGGGAGTTCCTCGGCCATGGGCTGGCGGGGGCGCTGGGGGTGGTGACGCCGTTCTGTTCCTGTTCGGCGGTGCCCCTGTTTATCGGCTTTATGGAAGCTGGCATTCCCCTTGGCGTCACCTTCTCCTTTCTCATCACAGCTCCCATGGTGAATGAGATCGCCCTGGCGCTGCTTCTGGCCATGTTCGGCTGGCGCATCGCCCTGCTCTACATGGCTACGGGACTGCTCATTGCCATCTCCACCGGCCTGATCATCGGTCGTCTGGGAATGGAGCGCCAGGTGGAAGACTGGGTCTACGAGATCCGGATGGGGAAGCCTCCGGCCCACTTACAGACCTTAACCTGGATGGGCCGGATCGATTACGGTTTTCACCAGGTTAGAGAAATCGTCGGCCGGGTCTGGATCTATATCATCTTGGGGATCGGGGCGGGGGCGGCGATTCACGGCTATATTCCCGCCGGCATGATGGCAAAATACATGGGGAAGGCCTGGTGGTCGGTGCCGGCGGTGGTTCTTTTCGGGGTGCCGTGGTACTCCAACGCGGCCGGCGTTATTCCTATCGTTGAGGCTCTGATGGGGAAAGGGGCGGCCCTGGGCACAACGCTGGCCTTCATGATGTCGATCATCGCCATTTCCTTCCCGGAAGTGGTCATTCTCCGGAAGGTATTGAAGCCCAAGCTCATCGCGGTTTTCATCGGTGTGGTGGCCGTGGGGATTACCATCGTCGGCTATATCTTCAATGCCGTTTTGTGAGGGCGGCATTCAAGGAGCAAGCATGGCTGATCAGGACCTGAAGGAGGTTATCAAGGACCGTTACGGCAAGATCGCCCGGGGGGAGCAGACGTTCTGCTGCCCTTCCTGCGGGCCGACGACCACCGACCAGTGCCTGGCGGTGGGCTATACCGCCGAGGACTTGCGCCTGGTCCCCGAACTGGCCGTCCTGGGGGTGGGCTGCGGCAACCCCACCGCCCTGGCGGACCTCAAAGCTGGCGAAACGGTCCTGGACCTGGGTTCCGGCGCCGGGATTGACGTCTTCCTGGCGGCCAAAAAGGTCGGAAAAGGCGGCCGGGTCATCGGGGTGGATATGACCGAGGACATGGTGGCCCGGGGACGGCAACTGGCCCGGGAGCACGACTTCGGCAACGTGGAGTTTCGCCAGGGCGATATTGAGCATCTCCCCGTGGATTCGGCTACCGTGGATGTCGTCATCAGCAATTGCGTGATCAACCTGACCCCGGACAAGCTGGCGAGCTTTCAAGAGATCCATCGGGTCTTGAGGCCCGGGGGGCGCATCCTGATTGCCGACCTGGTGACCACGGGGGAATTGCCGCCGGACGTGCGGGCCAGCGCCGCGGCCTGGGCTGATTGCCTGGCCGGGGCCATGGCCAGGGAGGCTTACCTGGAAACCATCCGGCGCGCCGGTTTTGCCGACGTAACCGTGGCTTCCGAATCTTCTTACGGGGCGCCGGGGATGGACGAGCGGCTGCAGGGAAAAATTTTGAGCGTCAAGGTCCGGGCCTTGAAACGCTAGGGCAGGCTAACAGAACCGGGGGGCAAATCGAGCTTTGGTCACTGATATTGATATCCAGGTCAACGGGATGGTGCAAAAGGGCGGTTTCACCTGAACGAGCTGCCCCGACGCCGTGCGCGCCGAACTGCTCAAGGTCACCGGCGTCCTGGAGGTGGCCTATCACCCGGGGACGGACCGGTTCGCGGTGCGCTATGAATCCGTCCTGGTGGGGCTGGAGAAAATCCTGGCCACCGTGTCCCTGGCGGGCGCCATGATGGGAAAAGCGTACGTGCCGGAGGTCGTGCCCTCGGCTTCAGAGCTGTGATCTTCAGAGGGAGGGCTTGGATGATGGCGAATGATAGTTTACGAAAAAAATTAACCGGGGGAGGAGTCATGAGAAAAGGCAAATTCGGGGTTATGCTTATCGTAGTCCTGGCGATCCTGGGGGCGGCGGTGCTGACCCAGGCCGAAACGGCCAAGGTGAGCCAGGTGGTGTATATCACCAGGAGCAAGGCCTGCGGCTGTAGCGCCAAGGCCGTCCAGGCGGCGGATGCCTTGGTGAACCGGACTTTCACCGGGCCGCGCCAGGCATTGCTCACGCGCATAGATTACGACACCGACCGCCAAGCCGCGGTGCCATATATCGGCGAGTACCGCCTCATCCAGCTGCCGGCCCTGGTCTTCCTGGACGCCCAGCACCACATGCTCTGGATGGCCGTGGGTGAGGTGGCGAAAGAGGACGTGGCCGCAAAGCTCTCCCAATTCGGGGGCTGAACCAGCTAGCACAGGAGATGAAATACCATGAAGAAATTACAGGTTTTGGGCCCGGGTTGCCCCAAATGCGTGGAGTTGGCCAAGCGCACGACCGAGGCGGCCAAAGCTCTCGGCGGGGACTATGAGGTGGAAAAGGTCAGCGAACTGAGCAAGATCATGGCCTTCGGCATCTTTACCACCCCGGCCCTGGTAGTGGACGGCGAGGTCAAGGTGGTGGGCCAGGTGCCCAGCGTGGACGAAATCAAGAAAATGATCGGCTAAACGGGATAAGGATCGAATATTCATGCTGAAAGTCCTGTTTCTCTGCACCGAAAACGCCTGCCGCAGCCAGATGGCCGAAGGATTGGTGAACCACGATCTGGCCGGGCAGGTCAAGGCCTGGTCCGCGGGGGTGCGGCCCAGCTGGGTCAACCCCCGGGCCATCCAGGTCATGGCGGAGCTGGGCATCGACATCAGCCAGCATCGATCCAAGTCGGTGGGCGACCTGGCCGATGAAACCTTCGACCTGGTGATCACGGTCTGCGACCAGGCCCAGCAGCAATGTCCCATCTTTCCCGGGGAAACCGAGGTCATGCACGTGGGCTTCCCGGACCCGGCCCGGGCTACGGGCACGGAAGAGGAAGTCCTGGCCGCCTTCCGGCAGGTGCGGGACGCCTTGCGGGAGCACCTGGTACCGCTGCTCCGGGAAAGAACCCGGGAGAAGACGTCCTGAGAGCTCCTTCCTTACAGATGGCGAAAAAAATCCTTCCCTCATTGCGATAGGTGGGCCATGCTCCTGGACCAGATCGATCAATTCGACATCTTTCGCCCGAAGATGAACGCCACCAGGGAAATCCTGCACGCCATCGCCACGTTCACGGCCGATATCTCCCCGGCCCTGCCCTATGTGAATGCCGAGTTAGGCGGCTGGGACTATGATCAAACCAACCAGGCGCTCCTCCTCAAGCTGTCGGACGGCAAGTGGATCACCTTGCACCCCCAAAAAATCGCCATTCGGGGGATCCGGGACCTGGAGGAGGCCCACGCCCTCCTGACGTGGATCAAGGGGCAGATCAACGAGGTCTATGCGCGCCGGGGAGACCTCACCCCCCGCTTTACCGGCCAGGCCGGGCTCAAGGTCTTGGATATCTTGAGGCTGCTGCCTATGACTAACTGCAAGGCCTGCGGCTTCGCCGCGTGCATGGCCTATGCCGCGGCCCTCCGGGAAGGGGAGATTCGCCCGGAGGATTGTCCGCCGTTACAGGAAGAGAAGTTCCGGGAAAAGCGGGGAAGGCTTATGGCCTACCTGGAGAGCTTCGGCTGGCGGGCCCTGGATGCGGACTAGGAGCGGCGAGAGAGTGGCATAGTGAGCGCCTGCAGATGGTCGGAACCCCAGCTTCCCAGCGGCTTTCCTGGCACCCCCCCCGCCGACCGTAATCGTGGGCGGTTAAGGAATCATCAAGAGATGGTTCACTTCCGCGCCGATAAATTTGACCTTTGCGTTTAATCTGCAATATAATGATTAGATTAGGGACCAGGATTTCGGCCGGCACGGTTGGCTAAAACCCTTCCTCCTCAATGTATCCCAGCCTCTGCTGCCTCGATCTGGCCCGGTGGGGGCGGGGGCGGATTCACTGAGCAGTAAGTCGAGGTAATCCTTGGTCTGCAGGCCACCTGAGCCAGGTTCCCTGGACCCATGACCCGTAGCGGCATCTCAAGTAATGCGTGCCACCGGGCTGACCTTGAAGCTTTCCGGGGAGACGGATCGGTCTTAGGCTCTCCCGGAAGCGATTATCACGTTTAGAGGGAACGCTTCAGGCATTTCCCCTCCCGGGGGCGATGGCAGGGCTTCCTGGAGGGAGTCGATGCGGGTTCTGTTGATCAATCCTGAATTTCCCAGTTCATTCTGGTCGTTGCAGCAGTCGCTCGAACTTTTGGGACGAAAAGCCCTCATGCCGCCGTTAGGTCTTCTCACCCTGGCGGCCCTCCTGCCGGGTGACTGGGAGTTGCGCCTGACCGACTTAAATGCCCGGCCCCTACGCCCCGAAGACTGGGACTGGGCCGAACTGGTGATGCTTTCCGGCATGATCGTCCAAAGGGAAGGGTTGCTGGACCTTATCCGGGAGGCCAAATCCCGGCACAAAACCGTGGTGGTGGGCGGCCCCTATGCGACCTCGGTGCCCCAGGAAATTTTGGAGGCGGGAGCCGATTTTCTCGTCCGGGGCGAGGGTGAAACGACCATCCCGCTCTGGCTGGCGGCGTGGCAGGCCGGTGAGACCCACGGCGTGATCGAGCCGGACGGACGGCCGGATATGACCATCTCGCCGATTCCCCGTTTCGACCTGCTGAATCTGAAAGATTACATCATCGTGGGCCTCCAGACTTCCCGGGGATGTCCGTTCAATTGCGAGTTCTGCGATATCGTCAACCTTTACGGCCGCAAGCCCCGTTATAAAAGTCCCGATCAGGTCCTGGCCGAGTTGGAATTTCTCTTTAAGCTGGGGTGGAGGCGAGAGGTCTTCATCTGCGACGACAATTTCATCGGCAACCATACCCATGCCCGGGCCATCCTCAAGAAACTTATTCCCTGGTTGAAGAGCCACGGTGAGCCTTTCTGTTTCTGGACCCAGGTGTCCGCCAACCTCGGGCAGCACGCCGACCTGGTGGACCTCCTGACCGAGGCCAATTTCGGCAATGTCTTTATCGGGGTGGAGTCTCCGGATGAGGCGGTATTGGTCGGCAATCGGAAGTATCAGAACCTGAAGAATCCGATCGGGGAATCCTTGACCAACATCGGGGCAAACGGCCTGACGGTGGTCCCCAGCTTCATCATGGGCTTTGACCAGGAGACCAGGGGCGCCGGCGACCGGATCTGCGCCTTCGTGGCCCAACATAACCTGCCCATGGTGATGCTGAACCTGTTGCAGGCGCTCCCCAATACGAGTCTCTGGGACCGGCTCCAGCAGGAAAACCGGCTGACTGGAACCGAAGCCAGCGCCGACATGATTGAGGCAAGCTTTAACTTTCTGCCCATCCGCCCGGCCTCAGAAATCGTGGCAGAGTACATCCGGACGGTGGACTACCTTTATGAGCCCACCAAATATCTGGCCCGGAACTACCGGTACTATCTGACCATGAGACCGACTCGCTCCGCCGCCGGGAAGCGCAAAAGCCCGGACTCCGGCACCCAGAAAGGCCATTTACCGTTTCATGCCCGGCGCGACGATCTGGTGGCAACCCTCAGGTTGTTCTGGCGCCAGGGAATCGTCGCCAACTACCGGCGGCAATTCTGGAGACAGTTGGTGGGAATCTACCGGCAAAACCCCAGCCGTTTAACCAAATATCTGACCCAATGCGCCATGGGGGAGAATCTCTTTCTCATTCGGGAAAGTCTGCTGGCAAGGGTGGCCCCGTCCGGGGCGGGGAAAATGCCGCCGGCTTAACCGGGCGACCCGGAAGGCGTCGGCGGCCGATGGCCGCATCTAGAGCGAGTCAGCTCCTAGTCGGTTGCCGACCGCCCCCTCGCCGCCGCGGTCTCCTGCTGCGGCTTCCCCGGCTGGACCCCGGCTTTTGTCACAAGATTGTATCTATCTTTTATTCATTTATGACAAAAATGTGGTAATTGCGGAGAAAAAGTTTACGGGGACAGAATCCCCTCATGGGCCCGAAGCCCCTGAAATCCCCGCCTTATCGCCCTCTGCGCCCGCCTCCCCGGTTCAAACTGCCCCAGGCATATTTCTTGCTTCATTTTTGGCATATGGAAGCTAAGCTCAATGAACTGGAATTAAAAGTTCTCTACGAGATTAGTCAAATTATCGGCCAGGCCCTGAATCTCGATCAGGCCATTCAGGCCGTGCTGGCCATATTGTCCGATTCCCTGGCCATGCAGCGGGGCACGGTCACCCTCAAGGACCAGGAAACGGGCCATCTCCGCATCTGCGCCTCCCACGGCCTGAGCCCCGAAGAAAAGCAGCGGGGCATTTACCGCCTGGACGAGGGCGTCACCGGCCTGATCTTCCGCACCGCCCAGCCGTTTGTGGTGCCCGACGTGAGCCAGGAGCCCCTGTTCCTGAATAAAACCAAATCCCGGAATATCGACAAAGGACAGATTTCCTTTATCGGGGTGCCCATTATCCTTAAAGGCGCTCCCATCGGGGTCTTGAGCGTCGACCGCCTCTACGGCGAGGATATCGCCTTTGAGGAGGATATCCGGTTTCTCAGCATCGTGGCCACCCTCATCGTTCAATTTGTCAGCCTCAACCTCCAGGTCCGGGCCCGGGAAGAACATCTGCGCCAGGAAAACCTGTCACTCCGGGTGGAGCTCTCGGAAAAATCCCATGACCTGGTCATCGTCGGGAAGAGTGCGGCGATCACGGAAGCCCGGCAGTTGATCCAAAAAGTGGCCCCGGTCAGGGCCTCCGTCTTGCTGATGGGGGAATCGGGGACGGGCAAGACCCTGATTGCCCGGGTGATCCACGAATTGAGTCCCCGGGCCAAGTATCCCTTCCTCAAAATCAATTGCGCCTCGCTGCCGGAAAATTTGCTGGAGATCGAGCTGTTCGGGCAGGAGAAAGGCGCCTCCCCGGGGACGGTCCGGGCCAAGCCCGGCCGCCTGGAAGAAGCCGACGGCGGCAGCGTCTTTCTCGATGAAGTGGAGGCGGTGTCCCTGCCCCTCCAGGCCAAGCTGCTGCGATTTCTCCAGGAACGGGAATTCGAGCGCCTGGGCAGCGCCAGAACCAGAAAGGTGGATGTGAGGATCATCGCGGCCACGGCCAGCGACTTGGCGGCCCAGGTCAGCGACGGCGCCTTCCGGGAAGATCTCTCCTACCTGCTCAGCGTCTTTCCCATCCGGGTGCCGCCGCTCCGGGACCGCCGGGAAGACATCCCGCCCCTGCTGGATCACTTCATGGACAAGGTCTCGGAAGAGTATGGCCGCCGCTTTTATTTTACCCAGAAAGCCCAGGCGGTCTTGCAAGGATACAGCTGGTCCGGGAATGTCAGGGAAATGGAGAACCTGGTGGAGCGGCTGTGCATCCTGGTGGAGGGCTCGGAGATCGATCTCAAGGACCTGCCGGCCTATCTGTCCCCGGCCGGGGTCAAGGCGGACCCCGAAGACCAGGCGTTTCTCTCCCGTCTTAAGGAGATGGAAAAGCGGGAGATCGTGGCCGCCCTGGAGCGCAACCACTGGATTCAATCACAGGCCGCCATGGACCTGGGCCTGACCCTGCGTCAGGTGGGCTACCGGGTCAAGCAGTTCGGCCTGGAAAGGCTGATCAAGGAGCAACGGGGCCTGGGGCTGGGAGGCAAGCTGAAGAGCATGGCCAACCGGTAGGGTCCAGCGCTCCTTGCCTTACCCCGCCTTAACCCCGCGGCCCCATCTCAAGCCCACAAAAAGGGTCGTTCCCTCTGCTACTGAGCTGCAGTCAAAAGACTATGAGCACTAAGTCCTTCTGAATGGAGCGTAGCGAAGTAAAGAATCTCGACGGCTTAAAAAAGAGAGATTCTTCGCGGCGCTCAGAATGACAAAAATAGTCCTTTGATTGCTCATGGGTATGAGTCAACTGGCTCCTGCCCGCGCCTCGATCCCCCAGAGCCCTCCCTCCTAAAGAGAGTTGAGCTGCAGCGTTATGGGCTTGTTGTCCGCAGCGGGGCCGTCGAACTGAATGGGGCCGGGGAAACGGTAATGGTCCTCGTCAGACCACTTCTGACGGTGCTCCGCAAGGAACTTGAAGGCAGGCGCTTCCAGGTCCACTTTCTGCTTGGCGATCACCAGTTCCAGGCGTCCCTTGCGCTCCTCCAGGTGCATCAGGGGCGCCAGGGGGATGCCGATGGGCTGCCAGTCCGCCACCGGCAAATGCAGGTCTTTGATGGCCGCCATGTAGCCGGTGGCGCCGTTGGCCAGGAGGCTGAAGGCCGCGAACCCCAGGTTGTAGCCGTAGTCGCAGTCGAACTTGGTGGGGAAAGTACCCCGGCCGTCGTAGCCGTAGTAGTGGTTCTGGGTGCGCAAATTACCCTTATAAATGCCCTTGGCCTTCTGCTTGCGCAGATAAGTGGCCACCATTTCCAGCAAGATGCGCTCGGTGTTGACCATGGCATACTGAAAGTTACCGTGGCTGTCCCGGGGCAGCAGCAGGCCCTTCTGGAGCAGGCCCGGAAAGCCCAGGAAGACACGGCTGTCGTAGTCCCGCCAGATGTCGCTGTTGTCGATGAGCTGGACCTGCTCTTCAAAGGAAAGCTGGTGGAAGGCCTCGCCTTCCGTGGCTTCCCGGTTGTAGCGGGCGATGATGTAGCTGATCTTGATGATCAGGATGTTGACTTCGTGGATGAACTCCAGGATACCTTCAGGAATCAAGATGGTGCCGTAATTCTTGCCTGCCTGGGCCCGGTCCACAATGACGTCGGCGATGAGGCGAACTACGTTGTGGATGGTGAGCTCATTTTCCTCTATCTCTTCCCCGATGAGGATGACGTTGGGATGGGTCTGGAAGGCCACCTCCAGGGCGATGTGGGAGGCGCTGCGGCCCATCAGGCGGTTGAAATGCCAGTACTTCAGGTCGGATTTGCAATCGGAATTGAGATTGCCCACTTCCGTGGCGAAGGCCATGCAGGCGGAGTGGAACCCGAAGGGGATCTGGAGCAGCCCCGGCACCTGGAGGTCCCCGTCAATGGTCTTGGGGATGCCAATGACCTGGGTGCCGATGCCCCGGAGATTTTCCGCCAGGAACGCGGCGTTGGTGTTGGAATCGTCGCCTCCCACCACCACCAGGCCCGAGAGCCGCAGGGCGCCGCAGGTTTCCCGGCACCGCTTCATTTTTTCCGGGGTGTCGATCTTATCCCGACCGGTGCCCAGCATGTGGAAGCCGCCGGAATTGAGGTGGCTCGCCACCATGTCGGCGGTGACCTCCACGTGTTGGTCGGTGATGATGCCTTTGGGGCCGGCCAGGAAGCCGATCACCTTGTTGCCGGGATGGGCCCGCTTGGCCGCCTGGAACAGGCCGGCAATGACGTTGTGGCCGCCCGGGGCCGGTCCCCCCGAGAGCACGACTCCCAGACGCCGGGGTGTTGCCTGGCGGGGCGGACCATCCGGGATGATTTCCAGCAGCTTATTCTTGCTGACGAAGGGCAGCTGATCCCGGGCCACCTTCATCACCTCCAGGTCGAAGCCCGGGAGGGGACGGGTGAGGCCGGAACCCGCCGCCAGGCGCGGGCACAGGTCCGGCTGGTAGGCCCGGCGGGTCGCACGAAAAACCGTTTCGTTGCCAAGCAGTGCCTCGATTTTGGTCTGCCGGGAATCACCTGCCATTGCCATCCTCCTTCCGGATGCCTTATCATACAAAGATAGTGCGATATATCGGTGGGGCAAGCCTCTCTGCCTACCCCGATCCTCAAACCTTGGCGCTCGACGGGCCCGGGGGCCCGGCTATTTCATCAGTGCCTTTAACCGCCGGACGTTTTCCGCCAGGGGCTTGTCGTTGAAGATGCCGGAGCCGGAGACGAAGACGTCCGCCCCGGCGGCCACCAGATCGCCCAGGGTGTCCAGCTGCACCCCACCGTCCACCTGGATGAGGACGTCCAAATTCTGCTCGTCGATCATCCGGCGCAGGCGCCGGACCTTGGGAAGGACCCCGGAAATGAATTTCTGGCCGGAAAAGCCAGGGTTCACCGTCATCAACAGGACCATATCCACGTCTTTAAGGACGTATTCCAGACAGTCGAGCGGCGTGGCCGGGTTCAGGGTCACCGTGGCTTTGGCGCCGGTTTCCTTGATCTGCTGGATGAGCCGTTCCAGGTGGACCGTGGCTTCGGCGTGGACGCCCAGCCAATCAGCCCCGGCCTCGGCAAAGGCCTCGACGTAGCGTTCAGGATTGCTGATCATCAGGTGGACATCCAGGGGCAGCTGGGTGGCCCGGCGCAGGGCCTGGGTCACTGCCGGACCGATGGTGAGGTTGGGGACGAAATGCCCGTCCATGACATCCACGTGAATCCAATCAACGCCGGCCTGCTCCGCTTCCCTAACGTGCTCCGCCAGCCGGCCGAAATCCGCCGATAAAATCGAGGCTGAAAGCTTTCTCATGGGCGCTCCTGGTTTTTCTGGCAACCGAAGACTTTAACCTATCGCAAAACCTGCCTCAGGCATTGCAAATATATTCTCTCAACCATGGAGGGCTGGAAACGGTAGTTTTAAGTCCCCCTTTTATTAAAGGGGGATTTAAGGGGATTTCGGGTGCTTATCTAAACCCCCCGCCCCCCTTTAGAAAAGGGGGGGGTGATTCTTTCCCAACTTGAGCTCCTTCGGTTGAGGCAAAATGACGCCTGAAATCGGTTTTGAAATGCCTTCTACGGTCTGATGATCAACTTTCTCCCGGTATCGGGAAAAAATCAAGTTGGGAATGGCCTCGAGGCGGAGTTTTGTCTGAAATAATTATTCTGACCCCGGTTCCCGGGTCAAGGCTCAAACCGGTTTCGGCAGGGCTTGCACGATAGACGAGATCACGCTCACCAGGGAGTCGGGCATGATCCCCAGCCACAGGATCGCCGCCAGGATCAGGGCGCAGGCCAGGCCGATGGCCAGGTCGGCGCCGGGCGACCGGGGGGCAGCCGCATTTTTCATGCATATAGAGGTGGACCACAAAATTAATATAATAGTAGATGGAAACGATCACGGTGAGCATGCCGAGCACCGCCAGGATGATGAAGTGGGCCTGGAGAACCGCCCGGAAGAGCACCAGTTTCCCCATGAAGCCGGCGGTGGGGGGCAGCCCCGCCAGAGAGATGAGGCAGAGGGCCAGGAGGCGGCCCGCCAGGGGTGCGTATAGCCCAGGCCCTGGTAGTCCGAGAGTTCTTCCAGGTCGGTGTCGCCCTCGGAAAACGTGCCGATAATCCCGAAGGCCCCCAGGTCCATGACCGCATAGATCGCCAGGTAGAACATCACCGCGGGAGCCCCGCCGTCCTTGACGGCCAAAAGCGTCATGAACAGGTAGCCCATCTGGGCGATGGAGGAGTAGGCCAGGAGCCGTTTGACCTTGGTCTGATAGAGGGCGGTGAGGTTGCCCACCGCCATGGTGAGGAGCGCCAGGCCCACATAAGACCGGCCAGGCGTAGTCCCAGACCGGGGGCGCCACCAGCAGGACAAAACGCAGTAAGGCGGCGAACAGGGCCACCTTGGAGCCGGTGGACAGAAACGCGGTGATGGGGGCCGGGGACTCCCTGGTAGACATCCGGGGTCCAGAGGTGAAAGGGCACCAGGGAGATCTTGAAGCCGATGCCCGTCAGGACCAGGGCCAGGGCCAGGAGGATGACCGGCAGGTGGCCGGGATGAGGCTTGGACCGCGGCCAGGGACGCGGCGATCTGAGGGTGCCGGTCATGGCGTAGAGGAGGGCCAGGCCGAAGGTCAAGAAGGCGGAGGCCACCGCGCCCATGATGAAATATTTCAAGGCCGCCTCATTGCCGTAAGGTTCGCCCTTCTTGATGGCGATGAGGACATAGAGGGCCAGGGACAAGAGCTCCAGCCCCAGAAAGAAGATGACCCAATTGGCGCCGGCGGCCACCAGCACCATCCCCAGAGACGGCAAAGATCAGCAGGGCGTACAATTCATCGCCGGCAAAACCGTGGGCTAGGGCGTACTGGCGCACGAAGAGCAGGGTGACGATGGTGATGAACATCAGGAGCAGGGTGAAGAACCGGAAATAGCCGCCCAGGTCCAGCATGGCCCTCGAAGCTCGGGCCGGGCAGAGTCGGCAGCGCCAGCGGTGGCGGCGGCCGCCGCCCGGCCAGAGGCGGTGAGCAGGGCCAGGGCGAAGAGCAGCCCCCGCCGGCCGCCGCCGCCAAAAGGCGCCGACCAGGAAGATGAGGGTGCCCCCGCCGCCCAGGATCAGGAGACGGGAGGAGAGCCGGTCCAGTCAGAGTTGCCATACGGCTCAAGCTTCCCCTTTACCCCTGGAGCTTTTTGGTCATGTCGGCCACCCGGCGGCCCAGGGCTTTGGCGATCTCCAGGTCCTCCGGGGCGGGTGTCGAGTTCGTTCATGCCCGCCGGCCACGGTGGTGGCGCCGTAGGGGGTGCCGCCCCGGCCTTCGGTGTGGAGCATGCCCGGGGTGGAATAGGGCACGCCCACGATGATAAAACCCAGGTGCAGCAGGGGCGCCATCATGGTGAAGGCGGTGGTCTCCTGGCCGCCGTGGGTGGTGGCCGTGGAGACCATGATCCCCGGCGGGCTTGCCCTTCCAGGGCGCCGGAGAGCCACAGTTCGACCAGGCCTGATCGAAGTACTGCTTCATCTGGGCGCACATGTTGCCGTAGCGGGTC
Organism: uncultured delta proteobacterium; assembly: GCA_963841475.1. Lineage (GTDB taxonomy): Bacteria > Desulfobacterota > Desulfobaccia > Desulfobaccales > 0-14-0-80-60-11 > 0-14-0-80-60-11. The sequence goes on from CAWJCT010000002.1 coordinate 141,465, forward strand.
GGGGTGCCGAAGATGACGCCGTCGGCCGTCTTCAGATCATCCATGGTGGCGATGCGGATGTCCTGTTGTTGCGCCAGCACGTCCTGGGCGTGTTTGCTGCCCTGCAGTTTGGGGAGGTTGTATTCCAGTTCCGGGACCCGGCGCAGGATGACTTCCGCCCCGGCCACCGACTGGGCCCCTTCGGCCGCGGCCCGGGCCATTTTCAGGACGTGGCCGTACATGGAATAATAGACGATCAGGATTTTCATGGTTTTTTCCCTTATTTTGTTCTCGTTCCCAAGTTGCACTTGGGAACGAATTTGGAGCCCAAGCTCAGCTTGGGCACTTTGACCGTGCCCAAACCAAGCTTGGGAACGAGATGTCCCCCCAGGGCGGACACGCAGGTCCGCCCCTACAAAAAAATCTCATCCCCCCATGGCCAGGACGCTGAATTGGGTCAGGAGGTGCTGCACCGGCTGATCCAGGAGTCGCAGGACCGGCCCGGGATGCAAACCGATAAACAGGATGGGCAGGGCCATGATCACCAGGATGACCCCTTCCCGGAGCGTTGAGATCCACCCAATCACGTGGTCTTTTTCGGTTCGCCGAACAGGGCGTCCTTGACCATCCGCAGGATATAGATCACCGCCAAAGACCAGCCCGCCGAAACTCAGGATGCCGATGAGGGGCCGGGCTCTGGAAGATGCCCACCAGATCAGGATTTCTCCCACGAAATTATTCAGGCCCGGCAACCCCATGGAGGCCAGGGCAAAGAACAGAAAGAAGACGCTGAAGACCGGCATCTTGCCCCAGAGGCCGCCCATACTCCGCAAAATCCCGGGAATGAATCCGTTCGCCGATCATGCCCACCATGACGAAGAGCGCCGAGGTGGACAGGCCGTGGTTAAGCATTTGCAGGATAGAGCCGTTCAAGGTCAGCGAGATTCCAGATGGCGAGGCCCACGACCATGAGGCCCATGTGGCCGATGCTGGAATAGGCCACCAGGCGTTTGATATCGGTTTGCGCCAGGGCGATCCAGGAGGCATAGAACATGCCCGCCCAATCCCAAGACAATGAGCACCGGGATGGAGGCCTGGGCGGCCAGGGGAAAGAGGGGAAAGCCAAAGCGGAAAAAGGCATAAAACCCGGTCTTCAACAGCAAGCCGGCCAGGTCCAGGCTGCCGGCCGTGGGGGCCTGGGTATGGGCGTCGGGCAGCCAGGTATGCACAGGCACCATGGGGATTTTGATGGCAAACGCCAGCAGAAAAGCCGCATAGAGCACAGTTTGGTGGTGGCGCTCAAGTGGCGTGCTGCATCAACTGGGCATAAGCAAAAGTATAGACCCCGGTCTGGTGCCCATGGAGACATAGAGGGCGATGAGGGCGATGAGCATCAACAGACTGCCGCACAGGGTGAACAGGGCGAACTTGATGGCCGCGTGGACCCGCTGTTCATGGCCCCAGATGCCCACCAGAAAGAACATGGGAATGATCTGGATTTCCCAGAACAGATAAAAGAGCAGGAGATCGGTGGCCAGGAAGAGGCCCATGACGCCGGATCTCCAAAAAGAGCAGGAAGAAATGGAAGGACCCGATTTTGGTCGTAATGGCCCGCCAGGAAATCAGGACGCAGAGGATGTTGATAAAGGCGGTGAGCAGCAGCAGCAGTAGGCTGATGCCGTCCAGCCCCAGGCTGTAGCGGACCCCCAGGCTGGGAATCCAGGCGTAATCCTCCAGCCAGCAGCCAGGTGCCCGTGGGGCCGGTCTGGGGATGGAATGCCAGAAATAAGGGAGAAGCCACCAGGCCGAACTCCAGCAAGGTGGTCGTCAGGCTGATCCGGCGACAGAGGAGGGGCCAGCGGTTGCCGGTCGCCAGGGCGAAAAACCCACCCACGCAGCGGCAAAAAAATAATGATCGTCAGCAGAGGGAAATTCAGCATGGCATTGCCTCCGTGAGTCATACCACTTCCAACCAGGACCACGAGAAATGCAGTCAATCCCAGCAACAACATCGTGAGATAGGTGGACAGCCGGCCGGTGGTCCAGTATCCCAGGCCCCGGGACAGGCTGAGGAACCCTTTGGCCGCCTTAGCGTAACTCTCATCGACGCGGCGTTCGTCAACCTTGATCCAGAGAAAATTGGCCGTGTCCCAAAATCGGCTGGTAAAAGTCGATGGCCGAAGTCACCACACCCCGATCGACACCCGTTCATCCACGTCGCCCTACAGGAATTCGGCCACCACTGGTAAGGGCCGACGAAGATCACCTGATAGACCAGTCCAGGTAGAAGGCCGGCAGAACAGGAACTCCTGGAAGCCCTGCCTTAAAGGCTCCGGGGCCGGACGGCGCACGATAGAGGACATAGGCCAGGCACGAGGGACACCACCACCAGGACGGCGCTGAGGATCCCCATGGCCATTCCAAGGCCAGGGAGGCGCCCAGGTCGGGGCGGGCCCCGGGGACCGCGGCGAGGTAATTGCCCAGAAAGTTTTTGCCGATGCCCCCCGGGGAGATTGAGTAGGCCGTCACCTAGGGCCAGGATCGCCAGGGGCCACTAAGGACCCACACCATGAGCCGGGGGAGGGGCTGGACGGTCTCCGGCGGTGCGGCCGCCGGGGCGTTCCGGGAAGACGATGAAGAACACCCGGAAGGTATAGAACGGCGTCAAGGCGGCCGCGGCCAGGCCGAGGACCCAAAAGATCTTATAGGAGGCATTCGGATGGATGAAGGTGGCCAGCAGGATGCGGTCTTTGCTGAAAAAGCCGCCCAGCAGGGGGAAGGCGCTCAGGCATAAGGCCCCGATCAGAAAAAGACCAATAGACCAGGGGCATCAGGCGGCGCAGGTTGCCCATCTTGAAGATGTTGTGCTCTTCGTCCAGGGCCTGGATGACGCAGCCCGCCACCAAAAACAGCAGGGCCTTGAAGAAGGCGTGGGACAGGAGGTGGAACATGCCGCCGACGATGTCCCCGGCCCCCACCGCCAGGATCATATAGCCCACCTGGCTGATGGTGGAGTAGGCCAGCACCGCTTGATGTCGGACTGGGCCAGGGCGGCGAAGGACGGCGTAAAGGGTGGTGACGGCGCCCACGGCGGCGATGACTAGCAGGGCGGTGGGAGAGAGCTGCACACCGGAAACAGCCGCATGAGCAGATAGACGCCCGGCGGTGACCATGGTGGCGGCGTGGATCAGGGCCGAGACCGGGGTGGGGCCGGCCATGGCGTCGGGCAGCCACACCGTCAGGGGCAGCTGGGCCGATTTGCCCACCGCGGCCCAGAGCAGCAGCAGGGCCAGGGTGGTGGCCAGGGCGGTCGTCAGGGTGGCGGCGTGGCCGTTGATGTAGGTAATGGAGAAACTGTGGAAAGAGAAGAAAAACAGGGCCAGGGCCACGCCGAAGGCCACGTCGCCGATGCGGGTGCACGATGAAGGCCTTGCGGCCGGCATTGGCATTGGCCACGTCGGCATACCAGAAGCCGATCAGGGCGTAGGAGCAGAATCCCACCCCTTCCCAACCCAGGTAGACGAAGATGAGGTTGTCAGCCAGGGTGATCACCAGCATGGAGAAGACAAAGAGGTTCAGGTAGCAGAAATAGCGGACGTAATCGGTGTCCTCCCGCATGAAGGCCACGGAATAGACGTGGATGAGGCTGGAGACGAAGGTGACCATCAGGGCCATGATCGCGGCCAGAGGGTCGTAATAGACGTTCATGGCCGTGGAAAATTCGCCCACCCGGAACCAGTGAGAAGAAGGTGAGGTCAAACGTTTGCTTCGCCGGCCAGGACCAAGGCGATGCGCGGCCATGGCCAGGGCCCCCAGGACCCCGGCGCAGGCGATGACCTCGAGGCTCGCCGGGGCAGCAAACGGCCCACGACGGCGTTGATGACGCCGCCGCCAAGGGGAAGAGCAGCAAGAGGAGGAGAAAGTTGTCCACGTTAGCCCTTCATGAGGTCGTAGCGGTCCGCATCCACCGTGCCGGTGCGCCGCTGGGAATAGACGATCAGGGCCAGGCCCACCGCCACCTCGGACGCCGCCACCGCCATGATGAAGATGACAAAGGCCTGGCCGTCCAGGCGCTGCCAGCGCAGGGAGGCGCCGATAAAGGCCAGGCCCGCGGCGCTCAGCATGACTTCCACGCCGATAAGGATCATGATGAGATTGCGGCGGGCCACGGCGCAGCCGGCCCCCAGCAGAAAGAGGACCCCCGCCAGGATCAGCACGTGACTGTAGGGCACGATGGTGACCATGATTCAGCCCTCCGGTTTTCCGTTGCTCCGGCCCAGGTATAAGCGCCCCCACCAGGGCCACGAACAGGAGGAAAGACGCAATCTCCACGCCCAGCCAGTATTTCTGAAAGAGAAACCGGCCGAAGACCAGGGTGACGACCATGCCAGGGGCAGAGGGCCTTGGCTGCCCGGGCTCCAGGAGAATGAAGCAGGAACATGACGCATAAAGATGATCCCTGCCAGGGCAGCAAGGCCGGCAACCATTGCCGCAGAAACGCGCCCAGGGTCTGCTCCTCCCGCCTTGATTTCCAGCATCATGACGATGAAGAGGAACAGCACCATGATGGCGCCGGCGTAAATGACCACTTCCAGGACCGCCAGGAAGGGCGCGCCCAGGAGATAGAACAGCAGGGCCGTGGCCGAAAAACGAGCCCACCAGGTAAACGATGGCGTGCATGACGTTGCGGCGCGTGATGGCCAGAGCGGTGGAGCCACGATGATGGCGCCCAGGATGTAAAAGATGATGAGCATAGATGGTCATGGCATGGTCCTGGTCAGTGTCTGGGGCAGCCCCCCAACTCTCAAGGGAGATTGCTCTTGAGATTCACCGGCTCGGCTTCGCCGATGTGGGTGCCCTTGCCCCCCACCATGGTCCACCCCGGCGTGGCGATAAAAATTGTACTCGTTGTTTTTGCCGCCATGATCCACCAGCAAATCTTGTTTTTCCGCCACCATGGTCAGGAGGTCCCGCTCGCAAAATTCGAAATACGGGGTCAACTGGATCGCCAGGGTGGGGCAGGCCTCCTCGCACAGGCCGCAGTAAATGCAGCGGGCGAAGTTGATGCGGAACCATCTGGCCCAGCGGCGGCCGTCGGCCCGTTCCTCGCCCTTCCATGGAGATGCAGGAGACCGGGCAGGCCGCGGCGCAGAGATAACAGGAGACGCAGCGCTCCTCTCCTTCCGGGTCCCGGGTGAGGATGATCCGGGCCCGGGTGCGCTCCGGCAGGGGCCGCTTGTATTCCGGATACTCTTCGGTGACCGGGCGGCGGAAGAGATGCCGGAGCACGATGGCAAAGGCAGCCGCGAGCCCGGCCACGGCCCGGCCGCTTAGCTGCTATCCAGTTGCGTTTCTCCTCCATGTTTCGCATTCCCGGCTATTAATGCCCCGTCCTTCAGGATTTCATAAAAGTAATTAAATAGTTGTAAGGCCCCAGTTCCTTGGTCTTTTGTCGGCGGAAGCCGTAAGGGGCCACCAGGGCTTTCCACTTCCTGCCGGGTCCAGCCGGATGTGCCGGGGCGGCCCGGGAGGGCCGTCGATCTTGTCGAATTCCACGATGGCCAAAAGCCCGCCGGGCTTAAGCACCCGGGTCAATTCCATCAAGGCGCCGGTGGCGGTCCCGGCCTCCACCAGGTCATGGAGCACCGTGGCCATGAACCCCACGTCCACGCTCCGGTCTTCCATGGGGACCTGGCCCGCCGGCGCCAGTAGGGCCTTCAGGTTGGTCCGGCCCTCCTGGGCCGCCCGCTCTTTCAGGGCAGGCGATCCCCTCCTCCCAGAGGTCCACGGCATAGACCACGCCGGTCGGGCCGATGACTGTCCGCCGCCGCCAGGGAGTAATTGCCCTGCGCCGCAGCCCAGATCCAGGAAGGTTATGCCCTGGGGGAGATCGAGTTCGGCCCAGAGGGTGCCGGCATCGATCAGATCATAACTGCTTTTCCGACTCCCGGGAGTTTAGGAGGCTCGGTATGATGAGCCATTTTGCCACCGCCCGCTTTGGTAGGGGCGGACCCATGTGTCCGCCCTCAGATCTTGCGCGCCCTGACGCATCACAACTTATCCCTTCAACGCCAGAATGACACCGCCGGTGATGATGATGTTGAGCAGGGCCACCGGGATCAAGAGTTTCCAGCCCAGGTGCATGAGCTGGTCGTAGCGCAACCGGGGGAGGGTGCCTCGGATCCAGATGATGACAAAGGCCACCGCGGCCACCTTGATCAAGAACCACAACAGCGGCGGCAGAAACGGGCCCCCGCCAGCCCCCCAGGAAGAAGACCGCCACCAGGGCCCCCAGGGTCACCATGGTGACGTACTCGCCCAGAAAATAGAGGCCGAAGCGCATACCGCTGTATTCCATATGATAGCCGGCGATCAGCTCATGCTCCGCTTCCGGGATATCAAAGGGGATGCGCTTCATTTCGGCCACGGAACTCATGAAAAAGATGATGAAGGCCAGCGGCTGCAACAGGATAAAGGGGCAGCGGGCCTGGGCGTCGACGATGTCTACCAGGCTGAAAGGAGCGGGCCAGCATGACGATGGGGACCAGGGACAGCCCCAGGGCCAACTCGTAGCTGATCATCTGGGCCGCGCCCCGGATGGCCCCCAACAGGCTATACTTGGAGTTGGAGGACCAGCCGCCCAGGGCCACGCCGTAGACCGCCAGGGAGGAGAGGGCATAGACATAGAGCAGGCCCACGTTGAGATCGGTGACGACGCCGGGGATGGGCTGCCCCCGATAGGTCCAGCCCTGGCCGAAGGGCACCACGGCAAAGATGAGGATGGCGGTAGCGGCCACCACCACCGGGGCGTAAAGAAAGATGACCCGGTCTGCCCCGGCGGGGATCAAATCTTCCTTGGTCAGCAGCTTGACGGCGTCGGCGATGGGCTGGATCAGGCCCCAGGGGCCGGCCCGGTTGGGGCCCAGGCGGAGTTGCAAAAACCCCAGAAGGCGACGTTCGACGTAGATCAGGTAGGCGGCGAACAGCAGCAAGACCACCAGCACCACCAGCAGTTTCACGATCAAGAAGATGAGGCCGGCCACCCAGAAGCTCACGTCGTCATCCTTGCACCCTTGTCGATGTGGTTGAGGGCCAAATAAACCGGCGTTCCGGCGAGCTGGCGCCAGTCCAGTTGGCGGTGCCGGGGGAGCACCAGCACCCCGGGCGCCATGGGCGGCCGCCAGCTTCACGGTGACCGCCAGGGCCCCTTTAGGGAGGTGCAGATGTGGCCCGGGTGCCGTCGCCCAGGCCCAACCTTCCGGCGTCGTCGGGATGGATCAGCAGCACCGGCGGCGCTTCCGCCTCCTGCATGAGGGGGGCGTAGCTCGCCAGTTCCTCGGTGCCGAAGGTCCAGTCCACCAGCAGGAGTTCCAGCTGGTCGGAGGCCGGCTCCGGAGACGGTGCCGGGAGGGCGGCAAAATCATCCCCGGCCGGCGCCGCCGGCAGCAGCCGCACCCCATCCGGGTGTTCGGCTAAATCCTCCATTTGCCGGAAAACGGGATTGTGCCTGCCCAGCCAGGCCCAGAGGTCCACCGGGGCAAGGTCCCGGCATCCGGACAAGGCCTGGGTCAGCTCCTGAAAAATCTTCGCCGGGGGCCGGGGGTCGCTCCCGGGGACGTGGTCGAGCCAGGTCCGGGGCGGATGGACGTCGGGGCTGATAAGGGCCAGGGGCGTGCCCCCCTGATGGACCGGCAAGGCGGTTTGGGCCCGGCCCTCCTGGTTGACGAAGCACCCGGCCGCCGCCTCGAACACCGGGACGGTGGGGAGCACCACGTGGGCCCGTTTGACCACCGCCGACGGCAGATAGTCCAAAACGACGAGCAGCTCGAGTCTGTCCAGGGCCCCCGCCAGCCGCGCCTCGTCGGAGAAGCTCCAGAAGGGGTCGTTTTCCACCAGCACCAGGGCCTTGATCCGGCCCTGGTCGATGCCTTCCAGGATGGCGTCGGCGCTCAAGGCGGGCTCGCCCGGCCCGGTGGGTTCCCCCAGCGCCGCCGGGCCCCAGGGCCACTGGCCGGCTGGAGGGCCGGCGGCGTCGGCCGACTCGGGAGCCACGATCAGGGCCGCGCCAAAAGCGTTGGCCCCGGGCAAAAGATAGAACAGCCCGGCCTCTTTACCGGCGGCCTTGAGGAGCAGGGCGAGGTCCGCGGCCAGGGCCGGGGTGGTCTCCCGGACGATGTCGGTGCCGCAGACCACCACCGGCTTTTTGCTCTTTTGCAGGGCCTCGGCCAGGACCGCTAGGCGGTCCGCCACGGCCGGGTCGCCGGGATACCGGCCGGGCAGGGAGTCGTAGAAGCTCCGGGCGGGGTCAGGGAGCCCCGTTGCGGTGTCAGCAGACAGGGCGCTTTTGGCCAGGGCGCCCAGCGCGGTATCGAGCCGGCCGGGGGAAACCGCCAGGGGTTCGAATTCGAAGGGCAGGAAGACCGGGCGGGGGTCCAGAACCGCGACCCTGGCCCCCTGACGCCAGGCCTGCCGCAGGGCCAGGGCCAGCATCGGGGCCTCGTTGACGGGGTCGGCGCCCACCACCAGGATAAAATCCGCCCCGCCTCGAGCTCGGCGCAAAGAGACCGCCAGGCCCTCGTCCAGCCGGGCCACCGCGGCCTTGACCTTGCGCTCCAGGGCCGGGTCCCAGAAGAACTGGGGGTCCCGCCAGCCCTGGGTGCGGCAGAAGAGCTTCAGGGCCCCCTGGGTCTCGAGGCTGCTGCGGGCTGCCGCCCAGGCAGGCCACGGCCCCGGGCCCGTGCTCCCGGCTGATCCGGGCCAGTTCGGCCGCGGCCGCCTGGATCGCCTCGTCCCAGGAGACTTCCCGGCCGCCGAGCCGGGCCCGGCGGGGCCGCTCCGGGTGATTGGCATAGGAAAAGCCGTAACGGCCCCGGTCGCAGATGAAGTAGCCGTTCACCGTCGTCATGGGGCCGGGCTTCCAGGCGCACCATTTCCCGGTATTGGGCGCTGCCCACGGTGTTGCAGCCCAGGGAGCAGTGGAGGCACAGGGACGGGCCCCGCTCAAAATCCCAGCGCCGGCCCTTGAACCGGGAGGGCTTGTCGGTGAAGACCCCGGTGGGGCAGACATCGATGAGATTGCCGGCAAAGGGGCTTTCCAGGGCCCCGTCGCTGAATCGGCCGAAGTAGGTGCGGTTGCCGATCTGCATGGCCCCCAGGTCCCGGTAGCCGGCAAAATCCTGGTAGAAGCGGCGGCAGCGCCAGCACTGGATGCAGCGGTTCATTTCGTGCTGCACGAACAGGCCCAGGTCCTGGTCCTCGATAGGTGCGCTTGGGGCCCAGGATAGCGCCGGATGCCGTGGCCGCCGGAGACGGTCTCGTCCTGGAGCAGGCAGTGGCCGCCTTCGTCGCACACCGGGCAGTCCAGGGGGTGGTTCAGCATGAGCCACTCGATGACGTATCGGCGGAAATCCATGGCTTCCGGGTGGGTGGTGGAGACCACCATGCCGTCCTCGGCCTCCACCATGCAGCTCATCTCCACGCCTTTGACCGGCCCTTCCAGGAACTTGACGGCGCACATCCGGCAGGCCCCGACGGAGCCCAGGGCCGGATGGTAGCAGAACCGGGGGACCATGATCCCCAAGCTGCTCGGCGGCCTCCAACACGTTGGTGCCCTGCGGGGACTTCGATGTCCCGGCTATCGATGATCAGTTTGGGCAATGGCGATCCCGTTAATGTTTCTAATTCTTAGCCCGCAGGTGGTGCGCAGTGCGCACCCTACGCTGCTTCGGCAATGGCGGCATTTATGGTGGGCGGAGAGAGCCGCCCTACCCATTAAAAACGGGCACTTCTTCTGACTGATGTGCTCCCGGATCTCATCCTCGAAATACTGTCAGCAGGCCCTTGACGGGCTCTGCCGCCCCGGGGGCGAAGGCGCAGTAGGCTTTGTCCATATGGCCGGCCATCTCCCGGAGCATGGGGATGAATTCTTCTTCGCCCTCGCCGTTTTCGATGCGCTGCAGCAGGTCCTGGATATAGGGCAGGCCCTCCCGGCAGGGGGTGCAGAACCCGCAGGATTCCCGGGCGAAATATTCGATCAGGTTCAGGGTGGCGGCCACGATGCAGGTATTCTGGTCAAAGACCATGATGGCGCCGGTGCCGAGGCGGTGGCCCACCTGTCTTCAAGGACTCGATGTCCATGGCCACGTCCATGAACTTCCGGGGCATAGAAGCTGGTGGAGGCCCCGCCGGGAATGAAGGCCTTGAGCTCGGACCCCGGCAGCATGCCCCCGGCCACCTCCTCCAGGATCTCCCGGAAGGGGATGCCCATGGGCAGCTCATAGCAGCCGGGCTTGATGACCTTGCCGCTGATGCAGTAGAGCTTGGTGCCGGCCCCGGTCTCGGTCCGGGCCAGGCCCTTGAACCAGGCGCCGCCGTTTCGGATCAATCAGGGGCACGCAGGCCAGGGTTTCGGCGTTGTTGACAATGGTGGGCCGGTCCCACAGGCCCGTGTCAGTCATGTGGACGGTTTTCTGGGGGTGGGGCCGTTTGCCCATGATGGCCTGAACCATGGCCGTGGCCTCCCCGCAGATGTAGCGCCCGGCGCTGCGGTGGACCATAATGTCAAAGGAGAAATCGCTCCCCAGGATATTCTGCCCCAAAAACCCTGCCTCCCTGGCCACCTGGAGTTCCCGTTCCATGAGTTGGGCGTCCATCTCGTAGGTGGGGCGGATGAAATAAAAGCCCTTTTGGGCTCTGATGGCGTACCCCGCCAGGATGATCCCTTCAATGACCAGATGGGGGTCGGTGTTGACCAGGACCCGGTCCTTGAAGGTGCCCGGCTCCATTTCATCGGTGTTGGCGCCGATGTAACGCGGGTGAGGGGCGTTTTCATGGACAAAGCTCCATTTGCGCCAGGTGGGGAAGCCGGCCCCGCCCCGCCCCGACAGGCCGGAATCCTTGAGGAGGCCGATCAGGTCCTGGGGGGATAATTTCATGGACCGTGTCGGCCAGGGCCTGGTAGCCGCCGCCGGCACGATACTCGTCGAGGGTGGCGGGACAGCCTTCCTGGCGATTTTTGAATAGGGCTTGCTCGTACATTAACTCACCGGCACAGCACCAGGTCACAGTTTCGGTCTTCAATTGCTCCAGGATCTCGTCGATCCGCTGCCGGGGTGAGATGGCCGAAAAACTGCCCGTTGACCACCATGGCCGGGGCCTGGTCGCAGAAGCCGATGCAGGCGGTGGGCAGCACGGTGAACAGGCCGTCGGCGGTAGACCTCCCCGGCGCACACCCCCAGTTTCTGGCACATGTAGTCGAACAGCGACCCCTCATGGAACATCCAGCAGACCACGCCGTCGCAGACGTGGAGGACGAAACGGCCCACCGGCTCCCGATAGATGAAGTCGTAAAAGGTGGCCAGTTCCTCCAGTTCCAGGGGAGTAGCGCCCACCAGGGCCGCGGCCTCGTTCAGGCCCTCGTCCGTGAGATAGCCGTAATGCCGCTGGACCTCATACATGACGTTGATGGACTGTTCCCGGGGATTCTCGGCCTGGCTGATCCGGCTAGTCAGCTTCTCGCGTAACGTTTCGGGTATCATAGGCTCTTACACCAAAAAGCAATCAAATGACTATTTTTTGTCATTCTGATCGTAGCGAGGAATCTCTCTTTTTAACCGGCCGAGATTCTTCGTGGAGCTCAGCCCCGTTTAGAATGACATGAATATTCGATATTTTTTTGACTACAACTTCCTCTTACCGGTCAATATCCGGCATGACGTAATCGATGGAGCCGATAATGACGACAAAATCCGCCACCAGGTGCCCCACGGTCATCAGGGGCAGGGCCTGGACGTTGGCAAACCCCGGGGACCGGATGCGCATCCGGTAGGCCATGGTGCGGCCGTCGCTGACTACGTAGAAGCCCTGTTCGCCCCGGGGATGCTCCGTGGCGGCATAGGCCTCGCCCCGGGGGAGCTGTGGGCCCCCGGGTGACGTTGATGAAATGGTGGATCAGGCTTTCGATATCCTTCAGGGTGTCCTCTTTCCGGGGGATGGCGTAGCGGTAGTCATCGGTGATATAGCGCCCGGGGGGCATCTGACTCGGCCGCCTGCTGGATAATCCTGAGGCTCTGGCGCATCTCCTCCACCCGCACCCGGTAGCGGGCGTAGCAGTCGCCTTCCGGCGGCCGTGGGGATCTCAAAATCAAAGGCCTCATAGGCGGAGTAGGGAAACTTCTTACGGAGGTCCCACTCCAGGCCGCAGGCCCGGAGGTTGGCCCCGGTCACGCCCCAATCCATGGCGTCGTCAAGGGACAGATAACCGATGTCCCGGGTCCGGGCTTCCCAGATGGGGTTCCGGGTCACGGCCTTTTCCAGTTCATCCACCACCTTGGCGAACCCCTTGACGAAGTCGTCCACCAATTCTTTCCAGCCCTCCGGCAGGTCCGCGGCCACGCCCCCCAGCCGGAACCAGGACGGGTGGAGCCGCCCGCCGGTGATCGAGCTCGACGATGTCCATGATCTTTTCGCGCTCGGCGAAGGCGTAGAAGGTAGGCGTGATGGCCCCGGTGTCCACGGTGGCGGTGGAGAACCACACCAGGTGGTTGCTCAGGCGGAACAGCTCGGTGAGCATCACCCGGATGAACTGGGCCCGGTCCGGGACCTTGATGCCCGCCAGGGTTTCCACCGACTCCAGGTAGCTCAGGTTATTGGCCACCCCGGCACAGATAGTCGGCCCGGTCGGTGTAGGGGATGAACTGGTGCCAGGACTGGCGCTCGCCGATCTTTTCCACGGACCGGTGGTGGTAGCCGATGTCCGTATCCATGGCCAGGATTTCCTCGCCGTGCAGCGCCAGGATGAAGCGGATGAGGCCGTGGGTGCTGGGGTGGTGCGGCCCGAAGTTCAGGATGAACTCGTCGGCTCCCAGGCGGCCTTCCAGGTATTTGCCGGCATCCAGGGGCTGATATTTGCGGGCGGACTCCAGGGTATAGGGTGGCAAATGCGGTGGCCCGGTCCGGGTAGCTCTTCCGCAAGGGGTGCCCCTCCCAGTCGTGGGGCATGAGGAGCCGCCAAAGGCGGGGGTGGCCGTCGAAGCGGATGCCGAACATATCGAAGCACTCCCGCTCGTACCAGTTGGCCGAGGGCCAGATATCGGTGATGCTCGGGGTGACGGGGTCGGTCCCGTACAGGGGCACCTTGAGGCGCACCCGGGTGGGGGGCTCGAAGGCCAGGAGGTGGTAGACCAGGGTGTAATCCGGATAGCCGGACCGCTCCCGGCGGGTGGATTCATCCACCGCGGTGAGGTCTTCCAGGCGCAGAAACCGGGGCGAGGCTTCGGTCTTGAGAAAGCGCAGGACGTCCTTGAGCCGGGCCTCAGCCACCTGTATAGGTCGGCATGTCGGAGGTCTCGGCCGCGGGCTTAACCGCGTCGCCGAATTTTTCCTGGAGCACTTGGGCCAGGGACCTGGTCGCTCTCGTTCAATTCGATGCGGGCCGCCGGCGGGGTCCACATGACTTCGGAGCGGCTCTCCCAAAACCGGGGCGGGGTCACCGAGGTGCCCCGGGGAGGCGTGCCGTAATAGCCGGGGCCCCGGGGGTCCCGGGATTTGTTGACGCCGTCCACCGCCAGGGGCCTTTCGGTCCCCTGGGTGCCGCCCTGGCAGGTGGAAGATTTTCCGGGTCGGCCGCTCGGACATCACCTTTTCCTGGAGCATCACCAGGCCCTGCAGGACCGCCTCGGGCCGGGGCGGGCAGCCGGGAATATAAACGTCCACCGGCAGAATCTGGTCCACCCCCTGGACCACGCTGTAGCAGTCGTACATGCCGCCGCAGTTGGCGCAGGAGCCCATGGAGATCACCCACTTGGGCTCCGCCATCTGCTCGTAGAGCCGAAGCACCACCGGGGCGATCTTTTTGAAGACCGTGCCGGAGATGATCAACAGGTCGGCCTGCCGGGGCGAACCGCGCAGGACTTCCGCCCCGAACCGGGCCATGTCATACCGAGGCGTGAGCGCGGTGGATTCCTCGATAAAACAGCAGGATAGCCCGAAAAACATCGGCCAGAAGCTGTAGGCCCGGCACCAGTTGACCATGGCATCGATGGGCCTCAGGATCAGGTTTTCGAGCTTCCCCGGCGGGGCACTGCGGTGGGACTCCAATCGAGCCCTCCTTTTTTCCAGATATAGAAGAGGCTAAAGAGCAGGACGATAATAAAAAAGGATATCTGCAGCCAGCCGCGCCAGCTCAGGTCCTCCATGGCCACGGCCCAGGAAAAGATGAACGCGGCTTCCACGTCAAAGATGAGGAAAAAGACCGCCACCAGGTAAAACGGCACCGGATAGCGGAACCGGGCCCCGCCGGTGGGAATTACCCCGCATTCATAGGGCCGGGCTTTTTCCGGATCGGGCCGCCGCTCCCCCAGCCAGCTGGTCAAAAACAGCAAGACGCCCAGCAGGGCCAGGACGATGGCGACAAACAGCACGAAGCTGAATAACCCCGGCGCCCAGGGGGATAACATGTCGGGCGCTACCGGATGCATGGGCGTTCCTGACCCCCAGTTCTTCTCCCGGATTGCCGTTACGGGGCGGGACCGGCTTGCCGGCCCGCGCCGAAGCAGACTAGAGCTTACGGCGGCCCCTTACGTACCGCCAGGCCGGGCCCATGGCGATAATCACCGCTGAAATCCTGCCCTTGGCGCGGATATATGCAAAACCTAAGAACCCGCGCCCTCCCTGTCAAGGTGGAGAATTCCCGCTGCTGACGAGGAAGTAGCTGTATTCTTAGAGTAATTTTGCTTAATTTTTAATGCCCCGCCACATTGTGCCGCCAGAGGTTGGCGGCCCGGCGGCCACCTCCGCCCCGGGGCTCCCGGCCGGCCGGGGCCAAACGCAGTGCTTGACAGGCTCCGGGCTGGCCTTATCTATAATGATAGATATAAATATATTAAGCAACCCCCGGCGGAATTTATCAGAAAGCCGCGCCAGGAGCGTGAAAAGGAGATAGGCCCCTGAACCCCGATTCGTCCTCCCTGGCCGTAAGGTTCTCCCGGGTAAAGCTCTTTCTGGCCCTGTCCCGGACGCCCCATGGCCTGCTGGATCTGGCGACTCCGGCCCTGGCGGCGCTGCTCTGGTTACGGGGGTCTGCCGCCCTTCGGGGTAATCGCCCTGGGCCTGTTGACCGTCTTCGCCGGCTATACCGCCGTTTATGCCCTAAACGACGTGGTGGACTACCGGGTGGACCAGGAGAAGCTCAAGGCGGCCGGGGCAGGCCCGAAGCCCGGTTATCTGGACGCCCTCTTCATGCGCCACCCCATGGCCCAGGGACGGGTGAGTTTCGGCGAGGGGCTCCTGTGGACGGTGGCCTGGGCCGCCATGGCCCTGGCGGGCGCTTACCAGCTCAATCCCGTCTGCGCTTATATCTTTCTGGCCGGCTGTCTGCTGGAGGCGGTCTATTGCCTGCTGCTGCGGGTCAGCCATCTCAGAACCCTGGTCAGCGGCCTGGTCAAGACCCTGGGCGGGGTGGCCGCGGTCTTTGCCGTGGCCCCGCATCCCGCCCGGTGGTTCCTGCTCGCTGTTCTTTCTGTGGCTCTTCTGTTGGGAGATCGGCGGGCAGAATATCCCCGCCGACTGGCATGATGTGGAGGAGGACCAACGCCTGGGCGCCCAAACCATCCCGGTGGACGTACGGCCCCGAGCGGGCCAGCGCCATGGTCCTGGGGACGCTGGCCCTCAGCGTGGTCCTTGAGCGCGCTGCTGGTGCTGGGTCGTCGCCGCTGCGGTTTACGCCGCTCCTGGTGGGCCTGGCAGTGGCGGCGGGGGTCTATCTCCTGCTGCTCCCGGCTATGCGCCTCTACCGGACCAAAGACCCGGAGCAGGCCGCGGCGCTGTTCAACCGGGCCAGCTACTATCCCCTGGCCATGTTGGGCCTGGCCCTGGTCGAACATGATGTATTAGAGGCTGGTTCCCAACGAGAACAGTTGCCCAGGCCCAGCAGCCGTGCCCGGGGTTGCGGGGAGGGACTCCTGTGCCCGGCCCCGGGATTACCGCGGAGCTGCCGCCGGCGCTGGCCCGGCTCCTGGAGCGGCTTCCCCTGGCTCCGGCGGCGCCCGCATCCCATGCTGTCCCACTTTCCCATCGTCTTTTTGCTGTCCGCCAGCTTTTTCAGCCTGCTCTTCGTCATCACCGGGAATAGAGCCTTTCGATGACACGGCCTTTTACTGCCTGGGGGGCGGGTTGCTCAGCCTGCCGCCGGCCGTGGCCACCGGGCTGTTCACCCACTGGCTCAATTTTCCCGGTGAAGCAGACCGACCGTGCACCTGGAAAAAGCCCTGTCCTACACGGTGTTGGTCATCGCCGTCACCACTTTGTCTGGCGCTGGCTGGACCCGCTGGTCCTTGCGGACCTCAGGGGCGTTAACTTCATTACTTTTTTCTGGTCCTGGCCCTGACGCCGCTGGTAACGGCCAACGGTTATTTCGGGGGCATGCTCACCTTTCCCCTGGAGGGAGAGGCCCCGGCCGCAACGGGCGCCGCGGGATAAGGACTAATCGCACGTGCACAGAAAGTAACTTGGCAGAAAACCTAAATTGCGGGAATTCACCCTGGCGGAACTGGCCGCCGGCAACGGGGCGGACGGCCAGCCCGTCTATATCGCCTTTCGGGGCAAGGTCTACGACGTCAGCGGCAGCGCCTTGTGGGCGGGCGGCGAGCACATGGGTCAGCACCACGGGGCCGGAGCACGACCTCACCGGGGAGTTCCCCGACGCCCCCCACGGGGAGGAGGTCTTCGAACGCTATCCCCAGGTGGGGGTCCTCAAGGAAGAGGCCGCGGCCCCGGCAGCGGCGGCCCAGACCTCGGCGGCCCGGGAGTTCTGGCAGCGGCAGGTGAAACGGGTGCCGCTGCTGCGCCGCCATCCCCATCCCATGGTGGTGCACTTCCCCATCGTCTTCATGATCGCCGCCCCGGTCTTTACGCCTGCTCTATCTCATCTCCGGGGTCAGGTCCTTCGAAGTCACGGGCTTTCACTGCCTGGGGGGCGGCGTGCTCTTCACCCCGGTGGCCATGGTCACCGGCTGGTTCACCTGGTGGCTGAACTATGAATCCAGGCCCCTCAAGCCCGTGGTCATCAAGCTCATCCTGTCCCCCGTACTGCTGTTCGTGGGGGCCGGGGCCTGGGTCTGGCGTTATCTCAACCCGGAAATCCTGGCCCAGTTCCGCGGGGTTGGCCCAGCCTGGTCTACCTGGCTCTGATCTGCTCCTTAACCCCGCTGGTGGGTGCTCATCGGCGCCTACGGGGCCGAACTGACCTTCCCGGTAAACCATGAATGAGACATCTTTGTGGCCCCCGGGATATTGCCAAACGGGGTTTCGTTATTAAGTTTAATAAACATGACGCCGGGTTGTGAGACCCCGGCGCCAAGCCATGCTGCCATCCGTTGCGCAGCGAATGGCGGGGACTTGCGTAGAGCTCTCGCCTTACCGGTAAAACGAGTTTTTCCGGTTCCCCCCCAGGAGCCTGGAAACCGCGCGATTCTGAGATGAGTTCCCCAAGGAGGAGGTTTGACATGCCGATGCGCAAAAGTTAGGTCACCTGAAGAAACTGGCCACCCTGATGCGGTACTATATTCTCAACATGACCACCCAGGCCGGCTCCGGCCACCCCACGTCGTCACTGTCGGCCACCGAACTGATGGCCGGCCTCATGTTCGGGGGCATCTTCCGGTACGACCTGGATCAACCCCAAGCACCCCAACAACGACCGGCTCATCTTTTCCAAGGGGCACGCCACGCCCGCTGTTTTATACCCTGTGGGCCGCGGCCGGCAAGCTGACCGAGCCGCGGAAATCATGACCTACCGCCATTTCGGCAGCCCCCTGGAAGGCCACCCCACCATGAGCTTCCGCTACACCGAAGCGGCCACCGGCTCCCTGGGGCAGGGCCTGTCCATCGGCCTGGGCATGGCCTTGAACGCCAAGTACCTGGATAAGCTGCCCTATACGACCTATGTGCTCCTGGGCGACAGCGAAATGGCCGAAGGGCTCCCAGTGGGAGACCATGCAGCTGGCGGCCCACTATAAGCTGGATAATCTGGTGGCGGTCCTGGACGTCAACCGCCTGGGCCAGCGGGGCGAAACCATGTACGGCTGGGACCTGATGGCCTATGAGGACCGCATCGCCGCCTTCGGCTGGGAGACCATCCTCGTCAACGACGGCCACTCGTTTCCCGAGGTCCTGGCCGCCTATGAGCAGGCCATGACGGTGACCGACAAACCCGTCATGATCATCGCCCATACCATCAAGGGCAAAGGGGTGTCGTTCATCGAGAACAAAAACGGCTGGCACGGCAAGACCCTGAACCAGGAACAGCTGGCCAGGGCCCTGCCGGAGTTGGGCCCGGTGGATCAAGTCGGTCCGGGGCGAGGTGGCAAGCCCCGAAGACCTGAAGCCGCCGGAGGTCAAGCCCCAGGCCGCCGCGCCCCTGGCCTACAAACTAGGCGACTCCCTGGCCACCCGGAAGGCATACGGCAACGCCTTGAAACGGCTCTATCCCCAGTTTCCCCGACCTGGTGAGCCTGGACTGCGAGGTGAGCAACTCCACCTACGCCGAGATCTTCGAGGACGCCTATCCCGAGCAGTTTTTCGAAATGTACATCGCCGAGCAGAACATGGTGGGCGCCGGCCTGGGCCTGGCCACCCGGGGCAAGATTCCCTTTGTCTCCACCTTCGCGGCCTTTTTCTCCCGGGCCTTCGACCAGGTCCGCATGAGCCAGTACACCGAGCCCAACCTGAAGTTCTGCGGGTCCCACGCCGGGGTCTCCATCGGCGAAGACGGGCCGTCCCAGATGGGCCTGGAGGACCTGGCCATGTTCCGGGCCATCCGGGACAGCGTGGTCCTCTATCCCTGCGGACGCGGTGTCCACCGAGCGCCTGGTGGAAGCCAGGCCCTGGAACATCACGGCATCGTCTATATCCGCACCACCCGCATGGCCACCCCCATCATCTACGGCCCCGAGGAGAAATTCCCCATCGGGCGGCTGCAAGGTGCTGCGCCAGAGCGACAGCGACGTGGCCACGGTCATCGGCGCCGGGGTCACGCTCTTTGAGGCCCTGGCCGCCTATGACGAGTTGCAGAAAGAGGGCATCAACATCCGGGTCATCGACCTCTACAGCGTCAAGCCGGTGGATGCCGAGACCCTGATGGCCGCGGCCAAGGCCACCAAGGGCCTGATCACCGTGGAAGACCATTATCCCGCCGGCGGCATCGGCGAGGCGGTGCTGGCGGCCCTGGCCCCCAACCCGGTCGAGGTCTATTCTCTGGCGGTGACCAAGAAGCCCAAGACCGGCAAGCCCGCGGAACTCCTGGATTTCGAAGAGATTTCCCGGAGCGCCATCGTCAAGTTGGTGAAGCAGATACAGCAGGGAAAATAGCCGAGAGATCGATTGCGGTAGGGGCGGGTTTAAAACCCGCCCCTACATCTGGTAATGCGCCAACCGGCCGTGTCGTAGGGTGCGCCGGGGCATCCCGGCCATCAATCCGGGAAAAGGGGAAAAGCCATGCGTCTGGGCATCGCCGCGGATCACGGCGGCTTCGAACTGAAAGAGCAGATGAAGGAGGACCTCAAGGCCCTGGGACTACGAAGTGGTGGACTACGGCGCCCATGAATATGTGCCCACCGACGACTTTCCCGACTTGGTGGTGCCCCTGGCCCGGGCCGTGGCCCAGGGCGAGGTGGACCGGGGCATCGCCTTTTGCGGCAGCGGCGTGGGGGCCTGCGTGGCGGTGAACAAGGTGCCGGGGGCCCGGGGCGCGCTGATCACCGATCCCTACTCCGCCCACCAGGGGGTGGAGGACGACGACATGAACATCATGTGCCTGGGGGGCCGGGTGACCGGCTACGCCCTGGCCTGGGAGCTGATTCAGAATTTTTTGAAGGCGAGATTTAAAGGGGAGGAGCGGTTCCAGCGCCGCGGCTGGGCAAAATCAAGGCACTGGAAAAATAGGAGAATCAGGTATGGGCGAGAACCCTTTGGTAAAACTGGGCACCTTTGGCCAGAGCGTCTGGCTGGATTATATCCGCCGGCAGATGATCGAGTCCGGGGAACTGAAAAAATTAATCGATGCTGACGGCCTCAAAGGGGTCACCTCCAACCCGTCGATTTTTCGAAAAGGCCATTGCCGGGAGCACCGATTATGACGCGGATATCCGCACCCTGGCCCAGGCGGGTAAGTCCATCCAGGAGATTTACGAGACCCTGACCGTGGCGGACGTGGGGCAGGCCGCGGACGTCTTCCGGCCCCTCTATGACCAGCTGGAGGGCAAAGACGGCTTCGTCAGCCTGGAGGTCAATCCCCACCTGGCCCACGACACCCACGGCACCATTGCCGAGGCCCGGCGCCTGTGGCAGGCCCTGAACCGCCCCAATGTCCTGATCAAGGTGCCGGCCACCCAGGAGGGACTGCCCGCCATCCGGCAGCTCATCAGTGAGGGCATCAACGTCAACGTCACCCTGCTCTTCGGCCTGCCCCGCTACCGGGAGGTGGCGGAGGCCTATATCTCGCGGGCTGGAGGCCCGGGCGGCCCAGGGCCGGCCCCTGAACCGGGTGGCGTCGGTGGCCAGTTTCTTTTTGAGCCGCATCGACGTGCTGCTGGACCCCAAGTTGGAAAAACTGGCGGCTGCGGGCGGGCCCCAGGCCCAGGCGGCGAGGAACCTCATCGGCCAGGTGGCCATCGCCAGCGCCAAGGTGGCCTACCCATCTATCAGGAAATCTTCGGCAGCGCCCGGTTTCAAGAAACTGGCGGCACAGGGGGCCCGGCCCCAGCGCCTCCTGTGGGCCAGCACCAGCACCAAGAACCCGGCCTACCCCGATGTCAAGTACGTGGAGCCCCTCATCGGCCCCGAGACCGTCAACACCCTGCCCGCTGGAGACCCTGGAGGCCTACCGGGACCACGGCAACCCCGCCGCCCGCCTGACCGAGGACGGTGGACCAGGCCGCCGGCGGCCTCAAGCGCCTGCCGGAGCTGGGGATCGACCTCAACCAGGCGACCCAGCAACTGGAAGACGAAGGGGTGGAGAAGTTTAACCAGCCCTTCGACTCCCTCATGGCTACCCTGGAGGCCAAGCGCCGGGAGGCCCTGTCGGGAGGTAAACCGTGAGCGCCACCCCCATCACCCACCTGTTTCTCGGATATCGGCGGGGTCTTGCTCACCAACGGCTGGGACCGCCACATGCGCCGGGATGCGGCCCAAGATTCGGCCTGGACCCGGAGGATTTGAACGACCGGCACGAGATGAGCTTCGACACCTATGAGCAAGGCAAGCTCGACCTGGACACCTACCTGAACCAGGTGGTGTTTTACCAGGAGCGGCCGTTTACCCGGGAGGACTTCAAAGCGTTCATGTTCGCCCAGTCCAAGCCCAAGGTGGAGATGATCAACCTGGTGAGCGGCCTCAAGTGGAAACACCGCTTGAAGACCGCGGCCATCAGCAACGAAGGCCGGGAGTTGACCATCTATCGCATCAAGAAGTTCGATCTGACTGCCTTGTTGATTTTTTCGTGTCGTCCTGTTTTGTCCACTTCCGCAAACCCGACGTGGACATATACCGCATGGCCCTGGACATCTCCCAGGCGGAGCCGGCCCGGTCCGTCTATATCGACGATCGGGCCCTGTTTGTGGAGATCGCCCAAAGCCTGGGGATCCACGGCATTCATCACACCGACTTTCGAGGTCACCCGCAGCGCCTTGAAGGACTTGGGACTGACGGTGGAGGATTGAAGCCGGGATACCCCCCGGACCAGGGGGTCCCCCCGGCAAGAACGCACACCTGGGTGCGCCTTGAGAAGGTTAGGTTAATTGGAGATCGTTTATGAGCAATCAGGGTTGTGACATCGGCCTGATCGGCCTGGGGACCATGGGGCGCAATTTTGTCCTGAACATGGCGGACCACGGGTTTGCCGTGGCCGTGTATAACCGCACCACCGAGAAGACCAAGGAATTCATGGAAAACGAGGTGGGCTCCCGCCCCATCCAGGCCGGCTATGACCTGAAAGAGTTCGTCGGCCTGCTGCGCCTGCCCCGGGCCATCATCATGCTGGTGGCGGCCGGCGACCCGGTGGACGCGGTGATCCGGGAACTGTTGCCGTTGCTGTACGCCCGGCGACCTGATCATCGACGGCGGCAACTCCCATTTCACCGATACCAACCGGCGGGGCCAAATTCTCTCCGGCAAACAGCTGCAACTTCATGGGCATGGGGATCTCCGGGGGCGAAGCCGGGGCCCGCTACGGCCCCAGCCTGATGCCCGGCGGCTCCCGGGAGATGTACGACCGGGTAGCCCCCATCCTGGAGGCGGCCTCGGCCCACGTCAACGGCGAGCCCTGCGTCACCTACCTGGGGCCGCGCTCCGCCGGCCACTACGTCAAGATGGTCCACAACGGCATCGAATACGGCCTCATGGAACTCATCGTCGAGACCTATGATCTGTTCAAGCGGGGTCTGGGGCTGACGCCGGCCGAGCTGGCCCCCATCTATGACCGCTGGAACCGGGAGGAGCTCAATTCCTTCCTGATGGAAATCACCGCCAAGATTTTTACCCGGCAGGATGACCGCACCGGCAAGCCCCTGATCGACATGATCCTGGACAAGGCCAAGCAAAAAGGCACCGGCATGTGGACCTCCTGGGATGCCATGGACCTGCAGGCGGGGACGCCCACCATTGACGTGGCGGTGGTCATGCGGGATATGTCGGGCGCCAGGGAGGAACGGCTGGCGGCGGCCCAGTTTCTTACCGGGCCCAACCCCAGCCTTTACGGGAGACCGGCAGCGCTTCATCGGCCAGGTGAAAAACGCCCTCTACGCCGGCATGATCGCCACCTACGCCCAGGGACTGGCCCTGCTCCAGAAGGCCTCCGCCACCTATGACTATGACCTGGACCTGGAGGCCGTGGCCCGCATCTGGCGGGGCGGCTGCATCATCCGGGCGGCCCTCCTGGAGGACATCCGCACCGCCTACCAGGCCAAGGCGGAGTTGCCCAACCTCCTGATGGACCCCCACCTGGGCAAGGAATTCATGAGCCGGGAGGCGGACTTGCGGGAAGTGGTGATAACGGCCGCCACCCTGGGGCTGCCGGCCCCGGCCTTGATGGCGACCCTGGGCTATTTCGACGCCTACCGCAGCGCCGGGCTGCCGGCCAACCTGATCCAGGCCCAGCGGGATTTCTTCGGGGCGCATACCTACGAGCGCCTCGACGCCCCCGGCACCTTCCACACCGAGTGGGAGGAAGTTTGAGGATTAAGAATGAAGCCATAAGGGGGAGACGGGGGGGTGTTCGTAAACCAAGTCCCCCGCCCTCCCCTCAGAAAGCGATCTCGACTCTCTTTGAGGAGTTCTTATGGGAACCGATCACCGGCCGGAGCCCACGGTCTTTGTCATTTTCGGGGGCGCCGGCGACCTCTCCTGGCGCAAGCTCATGCCCGCCCTGTACAACCTCTACCTGGACCATTGGCTGCCGGAGCAGTTTTTGATCATCGGCACCGGCCACCGGCACACCAGCGACGAGGACTTCCGCCGGCATCTCCGGGAGGGCGTGGATAATTTTTCCCGTCGGGGCAAGACCACCGACGAGGAGTGGCAAGGTTTTGCCGCCCATCTCAGCTTTATGGCCGCGGACCTGGATCAACCCGGGGTCTTCAACGAGCTGGCCAAGAAACTGGCGGACCAGGACAAGACCTGGAATGCCAAGGCCAACCGCATCTTTTACCTGAGCCTGCCGCCCCGGATGATTGATCCGGTGGCCCGGGAACTGGGCAAGGCCAGGCTGAACCAGGACCGCAAGCGCTCCCGCATCGTGGTGGAAAAGCCCTTTGGCCATGACCTGGCCTCCGCCCAAGTCCTGAACCGGACCCTGGGGGAGATCTTTCACGAATCCCAGATTTTTCGCATCGACCACTACCTGGGCAAAGAGACGGTCCAGAACATCCTGGCCTTCCGCTTTGCCAACACCCTGTTCGAGCCCATCTGGAACCGCCACTACATCGACCACGTCCAGATCACCGTGGCCGAGACCGACGGGGTGGGCAGCCGGGGCCACTACTATGACCACGCCGGGGCCCTGCGGGACATGATTCAGAACCACCTGCTGACCATCATGTGCCTCATTGCCATGGAGCCGCCCAACTCTTTCAACGATAACGAGATGCGCAACAAGAAGGTGGACGTGCTCCGGGCCATCCGGCCCATCTTCCCGGAGATGGTCCATAACCACGCGGTGCGGGGCCAGTATGGGGCCGGCAGTATCGATGGGCAAAAGGTGCCGGGCTACCGCAGCGAAACCAACGTGGCCCCGGATTCCAGCATCGACACCTTTGCGGCGGTCAAACTCTATGTGGACAACTGGCGCTGGCAGGGAGTGCCTTTTTATCTGCGCACCGGCAAGAGATTGCCCGCCAAGATTTCGGAGGTGTCCATCCAGTTCCGGGAGGTGCCGCACCAAAGCTTCCCGGCCGGGGCGGTCATGGATTGGCGGCCCAACCGGCTCATCATTGCCATCCAGCCCGAAGAAGGCATTTTCCTCCGCTTTGAGGCCAAGTATCCGGGCCTGACCATGCGCCTGGCGCCGGTGATGATGCAATTCTTCTACCGGGAGGCCTTTAAAATCGCCACCGCCGGAGGCCTATGAAACCCTGCTGCTGGACGTCATGCTGGGGGATGCCACCCTGTTCATGCGGGCCGACCAGACCGAGGTGGCCTGGTCCATACTCGCGCCCATTCTGGAGGTCTGGGACAGCATCAAACCCACGGACATTCCCAATTATGCCGCGGGCACCTGGGGCCCGGAAATGGCCGAAACCCTGCTGGCCCAGGAGGGGCGCAGCTGGGTGACCCCCACCTTTCTCCAATGCCAGGAAGACCAGCCCGTCTGCCGGGTGACCACGGTTCAGCCATGATCGACGTCTATCCCGACCTGGAGTCTCTGAGCCGGGCCGCCGCCGCCTTGGTGGTGAAGCAGGCCAACCTGGCCGTGGCCGCCCGGGGCCGGTTCAGCGTCGCCCTCTCGGGGGGCACCACCCCCCGGCGCACCTATGAGCTACTGGCCGCCCCGCCCTGGGCGAATCAGGCGCCCTGGGACCGGGTCCACGTCTTCTGGGGGGACGAGCGTTGCGTGCCCCTCGACGACCCTCGGAGCAACGCCCGTCTGGCGCAGGAAGCCTGGCTGGACCACGTCCCCATCCCCCCTGACCAGATCCACCCCCTGGACTGCGCCGGTGACCCGGCCGCCGCGGCTCGGCAGTACGAGGCGCAACTCCGGGAGTTCTTTGCCGGCGAGCCCCCTGTCCTGGACCTGGTCCTCCTGGGCCTGGGGGACAACGGCCACACCGCCTCGCTGTTCCCGGGGACCACGGTGCTGGCGGAACGGGAGCGCTGGGCCGCCGCGGTCTATCTGGCCGAGGCCGACCTCTACCGGGTCACCTTGACGGCCCCCCTGATCAACCAGGCGGCGGCCGTGGCCTTCCTGGTGGCGGGCCAGTCCAAGGCCGGAGTCCTACGAGAGGTCCTCCACGGCCCCTATGAGCCCGAGCGCCTGCCGGCCCAACTCATCCAGCCGCAAAACGGGGAGCTATTATGGCTGACGGACCTGGCGGCCGCCGCCCAGCTGCCGGTGGGGGCCACTCACCTGGCCTAGACGAACCCACGGCTTTTCCCTGAACTTCCCGAAGCTTATCCTGGAGATGGTATTTGCGGAGACTTCGATTCCCGCACAGGTTGGTTGATCCCAAAAAGCAATCAAAAGACTAATTATTGTCATTCTGAGCGCAGCGAAGAATCTCGCTTTTTAAGCCACCGAGATTCTTCACTCCGCTTCACTCCGTTCAGAATGACCTGAATATTTAATGTCCTCTGACTACAACGTCGTATGAGTCATGGTGAGCCTTGGCTTCCCGTCCCGGCAGATTCGGGGTCAAGCCAGGCCGGGGTGGCGGCCCACCTCACCACCTTTCCCTGGTGGCGGGGGAGCCCGAGGCCCGTGAACAACGGCTAGAGCGGAAAGTCCCGCAACACCTGGAATAA
This sequence comes from uncultured delta proteobacterium, assembly GCA_963841475.1. Taxonomy (GTDB): domain Bacteria; phylum Desulfobacterota; class Desulfobaccia; order Desulfobaccales; family 0-14-0-80-60-11; genus 0-14-0-80-60-11. The sequence continues at coordinate 167,451 of CAWJCT010000002.1, forward strand.
CTCCGCCTCGCCGTTGCCGAAGAAATGGTCGGCGCCCTCAATGACCCGGACCTCCGCCGGTGTCGCCCCGATGGCTGGCTGGCCCTCCGCCAGCAGCGCCCGCAAGCCCGTGAGGGGACAGAGTTCGTCCCGGTCCCCCACGATAATGAGCCTGAGCCCCGGCACCCGGGGGAGAAAACTCAGGTCCATGAAGGCGATAGGGGGCGCGACGAAGATGGCGCCGTCGGCGCTCAATCCCTGTAGCAGAGCCCGGCCCGCCACCGCGGCCCCGAAGGAGTAGCCCAGAACCAAGTGAGGGCCGGAAGTGCGGGACTTCAGGAACGCCAGGGCCGCGGCCACGTCGTCGGCCTCCTCGATGCCGCGGCCGTAGGTTCCGGTGCTCCGCCCCACCCCCCGGAAGTTGAAGCGCAGGGCGGACATCCCCCGGGCCACCAGGGCCCGGACCGCGGTCAGCACCACATTGTTGGCCATGTCCCCCCCGAATAGGGGGTGGGGGTGGGTGATGACCACCCCGCCGGGCGCCGCGCCCGCCGATAACCGGCCTTCCAGGGTAATGCCCGGCCCTGGAATGCTCACAGATTCGTCCATGCCTGCCCTCCGTTCCAGGAACCATATCGCAGGACTTCAGGTCGGAAAGCACCGGAAACGCAGCAACCGGAAGGCCGCTACAAAAGGAGTGTCGGCTACACTTTATTTCATCCCGCCAAAGAGGGCCAGGGCTTCGGCTTCGTTGAACGCCTGCAGGGTCTCGGTTTTGACGCCGTATTTCGCAGCCATCGGGATGAGGATTTTGGCGACGGTTTCGGCATTAGGGGCCTCCAAAATACATATCTCATCGTATTGCCCCATGAGTAAATACCAGCCCTTGATGTGCGCCCCCATATCCGTGACCATTTTCTTCATCTCCGCGGCCGCGGCGGGCGCATCTTTAATGGTCCCCAAAGTCTTTTCCGTCCATTTGGCCAATACTACGAAAGTTGCCATTTTCCCTTCCTCCTTGGCTCAATTTTGAATTCCTGAAGCACTCCCCCATTAAGGTAATAATTATTAGCCTGATGTCAATTAGTTAACATCCTTGGAAATATCAACTCCCGGCCCTGGGAGCGGGATGGTTTTTGATGGATTTGCCCCCAGGAGATAATATATGATGCAGATAAATCGCCTGCTTTTATCTGAGAGCCGCACTATGACAGAAAAGAAAATCGGTTTTGTGGGGACGGACGGCAGGACCCTGCTGGCCGCCCTGGAGACCAGCCGCTCCCGGAGCGAGCTCTATCCCGGGGAGTATCGCGGGGTGGTCGTCAAAGGCACCGGGGCCATGGAGCCTTTTGCCCAGAAAATGGGCTGGCCCGTGGATTTTATTCCGGTGCCCGACAACTCGGCCCCGTCTTATGCCGCGGCCCTGATTTCAGCCTTCCAGGCTGAAGCTCTGGACGTGGCCCTGGTGATGCCGGAAGGCCTGCTGTTTGAGGGGCTGGTGGACCGGGTGACCGAGGCCGGGTTCGGGGACCGCATCATCGGCATGGCCGCCGCCGGAGTGGAGTATGAGGCCGACAAGATCGCCGGCAAGCGTTACTGCGAGAAGGCGGGGGTCCTGGTGGCCCCGGCCTGGGCCGAGGTGGAGGCCCGGGATTACCCGGCGGTGCTAAAGACCTGCCTGGCCTACCTCCACGAATTCGGCGGCGCGGTCTTGAAATACCCCTACAGCGCCGGCGGCAAAGGCGCCCGGATCATGCTCAACACCTGGGACGTCAAAGATGTTTACGACGGCCTGATGAAAGACTACAAGGAGGCCTACGCCCGGGGTTGCGGCAAAAAATCCCCCTGGCCCCTGCTCATCGAGGCCCGCATGTCCGGGGTGGAGATCAGCTTCACCATCCTGGTGGATAAGCAGGGCCATTATCAAATCCTGCCCACCGCCATGGATTACCCGGAACGCTTTGAGCGGCCCCCGGGCCTGGACAATCCCATCACCGGCGGCATGGGCTCCATTTCGCCCCACCCCCTGGAATCCCCCGCCTTGCTGGCGCTGGCCGACGAAACCATCGCCCGGCCCCTCATCCGGCTCATGGCCGAGCAGGGCACCCTGCGCCCGAGCGTGCTCTATCCGGGCTGCTTCGTCTCCTTCGACGGCAATTTTCAGCCCACGGCCATCCGGGTGTGCGAGATCAACATCCGCCCGGGGGAGCCGGAGTTCCAGCCCGTGGTCAAACGGCTGCGCAACCTGGGGGCCTTGGTTACGGCCATGGCGGACGGCACGCTGGATAAAGTCGCCCCGGAAGTGCGGTCCGACCAGGTCTCCCTGTGCATGGCCCTGGTGACCGGCCCCGGCGGCCCCAAGCAGCAGAAGGGCTACCCCTGGTCCCTGACCAAGGGCGAAGTGGTGGAGATGGACTTCGACTACTTCGACAAGAAGAAGCTCACGGTCATCCCGTCCGCCATGGATTATGCCGAGGGCGTCTTCAAGTCCGACGGCTCCCGGGTGGCGTATCTCCTGGCCAACGCCACCGTCAAGGCCGGGCACACCATGGGGCCAGGCCGCCGAGCCCCTGCGCCAGAAGCTGCTCAACGCCTTCGACAACGGCAAGATCCGGGTGATCCCCCGGGAGGACGACCAGGGCAACCGCCTGGCCCTGCGCCGGGACATCGGAGTGCACTATCAGAAGGCCGAGGCGCTGAAAAGCGGGGGTTAGGGGCCAGGGATTAGTGGGGCCGTAGGGCGGGAAAGTGAAACGCATCCCGCCGTTGGCAATAGGGTTAAACTAAAATCATGCCGCAATATATACGCGCCTTTGTGCCAGGAGGCACGTTCTTTTTCACGGTCACGCTCCTGGCCCGCCGCCGGGAAAGAGGGCAGTAAGGGGTTTTTCCTGACCCCTAATCCCTAACCTCTGCCTTTCTACTGCACCTGTTCCTCCCCCTCCTCCACCTGGAATTTCAGGGCGGCTGGGCGGTTGGTGCTGTCGATGTAGCGGTTCCAGATATCCCTAAGGTCCTGAATGGCCCGCTTGACGTCGGGCGAAAACCCCGCAGCCCGGAGTTGCCCCAGGCCGTAATAGAGCTCGTTGAGCAGGCGGATCTGGGTGATGCTCACCACCTGTTCCAGAGCGTCTTCCCCCAGGGAAGCCAGATCCAGCTTTTCCAGCTCGTTGAGCTCGTTCAGGATTTCCAGGGCAATGCCGGTGAGCAGGTCCTGGTAGTACTGGGGGCCGCTCAGGTTGATCTGGCGGCCCCGGCTCATGGTGATGGTGGGGGGTGCGCCCATTCAGCCGGTGGGGCTCTGGTCCGCCAGGTAGCGAGTGATGGCGCCGTCGTATTCGTGGGTCAGCTTGAAGACCTTCCGGGCCAGGTTGAAGCGGGTGGCGAGGTTGGTGGCGCCCTGGTTGGCCTTCATTTCGGCCATGAGCTGGGGATAATCCGCCGGGTCCACCACCACGGTCACGGCCGGGTAGTTCTTGGCCGCGGCCCTGAGCATGGTGGGGCCGCCGATGTCGATGTTCTCGATGGCGTCCTCCAGGGTGCAGCCGGGCTTGGCCACGGTTTTTTCGAACTGGTAGAGGTTGACCACCACCAGGTCGATGGGGACGATGCCGTGGGCGGCCATCTGCTCCTGGTGGCTGGCGAGGTCCCGGCGGCCCAGGATGCCGCCGTGGACCTTGGGGTGCAGGGTCTTGACCCGGCCGTCCAGCATTTCGGGGAAGCCGGTGAAATCCGAGACCTCCACCACGGGGACGCCGTTGTCCCGCAGGAGCTTGGCGGTGCCGCCGGTGGACAGGATTTCTATCTGGTAGCCCGCCAGGAATTTGGCGAATTCCACCAGGCCGCTCTTGTCGGTGACGCTCATCAAGGCCCGGGATATGGGTTGCATGGAGTTCCTCCGTAACCGGAAAGGTTTTTGATTTCTGCTGAAAATGACAAGACAAGTGGGGCGGGCCTCCGGGCCCGCCAGCCTTTGCTGGCACAGGCTTAATCCAGCCCTGTCAAGCGCCACTACCGGCAAGATGCCGGTGCCACCCAAATTTTCTCACGAGAGTAAAAAATTGTCTGCCCGTAGCGGGCGGGTTTAAAACCCGCCCCTACAGTCGGTCGTTATGCCTGGGATTGTTTCCTGAGACCAGCCTCGAACCAAAACCTACTATAAGCGTCAATTTTCCGCAAGACCGGAAGTCCCGCACAATTTTTCTTTTCCGGAAAAGCGCGATCCGCGGTAAGATACAGCATGCGCTACGTGATTATCGGGGCCAGCGCCGCGGGGTGCAAGGCCGCGGAGACGCTCCGGCGCTACGCCCCGACCAGCCCCATCACCGTTATCAGTGAAGAAGCTCAACCCCTGTACAGCCGCCCCCTGCTGACCTATGTCCTGAGCGGCGAGGTCCCCCGGGAGAAGGTCTGGCTCAAGGGCGAGGGCTATTTCCGGGAGTGGAACTTCGAGCCCCTCCTGGGAGAGCCGGTGGTGCGGCTGGACCCGGCGGGCCACGCCGTCCACCTCCTGGGGGGCAAGGCCGTCCCCTACGACCGCCTGCTCATCGCCTCGGGGGCCCGGCCGCGCCTTTTGGGCCTTAAGGGGGAGGAACTCTCCGGCGTTTACACCCTGCGCACCCTGGCCGACTGGCAGCGCCTGGCGGCCGGTCTGCCGCAAACCGGCCGGGTCGTGGTGGTGGGGGCCGGGCGCGGTGGGGCTCAAGACCGCGGACGCCCTGGCCCGGCGGGGCCTGACCGTAACCCTGGTGGCCCGGGGGGCCCAGCCCCTGTCCCGGGTCCTGGACCCCACCGCCGCGGCCCTGCTCCAGACGGCCATCGCCCGGATGGGGATCGAGATTATTTGCCAGGCCTGGCCCGAAGCCATCTGGGGCGAGGCGGGCCGGGTCCGCGCCCTCACGCTTAACGACGGCCGGGAACTCCCCTGCCAGGCGGTGCTCTTCTCCATCGGGGTGGCCCCCAACGTGGAGTTCCTGGCCGGGACCGACCTGGCGGGCCCTGAGGGCATCCCGGTGGACCAGCAGCTGGGGACTGCCGACCCGGATATCTACGCCGCCGGGGACTGCGCCTACGCCTATCACCTCCTGACCGGAAAACGCGCCGGCTACCATATCTGGCCCGCGGCAGTGGCCCAGGGGCGGGTGGCCGGGGCCAACCTGGCCGGGGCGAATCTCACCTACGACGGGCTCCTGCCCCAGAATAGCCTGTCTTTGCGGGGTTTTCACCTCATCACCGGGGGGCTGGGTCCCCAGGAGACCGAGGACTGCGACATCGTCAGGGACCTGGACGAGGGCCGGGGCCATTACCGCCGCCTGGTCTACAGGGAGGGAAAACTGGTGGGCCTCACCCTGGTGGGCGCGGTAGCGGACGCGGGGATTTATTTTCAGCTGATGGCCCAGCAGGTGCCGGTGGCCGGACCGGTCCAGCCGGGGCGGATGTGGGGGTAATCCGTTAGTAGGGCGGCCGTCCCCGGCCGCCACCCTGAAACTGAATGACACGGCAAGCACGGAGGCCCGCCCCACCGGTTTTTTGGTTCCCCAGCGGTCCTGCTTGGAAACCAGAGTTAACCGTATAGTTAATGGTACATCACGCCGATAGAGGGAAAATATGAAAACCGTCATTGTCCGTCCCGAGCGCTGCGTCGGCTGTCTCCAGTGCCGGATGGCCTGTGCGGTGGAGCACTCCCCCACGAAAAGCCTGGCCGGGGCCATTTTTGAGGCTACCCGGCCGCAGCCCCGGCTGCGCATCTATCCGGGGGGGCGGCATCTGGCCTTTCCCAACAAGTGCCGCCACTGCGACCCGGCCCCCTGCCAGGAGGTCTGCATCGCCGGGGCCATCAGGCGGGACGCGGCCCGGGGCACGGTGGACATCGACCCCCAGCGCTGCATCAGCTGCGCCATGTGCGCCATGGCCTGCCCCTTCGGGGTCCTCACTTACGCGCCGGTGCACGCCGCCCCGGACAAGGCCGCGGTGGCCCTGAAGTGCGACCAGTGCCCGGACCGGGAGAGAATCGGCCAGGTGCCAGCCTGTGTGGCAGCCTGCAAGGTGGGGGCCCTGACCTACGGCGACTGGCCCACGGCCCAGGAAGATAAAGGCCGGGCCCTAGCCCGGGCCTTCTTTGCGACGCTCCCCGCGGCGGAAGATGCCAGCGCCACCCCGCCCTTGATCCGCCTCTGGCGGCAGTTGGGATGAGGCGGCAAGATTTTTTTTGCGGGGAGGACCGGGGGGCGCCCTGACGAAGAATTCGCCCGGCCTCCCCTCAAACTCCCCTCCCAGGGCCCGGGGGGTTGGGGGAGAGCCCAAAAGGGCGGACACACAGGTCCGCCCCTACAAAAAATTATGGTTTTGTGGCGTATCGGCACAGAGCCTTTGCAAAAGTTCTTTCTCATTGATGGTTCTTAAATCTCCCTATTTCAAAGAGGTCCTTTCACAGGAATTCCGCTAAGTTTGCCCCCGTTGGAAAAGGGGGCAGGGGGGATTTAGGTCCTTGGAGCAGGTGATCTATCGTAAAAACTTTTGGCAATCGCTATTAACTTACCGGCGTCCCTTGAAAATCCCTCTCCTAAACATACCTCGCCCAGCGTCATACCGTCTTAATTCACTCCTCGTACGTATCGTAGCCGCGGCCGGAGGTCTTGCCCCGGAACAACCGGTACTGGCAGCCGCTGTAGATCGGCATGGTGGCCGCAGGGCCCCGATGCCAATGAGCAAAATGGGGAGAGTCAGGGGTGGGGGGCGGTCACCGCGGCCAGGGTAAGCGCCGGTGGTATTGCGAAGGGACAGACACTGGCGGCGGTGCCGACCCTGCGGCGTTTATCTGCCGGGGCCGGAGCTAGTCGACCGAAAGATCCTCAGCCACCTCATACCCTTCCACCAATCCCTCGGCCTGGCCCGCCACCTCGGCCGGGAAGAGATGCAATTGGGTGGAGAAAAAATAATACTGGGGCAGATAGCGGACAATCAAGGCCGCCAGGGCCACGGCCTGGCAACGGTCCCGGGCTTGGTCTAAGGGCTCTCGCCCCTCTTGCTGGCTCAGCCAGAGCTTGTGGAGGGCCAGGGCCCGGGGGTCGGGAACCGCCATGGTCACCGGGTCGCCGTGTCGGCCGATGACCACCTGGGAAAACCTGGGGGAGTTCACCAGGGCGGCCAGGTCGCCGGCTTCGGCCGGCACTGTGACCCCCGGGGCGTCCTTGACCCTTATCCGGTGCGGGGCCTGGACCGTTGGCGGGCTCACGCAAGAGACCCGAAAGCCGGTTTTGGTGACCGCGACAAATGCTGCGCCCGGGAGGACCTGAAAAGAGCGGTCCGCCCGGCGCAGCCGGGCCAGGAGTTCCGCCGGGGGGACCCTCGCCGGGGCGGCCAGGGTGAGCCGGCTGCCGGCCCCCGGCCCGCAAGGCGAGGCCTTGGGAGTCTCGATAAAAACCCCCGCGGCAAACTCGTAGGCCGCCAGGGCCTGGGTGCCGATCACCATGAGCGGCGCCCCCGGCAGGTCGCCCTCCGTCAGATGCCGCACGATCCGGGTGACGGGGTCGGGAACCCGGTTAATCTGGGCCGCCCGGCAGAACCGGGCCGCCTCCGCCAGCCGCTCCCGTTGGGCCCCCAGGCGGGCGGCCGCCTCCCGGCGCTGCCGGGCAAAGTCGGCCCAAATCTCCTCGCTATGGGGCGACCGGGGCCCCAGACTGTGGCCGTGGCCGTACCGATCCCGATATTTATACAAGTATTCCCGGCCGGCGATCTTCTTCCAGTGCATGCCACCCTTGAAGGGCCGAATAGCCTCCAGGGCCTCCCGATAGGCCTGGTGGGCCTGGACGGCCTGGTCCAGGGTGCGCTGCTGGTTTTCCTGGAATTCGCGGAAAGAATATTCGGCTGCCATTGTTAACCTTCAAAAATATTATTATGATTTATTGAAGGATAATTCAAGAGAGAACTTGAAATTTAATTGCCAAGGCTATATTTTTCTGCGATAAAGATTTAAGAATAGATTCTTGCTAAGGAGAAGCCCACATGAGACCCAGCACCGAAATCGATACCTTGCGGCAGCAGCTCCCCTACCGCCGGCTCCGGCAAGTCAGGAAGGGCAAAGTGCTGCCCATCGACTGGCCTACCGAATGGGAGCGCTTTGACGCCAACGAACTCTTCGCCTTCGATCTGGCCACCATCCCCCCAAAGCTGCTGGAGAATATGCGCAAACGGACGGACGTCCTGATGGATGGCAACCAGGCGGCCATTTCGGTGCTGACCCGCCTGGTAGACGGTCTCTGCGGCTATCCCATCACCCCTTCCACCCCCATCGCCGAAACCTTCGCCCGGGTGGCGGCCAACGGCCAAAAGAACCTCTTCGGTAACGAGCTGATGTATTTTCAGCCCAGCGACGAGCTCTCGGCCATCGCCGCGGTGGAGGCCATGGCCTCCCAGGGCGGGCGCTATGCCGACAACACCTCGTCCCAGGGCCTGCTCCTCAAGACCAAGAACCTCTTTTCCGTGGCGGGCAAGCGCCTGCCGGTGGTGATGACCGTCATGGCCCGGGAAGTCAACAAGGGCTCCTTGAGCATCCACTGCGGCCACACCGACTTCTACGCGGTGCGCAATGCCGGCTGGGCCCAGCTGGTGAGCGAGGACAACCAGGAACTGCACGACCTGCTGCCCGTGGCTTTCAAGGTGGGCGAACTCAAACAGGTAATGTTGCCCACCATGGTCATCGGCGACGGCTTCATCAAGAGCCACGCCATCGAAAACATCAAGGAACTCTCGGACGCCTTCCTGGAATATTATGTGGGCCCGCCCAACCGGATCTACCAGCCCAACTTCGAGCACGGCACCCTCACCGGCACCTTCACCGACACGGAGCTGACCATGGAAGGCCAGGTGGCTCAGGACCTGGCCTACCGCTTCTTCAAGCGGGGCTTCGTGATTGCCATGAACCATATGAACAAGATCCTGGGCACCAACCTCAAGGTGGTGGACTGCTACCGCACCGAAGACGCCGACATGGTCGTGGTCATCCTGGGCTCCGCCGCCGGCGTGGTCAAGGACGTGGTGGACTACTACCGGGACGTGAAGGGCTACAAGATCGGGGTGGTGCGGCCGGTGCTGTTCAACCCGCCCTGCTACGAAGAGCTGGCCTACGGCATGCGCAAGGCCAAGGTGATCTCGGTCCTGGAACGGGCCGGCACCGCCCACAACCAGCTCCTGCTGGCGGACGTCCAGGCCTCCCTGCAAATCTCCATCCGGGCCGGCCGGGAAGGCAAGAAAGAACACCGCATTTATGGCCGGGAAGACATGCCCACCCTGTTCCACGGGGTCTACGGCCTGGGCAGCAAGGACTTCAACAAGTACGACGCCGCCGCCGTGGTGGAAAACATGCTCTCCTTTTACGAAAAGAAGCGGCGGTTCCAGCGGGATTTTTACGTGGGGATCGAAGGCCCCATGACCCTCCGGCCTACCCCCCTGCCCGGCTACCTGGAGCGGGAATTGGGCATGACCTTTATCGGCGTGGGCGCCGAAGGCGTCAAGACCGCGCTGGAGTCCGCGGCCCTGATTTATGCCCAGGATGTGGGCACCGGCAAGAAATACATCCAGTCCGGGGCCCGCTACGGCGCCGCCCGGAAAGGCGCCCCGGTGTTCATGAACCTGCGCATCTCCTCCCAGCCCATCCGCAACAGTTCGGAACTCACGGAACGGGACGTCCTGGCCTTCTTCAATGAGAAGTTCCTCTCGGACCAGATTCTGAAGGAGTATGTGGGCGGCCTGAAGGAAAACGGCCTCCTGGTGATCAACTCCCCCAAGAGCTGCTACGACATCATGGCCACCTTCTCGCCCCAGGTGCAATCCCTGATCAAGTACCGGCAGATCAAGCTCATGACCATTGACGGCACCCGGGCCGCCCTCCAGCACCTCAACCGGAACCTCCCCGGGGCCGCCTTCCTGGGGCTGATCAACCGGGAGATGGGCATCCTGCCCGAGCAGGAATTCGAGCAGCGCTTCAAGAAAATCCTGGAAAAGAAGCTGGGCACCAAAAAGCGGGAGATGCTGGAGTCCAACATCTCCCTGCTCAAATACGGCGTCGACAGGCCTCCGGCCACGTCAGCGAAAAGGCCCCCGGGGCCCTGGCCCTGGATGCCACCACCCCGATCTATACCCCGCCGCTGCCGGAGAACTTCGGCCAGGGCCCGAGGACCGCGGGGCTGCCGGTGTTCCTCAGCGACAAAGATCAGATGGGCATCATCAAGCCGGTGAACCTGACGGAGAACTACCAGGAAGTCTTTTACGAGAATATGGTCAAGCCCATCCTGGATGGCAAGAAGGTCCCCTGGGACCATTTCCTGCCCATTGTGCCCGCGGGCACCAGCCGCTACCGGGATATGAGCTACATCGGCGCCCAACTGCCGGTCTATGACGCCGCGAAGTGCATCGCCTGCGGGATCTGCACCGCCTCCTGCCCCGATTCGGCCCTCATCTCCACCGTCACCGACCGGCCGGTGGACGAGGCGGCCCGGTACTTCAAGAAGTTCAAGAACCCGCCCAAGGGCATCCCCTGGGAGCGCTTCGCCCTGAACATCAACGCCGACCCCGCCGCCTGCAAGGGCTGCGGGGTGTGCGCCCAGGTGTGCCCCACCGACGCCCTGAAAATGGCGGACAAACACGACGGTGACAAGACGAGGACTTTCTCCCGGAGGCCTGCCGGGACTGGGACAACACCGTCAACCTGGCCCCCTACGTGGACAAGCTCTCCCTCAACCACCAGGTGCTCTTCGTCTTCTCCAAGCTCTATCCCGGCAAGCACACCCTGTGCCCGGGCTGCTCCGAGGGGATCATCAACCTGCTGACCTTCTTCGCGGCGGAGTCCCTGCGCAACAACCCCCAGGGCATCGCCACCTTTTACCAGGGCCTCAAGATCCTGTCGGAGAAAAACAAGCGGGCCATCGAGCACATGCTGGACCACGGCTTCAACATCTATTCCATCAACGCCACCGGCTGCGACCAGGTCTCGGAACTGGTGAACCCCTTCAATACCCGGATGTACCCGGCGGGCCACTACGGCTTCGGCACCGCCTCCGCCGCCGCCCTGGGGGCCAAGTTCAGCCTGGACCAGGCCTATCAGAACCGCTACAACAGCGTGCTGACCAAGATCGTCGTCTTTGCCGGGGACGGCGCCATCTACGACATCGGCAACGGCCCCTTCAACCATGCCCTGGGCGAAAACTTCGACATCACCTGGGTGATCTTCAACAACGAAGGCTACATGAACACCGGCATGCAGAAATCCGGGGCCACCCGTTTCGGGACCGACCGCTCCACCTCCCCCATCGGCAAGAAGTACGCCGGCAAGACCACCCTGCACCGCCGGATCATCAGCCAGGCCATGGCCATTTCCCACGTCTATGCGGCCAAGCTCGCCATCGACAACCCCTTCTACGCCATCAAGATCCTCAAGGAGGCCATCGCCTACAACGGCCCCTCCCTGGTGGAGTTCTTCTCCACCTGCCCCACGGGGCACGTGACCAACGACTGGGCCGGGCCGATGATCTCCCGGATGATGGTGGAGTCCCGGAAATGGCAGGTGGCGGTGCGGCGGCCCTTCCAGCGCATCGACATCTCGGGCAACCCCGCCCCGGACCTGATCTATCCCAAGGAGGGCAAGTCCTTCAAGCGGGGCATCAAACGGGACGCCGCCACCTTCTACGACGTGGTCTCCATGCTGGGCCAGTACAACCAGCACATCAAGACGGTGAAAAGCGGCGACATCCCGGAGATCGTCCGGATCAACGAAACCGTCAGCCTCTTCCGGTGGCTGCGGAACCAGTACATGGCCGGCTACCGGGACACCATGCCCTCGGAAGAAGAAGTGGAGAAGATCGTGGAGGAACGGTACCGGTTGTAGGACAGGATGGTTGGGCAGGGCCAGGGATTTTTCAAATTTTTCCCCAGTGTCCTGCCCTCCCCCCCCAACCCTTGTCGGGGCGGATTAAGCCCGGGCTTTCAGCCCAGAGTTAATCCGCCCGTTTTATGTGATGGTGCGACGGGATGGGGAAGGATAACGCAGGAGCCTTTCGCAGAGGTCTCAACGGGCAATCAAAAGACTATTTTTGTCATTCTGAGCGTAGTGAAGCATCTCGGTTTTTAGGGACCCGAGATTCTTCACTCCACCAGGCTCCATTCAGCATGACATGAAATCCATGGTCTTTTGACTGCAACTCCTATAAAGATATCCGCCGGCAAAATGGGCGCGCCGCAGGTTCGCCCCGCGATGACTTTCTATGCGATAATAACCTCATGAAATTCGACGACCTGGACATCGAATACCGCGTCAGCCCCCGGCGCAAAAGCATCGGGATCATGGTCACCACCGAAGGCAACGTAGTGGTCACCCTGCCCCGGGGCGACCTCCCAGGAGAGCCTCTGCCCAGGCCCTCACCCGGCACCGGGCCTGGATCGAGGCCAAGGTGGCAGAACGACAAGCGGCCTGGGGGCGCCTCCAGGAGGGGGAGGCCTATTTTCTGGGGCAGCCGTTCCGGCTCACCGCGGTGCCGGGGGCCCTGGGGGCCGTGTCCCTGAACGGGGGCGAAATCAGGGTGCCCCGGCGTGACCCTGCCGATCTCTGGGTCCGCTTGCAACTCTGGTACCGGGAGCAGGCCCTAGGGCTGCTTCAGGAACGGGTGAGCGATTTTGGGGGTCAAATGGGCCTTGAACCGGGGCCGGTTGTCCTCAGGGGGTGGAAACGGCGTTGGGGGGAATGCCACCCCGACGGCACCCTCAAGTTTAACTGGCGCCTCATCATGTGCCCGCCGGCGGTCATCGACTACGTGGTGGTGCATGAACTGGCGCACCTCAAAGTGCCCGGGCATAACCCCCGGTTCTGGAGCCAGGTGGCCAGGGTTTTGCCGGACTACGCCGCCCGCCGCCGCTGGCTCAACCGGGAAGGGGCCCCGTTTCTCCTGTGGCGGCCGGAGCCCGGCTCGGACCGATGAAGGCAGGCAACCAGGGTTTCTCTCAGCGTTTGACTTGATAAAGAGAGCTCCGTAGGGGCCGCACCCGTGTGTGCGCCCTCTTGGGGGGACACGCAGGTCTCTCCCTATCTTATCCGATTGATGGTGAATGATTTATCTGGGGGAAATCTGGTGGGCCGCGATGACGATCAGGGCGCAGGCCTCGGCATCGGAGGCGGCAAAGTGATGCTTCAGGGTAATGCCCAGGTGATCGCAGACATTATTCAGTTTCGCGGGTTTGAGGTTCCAGGTTCGCCGGGCCAGTTGCACCGTACAGCGGAAAGGAATCTCGGGAGGCTCTAGCCCCGCCGCGGCACAGCATCTGTGGAGCACCGAACGATCGAAGGAGGCATTGTGGGCCGCCAGGAAATCAATACCCTCCAGCATGGGGCCGTAGGTGGGCCACAATTCGCCGAAAGTGGGTTGGTTCGCCACGTCTTCCCAGGTGATGCCGTGGATATAGGTGAAGATAAACTTTTTGCGCGGCGGTTTGATCAGGCTATAGGTGCGTTGGACGATCTGGTGGTTTTCCACCCGCACTAATCCCAGGGCGCAGGCGCTGTCAGGAGAGTAGTCGGCGGTCTCAAAGTCCAGAGCTACAAAGGTCGGGCCCCGCTCTGGCTTGAGGAGGCGTTTGATCAGGGTGGCCTTCCGGCCGGTGGCGGGCACCCCGCAGGCGGTACAAACGGCCTGCATCTCCGCTTCGGTCAAGAAAGGGAGCAGGTCTGCCGCGGAGATGGACTCCTGGCCCATGAGATGGCGCACCAGGGGCGTCTTAGTCCGCTCATTGAGATCCAGGCCCAGGTGACCGCAGACCGCTTTCAGAGCCTCGGGGCTTAAGAGAGACAGGATGGCTGATTTAACCTGCATAAGGCACCATCTTAGCACCAAATAGTCTCGGGAGCAACCTGGCCCTCAACCGGGTTGATAAGCATCGACAAATTCTGAAAAATTTGTTAAGCACATGTAAACGCAGCATAAAATTAGCGCTTCTCCGGTTCCTGAACCACCTGCTCCGGATAAGCGTCTGCAGGAGAACTTCACCATGCACGAACACGCCTCGGCCCGCGGGGCCGTAGAAACCATGATTCGCAGCCGGGACCTGGAAGGGTTGCTGCGCCACGCCGAAACCATTCACGGGCACCGCTGCCCCTACCTGGCCCTGGGGGTCAAAGCCGGGCAGTACGCCATGGCCTACCTGGACCAGGAGAACACCGGCATGGAGGAAATCGTCGCCATCGTGGAGTGCAACAACTGTTTCACCGACGGCATCCAGGTGGTCACCGGCTGCACCTTCGGCAACAACGCCTTGATTTATAAAGATTTGGGCAAAACCGCGGTCACCGTGGCCCGGCGCCAGGACGGGGCCGCGATGCGGCTGGTGGTGCACCCCGATTTCCGGGAGCGCATGTTTGCCCGCTACCCGGCCGCAGGGCCGTTGTTTGAGAAAGTCGTGGTGCAGCGCCAGGGCAGCCCGAGAGGACCACCACCGCTTCCACCACCTCTGGGAGGGGGTGGCCCGGCGGGAGTTGGAAGAGGTGGACCTCTCGGAGCAGTTCCTCATCGAAACGTGCACCATTAAACTGCCGGCCTTTGCCCGGATTTTGGCGACGGAGGTGTGCGAACGCTGCGGCGAAGGGGTGATGGAGTCCCGCATCAGGGTCCAGGCCGGCCAGAAGGTCTGCCTGGCCTGCGCCGGGGAGGAATATTATCTCCTCACCGGCCAGGGGATCGGCTGCAGCCGGGAAATTTGAGGCCGGCGCCGCCAGCCCTGGGGGAGATTTTCCCAAGGGTGATAGGTGCAGCCGCGCCTTGGGCGTGGTCCCAGGGTGTCCAGACCAGGGCTCGCCGGGTGCCGGGTCATTTAACCCTGGGGCGGTTCAGGGGGATGGAGGTGAAGTTATGGAGCAGACCAGGAAGGTGAGGGGCACGCGAGCTGGGATTGTGTTGGTTGCTGCTGGTTCTGGCGGTGCCGGGAGTGGCCCGGGGGGCGGAGTTTGCCGCCATGATGATGGTCAAAGATGCTGCCAAAGTCATGCCGGGGAAGATTTATGTCCGCGACGGCAAAATGCGCCAGGAATTTATGGACGAGCGGGGACAGACCATCACCATTGTGCGCCCGGACCTCAAGGTGGTCTACGTGATCCTCCCCCTCCAGCGCATCTACCTGGAGATCCCCCTGACGCCAAAACTCCCCGGCCAGTTCCTCCAGATTCCCCCCAGGGCGTTGGGCAAGCGCCAGGTGGGCCAGGAACGGGTGAACGGCTACGACACCGAAAAATATGAGGTCAGCGTGCCCGTGGGCGGCAACCTGGAAAAACAGACCTATTGGGTGGCGCCCAAATTGGGCCTGCCCATCAAGATGGAGTGCCGGGAGCGGCAATTTTCCCTGGAATACAAGAGCATCAAAGAGGAAAAGGTCCCGGACCGGCTGTTCGCCCTGCCCCCGGGGTTGAAAAAGCTGGACTCCATCGGCGGCTTTGCCGACCGAGTGGAGGAATGACGCGTCGTTGCGCCCGGGCCTGGTCCCACCGCACGCCGGTTCGCAAAAAAGAGGGGAAGGCTGCCCGGGTAAGGCAGCCTTCCCCTTTTGACGGCGGCGCCGCCGCCACCTGCTTTTACTGGTACTGGATGTAGAGCGGCTTGGGGTTGAGCTTCAGCACGTCCTGCGGCGTCATCAGCGGATCGCCCTTCTTGGTGTCATTGTGATAGAAGAGCTTGAAGCCGGTATACTCCACCGGGTGGGCGACGATGTAATCCCGGTAGGAATCCCGCTTCAGCCAGGGGGCGCCCCAACCGTCCATGTCCATGACCACCTGCACCTCGGGGCGGAGCTTGACCTGTTCGGCATTGGTGACCATGTTGCGCGTGAAGCGGTGCACGATGAGCACCTTGGGCGGGAGATTGTACTTTTTCACCAGCTCCGCCAGGTAGCCGGCGGCATAGTTGACATCCGCGGCGTCATAGGTGCCGATCTTGGTGCACGGTATTTTGCCGCTCTTGATCAAGTTGAACTCCGGGTCCATCCCCAGATGCACATCTGGATTCTTCAGGATCCATTCGAAGCGCGGCAGAATGGTGCGGATGTCGGAATGCCCGGTCTGGATGTCAACGAAGAGAATGCCGTTTACCTCCTTGGCCCAGCCGTACACCTCGTTGACCAAGGCGTCCGGATGGATCATCCGGTACTTGCCGCTCTTACCCGGCGCCCCCTGGGCCACCACCGCCACCAGGTGCAGGGCGGGTTGGACCGGCAACGACGGATCAGCCTTCTCCCATTTGGCCACTTCCACTTTCAGGCGCCGCAGCATCTCGTCCTTGGGATACTCCCCCAGCACCCCCATCTTCGTGGAGCGCGGGTTGCCGTAGTAGGCGACGATGCGCTTTCCCGGCAGGATCGAACCCGGCAGGATCGGCGGGGTTTTCACCGGCCAGCCGTGCTGTTTGGCAAATTCGGGGTCCTCGCCGGCGTTGTATTTGCCGGGAGGGGCGATTTTTCCGGGCGGGGCGGCCTGTTGCCATTTGGGTGTCTTGCCCTTCTTCTTGCCCTTCGCCCCTTTTTTGGTTTTAGCCGGAGCCGCCGGCGGGGTTTCCGGGGCCGCAACCGGGGGACCGGCGACCGGAGCTGACGGGGGGGCAGTTGGGCCGGCAGCAGGAGCCGGGGCCGCCGGGGCGACGGGGGCAACGACAGGAGCCGACGGCGGCGCCGCCGGGGTTACCGGAGCCGCCACCGGAGCCGGGGTAGCCGGGGCGGCGGCGGCGGGTCCGTTCGGCGCAGTCTCGGCCGCCTCCAGGTTGCCGGGCCGGTCAATCGTGAAGCCTGCCAGGACGAGCAACACCGCCAGGGCGGTCGCCAGCAGGGGGACAAATATCCGGAGGGACAATCGAACACGCAGGTACATCACGAAACACTCCTTGAATGAAATATGGGGCGCTGGCTCGTCAGGCGGACAGGTTAGGAACCCTCTTCAAGAAAACGCGGTCAGGCGGGATACCTAACAACCGCCTGGAATGGTCCTCCACGCACTCCCCAGACCTCCAGGCTAATTTTTTTACATCGCAACTCTCAAGTCTGCCACATAATAACAGTTAATAAAGAATTTCGGGATGAGTTTAACCATAAAATTACGCCGGGGAGAGACCTCGGAAGGAAAAACGCCCCGGAGTCATGTCCCAGGCCAACTCCGGTCCAACCCCGGCCCCAAGACCTGAAGCTCCGGTTTCTTCACCCCGCCCCCTTTCTTGACGTGCGGACTTGCGGCGGGCCGATTTTTTTCTTATATTAATATTAAATCCTTAGCAAACAGAGGCTCCCTATGTTTGGTTATAACCTCACCACGATGATCATAATCCTGGCCATCGCCCTCTTGCTCTTCGGGCCCCGGCGCCTGCCGGAACTGGGAGACAGCATCGGCAAGGCTATCCGGAGCTTCAAAAAGGCTCACGAGGACCCTGACGCCCCCTCGCCCCGGGCCGAGATTCCGCCCAACGCCACCACTGCGCCACAAACCGCCACGTGTCCTGCGTGCCACCAGGAAGTCGGCGGGGACTTTGCCTTCTGCCCCCATTGCGGCAGCAAGATGAGCAAGGCCTAATCAACAGGTTGTGAGATGGGGCTCGACCTCGAGACGCTGCTCATCCTCGCCGTTCTGGCGTTCATCCTCTTTGGCCCGGAAAAGCTGCCGGAGTACGCCGCGACCCTGGGACGATTCGTGGCCAAGATGCGCCAGGCCACCACGGAGATGACCCGGCAGTATCAGGATCAGAACCCTTTTCGCTATCCGCCGGAGCCGGCCCTGCCGCCGGAGCCGGAATCCACCTGCCCTTACTGCCAGCAAAGCGTCCCCCTGAACTTCACCTTCTGCCCTAAATGCGGCCAGCGGGTTAAGGAAGATCACTACCCCCCCCAGCCGCCGGAATCGGGGCTCCAGCCCGAGACGCCTCCAGCGGGTGAAGCCGTAGGCCAGCCCGGGGCGACCCCGGCCATCGAATCGGCGCTCCAGACTGAGCCGACCCCGGCCCCTGAACCGGTGCCGGAGGCCTATCACCTGATTCGACCGCTCCAGGAGGATGAAATTGACCGGGCCCTGGAGATCATCAACCAGGCCGCCATGGCCTATAAAGGGGTGATCCCGACGGATTGCTGGCAGGAGCCTTATATGCCGGAGGAGGAGCTCCGGGCGGAAATCGCTGCGGGGGTCAATTTTTGGGGGTGCGAGGACTGATGAGGGTCTGGTGGGGGTCATGGGGCGCCAGGACCTTGAGGACGTCACCCTGATCCGCCACGCTTACGTAGCCCCGGCCTCCCAGCGCCAGGGGGTGGGGGGAGACTGATGACCTATCTCCTCCAGGAGATCCCCGGCCCCATCCTGGTGGGCACCTGGGCTGCGGCCTGGTGGGCCATCCGCTTCTACGAGGAACACGATTTCCAGCTGGTGACCCAGACGGAAAAATACCGCTTGCTCAACACCTATTGGTCCATTTCGCCCCGCCAGGCGGAAACCTCGGTAGTCCTGGGGAACTCCAAGTGGTTCACCTCAGAAAGTAATTACGGCTAATCGGCCGAAGGTGTCGCCAGGATGAGGGTTTTGCCCTCCTGGAGGATACGGCCCGCCTCCTTAAGCGCCTTCATGGCTTTGGTGATGCTTACCCGATGGGCCCCCACCAGGAAACCCAATTCTTCGTGGGTGAGGGGAAACTGGATAGAAAAACCGCGAGGGCTCTCGACGCCATGCTCCCGGGCCACCTGGGTAAGAACCTGGTAAAGCCGATCCTCCAGGTTGGTGAGGGAAAAGCTGCCCACCCGCTCCGTCAGCCAGGCGATGCGATTACTCAAATTTTTGATGACTTGCAGACCAATATTGGAGTTTTCCAGGATAAGCTTCTCGAAGGCGGCCTTGGTGAAGCCACAGGTCAGAGTATCTTCCAGGCACAATGCCGTCAGGGGATAATCCGCCTCTTCGATAAGCAGGCTCTCTCCCAGAAAATCCCCTGCCTTGCGAATGTCCAGGGTGATTTCGTTGCCCTCCGCCGTGATCTTGCCCAGCTTCACCCGCCCGGCTTTGAGGAGAAACATCTGGTCGGCCGCGTCTCCCTGGGAAAATACCACCTGGTCTTTCTTGAAAGTTTTGCGCAGGGCTGCCTGGGCCAGGTTGGCCATCTCCTCAGCTTTGAGGTTCGCAAACAACCACAGGTGCCCGATGCAGGTGGGACTTGCGGTAAGGCCCGAACCGATATGTGCATTACAGATACATCCCATATGGCTCATATGATGACATACCTGATAACATCATGACCAGATAATAACACCTGGGGCCTCCGGGATACGAGATCGGCGCAGGCGAGAGGCGCGCCGGAAAGCGCCCTGATGCCCCAATACGGGCGCACCCGCGAAAGACCTGCAGGACCGACCCCATTCAATCAGGCAATTTGTTTACCGGCTTCGGGACCCACGGATTGATCAAAGACTGCATTCACGGTAATTTTAACGAGATACGTTGCGGGTGGCAGTTTCATCGGGGCCTTTTTCAGCTCTTCCGCCATCTGCTCGAATAACTCGCCGGCGGTGAGTAATTCGGCAGAGCCTTTGATCTGATAACCCCGGTGACTCTTTTCATCAATGAAGGTCACCGCCACCTTGGGGTTCTTCAAAAGGTTTTCCCGGGTCTTCCGGGAAAAAAGATCGGCGAAGACCAGATGCTCGTCATCTATGACCCGGACACTCCCTTTCGGGGTGGCATTCGGCATGCCATCGGGGGAAGCCGTAGCTACCCAGCCCACCTTGCCTTTCATAAACTCCTGCACTGCTTGCGGTATCTTAGCCATGTATCCTTCCCTCCCTGAGATGAGAAATCTTGCCTGGAGTGCCTGATGGAACCCGTAAAGTTGTTGAGACCCGCCTGCCCCGCTCTTTCTCGGATGTTCGTGCCAGGCCTCTCGACCTGGCCCGCGCAGCATTGATCACATGGCCAACCGGGCCTTAAGGCGGGCGGCAATCTCCCGGCCCAACTCCTGGGCCTGACCCCAGACCTCCTGGTCTTCCACCCGGCAGAACTTCTCCGGGGTCACCGCGGTATCTTCCCCGAAAACCCACGGCAGGGCGCTCATGGGGCAACTTTCGCCGAAGCCGCACACCAGGCATTCGGGGTTCCCCACCGCCTGCAACTGCCCCAGGACCTCCATGCCCTCCATCTTCACGGCATGGGCGATCTGCTCATTGGCCTCCGCTACCCCCGGCGCGCCCCGGCCGATGCCCGTGGTGACCACCGCGGCCAGCTTGCCGCGGTTGAGGCCGTGCTGGTGGCGAAAGGAAAAGAGGCGCTCGAGGAAGGCCTTGGTGAAGCCGTCCACGGAACCGTAAGGGCAGTAGCCGCCCACCACCAGGGCCCCGGCATGGCGAACTTTTTCGGCCAGCTCCGGAAAGTCGTCTTTCACCTTGCAGACGTTGTCTTCCTTGCACCCCAGGCAGGCGATGCAGGGCCGCACGTTGATGCGGCTGAGCTTGACGAACTCGGATTTAAGGCCGCTGGCCGCCAACACCGCCTGGACCAGGCGGTCGGTGTTGCTATTCTTGATGGGGCTGCCGGAGATCCCCAAAATTTGCGGATACATATCGCTCCTCCTCTTTTTTGCTCCTGAATGCTTTGACGGCCTATCCAGGCAGACCGGAGATGGCCGTTTTCAAATCATGCGAGAGCCTCTCGCAGGCAGACACCACTTCCGGATGGTCCTCAAAGTTTTGGAACATCTCAGGGGTGATCTCATGGAAATTGTCGAACTCTTCCGGCGTCATCCACCGGGCCGGGCCGCCGTACTGGCAGGTGGTCCCGTAGCCGCAGATAAAACAGGGCGGCGTGGCGCTGTTAAAGAAGACGGAACCGAGCACATTGTGGTTAAAGTAGCTGCCCAGGTGATGGGAGATCTCCCGGACTCCGGCCTCGGCCTCGTCGCCGCCCACGCACACTGCGGCCGCCAGCTTGCCTATGGTTGAGGGGTCGTGGTGGCGCAGGGGAAACAGGCGTTCCAGGAAGGTGTGGGTAAAGGCGTTGGGATGGCCGAAATAGATCACGCCCCCCACGATTAAGGCGTCCGCGGCCTCGATCTTGTCGTAGAGCGGCGCCATGTCGTCAGGCTGGATGCAGCGCTGCTTTTCGGCGCATTTCACACAACCCAGGCACGGCATGATCTTCAGCTTGGCCAGATTAACCATCTCGTAGTCATGGCCGGTATCTTTGGCGATCTTCTCCAGCATGCGCTGCAAATTGCCGTGGGGCTTGGGACTGCCGTTGATAACCAGAAGCATAAAGGCCTCCTAGGGCGAGTAGCCGGTGGTCAAATTGACATGAAGGGTGCCGGCTCCAACCCTTTATGGCTAAATGATAATCATTGCAGGGAAAACGTGCTGTAGTCCAGGCTACAGTCCGGGAAAAAAGGTGATGGTGGAGGAAGATTTGGCGCGTTTTTACTGACACCTGGCCCTGGCTTTACAAGCTCCACCACTTCGGAACTCAACGGGTGGCCCATGAACAGGCTGGCCAACTGCTGAAAACGCGGCGTCAGGTCGGTGGTGAGGTAGCGGCAGCTCCCGCCCCGGCTCAGACTGCGCCTCCATTTCCGGATGGCGCTCGAGGTAATCCACCAGCTTGGCCGCGGTGACCTGGCCGGAGCAGATCAGGTCGTGGCCGTTGCCCAGGATGGCCCGGATCTGCTCTTTGAGGATGGAGTAATGGGTGCAGCCCAGGATCAGGGTGTCCACCCGGTCTTGAAAGGGGGCCAGGTAGCGGCGCAGGATCAGGGTGGTGCCTTCCCACTCCTGCTCGCCGCTCTCGATGATGGGCACCAGGAGCGGACAGGCCTGCTGCACGACCTCCACCTCCGGGTCCAGTTTTTTCAGCTCCAGCTCGAAGGACTGGGAGGTCACCGTGCCTTCGGTGGCGATGACCCCGATGCGCTTTACCCGGGTCCGGGCCACGGCCTCTTCCACCGTGGGGATCAGCACCCCCAGGACCCGGAGGTCGGGGTAGCGTTCCGGCAGAAAGACCTGCTGGATGCGGCGCAGGGCCCGGGCCGAGGCGGTGTGGCAGGCCAGGACGATGAGGCGGCAGCCCTGGCGGAAGAGATAATCCACCGCCTGCTCGGTGAAGCGGATCACCACCCGGTCGCGACCGGGTGCCGTAGGGGATGCGGGCGTTGTCCCCCAGATAGAGATAGTCATACTCCGGCAGGAGCTGTAAAAATTCCCGCAAGACCACCAGCCCGCCGAAGCCTGAATCAAAGACGCCGATCATAGTAAATACCGTTTTGGTTTTGGTTTTGGGTTTTCGGTAAAAAGCCCGAGTGTCGCAGGGTTTAGACTGTAGGGCGCGGGTTTGAATACCCGGCCCCTACCCTGTTCCGGTCTGGCATTTAATCCGACAGTCCGCAGCAGCGTGCCCCGCTTGTAGGCGGAGCTGCAGGGTCAGGGAAACCAGGCCGTAACTGAGGAAAAGATATATCACACTTTGGCCGAACCCGTAAAGCAGGGGGTGCGGCGAGGCCAGCGGGAAGCCATAGAAGTGCCGGAAATAATCGAGAAAATAGGTCAGCGGGAATGAACTGCGCCAGGACCTGGACACCCTCGGGGCAACACGCTGACGGGATAATAGAGGCCGCACAACAGCAGCATGAGGTAGGAAAAGGCCCAGGCCGCCACTTCGGCCCGCTGGCCGAAGCGCAGCACCAGGGCCAGGACCAGGGCCCCGATGATGGCGGCGTTGAGGAACATCCCCAGGAGGAAGACGGATCAGGCCCGCCAGGCCCGGCCGGCCCAAGTCCATGTCGAAGAAGTAGACGCTCAGGAACCCCATGACCACAAAGACCAGGAAGCCCCGGACCAACCCCACCAGCCCTGAGCCGATGAGAATATGGGACAGGCGCACCGGGGCGATGAATTCGTGTTTCAGGCTCTTGGACCAGACGGAATAGAGCAGGGCATAAGACAGGTCCAGTTGGGCGATCTGGATGGTGTTCATGGTCACCGCGCCGATGAGGATGAAGGCCACCGTGTCGTCCTCCAGGTGCAGGAACCGGGTCAGCAGGCCCACGGAAAAGATGCCGATGAGCGGGCCAGAACAGCATCTCGAAGATCGCGAAGACGTTGCGCCGGTTCACCAGGGTGCTCCGGGCGCTGAAGGCCCAGATCTTATAAAAGTTAGTGCGTAATTTCACGGTAGATTTCTTCCAGGTCCACGGGTTTGACCTTTACCTTGGCCAGTTTCTTGCCGGTCTGAGTAGACGGCCTCCAGGATGGCGGGCAGCCGGTCTTCCGCCCGGTCCAGCACCAGGTCCACCCGGGAGTCCTGCACCCGGTGAGTCAGCACCCCGGGCAGGCGGCCGTAGTCCAGGGGCGCAGGGGAGTCCTGGAAACTGCAGGCTCAGGTGGTCCCCCAGCCCCAGGCGCCGTTGCAACTCCGGGATGCGGCCTCCGGCCGACCAGGCGGCCCTCCTTCAAAAAGGCCACCTCGGTGCACAGCATCTCGGCCTCCCGCAGGTTGTGGGTGGTCAGGAGCATGGTGACCCCGGTCTCCCGGTTGAGGCGGAGAATCTCCTCCCGGATATGCTGCGCCATCTCCTGGTCCAGGCCCGAGGTGGGTTCATCCAGGAAGAGCAGTTCGGGGTCGTTGATCAGGGCCTTGGCCAGGGCGAGACGCTGCTTGAGGCCGGTGGAGAGGCGCTCGAAGGTGACGGCCGCGGTGTTCCGCCAGCCCGAACAACTCCAGGAGGCTTCTCTACCTTGTCCGTCAAGGCCCGGCCTCCCAAGCCGTAGAGGCGGCCGTAGAACCTCAGATTGTCCTCCACCGTCAGGCACCAGAGGAAATGGGCCCCGCTGGCCGCCAGGTTGATGCGCTCCTTGAGGCGGTCCGCCTCCTGGACCACATCCAGCCCCAATACCTGCGCCTGGCCGGCATCCGGCAGCAGCAGGGTGGCCAAGATGGAAATGAGCGTGGTCTTGCCGGCGCCGTTGGGCCCCAGGACCCCGAAGATGGCCCCGGGCGGCACCTCCAGGTCCACCTCGCGGAGCACTTCCTTGACCGGGCCCCAAAGACCCGGTGCGGAAGCCCTTGCCGATGCCCTGCGGCTTAATGGCTGGTTGCATAATTAGCGATATCAGACTCTTTAAAGACTATGAATCATATAAAATACCAAGAAGATCCCGATGGCCAGGATGCCCATGGCTAACAAGTATGTCAAGTAATAATCGAAGGCTGATACGTATCTTCATCTATTTCTCTTTCGACTTTTTTATAGCGAATAAATGCCAACACGCCCATCAACTGCGCCCATTGCCACCAGGATTATGCCAAATATTGTATGAATATCCCACGGATGTGAGGAGTAGCTTCGTGAATATTCGATTTTTCAAAGAAATATGCCAATTTTTTCATAAATAAAGCAAACTTCTCAACCACAAAACCAAATGCCATGATGCCGATACTGGTCCTGACCCAGGCAAGAAAGGTCCTCTCATTGGCCATGTGCACCCGGAGATCCCGAACTTTTGCAGATTTTTGCTCTTCAGGGCTTTCCGCCATAGCGCACCCCTCTCTCTTATTTACGATAATTGTTCGCGGTCAATACTCCAGACTCAGTCTATCAAACCCGGACCTCAGGGCCAAGGTTTTCCGGTTGAGCGGCCAGCCCGTCCCGGCTTGCAATGTTGCTGAGGCTGAGGTACATTAGCCCCATATGACCCAGGAAGAGCGCATCGTCAATCCCCGGCTCCAGGCGGAGGATCTGGGGCTGGAGGCGGGGCTGCGGCCCCGAGACTCTGGCCGACTTCGTGGGCCAGGAGGAACTGCGGCGCAACCTGGAGATCGCCCTGGCCGCGGCCCGGGCCCGGGGCGAGGCGGTGGACCACATCCTGGTGCACGGCCCGCCGGGGCTGGGGAAGACCACCCTGGCCTACATCATCGCCCACGAGATGGGCGGCGGCATCAAGACCACCTCCGGGCCGGTGGTGGAGCGGGCCGGGGACCTGGCGGCCCTGCTCACCAACCTGGCCCCCAAAGACGTTCTGTTCATCGACGAAGTCCACCGCCTGCCCACGGTGGTGGAGGAAATCCTCTATCCGGCCATGGAGGACTTCCGCCTGGACCTGATCATCGGCCAGGGGCCCGGGGCCCGCTCCCTGAAGCTGGAGTTGCCCCATTTTACCCTGGTGGGGGCCACCACCCGGGCCGGCCTGCTCACCCCGGCCCTGCGGGACCGCTTCGGCCTGATGCTCCGGGTGGATTTTTACCGGGTGGAGGACCTGGTCCACATCACCCATCGGGCCGCCCAGGTGCTGGGGATCGAGATCGATGCCGACGGGGCCATGGAGATCTCCCGGCGCTCCCGGGGCACCCCCCGCATTGCCAACCGGCTCTTGAAACGGGTGCGGGATTACGCCCAGGTTAAGGGCGACGGCCGCATCAACCGGGAGACCGCCGACGCCGCCCTCACCCTGCTGGACGTGGACCAGTTGGGCTTTGACCGCATGGACCGCCAGATCCTCCTCACCATCCTGGAGAAGTACGACGGCGGCCCGGTGGGCCTGGGCACCCTGGCCGCGGCCCTGTGCGAAGAGGAAGACACCCTGGAAGACGTCTACGAACCCTACCTGATGCAGTGCGGCTTCTTGCAGCGCACCCCCCGGGGCCGCATGGCCACCAACCGGGCCGCGGAATATTTCGCCAAGCTGCCCCGCAGAGGGACCCACCTCACCTTATTTGACCGCTAACGCCGGAGTCAGGCTAGTCCGGCGAGAGCGGGTCCATCATCCGGCGCGCAGGAGCTTTAAAGCCGCCTCCAACGGTTCCAGCACCTGATAGATCGGTTCACACGCCAGACAATTCACGACGTTATCCCGGCCCCGGGAAACGAACACGGTTTCCCGGGTCCCTTCGCACTGGCAGTTTTTGGCGGCCTGGCGGAGTTCTTCCACCAGCTTGGGGAGGGGAAGATTATCGATATCCAGCTGCTTTAATGTTTTCCATGACGTTACTCCTTATATGGCAAATTGTTAGTCGAGGTTTCCGCAAAATCTGGAAAGCCCTCGTGGATGCGGATCTTAAGCCCGCCTTTCCCCTCAAATCCCTGCGGCCCGGCTAAGGGGCATCTTTATACCATAGGGAGCGCCGCGCCCATCCGCAAGCCCCGGAGAAGATCTAGTTGCTTATCCCCCCTAATCGTTATATTATGGCAAGCGAAATCCCGGTAATATGAGAGATATGAGGTAATCATGGCCGAAAAACCACCTTCCACCGCCAGCCGCACGATCATCTGGTATGTGCTGGGCATGCTGGTGCTGCTGCTGATTGTCCAATATTACAGCGTCGCCAAGCAGGCGGTGGAGATCAGTTACAGCGAATTTCGCCATCTGGTGGAAATCAAAGGGGTCGATGACCTGGCCATCAGCACCGATACCATCACGGGCAATCTTTTGCCCCAGGGCATCGACGACCTGGCCAAGGAGAGGAAAAAACCCGACCTGCCCCAGACCCTGGAAAAACAGTTCGAGAAGAAAAACCCCGGCCTTTTCCGCCGTCAGGATGGCAGACCCGGACCTGGTGAAGCTCCTGGAAAAGAACAACATTAAGTATCGAGCCATCCAGGAAAATACCTGGCTCAGCTCTCTGCTTTCCTGGGTGCTGCCCTTCGTGCTCCTGATCGGCATCTGGATCTATTTCTTCCGGAAGATCGGCAGCGGCGCCGGCGGCCTCATGACCGTGGGCAAGAGCAAGGCCAAGGTTTACGTCCAGGACGAAACCAAGGTCACCTTCCAGGATGTGGCCGGGGTGGAAGAAGCCGAAGAGGAACTGAAGGAAATCATCGAGTTTTTGAAAAATCCCGCCAAATTTCAGGTTTTGGGCGGTAACCTGCCCAAAGGCGTCCTGCTGGTGGGTCCCCCGGGAACCGGCAAGACCCTGCTGGCCCGGGCCGTGGCCGGAGAGGCCGGGGTGCCTTTTATGAGCCTGTCCGGCTCCGATTTCGTGGAAATGTTCGTGGGGGTGGGCGCCGCCCGGGTGCGGGACCTCTTTGCCACGGCCCAGGAAAAGGCCCCCTGCATCATCTTCATCGACGAACTGGACGCCATCGGCAAGGCCCGGGGCCTTTCTCCCATGGGGGGCCCGGAAGAACGGGAAAATACCCTGAACCAGATGCTGTCCGAGATGGACGGCTTCGACACCCGCAAAGGCGTGATCATCATGGCCGCCACCAACCGGCCGGAGATCCTGGATCCGGCCCTGATCCGGCCCGGGCGCTTCGACCGCCACATCCTGGTGGATCGGCCCTCGCTCAAGGGCCGGGAAGATATTTTGAAGATTCACACCCGGACACATCAAGGTTTCCCCGGAGGTCAACCTCAACACCCTGGCGGCCCGCACCCCCGGCATGGTGGGGTCGGATCTGGCCAACATCGTCAACGAAGCGGCCCTGCTGGCGGCCCGGAAAAACAAGACTGCCGTGGAGATGGACGACTTCGAGGAGGCCATCGACCGGGTGGTGG
The DNA here is from genome assembly GCA_963841475.1 of uncultured delta proteobacterium. Classification (GTDB taxonomy): domain Bacteria; phylum Desulfobacterota; class Desulfobaccia; order Desulfobaccales; family 0-14-0-80-60-11; genus 0-14-0-80-60-11. The sequence goes on from CAWJCT010000002.1 coordinate 194,943, forward strand.
CCGGCCTGGAAAAGCGCAACCGGGTCATGAACCCCAAGGAAAAAGAGATCGTGGCCTATCACGAGACCGGGCATGCCCTGGTGGCCGAAGCCCTGCCCACCACCGACAAGGTGCACCGGGTCTCCATCATCCCCCGGGGCATCGGCGCCCTGGGCTATACCATGCAACTGCCCACCGAAGACCGCTATTTGATGACCAAAACCGAACTGGAAGACCGCATGGCCGTGATGATGGGCGGCCGGGTGGCGGAGGAGTTGACCTTCAACGAGATTTCCACCGGGGCCCAGAACGACCTCTACCGGGCCACGGACATCGCCCGCTCCATGATCCGGGAGTATGGCATGAGCGAAAAACTCGGTCCCATCACCTTTGAGCGGGAGCGGCGCCCCCTGTTCCTGGAGACCATGATGCCCCCCGGCTCCAAGGATTACAGCGAAGCCACGGCCCAGGAGATCGACCAGGAGGTGGCGGCGCTGGTGAACCGGGCCCACCAGCGGGCCCGGGAAGTCCTGGAAAAGGAGCGCGCCGTCCTGGAGAAGGCCGCCAAGATCCTCCTGGAGAAAGAGGTCCTGGAAGGCGAGGAATTGCGGGAGATTTTGAATGCCCACGGCCAGGAGACGCCGTCTTGATGCGGTGGTAAAGCGGGCTGCCGGGCCTGCTCTTCCGAAAAGTTCTTTGGCAAGGTAGGCAGGGCCACCCTTTCACCCGTGGCGGGTGCGAAGGCCCGCCCCACCGGTCTTTTGATGCTTTAGAGGTGGGTAACGACCCCAAGAGCAACTGCCCTAAAGAGATGGTGCGCAGGGCGCACCTTACACCAAGCACCGGCCAGACGCCGGTGCCGCCAACAATTTGCCTATGAAAATTTCGGCTAATGTATCGTCCCGGGATTATCTTACCAAAGGTTGAAGGTTTTTCCTCCCTCCCCCTTGATGGGGAGGGCTGGGGTGGGGGTGAAATTGCCGGACATTGCATCAACTTATCCCCCGCCCCTCAACCCCCTCCCACCAGGGGAGGGGGAGTTATTGATGCCAACATTTTGTAAGGTATCTGTGGAACCCGATACTAATTGCGGCGGGCCGCGCCCGCCCAATGAAAAATCCCCCAAATCCTTTTCGCCTTTTCACCTTTTCGCCTTTTTCCCCCAACGTAACCATCCCGGCCAGGGGATAGGCTGGCGCCGGCCTTCCCCCTCAGGAGCACCTAGTTGACCGCCACCAAGTTTTTTCCCACCGGCGCCGCCTTACAAGACTACCTGCTGGAGCACACCGGCCCAGGGGTCCTGGGGCTGATCCCGCACCAGCGGCTGGCGCACCAGGTCTGGCACCGGCAACGCCAGGCGGCGCTGGCGTCCGGCTGCTCCGCCTGGGAACCGCTGGGGCTCTTGACCCTCAATGCCTGGTGGTCCGAGCTCTTCAAAGGAATGTGGTCTCCGGTAGCCCTGGCCCCAGCCCTGGTGCGCCTGGCACTCTGGCGTCAAGCCCTGAAAACGGCCCCGCCACCGTCCGGGCCCACCCCGGAGCTGGCCTGGGCCCAGGCCCTGGACGAGACCCACACCCTCCTGTGCCGCTACTGCCATGGCGGGCGGGGAGGCCCGCCCTGTGGCTGGCGAGGATGACTCGCCGCTGGTGGCCTGGCGCCGCCGGGTCACCCGCATCTATGCCGAGATCTTGCTGCGGCCGGAGGCTGGCTGAGCCCCGGTGAACTCCCGGCCTATCTCACCGCTGCCCTGAGGCAGGGCAGGATCAAGCTCCCATCCCGGGTACTGGTCGCGGGCCTGGAAACCCCGGCCCCCAGGGAAGAGCTCTGGCTCCAGGAGGTCAGCCGCCGCACCCAGGTGGTGCATCTCCAGGTGCGGGGCGATCCTACCAACGTGAGGCAGGCGGTGGGCCTGCCCGACCCCAGCCAGGAACTGCACTGGGTGGCGGCCCAGCTGGTGGAACTGGCCCAACGGGGCGATCTGCCCCTGCACCGCCTGGCGGTCACCGCCCCGGACATGGATACACTACACTCCGCATCTGCGCCGGGTCCTGGCCGAATTGCTGGGGCCGCCCGCAGTCCCCGGAGCGGCTGGGCCTACAACTTCTCCCAGGGGCCGAGCCTGGCCGATGTCCCCCTCTTTCTGGCCGGCGCTCCTGCCCCTGCAACTTCATCGCTACCCGGGAGCGCCGGGAAGACCTGGTCTCCCTGCTCCTGTCCCCTTATTACGGGGCGGTCGCAGGTCCAGGCCCGCCGCCTGGCCCATTGGGATCGCAGCTCTTCCGGGAGCGGCGGGTGGATCAGGGGTGGGACCGGCTGCGCCAGGCGGTGCTCCGGTCCCGGGGCCCCGAGGCCGAGGCCGCGGCGCTGAGCGGCTGGACCGGGTTTGGCGCTCCCTGAAGGTGCCGGCGGCCCCAGCGGGACAGTGGTGCCGTCCTTCTGAAGGCCGCCTGGCAGGAACTGGGGTTTCCCCGGGGGCTCGGTGAGACCGAACGGGAGTCCTGGAGCTCGCCTTGACGGGGCTCCTGCCCGAACTGGAGGCCGCCCTGGGCGTCGGACGTGATGGACGGCCGGGGAGTTTCTGGAGTGGCTCAAGCATCGGGGCCCAGCGGGTTATCCTGCCCGGGCCGGGGATTCAGGCTGCGGGGATCCAGGTCCTGGGGCTCCTGGAGATGCGGGGGTTGGACTTTTCCCGGGTCTTTTGCCTGGGGATGAACTCCGGGACCCTGCCGGCCCCGCCCCGGCCTCTGCCCCTGCTCTCTCGCCGCCGAAAAGCGCCTGGTCCTGGGCGGGACCTACCAGAGCCAGCACCACTTTGCCGCGGAACTCTTTCGCGAATCTGTTGGGCACCGCACCCCGCCTCACCCTGACCCGGCCCCGGGTGGTGGACCAGGAGGAGCGGGTGAGCACTCCGGTGTATCCGGGGGAGTGGGGCCAGGCCGAGATGGCGGTGCTCACCAGCCCTGCATCCCGGCCTGGCTGCGGTCTCCCGCCATCCGGCCGGTATTTCACGCCCCGGGCCCCGCCTGCCGGGCTATGGCGGACCTGAGCCTCCCTACCCCTTTCCCCTGCCCGGGGAAATCTCCTTGAGCCAGGTGAGCACCGCCCTGGGCTGCCCCTGCCGCTTTCTGCTGGAAAACTTGCTGAAGATCCGGGAACTGCCGGAGATCGAGGCCGGGCTCGACCCCCGGGAGCGGGGCCAGATGCTCCACGAGGTTCTGGCCAGCTTCGCCGCGGACTTCAGGGAGGTCCTCGAGGCGGATCAGGCCTGGGACCACAACCGGGCCCGGGAGCTGCTCCAGGAGGCCGCCCGCCGGGTGTTGGCCCCCTTAAGCGGCGATCTCCACTGGCAGGCCGAGGCGGACCGCTGGCTGGGGGAGACCGGCTTGCTGTGGGAGTGGCTGAGACGGGAACGGGAGCGTTTTGAGGCAGGCTGGCGCTGGCAGGGCATCGAGGTGGCCTTCAATGACCTCCGGGGCCAGGACTGGCCCTTTAGCCTGCGCGGCCGCATCGACCGCCTGGACTATAACCCGGAAACCGCCGACCTGGTGGTCTGGGATTATAAGAGCGGGGAAATCCCCAAGAAACATCAGGTGTTGGATGAGGTGGCCGAGGCCCAACTGCCCTGCTATCTCCTGGCCGTGGGGCAGGGCCGGGTGCCGGTCAACCCGCCTGCCGCCAACCTCCGGGCCGGGTTCATCGGCCTCAAGTCGCCCCGGCCCCAGCACCTGAGACACGAGGATTTTGGCGCGACGCCGGAAAAGTGGCGTTGAGGCCGCCGCGGTCTTTGCGGCGAAGGTCACGGCCCTGGGCCGCCGCCTGGCCGCGGGGGATTTCCATCCCGACCCCAACCCGGCCCCGGAGGAAGCCCCACGGCGGGGCCTGCCAATATTGCCCCTACGAGCTGGTCTGCGGCTTTGCCCCGGACCCGGCTGAGGAAGAGGATTTGTAGGGTGGTGCGCCCCCCTCACCCTACTCCCTCTCCCCCCGAAACGGGGGGAGAGGGAGTAGGTTAGGTCGCCGGATTCTGTATGATGATAGAGAAGCAAGTCGGTCCCATCTTTTCCCTCTCCCCCGATGGGGGAGAGGGTCAGGGTGAGGGGGAAGTGATCTTCACGGGGTAAGAACTGCGTTACCGAATTCATGAACCATTGTACTACGGGATGTCATGACTAAAGCACCTGCCCAGCCCGCTGATCAAGCCATCCGGGATCAGGCCCTGGCTCCCGGGGAGAGCTTTCACCTGGAGGCCCCGGCGGGCTCCGGCAAGACCTCCGTACTGCTGGCCCGGTTTCTCACCCTTCTGGCCCGGGTGGACACCCCCGAGGAGATGCTGGCCCTGACCTTTACCCGGAAGGCCGCCGGGGAGCTGCGCGCCCGGGTCATGGCCCTCCTCTGGGAACGGCAGGAGCCGGGGCCTGATGCCTCCCCCCTGGAGTTGCGGCTCCGGGAACTGGCGGCCGAGGTCTTTCGGCGCCACGGGGATGAGGCTCAGCTCAAGCTGACCCCGGAGCGTCTGCCCATCATGACCTTCCATGGCTTCGGAGCCCAGCTCCTGAAGCTGGCGCCCCAGGAGGCCGGAGTGCCGCTGACGTTCAACCTGCTGGAAGAAGACGAGGCCCGGTGGCTCAAGGTCGAAGCCCTGGACGAGATGCGCCGGCGCCTGAACGGCCGCCCCGCCCGGGACCCGGTGCGCCAGGCCCTGGTGCGCCGCCTGGTGCGCCTCAACAACGACTGGCGGCGCCTGGCTCAAGAGCTGCCGGGCTGGTATCCCGGCGGGACAGCCTGGGAGAGTTTCTGGCTCTGGCCCGGGTCAGCCGGGATGCGGCCGCCTACCGGCAGCTCCTGGAGGACCGGTTTCAAGATGGTGCTGGGCCGGTCCTGGAAGAGCTCCGGGCCGGCCTGGGGAACCGCTCCTTAGGCGCAGGTTTGGCCGGAGTTCTGGAGGGCGCTGCAGGGGTCTGGTCACGGCGACCTTATCCCTCCTGAGCTCCCTGGGTCGCGCCCCGACGGATTTGCCGGCCTGGCAGGCCAGTGTCCGAGGTCCTCCTCACCAAGCAGGGAGACCCCCGCAAACGGCTCTCGGTCAAAGACGGGTTCCCTGAAGGTTTTGATCAAAAAGCACTGGGCCCCCCTGATCCAGGACCTGCCCGGGCCGGTGGTCAGGCTTCTGAAGCAGTGCCGGGACCTGACCCCCACCGGGGCCTCTGCCGGAAGAAGCCGCGGCGCTCCAGGACCTGGTCATCCTGGTGGGGGAAGCCCTGAGGGTTTACGAACAGCTCTGCGCCCGGAAGGGCGCCCTGGATTTCGTGGACCTGGAGCAGGCGACCCTGAATCTGCTCAGCGAGGACGACCCCACGCGAGATCATGCTGCGCCTGGATTGGCGCCTCAAACATCTCCTGGTGGATGAATTCCAGGACACCAGCGAAAACCAGATGCAGCTGCTGTGCCGCCTGATGTCCGGCTGGCAGGCAGGCTCCGGACGCACCCTGATGGTGGTGGGGGACCCCAAGCAGTCCATCTATGGCTGGCGCCAGGCCAAGCCCGCGCCTGTTCATCGCCTCCCGGCAAGGCCTGCCCTGCGGGGGCGCCGAACCCCTGCCCCTGACACCCTTGTGGCTCACCACCAACTTCCGGGCCACCCGGACCCTGATTGACTGGGCCAACGAGGTGTTCGAGTCCACCGTCATGTCAAGCGGCACTGCCGGGGCCCAGCTTCCATCGGGCCGAGCCCCGCCCCGGGGCGCCGGAGGGACCGGCCCCTTATCTGGCGCTCTTTACCGGGGAAAGCGACCTGGCGGCCCGGGAACTCGAAGCCCGCTGGCTGGCCCGGCAGGTGGCCCAGGCCCTGCCCACCCTGGGGCCGGATGATAAAATCGGCATTCTCCTCTTCACCCGCAAACATCTGCCTCGGTATCTTCAGGCCTTGGACGAGGCCGGGCTGGCGGTCCGGGTAAAGGAGGGCCTGAAGCTGGCCGAGAGCCGGGCCGTGGCCCACCTGCACAATCTGGCCCGGGCCCTGGTCCGGCCCCAGGACGAGGTGGCCTGGGCCGCGGTGCTCCGGGGTCCCTGGGGCCCCCAGCCCCTGGCCGCCCTGGCCCGGGTGGCCCAAATTCACGGCGAGCTGTGGCCCGAGAGATTGCGCCGGTTTGCCGGGGAGGATGACTGTCCCGCGGGATTTACCGGCGCTGGTCGAGTCCCTGGAGCAGGCCCGGGGCCAGGTGGGGCGGCGACCCCTGGCCGACATCCTGGCCGACTGGCTGGGGGCCACGGGCGCCTGGGCCGGGATCGCCGCCTGGGAAGGCCCCCTGGGAGTGGCCAATGCCCGGACCTACCTGGACCTGCTGGCCGGGGCGGAAGCCGGGCTCCCGGAGGCCACTTTCGTCAAAGCCGATTTCAACCTCAAGGAGGCTTATCAGCCGCCGGACCCCCGGGCCCAGGCCTCCCAGGTGGAGATCTTGACGGTGCACGGGGCCAAAGGGCTGGAGTTTCACCAGGTGTTTCTGCCCTTCCTGGACTGGCAGCCCTTGAAGAGCGAGGACAACACCCCCCCTTTCCTCCTGGAGGAGATTCCCGGCGGAGGCGAGTCCACGGACTGGCCCTGGCCCGGCCCTATATCCAGGAAAAGCAAAGTTCCCTCTACCTGCTCTTGCGGGACCTGAAAAACCAGCGGGTGGTGGACGAGGCCCGGCGGGTCTTCTACGTGGCGGTGACCCGGGCCCGGCAGCGCCTGGTCATGTCCGGCCTCGCCCGGCGGGATAAACAGGGGAATTGGCAGGCATCGGGTGAGAGTCCCCTGGGGTGGCTGCGGCAGCATTACGGACAAGACCTGCCGGTCGCGGGGTCTGCCGCATGGCCGGCGCCCGAAATGGACATAGAACTGGTAACGGCAGTGGAGCCCCAAACCGGCGAGACTGCCAGTCCCCGGGAATTGCCTCCGGCCTGGGATTTTTCCCCGGAAGCCGCGCCCTACCAGGTAAGTTTTCCCTCCAGCCTGTCGCCTCCCCCTGGCGACACCGCCGCCTGGCCGGCAACCGATTCCGCCACTGATAGCTACGCGGCCCGGCTCCGGGGAGTGATCATGCACCGGGCCCTCTCCACCCTGGCCCGGGGTAACCCGCAACCGGATGCGGTCTCCCTGGCCGCGGCGCTGCGGCAGGAGGGGATGAGCGCCTCAGCGGCCACTTCCCTGGCGGCGGAAATTGAGGCCGAACTCGCGGCCTGCCAAGCGGACCCGTTCCTGACCGCTCTCCTGGCCCCGGAGATCCCCGGGGCGGCCAGCGAGTGGCTCCTGGAGGACCAGCCCCAGCCGGGCGCCATCCGCCGGGGCGTCATTGACCGCCTGGCCTTCGACGGTAAAGACTGGTGGCTCCTGGATTACAAGTCCTCCCGCCCCGCCGCCGGGGAGGATTGGGAAGCCTTTATCATACGGGAGACCGAGAAGTACCGCCCCCAACTCCTGGCCTACCGGGAGATGGCGGCCAAGGCCCAGGGGATTGAGCCGCCGGAGGATATCCGCGTGGGGATCTATTTCACTGCCTGCCGGAAGGTGGTGGAGATGTAGAGGCTTAGGTTATTGGACATATATCGTTATTAATCGCGAGGTTTTTATGAGGGCAAGTGAGTTTGAAGGTTCAGTTAAGGAGAAAACTGCGATTGCGAGGCACGAAAAAGGCAGGGCCACGCCGGACCTTGCCTGGTTTGTCCTATGAGTTAGGATATAATTAACCCTTCCCGAACCTCCTCCATCCCACCAGACCCAAAAGGCCTGAGCCCAGGAAAACAAGCGAGGGGGGCAGCGGCACAGTGGTGGCTGTTAGTTGATACTCGAAAGGGGAGTTTCCAGTCTCATTATAGTCCCGATCTTGGATTGTCCCAATCCCGGCGGCCATCCACTCCACATGGGTTACCCCATAGGGGAGCGAGCCTAATCCAAACAAGTCATTAGCGGTGGTAGGGCCAAATCTATCATCCAGAGCAATATGCACCAGGACATCGTAAAAAGTGCCGGCGGAAACCGTGAGACTGGGAAGCTTCTGAAAATACCAATAATTATTTGCTTCTCCAAGAGGATTGGCAAACATTTCATTGATTGGCAGAGTTGCGGGGATTAGGCCAGGCGGGCTGAAGACGTTACCATCTGCTTCATATACATTAATCCCGTTGGTATCCCAATCGACAATATAATACGAGCTGCCATTAGGAGATACGAAATCCCCCCAACGATATTTGCTGTCCCAACCCCCCCCGCTCACTTGAGTCAAATAAACGGTGAAGTCGGGCAATGGCGTTTGGTTGTTGTAAGTATAAGTATAGGTCCAGGAATCTCCCACACCGCCGCCGATATAATAGGGTATAATATTAATGGTTTCCGCAAACGCCTTACCCCCACCCGCCCATACCGGCAGGATCAGGGTGATGGCTACCAATACCAGGATTACCGCCAGCCTCTTTTTCATAAATTTACCTCCCTGTAACAGATTTTTCCAAATACATTTGCATAATTAATAATTTTTTTGCAGTATCATAAACCGAGATTATGCGGCAATCTTGGCCACCGCAGTCAAAAATGGTGTTGAGGATACCTCTTTCCGGGTATAAATCTGTTTATGCTCGCAAGACAAAAAACCCGACCCGCCTTCTTCCAAGCAACCCGGCTGTCTCTCGCAAACTTAAAGACCCGTGGCTTTCCGTCTCCGACTCGCGTCGAGTTTGACTTTTTTTACTGCCATTTCATATTAGGCATATTTTTTTAATTATTTCAAATAAAATTTACTGGTTAATATAGTTTTTTGGTGGAGGATGGCAATTAAGGGCGAGGCCAGATATTTGGCTGTCTTGGGCCATAAAAGCTGAGGGTGTGGAAAGCTAACTAACTGCTTCTACGTGGGTTCCTCTTGTCAAGCCTTTTCTGTCTTCCGGGCACCTAAACCTCCCGTCCCTGAGCCCGAGGTCAAAGGCCATCCCTTCGCCGTCGGCCTGCTTCACCAACATTAAAGACATTAAGGATTAGGATTCAATACGGCAAAAGTGTCGCTCACTGCTATGCTCAGAACCTTATCAATTACCTCAAAACTTGCTATATTTGATCCCCATGAAGGGTTTTGAAAAACTGCCTAGAGATAGTCGCGGCAAAGCCGATCGACGAAAACTGCCATGTCTGTTCCTGGTGCTTTGCTGGCTGTTGCTGTCCGTCGGGCCCACCCTGGCCCAGGAAACCCTGGAGGCCCAGGGCATCCGGTTCCGGCTCATTCCCGGGGGGTGGTACTTCGTGGGGTCGCCGCCCAACGAGACCGGGCGCTACGCCGACGAAGCCGACCCCCACAAGGTCAACCTCAAGCCCTTTTATATCAGCGTCACCGAAATCACCAATGCCCAGTACGACCGGTTTGTTAAAGCCACCGGCCATAAAAAACCCCTCTACTGGCAGGACCAAAACCTCATTGGGCCCAACCAGCCGGTGGTGGGGGTCACCTGGCACGATGCCCAGGCCTTCTGCCGGTGGTTGACCAACGTTACCAGCGTGCCCCACGAACTCCCGACGGAAGACCAGTGGGAAGTTGCGGCCCGGGGGGGGCTGGTGAGCCAGCCCTACCCCTGGGGGGATGCGGCCCCGGATGCCGGCGGCGTCTTTCGAGCCAATTTCCACACGCCTCTCCCCGGGGCCGCCGGGTTCCGCTTCACCGCGCCGGTGGGTTCGTTTCCCGCCAACGGCTACGGCCTGTTCGATATGGCCGGCAACGTCTCGGAGTGGTGCCAGGACCGCTACGTGCCCCTGCGCACGGGCGGCCCCTTCAAGCCCGGGGTCCTACGCCTCCTCAAGGGCGGCTCCTGGCTCTCGGGCCCCCGGGACCTGCGCCCCGCCGCCCGCCAGTCCGCCCCGCCCCTTTATGCCGACGGCTATATCGGCTTCCGGGTGGTCCGTCTGCCCCTTCCCTGACGCCTATTTTTTTCATCTTTTTTTACTATTTTATCTTGCCACGATCATGTGTAGATGATAACGTGTATATAACTGTTTAGATCACTACTGGACAAGGTTTAAGGAGGTGTGAATATGGCTGAGTTAGATTTTGAAAAACTATCTGTTGACCCCGCAAGCCAGGAATTGATGAAGAAGGCCAAGGCGGATGGTATGTGAGACCATTTTTGACCGGGCCCAGACCATGAAGCCCTGCCCCATCGGCGCCGAAGGCGCCTGTTGCCGCATCTGCTCCCAGGGTCCCTGCCGGGTGCCCCCCCCAAGAAGAAGGAAGGCGAGACCAGCGAAGAGAAGAAGCAGCGCACGGGGCTGTGCGGCGCCACCGCCGAAACCATCGTGGCCCGGAACTTCGCCCGCATGGTCTGCTCCGGGGCCGCGGCCCACAACGACCATTCCCGGGGTGTGGCCAAGCTGTTCAAGGAAGTGGCCTTAGGCAAGGCCCAGGGCTACGAGCTCAAAGACGTGGCCAAGCTGCACCGCCTGGCCAAGGATTGGGATGTGGCCACCAAGGAAGGGGAAGGCGATGACGCCAAGCCCCGGACCAAGGAAGCCATCGCCCTGGAAATGGCCGATAAAATTTTGTTGGAGTTCGGCCAGCAGGACCGGCGAGCTCACCTACGCCAAGCGGGCCCCCAAGAAACGCCTGGAACTGTGGCGGAAATACAACATCGTGCCCCGGGGCTGCGACATCGAGATCGTCGAACTGATGCACCGCACCCACATGGGCGTGGACCAGGACTACCACAACATCATCAACCAGTGCAGCCGTACCGCCCTGTCCGACGGTTGGGGCGGGTCCATGATCTCCACCGACCTCCAGGACGTCATCTTCGGCTGCCCGGTGCCGGTGGCCGGCGAAATCAACCTGGGCGTCCTCAAAGAGGACCACGTCAACATCATCATCCACGGCCATGAGCCGGTACTGCCGGAGATGATCTACGTGGCCTCCCAGGAGCCGGAAGTTGATCGCCTACGCCCAGAACAAGGGCGCCAAGGGCATCCAGCTGGCCGGCATGTGCTGCTCGGCCAACGAGATCCTCATGCGCCACGGCATTCCCATTGCCGGCAACTACCTGCAGCAGGAGCTGGCCATCATCACCGGCGCGGTGGACGCCATGGTGGTGGACGTGCAGTGCATCATGGAATCCCTGGCCAACGTGGCCAAGTGTTACCATACCAAGCTGATCACCACCGACCCCCGGGCCCGGATGACCGGCGAGACCATGCACATCCCCTTTGACGATCATCACGCCCTGGACATCGCCCGCCAGGTGGTTCGGGAAGCCATCGACAACTTCCCCAACCGGAAATCGCCGGTGATGATCCCCGACGTCCACACCCCCACGGTGGTGGGCTTCAGCTCCGAGACCATCCAGTACCTGCTGGGCGGCTCCATCCGGGGCTCGTACTACACCCTGAACGACAACATCATCAACGGCCGGATCCGGGGCATAGCCGGCGTGGTAGGCTGCAACAACTGCCGCACCACCCACGACAGCTCGCACCTGACCATGATCAAGGAGCTGATTAAGAACGACGTCATCGTGCTGTCCACCGGCTGCTCCGCCATGGCCGCGGGGAAATACGGCCTGCTGAGCCCGGAAGCCGCCAAGAGTTCTGCGGCCCGGGTCTGGCCGAGATCTGCGAGACCGTGGGTATCCCGCCGGTACTGCACATGGGGTCCTGCGTCGACAACTCCCGGATCCTGGTGGCGGCCACCGCCTGCGTCAAGGCCGGGGGCCTGGGCACCGACATCAGCGACCTCCCCGCCGCGGGCGCGGCGCCGGAGTGGATGTCTGAGAAAGCCATCTCCATCGGCCATTACTTCGTGGCCTCCGGGGTCTATACCGTCTTCGGGGTTACCTTCCCCACCACCGGTTCCGAGGTTTTGACCGACTACCTCTTCAAGGGCATCGAAGAAGAGCTGGGCGGCAAGTGGGACATCGAGATCGATCCGGAGTTGGCGGCCAAGAAGATGATCGCCCACATCGACCTGAAGCGTAAAGCCCTGGGCATCGACAAGGCCCGGGAGCGGGTCCTCTTCGATATGGATATGCGCCGGGAAATGGCCGAAGCAGCCGCATCGGCCGAGCACTAGGAAATGAGGCCTTGGGGAAGGGGCCAGGTGCCAACGGCCCCTGCCCCTCCCCAACCCCTTGAGAGTGACAAAAGCCGGGACCGCTGGTCCCGGCTTTTTCTTGCCTGCACATGAGAGCGTTTCCCCAAAATTCCTTGCCCTGGATGGTTTTGTAATCCCCCTAAATCCCCCTTTTGCAAAGGGGGACTTGCCAAGGAAATCCGTTGAGCTCCCCCCTTCGGAAAGGGGGGGTAGGGGGGATTTAGGCTCTTCGAGCCTGGGCCATCATGGCACAGCCTTTTGGTCGTCGCCCCAGGGGCGGACCAGTGGGGCGGGCCTCCATGCCCGCCAGTTCTTTCCTCCAGTTTTCCCTGTTGCAATTAAGTGAACGCCGGAGTAAAAGAAAATGGAGATGGCAGACCAACCGGCAAAACCTCATTATCACGGGCACCGGGCCCGCCTGAGGGGCCGCTTCCTCAATGGCGGCCCCGGGGCCTTGCAGGACTATGAGCTCCTGGAACTGCTCCTGACCTTCGCCATCCCCTACTCCGACGTCAAGCCCCTGGCCAAGCGGGTGATCGAGCATTTCGGCTCCTTCACCCGGGTCCTGGACGCCACTCCCGAGGCCCTCATGGAGGTCACCGGGATCAAAGAGTACGCCGCTATCCTCATCCGCCTGGTGAAGGCCTGCTCGGAATACGCCCTCAAGTCCGAGGCCCTGAAGCGCCAGCCCATCAAGTCCCTGGATAACCTGGTGGAATACTGCCGGGCCTCCATGGGGGGGCTTCTGGACGAGCAGTTCCGGGTGGTCTTTTTGAACAGCCAGAACGAAGTCATCGCCGAGGAGATTGTCCATGAGGGCATAGTGAACCAGACGGTGGTCTATCCCCGCAAGGTCCTGGAACTGGCCCTGAAACACAAGGCCACCGGCCTCATCCTGGTACACAACCACCCCAGCGGCAACCTCACCCCGTCAGCCGCGGACCGGGAGCTGACCCGGGCCCTGGTCAAGGCCGGGCAATCCCTCAACCTGACGGTCCACGACCACCTGATCATCGGCCGCCACGGCTACTTCAGTCTGGCGGAACAGAATATGCTCTAAAAAGTTCTGGCTGGGCCGACAGAATTATCAGGCGTTATGGCAATTTTATCAATAACCTGCTCGCCTTTACCTCTATTCCCCTTAAAATCCGCCTTCCTCGCCCTCATTCCTTTAGTATAATGGTTATCGGAAAATAAATAGTATCGAGGCCATCTTGAAGGCGGAAAGATCATGAAGCACTTGAGATTTCTCTTGTCGGTAACGCTGTTGAGTTTAGCCTTGAGCAGTCCGGGGCTGGCCTGGAACCCCACCGAACTGCCTCCCGGTTTCGTCGTCGAGACCCCGGGCGCCCCCGTGGAATTGGGTGGCAAACCACTTTTCTATCTCCGGGTGAAACCAAAGGCTATGAGCACGGAAAAAAGGGCTCATCTGTTTGCCGAACGGATTAAGAAGCTGGCCGAGGATCCCACCTTCAACCCCCAAACCATCACCGTGCAGGATTCGCTGTTAAGTTCGGATATCATGGCGGGGGATCAGGTTATTATGCCGGTCTGGGCCTTTGAGGGCAGCGTGGCAGGGAAGCCCGCCAATGAGCTGGCCCGGGACTATGCCGACAAGATCCGGCAAGCCATTGTGACCTATCAACGGGAACATAGTTTCCACGCCCTGGCTTTTGGGGCCCTCAAAACCCTGGCAGCTTTAGTGTTCATCGTCCTCCTCTTCCTGGTGCTGCTGCGGGGGGTGCGCCGGATCAACCGGGCCCTCTGGGCCACCCAGAGAATCCAGGCCATCAAGATCGGTAATTTTGAATTCTTTACCGCCGAGCGCATCAAGGCCATCCTGATAGGGGCCGTTAAGATAATCCGGCTCCTGGTGGCTTTTTTTTTATTCTATGCCCTGTTGCACCTGGGGCTCAGCTTCTTTCCCTGGACCCATAAGTACGCGGTAAAACTTTACGAGAGCCTCCTCGGCGCCCTCGAAGTCATCGGCGGGGCCATGTGGGACCAGATTCCCTCCCTCACCTTTCTCATCGTGCTGCTGCTCATCGCCCGGTATGTTCTCAAAACGGTCCGGTTTATTTTTGAACAGGTTGAGGCTAACAAAATAACCCTTCCGGGCATAGACGCTGAAGTCGCGCCCATCACCTATAAAATTGTCCGGATACTGGTCATCGCCTTTGTGGTGGTGATCGCCTATCCTTTTATCCCGGGCTCCAACTCCAATGCCTTTAAAGGAATCTCCATCTTCCTGGGGGTGCTCTTTTCCCTGGGATCGACTTCCGCCGTGGCCAACCTGGTTGCCGGCATCAGCCTGACCTACACCAGGGCCTTTCGGGTAGGCGATGTGATCAAGGTGGGAGATGCCATGGGAGTGGTGCTGGAACGCAAGCTTTATGTCACCCGCATAAAAACCTATAAAAATCAGATTATTACTATCCCCAACGGCAATATTCTCACCAGCCATGTCACCAACCTGAGCCACGAGGCCAGGGAGGGTGACGGCTTAATCCTCCACACCAGCATCACCATCGGCTACGGTGCCCCCTGGGAGACCATCCACGCCCTGCTCATTGACGCGGCCCTGGCCACCCAGCATATCCTCAAGAGTCCGCCCCCCTTCGTGCTCCAGACGGGGCTCAACGATTTTTATGTGACCTACGAACTGAACGGCTACACTGACGCCCCGGAGATCATGCCCCGAATTTACGGGGAGCTGCACCAGAACATCCAGAACAAGTTCAACGAAGCCGGCGTGGAAATCATGTCACCCCATTACACCCAGGTTCGGGATGGCAACCAGACTGCCATTCCGGCGAATTATCTGCCGCCGGATTATGTGCCCCCGGCCATCCGCATCGTCAACACCACCGGCCCCGGGGAGAAGAAATAAGGAGTGCGGCGCCCCGGAGACCAGCCCCACCGTCAATGGCTTTGGATTCGGCGGGTCGGCCGTCCTTTTGGCCGCCAATAAATCGTTGTGTTACCTGGTGAGGTGCATTAGGATTGGGACGTTCTGCCAACGAACCGGGACCATGGCTCATTCTGACTCCAAGACCAGAAAGTGGACAGGAACGGGAGGAGATCTCTTGAAGCTGAGAAGATGGATGATCCCAGGATTGCTGATTCTGCTGATCGTGGTGCTGGCCTGCCCCGGGGTACAGGCTTATTCCGGCTATTTCTATGTGATACCCAATTCTGCGCCCTTGCGGG
The DNA here is from genome assembly GCA_963841475.1 of uncultured delta proteobacterium. Classification (GTDB taxonomy): domain Bacteria; phylum Desulfobacterota; class Desulfobaccia; order Desulfobaccales; family 0-14-0-80-60-11; genus 0-14-0-80-60-11. Next base: position 210,228 of record CAWJCT010000002.1, read on the forward strand.
AATGCGCTTCTCCCGGGTGCGATGTCCTGCTCACGGTTTACCAGGGCGACAAGGTGGAAATCCTGGAGCGGACGCCCGCGGGCTGGTCCAAGGTGCGCCTGGTGGATAAACCCGCCGGCATCGGCTGGATACCCAGTGACCTGCTCAGTTACAGCCCTGATCGGACCCACGTCAGTTTACCCACGTATCATGTCAATGTCAGCAGTGTCCCTTTAAGGCAACATCCCCGGCCGGAATCCGAGACCCTGGCCGTGCTGCATCGCAATGACGCGGTGGAAATGATGGGAGTCGGCAAAAGCGGCTGGGCCCAGGTGCGAGTCCTGCAAAGCAACCTGGTGGGTTGGGTGGCGCCCCGCTATCTGTCCCCCGGCCCGCCCCGGGGCCGCTGAGCTTAGGCCCGTAAAACGCCGCCATAAGAGGAACCAGCGCGATTTGAGTCCGGTGTGGGATGAGCATTACGCCCCACTCGGTAATACCGGGAATGCAGGGCGGGAAAGCGCAGCGCCTCCCGCCTTGAGCATCATGAGTTGCCCACAGCCTTCCCGCCTCGTGACCGGGGAAAAGAACAACGCCAGTATTAAGGGCGTCCGGGGTATGGCGTATAATTTATGTTTGAGGCAATTGCCGACGGCGGGATGCGTTTCACTTTCCCGCCCTACAACAACAGATACCGTTAGCTTGTGGTTATGATTCCCGAGAACGTAATTCATAAACTCAAAGCCGTCGTCGGCCCCGAACACGTCCTCGCCAGCCCGGAGGAGCGCTGGGGTTATGCCTATGACGCCACGGACCAGGCCCATATGCCGGACCTGGTGGTCTTTCCCGGGTCGGCGGCCGAGATCGCCGCGCTGGTGCGCCTGGCCAATGAGCACCGGTTCCCGGTGGTGCCCCGGGGGGCGGGGACCGGGCGCTCCGGCGGCTCGGTGCCCATCGAGGGCGGCGTGGTGCTGGTCCTGACCCGGTTGAACCGCATCCTGGAGATCAGCCGGCCCGACCTGGTGGCGGTGGTGGAGCCCGGGGTGATCCTGAGCCGGCTGAAGCAGGCGGTGGAGGCCGAAGGGCTTATACTATCCCCCGGACCCGGCCAGCGCCGATTTTTGCACCATCGGCGGCAACGTCGCCGAGTGCGCCGGGGGGGCGGTGGCGGTGCAGTACGGGGTCACCCGGGATTACGTCCTGGGGCTCGAGGTGGTGCTGCCCACCGGGGAGATCATCACCGCCGGGACCCGGACCATGAAGGGCGTGGTGGGCTATGATCTCACCCGCCTCTTTCTGGGCTCCGAAGGCACCCTGGGGGTGATCACCCGGATCACCCTGCGCCTGGTAGCCAAGCCGGCGGCCCGCCAGACCCTGGCCGCGGGTTTCGACACCATGGTCCGGGCGGCCGAGACCGTGAGCCTGATCCTGACCTCGGGGCTGGCCCCCACCGCTCTCGAGTTCATGGACCATGTGACCCTGTCCTGCGTCAAGGAGATGCTGCCCTTTGAGCTGCCGGAGGGAACTGCGGCCCTGCTGCTCATGGCGGTGGACGGCCATCCCCGGGACGTGGAAGACCGGGCGGCCCGCATGGCCCGCTTCTGCCGGGAGCAGGGGGCAAAGCCGGTCCTCAGGGCCAAGACTCCGGAGGAGGCCGAGGGCCTCTGGCGGGCCCGGAAGGTAATCTCGCCGGCGCTGTTGAAGGTGAAGCCCCACAAGGTGAGCGAAGACGTGGTGGTTCCCCTGGGGGCCATTCCGGCTTTGATCACGGGGCTGCAAGAGATTTCCCGGCGCCGGGGGCTCATCATCCCCAGCTACGGCCATGCCGGGGATGGCAATATCCACGTCAACGTACTCTACGATCATCAGGTTAACCGTGAACGGCAGGCGGTGCAGATGGCGGTGGAGGATATCTTCAGGGTGGTGCGGGAGCTGAACGGCACCCTGTCGGGGGAGCACGGCGTCGGTCTTACCAAGGCCCCCTATCTGGGGATGGAATTGTCCGAGGCGGCCATGGCCTTGCAGCGGCGGATCAAGCAGGCCTTTGATCCCCATAACCTCATGAATCCGGGGAAGATTTTCCCCGGGACGGCCTCCCGGCCGTGATTGTCTCTTGACGGCGATGGGCCTCCGTGTTAATGATAGGTTATACTCGGATAGAGGAATTATTAATGCTTGACAAAAATTTCACAATGACATACGTTTGAAAACTAAAAACCCGGCGATCAAAATATTGAAGGAGGATATCTCTGCATGGCAACCGTGGAATTCAAAGGTAAAACCTTTACGGTAGATGAAGACGGTTTTCTGGAAAATCTGGATCAGTGGAATGAGGAGTGGGTGGATTACGTCAAGGACTCCGAAGGCATCGCTGAGCTTAACGACGAGCATTGGAAAGTCATCAACATGCTCCAGGACTACTACAAGAAGAACGGCATTGCTCCCATGGTCCGGATCCTTTCTAAGGTAACTGGCTTCAAACTGAAACACATTTACGAACTTTTCCCCTCCGGACCGGGCAAAGGAGCCTGCAAGATGGCAGGGTTGGCGAAGCCCACCGGTTGCGTCTAAAGCACCACCCGCAGTTTCAAAAGTCAAGACGATAGGTGAAGCAGATTCCCCCATGCCGGGGGAATCTGCTTCTTCTTGCCTTCCTCATGCCGCCCACGCCGAGAATTCATTTGACATTTGTGGGGCGGGCCCTTAAAGTGCCTTTAGGGAAAATTTTTATTTCTCTCAAAAGCCAGGCGTTCACCGGGTAGAAAATAGCCGGGGGAGGGGCTTTTTTTATCAGGATTTTGCCCCTGGGGTCAGGAGTGAAGTTCCAGGAGGAGTACCACATGACCCGGCCCATTCAGAAGGTATTGTTCATCGAACCGCGATCTCCCCAGGAGCATATTTTTAGCCGGGTGGCCATTCCCCGGTTGGGGTCGCTGTTGTTGGGGACCATCTTGCAGCAGCAGGGGATGGAGGTCAAAGTGGTCATCGAGGAGATGACCACCCCCAATTATCGCAAGCTGAACTTCCAACCCGACCTGGTGTGTATCTCCAGCATCTCCTCCACCGCCCCCCGGACTTACGAACTGGCGGACTTCTACCGCGAGCAAGGCCTGCCGGTGGTTCTGGGCGGCGCCCACCCCAGTTTCCTGCCCCTGGAGGGGTTAGAGCATGCCGATTATGTGGTCTGCGGGGAGGGTGACGAAGCCCTGCCGGAGCTGGTCAACGCCCTGATCAACGGCGGGAGTCTGGCCGACATCCCCAATCTCTGCTATCGGGACGGAGACATCATCCACCAAAACCCCTGGCGCCCTTTCCTGGGAGACCTGGATTCCCTTCCCATCCCCAATTACACGCTGATTCACGGCTGGAAGCCCCGAAACCGGCGGGGCGTGGTCTCCATCGCCACCTCCCGGGGCTGCCCCTTCAACTGCAGCTTCTGTTCGGTAATCATGATGTTCGGGCGCAAGCACCGGGTCACCTCCATCGACCGGGTCATCGCCGAGATTCGGCAGAATGGCATCCAGGCCCGGCATATCTTTTTTTGCGACGACAACTTTACCGCCGACCGCCAGCGCACCAAGGAATTGTGCGAGCGCATTATCGCCGAAGGTCTGAAGCTCGAATGGAGCGCCCAGGTGCGGGTGGAATCCGCCAAGGACCCGGAACTCCTGGAACTCATGGCTAAGAGCGGCTGCTTCGTGGTCTTCGTGGGGCTGGAATCCATCAACCCCGCTACCTTAAAGGCTTATAACAAGTCCCAGACCGTACAAGGCATCAAAGACTGCGTAAACAATTTCCACCATTACGGCATCAAGGTCCACGGCATGTTTGTCTTCGGCTCCGAAGAGGACCACTACCAGGTAATCCGGGACACCGTGGGTTTTTCCCGGAAGTTGGACCTGGATTCCTTGCAATACCTGATGCTCACCCCGCTGCCCGGAACACCTTTCTACAAGGAGATGGAAGCCCAGAACCGGATTATCTGCCGGGACTGGAGCCAGTACGACGGCCACCACACGGTGTTCCAACCCCGGCAGTTCACTCCCTTTGAACTTCAGATGGAAACCACCCGGGCCATGAAGAAGTTTTATAGCTGGCCCTCGGTGATTAAGCGCCTCATCGCCCGGGACCTGTTTTTCGCCAAAATGAAGGCCTTCGGCCGCATCCTCCTGTGGCAGGCCACCCTGAAAAGAAACAACCATTTCGTGCAGCTTCAGGAACAGCTCTATGCCCGGGGTAACCAACTGCGCCAGTGGCTGCCCAAGAAAGGACGCCTGCCTCGAGTCGGGATTCCCGGAGATGTCTGGAACCTGTGCACCTGGGAGAAGGGACCCCGGGATTTCCTCATCAAGTTCCTGGAACGCCTGGGAGTGGAGGTAGTTCAGGAGACCAGCCGGGAAAAGGCCGGGAGCGGCGCCCTGCAAACCATCCAGGTGATCCAGGCCGAGATCGCCCGGTTGCAGGGACAGTCGGACGTAATCCTGCTGCCCCTGTGGCAGGGCCTGGGGGAAGCCGCCCAGAAGATCAAAGACCTGCACCAGGAATTCAGCAAGGAGACCATGGCCCGGCTGCTGGCCTTGGAATTCAGCCGGGAATCCTTCTATAATGCCTGCATGGAACTGGGCCTGTGCTTTAACAAGCGCATGGGGCGCATCCGCCATATCTATTTCCAGACCCTGGCCGAGGAGGGCTCGCCGGTCTGACCCGCGCCGGGTAAAAGAACCTTGGGAGCATTGCCTCAGGGTCCTCCCGCCAACCCTCCCCCGGCTCTTATGGTGGAGGGTTTTTTATGGGTAAGGGCCACGGCTCTCCCCCGGGGTTCCGGCCCGCTTCTTCCCCAAGGTTCTCAAACCCCCTCCCTCGATTTCACGCCGAAAACATCCAGGCAGTTTGATGGGAGCGGGCAATTATATCTTGAGTTAAAATTGGGGCCTCCAGGAGGCCCCGGGGCCGGCGCGGCTCCGGAGGGACCCGAACCTGAGACCGCTGCGCAAGTCTCACGGAGCTCTCGGCTGTCCACACTGCCTTTAGGCGCAGGCGAGGGCGCCTACGCTACATTTTGATGAGGAAGGATAACGCTAGAGACTTTCGCAGAGGTCTCAACCTGAAGTTTTTGAGCCGGTTTGGATAGCGGCCTGGGGGTCCGAAGTGTGATCGTGCATTGCCCCTGAGGATTTTCAGGGGTCCACCTTGTTTTTTCATCATGGATGATTATTAAAAACTCACGACAAAAATGAGTGCAGGCCAGCGGGCTCGAGAGGAGAAATTCCTTAAGGTAGACAGGAGGAGATCATGTGGAAGGACGTGTTGGTGGTACTATTGGCGGGGATATTTTCTGGGTGTGCCGTTTCAGCCGGGCACAAATATGACACTACTGCAGTGGATCGAATTGGAGTTGGGCAAACCACAGAAAATGACGTTGTCGCTATGATGGGACTGCCTCTATCTGAGCAAAAACTCAGCAATGGCACTAAAATATTTAATTATGCTTATGGGGTGAGACGCCCAATCTGGGTTTCAACGTCAGTAGACGTAGCACAAGTACAAATTTATAATGGGGTTGTCGTAAATAAATGGAAGGACGCTGAGGATTACTAGCCATTTATCGATATATACATTATTTGGGAATAGGATTTCATTGCCTGATTAATGCCTGAGGTTGTTGCAATATTATAGTCTTGTCCTAGGGCCGAAAAACCGGGCCAGGTAGAACCTGCCGGCACTTCTCAGCTTAGAGAACTCTTCTTGCGCCGGTATTCTTACGTCCTTATTTCTTCCGCACCTAAAAATTTTCTCTCCACAAATGCCCGGCCTGGAGGTGGCGATCCGATCTCTATCGCTTTGGACATCTTAAAAGATATTAGGGCTGCCGCTAGAAAGAAAGAGATCGGGCAGTAATCCTGGTCAGACTCAGTTAAGGCTACCGCCTCATCGGATTACCCGGCAGAGGGCAACCTACCCCCCAGGCAGTCATCCCTGATAAAGCGATCGGTATTGATTTCTTAAGGAAATTAATGCTATCGTGGATCAGATGAGAAAAGTCGGTTCCCCTGAACGGATCGTTGCGGCCCTTAAACACGGGGGAAAGGTTTTCGGCGGCGAGCTTGGACGGACACCGTCAAGGGTGTTGCCTGATTTCGGGTTTGGCCTTTATAACCGTGGGCTTGGAAGGAGGGGCTCATGACGTTATCTGAGAGGATCAGAGGGAAAGGTCCCAAACGCATCCTGGCGCTGGATGGCGGAGGCATCAGGGGTATAATAACGATAGAAATACTGGCCAGAATTGAGAGTCTTTTGCGTGAGTATTCAGGACGGCAAGTTGATTTCGTGCTGGCGGATTACTTCGACTTTATTGCGGGGACCAGTACCGGGGCGATTATCGGCAGCGCCCTGTCCCTGGGCATGACGGTGGCGGATATCCGCAGTTTCTATCTGGAAACCGGCAGGGAGATGTTCGAGCAGGCCAGCGTCTTACGGCGGTTCCGCTACAAATACGAAGATACGAAACTCTCCCAAAAGCTCCACGAGATATTCGGGAACGACACGACCCTGGGGAGCGACCGGCTCAAGACCCTGGTGATGCTGGTGATGCGCAATGCCACCACGGATTCGCCCTGGCCGGTCACCAATAATCCTTTTGCCAAGTTCAATCAAAGAGAGCTCCCTGACTGCAATCTGAATATCCCGCTCTGGCAGCTGGTGCGTGCCAGTACGGCGGCGCCGTGTTTCTTCCCCCCCGAAGTCGTCCGGGTCGGCGCCGAAGAGTTCATTTTCATCGATGGGGCCCTCACCACCTACAACGACCCCGCCTTTCAGGCCTTTCTCATGGCTACCGTTGAACCTTACAACCTCAACTGGCCGGCAGGGGAGGACAATATCCTGCTGGTTTCCATCGGCACCGGCACGAACCCCAGGGCCAACGCCAACCTCCAACCCGGAGAAATGAACCTCTTGTACCAATCCGCCTCCCTGCCGTTGGCCCTGATGTTCGCCGCCCTGAACGAGCAGGATTTTCTCTGCCGGGTGTTCGGCAAATGCCTGGAGGGGGATCCCCTGGACTGCGAAATCGGCGATCTCATCGGCAAGCGGGGGCCGGTAAGCCCCAAACTCTTCACTTACCACCGTTATAACGCCGAACTGACCTCCAGGGGATTGGCAGAGTTAGGACTGGCGGACATCGAACCGGAGGCGGTCCAGAAAATCGATTCTGTCGAGCATATTGACGACCTGCAGCGGATCGGCCGGGCCGTAGCGCAACGAAAAGTTGGCCCTCAGAATTTTGCCGCCTTCCTGTGATTGAAGGATGGCGACTTTGACCTCGCTGCGCCGGCCGCCCTCCGGCCAGGCGAAGAGTTCCCGTTTTAGCCATTGAGTCTGGCCGCCAGCCAGGAACCCGGAGGAAGGAACATGCGTGATTTGTTGGTTTTGGCCACGGTCTGTTCCAGGGGGAGGCGCCGCTAACGTGCCTATCCTCCTCGCAGGGCGTTGGCTGATGACGATAAGGAGGGGCGCCGTCATCGCCGCGGCCGGCGTCTTCCTGCTGGCCTGGGTGGCCGGGGCGGCCCCTTTGATCGCCAATCGGCCTAAAACCTGGGCGCAACCGCTCACGTTGGCCGGGGTGTCGAACCTCTACCGGATTTCCGAAGCGCTCTACCGGGGCGACCAACCCAGCCCCCTCGGCATGGAAAACTTGAAGAAATTGGGGGTCAAAACCATTCTCAACCTGCGTTCGTTTCATTCGGACCGCGATGAAATCGGCGATACTGGGCTGGCCTACGAACATATCTCCATGAAGGCCTGGCACCCCGAGGAGGAGGATGTGGTTCGTTTCCTGAAGATTGTCACCGACCCCGGGCGCGCCCCCGTTCTGGTGCATTGCCAGCATGGGGCCGACCGCACCGGCACCGTGATCGCCGTTTATCGCATCGCGGTGCAGGGTTGGAGCAAGGACGAAGCGATCCGGGAGATGACCGAGGGCGGTTTCGGATTTCACCGGTTCTGGGGTAATCTGCCCCGGTGGATCCAGAAATTAGACATCGACCGCATCAAGAGGGAGGCGGGCATTAAAAGTTCTACCGACCAGAGAAAGTAAACCATCCGGCCCCGGTGATGGCCGATTCCGGGCTCAGCGGGGCCTAGAGAGGAAATTCCCACCGTGACGTTCAGCGCCGTGGTTCAGCGATATTCACTGGCTCAGGAGGAGTGGTGATGGGACGCCGCCAGGCGTTGAGAGCCGCGCTCCTCTCCCTTGGCGTGTTGCTCCTGGTTCTCCTGCACGGCTGCGCCAGCATCCCGTATGACTATCCGCGCTCGGTCTCCAGCGCCCTGTACCGGCCCGAAGGGACCAGACTGGGGAAGGAGATTCAGGCCCGGGGGGTTAACCACCCGGGAACTTCAGGATTCTACCTGCTGCCCACCGGTATAGATGCCTTTGCCACCCGGGCCCGCTTGATCGACCGGGCGGAAAAGACCCTCGACCTGCAATACTATCTCTTTCACGACGACCTCACGGGTAAGTTTATCTTCGGCCGCGTCATCGCTGCGGCTGACCGGGGGGTGAGAGTCCGTCTGCTGCTGGATGATTGGCACCTCACGACCGAGACGGATTCCCTGCTGGCCGCGATGGCCACCCACCCCAACATCGAGGTGCGGCTCTTCAATCCCTTCGGAACGCATCGGAGAACTGTTTTCGCCCGCGCCCTCGGGATGGCCTTCGGGCCCAACCGGCTGAGAGGGCGCATGCACAACAAGGCGTTCATCGTCGACAACAGTGTGGCCATAGTGGGTGGGCGCAATATCGGCGATGAGTACTTCGGAGCCAGCCCCGACGCCAACTTCTACGATCTCGATATCATCACCCTGGGGCCGGTTGCCCGGGAGGTAAGCGCGGTATTCGACGACTACTGGAACTGCGTCCTCTCGATACCGATTAACGCCCTCATAGCCATCCGGCCTACCGCGGATGACCTGCAGAGCGCTCGCCGCGACCTCGCAACCCACAGGGAACGCCTGGAAAAATCGACCTATGGTCTCAAGGTGGAAAAGAGCGATCTCCTGAAGCGGATCGATACCGGCAAGGTCCCGATAGCCTGGGGGCAAGCCCAAGTCCTGTCGGACGATCCGCTCAAGTGCGTCGATCCGGATGACCCCATACGATCGGGGAAAATGGCTCATGAGCTTAGGGGCATCCTGGAAGAGGGGCGGAGCGAGTTGTTCCTGGTCTCACCCTACCTGGTGCCCGGCGAGGCTGGGATGCGCCTGGTCCAGAAGATGCGGGACCACGGCGTCGGCATCAAGATCATTACCAACTCCTTCGCCTCCAATGACGTCCCCGTGGCCCAGATCGGCTATATGGGCTACCGCCCGGACCTCCTGCGGATGGGGGTGGAACTCCATGAGCTAAAGCCGGCGCTGGTGCACCTGCAGCGGGAGCGCGGCCAGTTCGGCGGCGACTTCCTCCAATTCATCAACTCCTTCATGCAGGGCGGCGGCTCCCTCCTCCAGCGCAGCGCCTCCCTCGTCCAGATCGGCGGCTCGTCCCTGCAGTTCGCCGGCTCGTCCCGGGGAGCCTTGCACGCCAAAACCTTCATCCTGGATCGCCGGACGGTTTTTGTGGGCTCCTTCAACTTTGACCCGCGCTCGATGCGCCTCGATACCCAGAACGGGGTCGTCATCCATAGTCCCGTACTCGCTACCCAGGCGGCCTGGCTGTTTGCCCAGGGCACCTCCCCCGCCCGCACTTACCGGGTGATTCTCCTGGGAGACGATGATCTCGTCTGGGCTACCGAAGAGCAGGGAAAGGAGATGCGCTACTACCAGGAGCCCCTGAGTCGTTTCTGGCCGCGCCTCACCCAGCGCTGCCTTTTCTGGTTGGCCCCGGAATCGATGCTGTGAGCCTGAGCCGGTCCGGGGTTCACAGGCTGCTGATCAAGCCAGACGCTGGTCACCCGGGGATTGAGAGGTTTCTCAATCTGAGGCAAATTTACTTTGCTTCGACAAATCTTGTGCTATCATGCAGTCGATACAGGAATTCGGGTCCAAACAGAGACTTTGAGGGGATGGTTTTAAGCCCGGAGGCGCCAAAAAGCATTATTGGACTGGACCGAGGCGGCTGCCTCATATCGGCAACGGCTCTGGTGGCGAATTTTGGGAGGGAAACCATCCTGGCGAGGCACGGGCGATGAGTGAGAAACCCCTGAGTGAAGCGGAAGTGCGCCAGGTCATCATCACCTGGGGGCACCTCTGGGATGAACATGCGCCGATCGCTGATTTTCTGCCGCTGGTGGCAGAAAAGGGCTTTGAGATCCGGTTCCGCGGCCAGGTCTGGCGGGGGATCTCAGGGTTGGAGGAGCATAAGGAAATCAAGCGGCAGTTCTTCGATGAGAAGCACATCTTCCAATCCATTACCGTGACCCCGCGTGAGGATGGCGCCGAAGCGACGGACGTGATGGTCTGGGAGGCCTCGCATTGGCAGGCCCCGGCCCCCCGCAGCGAGCGGATCATCGGGACGTTCCATCATGCCTGGGTCTTCATCCGATCGCCCCGTACCGGTCAGCCGGTCATCCTGATCCATGAAGCCGTCTCCAACGAGTGGAAGCCGGGGTCCGCGCCGGGGGATTCGGGCCAGATGAAGCCTGACCAGGAGATAGACCCGCACTTACAGCGATGACCTGCCTGGCGACAGGCGGCCGCCGGGGCCTCCTGAGCCATGATTACACCATGGGCACGGACGGTGGGCTCCACTCATAACGATGCCGCCATGAACCTGAGCGTCATGCAGCTTGCGCCGCAGAGCGAATCTTGCACTTTGACCTTGGCACAGGGTACTTTTTGAAGCAACCAGGGAGTGACCGGAGATGAGGGCTGACCCCACTGCATCATCCTGCCTGGGCTGGCTCGGCCTCCTCGCCGCGAGACTGATGGCCGGTTTATGTATCTGGCTGGTGCTCGGTTCTGCTCTCGGGCTGGCTCAGAGCCCGCCCCAGGTACAGATTCTTACCGGCTCCCTGGAACCCGGTGAGCGGAAAGTTTACGATCTCCCCAACCTGAAGAAGAATGACACCCTGTCGGTTTACCTGGCCCGGGTCTCAGGCAACCTGGACCCGTTAGTCGCCGTTGCCGACACCAAACTCGACCTGAAGGCCTTTGATGCACGCCTGAAAATCACCCTGCAGAAGTCTCCGGAAAATTATTTTAAAGCTTTCCGGGGTTTGCTGAACTCTACGTTCCTGGCCTGGAACGACGACGGCGGCCAGGGGTCTGATGCAGCCCTGGAATTTAAGGTCCCGGCCGACGGCGATTACAAGATCATGGTAGCCGGGGCCAGCCAGCCTTCGGGGAGCCAGGTTCTGGGCCTGACCTTCGGGGACTACCGCCTCCTTATCGGCATAAACTCGCCCCAGGTACTCTCCGGCCAGGCAACCTCTACCGGCCAGGTGATCGCCAGGCTGGATCAACCATCCCAATTCCCTATCCGTATCCAGGAAGTTCAAGGGGTCTTGACGCCACAACATCATTCCACGTATTTCCGGCTGAGGAATATAGACCCTGGCGCCACCCTTTACCTCCGGGTCCAGACCATGACCGGCCACCTCAAACCGGCGCTGATCCTGAAGAATTATGGGGACAAGATCATCCGGGCCAATAATGTATCGGGACTAAAAGATGCAGCCCAGCTCCAGTACACCTTCACCCAGAAGTCCCAGAATTACTCGGTGCATATCACTAGCAACCCGGAGGGCAACCGGCCGATCCTCGGCTCTTACCGGTTGCTGTTAGGGCTCGGCGCCCCGGAAGTCCTTCAAGGCAAAGGTGCGCCCGTGGGCCAGCCTCTTATCCGGGAACCCATACAGGTCCGGGCCGGCATCCATATGGACCAGATCAGCGAAGTAAACCAAAGAGGCGAAAATTACGGTGCCGTGGGAGACCTCGTCCTGGAATGGAACGATCCGGCCTACGCCTTCAACCCTGACAGTTGCCAGTGCAGTTACAAGACTTTCACCCCCCCTGAATTCGAGAAATTTGTTGTCCAAAATGGCCTGAGATGGCCTCGTTTCGTCTTTTTCAACCAACAGGGGAAGCGTTGGTCCCAGGGAGAAGTCTTCTGGGTTTTCGCCTCGGGGCGGGTGCAATATTACGAGCGTTTTTCCGCAACTTTCCAGGCCCCTGATTTTGACTTCCAAAAATTCCCTCTGGACCAACAGAAGTTCTTTATCCATATGGAATGCGTCGACCCGGAAGAAGACTACGTCTTTACCTTTTTCCCGGAATATACCGGGTTGGGCAAGCAATTGGGCGAAGAGGAGTGGTATATCACTGAGCACCATGTCGCGGTGAGCAGCACGGCCGTGCCGGACGGTTCCACCTATTCCCGCTATTCCTTCCAGTTTCTGGCCCAGCGTCACTTGATCTACTACATCTTCCGCATCTTCATCCCCCTCTGCCTGATTATCACCGTATCCTGGGTTGCCTTCTTTCTAAAAGACTATGCCAAGCGGGTCGATATTTCCGGGGCCAATCTGCTGGTGTTCATCGCCTTTGACTTCACCATCGGCTCCGATCTGCCCCGTCTGGGCTATCTGACTTTTCTGGACACCATCCTCATGGTTGCTTTCGCCGTCACCGCCCTGACGGTGATCTTCAATGTCGCCCTCAAACGCCTGGAGGACAAGGGTAGAAACGAATTGGCCCAGAAAATCGACTTTTACCTCCTCTGGGGTTACCCGGCTTTCTATGTTGCCGGGTTACTACTGTTTATCGTGGTTAATTTCCTTTGGTAAACGCGGGCTTGAGATAAGCCCACTGACCGTGACCCCGTGCCGCGAGGCATTTTCCTCCCCCCTGACCGCCTCCGCCTGAAAAAGCCCGCCTGCTTGACAGTTAATGGACCATCCACACCAGAGATACGATCGGCGTCACTTGGGCAACGGTGTTTTTGCCGATGAGGTCGAGGTTCACCCCAAGATAAAAGCACAACTTTTTCGTAGCCAGGAATTCGATTCCCGGCAGGACGGAGAGCAGGTGAGCCGGGGCCACATTGGCGCCGGGGCCGTACAACCGCCCCGCGTCCCAAAAACTGGTGAACTCCAGGAGGGCGATCCATTTCTCGGTAAGTGGGTATTCCGCCGCTAGGTTGGCGGTGACAAAATCCCTGGGATACTGTTTCCCTTCATCATTGGAGAAAGCAGTTGGCATCGAGTAATACAGATTGGCGTAAAAAATGAAGGGCTTGACCCTCTTGGACAGGTTCAGGCCGGTGGTGGGAACGTAGGACCCGCTGCCCAGCGCGTCAGTCCCCAGACGGCTGGGGTTCAAGTTTTTATAGTGGCCGGTGGGGAAATCTGTGGCGAGCACGGCAGTTATCGTGGGTGCCACGGGACCTTCTTGCACCAGGCGGTATTTCAGGGTCAGGTTGATGTCGCTGAGACCTGCATGTCTGGCGGACCGCTCCCCGCCCGGGCCCAGCACCTCCACACTATTGGCCCAATTGACCTCCACCGGGATAAACGTAAAGACCTCAACGTTATCCCAGACGCCATAGGTTATCTGCAGATCGCCTGCGAAAGAACGAAAATTGCCCCCAACACCGACCCGCTGGCCATGGGTATTAAAACCGCCAGTCACCGAACCGAGAGACCAGGAGGGCTGCAAGTACAATGCGCCTTTACCTACCGGCACCGCAGTATCGGTGAGGAGGGGTCCGAAGGTTTCGGGGAGTTCGTTTTCCTGGGCCGCGATCCCGCCTTCTGCCCCGCTGGCCGTCCGGCCCGGCCCCAGGGAAGCCAACGCCATCAGGAGCAGCAGCGCCAGAATATACCGCATTTTATCGATACCTGTTTAAAGGGACAAGGTCGTAGAGCCTGGTCCCGGCCCGTTGACCTGACCGTCTCTGTCCTTACCTACCCGTCCTTCTTCGGTTCCAGGCCGTAGGTTTTGAGTTTGCGGTAGAGGTGGGAGCGTTCCAGGCCGATCTTTTCGGCCAGCAGGCTGACGTTGCCCCGGCATTCCTCCAGTTTGCGCCGCAGGAACTGTTTTTCAAACAGGGCCCGGGCCTCCCGAAAGGACGGCACCTGGAGGAAAGGGTCGATGAATTCGCCTTCGCCGCTCTCCTCCGGGGTAAGGCCCTGGGCCGTGAAGGGCAGGTCGGCCAGCCTCGATGACCTGGGCCCGGCGGTAAGGATGGCCAGGCGCCAGACGAAGTTTTTCAGCTCCCGGACGTTGCCCGGCCAGGGCTGGGCGGCCAGCAGTTCCAGGGCCTGGGGGCTGAACGTCTTGGCCGGGGCGTCATTTTCCCGGGCCAGTTCCTTGAGGAAGTGGGTCGCCAACAGGGGAATGTCCTCCCGGCGCTCCCTTAGGGCCGGGACGATGAGGGGGATGACGTTGATGCGGTGGTAGAGGTCTTCCCGGAAAGTCCCTTTGGCGATCTCGTCTTCCAGATTCTTGTTGGTGGCGGCCACGATGCGCACGTCCACCTGGATGGCCTTTTGCCCCCCCACCCGTTCGAACCGCTGTTCCTCCAGGATGCGCAGGATCTTGGCCTGGGTCTTCAGGCTCATATCGCCGATTTCATCTAAGAAGAGGGTGCCTTCGTGGGCCAGGTCGAATTTGCCCCGGTGGCGGTCCGTGGCCCCGGTAAAGGCCCCCTTCTCGTGGCCGAAGAGCTCGCTTTCGATGAGGTCTTCGGGGATGGCGGCGCAGTTGACCTCGACAAAGGTCCGGTGGGACCGCCGGCTGTTGGCATGGAGGGCCCGGGCCACCAGCTCCTTGCCGGTGCCGTTTTCCCCGGTGATGAGCACGCTGGCGTTGGTGGGCGCCACCAGGTTCAGGGCCTCCCGCAGCTTGCGGATGGCTCGCTCTTGCCGATAATCTCCCGGATCGGGCGCCGATCTGTTGCCGCAGCCGCCGGTTTTCTTCGGACAGGCGGGCCAGTTCCAGGCCGTTGCGCACCGTCAGGAGGATCTTGTCGGCGTGGGGCGGCTTTTCGATAAAATCATAGGCCCCCAGGCGGGTGGCCTTGACCGCGTTTTCCACCGAACCATAGGCGGAAATCATCACCACCGGCAGGGAGGGATAGAGGCGCTTCAACTCCTGGAGGACCTCCAGGCCATCCATGCCCGGCAGGGCGATGTCCAGGAGCACCAGGTCCGGGGTCTGCTCGCCCACCAGTTTCAGGGCGGTCTCCCCGTCCGGGTGCGGTGAGCACCTCGAAACCCTCGTCCTGGAGGATGCCCGAGACCACCTGCAGGATCTGGGGCTCGTCGTCAACTACTAGCAGCGTTCCCGGCATATTCGGCCCTGTGCATGGGAATATCGATGATGAATTTGGTGCCCCGGGGCACGTTGTCTTCCACCCGGAGAAAGCCCTGGTGCTCGGCCACGATGGAATTGACAATGGCCAGACCCAGGCCGGTGCCGCCCCGCTTGGTGGAGAAGTAAGGTTCGAAGATGCGGACCTTGTCCCGATCCGGGATCCCGACGCCGGTATCGGCCACAATGAGCTGCACCCGCTCCTGGGGCAGGTCTCCCTTAACCGACACGGTGATGGTGCCGCTCCCGGGGATGGCGGCCAGGGCGTTATCTATCAGGTTGAGGAGCATCCTCTTGACCTGCTCCCGGTCCAGGAGCAGGGGCGGCAAGGTCCGGGTCGGGGTGAAAGTCCAGGGTGATGCGCGGGCTGGACCTCCTGATAGAGCAGCAGGGTTTCCTGGACCAGGGCATTGAGGTCCTGGGGGGCCAGGGTCAACTGGGGCAGCCGGGCAAACCGGGAAAATTCGTTGACCAGGTTCTTGAGCTCATCCGCCTGATTGATGATGATCTGGGTGCATTCCCCGAAGACTGGCTCCGCCTCGCCCAGGTGGCCTTTGAAGCGGCGCTGGAGGCGCTGGGCCGCCAGCTTGATGGGGGTCAGGGGGTTTTTGACTTCGTGGGCGATCCGCCGGGCCACCTCCCGCCAGGCCGCCAGCCGCTGGGCCCTTTCCAACTCCGTCAAGTCCTCGAAAACCAGCACCACTCCCAGGTCCTGGCCCGCCTCATCCCGGAGCGCCGTGGTTTTGACCAGGAGATAGAGGGTCTTATCCGGCAAGACCAGGTGCAGGGGTTTTTCCACCATACCCCGGGAAGACTTGCGCGCTGCGGCCACCACTTCGGCCATGCGGTTATATTCTCCGGGCGGGCAGCAGCACCCGGCAGTCCTGGCCCAGGACCTCTTCCCGCTTGAGACGCAGCATCTGGGCGGCGGAATCGTTGATATTGGTCACCCGCCCGGCGGCGTCGATGCCGATCACCCCAGCCGCCACATTTTTGAGAAGGATTTCCATGTCCCGCTTCTGGTGGGAAATCAGGGCGTGGCTGTCGCTCAACTGCCGGTAGGTCGCGGCCAGTTGAGCCTGGCTCTGCTGCATATCATGGGTCATCTTGTTGAAGGATCGCACCAGAAAGCCGATTTCATCGCGGCCTTCCTGATCGATGTGGATGTCATAATTGCCCCCGGCCACCTTCACTGTGCCTTCGGCCAACTGGCGAATGGGAGTGGTAATCTCCCGGGCCATGTATAAAGCCAGCCAGATGGCGGCCATCATGGCGACGAGGGTGACGATGATCAGGGTCAGGTAATGGCTCACTCTGACGGGGCTGAAGAGCAGGTGCCGCCGGCGCAGGTCCTGAAGGCTCTTGGCCGCAGCGGCGGCCTGGAGGAGTTGGGACTGGGGGATGAGTTGCCGCACCACCACATAACCCGCCAGAGAGCCGGCGGCGTCCCGGAGGGGGACTGGCAGGGTCAGAAGTTCCCCTTGCGGGAGCGGCTGCCGGACGATCCTGTCCTGGGAAGCGGCGGTTGATTCGATCTCTGGCAAGGCCAGGGCCGGGAACGACGGTGCCTGCTGCGCCAACTTTCGGCCACCACGGTCCCCCGGGGATCGAGGATCGCCAGGCCGGATAGATGAAATGTCAGCCAGGCGGGGCTTGAGAAAAGCTGCCAGGGAATCCCGCTCTTCCTGTCGCCAGCCCTCTCTTTTAGCCAGCTCCAGGCTTACCAGTTGACCACAAACCTTGAGCTTGCTTTTCAACTGCTGCCCGGAAATGGTACGGCTCACGGCCAGGGCCTGGTCCAGGGACAGCTCCACCTGGCGGTCCCAGGAGTAATCCGCCCGGCTGGAAATCAGCTGCCAGGACATAACAAAGAGAAAGAGGGTGGGCATCAGGGTCAAGGTAATGAAGGCCAGGACCAGACGGGTGCGCAGGCGGGAGCCGAATACTTTGCGTCGTCTCTCCAAAAAGAGCTTGGACAGGTGGCGAAAAATAAGAAAGGTGAACAGGAGCAGGAGGAAGGTATTGATATTCAGGAGACCGAAGGCCAGGAGACTGCCGGTCACCGGCTGGCCGCCCTGGTCGCACCAGGTGGACTTCCAGGGAGGTAATGGTCACCACCAGGACCAGCGATAAGGCGATGAGGATGCGTTCCCGGCGGCGTTTTTGATGCTCCTGGGTCGGGGGTTGGCGAGTTGGGCGAGCCCTTACGCAGCATCAGCGCCCTTTTTCGGCAATTTCACCGTGAAGGTACTGCCACTTCCCGTGAGGCTATCCACCGTAATGGTGCCGTGGTGGTCGGTGACAATCTTATTGATCACCGCCAGCCCCAGGCCGGTGCCCTTGTCTTTGGTGGTGTAAAAGGGATGGAAGATCTTTTCCTGGACGTCCTCGGACATCCCCTTGCCGGTATCCTGGACGGAAAACCACACCTGGGCGTCCCTGGCCCCGGTGCACACCAGCATCGCGCCCTGGTCTTCGGTGGCCTCCAGGGCATTCTTGACCAGATTCAGCAAGACCTGTTTGAGCTGGTTGGGATCGGCCTCGACGGGAGGCAGGTTAGGATCCAGCCGATTTTCCAGGCGGACCCCTTTTTCCCGGATGGCTTCCTCCATCAAGGCCAGCACCTCGAGAATCACCTGGTTCAGGTCGATTATCTGTTTGTTGGGCGGGGCAGGGCGGAGAAAATCCCGCAGTTCCCCCAGGAAGGACTCCAGGCGCTTCACTTCGTTCTGGATAATCCGCAGTTTCTCCTGGGTTGCCGGGTCATCGGGGAGACGCCGCTCCACCTGGTTGGCCAGGCCGCCGATGACCATCAGGGGATTCTTGATTTCATGACTGACATAAGCGGCCGCCTCCCCCACCGCGGCAAAACGCTCCGAACGCAGCAGACGCTCATGGGACTCCTGGAGTTCCTCGGTCTTCACCTCCACCTGGCGGCTCAAACTCTTTCTCCAGAAAAAAGCCAGGCCGATGAACCCGCCGGCGCCTCCCAACACGACGATGAAGAACAAGCCTACCAGGAACATTCCCTGATGCAGGACCTGGCCCACGGTGCCGGATACTTCCTCCACCGGGGCCACCACCGCCACCCCCCAGAGATTATGCGCCGGGTCCTGGACCTCCGTTACCCCGGTGATCAGGCCCTTGTCAAACCTGATGGGGGTATAGGCTACCAGCTTGGGGGTCTCCCCCAGGTGCTGGCGGTGCCAGCCGGAGGTGTATTGTCCGGTGCCTTCCTTCCCCAACAGGATGTCGGCCTGGAGCTCCCGGAGTCCCGTGAAGGTAATGTGAGGATTGCGCTCTATCCTGATTTTAATGGCATCCTGGCCGACAAATTCTTTCTCATAGTGGGCCAGAAAGACGCCGTCCTGATCGATGATCCAGGCATAACCGGTCTGACCGGACCGGACATCCGCCGTCACTCTCTTGCAGATAAAGAAGGGGTCGATGAGAAATTCTACCACCCCGGCCAATTGTGAGTCGGGCCCCCGCCAGTAAAGCGGGGACAGGAACCGCATGACCCTCCGGCCCTTCCAGGGAGCATCGGGGTAAACGAAGGTTTCGCTCAGGAACAGCCTGCCCCGGTTCGCCGGATTTTTGGCCCAGTTAAGAAGGGAAGGCGCCAGGCTAAAACTGCCGGGAGCGGGGGAAGTAGGGGAAGTACTGAAGACCTGCTCTGTGACCCCGGCCGCATTATAACGGCGGATGCTGATAATCCCGAACCGCTGGTGCCGGGAAAACCTTTCTTTCAGGGCGGCATCCTGCTCCCGGTCCCCGGGTGAGGCCGTCTGGAACAAGCCGGCATAGCCCATAAGGGCGTTCTCCAGGAAGTCGAAATAGGACTCGACGTTGTCGGCGATTTTCCGGGTCAACATCAACTGTTGCTGGTTGAATTGGTCCTGGAGGATAACTTCGACCTGGCGGTTGAGTCGCTGCCAGAAAGTGTAGAAGAGGGTGGATAGCAGGATGGCCCCGGCCACGATGATCACGATGATCAGGGTCAGGCGGAAAGTTCTCCGAGACCGGCCGGCTGGCATAGCGCATTAACCCCTTAAATTTTGTTGAATCTATCACCTTTTCCCTGCACTTGACAAGGATTCTTCCCGGGATAAGACACCGCGACGCCCGGGCCCTCAGGGTGAAGGGGCTTTCTGCTGCTTGCAGGCCTCCCAAATGGCGTCCATCTCCTCCAGAGTGGCGGTCTCCGGGGTCTTGCCTGCCTTGGCCAGGGTGCGTTCCACCACGTTAAACCGCTTGATGAATTTGTAGATGGTGCGTCTCAGGGCCCCTTCGGAATCGATGTTGAGGAAACGGGCGACGTTGACCAGGGAGAAGAGCAGGTCACCCAGTTCTTCCTCCCAGGCCAGGGTGGCGGGCTGACACAGGGCCTCCCGCAGCTCCTGCCACTCTTCCTCGACTTTGTCCAGGGCGCCCTTCAGGTATCGGGCCAATCGAAACCCAGGCGGGCCGCGGCCTCCCCCAGACGCTGGGCCTGGATCAGGGCCGGCAGGGCCGGGGAGACCTGACCCAGGGACGGGTCCGCCGGCGTCTTGCCTTCCTGGGCTTTGGCCTCCTGCCAGATGACGGCGCAGGTCTTCCTGGGTCTCGGCCTTGGCGTCCCCGAACACATGGGGGTGCCGATGGATCATCTTGGCGGCGATCCCCGCGATCACTTCCGTCCAGGGAGAAATCGCCCCGCTCCTGGTAGAGGTCGCTCAAGAACACCAGGTGCAGCAGCAGGTCGCCCAGTTCCTCTTTGATCATCCGGGAATCGCCGCCGTCCAGGGCCTCGATTAATTCATACGCTTCTTCCAGCAGATAGGTCTTTAAGGTCTCCGGGGTCTGCTGGGCGTCCCAGGGGCATCCCCCCGGGCCCCGCAAGCGCCGCACAATGGCCACAAATTCATTCAGCGCCGCACCCGGGTCGCGGTTTTTGCCGGTCATAGTGATAAACTCCAGAATAGTGCACTTCCGAAAGTTCTTGTCTTTATGCCCCGTTCTCCCCAAGGAAGAGGCTCAGGGTGAGGGGTGAAACAAAACTTGGAGATTCGAGTCTTGGAAAAACCCGCCGCTTCAGGCCCGGGGCTGGTTCCCTAAATATGGCCCGGGCGTGGCCGGGGCCGGGGACGACAGGTCCGCCGAAGGCCGGGAGGCCTTCGGCCTGGCGTTTTTCCCGGGGCTTGCGCCATTCCTTCAGATAATCTTGCATTTGTTGCTTAAAGTCCGGTGGCAGCAAACTCAAAGACTGGCGGGCGAGATGAAATGAGGTGGGGCGCGGCGACGGAGCCTTTAAACAGGTGGGAGTTCTGGGGCATCACCACCCCCAAAAACATCAGGCCGAATCCCACCAGGAGCGCTCCTTTGGCCAGGGCAAAAACCCCGCCCAGGAGCCGGTCAAAAAAATCCAGGTAGAGATGGTAGAGCAGGCGCTGGATGAAATGGGCCACCAGCCGGGTGAGCCAGTAGACGGCCACAAACAACACGGCAAACGCAACCCACCGGGCATATTGGGGGTCGGTGATCCAGGGTCGCATCAACTCCGCCAGGCGGAGGTAGGTATGGGCCGCCACCACCACGCCCCCCACAACCCCACCAGGACCGCCACTTCCTGAAACAGGCCCCGGTAATAGCCTCTCAGGGTGACTAAGCCCAGAAGAACAATGATCCCCAAGTCTAACAGGTTCATGCCTGCCGCCCCTATTCATGCACAGGCCTATCAGAAAAACCGCTGCCCGTCAAGGAAGGGAGCCGGTTTGCCGTCTTAAACGGCCTGATACCAATGAGCAATCATAAGACTATTTCTCGTCATTCTGGGCGCAGTGAAGAATCTCTCTTTTTCAGCCGCCGGTTTTCGGGCCGGACCAACGCTTGACCCGGGGGAGAGCGTGGCCCACGAAGAGTCGCCGGTGGTCTATCACCTCATGGTCTTTGCGGCATTAGCGTTCAGACAGTCATGCGTGAGCCCTGAGCTCACCGGTAAATGATGCCAAGTCCGGTGGGGCGGGCCTCTGCGCGCCACCGCCAGCTTGGCGTGATGGTGGCATCACGCTCGCAAAAACTTTTCAGGCAGGCACCCGATACCCCAGGACCCGGCTCATGGGGAACCAGGCGGAACCAACGGCATTCCCCTGGTTGCCGCCCAGGAGTTTTACCCGGTTATCATCCCAACCCTCCAGGAACCCCACATGGCCGGAATTGGGGCCACGTTCCAGAACCACCACCACCCCGGCACCAAACTGGGCATCGCTGGGCTCCCGGCCCCAATCGAGCCACGATCTCGCCCAGGCGCTTCTGGTGCCCTCATACCCGGCCAGCTCCATGACCCGGTTGGTAAAGGCCGAGCACCAGGGGGTTTCGTCGGATTGATTGTCAGGCCGGCCGATGGTGGTGGATTCCAGGCACTCGACGATAAAGGCGTCGGCCCCCGGGCCGGGGATTTCGTGGATACCCAGTTTTTTTCTGGCAATCGCCATCCAGGGATATTCAATCATGGTCTCCCTCCTTATGCGGGGTGGGTGCGGCCCCTCCTGCCTCAGCAGGGGGGTGCACAATGCCTGGGGTAAGGTGCTCCCGTCGCCTCCCGGTCCCGGATCAGGTCCATCAACTGGCGACTGTGGAGCAAATACCCTCCCAGCAGCTCCATAAAGCCCGGGTCCTGACCATAGACCGCCACTTTCTTCAGCCGGAGAGGGTCAGGCAGGTCACGTGCAAACGGTTGACAAGGCAATCCACCCGATCTTCGCTCATCGCACCACCCTCCCCCGCATATCGTGGCCGTGGTAATTGAGGGCTTCCCACATGCCATGGTGCTCCACTTCATGCTCGAAGCGGGGGACAAAGCGGTCTCCCAGCTCCTGGCGGCAAGTGAAAAATATGGTGCGACAGCTCATCCAGCTTCTTCTCCATGCGCACCAGCATGCGCCACACCAAAAAGCCGCTCACCCCGGCAAAAATGCCCAGCAAAGAAACCAACGCCCCCACGTGCTCACTCAAGTCTTGATAATGCATAAGATGTTTTCCCGAAATCTCCTGGGGGACTGTGGTTGCGATAGCCCGTCCCGTTGGGGGTTCATCCATGAGCAGATCGATACATAAATAATGTAACGAATTGCTTACTCCGTGAAATCCCTTCCCCCTCACCCCGCTTCAAGGGTTGGGGTGAGGGGGCGATATAAAACGTTATCTTTTAGATACTTACCCGTTGGCAGCGATGCTGCACCCGGATGCGGACTTGGCCCCCCTGGGCCCAGACGCCGCCTCAGACGATGAGCTTCCCTGGTCTGGTCCACGGTGCTCTTGGCCACCCCTGACCGCAGCGCCGCCAGTCCCAGGGACCCCAACAGGCCGAGGATCACCTGGTACTGTTCTTTGGTCAGCCAACCCATAGCCATCGCAAAACTGGCCAAGGCCCAGCGACCACGGCGGTGATATAGGTTTTCTTGCCATCCAGAGTCATCATTCCCTCCAGGCCGTGATCTTGACCGCCTGATTGGCGGTGTTGTCGTTGGTTAGATACACCCGGCCACCATCCAAAACCCGGCAGGCAAAGGGGATGGCCCCTCGCTCTCCCTGAAAGGCAGTGCCCGGAGGGCTGGCATGGACCACCAGGGCCGGGGTGCTGCCGTCATAGGACACGGCCAGCTTCACGTCGTAGCCCGCCGCGGCCGCGGCATATCCTTCCAGACCGGTACGCCGTGGGCGGCGCCACCAGGCCCAGGTCCATCGGGGTGTAGCCATTAATGGGCCCGGCTGCACAACTGCCGGGGGCTGGGGTAGCTGGTGCGGCCCCCTTCCTGGTAAAACGGCGCCAGGTTGCCGCTGGCATCGTTGAACGACCATGCCCAGGTACCGAAAATTGGTGGCCGGCAAGACCATGCCCCAATCCCCCTGGGCCAGGGTCAGGGCCGCGCCGCCATAGGTGATGGTGCCCGCGGTGGCGTTGTCGGCATTGTTGGCGGTGATGGCTCGGAGCTGGCCCCGGGAAGCCCCGCTGAGGATCAGGAGGCCGGCCCCCGCCAGTTCATTGAGGGCGAACCCGTAACCGATATTGGCCCCATTGGCGTAGTTCCTCAGGGTGATCACCTGGCTGGCCTGGGAGGCCACCCGCATCGCCGGCATGGCTTTCAGGGAAAAGATGGTGTCAGTGGCTCCCGCCAGGGCATAGACCGCATACCATTGGTTGGACTTCTCGGTGCCCCAGAGATGTCCGGCGGTGGCCAGATTGAGGGTCACCGGGGCGGCGTTTTCCCGGTAGCGGCCATCGCTCAAGCCCCCGTCCACCCAGTGGCCCCGGGCCAGGGGGGAAGGAAAGCCGGACAGCATCACCCGGGCCTTGCAGTCCGCCGTGGCATTGACCCGAACGGTGGCGCTGTCCACAAATTCCAGCCCCGGCCCCCGGGTGAAGGCGAAGGCCTCCGGACACCGCCTGCTCGATCTCGGCGAAATCGCCTTTCAAAATAACCTGGCGGCCGGTGCCGCTGCCCCATTTGGTCTGGGGAAGGTGAATCAGAGACATGGATTAACCTCGCTTTACCTGATTGGAATATGGCTTGGAGACCGGCGCTGGCTCTCCCCGAAATTACCCGGCCTCAGCCCGAAAGGCCCAGTTGGCATCAAAGGAACTGGCCACGTCGATGGCCCAGCCGTCTCGGCGCTTCCCGGGGCGTCCACGGCCCAGAACCAGGAGGTGTTCAGGGGCCGGTCCAGGCTCAAGCGCACCGACCGCGCCCCCCCAGGTCCAGGTCTTTGCCGCGCACGGTAAATTCATCCTGGTCCAGGCCGTGAAAGTCGGACGTCAGCGCCACCGTGTCCCCCAGTTCCAGGCGCACCCCTTCCAGCCAGGTCTCAACTTCGGCCAGTTCCCGGGGCGCCGCCAGGCGCTGCCAGCAGGCGGGAAGCCAGGAGTTGGGCCACTTCCGGGTCTTCCAGGACCACGCGGCGAACCGTAGCGGCAATCCAGGTCCAGGGCCGCCTCTCCCCAGGCGCTGATGGCCGCGTCCTCCCGGGCCTCGGCATACTTGGTGTTGTCCTGGTCATAGTTGGCGTAGAGCACCCGCACCAGGTTCTTGGGGCCGGTCTGCTCATAGGCCAGGGTGAGGGAGCGGATCTGGGAGGCGCGACAAATCCACCAGGTGGTCTCGCCAGGATAAAGTCCAGCAGGCTCTGCCACCAGGACCAGTCTCCGGTGCCCTTGCCGTGCTCCAGGGCCGCACCCGCCATGGCCACCACCGCCTCCAGGGTGCCCATCTGGCCCGTGGCCAGGTAGTTCGGGGCGTTGTCCCAGACATCCGCGGCCTCGCTGTAAGTAAAAGGGAATCAGGTCGGCATTGAGGACGTTGGGCTTTTCATCCCCCACATGGGCGAAGACCCAGGCCGTCAAGGCGTCGAAATGCTCCCGGTCCTCGGGACCGGACGGGAAGACGTAGGCCTGTCCCGCCACGCCCTGGGCCGCGATGCCAAAGGCCCGGAGCGCCAGGGCATTGAGCCAGGCATAGTGGTAGTCGCTCTTATAACCGCCGAACTCCGGGTCCCAGCGGTTTTCCCGGAGATCATCCAGAAGCCGCCGGGCCCAGGTGGCGGCCCGAGTATCGCCGTTGCGCAGATAAATCCACAGACATCCCAGGGCCACGGACGCGGCCATGCCCGGATCGTAGGTTCCATAGGTGAAGCCGTACTCCGAGAACAGGGTGGGGATCTTCCAGCCACTGCCGTCAGGCGCGCCGTAAGTATCGATCCAGGTGAGCCAGTTGATGAGCACGGTCCGGCCGCGCCATCGCCGCTCACGAAGAAATATTCCGCCAGGCGCAGGAAGGCCCAGTACTGGCCCAGGCCATTGCCGACTTCCGGATACGCCGAGCCGTTCAACTGGCCCTGGATGATCTGCCAGTTGTCCTGGAGTTCGGTGCCGGATAGGCCCGGCCCCGGTGAATCCGGATCAGGTCGATGTGGCCCTGGTAAAAATCCGCCGCCGCCCCGGACCGGCGCCCGATGGTGAAGGCCTCACCGTTGTCCAGGCTGCCGGGCCGGGCCGCTGCCCCGGTGCCCAGGGCGCCGTCGACGCTTATGGCAAATTGTCCGTCCCGGTCTACGGCCACGGCCAGGTAGTGGTAAGCAGCCGTATCGAGGGTCAGCCCGGGGCTGGGGGTCATGGTGGAAGTGCCGCTTCCGTCGGCGATGACCAGTTGCACCGTTCCGCCTGCGCCCAGGCACACCTCAAAGCCCGTTCCCCCCGCGGCCATCTTGCTGATCAGGCGCGCCCCGTCGGTCAGGGCCCCGGGTTTGAGGACCATCTCGACGGTAAAATCCTCTTCCCCAGGTTCAGGTCGGCGTCGTCAGGCTCAGATAGTGGCTGCCGTCCAGGCCCACCGCGGTGTCCCCCGGCTGGCAGATGCCCTGGCATAGGTGGGGCTGCCGCCGCGGCCAGGCGAGATCATGACCTTTCCCGGAGGCGTCAGTGAGACCTCCGTTGAAATGCCAGAAGCCCGCCACCTTGCCGAAATCCCGGTAGCGCCGCCACCAGGAAAACCGGAGAAAATCCTCCTCGCCGCACAGGGCGATGTTTTCCACGTCATTGCGGGTGTGGACCGGGACGATGGGACCCGGCACCCCGCCGTAACGCCGGGTATATTCTGCCTGGGCGTCCTGGTGTACCTGGAGATAGGTTTGGGTGAGTTCCGGCGCCCCCACCAGATAAGGGGCCAGAGGCTGCACATAATGCACCAGGGTGGGGCCCCGCCAGGGGTTCTGGCCATAAGGGGTCAGGGAAATGGCCAGCCGGGGGGCATAAGGATAAGGGTCCGCAGCGTTAAGGTTGAGGGCCACGTCATCCAGCCACCATTCGTGCTCCGTCAGACCCTGTTGCTCCATCTTGAATTCCAGCACTTTGAGGCGCGTGCGCCGTGGCAAAGGTCACATGATCATCGAACTTGAGGTCGGTGAAAGCAAAACGCCCCGTTGCTGGGGGGAGAAGCCGGAATGCCGATATCCACGACCTGGATGGGATGGGTGAGGGGGGTCACCCCCGACTCCAGCGACATCTCCCCCAGGTTGACGGTCACCCGCTGCCAGGCGTTCACCTGGACCGCAGCATCCTGATAAAAATAGCTGCCCCGGGCATCCTTGACTTTGACCCGGATGGTGAGGGTGCTGACGCCGCTCACCTCCGGTTTGATGAGAAAGTTGAGGTTGACCTGCCCGGTGGAGTTGCAGCGAGCCGTATCGATGCCGGTCCATACCCCAAAGGCGGTGACATAAGGCGACAGGTCCCAGGTGATGTATCGCTGGGTATAAAAGGTCTCCCCCAGGATAACTTCGGTCTCTTCCCGGGTGCCGACGGTGATGTCGCTGGCGCCCGCCTGGGTGGCGGAGTACCAGGCCGCCCACATGGCCTGGAGCCGGTCGGCGTCATCGATGATATTGTCCAGGCGCCAGAACTGGCTGAACGGCAGATCAAAGGCGGTCGCTTCGGCAAATCTGTCCGGGATGGCGTGGACATAGGTATGTTCGGGCGTCCAGGGGTCCGGATCATCCGGCTCGGCATCGTTCAGCGTCACCAGGAGGCGCCGGGGATGAATGGCGGGCTCGCCTCCCCAAAAATTCCAGAGATCCCCGGCCACCAGGTCGTTGCCGTCCCCGCTCTCCCAGGCCACGGCAAGTTGTTCCTCCAGAGTCACCGGGTGTTGCCGGTCCCCGCTCACCAGCCCGGCGGCTTCCCAGGTAGCCCCGCCGTCCTTGGACCAGCGGAAGGTGGCCGCGCCCACCTCTCCCGTGGTCTCGATCTCCACCACAAACTGCCGCTTCTCCTGCCTGGCATAATCGCCCAGGAGCACCAGGGTGGCGCTGCCGCTGCCGATTTTGGTGACGTTATGCAGGTGGCTGGTGTCGGCATTCCCCTGCACGGTAAAACTGAGACGGTCCATGGCGTTAAAGGGTGCCGCGGTCAGGGACCAATCCAGGCCGTAGCCGAACCAGGCCGCGTCCTGCGTGGTGGGCAACTCCGCCCGGACATGGAGCGCCCGGCCGCTTTGGCCCGGGGCCAGCTCGCTTTGAAAGTCCTGAAAGGCCGTCGCCCCGGTGGTGGCGCCGCGATAGAGCAGGTGCGCCCCCCGGTCCCACTGCTGCCGCTCAAAGTCGTCATGCATCAGGGGCGAGGTGCGGGACTCCTCCCGTGCTCTGAAAGGCATCCCAGAGGAACTGGATCAACGGGCCATAGTCCTGGCCCCGCTCCCGCCCCGCCAGGTGCAGCAAGACCATCAGGTCCAGCATCCGGTCCACCGCAAAATCATAGGTGTAATCGTCCCGGGCCCGGTAGGCCCGGCGGATGCAAGGATAATCGTTCAGCGGTTCATACTTGAGCGCCTGCTCCCCGGTGAAATAAATATAGTAGAGCTGCACCGCGGTGCCGGCCGGCAGCGCCGTTCCCAGGGTGAGGGTGGTCAGGTCTCCCGCATTGGCAAAGGACCCGCCCGTATAATAGTTGGTGACATCCCCGCTCATGGGGTCGGCCCAGAAGCCTTCCCAGGGGAACAAGGTATCCAGCCGGCCAGACCCCCCGCATCCAGTAGACCTGGCCGCCCCCGGGGTTGGGAGCGGTGATCGCCACCCGCCCGTCCGCCTGGACCGTGGCCACGGCCTGGTTCCAGTTGCCGGCCACCGCCTCCTGGAGCGGGGTCCCTCCCATATTGTCGAAGACCCAATTAAACTGTGAGGCCCGGGTCCATTGCATACGTCCCATGGTGATTCCTTCTAGGTAAAAAAGCTAAGGTTCAACATTTATGACGTTTTCCGCCGATTCCTTCCCATGAATGGTTCTTAAATCCCCCTGAATCCCAGCAGTGTCCGGTTTGGTTTTTGCACAGGAGGATTTTCGTTATGCGTCGTCCCACAATGTACAAATTCGCTGATCCACTTTTCGCCCCCTCACCCGGGCCCTCTCCCCCATTGGGGGAGAGGGAAAAAAGGAGAGCCGATTTAATGCCTTATGCTTACTCAACCCGGCGACCTCACCTACTCCCTCTCCCCCCGCTTCGGAGGGGGAGGGTCCGGGTGAGGGGGGCTGAACCACCGTACGCAAATTCTTCATCGGACACTCTTGCCTAAATCCCCCTGGGTCAAAGGGAGACTTCAAAAGGAATTCCGCCAAGTTCCCCCCTTTGAAAAAATGGGGGTAGGGCTCTTGGAGCCTGTGCCGTAACCGCATAACTTTTGGTAATCGCTCTATAAGTCGGCACCTTAAAACCGCTGTATTGGCCATGGCCGCTGTAGGGGCGGGTTTTAAACCCGCCCCTACGCCTCACCCAAATACGCCCTGATCTTGATCTCCCCGAAATCGATCCAGAGATCGTAGAGGCACCGCCGGACGATCTCCCGGATGGCCTGGGCCGCGGTGACATTTTCAAACCTTATCCCGATGGCGTATTCCGGGGTGAGGCTCTTGGCCAGGGCAAAGGAGTCCTGGTGGATGGCCGGGCTCAGGCCCACTTCCGCCAGGATGTCGGTCACAATGTCCACCGGGTGGGTGGTGGTGTCCTTGACCACCCGGGCCTGCACCTGGGCGTTTTTGCCGCTCACCTGGATCAGGCCGGTGGCCGCGTCCGCGTTACCCGGTCGTCGTCTATCTTCCCCGTCGAGATAGACCGAAGTGATGGCTGCGAAGGGACGCCCCAAAGACCTGATAGTGGTAAACCGGGGGGATCGCCGTAAAGGTCCAGCGGTCCCCCGCCACCAGGTCCGGCCCCAGCCCCGACTCCCAAGAGACCGACAGGCCTTCCTCCAACTGCACCGGTGCATCCGGCCCGTCCGCCGACCAAGCCCGTTTTTTGCCAGCTCTGTCCCTGATCATGGACCACCGGAAGGTGGCGCTCCCCACCTCGCCGCCGGTCTCCACTTCCAGGACATAGTCTTGTGGATAGTCCCCCCGGTAGGTTCCCAGGAGATTCACGGCGGCACTGCCGCTGCCGGTCCAGGGAATCTCGCTCGACGCCGCCGGAATCACCCGGGTCATCTCTCCCTGGGCCAGATAGGTGCCCCGCATAAACGGCCGCCGCTCGCCCGTGGCGGCCGGGCGCGCCCGATCTTCTGCTTGAGCCCCGCCGCCACCCCATCCTGGCTTTCCAGGCGGACCCGATGCTGCTGGCTCCAGCCGTGGGCCATGCCGGCCAGGCGCTGCACCACTCCCTGGTAGAGCTGCTGCCAGGCCACCGTGCCGTCGGCCAACTCCCAGCCGTGGTAAAGGGCCAGTTGCTTTTGGGTCCAGTCCAGCCCTCTGGAGATAGGCATTGTCGGGCCGGTTCAGCCATTGCCCCACCCGGTTATCCAGGACCAGGGCGTGGTCCGCCGGCCCTGAGCTCACTGAAATCCCGGGCCAGTTCCACCTGCAACCCGCCCGGATCAATGATTTCCTGCTCCGGCAGGGTGAGCCGCCCGGCCAGGCTGAATCCGGCCAGACACCCCGGCCCGTCCGAGGCCGTAACTCTCAAAACCTCCGTCCGGGGTCCTGATCCACCGCATAGGCCGAGAAGTCATCCGCCTCCCCGGGATCATCCAGGCCCCAGGCCCGGATGGTTTCCTGAAAGTTCACTTTCACCTGGAAATACGGGGCCAGGGCACAGGTCCTGCCCCGGGGTCAGCGGCGCAAAAGGCGCCTGGGCCACCCCGTCCGGGGTCTCCCCGGTGCGGAGCCGGATCTCCACGTCCATGTGCCCCGCCGGCTCTCCCAGGATGGGACCGCCTCGTCCAGGTAAGGCGAAAAGGCTTTGGACGACCGGGGAGGTCCAGGAGCCGGAGGTAAAGTAACCGTCGCCCATCGCCAGGTTTCCCCGGCTCTCCGCCATAGGCGGTCTGGACAAACTCTCCGGAGCCCGGGGCCAGCCCGTAATCCAGCTCAAAGGGGGAGAGCACCGCCTTCACCCGGGGCCGGGCGCCCCGGCAACGCGCTTCTTCCCTTAAGATAATCCGCTCCAGCTTGCCGCATGGCTTCTCTCTATTCGAGCTAGGCAGCCTTATGACTGCTTCCTGCTCACCTAAAAGCTACACCTCTTCCAGCATCATGCTCCCGGACCAGAAGCCCGGGAGCCACTTCCCGGAAATCCAGGTCATTGGTCCAGACCCCGGTGAAGGTCTTGGCCCCGGCCCCATCCCGGAAAAAATCAATATCCGCCTGGGCCTGCTTGATGGTTGCGAGGGCATCCTTCTGCGCCGTGGAGATGAACTGGAACTGCAAGACCCAGCGCTGCTTCAGCCCCCGGAGATAACTCCGCAGGGTGCCGTCCACGGCCCGCTCCCGGTCAGTCTCATCCTGGGCCAGTTCCTGATAGTCCCAGGTGAAGTTGACCGGCAAGGTATAGCTCTGGCCGCTGCCCCCCGGCGGGGTCCATTCCAACCGGGCGTTTGCCATCTCCTCTCCTTACCAGCGCCGATCCGCTTCTTGTCTGAGGGCCGGCAGCAGGTGCCGCTGCACCAACCGGTCCCAGTCCAGGCCCGCCACCCCGGAGGCATCCAGGGTCTGGACCTGAATGGTCACGTTATAGCGGGGCGCGGCTTTGCCCCCGGAGGGGTCAAACCGGCCGGTTCTCAGGGCCTCAAAGTTTTTCTCGCCCAGGCGGGCCATGCTCTCCCGGGGGAGGACCCCCTCGCCTTTCTGGGCCAGGATGAGTTGCTCGTCGCGCCATCAAGGTTCCCGGGGAAATCACCATGCCCTGGTGGGCCTCGACGATCCCGCCCTGGTGAAACATGCCGCCGAAATCCAGGACCCCGCCCAAAAGCGATGACAGGCCTTCCTGGCCGCCCCCCCGGCTCCCCACGCTCGACCCCCAGGCCCCCGCCACCTTGCCCATGGTATGGAGGAAGCCTTCGCCCCACTCCTCCACAGACCCCGGAGACCTCCGTCAGGTTTTGCTGCCAGCTCTGGCCCAGGAGCCTGGCCGCGGCCTCGCCCTGGGCGGCCATCTCCGCAAACTGGCTCCCGGACAGGGCCGCCATCTGCTCCAGATTGCTCTGCCAATCCTGGGATGAAGCTGCTCCAGGTGTCATGGAGGGCCTGGGCTTCTTCCGTCCATACCGCCAGGCGGGCCTGGCTGTATTCCTGGCTGAGGTTGAGCATCTCTTCCTGGTAGGCGCGATAATCCTGCAGCTTTTTCTGGTTCGTGCTGCTTTTCGTTTTCGCTTGTGGCCATGTTGTCCTCGCTGGGCTCCTTCTAAAACCCGGCGTACCGTCCCCATGAGGAGCCAGGTTTCCAAGACTGAGATCGTTGGCCTTGAAGGGGTAGCCGGCCCGGCTCAACTGGTACAGGAAGACCAGGTGCCAGGTCCAGGGGGAGATGGCTTCCGGACGCACCCGCTCGCCGCAGGCGCCGCAGGCCCAGTCGGCAAAGGCCCCGCTCTCCGCGCGGCAGCGGCGCCGCTCCTCCTCATCGCAGAGCCGTCCGCTGGCCAGCATCTGCAACTCTCTATCCAGGGGCCAGTCCTGGGGGTCTCCCCCGGGGGCCTGGCTCAGTCCCACTCCGGCTCCCCCGGGGATGCCACCCGCATGCCTTCAAACACCTGTTGGGCCAGATACGACACCAGATCCGGGGCATCTTCGGCGAGACGCTCTTTCCAGTCCGCATGCCGGGCCGGGTCCAGGGGAGTCTCCCCGCCTTCCGCCGCGATGATAAAATCCCCGGCCCCAAACCCGGTGAGGATCTCCAGCCCGAACTTCAGGCGGGTCTCCCCCAGGCAAAACCGCCGTTCGCCGCCTTCCAGGCGAAAGGCCGAGAGCTGATAGGCCACCCGCTCCTCCGAGGTCGGCCGCCGGTAATGCAGGTTGATCACCGAACCGGAAACCGGGTCCTGAATCGCCAGCATGTGGCGCTGTTCTCCCAAGATTCTCGCCATGTTATCTCCATGATTTGTGCGTCTTTGCGCCTTTGCGACTTTACGTAAGACTCTTAAGCCACGTAGCTGCTCACCTGGTTCTGGACGTAAGCCACCACCGAGCCGAAGGTGTCATCCTCCAGGACCGCAAACTCCACCTCTTCCCCCAGGCGCCGCTGGTAGATCTTGACCGTGGTGGCCAGCACTGCCACCCGGGGAAAGACCAGCTCCACCTGGTAGCTCAGCCCCGGCGCAAATTCCGGACCCGTCGCCTGCAAGCGCATCCCCAGGGTGTCGTTGTCTTTCAGGTTTTGAGCCAGGAGGAAGTCCCGGAAATCCCGGTCGAATTTCAGGCTCTGTTCCCGCCCGGTCCTGAAAGGCGCGATTGGCGTAATTGCCGCCGGCCCCCGGGGTGGATTCCGGCGTCAGGTTGTTTTTCATGATCCAGGTGACGCCTCTGAGTTCCGTGGTCAGTTGATACCCGCCGCTAAAGCGCGGCGCCGTCCCAGCGGCCCCCCAGGGTCACTTCCAACTGGCTCACCTTCAGGGGGGGCTCCTCCACCCGGGACGGCAGGTTCATCCAGCCGCTCTCCCCGGGCAGGTAATAGACCCGGTAGGTGGCCGGGGCGCCGTTCCCCCCCGGCGAGGTAATGCTAATGACCCCGGGGATCGCCCCGGACACGGCCTGGTATGCCACTTCCTCCCAGGCCTGGGTGCCGGGATTCAGCACCTGGACGGCCTGGACGTTGCTCAACCGCTCCGCGGGTGTCTCCCCCGCCACGCCGTTGGGCGCCAGGGTCAGGGTGGTGGCATTGTCGGCCCCGGCCACCTCCTCCACCTGGGTGTTGTCCACCACCTTGCCGCTGCCTTTCACGGTCCCGTTGAGCTTGGCCCAGCCGTCCCTGGCGAAATCCATCCGGATTTGATCAATGAAACAGGAGGCGAAGCGCCGTTTCATCACCTGGCGCCCGAAGCGCATGGCCGCGGTAAAAGACGGGTTGGACCGGGCCACATCGACCTCCCCGGACCGGGGCAGGATGGTATGCCGATAGCCGGTGGCTCCCGGCCGGAGTCGTCGCCACCTCGCCTAAACCGTAGCCCAGCAGAAAGCCGAAATGCTGCGGCTGGGCCCGGGAAAAGGTCAGGGTGCCCACTACCTTGCCGCCGAAATCATGGAGCCGGTCGGCTTCTTCTTTGCCGGTGACTTCCTCCCGGTTGGGGGTTTTCACGGCCTGGTAGTTGAGCACCGTGTTCAGGTCCACCAGCAACGTGGTATCCAAGTCCTGCTCGGTGTTCATGGCCACCTCCTGCTGTTTGGCCGATACCGCCAGCAGATTATGGGTGGCCAAAAAATTCCGGATGGACCGGGTCATAATCCTCTCTCCTCGTCAGCTTCACAGGTCCTGCACCATGGCGGTGCCATAGTGGGCGGCGTACACGGAAACTTCCTGGCTGCTCAACAACGGCTCTTCCCGGATGAGACTGAGGGGTTGCAACTCCAGCCCCAAATCCTGGTGCCATAAGGCCTTTCTCACCCCTGCCAGGAGCTGGTAAACCCCATCGGCCTCCCGCCGGCCGGCGGCTTCCCCCCGGAGGTGCCTCACCATCACCAGGACGGTAAATTCCAGGTTCAGGTCATAGGACGCCAGGGTCACCTGCTCCCCCCGGCTCTGGCGCAACTGCACTAAAACCGCCGGAAAGCGCCAGTACTCCCGGTTGCAGATCGGTCAGCCAGTCTCCCTGGTAAGCGGCCAGGGTCCCGACCTGGGAGTCCAGCTCCGCCTTCAGGGCGGCCAGCACCGCATCTTCTACCGTGGTCCAGAGATCGTTGGCCATAGCCTGCCTCCCCTCACCAATCCGCCTGGGTATCCCGGGTGAAGGCCCGGATGGCGCTGGTGGCGTCGGTCACTTCTTTGGCCACCGTGGGCAGCTCACCTTGCGGCCCTACGATTATCAGCTGTCCCGCCGCCACCTGTTTCAGGAAGGCAACCGCGACATCGCGCTTTTGCTGCCGCACCACGGGTACGACGCTCCGGCGGGAATAAAGGTGGTAGATGGCCAGGTCCACGGCCAGGGCCTTGACCTGGGCCGGCGCCGCGGCCAGGGGGACCTCATACTTGACCCCCAGGTAGGAGTCGATCTCGGACTCGGCCTTGCTGATGGCATCAACAATGATGAGGCTGTCGGGGACCTCCCCGGACTCCGCGGTCAACTCGGCCAGTTCTGACTGGGGTATCATCTTGAGGAGGTCGTCTTCGGAACAATAAGCCATAATCGCCTCTTCGGGTTTTTGGTTTTTTATTTAAGGGCGCCTCTTCAGTGATTAAGCGCCAAGCTGGGGGGAGATAAAAGGGAACCGGGCAGTATGCTTATCGCTTCTCTCCCTCTTCCCCTTTTCCCCCAAATGGTTACGGCGTCACCGCCCGCATGATATGCAGGAAGAAATCCTCGCTCTTCTTGATCACTGGTCCGGACCAGGCGCACTTGAGTTCCCCGACGTAGGTCGCCTCCGGCTGGTCGGTGTCCGCGGTGGTCAGATTTACCGAAACGATGCCGTTGGCCGCCTGGCTCTTGTCGAACTCCTCATCGGCCTTGGCAAAGGTGTATTCCGCCTCGGACTTGTCTTTTTTCACCCCCAGAAGCAGCTTCGACTCGGAGAGATCCACCCCGATTCCCAGGGCATCCTTCACCGTAAAGGTGATAGTCTTGGCTTCACCGGATTTGACCACCAGTTTTTCACTCATCGTCCATCTCCACTTCCATCACGTCGGCCTCCAGGGCGACTTCCAGGAGTTCCGTGGTCCCAAGGGCTACATCCATCAGGTCCGCTGGCAATACGGTTATCTCTATCCCCTCGTGAACCATGACCCTGCCTCCCAACAGACCCCAGGAGGCTATCGCTTTTGCGACTATGGCCATGTCGGGGTGCTCCTCTCGGTAGTGACGCCATTATCGGTAATCGTCCCCGTCACCCCCGGAGTCACCCCGTCGCTCTGATAGGCCGTGAAGGCCCCCTGCGCCTCGGTGATCACCAGGCGGTTGCAGACGACCCAGAAAAGCTTGCGTACCAGGTCCGCCAGAGAGTTGTCCGGAAAGCTCAGAGCGTCCGACAGGTCCCCGCCTAAAATATCTCCCAGCGTAAGGTCATTCAGGGCGCCAAGGGCCGCCAGAATCGCGTTTTTGTCAGCCATGGCTTCATCCCGGGTCGGGGGGTCATAGGAGTTTATGACCGTTAGCATATGGACCTCAAGCCCGGCCTCCAGCGCCAAAGGCGATACTGCCGCAGCCAACTCCGCCTTGGTGGGCGGATCATATGCGGCCAGG
Source organism: uncultured delta proteobacterium (assembly GCA_963841475.1). GTDB lineage: Bacteria > Desulfobacterota > Desulfobaccia > Desulfobaccales > 0-14-0-80-60-11 > 0-14-0-80-60-11. The sequence continues at coordinate 245,685 of CAWJCT010000002.1, forward strand.
GCGTCCGCCACGTGGCCCTGGACGTTGGCCTCCAGCGCCGGATCCGCCGGCAGATTATCGGTCTTGGCCTTGATTGCCGTCAGGTCCGTCTGGCTTCCTCTGGTGCTCATCTGGACATCCAGATCGCCATCATGGGGGGTGATCTGTATCACCTTGTAGCGATAGGCAGCCGCCAAAGCTGCACCGCCATCAACTCGCACCACCAACGCCTCGGAAGGGGTTGCGGTGAACTTGTAGAATCCGCCCCCGATTTCGGATACTGCCGGAGGGGAGGCCACATCAGACCCATCCGAAACTTTCTTATAAGTGGCGATAGAAGGAGAAAGAGCTGTCCTGGGTACGCCTCCATCGCTAAAGTACACCACGTAAATCATGCCACTACCTCCATGATTCCTAAGGGCATGAGGCCGCCATCAACGGGAAGAAGGTTCAAACGCTGCAAGGCCACTCTCAAATTCAGCTTCCGGTCAATGGTGATCGTGTCCTGATACGTCTGAAAACCTGCCTTGGTGATGACAATGGTGTAAGGGTTTTTATCTGTTCTGGTCAAATCCCCGGCGGCGATATGATCATCTTCAAGGGCCGCAGCACGGCTTAATGCTCCGCCCAAGTCCGCGGTCGGAAACAACGCTCTGTTGGTCAGATATCCGGCATCGTAATTGCCCTCGGCGTCCGTATCCCCGGATGATATCGTAGTTCCCGTATTGTCCTTGATCTCCACGCTCGCCCCAGGGAGAATAGTGTCGTTGCTATCCGAAACCAGCACCTTACAACTGTACTTAAAGGTTAACGAACCACCTGTGTTCAGAAGTAGGGCCAAATATAGCCAAACTTTACCATCGGTTCGATTATGAGACAAAAAAGTTCCATCGTAGATTGTTTGATTGTATTGGGTTTTCCAAGCAACGTCGTAACCTGCATACGTTACGGTGGGTTCGTAAGCTATCTGGTTATCGGCGAGACGCAAACCAAGTCCTTCGGCATCGGTGATCTTCGGGTTCTTTACTATGTGGGTGGCGCTTCCCAGAGCTAAGCCGGAATACCGGCAATTATTTACCTCTGCTGTGCCTAAGGCGGGCCAGCCATTTGCCACCATGGGAAAATCACAGTCATAGATTATGCTGCCGGCCGATGGATTGAGGTTGATGTTGTTGGCACCACCATTATTGTATTGGAAAAGATCAGCGGGAAACCCGGCCCCGCCGATAACATGACTCAGGCCGCAGAGAGACAAAACGCCATTGAGCGTCCCGGTCTGGAAACTAGCCCCATAGTTGATAAGAAAGGTTCTCTCCCTGGAGTCGGCATCTGCGGTATTGATCACACTGCCAAATTTTATATACGCGGCTTCTGACGAACTCAGCGCCCCCCAGATGGTTAAAGCACCTGCAAGATGGGTGAAATATCCGGTAGCAGGGGCACCGGTAGCATCATACCCAATGGCAAGGTTGGCCATGGAGCACCAGGTTCCCCCGGGCGCTTTGTCGCTGCCGAAATCGACAAAGGCCGGGTTTATGGCCGGGAAAACCCTGCCCCACCCCGCGGCAACGTCGGCCAGGTAGATATCCCGCAGGGAAACCCATTCATCGGCTCCGGTAGAGACATAGATTACCGGCAAGCCTCCCTTGAAATTGGGAATATAGTGGTCAACATGGTTGCTGCCGGTGTCGGTGTAGGTAACGCCTGTAACTCTCCTTGAGATGGTGTCACTTGAGGAGTTCATCATCAAAACCGGGTCGGTGTCGAGAAAGCTGTCTACAGTGTTGCGGAGAATGTGGTAGCAGTTGCCCTCTACGGATGAAGGACTGTAGCCGGGAATCGCCGTCCAGGTCAGCTTGATTGATTTGCTGGTGGTGGTGGTCGTGATGGAAACCGTGGCAGTCCGGGGAGAAAAGACGACCACCCCAAATTTAAGTTCGCACGCGAATATCTTGTAGTAATAGGTGGTGTTCGGTGCCAGGGCCCCCCCGCCACCAAAGAAGGGGTCAGGCCGGTCGGCGCCGCCAAAGAATATAAACCGATGGTCTTTGCCATTGAGATTGCCCTCATTTCCTCACGTTCAGGTTGGCATCAATAATTCGTTATTCTTGGAGATCAACTTTTGCCATTGAGGTCAAACAGATGGCAGCTCAATCCCTTCAGTGAATTTCATGGCCTTGCCGTTACCGGAAATCGCTAAGCCGTTGCCCTGCCTCAGGCCTGAGTCATTAATAAAAATACGTCACCTTCAACACCCCGTTCGTATCGCCGCACCTGATCCCCCGGAATTGCTGGATGGCCTGGGTGCCGGTGAGCACCAGGGTGTCGCCGTTGGTAAAGTAGTGGCCCAGGCTGGTGCTGGGCAGCCCGCCGTCAATCCGAAACCGGATGTCGCCATTTTCCGAGGTCACCAGGACCGCCCGGGCGCTCAGTCGCGCGTAAGGTCCCGTGGTCGGCATGATTTTCGTACTTGAAAATCCCACGGCGCTGACTCCCACGCTCACTTCTTCGTAATCACCCGGAATCCGGTTGTAGGTCTCTAAAGTGAAGCCGCCAAACCAGGCCATAAACGTTCCCCCCGCATCTGGATAAAGGGAGGGCGGCGGTGTCGCCGCCTTCCCGGTAGGACGGGTGTCCCCGCCCGGTGGCGCAGGCGTCCCGCCTGCGAACCTTTAGGCCAATTCCGGCACCACCAGGAGATCGGCCGTGCCCTGCCAGACATTGGTGCGGGCGCCGCCGGTGGTGGGGTCGCCGATGATAAACTGCGCCTGCAAAATCTCCCGGGCCTGGGCCTCCAGGGACGGGGGCACCAACAGCAGGTTGGGCGACATCCCCAGGGGACGGCCCTCGGCGTTGGCCACCGACATCATGGCGGCCCGGGCCGTAGCGTAGTTGGTGTCGTTCAGGGTCTCCTTGCAGGCATAGGCCAGCTGCCACAGGCCATAGGCCGCCGCCCCCCGGTAATCCACGCCGTACCGCATCTTCTTCCGCATGAAGGCGTGCTCGTCATCCTGCCGGTCCATGCGCACCAGTTGGACGTCCCGCCGCAACTGGAAGATGAAACGGCTTGACCGCGCGGCTGGTGTCCAGAAGGTACCAGGCGGTGCCGGCGCCGCCGCCGAAGTTGGAGGCGGTCCCGGCCCCCACCGGATGCGTGGTGGCGAAGAAGTTCTGGCCGTCATAGCACGGCTTGGAGAACGCCCCCCACCATCAGGTCGGCAACCAACTTCTCCGGGTGCTTCCGCGCTTCCTGGGCCAGGGCCGCCACGATGGGATTGTAGAACCCCAGTTGGTCGTCTTCGATATCATTCCGGTCCACCTCGATGGTGGCTTCCCAGTCCTTGGTTTCCACCTGGAAGGCCTGGGGTTCCAGAGAGCTGATCTGCCGGTCACCGATCCATTCCCGGACCATGGGAAAATCCAGGAGGAACTTGTAATCCATAATCCGGGTGGTGGCCGGCACCGTCATGGCCACCCGCTCATACCAGGTCTGGGTCTCCTGGAAGGCGGCGTTGAACACCGCGGTGAATCCCGTGTACAGCCGGGCTAAACTTTCCATATTGATAATCATGAGAGGTTCCTCCGTTACCTGGCGATGTCGATCCAGCCTTTAGTGGCCGAGACGTATTTGACCAGCAGGCCCACCTTGATGTCATTGGTGGGGCCGGCCGCATCATCAAAGGTGTGGTCATCCGACGCGTACATGGCCGCTCCCACCATGGCCTGGCTGATGGACACGGCGTCGAACTCGAAGACCCCGGCCCGCCGCACCCTCACATTCAGGCCGCCGTCACTGCCGCTGCTGTTGTCCACCTGCTCCATCGCCACCCCGGCGAACCGAAAACCGCTGGTGTCCGCCGCCGGCACGGCATAACCTGAGGCATTGACGCATACCAGGGAACCGGCGTAGATTTTGGTGTTGGCTGCCACCAGGTATTCCACTTCAATACCTTCCCGGTAAGGCGTAGCCCGATCACGGGTTAAAGCTGACATATCCTTCTACCTCCGCTTGTATTGGTTAATCACCTTCAGCCGACAACCTTATCTGCTGATCTCACCTTCAGGGTCTGCGCCGGGCGAGGCGACCGGCGGTCCGGCCATTGTTTCCCTTGCCGCGCCTGGCCTCCCCCGCCTGAAGGGTCTTGCTGCGGAAACTACCCGATTTGGGCCTTAGCCTTCAGGTAGGCATCCGGAGAAACTTTCAGGGACCGGCAAACGGCCAGTTCCTCCGGGAGCAAACCTCTCTCCTCATGATGATCCTCCCTGAGGATTTGCAGTTCCTCCCCGGTGGGCACCAGTTTCGGGGCCCGGTCCGCATAGGTCCGGAAACCTTCCGGGTCCCGGCGGCAATACTCCAGCGCCCAACCGCGTTGGGCCGGGCTGACCTTGCCGGACTGCAAAGCCTCTTCCACGCACCGGTCGGCCGTTTCTTCGCCAGGCGGACTTTGAGGGCCTGCAATGCCTCTTCGGCCTTGACCAGGCGCGAGGCGCCGGCTTTAAAGCTTCCACCGCCCCCTTCAGTTGAGCCACGGAAACTTCACCCGGCAGATTCAAGGTCGAGGCCAGGTCCCGGAAGGCCTCCAGCGCCTTGTCGCATACCGCCCCCTCTTCCACCTCGGAGTTCCAAACCCATCAGGCGTTTGAGTTGTTCCACCATCTTCCGCTTTCTCCTTTACTGAGTCCATTTTTGCCACAAGGGCCCTGACCACCGGTTCTGCCGGCCGCGGCGTTCCCGGAGGGGTGGCTCCCTCCCCACCTGGCCACCAGGGGCGGCAGGTGCTTGATAGCCGGCACGTTGGTCAAGCCCACGTGCAGCAGGGCGAGAGGCCGGCGGGTTGCAGGGTCCAGCCGCAGAACGGGCGAGAAGTAACGGTACTCTTTCTTCTCCAGGTAATCCCGGGCTTGCCGGGTCCAATCCACCCGGGCCCAGAGCCCGTCGCTCCGGGCCTCCAGGTCCTTGATCCAGCCTGCCGCTGGGGCCCGCTCCCCTTGCAAGGATTGGTGCTCGTAATCGATGACCAGATCCACTCCCCGGGACCGGAAATCTGCCGCCATGGACATTAGCGACGCCTCGTCCACCATGAAGGGTTCCCGCTGGTCCGACAACTCCACGGCGCCCCGGGGAAGCACTCTGATCCACTCGGGCAGGACAGGAGTCTGGTCCTGACTTACCGCGTTCGACGTCATCGTCATCTTTCCTCACTTTGTGGTTTGCACAAGGGGCCCCGTCGACAGGTCTTCCGTCCCTGGTCCCCTCTCGTAACTCGAGGCATTAGTCCCAACCCGCCCCCCGGCTGCGGACCTGATCGTCCCGGGGCCTCTCACCAGGTGGCGCCGACGTCTTCCCGGTTTTGAATCCTCAGAATCCGTCACCGTTCCCACAGTCTTGGAAGATCCCGAGCAGGACCAGGAGGACCGCGAACATACCGCTCATGATCCATTTGGACCAACGCTGTTTCTTGCCCCCGTCGTAGATGATCACGGGGACATCAGGCAAAGTCGTTTTCATCCGGGTGCCTCGCCGAAATCAATGCCCAGAAGTCATCACAGAAACCCTGGTAAAAATATTCATAGGGCAGCCACCCTTTGCCCTTATCCCCCCATTCTCCCCAACTGTTGATAAATCCGATGGCGCCGGGTGGATCTTGCCAAAAGCCGGACCGCTTGAGATTGGAATAGCCGCAGGTATAAACAGCATGCCCCCCCACCGGCCGATCCCCGGGTTTGGGCAACGGCACCCAACCGTCTTCTTTCACCTGGTCAATGGAGGGGAACACCGTGAACCCGAAGACCACCGCGAACCCGGCCCGGATATACGCCTTGATTTCGGTCAGATCTTTCAGCCTGACATAGCGCAGGGCCGCAAAATTCTGGGCATATGCGGCGGCCACGAAATCAGGCGCGGCGTCAAAGGTTTCCTCCTTATAGGGCCAGAGGGCTTCCGGCGGCGCTCCCAGTCTCACCAGCGCCCGCATCCCGTCCCGAATACAGGCCCCGGAATCGCCGCTAAAGCCTCCCAATCTCCTGGCCGCCTTGTAGAGGTAAAGGCGGGACACGGGCGTAGACGCGCCAGTGGTCTTGATGCCGTCGAATTCATAGGCGCCGGCGATACCATGGGCGACACAAGAACCAAGATGGCCCTGGTCTTTGATCGGGGGAATCCATTTGAAGAAATCCACCTCCGGCGTTTCAGCCGTTGCCTGAACCCGGCTGGATACCCCGGCGATATCCCCGTGCAGTAAATCCCGGGGGTCGGCATGTTCCTTGCGCCATCCCAGCCCTTTCACGGCTTGTATCCCCTCTTCACCGCCATCGCCTGGCTGGCCTGTAAGGCCGTCTTCGCAGCCGTCTCCTGTTCCGCCGGCACGCAGATGCCCGATTTGATTTGTTCAAACACGATTTTGGCAATCTTGATAGCAGCTATGGCCGCAGCTACTTCGGCGCTGGGGACCAGGGTGCTCATAAAATTCAAGACTGAGTCGGCATTCGCCACAAAGTCAGCCGCGTCCGCCACCTCCTGCGCGGTGGGGGAACAGAAAGCGCTTTTCAAGGTTTCGCACCCCGCGACTGGACCAATCAACAACCCCAGAACAACTCCGGCGATAATCAGATTTTTTCCACTTCTCATCAGCCCCTGCCTCCTCACCTGCTTTGATGCCTTGCCTTCCCCCGGGGTGGGGTAAGGACGGTTAAGCCCCGCATCAGGCTGCCGATTTCTCCCGCTTCTTTTCCCCCTCGCCGGTCCTCGGCAAGGGGATGCCGAAGCGCTCCGCCACGTGCTCCATATCCAGGGGCAGGCCCATGGCCGCCAGGTTCCGGTAAACCTCGGATAGGGTCTTGAGATCCTCTTCCGCTTCGAACCTGAAGCGGAACCAGGGCACGGGCTTGTCCCAGCCGAAGTTGAATCCCACCAGGGGACGCAGCAATTGTTCCCTCAAGGTATTCGCCAGGGCCTGGGCGTCGGCCTCCACCAAATCCCGGCGCACCTGCGCGTGCACGCTGGCGGCCGCATAGGTGCCGGTGGACCCCGTCGTATCCGTCGTCAGGGTTTGGCCCAAAACCGCTTTGGACATTTCCCGGTTGCAAAAATCCGCCATGAGCTGGTACGGGTTGGCCCCGCCGGACCGGGACGCGGCTTCCACAAATTCGATCTCGGTGGACTTGCTGATCACTCCCGCGGCGTCGGAACCCAGGTTCCGGATGGCCTGGACCAGGGCCTCCCGGTCCGCCGGGGAGGCCGTGTTGTCATACTTCCCCAGCCTGAGCGGCATGCCGAAGACTTCGTTGAATGCCGCCCAATCCTTCATGGCAAAATTCTTCAGCAGGTACATCCAGCCCACCACCCGGAGCACTCCCGACCGCGTTGGCGTGGCCGCTTCTGGCCTTGTAGCGGTGGTACATAACCTTCCAGACCGGCGGTATAATCCCTTGCCAGCTGGCCTCCGGCGTCAGCAGCCGGGGCTTCCAGTCTTCCCCGAAGGTCACCTTTTTCTGGGGAATCCACCGCAGTTCCGCCACCCGGGCCCGGCCGTCCTGTCACCTCCCAGAAGATTTCGCTCAGGGCGAACCCTTTGCCGATGGCGTCCAGCAGGTCCAGAAAGGCCTCCTCCAGGTTGGGGATGCCGTAGACGATCTCCCCCACCTGCGCCGCAATCCCTTCATCTTCCGGGGTCTCGGCATAGGGCATCACTTCGTAGTCCTTGCCCAATACCGCCATTTTCCGGGTCTGGAGGATCGCGGTCAGGTGGGCGTCCTTCTCCTCCATCTCCTCAAACAGCTCCATCTGGCGATAAACATTGCCCTGGTCCGCTTCCCGGAAGATTCCCGCCAGGCGGTTCGGGGTTAACCCGGCGCTGGGGTAAGTGCTCCAGCGTTCTGCCAGGCTCACCGCCGACAATTCCCGGGTTTCCGGCTTAACCGTTTCTTTAAACAGTCTTCCGAATAAATCCTTCAGCCCCATAGTTTCTCCTAACCGTTCACCGCGCCCGGCAAGCCGGGTTCAAATATGGTTTGGGCAACTTGGTCTCTCTGCACGCCTGTTTACTGCCCACCGCTCACTGCTTACTTTCTCTAAAAAGCCCCCCTGTTCTGGAAGAGCCGCGGCTTCGCTGGCTTCAACTGGGGCGTCTCCCCCGCCGGCAGGTCCCGGGCCAGGCCAACCGCCCCTTCCAGCGCGTCCGGCCCATCGTCGTGCAGCGTCCGGGACGGGAAGAAGAGCAATTGCTCCACCAGCAGTTCCTGGTCCGAATGCCCCCGGATAAAGCGAATCTTGCCCCGCTCTAACAGCGGTGACAGGCCGGCCACCCGGGTCTCCTTGGCGATGCGGTGGGTCACCCCTCTCAGGGGCAGGAATTGGCCCCGCTCCACCCCGATCCGGTCGAACTCCTTGAGCAGGAGCCGCTGGAAAAGGTTGTCTTCCACCCCCACCAGCTGATAGCCGAATTGCTGGTGCCGGTTGAAAATGGTCCGCATAATCTGATCCAACGTGGCTTTTCTGGATGATCGCATCCATCACGTAAATCACCATTTCCCGCCGGTCCCAGCCCACCGTGATAAACGCCTTGTAATCGGACGGTGGCCCCGGTCTCCAGGGAAGGATCAAAGAAACCCGTTACCACCAGGTCCCGATCTTTCAGGCTGTCAGGATGGTAGTAGTGAATCCAGTTCTCCTTGAAAAAGCCGCCGTCCGGCGCCGGTTCATTCATCTTCTCCCGGTTGAAGGCCACAGTGCCCATCAACTGCTTTTGCAGCTTGAGCCGGGCCACCGGGTGCCGGGCCTCCCACAATGACGACCCGTCGTCCTGGTAAGCCCGGTAAATCCGCCGCTGGAAATGGCAGTAGGGTTCGTCGGGGCTGGTCAGCATTACGTGCAGGGCGCTGTGCCACCGAAGAATGGTGCCGATAATCATCAGGGTGCCCCGGGCGTCCACCGCGGGGTAGACCGTGGATTTCACCCAGTCCAGGATGGATTGGACGATCTCGGGATTCCGGACGTTGGTGTCATTCTCCAGGTCATCCAGGATGACCAGGTCCGGCCGCCACTGCTTGTGCTTGAGACCCCTGAGGCGCTGCCCCCGTCCCCGGGATTTTACGCGGATGTCGTTCAAGGTCACGAAATCGTCCACCGACTTGTTGCCTTTGACCAACTCCCCGAAATCCTGGTGGAGCCTCTCGTTGTAGAGCAGCTCCAGGTAGATGTAGCCGGTGAGGTCCGAGGCCAGGTCTTCGGTGTCGCTGCCGATCAGGATGAAATGCCGCCGCCGGAAACAGATCTGGTGCAGGACGTAGCCAAAGGCTGCACACCGTGGTTTTGGCGAACTCCCGGGGGGCGGCCACCGCCATGGGCGTCACCACCTCATCGCTCCGCTGCTCCAGCAGCCGCACCAGCTCATGGTGAAAGGGCGCCGGGGCATGGGCAAAATAGTGAGGCAGATAGGTGCGGCAAAAATAGAGGGGATCGCCTGCGGCCCGCTCCAGCCGTTGCCGCTGCTTTTCTTCGCTGTCGGCCCAGAAGGGCATCACTTCCAGCGACAGACGCATCAGGATCTTATCGGCTCGCTTGCGAAACTCGCTTATGGTCAACTTTTTGTTTAAGGTCATGGTCCTTCCTTGGGCTCGTTTGCCGCTCATCAGCTCTTTCCCCCCTTTCCGGTCTCGCCTCTAGAGGTCATGCTCGCCTCCGATGGTCGCCCCATGCCTCGTTCTACCTTTGGGATGGGTGGAGATAATGTGGCGTTTAAGATCAGGAGTCTTCTTCCAGCTGCCGGAAAAACTCCTGGACCCGGTACGAAATCTGCTTCAGTTCCTCCTGATCCTTCACCCAGCCCCGCAAAAATTCGATGAACCGATCCATCACTTCCAGCGCCGCCGCCCGCAGGTCCCATCCCTGGCTGCACAGCCGGTCGAGGAGAGTCACAATCTTGCTCAGTTCATCCAATTCCGGCGCTTTCAGGTCACCTTTGATGATGAGCTGGCCGGCCTTTTCCCTTAAGATCCCCCTCAAGGCCTCTCCCAGCCATCGGGAGGATACCGGTACCTGCCGCCGTTTTTCTTCCCATTCTCTTCCTGGTGCCACCGCTTCAGAGTTGCCAGGGCTACCGGCAGCAGTTCCTGGATCTCTTCCAGGTCCTTCCCAGCCAGGTAAAGTGATTGGGCGTCCTCTCCGTGAAGCTCACGTTTTCCCTTCCTGGTGCTTTTCTTGTTTCCCGTCATGGTTGCCTGGATATACGCAATAAGCCGTCCAATCTCCAGCACGCCTGGAACGGTTGTCCCTCAGCCCAACTTCCGCCCTTCAGCCGATGTCAACCATTCCTCCCCCGCGCCTGACTGCTCCTTTATCCATGCCTTGCCGATCCGTTTTAGCCTCTGGCCTTTAAACCTTTGGTCCAGGAGGAACCGCAGCCCATCTCTTCGGGGCGCCCCGGCATCGGCTCACCCGGGCAATTCCGGTTCCCCTTAATAAACCTCGGCCATCTTATCTCTGACCGCGCTCTCCAGGATCCTCACCGTGCCCCCGGTAATCTTGACGCCCCTGAGCTTCCCTTCCCAAAACCAGCGGTACACCGTGGAGCGGGACACCGCCAGGCGATTGGCTACTTCACTGGGTCTCATCAGACGCTCATGGATCATTTCTCATCCCTCCCTGTTCTGGCACAACTGCTCCTACTCCATTCAAGATCCGTGCAACCTGGAAGACACCTGTCCTCTCCTGTCACACATCCCGCCTTTGGCCTGCCGTAAAGAGCTCCTTCTGTCCCTGCCCGGGAGGCTAAGAATGGAGGAACGGCCCCCTCGGCTCCGGGCCGCACGGGTAAGCCCCGCCTCATTCCCCGGCATTTTCCTTGCTCCGGGATGGGGACCAAATCTCAGGCTCTTAAGCCTGCCAAGGTTAGAACAACGCCGGGATGAATAACTCCCCGGGCCCGGTCGACTTGCCGGCCCGGAAGGACGAAGGGCCTACAGTGCGGAGCAATCGCTCTAGGGGGATTTGGTCAATCTTTAGGGGTAACGCCCCAACGCCCCCTTAATTTAAGGGGCTCTCAGGACTGGCGGGAAAATCTCCCTGGCAAAATCAGTCAGCAGGCCAGGAGGGCACTACGCCCCTGCAAAGACTCTTCTCGGCAAGGCCCCATGGGCCGTCGGTCCACCCGTAAAACAGGCAACCGGGCCATTACTGGTGGTGCAGGGGACGCACTCTCCCTTTGGCTCCAGCCGGCGGTGGTCCCGAAAGTACGGCCGCCTTATCGGCATTTAATTCCACGGGCAAAACCCAGAAAAGCCTTTCGGGTCAGCAAAATTGGCTTGCCCCTTGCAGAAAAAATTCCCCACGACCCTCAAGGAAGAGGAATCTGAAACCGCAAGGAGGCTGAAAGATGGAATTACTGCAAAAGAAGCGTTTTTTTCGCCCGGATGAGGCCGCGGCGATCCTGGTTATCTCCCGCCGCACCGTATACCGGATGATTCGTGACGGTCGAATCCCCGGGGTCAAGTGGGGCGGTGGCCCCTGGCGCATCCCCCGGGAAAGCCTGGCCAGTCTGCTTCCGGGCGAGGGGTTCTAGGCCTCTTCCCCCCACCCCCGGCCTGACAACCTTCCTCCACGCCCCGGGTCCTGCTATCATCCCTCTGAATTAGGGAGAAAGCGGGATCTGGGGCCCCGTTCCCTCCTCTCTTGCCTGAATTAAGCAAACCGCGGAATTCACCTTGCTTTTTTCCCCCGGGGAACGTAAACTAATCTATGGTAAAATCTATATAATTGACATAACCATGGCATTTGCCAGCGCTTAAGGACCCAATGAATAACCGTTTGAGCCCATTTTATAAGAATATCGCCTTGTGGCTGCTCATTACCCTGGTAATGATCTTCCTGTTCAATTACTTCAACAGCGTCGAGCACACCCGGGGCAAGGCCACCCTCACTTACACCGAATTCATCAAGTTGGTAAAAGAGGACCAGGTCCTCAGGGTTACCCTTCAAGGCGATGAAATCTCCGGCGAGATGAAAAGAAGCGGTGAAATGAAAGAAGGCAAGGCCTTCAAGAGCTACGCCCCCACTGACCCAGACCTGATCAAAGTCCTCCAGGCGAAAGGGGTCCAGATCACCGCCAAGCCCAAGGATGATTCTCCCTGGTACACCACCCTGCTGGTCTCCTGGCTACCCATGCTGGTCCTGGTGGGCATCTGGATCTTCTTTATGCGCCAGATGCAGTCCGGCGGCGGTAAAGCCATGTCCTTCGGCAAGAGCCGGGCTCGCCTCATGACCGAAAACACCGTCAAGATCACCTTCGCCGATGTGGCCGGCATCGAAGAAGCCAAGGAAGAAGTCTCGGAAATTATCGATTTCCTTAAAGATCCCAAGAAGTTCACCCGGCTGGGCGGCCGCATCCCCAAAGGGGTTCTCCTGGTGGGCGCCCCGGGTACCGGTAAAACCCTCCTGGCCCGGGCCATCGCCGGCGAAGCGGGGGTTCCCTTCTTCAGTATCAGCGGGTCCGATTTCGTGGAGATGTTCGTAGGCGTGGGGGCCGCCCGGGTGCGAGACCTGTTCATCCAGGGCAAAAAGAGCGCTCCGTGCATCATCTTCATCGATGAAATTGACGCCGTGGGCCGTCACCGGGGCGCCGGTCTAGGCGGCGGCCACGATGAGCGGGAACAGACCTTGAACCAGCTCCTGGTGGAAATGGACGGCTTTGAGGCCAATGAAGGGCGTTATCCTCATCGCCGCCACCAACCGCCCGGACGTCCTGGACCCGGCCTTGCTGCGGCCCGGCCGCTTCGACCGCCAGGTGGTGGTCCCGATCCCCGATCGTCAAGAGGGCGGGAAGCCATCCTCAAGGTCCATACCCGCCGCACTCCCCTGGCCGACACGGTGGACCTGTCCATCCTGGCCCGGGGCACCCCCGGATTTTCCGGCGCCGACCTCGAGAACCTGGCCAACGAAGCCGCCTTGCTCGCCGCCCGCCGGGGCAGCGAATCTGGTCACCATGCCCGACTTCGAAGAGGCCAAAGATAAGGTCCTCATGGGCACGGAACGCCGCAGCCTCATTTTGACTGAGAGGAACGCTTGAACACCGCTTATCACGAGGCCGGCCATACCCTGGTGGCCAAGTGCGTCCCGGGCGCCGACCCCATCCACAAGGTCACCATCATTCCCCGGGGTCGGGCCTTGGGCCTCACCCAGCAGTTGCCTCTGGATGAACGGCACACCTATCCCAAGGAATATCTCGCCGCTCTCCTGACGGTTCTGTTGGGGGGCCGGGCCGCCGAGGAACTGATCTTTCAGCATTTCACCACCGGCGCCGGCAACGACCTGGAACGGTCCACCGATCTGGCCCGCAAGATGGTCTGCAATTGGGGCATGAGCGACGAGCTGGGCCCCGTTACCTTCGGCAAGCGGGACGAACACATCTTTTTGGGCCGGGAAATCTCCCAGTCCAAAGATTTCAGTGAAGAGACCGCCCGGGTCATCGACCACGCCATCAAGAACCTGGTTCTCAGCTCCTACAATCAGGCCAAGGATATTTTGACCGAGCCATCGGGCCCAACTGGAAGCCCTGGCCCAGGGCCTCTTGGAGAAGGAAACCCTGGACAGCACCGAAATTGACCGGATTTTAAACTCTTTCCAGAACCCGGAAGAACCCCCTGAAACCCCGGAAGTCGCGGCCCCACTCGACGCTCCAGCAGGCGTAACCATGGCGGGCCCGACGTCTTTCTCCGGCCTCGGGGAGATTCTGAGCGCCATCAGGTCTGGGCGGACGCTTCTGGCGGCGCCTCGCCCTCTGATCATGGGGGTGCTCAACGTCACCCCCGACTCCTTTGCCGACGGCGGCCGCTTCTTCGACCATGCCGCGGCCTTGGCCCAGGCCCGGGCCCTGGTGGCGGCCGGCGCCGACATCCTGGACATCGGCGGTGAATCCACCCGGCCGTTCGCCGATCCCGTACCTCTTAGAGGAGGAACTGCGCCGGGTCTTGCCGGTCATCGACGACCCTGGCCCCCGAAATCACCGTCCCCATCTCCATCGATACCTACAAGGCGACGGTGGCCCGGGCCGCCCTCAGCGCCGGCGCCACTCTGATCAATGACATCAGCGCCCTGCGTTTCGACCCGGATATGGCCCCCTTGGCCGCCGAGTTTCAGGCGCCGGTGGTCCTGATGCACATGCAGGGCACTCCCCGGGATATGCAGCGCCAGCCTCACTACCACGACTTGCTGGGGGAAATCCGGGACTTCTTTCGGGAACGGCTGGATTTCGCCGCCTCCCAGGGTCTCGCTGCTGAGCTCCTGGTCCTGGACCCCGGTATCGGTTTCGGCAAAACCGGGCAACACAACCTGGAGATCTTGAACCACCTGGAGGTCTTCCTGGATTTGGGCGTCCCGTGCTGGTGGGAGCCTCTCGGAAAGCCTTCATCGGGCGCATCCTGGACCTCCCCGCCGGTGAAGAACGGGATGTTGGCACCCTGGCGGCCCTGGCTGTGGCGGTGCTGCGCGGCGCCCGTATCGTCCGCACCCATAACGTCGCCTATGCCCGCCAGTTCCTGGCCGTGCTGGAGGCGATTCGCACCGCCCCGTGAAGGGGACGAACGCAACCATTATGAAGGCGGCCGAAACGACATTGTCTTATCCAGCGCAGAGACACTGCGGACTATGCCCCCAAACCAACTTGTAAGAGGCGCACTGCGCACTATTTGCACTTAACGTTTTCGCCCTGAACCCTTCTAACCATTAGGTTGGAGATGCCCGGCGGGGTTTTCAAGCCTTCGCCTCCAGATCCACTGACATCTCCAAAAAGGATGCGCCCTCGCCTCCATCATGTCGCCATTTCTAAGCAATCTGCGCTGGCAGGATGGTGTGGACATCATCCTGGTGGCCATCATTATTTACCAGGTGGTGCTGGTGCTGCGCGGCACCCAGGCCATCCCGGTCCTGGCTGGGCTCTTCCTCCTGTTCATCGCCTATGTGGTAGCCCGCCAATTGGAGCTTTTCACCCTGGAATGGCTCCTGGGCATCATCGTCAAGAGCTTTGTGCTCATTGTCATCATTCTCTTCCAGGCCGATATTCGCCGGTTTCTCAGCCGCATGGGCAAAAAAGCCCTGGCCCCCGGCGGCCTCCAGGCCCCCCTTACCGTTGAAGAAGTATGCGATGCCGCCGACACCATGGCCAGTCGCCGCATCGGCGCCCTCATCGTCATGGAGCGCTATATTGGCCTGTCGGATTTTCTCGAACGGGCCATCAAGCTGGACGCCCTGGTCACCAAGGAGTTGCTGGTGACGCTGTTCTGGCCCCACACCCCCACCCATGACGGTGCCGTCATTCTTCAAGGGGACCGGGCCGTGGCCGCAGGTTGTCTGATGCCCCTGTCCCGCGACCCCAATCTGGACCCCACCCTGGGCACCCGCCATCGGGCCGCGGTGGGGGTCACCGAGCAGAGCGACGCCCTGGCCCTGGTGATCTCCGAAACCTCCGGACAGATCTCCCTGGCCTACGGCGGAAAACTGCGACGCGATCTTACCCGGCTACAACTGCGGCAGGCCCTCCGGGACCTGCTGGAAACTCCGGCTAACCATAAAGGAAACTGGTTTGATAAGCTGGCTCGGTACGTTAAAACGCAATAGGCTCCTGAAGCTCTTCTCCATCTTGCTGGCCATTGCCCTCTGGTTCACCGTCAGCGGTGAGGAGCGCACCGAGACCACTATCAACATGACCCTGGAACTGGTCAACCTGAACAAAAATCTCATGGCCACCAGCGAAGTGCCCCCAGCTATCCAGGTCCGGGTGGTCGGCCCCCGCTCCATTGTCAACAATCTCTCCCAGACCCGCCTCACCCAAACTCTGGACTTGAACGGTTATAAAAGCGGCCGCCACACCTTTTCTCTCGGCCCCAACAGCTTCTCTCTTCCCCGGGGGGTTCAAGTGGTCCGCATCCAACCCAACCCCATCACCCTGACCCTGGCCGCCACCATCACTCGGACTCTGCCCATCAAGCCGATCCTGGAAAATAATCCCGCCGAGGGCTACGAGCTCGTCAGCGTCAATACCCGCCCAGCCCAGGTGACCGTCAAAGGCCCTGCCCCGGAACTGGCCGAACTGCAATTTATCCCCACTCTCCCCATTGACCTGTCCTTCCTTAAGGAACGCACTGTCATCGCCACGGATTTAGACTTCAAGAACCTCCACCT
The DNA here is from genome assembly GCA_963841475.1 of uncultured delta proteobacterium. Lineage (GTDB taxonomy): Bacteria > Desulfobacterota > Desulfobaccia > Desulfobaccales > 0-14-0-80-60-11 > 0-14-0-80-60-11. The sequence goes on from CAWJCT010000002.1 coordinate 261,835, forward strand.
GGCCCTGAAAGATCCGATCCCCATCCTGGCAGACATCCAGATCGGCCCCAAAACCATGACCCGGACCTTTACCGGGGTCTCCGTCTTGACCGATCCCCAGGAAGCCCGGGTGTCCCCGGCCCAGGTTACCCTTATCGTTAAAGGCCCCTGGCCCCTGATACAGGCTCTCAAGGCCGAAGACCTCAAGGCCCGGGCGGACACCCTCAACCTGGCCCCCGGCCGCCACCGTCTCAACGTCTCCGTGGAATTACCCCAGGGGGCCAGCCTGGTGCGCTCTCGTCCCGCCACCGTCACCGTCACCGTGGCCAAATCGTCATAATCCTCGGGGAGTTCCAATCCTCCGTCGCCATCGCCCAGGTGGCGCCGGCTGAAAGGTTGCGGCTCTAAACCCACCTCTCCGTCCGGAGCTTCACGAAAAAGCCAGCGGCTGCCAGATTCTCCCCCTGCATATTTCCGTCAGTTCAAGCTCCGGATTTGACCTTCAAATTCCTAACGACCAGCCTCTGCCCCCTGGGCACTTTCTCATTGCCTGCCGTTATTTCCCGTGATACATTCCGCCATTATGCACCCCCTCATTGCCCTCATGCTCGGCGCAGTCCAGGGTATTACCGAGTTCTTGCCCATTTCCAGCTCCGCCCACCTGGCTCTACTGGAGCACTATCTCCATGTGGCCCAAGCCGGCCTGGGTTTTGACATCCTGCTCCATGTCGGCAGCCTGGTGGCCCTGGTGGCCTACTTCTACCAGGACTGGCTGGACATGGCCCACGCCTTCATCTCCCCCTCCCGGTACAACCGCCCGGAGCGCAAGATGCTCTTTTTTCTCATCGTCGCCACCATTCCCGGGGCTCTGGCCGGGGTGCTGCTCGAAAAAAAGGCCGAGACCCTCTTCCGGGAACCGGCCCGCATCGCCATTCTCCTGGGGGCCGTAGGGCTCCTGCTCATCCTGGGGGAAATCCTGGCCCGGCATCGCCGCCGCCTGGACCAGATCACCTTGAAAGACGCCGTGCTCATCGGCCTCTCCCAGGCCTTTGCCATCATGCCCGGGGTTTCCCGGAGCGGCATCACCATGACCACCGGCCTGTTTCTGGGCTTCAACCGCCGCTCCGCCGCCCACTTTTCCTTTCTGATGTCCACCCCCATCATCGCCGGCGCCGGCCTCCACCACATCCCCAAATGGATCCACGAGCCCGCCGGGACCCTGGGCCTGTTGCCCGCCACCCTCGGCTTTTTGGCCGCGGTGATCTCCAGCTACCTCACCATCAAGTACCTCATGCGCTTCCTCCAGAACCACACCTTCATCCCCTTCGCGGTCTACCGCCTTCTCCTGGCCGCAGTGATCCTGGTCGCGGTCTTTTACTACCATGCGGGCTAATCCCGCCGCCGATATCTCCTCACCTCCTTGTCAGAAATCTTTTTACACGAATATCAGAAATCATCTGATTTCCAGGCCCGTCCCGGTCTGCTAGAATTACAGGAGCGCTCCGGGAGTGGCGGCGCGCCATAAAATCTTTGACAATGATTTCTTCCTGAAATATATTCAACAATTGAGTTTGCGTAAAATTTCACATTTTCAGAGCAGGTGACCCGGTGATCTTACAAAAACTTCTGGCGAAAAGTCCCCGGCTGGAAGCCCGCATGGAACTCCTGGAGCTGGCCACCGGCCTGATGCTCTTCGGCTTCCTCCAGTTCCACATGTTTGCGGTCTCCAGCATCATTCTTGGCGTGGACGCCTTTAACCGGGATTCCGCCCGGATGGATGAGTACTATCTCTCCTACATCGGCATCCCCCTCATTATCCTGGCCATCCTCGTCCACGGGTTGGTGGCGCTGCGCAAGGCTCCCTGGCAGTTCCAGGAAATGCGGGTCTACCTGCAGCATTCCCGCCGCCTGGCCCACCTGGACACCTGGGCCTGGGGCGTCCAGATCGTCACCGGCTTGATTGTCCTGGTCCTGGCCGTTTCCCATATCTGGAGCGTGCTGGTCACCTGGCCCATCGCCGCCGCCACCAGCGCCGCCCGGATCCAGGGAGGCTACTTTTCCAACTTCGTCCTCCTGATCCTGGCCGCCGAAATCCACGCCATGGTAGGCCTGTACCGTATCCTGGTGAAGTGGAGCTGGATACACCGGCGGAAATTCACCAACTATCTGGTTTACGCCACCATCGGTATGGTAGGGTTGGGGTTCCTGACCCTCCTGGTCTTCTATTTCCGTAACGTTCCCAAGGGTCTCTCATGAACTGGTCCGACGCACATATATCTGACGTCCTGGTCATTGGGGCCGGCCTGGCCGGCGAACGTGTGGCCATCGAAGCCGCCATGGGCGGTCACCAGGTCACCATCCTCAGCCTGGTCCCGCCCCGCCGCTCCCACAGCACCGCCGCCCAGGGGGGCATGCAGGCGGCCCTCGGCAACGTAGCCCAGGGCTACGGCGACAATCCCGACATCCACTTTGAAGATACGGTCAAAGGCTCCGACTGGGGCTGCGACCAGGAAGTGGCCCGGCTGTTCTGCGAACTGGCTCCCGTGGCCGTGCGCCAGCTTTCCCAGTGGGGCGTCCCCTGGTCCCGGGTAATCCCCGGCAAACGGACTCTGCCCGACGGCACCGAGATCGAAGACCTCCAGGAAAAGGCCGGCCTCATCGCTCAGCGTCAATTCGGCGGCACCGCCAAGTGGCGCACCTGCTTCGCCTCCGACGGCACCGGTCACGTCCTCCAGTACGCCATGGATTCCGTGGTCGTGAAGCTCGGGGTGACAGTGCATGATCGTTGCGAGGCCATTAGCCTGATCCACAACGGCGAGACCTGCTTCGGCGCCGTGACCATGGATCTGCGCACCGGCGAGATTCGCCCCTACCTGGCCAAGGCCACGGTCATCGCTACCGGCGGCTACGGCCGCATCTACGGCACCTCCACCAACGCCGTCATCAATGAAGGCACCGGCATGGCCATCGCCCAGGACACCGGCCTCGTGCCCCTGGGCAACATGGAGGCGGTGCAGTTCCATCCCACCGGCATCGTGCCCGCCAATATCCTGGTGACCGAAGGCTGCCGGGGCGACGGCGGCATCCTCCTGGACAAAAACCTCCACCGTTTCATGCCCGATTACGAGCCGGTGAAAAAGGAAATCGCCTCCCGGGACGTGGTCAGCCGCTGGATGCTGCACCACATCCGCCAGGGCTTCGGGGTGGACAGCCCCTACGGCCCCCACCTCTGGCTGGACATCCGCCACCTGGGCCCCGAGCACATCTGCACCAACCTCCGGGAAGTCCACACCATTTGCCAGAATTTCCTGGGCATCGACTGCGTGGAAGCCCTCATACCGGTCCGGCCCACCCAGCACTACTCCATGGGCGGGGTGCGCACCAACAAACATGGCGAGGTTTACGGCCTCAAAGCCCTCTTTGCCGCCGGCGAAGCCGCCTGCTGGGACCTCCACGGCTTCAACCGCCTGGGGGGCAACTCCCTGGCCGAAACCATCGTCGCCGGCATGGCGGTGGGAGAGCGGGTCGCCGCTTTTGTCAAGGAACAGCCCCTGATCTTCCCCTTCTTCCTGGTGGAAGATGCCATGGCCGCCCAGGCCCAGCGCCTGGCCGACCTCCGCAGCCGCAAGAACGGCACCGAAGACGCCTTCGCCCTGCGCCACCAGATGGAAGATACCCTCCTCAATAACGTGGGCATCTTCCGCACCGCCGGGGCCCTCCAGGAGGCCGTGACCACCCTCCAGGGCCTCTATGCGCGAGCCCAGCAGGTCCGGCTGCGCTCCAGCGGTCTGGGGCCCAACCCGGAACTGCTGGCCGCCCTGCGCCTCCCTGGCATGCTGCGTCTAGCCCTGTGCATCTCCTACGGCGCCTTGCAGCGCACCGAATCCCGGGGCAGCCACTACCGGGAGGACTTCCCCCGCCGGGACGACGACAACTGGCTGAAACGCACCCTGGCCTTCTGGAAACCCGGCGCCGCCATGCCCGAACTCCAGTACGAGCCGGTGAATATCACCGAACTGCCGCCAGGCTCCCGGGGCTACGGCGAAATGCCCATCGAAAAGGGCGATTAGTTAATGTAGGGTGCGCCCGGCGCACCTGCTCATAAAATCGTTGTCATTCTGAGCCCGGCGCAGCATCTCCTGCGGCTCCGAGATAATCAACCAGAGGATGTCTAAAATGGCCGACCGACTCCTTACTTTTTCTGTTTTCCGGTACAACCCCACCACGCCTGAGATTCCTCCCCGGATGCAGGAGTATCAATTGGAGGAAACCATGGGCATGAGTCTCTTCATCGCCCTGAACCGCCTCCGGGAGGAGTTGGACCCCTCCCTGATGTTCGATTTTGTCTGCCGGGCGGCCATCTGCGGCTCCTGCGCCATGCTCATCAACGGCCGGCCGGGGTTGGCCTGCAAGACCCTCACCCAGGATATGCCCGACCGGATCACGGTCATGCCCCTGCCCGTCTTCAAACTGGTGGGCGACCTCTCCGTGGACACCGGCGTCTGGTTCCGCTATCTCAACGTGCGCACCGAGGCCTGGATTCACACCGACAAGGTCTTCAATCCCGCCTCCATCGAGGAGCGCATGGACAACCCCACCGCCCAGGCGATTTACGATGCCGAGCGCTGCATCGAGTGCGGCTGCTGCATCGGCGCCTGCGCCACCGCCAACATGCGGGCCGACTTCATGGGCGCCGCCTTCCTGAATCGTATCGCCCGCTTCATGATCGACCCCCGGGACGAGCGCCCCATGGCCAACTACTTCGACGTGGTGGGCACCGACGAAGGCGTCTTCGGCTGCATCGGCCTCATGGCCTGCGACGACCTCTGCCCCATGGAGATTCCCCTCCAGGGCCAGCTGGCCTTCGTCCGCCGCAAAATGGCCCAGATGGCCCTCAAGTGTGGGTGCAAGAAAGCACCTTAAGCGCCCCGGCATCTTGCCCAAACTTCGATTACCGGTAATTTATCTTTTGTAGGGGCGGACCTGTGTGTCCGCCCTCAGGTTGGCGCCCACGCGGCCGCGTCTTTACAGACGGTGAGATTTTCTCGCTCCACTGAGCGCAACTTGGTCTTAGGGCTTTAGACCCTCATGTTTGACGGCCTCAACTACATTACCCTCTATTGGTTATCCGGATTCGGTGAGCCGAAATATGAAATCTGGGAGGCCAAGAAGGCCACCATCGCCCGGACCCCCACTTCCCTGGGCTTCAGCCTCTATCTCGCCTGGCCCCTGGAAGTCGCCGACGAAGCCCACGTCGAGATCCGGAAAAAAGATGCCACTTTAGTAATGGAAACCGATTGGTTCCCCGACGAGGAGTTCGAGCTGCACACCTACTTTTCTGAAGATCACCAGGAAATCTTTTTGAAGGGCACCTTTGAGCGGGAGAATATCTTCATCCATTTTCATGCTTAGCCGGCTGCTGCGAGACCGGCCCCAGGGCCATCGATCCCGCCGCCGGACAGTTCAGTGCCACTAATCCCGGCCCCCATTTGGGGGCTTTCCCCTTTGGTGAACATATGGTACGTAACTATAAAATACACCTGATACATCGTGCCCCCTGACAGACCCATGAACTCTCCCCAAAACCCTAATCTCAGAAATCATCTCCTGGCCATCTCCGCCTCCCTGCTCATCGGCGCGGGCCTGATGGCCATCAAATTCCTTGCCTTCTATCTCACCGGCTCCGCCGCCATCCTCTCGGATGCCCTGGAATCCATCATCAACGTGGTGGCTGCCGGCTTTGCCATGGGCACCATCATCATCGCCGCCAAGAGCCCCGACCCCGATCACCCTTACGGCCACGGCAAGGTCGAATATTTCTCCGCCGGCTTTGAAGGGGCCCTCATCGTGCTGGCGGCCTTCGGCATCTTCTACGAAGCCTGGCCCCGCCTTCTCCACCCCCAGGCTATCCCCACGCTGGAAAAGGGCATCCTCCTCATCCTGGGCACCGCCCTGGTGAACCTTCTCCTGGGCCTGGTCCTGGTGATGCTGGGCCGGCGCACCAAATCCATTGTCCTCATCGCCGACGGCAAGCACGTCCTCACCGATGTCTTCACCACCGTCGGGGTCGTCCTGGGCCTGGTGGGCGTGTATTTCACCGGTTGGAACTGGCTGGACGGCGCCGTTGCCATCCTGGTGGGCCTCAATATCCTCGTCACCGGGGCCCGGCTGGTCCACCAGGCCGCCGCCGGCCTCATGGACAAATCCGACCCCGAGCTCCTGGAAGAGATCTGCCGGGTCATTGCCGATAACCGCCGGGATATGTGGATCGACATTCATCAACTCCGGGCCCGTCGGGCCGGCACCCGCGTCTTCATCGACTTCCATCTCATCCTGCCCCGGGACCTCTCCCTGGAAGCCAGTCACGCCGAGGTCAAACAACTGGAAGACATCCTCAACGATTATTTTAAGGGGCAGGCGGATATCCTCATCCATGCCGACCCCTGCATGGAACCGGAGTGCCCCATCTGCGGCCGCGAGTCCTGCGAGCATCGCCTCGCCGCCACGAAAATGCAGCGCCTCTGGCGCACGGACACCCTCACCTGCGATGGCCCCCATAAACCTCCGGACCAATCCGATGAGGCAGATAAAGGACCTGCGCAGGAATAAATTGCCGGGGCGTGATTTGCCTTACCAGCGTAGGGGCGCACCTGTGTGTGCGCCCTGGGCCCCTCAGTCTTCGTAGGGTGCGCACCGCGCCCCAAGAATTATTGAACTGTCTTTCTCATCGCAGCCATTCAAAGGAAACCGCATGGAACCTCATAAACGCGTCGTCATCATCGGGGCCGTGGCCCTGGGTCCCAAGGTGGCCTGCCGCCTGAAACGGCTCCGCCCCGACTTCGAAGTCACCATGGTGGATCAGGGCGAGTACATCTCCTACGGCGGTTGCGGCATTCCCTACTATATCTCCGGGGATCTAAGCGACATCAAAGAGTTGATGAGCACCAGCTTCCATATGCTCCGGACCCCGGAATTTTTTGAAGCCGCCAAAGACGTCCGGGTCCGAATCCGCACCCGGGCCCTGGCCATCGACCGCCAGACCAAACAGGTGCGGGTCCGTGATTTGGCATCCGGCCGGGAGGAAGACCTCCCCTATGACGAACTGGTCCTGGCCACCGGCAGCCGCCCCCGCTCTCTGCCGTGCCCGGCGCCGACCTCCCCGGGGTCATGAACGTCTGCCGGCCTCCCCGCCGCCATGGCGGTCCGGGAAAAGATCGCCAAAGGCGAAGTGGGCCGCGCCGTCATCATCGGCGCCGGCGCCATCGGGGTCGAGATGGCCGAGGCCATGAGCGACCTCTGGGGCCTGGAGACCGCCCTGGTGGAGATCGCCCCCCAGGTCCTCCCCGGCGTCCTGGAGCCCGGCCTGGCCCGCATGGTCGCAAAAACATCTCCGGGACAAAGGCGTCGACCTCCACCTGGAGGCATCCGTCCGGGAAATCCGGCCCCACGCCGGCGGACGATGCACGCCCTGGAAGTAGTCACCGAACAAGACCGATCCTCCCGGCCGACCTGGTCATCATCGCGGTGGGCGCGGTGCCCAATACTGAGTTGGCCCGGCAGGCCGGCCTCTTGGTCTCCGCCGAGGGCGGCATCGTGGTCAACCGGCGCCTCCAAACCTCCGACCCCGATATTTACGCCGGCGGTGACTGCATCGACAACTACCACCTCATCACCGGCAAATCCGTCTATTTCCCTTCCGGGTCCCTGGCCAACCGTCAGGGGCGGGTCATCGGCACCAATCTGGCCGGGGGCTCCGCCACCTTTAACGGCATCGTCGGCTCCTTTACGTTAAAGACCTTTGACCTGGCCGTCGCCGGCACCGGCCTGAATCTCGCCACGGCCGGCCGGGCAGGACTTTGACGCGGTGGGGGCCCTGGTGATCCAGGCCGACCGGGCCCATTTCTACCCCACCCAGGACCTCATGTACCTGCACCTGGTGGTGGATCGAAAAACCCGGCGCCTCCTGGGGGCCCAGGGCATCAGCCACAACGGCGACGCCCTGGTGGGCCGCATCAACAGCATCGCCGCGCTCCTGCCCTTCAAGGCCGACCTCTGCCGACCTCTCCAACCTGGAGGTGGCCTACGCCCCGCCCTTCGCCGCCGCCCTGGACATCGTCAACGCCGTGGCCAACACCCTGGAAAATATCCTGGACGGCTACAACCGCACCATCGAGGTCGACGAGTTCGAGCAATGCTTCTTGACCGATAAGGCCGGCGACACCATCTGCCTGGATGTCCGGGGCGCGGCCAACGCCGCCCCCTACGTCGACCTCTTCGGGGACCGCTGGGTCAACATCCCCCAGGAGACCCTAAACCGCCGCTTCTCCGAAATCCCCCCGGACAAACGCCTCCTGGTGGTCTGCAACTCCGGCGTCCGCTCCTATGAGGCCCTGCGCCAGCTCGAAACCGCCGGCCTCTGCAATGCCGTCAACCTCCAGGGCGGCATCGCCGCCCTCAAAAAATCCGGGGCCTTGGACCTGAAAGATTCGGAAGAACCAGTCAAAGAGTAATTTATACGAGGAAAACCCTGAAAGAGAATGGGGTGCTGCAGTCAAAAACCAGGTTACGAGCTCTGTAAAAAGCCTTTTTGTCATCCCGAGTGGAGCGAAGGATCTCGTATTTTCCGGTAGCTACGAAATTCTTCGGTCGCGCCGCTCCCTCAGAATGACAGGTTAAGGAACTTTGACAGAGGTCTCAGTTTGCGCTCATCCAGCTTATTGATCATTTGTAGGGGCCGACCTGCGTGTCCGCCCTCTGGCTGGGCGCAGGCGCAGGGACTCCCCCCATCCGGGAATCTTATTACTCCTCCGAACGCAACTTGATCCGAGGATCGAACTTTGGAGGCTCAAGCCGCGCGCAGGGCCTCCAACAGCGGCAGACGGGCCGCTTTGAGGGAGGGCAGAAAGCCCCCCACCAGGCCCATGCCCACGCCGAAGAGCAGGCTTTTGACTATGATCCCCGGGGTCAGGGCGAACTTGAAGGTGAGTCTCGGCGAAGCTCGACCAGTTGATGGTGGAGAGGGTAAAGAAGTTCAACAGCGCCGCCGGCACCAGGCCCAGGAGCCAGCCCAGGAACCCCAGGAACATGGACTCCAGCAGGAAGGCGGCCAGGATGTGATGCCGCTTGAACCCCAGGGCCCGCAAGGTGCCGATCTCGGCGATCCGGGCCCCCACCTGGGCGTACATGGTGACCATGGCCCCTAAGATGGCCCCCAGGCCGAAGATGCCGGTGAGCACCAGCCCCAGCACCCGGATGAAGGTGGCCAGCCGCCGTGACTGGTTTTCATAGAATTCCACTTCCCGGAGCACCTGCACCGGCAGGCGGGGGTCGTTCTCCAGGCGGGCCTTGAGCGCGTCGAAGGCCGCGGGGTCCCGGAGACGCAGGATCACCGACGAAAACGCCGTGCGCCGAAACGCCGCCAGCAGCGTCTCCACGTCCCCCCAGAGCTCCGAAGCTAAAGCCGGTGTTGCCCGCGTCCATGACGCCTACCACCCGCCAGCTGCCGCATGGCGAAGCGCAGGGTCTCCCCCAGCCCGGCCCCCTGAAAGCGCCGGGCGATCTGGGCCCCCGCCACGATCTCGGTGGAACCGGGCGAAGAAACGCCCGGCGCCGAGGTGCACCTCCCGGCGCAGCTCCGGCGACACCGGCTGCACCCCCCGGATGATGACGTTCCCCGGCATGCCGCTGCCCCGCTTGGGCAGGTTGATGAGCACGATGGCCTCGTCCGCCACCAGGCGCCGGCCCTCCTTATCCAGGGCCACTTCGGGCTGGGCGCGCGATGATCCCGGCCTGGGTGCGGTCGATGGCGCTCTGCACCTCGGATTCGGACCCGGCCCGGAGCACCACCACGTTGTCAAAAGACCCGGTGGCCACCAGGGTGCGGCGCAGCCCCTCGGAAAGCATGAGCACCGCGGCAAAGACAAAGACCACCAAGGCCATGCCCGCCGCGGTGAAAAACGTCGTCAGCCGCCGGGCCAGGAGATTGCGATAGCTGTAGGAGATGGGTATGGGCATGTTTATTAGTCAGTTGCCAGCTTTGGGTGACACCGGCATCCATTTATAGCAAATAGCAAAAGTTTTTTCTGCTTCGATCTCTTTTCATAGCCTCTGCTTGTCATTCTGAGGGAGCAAAGCGACTGAAGAATCTCAAAAAAGCGAGATTCTTCGCTGCGCTCAGAATGACAAATATACCTTAATTCATCCCATAATAATTTTTGGCGACAGCTCTAGGGAGGCCGCTCAGTACCTAGGCCGGGAAAGCGCAGCCCATCCCGCCTTTGTAGCTTACCCCACCTTCCTCAGCGCCGCGGCAATCTGCACCCTCGAGGCCTGCCAGGCCGGGATGATCCCGGCCAGGACCCCTACCCCCAGGGAGACCGCCAGGCCCAGGGCCATGGTCGGCCGGCTCACGACCAGGGCGGGGAAATATTGGGTCACTTCCGGGGGAAAGAGTTTCACCGCCGGGAAGCTCAAAGCCAGACCCAGCAGGCCCCCCACGAGGGATAGGATGAGGGACTCCCCCATGATGAGGCCGGCCAGGTGCCGGGCCTTGAACCCCATGGTCTTGAGCGCCGCATACTCCCCCAGGCGTTCCCGGGCGTTCATGGCCATGGTGTTGGCCAGGACCCCAAGGATCACCCCGATGACCAGCCAGGAGACCACCTGGATGGCCAGGAGGATGGCGGACATCATCTCCACGAAACTCATATTGAAGGCGGCCTCGGTCTCGGTCAGGGTTTCGGCCAGGGAGTTTTTGAAGGCGGCGTCGATGGTCGGCCGGACACCGTCGCCGCCAGGTCCGGCCGGGCCACCTGGACCAGGAACCAGCCCACCTTGTCGGCCAGGTCCGGGGCGATTTTTTTCAGGGTCTCATTGAGATAATCCCAGTGAAAAAACAGCAGGGTCTCGTCGGTGTTGGGGATTGCGGCCGGTATAGATGGCCCGGAGCACCAGGCGGTATTCCCCGGGGAAATAGGTGCCCTTGAGGACGATGGCATCACCGACGCGCCAGCCGTAGCGGGCGGCCAGCTTGCGCCCGGCCACGGCGCCGCGGCGGTCTTGTATGAGGGCCAGTTTCTGGTCCTCGGGGATGAGATACTCCGGGTAGGCGTCCAGGTAGCCGGGCAGCGAGGCGGCGAACTGGGGAAAAAAGTTCTTCTTGTCGATATAGATGCCCTCGAACCAGTAGGCGTAGGCCACCCGTTCGATGCCGGGCACGGCCTGGATCCTGGGAAGATAGGCCAGGGGCAGGGGGAACATGAGGGAGACGGCGTTCCGGGTCACCAGGCGCACCGGCGAGGAGAGCTCCACGCCGGCGTACCAGGCGGCCACCACGGTGCGCAGAAGACAAAAGGCCAGCACCGCCACGGCCAGCCCGCAGATGGTGAGCGCGGCCCGCAACGGGTGCCGGATGGTATTGCGCCAGGTAAGTTTGAGCATGGTTTTTGGTTGAATTACCCTTGAGGGGAGGACCGGGGAAAGTCAATTCCCCCGCCCTCCCCTCAAACTCCCCTCCCAACCCCCTCTAAGGGCTCGGGGATGAGGGTTTGGGGGAAGGGGGAGGGCTACTTACGAAAAAGCCCCTGGCGCCTTCTCCCAAGTTACCCCACTTTCCTCAACGCCTCGGCGATGCTCACCCGGCTGGCCCGCCAGGCCGGCAGCAGCGCGGCCAGGAGGCCCACCCCCAGGGCCACGGCCAGCCCCAGGATCAGGGTGGCCCGGGTGAGGGGAAAGACCCGGAAATACTGGCCCAGTGGCGACTTTAAAGAAATGCACCGCCGGGAAGGTCAGGGCCTCTCCCACCAGGCCCCCGGCCAGGGCCAGGAGCAGGGATTCCCCGAAGATGAGGCCGGCCAGGTGCCGGGCCTTGAAGCCCATGGTCTTGAGGACGGCATATTCCCCCTGGCGCTCCCGGGCGCTCATGGCCATGGTGTTGGCCAGCACCACCAGGATCACGCCGATGACCACCCAGGACACCACCTGGATGGCCAGGAGAATGGCTTCGGTCATGGAGACAAAGCCCAGGGCGAAGGCCTGTTCCGTTTCCGTCAGGGTCTCGGCCAGGCTGTTTTTGAACAGGCCGTCCACCTGGGCCGCCACCCGGGGGGCCAGGTCCGGGCGGGCCACTTTGATGAGGATACCACCCCACGTTATCGGCCCGGCTGGAACCGCTCTTCTTCAAAGTCTCATTCAGGTAATCCCAATGGAAAAAGAACCGGGATTCGTCGGTGTTGGGTTCGGCCCCGGTATAAATGGCCCGGATGATGAACTGCCACTCGCCCGGATAAATGGTGCCTTTGAGGACGATGGGGTCCCCCACCTTCCAGCCGTACCGGGTCGCCAGGGCTCGGCCCACCGCGGCGCCGCGGCGGTCCTGAAAAAAGGCCAGCTTCTGGTCCTCGGGCATGACGATACTCGGGATAGATGGGGAAGTAGCGGCGGACGTCCACGGCAAACGTGCGGGAAGAAGTGGCGCTCGTCGATGTAGATGCCGCCGAACCAGTTGCCGTAAGCCACCCCGGCGATGCCCGGGAATGGCCTGGATCTTGGGCAGATAGGCAATGGGCAGGGGAAAGATCAGGGAGATGGCGTTCCGGGTCACCAGGCGGGTCGGGGAGGCGGCGTTCACCCCGGAATACCAGGCCGCCACCACGGTGCGGAGCAGCGCAAAGGCCAGCACCGCCACCGCCATGCCGCAGGATGGTGAGCGCGGCCCGCAGCGGGTGCCGGACGGTATTGCGCCAGGTGAGTTTGAGCACAGTTGCCAGTTCCCGGTGGTCAGTGGTCAGCTAATGGAGCTTCAGCTTGAAGATCATGCGCCGCCAGGATTTCCAGGGCCCTCAACCCCACGTCGATGAGGCGCCGTTCGGCCCATGCCGGGCCTGGGCCCCAGGGAGCCCCTGGCTTCGGTTACCCGGTTGTTGAGCACCAGGCAGGCGCCCCCGGCCCGGATCGTAAGGTGGAGACTGCCGCCAGGGTCAGGTAGGTCGACATCTCCATCTCCATATTGAGGACCCCGGCCTGGCTGAGGCGGGCCACTTTGTCAGGGTCCGAGGGTGGGAAACCCAGGCGCCACCCGGCCCTGGCCGGCGTAAAAATCCGCCGTGGTGCAGGTGAGGCCACGTGATGCGGCATGTTTAAGGACTGCGGCCGCCTCGGATCAGGGCCGTCGACGATTGCCGGCGTCGGCCTGGGGGACGAAGCTCCGCCGGGGCATATAGCCCGGGTGGTATTTTCCTCCCGCCGGGCCGACTCGGTGATGACCAGGTCCCCCACCTCGATATACCCCTGGAGCGCCCCGCAGGTGCCCAGGCGGATAAAGGTGACGGGCGTCGACGCAGTTGGCCGCCTCGACGATGGCGATGGCGGTGGCCGGGGCGCCGATGCCGGTGGCCATGACCGAGACCGGGATGTCCTGATAGATGCCGGTATAGGTGAGAAACTCCCGGTTTTTGCGGCGCATATCCACCCGGTGAGCCGGCGGGCGATGGCCCGGGCCCGATCAGGGTCGCCGCAGGTCAGGATATAGGGGGCCAGCTCCCCGGGAGCGCAGTCAAGGTGATAAAACCGGCCCCGGGCATTTTTCGGAATGGGCTACGAGCATATGCTTCGGCATGTCCAGTCGGAGAGCAATCCCGCGCCCGGATGGGAAGGCGCTGCGCTTTCCCGCACCTCAGCTTGAATCCGAGCTGCGTTCTCTAATCCTTTCGTTCAGCAGCTGCCCCTTGATGAGGCGGCGGATGCGGCCGGCGTGGCTGGCGGCCTCGGGGTCGTGGGTGACGATGATGATGGTTTTCTGAAAGTCCTGGTTGAGCCGGGTCAACAGGTCCATGATTTCCCCGGCGGATTTCCCGTCCAGGTCGCCGGTGGGTTCATCGGCGGCGATGAGGGTGGGGTCGGTGACCAGGGCCCGGGCGATGGCCACCCGCTGCTGCTGGCCGCCGGAGAGCTGGGCCGGGTAGTGGTTCTGCCGGTCGCTCAGGCCCACCAGTTCCAGGACCAGTTCCACGTGCTCCTTTCTCTCCCGGCGGGACAGCTCGGGTAAGGAGCAGGGGCAGTTCCACGTTTTCATAGGCCGTGAGCACCGGGATGAGCTGATAAAACTGGAAGACGAAGCCCACGTTGGCGGCCCGCCAATCCGCCAGCTGGGATTCGGTGAGGGCCGGGAGGTCGATGCCGTGCACCGTAAGGTGCCGGAGTCCGGGCGGTCCAGCCCGGCTATGAGGTTGAGTAGGGTGGTCTTCCCGGACCCGGAAGGGCCCATGAGGGCCAGAAATTCCCCGGCTTAGATAGTGAGGCTGATGTCCTCGAGGACCGGCAGCACCTGGCTGCCCCGGCGATAGGATTTATTCAGGTGGGCGATCTCAACTACCGGGGCCGGGGCGAGCGACCGCATTCCCGCTCATGACTCTTTGACTTTAACCCGGGAGCCGTCCTGCAAGGAGGCGGGCGGGTTCAAGACCACCCGGTCCCCTTCCTTGAGGCCGCTTTTGATCTCCACCAGGTCGTTCATGGTGAGGCCCCTGGTGACCGGAACCAGCTTCACCCGGTTGCCGATTACCAGAAAACTGTAGGAGCGGCCCTCCCGGGTGACCAGGGCGGCCTTGGGAATGGTCAGGCGGGGCTGGCGCTCGCCCGGCTCCAGGGGCTGGGAGAGAAAGGCCACCTTGGCGCTCATTTCCGGCAGGATGCGGTCGTCGTTTTCCAGAAACTTCACCTTGGTGAGCACCGTGGCCTTGGTTCGGTCGGCGGTGGGGACAATCATATGGACCTCGCCGGCAAAGCGCCGGTCGGGAATGGCGTCCAGGGAAATTTCGCAGGGTTGCCCCAGGTGCACCTTGTCCAGGTTGGACTCCGCCACATCCACTTCCACCATCAGGGAGTTGAGGTCGGCCATGGTCACCACCGCGGCCCGGGCATTGACCGCGGCGCCGAAGGGGGCCACCACTTCCCCCACTTCGGCGTACTTGGTGGTCACCACCCCGTCGAAAGGGGCCGCGGATGTAGGTGTATTCCAGGGCCGCCTGGGTGTTGGCCAGCCCAGCCTGGGCCACCTTGATGCGGGCCTGGGCCGCGGCCACCCCGGCCAGGGCCTTCTTGTCGCGGGCATCGGCGGTGTCAAAGTCCTGCTTGGCAATGAGGTCCTGGGCTACCAGGGTTTTATAGCGGCGATATTGGAGTCCGGCGTCCACCACCTCGGCCTGGGCGGTGCCCAGGTCGGCTTCGGCCTGCTTCACCTGAGCGCTGGCCTGGTTCCGGGAGGCGATCAGGTCTTCATTCTCCAGGGAGGCCAGGATCTGGCCCTTCTTGACCCGGCTGCCTTCCTCCACCCCCAGGAAGGCCAGGCGGCCGGTGCTCTTGGAGGAAACCGCGGCCTTGCGCTGGGCCACCACGTAGCCGCTGGCGTTCAGGACCGTGTAGGCCTGGGCCGGGTAGAGGCGGGACCACCACCGTGGTCGTGACTTCCTGAGCCGGCTGGAGGGGTCCCCACAGGTAAAGCCCGGCGAGTCCCAGCAGGACCAGGCCCAGGATAATTATGATCATGCGGGTCCGGGAGGGTCCCGCCGCCGGGGGTTCTGTTCCCGGGCGCTGGATGCGAAGTTTATCGAGATCAGGAGACAATAGATAAGTTCCTGAAAAGAATTTAGGCCTTCCGTCCCGGCAGGGTCGTCAGGCCTCCCACTCTATCAAATCTCCCCGCAAGAGGCAATCTTCCGAGGCCAGGCCCGTCTGAGGCAGGATTCCCGCCAGCCACCCGGCGGGGATGGTCGCCTGATGGAGCAGGCGGTCCGCTGGCGTGGTTTAAGGCCTCCGGCGGCCTCAGCCCCGCGCCGCCGCCGCCCCGGAATCAACTATCCCTTCCTATCCTTCCTGGCGTGTGCCACCACATTTTTCTATAAATAAGGGCTTTCATGCCTGGGACTTTGGCTCACCCGTGCTTTATGAAAATAGCGAACCGCATGGGGGCCTTTGCCCTATCATATGCGGAAGCGTCTTACGCGCCAATCGTGGAGGCCACGGGCCGCCCTCTGGGAGCGTTTCAAGGGAGAGATTGACCAGGGTCGGCCGGCTGGTAAGGAAAGCCTTTCCCTCAATGCAAGACCCGGGGTTTGACTGCCGGCAGCCAGTAAGGTTCGGGATAGGGCTGCTCATCCCGGGCCTGAGGGGCCCCGGGGGACAATTCCGACCGGGTCACTGTCTGCAAGGCCAGAAGAGAATTCCGCAGATTGTCCAATTCTTGTAACAGCGCATCCAACGCCACAATCAGGGACTCCTGATAATACCCCTGGTCCATCAACCTCCGGGCCTCCTCCATCTTGACGAAGCTTTGGGGGTCACTCGCCTTATCTTTCATAACCAAACCTCACCATGAGCGAAATGTGGGGGTCTCTCTCAATCTGCTAATGTTTCTCCTGGTTCCACCTTCGTGACCCCCAGACAGGCCGCAATCGTTTGTGAATCAATTGCGACTCATGTGAGCAAATACCGTACCACTGGGCCAATCTACATTATTATTTTAATGATTCAAACAGGTTAACCTTAACGACCTGCATGGTTTTGCTTTGAGCTGTGGTAAGGATTGCTGAACGTCCTGGCGGGATAATTAAACATGGTCGTGACTTTTGGATCGCATCGCGTCGTGCCACGATTCACCGAATGCTGACGTAATTCCCCGCTCTTTCTCCCCAAGGAGTTGAACATGCGCTTTGGGCCCCGGGCGCAATTTTTAAGAATGCCACAATGCCTGAGGCCTTTTGAGGGGCTCCCCCAAAATAAGGCTGTTTTAGTGATAAACCGGGATAAATTGTGCCCATGACCCTTTCCGGAGGCCATTTTTCATGCGAAAATATTGTTTTGTGGGGGGGGTGGCCCTGGGGCGTCGATACTGAGGGCCACCCGATAACTTTGGCCGGTAATTCCCACCTCAACCAACCGAGTCATCATCGCCGGCGCGGCCCTAACCAGCGGCCGCCAAGGAGGTCACATGCCGCAAATTATCCGCTCGTTTTTCCTGATTACCCTGGTAGTCGCCGCCCTGTCCCAACCCTCACTGGGAGCGGTAACTGCGTCCCCCCCCAGCATCAGTGTGGACGCCGAAGGCAAGGTGATGGCCACCCCGGACGTGGCCCGGTTGACCCTGGAGGTGGAGACTCAGGCGGCCACCGCCGCCGCCGCGGGCCAGGAAAACGCCAAGCAGGCTGACGGCGTGCTCTCCGCCGTGAAGCCGATCCTGGGCCCCAAGGACAAAATCCGGACCCTGGGATATCGTCTGACGCCGGTGCACTTTTACAAGGATAAAGCCTCCCCTCCGGAAATCAAGGGCTACCGGGCCGTCAATCAACTCGAGGTTAAGGTCCTGGATGTGGCCCGGTTGGGAACGGTGATCGACACCGCCTTGAAAAATGGCGCCACCAGAGTCAATGGCCCCTACTGGAGCCATTCCCGTATCGAAGAACTGCAGCGCCAGGCGGCGGTGAATGCGCTGGAACGAGCCCGGGCCCTGGCGGAAGCCCTGGCCCTGGCGGCCGGGCTAAAAATCAAAAGCGTGGACAAGATCTCCACCGGGGTCCGCATCATTGCTCCCCGGGGCGCGGGGGAAGCTTATCTGATGGCCAAGGCGGCCGGCCCCGCCAGCCCCACCCCCATTGAAGTGGGCGAGGAGGAGATTACCGCCCACCTCCAGGCGGTATTTCTGGTAAGTCCTTGACGTCGAGGTTTTTCCTGGCCTTCCTTTACAAGGGCTAACTTTGTGGTTATTATTGAATTAATTAACCACATGGAGGAAATCCGTGAGCGATACGAAGAAATTGGTGGAAACAGCCCTGGAAAAGATTCGTCCCATGCTACAGCGTGATGGGGGCGATATTGAACTCGTTGAAGTGAGCGACGGCGTGGTCAAAGTCCGCCTTACGGGGGCCTGCAAAGGCTGCCCCATGTCTCAGATGACCCTTAAACAAGGGGTGGAAAAGATGCTCCTGAAAGAAGTCCCGGGCCTCAAAGAGGTCCAGGCCGTTTAGCTGGCGCGGGCCGGCGGCCGGAGCGAGACCCTCGTTCGGCCCGCCGGCCCCGGTTTTTTCTCTCCGCCAGGCTTCTCCCCCGCCCCACCGGTCCGGGGCTAAGGGCCTCCCGGCTCAAATATGCTTGACATCAGGGCGTAACCCGCCATAATTAAAACACGTGGGGATGTAGCTCAGTTGGAAGAGCGCCTGCTTCGCATGTAGGAGGTCAGGGGTTCGAGTCCCCTCATCTCCACCAAAGATTTCAGTTAGTCACGGCCCATGGTCTCCATGGGCCATTTTTTTGTGTGAATCCGTATCGCCGCAGCAATCAAATACCCCGCCAAAATTCAGTGGGCTTCGCTGGACAATTCGCCTGGCCGGAGAGTGCCATGTGTTATGAGTCGGGCGCCTCGATTCGCACTATCTATCAGCTGAAATCCCCTTGATAACAGCCCGTGAAACAACCCCAAAAGGCTCCAAGAACGCCGCCCCCTACCTTGAATTAGTTGGCTGGCTTTCGTTGAAATTCGGGTCGATACAGAGACCATACCTTGGGGTTTTGGCCATAGCCGCCGCCAACCTGAACGCCCTCCTGTCCGTTGGCTGTCATAAACCGAAAGAAATTTCGCGTGTCCTCGCGCCGCAACGAACTCCTACCCCCGCCTGGAAGAGGCTCTACATCATCCTTTCGCGTAATGATGGGGGCAGAGTTGACCTTCTGAGATTTCCCCGGAGGGGCATTAAAGGGGAGGCAGGGCCTCTTTATAGGTGTTTAGCGCGGTTACTCCGCTAAGGAAACCTGGTTCGACACAGCAGAGGGTGGGGTCCATCGGCGGGAAAGATAATAGACGGATTCCTCCACAGGCTGGGGCTTGAGCACAGCATAAAGGCAGGAAGCAAAAAGTATCCCCCAGTCGCCCCCCAGAAGTGCCCCTAACGTAAAGGTGCACACAGCCCAAAACATAATTGGCTCCTTTTCCCTGGTGCCAACTTAAAACGCAGCCGGTTAATAAGCAATCAGCAGAATTACCTATTGGGGTTAGGTAAAAGTACCCAAAAATATATGGGGGATTGGCCAGACCATTCCTCACCATCAGGAAGTGATGAAGGGGGTAAAGGACCGGGACCTCCAGACAGGCGAACCCACCGGCGATTCGTCTAGGTCAAGTTCTGCAATTGGTCTGGGCAGACAGGTTTTTATATGGTGCTCCCCTTGGGGCTGGGACCTAAAGCCAAGCGAGTACAATGTCTCGGGAGTGAGCCTGAATCGCCGTAAGATTGATTCGGAGACCAAGATGGCGGCAGTCCTGGAAGAACTCCGAGATCAGCGAGAGTCTGGCCTATCGCAGGCAGAGCAAGTTCTTGGCAGGGGGTGCCCAGCCTGGCACCCTGACCCTGATGAAATTTAGAAATTTCAAACTTTAGGTTGGGCGGTACCCAACCACGCGGAAGGTCTGCTTATACAGGCTCCCTGCATTCCTCGCCGCGTGGCTGGGAATTAATCTGGCAATTTGGGACGAAAGAACGGCTTTGCCGCGACCGGTTAACCCGACGTCAAAAACTGCCCCAGGCCTTTGGGCTTACCGTCCCAAGGACGGTAAGCCTAATCCCCTCAGGCCTATTCCTCATCCATCTCGACGCCGAACCGTTCCCATTGGGCCGCAGCTTCGGCCTCACTCCGGGCGATTTCTTCTTCGCTCCACGGCTCCAAAATCAGACTATCCGCCACCAGTTCCCAAAGGTATTTCACCTCATATTTATACTCGGGATTGAATTTGGGAACGCGTTTCATGAGCTGGTCGTGGCAGTTGGAGCAGGCGACCACCAGGACATTGGCGCCGCTGTTCTTGATGGATTCGTACTTGGCCTGTACCATGCCAGGCGGATTCCTGCTTCATAGGGGCCGGGCCACATGCCGCCGCCGGCGCCGCAGCAGTGGCCGTTGGCCCGGTTCGGCTCCATATCGACAAAGTTGTCCACGCACTGTTGAATAATCCACCGGGGCTCTTCATAGAAGCCCTTGCCGAAATGGCGCTCGAGCTCCCGGCCGTGTTTACAGGAGTCATGCCAGGTGAAGATTTTGCCGGCGTTGACGCTTTTGTCGAGCTTGATCCGGCCCGATTGGATGAGCTTCACGAGATATTCGTAGAGATAGAGATAGTTAATCTCATTTGCCGGGTTCTCCTTGACACACAACTTCATGCCCACGCGGCAGCCGTATGAGCCCCCGCCGCAATCCGGCATGATCATCTGTTTGACGTGGTGCTCCTTCATGAAGTCGATCTTGCGCTGGGCAAAGGCCTTGATGTAGTCATAGTTCCCGGTAAACAGACCCCAGTCCACCGACTCCCAGTTTTCAGACGGAATGGTCCAGTTTTCCCGGGCGGCGTAGAAGATTTTCCACCACCATTTCATATCCTCATTGTCGGCAAAAACTTCCTTGGAATTCGGGAAGAAGAGCGTGTCGGCCCCCTCTTTATCGAGGGGCACATAGAAGCCGGGGCAGTCCTCGTCGGCCATCTCTTTGCCCATGTCGGACATGAGAAACAGGTAATCCTCCAGGGGGATCGCCATGTTGTTGCCGGTTTTGAAGCAGTTTTCGGCGCCCTTGTGGAGAATGCCCGGCACTTTGTCCCGGGGGCGCAAGGACTTCATGTGCAGCATGATGTAGGGGATATCGAGATCCATCGGGCAGGCGTGGGCGCAGCGGCCGCAGCCGGTGCAGACCCAGGGGAACTTCGAGTCGACCACCTCATCAACCATGCCGAAGTGCAGCATCCGCAGGACCTTTCTGGTGTCCCAGCCTTCCATCCCCGGCGTTCCCGTGACGGGGCAGCCGCTGGTGCAGGTCCCGCAGGTCATGCACAGATTCAGGTTGAATTTTGCCAGGGCCTCTTGGATCGGCTCCGGTAGTTTTTGCGGTATTACGGCAGCTTGCATAATGATCTCCTTCCCTGCATCCAAAGATGGTTTATAGAATTCTCCACCCGATCCAGCCGCAGTCGATGGTCATGATCCGGGGCAGGGAATGTAGACGTGGAACGTACTGCCCGCGGTCAGGCTCGCTCTCCACGCGGATGAAGCCGTTGTGGGCTTCCACGATGCTTTTGACGATGGCGAGTCCCAGGCCGGTACCGATGATAAATCTCGTCTTGTCGTTTTTTATCCGGTAGAAACGATTAAAAATATGGCCCAGGTCTTCAGGGGCCATACCGATGCCATTATCGGACACACTCGCCCTGAGGTAGCCGCTCTCCATGGCCGCGGCAACGGTCACCTTGCCCCCTTCGGGCGTATAGTTGATGGCATTGCTGATGAGATTGGAAAAGACCTCTTCCATATTGCGCCGGTCGGCAAACACGGGAGCAAGCTCGGGGAGAGGCTCCAACGCCAGCGAGATCCCCTTGGCCTGAGCTGTGGCGCCATGAAAGGCCACCTGATCCTCCAGGATGTCGCACAGGTTGAGCTGCTCCTTCTCCTGGCTGATCAGGCCTGATTCTATGCGGGCCAGGTCCAGGAGTTCGGACGACAGACTCACCAGGCTCTTGACCTTTTCCGAGGCCCGGCCCAGAATTTCCTGTTGCCTTGGGGTGACCTCGCCGGCCAGGCCGTCGAGGATTATCTGCATCTGGGCCAGGACCGAATTCAACGGACTCCGAATTTCGTGGGAGACCATGGAGACGAATTCCGACTTGATCTGGTCCAGGCGCTTCAAGGTAGTGATGTCGTGCAGTACGGTGATGGTGCCCACGTTCCGGCCGGCCCGGTCGATGTAAGGGATGCAGCGGGCACTTCAGGATCGGACCCGGTTGAGCCGGCCTCGGCCTCGCAGCAAATCTCTTCGGTCAGTTCCACGAGATCGTCTCCGGATAAGGCCAGCGCCCGGTCGATCATCTGTTCAAGCTGGCCATCGGGGATGACTTCACCGACTGTACGCCCTACGGCCTGGACTTCCCGGCAACCCGCCATCCTCAAGAAAGGCCGGGTTGGCGAGCACGACGCGCTTTTGGCTATCCGTGGCCATGACGCCGTCCGTGAGACAGATTGATGAGCACGCGCATCCGCGACTTCTCGTCGGCAATGTCCTGCATGGCCCGGGTGTATTCGATGGCCTTCTTGGTAAGGACTCGCAGTTGCTCGGGTGAGAAGGGCTTGGGGATAAAATCGAAAGCCCCCCGTTTCATGGCCTCGATGGAGTTTTCCACCGTCGCATACCCGCTGATCACGATGATTACCGTGTCGGGGTGCAGCGACTTGACGTGGGCCAGCACATCGAACCCGGAAAGACTGGGCATCATCAGGTCCAGGAGAATGATGTCATAATGGCGGCGCTCGATCATTTTCAGCCCAACTTCTCCGGATTCGGCGATCGTCACCTCATACCCATCCCGGGCCAGGACCTTCCGGCAGCCTTCGCGCACCCGCTCCTCATCGTCGATAACCAGAATGGTGGGGGCGGAGCGATTGATTGCGGCCATCTTCTCGACCATGATTTCAGGCCCCTTCCCCTGGGTGCTAAGAGAGCGATTGCTAAAGCTCATGTTCATCTGCACCCTGACAAAGGGGAAGTTCCAGTATGAAGGTGGTTCCTGCCTGGCTGGTTTCCTTCACCCAGATAGTGCCGCCATTCTCATGGACAATGCCATAGACGGTGCTCAGGCCTAAACCGGTCCCTTTTCCCAGGTCTTTGGTCGTAAAAAACGGGTCAAATATCCGGGGAAGATTATCCGCGGGTATGCCGCAACCGGTATCGGAGACTTCCAGATAGGCGAAACCTGCGGCCGCCTTTTTTGCCAGCCCCTCTTTCTCTTCCCCTTATCGCAGTAGGTCCGCAGGGTCAGGGTGCCTTTTCTCTCCATGGCATCAACCGCGTTGATGACCAGGTTGATAATCACCTGGTTGAGCTGACTCCGGTCCACTCTGATCAGCATTTCCTCGTCCGACAGCTCTTTAACCACCTCTATATTGATGAACAGGCTCTGATCCCGAATGAGGCTCAGGCTCTGTTCGACCAGTTCATTGAGGTCTATCGTCTCCTTGTTGGCGCTCGTTTGCCTGCTGTAGGCGAGCAGGCTCTTGACAATGTTCCGGCATTGATTGGCGTCTTCGATAATAGACTGCAAATCCTGGTAGCTTGGGGTCGTCCTTCTGCAGGTCTTCCAGAAGCAGGCCGCCATACAGGAGGATGCCGGTCAGGGGATTGTTGATCTCATGGGCCACGCCGGCCGCGAGTTGACCGAGGGAGGCCATTTTCTCCGCCCGGGCGGCTCTCAGCAGCACCTCTTTAATCTTCTCCTCCTGGGCAAGTTTCTCCCTGAGGTCGTTAAAGATACCCATGGTGGCCACTTCTTTGCCACCCTCATAGATGGTCGCCGCGGTCAGCTCCACGGGAATCTCTTCCCCCTGGGCATTTACCAGTATGGTTTGGCTGCAGGGCAGCTTGCCTTTGCCGCCGAAGGCTTCACTCCTGAGTTTTCTCATGACTTCTTTCGCCTGTCCCGGCGGATACAGGTCTTGAACCGTGATTTTGTTGCGGGCCTCCTGGAAGGTATAGCCGGTGAGCTCTTCGGCGGCCGGGTTCATGACCAGGATCTTTCCACGCCGGTCTGCGGCAATGATGCCGCTGATCGAGCTCTGGACAAACTTTTCCATGAACACCTTGATCCCGGAAAGCTCTCTTTCCAGCCTCTTGACATGCGTGACATCGCGGATTTTCTCGATGATGTATCGGACCTCACCGTCTGATCCAGAATGGGCGAGAATATGCGGTCCTCCCACTTTTCTTTCCTGCCGGGGATCTTGACGCGTCTGAGGATCGTCTGCCCGGTTTTTTCAGCCAGCACCTTGGGGAGCGGACAGGTGTCATAGGGACAGGGATCTTCAGACTGGTAAAAAAATTCATGGCAGGTTTGACCGATGATCTCATCTTTACGTAATGCCATATTGCTTCAAAAAGCTGTGTTAGCATCGAGAACAACCCGGTTCGGCTCCAAAATCAGGGTGGGCAGAGAGAGCGAATCGAATACCTTCGACCGCCAATCGAACTCTTCATTGATTTCACCGGCCCCTCTGGCCATAGGAAAACCCGATCATCCTCGGCTGCCGGTTCCAAAGTTCAAGAGCCTCGAAGACGGAGACCCTGGAACGTTGACACGTCCCCGTGACCCCTTCCCTCAGCGCGCGAGATTTTCCTGGACGATATCCATGAGCTTATCCAGGTCTATGGGCTTGGGAATGAAATCATCCGCCGGAGTCGTTCTGCCTTCGTGGTGGGTGTAGCTGGTCGTCGGCAGATTATCCACCACCGCGGTGAGCAGCACCACCGGCAATATCTTTATAATTAGGGTCCTTCTTGATCTCTCCGCAGGTCACATAGCCGTCCTTGTTGGGCATCATGACGTCCAGGATCACCATGGCCGGCTTCTCCTGCCTGATCTTCTCCCAGGCCTGGACGCCGTCGTAAGCCTTGGCGATCCGGTAATTATTGGCCTCAAGCTTCGTGGCTACCATATCCACCAGATCGGGATCGTCGTCCACCACCAAAATAAGTTCCTTGTCGCTCATGATTTGCCTCCTCGCACGTTTTGAACACCCAGAATTTACACCGTTAGGTCTCGGCAGCAGTCCCGCCCGTTCCACGATCTCGCCGACTTTCTGCTCCCACTCGATCGCCATGATGTGAAATCCCCGGACACCCTCCACGTTTTTCAGACGCTCGATGGTCTCCAGGCAGATCTTGATGCCCTCTTCAGCCTGCTTGTCCTTGGGCACCCCGGCCATGCGTTTCACCACCTCATCCGGCACATCCATCCCCGGCACCTTCTTTTTCATGTAGCGCGCCATGCCCACCGACTTCATGGGCGTGATGCCGGCCATGATGTAGACTTGCTCATGCAGGCCCCGGTCCCGCACCCCTGCCATCCACTTTTCAAATTTATCGAGATTGTAGATGCACTGGGTCTGGATGAAATCGACCCCGGCCTTCACCTTCTTCGCCAGGCGGGCAACCCGCAGTTCAAAGGGGTCGGCGAAAGGATTGGCCGCGGCGCCGATAAACATTTGGGGAGGCTCGTCGATCTTATCCCCGCCCTGGAACAGCCCTTCATCCCGCATCTTCTTGACCATCTGGATCATCTGGATCGAGTCGATGTCGTGCACCGCGGCGGCCATGGGGTGGTCGCCGAAGTGGGGATGGTCGCCGGACAGGCAGAGCATGGTGTCGATGCCATGGGCATAGGCCCCCAGGATGTCGCTCTGCATCGCCAACCGGTTGCGGTCCCGGGTGACCATCTGGAGGATGGGGTTGAGCCCCATCTGCTTAAGAATGATGCAGGCGGCCAGGCTGGACATTCTGACCATGGCCGTCTGGTTGTCGGTGACATTGACCCCGTCTACATAACCCCGGAGCATTTCGGCCTTTTCCCGGACCTTCTCGGCTGAGGTGCCCCGGGGCGGCCCGCACTCGGAGGTGACTGCCAGATCTCCTGATGCCAGTATTTTTTCCAGAGTGCTTGCCGTTTTCATAGCGCCATATCCTCTCTGATGATTTTCCGCGGCCCCGCGCCCCCAGCCGGACGCCAATCTTTGGCCGGCAGGTTCTCTTCGTACCTTTCCGTCATCCCCAGGGCTTTGAGGCGGTCCCAAATGAGCTGCCAGGCGCAGTCCATATTCGGGTCCACCTCGCACTTGCCGTTGGTGGAGCCGCCGCACGGACCGTTAAACAGCTGCTTCGAGCACCGGGCCACCGGGCAGACGCCGCCGGTGGACCCCAGGACGCAGTCGCCGCAGCCCTGGCAGCGCTCGGCCCAGACCCCCTGACGCTCGGAAGCGCCCATGAACTTGGTGTTCACCGCCGGGAAGACCGGCTTATTATGGAAGCGCCGGGCAACTTCCTGCACGCCGCAGCCGCAGGCCATGGAGAGCACCGCGTCCACCTGGTCGATGAGCGGCACCAACTCCTCTACGTACTCGGGATCGCACTGCCTTTCCAGCGTGATCTCCCGGATTTCGAGCGGCTGGCCTGCTTTCATAAAATGCATCTTGAGCGCCGAGGCCAGCACCCCGACCTCCTTGCGGCCGCCCGCGGCGCACACCGTGACGCACTCATTGCAGCCGGCCAGCAGAATGCTGCGGTACGGCTTAACGCATTGGATAAGCTCTTCCATCGGTTTTCGTTCAGCAGTAATCATCTTTGCTCAGTCTCCTGTTCCTTCGGTCGAGTCAACCTGCGGCCCGCTGATCTTGATGCGCGACCTTGGCGGGATTGGGTCCAAGTTTCCGAATCTTCTCGGTGAAATCGGTGGCGGTTTGAGCAAAGCGCTCGCCCATGCCCGCGGACATGGCGAACATCTCCACGCGCTCGCCCCCGATGCCGATCTCATCGAGGAGCTTCTTGAGGTAATCCACCCGATGGGCTGCCCTGACATTGCCATTTTTGAAATGGCAATCCCCCTCCAGACAGCCGGCCACGTAAACCCCGTCCGCCCCCTTTTCCAGGGACTTCATGATGTGAATGGCATCCACCTTCCCCGAGCAGGGCACCCGGATGATTTTCACGTTGGCAGGATAGCGCAGCCTCATGCTGCCGGCCATGTCCGCCGCCGTGTAAGCGCAGTAGTGGCAGCAGAAAGCCACAATGACCGGTTCGAAATTCTCCATTACATTATCCCTTCCAAAAGTCCGTCTAATTTCGCCATGATATGATCGTCCTCATACTGCATGAGCTGAATCGCCTTGGCGGGACATTCCGAGGCGCAGACGCCGCAGCCGTGGCACTTGGCCGGATCGATCTCCGAGTACCCTTCCTCATTGATGAACGGCACACCGAAGGGGCAGGCCCGCACGCAGATGAGGCAGGCGGCGCACAACTCCCCGTTCTACCTGAGCCACAGCCGCCCCCAGGTTGATGCTGTCCCGGGCCAGGAAGGTCTGGGCCCGTCCCGCCGCGGCCTGCGCCTGGGCGATGGTCTCCCGGATGGTCTTGGGCGCATGCGCGGTCCCGGCCACAAAGAACCCCGGGATCGGCAGATCAATGGGCCTGAGCTTGACGTGGTCCTCAAGAAAATACCCATCCGAGGTCCTGGGCAGGCGGAAGATCATGCCCAGATCTTCCGACGACTCCTCATCGGCCACCAAGCCGGTGCTGAGCGCCAGACAGTCTGCCGGGATTTTCACTTCGCGTCCCAGAATCGGGTCGGTAAAGCTCACGCTCACCCTGGCCGCCATCGGCGGCGACCACCGGTTTGTCTTCCGGTTTATAGGTGACAAAAATGACCCCCTGTTCCCGCGCTTTGCGGTAATAGTCCTCCTCGAAGCCCGGCGTGCGCATGTCGCGATAAAGCACGAAAATCTTGGCTTCGGGATTCAGTTCAAGGATATGCAGGGCGTTTTTGACGGCCGCCTGGCAGCATACCCGGGAACAGTTGGGATTTTCGGGAACGCGTGACCCGACGCATTGAATCATGGCGACATTCTGCCAGGCCTTGGCTGCCTCTGGGTTGTCGGCCAGCAGGACCCCGAGATCGAGCTGCGTGGTCACCGCCTGATGCCGTCCCAAGAGGTACTCCTGGGGACGGTTGGGGAGCGCCCCAGTGGCCAGGATGGTGATGCCGTGGCGGATTTCCCGGTAGAACATCTGGGGCCCCACCTGGATACCGGTCCTGAACATCCCGGCCATGCCCGAGTGGTCCACCACCATGGATTGCTTCCAAACCTGAATACGCTCGTGCTCTGTTGTTCTCTTGACGAGATCGGCGACGTGGGCCTGGACGTCTTCTCCCTCGAGGGTCCTGCGAATCTTTTTCGCCACTCCGCCGAGTTCCCTGGAGCGTTCCACCAGGTGGACTTTGTAGCCCAGATCCGCGAGTCTCAGGGCTGCCGTCATCCCGGCAATACCGCCGCCCACCACCAGGACATCTTTGTTCATCGGCAGAGTCTGGTCGGCCAAGCGGCCGGGCCAGACGCACCGCCGACGACCGCCATGCGCATGAGTTCATTGGCCTTGGCGGCGGCATCACGGGGCGGTCCCGATGGACCCAGGTATCCTGGTCCCTCAGGTTGGCGATTTCCACCAGGTACTTATTCAAGCCCGCCTTGCGCACGGTTTCCTGAAAGAGTCCTTCATGAGTCCGCGGCGAACAGGCTCCGACCACCACCCGATTGAGGTTCTGCGTGCGGATGGCGTCCTGGATATGCTCCAGGGATTCGCGGCTGCAGCCGTGGCCGATGGTTTCGGATACGACCACCTGGGGCAGGCAGCCCGGCGCTTTCGGCCACCTGCGTCCACGTTGACCACCCCGCCGATATTGAGACCGCAGTCGCACACAAAGACCCCGATCCTCGGCTCTTCACCCGGCCACCTCGCGTTCCGGGGGCAGCTCCTCCTCGGCTTCCGCCACGACCCGGAGCGGCGTGAGGTCCACGGCGGCATTGGAGGCCGCGGCACTGGCCTGGACCATGGTTTCGGGAATATCCTTGGGGCCTTGGAACATGCCGCAGACATAGATGCCGGGCTTGGAGGTGGCCACCGGATCGAAGCTTCCCGTCCGGGCGAAATTGTGCTCGTTGAGGTCGATGCCGATCTTTGCGGCCAGCTCCTTGGCTTCCGGCGACACCCGGAAACCGGTGGCAGAGCACCACCATGTCGAAGACTTCCGTCTGGAAGGAACCGTCGTCCTCCGAGGGATATCTGATCTGGAGGTCCCCCGTGGGCGTCCCGGCTTCGATGATCGGCTCGACGGTATGGGGGCGGGCCCGCACCAGGCGGACGCCGTAGTCGTTTATGGCCCGCTGGAGGTAGAGCTCGTAATCTTTTCCCGAGGTGCGCATGTCCATGTAGAACAGGGTCGTCTCCATATCGTCATAGAAGCGCTCCCGGGTGACCATGGCTTCCTTGAGGGCGAACATGCAGCAGGCGCTGGAGCAATAAGAGACCGAGCCCACCTGAATACCCCGGGACCCGACGCACTGAATCCAGGCGATCTTCTTGGGCCTCTTGCCGTCGGAGGGGCGCACGAGCTCCCCCTTGGTCGGCCCGGAGGCGGAGAGAATCCGTTCGTATTCCAGGCTGGTGACGACGTTCGGGTTGACGCCATAGCCGTACGTGTCCAGGACCCGGGGATTGAAGACGTCCGCCCCGGGCGCCAGGATGATGGACCCGATCTCGATTTCCTGCACTTTTTCCGGGTCGCCGGGCAGGATCGCCCCGGCCGGGCAGATGTCTGGCCAGCCCCGCAAAGTCGGTGCGCTCATTCTTGATGATGGAATAGGCATACGGGGTCCCCTGGGGGTACCGCATGCAGGTCGGCGCCCGATGATCGAGGCCGGGCGTGAAGCGCACCGACTCGGGAAATTTGCGGGCGCACTCGCCGCAGCCCGTGCATTTTTCGCAGATCGATGTAGCGGGGCTGCGTCGTGAGCGTAGCCTTGAAATGGCCTGCCTCCCCGGTAAGGCCGCTCAACTGCGTCATCGTCATGAGCTGGATGTGCAGCTTGCGGCCGCTTTCCGATAGATGGGGTGACAGGGTGCAGAGATCGCAATTATTGGTGGGAAAGGTCCGGTCGAGCTGGGTCATGAGACCGCCGATGGCAAAGTCTTTGTCGATCAGCACGACGTCCCGGCCCGTTTCGGCCAGATCCAGAGCGGCCCTGATGCCGCCCATGCCCCCACCGACCACAAGCACCTTGTTGCTGGATTGGAATTTTTTTGGCTCTGACATGTGTACCCTAATCTTCTCTTTAAGGTTTCAATGCAGGCTCCGGATGCCTGAAGGCGCATCCGGTATTAAAGGCCTGCATAGTCTAAAATCGCCGGAAGCCGGTGCTCCCAACCCAGGGTGACGATCCGCACTCCCTGGGCGAGCTCCTTGAGAGCGGCAGCAGTCTCCCCGGCCACCCGAACGCATTCATTTTCCCGGTCGGAGGCCTTCCGAATCCGCCGGATCAACTCCTCCGAAAGGCCCGCAGCCGGTTCGGTGTTGGCGATGTAGCGGGCCGAGCCCACGGATTTCAGCAGGAATACGGTGGCGATGATCGGCACTCCCAATCCCTTGGCCCGGTCCATGAATGATCTGAAGAGGTTCAGGTCATAGACCGCCGGAGTGACCACGAACCCGGCGCCCGGCTTCCACCTTCTTGCTGGTGGCCTCAAGCTCGCGGTCCAAAGCCGGCTCATCCGCACACTGAGCCATGGTGCAGCCCACGATGAAACTCGGGGCGCCGTCGAGCTCAAGGCCCGCCAGATCCACCCCCTGCTCCAGGGAACGAATTGCACCTATCAGGCCCAACTCGTCCAGGTCGTTCACGGTCTTGGCATCCTGATGGTCGCAATTGGCCATGTCTTCGCTGCACACCACGATCAGGTTCTGAATGCCCAGGCCGTAAGCCGCCAGCATATCGCCCTGCAGCGCCATCCGGTTCCGGTCCCGGCAGTAGACATGGATGATCGACTCAATCCCCTGCTGATTCAGGAGCACGCCCCCCGCCAGGGCACTCATCCGCATGATGCCGTTGTCCATATCCGGCACGGTGACTGCGTCAACCCGCCCCTTGAGCCGGCGCGCCTGGGACACCAGCTGCGAGGTGTCGACGCCTTTGGGGGTGTTCATCTCTGCCAGGACCACGAATTCACCGGTCGACAATCGTTTTTGAAAACTCATAGGCTCCCTCTTCCTTTGGTCATCGCCTGCCCCGGGCTTCAGATTCGCTTCACCCGAATTCGAAAGAAATCTGCGTCCTTGTTAAACTCCATATCGATCACTTCGCAGGACGCCGTGGGTATCAACTTGAAGACATCCGTCCGGGCAACCGCATCTCGCGTGATGATCTCCAAAACCTCATCCCTATTCATTTCCCGCATCACCTGCGTCATTTTGAGCAGAGCAAAGGGTGTGATGGTTTGGCTGAAATCGAGGACATAATCGGCTTTGGGCTTCAACGCCTCGATGCTCCTTTTGTTCGATCCCACCCCGCTTAATATCGCAATGTTTAGTGCCAAATGAGCCAAAATACCATATATCTAGCTTGAATTTTAAAATATAATTACGTTTTTATCGGGAATATGCATTGTGGAAATATAGTGTTAAATATGCTAAGAATGAATTTTTAAACAACTGTTGCAAAATTAAACGGTGCTTGTGATATTGGGCTCAAAGTGTTAAAAATATTTAACAGCTATTGCAAATTGAAACGGTTGACTGAGGAGATATGTTTGAAGAGGAAATGGACAGATATTGGAAAACTATCGTCAACACTATCCGGGATGGCATAATGGTAGTGGATACCAGCGGCTCCATCCTGTCAGTCAATAGGGCCCTGGAGACGATGACCGATTATACCCACGAGGAACTCATCGGTCAGAAATGTTCCATATTGAACTGCAGCATCTTTAATCTGGCTCGGGAGAAATGCGGCGGACCACTGGTGCCTCCTCTTCAAAACCGGGGATATGAATATGCGCCGCTGCACGATTATGAGAAAAGATGGCACTTATGTGCCGGTGCTCAAGAACGCCTCCCAGCTCCATGACAGCAAAGGCGGAGTGATCGGCGCCGTCGAAACGATAACCGACATTTCGGAAATCGTGGAGAAAGACAAGCAGATAGCCGCTATTCGTCGGCAGCTGCGCTCCGAAGATGCCTTTCAGGGCTTGATCGGCGCTTCCGCACCCATGCAGCAGGTGTTTTATCTCATCGAAAACGCCGCCCAATCGGACGCCCCGGTGATCATCCTGGGCGAGAGCGGCACCGGCAAGGAACTCGCGGCCCGGGCCATCCATCAACTCGGGGAGCGGAAGAAGAGCGCCTATGTCAAGGTGAACTGTGCCGCCCTGACGGAATCTCTCCTGGAAAGCGAACTCTTCGGGCACGTAAAAGGGGCCTATACCGGCGCCTACAAGAGCCGGGCCGGCAGATTTGAAATGGCTCAGGGCGGCGACATCTTTCTCGATGAAATCGGCGATCTGCCCCTTTCCACCCAGGTGAAGCTCCTCCGGGTGCTGGAAGAGAAAGTCATCGAACGGGTCGGCGACAGCAAGTCCATCCCGGTAGACGTGCGCGTCATCTCGGCAACGAACAAAAACCTCTCCAGCCTGGTGGAGAACGGGGGCCTTCAGAAAAGACCTCTACTTTCGGATCAACGTGATCCCGATCCAGATGCCGCCGCTGCGGGAGCGGGTCGAGGATATTCCGCTTCTGGCCGAATCCTTCTTTCGGAAATTACGCATCAAGAGCGGCAAAAGCATCGAAGGGATAAGCAATCTGGCGCTGGAGGTCCTCATGAAGTACCCCTGGCCCGGCAATGTCCGGGAGCTCAAAAGCGCCTTCGAATATGCCTTTGTGACCTGCCAGGAGCCCTTAATTCAGCCCCATCATCTGCCGCCTGATATCCTCAAGGAAGAAAAAGCCAGCCAGGATGCGAATGCCGTGCGCGCCCACCAAGCAGGAAATCAAGAAACGACAACTCATCGATGCCCTGGCCCGGGCCAAGGGCAACCAATCGGTCGCCGCGGAGATCCTGGGGATTTCGCCGGGTAACCGTTTGGAATCGCATGAAGCGCTTTGGCATCACCTACTCCGAGGCAAATCGAATCACCCAAATAGGATCGCCAGAACTCCCGTCTTATGTCCGAAGCGCCTGGGGGCCATCTCCCCATGACCCGCCGGTTGGTCCAACTTTTAAGTGAGAGTGGGGTCAAGGCCGCCAGAAATCCTGGCGGAGCCTGGCCTGGGCAGGATCTCCGGAAAAATAACGATCTATATTTCTTTAGAAATCCCCGGCACTTCGATGCCGCGGTTTGGACTATGGAGCAGAGCTCAGAAGCATTGCTGGCGGGACAGGCGCGGTGCAATCGATTGACATCATGACGCTCAGAATGAATATGGTCAGAATGGAGAAGATAAAAAGCTTCTTGCCCCAGAGCCGCTCATCGGCTGGCTTGTAGCCCGACCAGGCCATATAGAGCCAGGACAGGCCCAACACGGTCGCCACGGCAAAGGTGCGGTAACCGGTGTACCCCGCCACGGTCAGCATCAGCGTAGCGGCCATAAAGGCCAGGATAAAACCGGCAATATGCTTTTTTGCCGCCGCGGTCCCCTGCTTGACCGGCAGAACCGGGAGGGCCGCAGCAGTGTAATCATCAAACCGGAAAACCGCGATGGCGTACCAGTGAGGCATCTGCCACAGGCTGAAGATCGCCAACAATATCACTGCTCCCAGGTCAAAGCGGCCGGTGACGGCACAATATCCCGCCAGGGGCGGTGTGGCTCCCGCCAGACTGCCGATCAAGGCGGCGTGGACGGAATTGCGCTTCAGGTACAGGCTGTACACGCCCACATAAATCACCAGGCCCGCCAGCACGATGACCACGGCCAGCAGGTTGGTCGCGGCCCAGAGCAGGGCCAGGCCCACAATACCCAAAATCGTGGCGTAGGCTACGGCGACCTTCAGTTTGATGAGCCCCCTGGCCAGGGCGCGGTTCTTTGTCCGGATCATTTTCCGGTCTATTTCTCTATCGACACAGTTGTTGAAAACACAACCCGAAGCGACCACCAGGGATATGCCGATGAGCGTTGCCGGGAGAGTTCCGCCGTCAACCCGCCCTTTGGAGGCGAGAAAAAAGCCGGCCGCCGCGGAGATCAGGTTGCCGAAAATGATCCCCGGTTTGGCAACGAGCACATAGTTTTTGATCCGTTCAGGCATGCTCACATCATGCGGTAATTCAGGGTATACATGATCCAGAGGGTCCCTCCGACGAAGAGGATCATGATCAATAAGGTGAATATCATGGCCAGTAAGTTCCAACGCGCCGCCGATGAAGAGTCCAGGTGCAGGAAGTAATGCAAGTGCACCAGAATCTGCATGAGGGCAGCTACGCATATGCCGGCCAGGGCCGCCGTGGAGGACAAGGTACCGCTCATCACCAAGGCAAACGGAATGGCGGTGAGAATAAGGGAGAGAACGAAGCCGGTGAGGTACGACTTGAGACTTCCCCGGCTTACCCCGCTGCTGTCGATAGGCGCCTGATTCATTTACACAACCCCCATCAGGTAGACGATACTGAAGATGCCGATCCGTGCTGGAGACTTTCTGATCCCGCCTCGGAAAAAGGGAAATCGTCACCGCATGAACATATGCAAAAGCTGAACAAGAGCAGGGTAAATAAGAGAGATGATTTCACTAGTTATCCATAATCTGGAAGTGCAATGTTATCGGCGAGATCCCGACCGACGGTAATATCTGCAATCCAGGGGATTGCCATAAGATTGAAAATCCTATTCCTAAGGAATAGCGCTAACTTTGATCTCGGTGCAAAGGCACCGGCAAAACGCAGGGCAGCTTTCTGCTTGTTGAGAACGAACGGGCCAAATAGTTGCTGATACCGCGCCAAGGCCAGAGTATGATCGCCTTTGGCACGGTGAAGTTCACCAGCGAGGATATATGCTGCCACTATCGCCAAACTCGAGCCCTGCCCGGCCACCAGCGATACGCAGGAAGCCGCGTCACCAAGCAACGTTACCCGTCCCCGGGACCAAAGTCCCTGCTGCGGAGGCATCCGTATTTGGCTTACCCTATCAAAATAGAGGTCATCTACTGCATCGAGCGCTTCCAGAATCTGCGGACATTCCCAGCCGCTCTTGCTGAAGCGCTTTCTCAAGAGGTCCTTTTGGGAATGAACATCCTCCGGACCTGCAGGATTATCATCGGCGTACACAAAAAGAAACATGGTGCGGTCCCCACGCATGGAAAACCTGGCTACTTGCTGACCCACTTGCGTGTACATCACATAAACAAGTTCATCTCTTAGTCTATAGCCTTGGACTTCAAAGGCTGCGACTTTGTAGCCCAGATACTTCTCAAATTGCTTTTGCGGGCCAAAAACGAGTTCGCGGACACGCGAATGGAGCCCATCTGCGCCAACAACAAGATCGAAATCTCTTGTGCCGCCGCCTTGGAAATCGACGTGAACCCCCCTTTCCGACTGTTCAATGCGGCTCACGCTTTCTTCAAGGATTGTTTCGACCTTGCCCTCGATCTTGCTGAAGATGGATGCGGCAAGTTCTCCTCTCGGAAGGCTAATAAAGCGGCCTTGCGTGATGCGGGCAAGCGCTTCAACAGGAAAACCTGCTAGGCGTTTGCCATTTCGGTTTACTACCCGTACTTCCCGGACCCGGTATCCCTTGCGGAATATCTCGGGCAGCAGGCCCATGCGTTCGGCGATGTCAAAGCCTGCCCCCCAGAAATCGATGATATAGCCGCCGGTTCTCAACTTAGGCGATACTTCAACAATGGTGGGATATAATCCATAATGGGCAAGCCAGTATGCCAGCATTGGTCCCGCGATTCCTGCACCTGATATTAAGACCCTCATTTGGTTAATTTTCCTTTTCAAGATCAAGATTATCTGTTTCTAGGCTCTCATATCTCGCAACCATTTACACCACCCCCATCAGGTAGACGATACTGAAGATGCCGATCCAGATGAGATCCAGAAAATGCCAGAACATACTCAGACGCATCAGCCGTGATTGCACGGGAGAGGTCAACCCTTTGACCGCGACCTGACCTATCATGACCGCCATCCAGATCAGTCCGAAAGTTACATGGGCGCCGTGAGTCCCTACCAGGGTGAAAAAACTCGAAAGGAAGGCGCTGCGGTCCGGCCCATAGCCCCCGGCAATCATGCGGTGGAATTCATTGATTTCCATGGAGACAAATCCGAGCCCCAGCAGAAAGGTAACGGCGAGCCCGATCAGACCCACTTCTTCTTGCCGTCGTGCACGGCCAGCATGACCAGACCACAGGTAACGCTGCTGAACAGCAGGAACAAGGTTTCACCCAACAGGTACGGCAGGTCGAACAATTCCTTCCCCGTCGGGCCACCGGCATAGTTATGGCCCAGGACGGCAAAAGTAGCGAAGAGCGTCGCAAATATGATGAGGTCGCTCATCAGATAGATCCAGAAACCGAAGGTCTGAATCGCGACGGTATCGGGGTATGCAACTGCTTCGTTAGGAGCGGTGCCGATGGTCGAAGCCTCTGTGGTCATCATTTAGCTCTCCGGTACAGGTTCTGGAATAGTCTGTTGGTCTGACGTGGAGTCCTTCCGCGACCACGGCCAACTGGCGAAGCGTTCATTTTCGATCCGCTCGACCTCGGCGGCAGGAATGATGTAATGGATGTCGTCGTCGCATGAGCGGGCAATGACCGTGACCAGCATACCCAGAGCGGCCAGGATGGCCAGCCACCAGATGTACCAGATCATGGCAAATCCGAACACGAAAGCCAAGGCGCCGATGATCAAGCCGTGCGGCGCGTTTTTCGGCATCTCGATGTCGTTATAGTGATCCGGCCGCAGGTAGGCGACGCCTTTTTCCTTCATGTCCATAAAGGCATCGATTTCATCGACGACGGGTATTGTCGGGAAGTTATAGACCGCGGGAGGAGAAGAGGTCAGCCACTCCAAGGTGCGGCCGTCCCAGGGATCGCCGGTCGGGTCGCTGAGGGCCTGGCGCTCCTTAATGCTGACGAGCAATTGAATCCCCTGAAAGAGGATGCCGAGCGCAATCACGGCCGTACCCAAGGCGGCGACGAGCAGATAGGGATGCCAGGCCGGGTTGGCATAATGCGCCATGCGGCGGGGCATGCCCATGAAGCCCAGCACATACAGGGGAAAAAAGGCCAGATAAAAGCCGATCAGCCAGCACCAGAAGGCGCGTTTGCCCCAATTTTCCTTCAAACGAAAGCCGATGGCCTTGGGGAACCAATAATAATAACCGGCAAAAAAGCCGAACAGCGAACCGGGGATCAGCACATTGTGGAAATGGGCGATCAGAAACAGGCTGTTGTGGAGCACGTAATCAGCGGGTGGCGCAGCCATCAGGACGCCTGAAGACCCGCCGATGGCGAAGGTCACGATGAACCCCAGGGTCCAGTACATCGGCGATCGTAAACCTGATGCGGCCGCGATACATGGTGAAAAGCCAGTTGAAGATCTTCACCCCGGTGGGGATGGCAATCAGCATGGTCGCAATCCCGAAAAAGAGGTTGACGTTCGGGCTGGCGCCCATGGTGAAAAAATGATGCACCCAGACGGAAAAGGACAGAATCGTGATGACCGCAGTGGCATAGACCATGGATCCATAGCCGAACAGCCGCTTTCCGGAGAAAGTGGCGACGACCTCCGAATAGATCCCGAAAGCCGGCAGGATCACGATATAAACCTCGGGATGCCCCCAGGTCCAGAACAGGTTGGCATACATCATCATGTTGCCGCCGAAGTCGTTGGTGAAAAAATGCATACCCAGGTAGCGATCGAGGGTTATCATGGCGAGAGCGGCTGTCAGAACCGGAAAGGCCCAAACCATGAGCACATTGGTGCAAAAAGTCAGTCCAAACAAACAACGGCATCCGCATGAGCCTTCATGCCGGGAGCGCGCATTTTCAGGATGGTGACGAGAAAATTGATCCCGCTCATGGTCGAGCCGATACCGGCGATCTGGAAGGACCAGATCCAATAGTCCACCCCGGTGCCGGGGCTGTACTGCATTTCGGTCAGCGGGGTATATCCCGACCATCCGGCTTGGGAAAACTCACCCACACCCAAAGATACCATGATCAGCATCGCCCCGGCTGCGGTGAGCCAGAGACTGAGCGAATTCATAAAGGGAAAGGCGACATCGCGGGCCCCGATTTGCTGCGGCACCACGATATTCATCAACCCCACCAGAAACGGCATGGCCATGAAGATGATCATGATCGAGCCGTGGGCGCTGAATATCTGATTGAAGTGCTCAGGGGCCAGATAGCCCAGGGAGCCGCCCGTGGCCACGGCCTGCTGAGAGCGCATCAGAATGGCGTCGGAGAAGCCGCGCAGCAGCATGACCAAGGCGAGGATAATGTACATGATGCCGATCTTTTTGGGGTCGAGGCTGGTCAGCCATTCTTGGTAAAGGTAGGTCCACTTTCGGTAGTAAGTGACCAGGCCCAGGATCACCAAGCCCAGGAGAACCGCGCCAACTACGGCGCTGAACGTGATCATATTGTCATACGGAATCGCTGCAAGGGTTAACTTGCCAAACATCTCAATTTCCCTCCGCAACGTCGGTTCCGGCGTGTGTGGAAACGGAGCCTCGGCTCATATGACCGGGATTTTTACCCCAATTGGGATCGAATTTGCGCAGGATATACAAGAACAGATCGGGCTTGACGGCAGAGAAATAGGTCACCGGGTAGTAGCCGTCGTTCGGCTTGGCGAGCTGCTCATAGCGGTCCAGATCAAGCAATTCCTTCGATTGTCTGACCTTTTGCACCCAGGCTTGAAACTCTTCACGGGAAACCGCCTTCGCCTTGAAATGCATGTTAGCGTAACCGCGACCGCTGATTTGCTTATTGTGACCGGCATAAGTGCCTGGTTTATCAGCCAGGAGGTGCAATCGGGTTTGCATGCCTCCCATGGCGTAAATCTGGCTGCCCAGCTGCGGGATGAAGAAGGAAGTCATGACGGTGTCCGAGGTGAGTTTGAAGCTGACCGGAACATTGACGGGAAAAGTGATTTGATTGACGGTGGCGATATTTTGATCCGGGTAGATGAAGAGCCATTTCCAATCCAGGGATACGGCTTCGATGGTGATGGGCTTGTCGGCCGAGGGGATGGGCTTATAGGGATCCAGAGCATGGGTCCTGGTCCAGGCCAGCATCGCCAGAACCGTGACAATGGCGATGGGAACCGCCCACATGACCAAATCGATTTTCGCGGAATAACTCCATTTCGGCATGATAAGTCGAGGCGGTATTGGAGGCTCGGTACTTGCGGGGAAACCAGAAAGCCATGATGAAGACGGGAATGAGGACGATCAGCATGAGCACGATGGCCGCAATGATGACGAACCGCTCCGACTCGCCGATCGGTCCTTTGGGGTCGAACAAGAGTATCGTGCTGCAACCTCCGAGGAACGTTACGGCACCTAGGGATAACAAGCCGACCAACACGAAATATTTCTTTCTCTTCATTTATCCCCCTGCGTCTCAAGGGTGCTATCGCCGATTATCAGGATCGCTGAGAAGAGCTTGCCGCACCTGATAAATCCGCGGCCAGCCTTTCAGACGTGGACACTTTTTGGAACAGGGTGGAACCAATCCCTACCTAATTAAAATTAACACAAAAACCAGTAAGTTACCTGCAGAAAATTGCGTGGACAATACATGTTCCTCCGGGAACCTGCAGGCGTTAAGCCGCGGTTTATCACCCCGAGATCATGCAACTCTTAAATAAAAAATTAAGACCTGGGAGTATGGGTTGCAAGGTATCGGCCGGTATTAATGAGTTCCTCACTAAAAGGTCTTGATGGGAGACCCATCTGTCGGGGATGCCGAGGGCCGGGGGGGCGGCTTATCGCCATGACCGAAGACCTCAAATTCTTTGCCATCACCCGATGCCGAGAATCCGGGTCCAAAGTAAGGATTCGCCCTGCCGGGTTCGAAGAGCGGGCGGACAAATACTCTACGAAACGCTTTTAAAAAGCAGCTGGTTAGGAGTGCGGGAAAGCGGCGTGGGCTGGGGCCTTGGACATCACAGCCCGACAGCCCATCCGGCGGAGTATCAATCCAGGGCTCTCAGGGCCTGGCGAACCTGTTGGCACCCGGTTTCCGAGTTGCACTGACTCAACAAACGCTGAGCTTCAACCAGGCATTCCTTAGCCTGTTCCTGGCTGCCGCTTTGCTGGTGCAGGAGACCCAAGTTGAGCAAGGCATGACCATGCACAAACCCCGTGGCTCCCACCGCTTCGCCGACCTGCTTGACCCGGTTCAGGTAAGCCTTGGCCTTCCGTTTGGCAAAGGGAACTTCTTTCAGAATAAACCCCAGGTTCTTGATGGCGGACCAAAACTTGAGGGGATGGGTGCGAGTCGCTATCTGGAAGTAAATCTCGGCCAAACCGATTTCCACGAGGTAGCGGGAGTAAAATCTGCCGGTAGCGCTGAGCAACCGGAGCCCCGCTTTGGTTCTTTTCAGTCCGCGGGAGAACTGACCTGCAGCGATCAGAACCACTCCTTCTAGAGCCTGGGCGGAGGTGACGACGTAATCCATACCGAGAGGTTGGCAGAAGGGAATAATTTCCTGGATAACCCCATCGGCTTCCTGGAAGCGATCGGTTTGGACGTAGTAGTTGGCCAGGGCCAACTTGGGCCACACCATAAATAACGGATCGCAGGAAAGCTGGACGGCTTTTTCGCAACATTTCACCGCTTCGGGAAAATCCCCGGCCGCGTAGTGGGCATAACTCGTGCAAATATAGCCCACCACGGTGCTGCGCAGGTCTGAATGGCTTTCGCCGAACTCCCGGAGGATTCTGCCAAGTTCAAGATTATTTTTGCTATCCCCCTTGAAGAGATAATTCAATCCCAAGCCGCCGAGAGATTGATAATAGGCCATCGGTTCCAAATCCTCCCCTTGGGCCAGGACCTTCCGGCCATACTCTATGCCCTGATCCAGGAGTTGCAGTTCAGCGCAGGACCAGGTTAGATTGGAATAGGCCAGGCCAATGGCGGCAGAACACTTGGCCGATTCGCCCAATTCGAGCGCCCTGAGACTATAGGTGTAACAGTCTTTCGCTTTGCCGATGCAAAACAAGGTAACGCCCAGCCAACCATAAAAGAGTGCCAGCGAGGCCTTATCAGAAAGAGACTCGGCTATTTCCTGATGTTCAAGAAACAGCTCGGTGAGCCCGGTAAAATCGGCGCGGTAATAAAATACCTGGGCCCACTCGTTGATAAAGTCGATGAGGGCCCTTTTTTCTTCCTCCGAGCCCTCCAGGTCTTGCTTGAGAATCTTGAAGGCCCTTTGGTAATTTTGATTGGATTCTTGAACGGCATATTGCTGCAGACTTTTTCTGCCTGATTCCCTCAAATAATGCACAGCCTTTTGAGAGAGATCTCTTTGGGAGAGATCACTATGGCGGAAATGGAAAGCCAGAGTTTCATAGAATTCCGGCAATCTCTCGCCCATCACCTGCTCAATCCGCAAGCCGATGCGCCGGTGCATGGCTTGGCGATCTTTTTTGAGCAGACTGTTATAGACCACATCCTGGATCAAACCGTGTTTAAAAACATATTTTTGTCCTGAGGGGGAAGTTCTCCGCAGCAGGTCGAGGGCTTCCAATCTCTCTAAAAGCTGATCAAGAATACGGGCCTGCCGGGTAATGCTCTTGAGAGCCTCATAGGGTACCGTTCTGCCGATGACCGAAGCTTCTTGGAGCAGATATTTGGCCGCCTCGTCCAAATGGTCTATCCTTCCCGAAATGACTGCGTGGACGGTCGTAGGGATATCAGCTTTGTTGATGCTCCCGGTGAGTCGCCACGTGTCTTTATTGGGCTGCAAGATTCCGGATTCGATCAAGGAATTGATCATCTCTTCCAGGTAAAAGGGATTGGTCCCCACCCTCTCCTGGACAAAGCGCTGCAGGTCTTCCGGGACTGTGGTGGTTTGCAGGATAGAGGCCAGCATTTCCTGGAGCTCATCCATAGAGAGGTCCTGGAGGTGGATTTCCCGATACGACTCCCCCATCTTCCTGATCTCCCCTTCGTTGAACATCTTGAAGGGAGGCCGATACGTACAGAGAAATATGGCCGGAGCCTGCTCTCGCATAAGGAGGCGCAGAAAATTGAGAAAGGTGGAGTCCGCCCACTGCAGGTCTTCAAAACAGATGACCAACAAGGCCTGTTTGGCCTGAGCCTGCAGGGTTAACAGGATAGCCCGATGGAGGCGGGACTTCCAAAACTCGGGGCTCATCTCCGCTACTTTTGGATAAGGGAGGGACAAAAGGCCGCCGATGTATGGCGCCACGTCTTCTTTCAACCCGTTGAATTCTTCCAGCCGGGCTTCAAGCTTTGCAGCCACCTGGGCGGGAGTATCGCCTTTTTCCACCGCCAAATCTCGTTTTATCAGATTAATGAGAGGGTAATAGGATATGTTCTGGGTATAGGCATAGGCGTGTCCTTCAACCCACTTGAATCTCTTTAGGTCTAAAGAAGCCTTGAATTCCTCGAGGAGCCTGCTCTTGCCGGTGCCCGCCTCACCACAAATGGTGATAACCGAGCCTTCCCCCTCCCGGAGCTTGGCCGTCGCCCCGGACAGGACCGCCATTTCCCTTTGGCGCCCGATCAGGGTAGCCCGGTGGCCGCAACGGCGATGCGTCCTGCCGGGCAATTCCCTGGACGACAGGAGCTTATAGACCTGGACCGGCTTGGTCTTGCCTTTTACCAGGACCATCTCCATGGGTCCGAAGGAAAAAAAGCCTTCCGCCTGTGTATAGGTGATTTGTCCGACCAGGGTTTCGCCTGCTTTAGCCAGAGTGCATAACCTGGAGGCGACATTGACGGTATCCCCGGCGATGTGGTGCGCCGCCTTGGCGTAGTCGAATTTACCCGTTACCGCAAGGCCGGTATTGATGCCGATATGCACCGCCAGGGGCTGCCCGATAGTTTCCTGGACTTGGAGGCTGAGACCTCGCACCACCTCTTGAATCTCGCCGGCGGTTTTGACCGCCCGCACCGGATCGTCTTCATGGCCCAGGGGGACCCCAAAAACTGCCATCACCTGATCCCCGGCGAACTTTTCGATGTGACCTTCATGTTTGACGACCACTTCGGCAATCTCGCCGATGATTTGGCTTACCAGGTCCTTGACTTCTTCCGGGTCCAGGCGCTCCGACAATGTGGTGTAGCCCGAGAGATCTGCAAACAGAACCGTAATGTACTTGCGTTCGCTGGCAATCTTTTCCCGTTTGCGCGCCGGCCTTTTATTGGTCTCAAGTTGAAGACCGCAGGCGCCGCAGAATCTGTCACTCGGGAGGATAGGATGCCCGCAGCCGGAGCAGCGCCTCTGAAGTTTGGCCCCGCAATTCCGGCAAAACTTCTGCGTTTCCTCATTGGCGCTCTGGCAGTTAGGGCAATTCATGGCTGCGCCTTAGGAAAGGGGCATGGGTAAATTGATAGCGGCAAGCCGCTCCTTACCCTCTTGATAGGCGAGATATCCATGCGAGGCCCCAATTCTCGACCCCTTGGATGGCAGGAAAGACCGGTACTTATTTTTCATATAAGGATCATTGTCTGAAATGTCAATTATATTTTGCTGATTAAGTTACCGGTATCTGCGTGGCTTCACCAATTTATTAATTAACTACCTATACTTTTAGAAGATTATTATTGTATGCAATCTAATTTATTCTATTGGCATGAAACAAATAATGTGCTATTGTGTAGACCCCTGGTCAGAGAGGCCGGTGCAAGACCATTGAGACCAATCAAATGAGATCGGCATAAAACGTTCCCGCCTCGCAGGTGTTCGTGAACGAGGTGGCATTCCCGCTGCC
Source organism: uncultured delta proteobacterium (assembly GCA_963841475.1). Lineage (GTDB taxonomy): Bacteria > Desulfobacterota > Desulfobaccia > Desulfobaccales > 0-14-0-80-60-11 > 0-14-0-80-60-11. The sequence continues at coordinate 305,177 of CAWJCT010000002.1, forward strand.
GCGCAGCCGGGCCAGAACAGCATTCCTGGACAAGGCCGGCGTGGTGCAACCCCTAAGAAATTTTTTCGTCTGCGGATACTCACATCGGGCCTGGGTCAGTAGGCCGGACGGCTTGCGACCCTGAGTTTGTGCGGCCCGAATACCGGTCCCATTGCCTTCGGGAGGTCGGTATGGGGAGAAAGAGCAGATATTGCGTCCTGGTGGCGGGCCTGGGATGGCTATTTGCGGGAGCCGGGCCCAGTTATGGTTCGGGGTTTGCCCTTTACGAGGCCGGCGCCCGCAGCAGCGCCCTCGCGGGCGCGGTGGTGGCCCGGGCCGATGACCTTTCGGCCCTTTTCTTCAACCCCGCAGGTCTCGTTCAACTCCCGAAAATTCAGATAATGTGCGGTTTCACGACCTTCATCCCCCGGGTTGAAATCGTCACGCATCTTGGCCCCTTCGCCACGCCCAACCTGATGCAAAGCAGCGCGTCTTTCGCACCTCACTTGTTTGCCTCCTACCAGGTTAGCGAACGGATGTGGCTGGGGCTGGGAGTAAACTCTCCTTTCGGACTGGGGATCCAATATAGCCGCAACTGGCCCGGAAACATCAATATCATCAAAGCCTCCATCCAAACCTTGAACCTCAATCCGACCATAGCGGTGAAGATAACGGACTACCTTTCCGCAGGCGCGGGCCTGGACATCATGTATTTTAAATTTAAAATGCAACGGGAGCTCCCTATCCCGCTCCTGGGCCCCCAGGCACTCGATTTGAATGGAGACAGCTGGGGGCTCGGATTTAATCTCGGCCTGCTGCTCAAGCCAGTGGATTACTTAGCTTTTGGTGTTTCTTATCGCAGCCAGGTGAGGCAGCAAGTAAGGGGAACGGCCCGTTTCCGTCCCTTCAACGCCCTCGACGGCGACGCCTCCGGCAGCATCATCCTGCCTGATATGATTTGCGCCGGACTTATGGTGAGACCCTGGCGGAAATTGTCGGTGGAAGGGGGGCTCATCTGGACTCACTGGGAGCTGTTTAGACAACTGGACGTCAAATTCAGCAACCCCCTCGGCACGTTATCCGAACCCAAAAGCTGGCATAATACCTGGCGGGGCCAATTGGGGGCGGAATATCAGGCGCTGCCGTGGCTGGACCTCCGGGCCGGCTATGCCTTTGAGAACGAACCCATGCCGGACAGGTACGCCGATTACCTCGTGCCCTCCACTGACAGCCGCCATAACTTTTCAGTCGGGACCGGATTCCATTGGCGCGCCATGACCTTAGACCTGGCATACATCATGGTGCTTATGACGGACCGCACCGTTAACCACTCCCAGGCAACCGGAGTGCTGCCTTCGGATTTTCAGGGGAGGCTGTCGCACGTGGTTACCGTGAGTTTGGCTTATAAGTTCTAGACCGGCTGGCAGCAGAAATTCTTGGAGGTTGTTTTATTTATCCAACTCGCAGGCTCGATTGACCATTGCCAAAGGAGGGTCCAAATGAGCGTCTTTCAGTTCGAGGAAACTATGTCAGGTTGGATCGGTGTCGGGGCAAAGGACTATGAGGCGGGGAGAATTGCCGGGAAACATCAAGACACCCCGTGCCGCTTTGTCGCGGAGATTATCATTGAAGATTTAGATCGTTTCGTTCAGCTCGGTTATCATCAGGCACGTTTGGCAGGCACCGTTTTCTTCGCCCCCCTCGGCGGCAAGTTCCCCATGGAAGACGGTTCCTTCCACCTGTTTTCCATTGATCCAGTCACCGGCACCCGCCAGATGGTTTACACTTTTCGGTTTACTGCCGCGGGATGGCAAGAAATATTTTCTGCATGGGGTAAAGGAGCTCCAGGACGACCCAGGCTTTGACATGATCGAGGATTTGACGACGCTGTTTACCACAATCTACGCCGGCGAAGATGAGCATGCCCCCGCCTATGCCATGGGGCAACTCGTTTTCGATATAAAGGAGTTGCCCAAGCTCGTTGCTTCAATGGGAGTTCCTCACCGGTGGTGGGAAATTTGGAAGTATTTTCAGAGTGCGAAAGCCAAGCTGTTTTTTTATGATTTCGCCTTGAACGAAATTAAGAAAACCTACCTCAGCAACCTCGATCCGCTCTATCAAACCCAATATGAGAACCTGGTCCTTTCCGGCCAGGTGGTCCAGGACGGGGCGGAACAAGAATTTTTCCTGGTTTCCGGCAAGCATGATAAGGGCTTCCCCTGGGGGGACGAAGAAATATTTTGGGATGTCCTGTTGGTCATCGGCAACGCCGCCGACGGCTACCGGAAATACTGTATAAGCGACAGGGCCCTGCCCGGGATGGACCTTAACGTCCAGGCCGGCAGCTACCGTTATCAAGGGCCGATCTTTGCGCTGCCCGAGGGTTATGCCACCAGTTTCAAACACATGCGCAATAAAGACGCCCCCCTCGTTGAATGCCAGGCGGACTTCACGATTAACTTCGCGGCCCAGCCCTACAAAGTCACACCCTTTCCCTTTGCCATGGCCAATAATATCATCGCCGAACTTTCTCATGGAGTGGAATTGGTGCTCAAACGTATCTTGCCGGCGGAACACCCGTTGGGGATAGCCATAACCCCCCATACGGTAGCGGTGGCGTCAGGCAGCTTGACCATCAATACAGGAGGCCAGGCCAGCGAGTACCACCTGGCGCCGGAGAAAACCTTTGGCGAGGCGGAAATCTCCACGTTCAATAACGTCAGGTACCCCACTATGCTCTATGGGTACATTTGCGCCTTGCGGCCTGAGGCCCGCATGGCCCGGGTACAAATTCATTCGAATTGTCTGCGCACTGCCCGGCAAAGGCTGGTGCGGGACCAGATAGAGGCCCTGCTGGGTGCCATCATTTCCCGGGTCGCTTCCAAGGAAATGCTCATGTCCGGCGGCGCCATCAACGTCCGGGATCTCGGACCTCAAGCGGGCCCAGGACCAGGCGCCCCTCGTTTTATCAAGCTTGGCGACCCGCTTTTGGAAATCAATAACGACCATTTCCCTACCGCCGATTTTCAGCGGCGCATTATTCAGGTTCAGGACCCTTCGGGGGAGACGTGCCTGGCTCTGGAAGAAGACATGGCTTTGCTGCGGCGAGAAGCCGAAAACTCCACGAAAAAAGTCACCGTGGCTTCCATAAAAGATCCGGATAAATTCAAAGCCCTGGACGCAGTCCTGACCACAACCGGTTTCCTTGATTTGGTGACCGCTGCTCAGGCAGGCTTCGGGTAAATCCAAGGCTGAATTCGCCATCGTGATCAAACCAAACTTTATGTTCGCTTACAACAAGTGTGACCATACAACCTATACTGATCCGGAGCTGGTAGCCCATTTGGTGCAGGTGTTGAAAACTCAGGGCGGCTTTGAAAACCTGACCGTAGTAGAGGCGCAAAGTACCTACGGAGAGTTCTTTAACCAGCGCCGCGTCCTCGAGGTGGCCGAATATCTCGGCTATGCCATTGACGGCAGCGCCGGCTATAAGCTGGTCGACCTTACTGAGGATCGCTCCGAGGAACAAAATCTGGGGAGCCATCTGGGTCCGCATCCAATCCCCCTGACCTGGAAAAACGCCGATTTCCGCATCTCTTTCGCCAAGAATAAGACACATTCCTACGCCTATTACACCCTCACCCTCAAAAACATCTACGGCGCACTGCCGTTGGGCAACAAGTTCACAGAATATCATCATAATAGAGATATTTATCACACGACCATGGAATATCTTCAGGCCTTCCCGGTGCAATACGGCCTCATCGACGCCTATCTGAGCGCCGATGGTCCCTTTGGGATTTTTGCGGACCCGGACCCGAATGTGACGCAAACCATCATCGGCGGAGCAGATCTGGTGGCCGTGGACTGGGTTGGCGCCAGCAAAATGGGCCTAGAGCCGAAAATCAGCCAGTATATGGAATTGGCGGTGCAGGTATTTGGGAAACCGGAAATCAATCTGGTGGGGGATCCGAACCCTTACCGCCCCTGGCTCAATGTGCCGGTGGACTTGAGCCGCCTCCTGCCCAAGGTGCTCGATGCCAATGCATATTTCGGAAAAATGCTGTATATGGCAGGGGCTTATATGGACGAAAGCCATTTCACCCACAAAGACGAGCCTGCGTTTATGAAGATGGCTCAAGCTGCGCTGCACCCTTTACAAACGACCATATTCCTGCAGGCGGGCGGTGAACGGACCCTGGCCAACAAGCTTTTTGGCAAGTTTACTACCTGGCTCGGCAGCCATTGATGGGGCACACCTCACCATTGGGGCGCATTCCGTGGAGGGAGCCGGCTCCGTAGTAACCAAAGACGTTCCCGACCAGGTCCAGATCGTCGGCCTGCCGGCCAGAATCGTCAAGGCCAATATTCCCGCAGGTCCTGGGCCTACTATTTCAATGCAATCCTTGGCTCCCTGGGAACCCTGAGCGCTACGCCCTTCCACCTGGCAACCATGGCGCGACCCCTGCCTGGCGGTGTCACCTGGGCAGCGGGGGGCATCGGTCGCTTTCAGTTTTTTATCAACTCTCTGGCCATCACTATGGGCGGGCATGTGCGGGTGGGGCTGGAGGACAATCTCTGCTATGACGCCCGGAAAAAAGAGCAGGCCACCAACCTGGCAGTGGTGCAGCGTCTGGTAAGTCTGGCCAAAGCGGCCCAGCGGGAAATCAGTACACCCGCTGAGGCCCGGGACCTCATGGGGCTGCCGCCCCAAAGCAAGACGTGTTCCGGGGTTGGCGCCGTTAGACCTTATGACCTGAGACCCTGGGATGGGCCCTGAGGAACTGAAGCGGGAGGATATCATGCTCCTGGCCGGTATCCTCCCAACATTGCCCTAACCTGGGACAGGGTGGACCTGGCCCAAAAACTTGTCAGGCTTGGAGCAGCAGATACCAAAACCTCAGAGCCTCAGGTGGTCTTCCTTTGCGATCGGGCCTATGATATATTGAAACTCGCTGGGAGGGTCCGATCCCTGGATCACAACCGAGTTTTCACGTATCGGGGAAAACCCATCAAGAAGATCAAGAAGGCTTTTACCAATGCCTGCCGGAAGGCAGGAATAGTCAACTTCCGGTTTCATGATCTGCGCCATGCCTTCAACACCAACATGAGGAAGGCGGGGGTTGACCAATCGGTGATCATGAAGCTCACGGGGCCCAAGACCCCATCGATGTTCCAGCGGTACAACACCGTGGATGTCGACGACGCGAAGCGTGCATATCGTCGGTTAGAGAAGCTTCTCAGCCAAGAGCAGGCCCAGAATGCGACCCAGGCGAAAAAGTGCTCCCCTGGTGCTCCCAATGGCAGAAGGAGCGAAACATAAAGCTGTAACTATTTGATTTGTCATGCGGAAGTGCGAGGTTCACTGGTGGGGCCCCCGGACTTCAAATCCGGTGTGCCGTCTGCTGAAGGCGGTAGGTGGGTTCGATTCCCATGCACTTCCGCCAAGGGTTTCCGGGCTTTTTGCCTTTTTCTCATCGTCCCAATCTCACCGGAAAATCGCCAAATGTTCCCATAATGTTCCCATCGCCTTTCCGGGTGCTGATCAGATTGCTGCTTTTTTTCAGGTGCCCGGGGGAGAGGTGGGCGTAGCGCATCGTGGTCCCGATGGTGGTGTGCCCCAGCTGCTTCTGCACCGACACCAGGTCGGCCCCGGCCATCACCAGCCAGGAGGCGCACGTGTGCCGCAGATCGTGGAACCGGAAATCCGTGATTCCCGCCCGGCGCAGCGCCCCGGCAAAAGATTTCCGCACCTGCTTCCATCCTTCACCCGTTGGGTCGCAAAACACCAGAGGACTCTTCAGTTGGACCTGGTGGCGCAGCTCGGCAAAAACCTGGGCCTGGGCCTCGTTCACCGGGACCATGCGCCCTAAGCCGGTTTTGGACATCTCGGCCGGCAGGTGAATCCAGCCGTCCCGGATCCACTCCCAGCGCAGGGCCAGGATCTCGCCTTTCCGCATCCCGGTGTTCAAGGCGGTTTCGACGATGGGCCGGAGGTGAGGCTGACAGGCCGCCAGCAGGAGGGCCGCCTCCTCCTGGGTCAGGTAGCGGACCCGGCTTTGGTCCTCCCGGAAAAACAGGGACTCCCCCTTCTCAAGGGGGTTGACCGGCAGCCAGCCCCACTGCACCCCCTTATTAAGCATATGGCGCATGGTCGCCATCTCCCGGTTGACCCGGGCCGGGGAACGCTTTTTCCCCTGGCGTGTCGTCACCTGGCGCCGCTGGCTGCGGAACAGCTCCAGATCCCGGTAGGAGATGCCGGCCACCGGCGTCTCACCAAAATGCGGCAGCAGCACCTTCTCCACGATCAGGCGCTTGTCCTCGAAACTGCGCTGGCCCCGGTATGCGTCCAGGTAATCCTGGGCCAGCTGGGCAAAGAGAAAGGGTGCTTCTTCCTTCTTACCAAATAGTTCTCCGTACTTGCCCTCCTTCTTGCTCACCTTCACCGAGGCGTCGAAGGTCTGGGCGTCGGTCAGCTTCCGGAACCGCCTCTTGACCCGGCGGCCCTCGGGTTCATAGTAATCCACCAACCAGGTATAGCCTCCGCCTTTGTTAGCCACTTTCTTGATCATAACCACCTCCATGTTTTCGTGTTCGGGAAGAAAAGCCCGAACGGCGAACCTCCGCTATCAGTGAAGGGTCTGGGATTCACACTCCACTGATCCGTGCTTCCGTTTCTCCAGCCAGTCTTTAATTTCCGCAAGGTCAAACCTGATGCAGCGCTCCAGCTGGATATAGGGAATTTTGCCCCGCCGCTTCCAGGAGTAGATCGTCACCGGCGGCACCCCCAGCATGCGAGCCAATTCCGCGGGGCTGACCAGTTGAAAATCAGCCATACTGGCCTGGCCTCCTCCTGAACTTTCCTCCACCCTCCGGTCAAAGTTAAGGTTATCCATCATGCCTTTCTCCTTATTTTGGGTTATGCAAACACTCCCGTCAACATCCGGGCAAAATGAATGGGCCAGGTCACTGCTCCATCCCGAGCAACTGGCCCATCCGGAAATATGAATTGTGTACCCTCAAGCTCCTGCTGCGGTTAGATGGTCTGCCGGTATTGGCCCAGACCTAAACTGCAACACCAGGGGCGCAGGCCACGTCGCAAGTCTCTGCGCCCCTTTTAGTCAGAGTGCCTGAAGGTTGTTACAACCGGTCCTCAAACGGCAGACAGTCGCTGAGAAGGATCAGGCTCTGGAGTACATTTAGAAACTGCTGGTTCAGGGCTGCCGGCTCTTCCTGGAGGAATGACTCGTCCCACGAGTCGTCATAGTCCCGGAGGCGGGCAAGCGGACTCGCGACCAGACACATGGTATCGACACCAGTCAATATCGTCAGCTCCAGGCCGAAGACGGTAACCACTCCTGTCTGGATCCCTTTCGTCCCCTGATAAATGCGGACTTTACTTCCTTCCTGGGAGAACCAGGCAAAGGTGAGTGGGAGACACTCGTTGATCTCCAGGCCGCTTAACCAGGCATCGGCCTCATCATTTTCAGCTACCACAACCAGATAATTATCCAGTTGCAGCTCACCATAGTCGTCCATGGGATTACGTTTAAGCACTTCATTCAACTCACTGATCATTTTGAAAATCATGCTGCTATCTCCTTTTTGATTGATGACCATTATTTCGTGATCATCATTGTCGAGCCATAGCAGTAAATCCTCCTCTGCCAGGCTGGGGTTTGGGTCCACAGCATGCCATGGACCGTGTCTGGGTTTATAGGCCATCATTCCTTCAATATCTGGGTCCCGGGCCAGGGCCACCAGGTAGATAAACTCCTGGGCGGGCCACTCCAGGTCATACTCTCCCCCATCCCTTGAGGAGAATATTTTCTCCGCAGGGGTGGTCTTCTTTCAGATAGGTAAGGAAGATTGATTTAAGGATGCTGCGAGTGCAGCAGGCAATTCGAAGGAATCCGCCTGGGCTAGGCTACCACCTTTCCACGATCAAGGGCTGGACAGCCTGACCCCTGCCAGTATCTTGTGGATCACCAGGCACGTGAAGTTCGATGGCTTCTGCCCGCTCACCTCCCTGTGGTGCTCCCGGCTCTTCCCCCAGCGACTCCGGGTCCGGCAACCCCAGGGCTTCCGGCAAGGGTTCGCCCAGGTCCAGGTCAAAGGAAGAACCCTTCTTGGTGTCGTGGTTCACCAGCCATCCCTGTTTCAGGGCCGTATTCACTGCCTGGGTTATGGCCTGCTTCGAAACCCCCAGGTGCTTCGCCACCTTCGTTACGCTCACCGGGGAAGCATTTGCAAACTTGAGTTCCGCTACGGCCCCGATGACGTTGCGGATTTTATCCGATACCTTGGTGACCGAGGTCTCGTACATCTGGCCCACCAAGTCGTGAACCAGGGCATAGTCCTCGATCTCGGCAATGAGGCGGCCATCGTCATATTTTTCCCGGTCCTGGTGCCGCAGTACCGCCACCGACTTGATCAGGGAAATGAGCCGGGCATAGTCGCGGTTGATCCTACTGGCATTCGGCAGTCGCCCAATCTCTTGAGCCAGCTTTACCGCGAATGGGACCACTACATCCCAGGGGGCCTGAGCCTGGAGGTACGCCTGGTAGGCAATGAGAGCCGAGTCGGGCTCTGCCACACCGTCAAGTTCGATGTCCGCTTGGGCCTTTAAAGAAGCCTGGATTTGCTCAAGCCCATCCGGCACCTCCAGGGAAAACAGGCGGCTGTCCAACTGCGCACCTAAGCGTTTTACCGCCGTCGTCACCAAAACCGTGGGGCCGGGCTTGTTGATCTCCCTGACCCCAAATTGCCCGGTCTCCTGATCGCGCTCGGTAACCTTGTAGCTCAAACAATTGTCCTGCAACATATTCCGGATGGCACTGGCCGCCGGGTTGTCCTCCCCGGCTGGCAAAGAATCCGCCTCGGAAAAGATGGCCACCCGGTGCTGGTAATCGAAATCATCGTAGATCAATACCTTGGGGGAACCGGCATCGATCCTGTTGTAAGACTCCGGTGGCATTAACTTCACAACCACCCCCTGACAATAAGATTTCCCTCCCCCAGGCTGGCCGAGGAGAAGCAGATGGACCGGCATGGCACCGGTGCGCATGGCCAGCACCCTGGATGTGAGGGCCAGATAGGTGATCAGGGGGGGCTTGAGATCCCCACCGTATCCCAAGCGGCGTATCTCTTGCCGCACCACCTCCACGGGATCGGGTGCGGCGAGCACCGCCGCGGCATCTGCTTGGAGCTTCCCGAGCACGCTGTCGGCCTGATCCTGCAAGAACTCCCCCCCGGGGACCGCCTGATCTACACTTGGCTCCAAGAGGTCAAAGATGTCCCTTCCCTGAAGATGGGCTGCGGTGAGGCTATCGAAGCCCTCTGGCATCCTGATAACCTGCAGGTCCTGCACCATGGTGGTCAGCCTCGGTGCCAAGGCCGGGGCGTCCTTCTCGAAAAGGAAGACCGTCAATCCGGAAAGGTACTGGGTCCAATCGTCCCGCCAAACCCCCTTCCCCGGCAGCCCCAGTGCCACGATACCATGGTGCCAGCAGATCCAGGATTCAAGGGGGCCATCAACCAATAAAACTTGCCCGGCTTCTCTGATATCATCCAAATCCCACAGGCCATAGAGGGCAGGCTTAGCGCCTTTGCCCCGTTCAAGGCAGGCCTTATCTCCCCGGAGGTTGAACAGCCATTTGAAGGCCAGAGGCTGGCCGTCCTGGTCGAGATATGGGATACGCACGGCCGCCTGGCCGCCCTTCCTGCAATCACTGATCCCCTGTTCCTGGAGGAAGGATATCTCCAGTTTCAGCGCCTCGGCCAGGGTGGCCATGGTCATCCCCGCCGGGGGTATCGTGGGTTCGGGATGCCCCGGAACCGGGGCTTGACGCCCGGCCGGTTCCTCCTCGTCAATACCGGCGGGGCTTTCAGCTAATGCCTCGCCAAGGTGTAAATGCGTCACCGCTGTTACCGGAAGTAATGCCTCATAACTTTCCTCGCCACGCCGGGCCTCCGGGGATGACTGCTCGATAAGATTACTCTCCATGCGTAACCTCCTGTTTGACCTGACGGTCAATGAGTTGTGGGTGAATACCAAACTGCGGGTGAATACCCTGTTCGTCCATTTGCCTTCAGCTGTTCCGACCTCCTGTTAAAAGGTATTGTTTAAGCTCATCCTCTTGAAAAAGCCCAAAAACCGGGTTTTGTTCAGAAGATGCGGGGTTTACCTACATTTGTTGATCTGAGAGATGGCCATGCCGGTGCAGCCTGGGAGGGGCTCTTACCAAGGTAGAGTCCTCGACTGAGCCGTGCTCCCAGGTCTTACCGGGCTTAGGTTAATTGAAGGCAGGCCGCTGCTGCATGAAGGGTTGCGTGCGGCGGTTCCTGGTTACGAGCTCGGTGGGGTGGGCTGGATTCAATTCATAGATAGATTTTCTCCTTTAAAGCGCCTGGCCGGAACCAAGTGGAAGTTGATGTAGGCCTGCAGGTCTTCGGACCGGAACAGGACTCTCCGCCCTAACTTGACATAGGGGATGCGTTTCTGGCTGACCCAGGCCCTGAGGGTGTGGATCGAAATACTCAGGGCGCGGGCTGCTTCGTCCACTGCCAGGAGTTGCTGGTCGTTCTGGTGCATGTGATGGTACCTCCGTCTTTCAGGGTTTTTTTGATGTTGTTGCTTTCTGATTGAACCAAGCCCAGCTTTTGGTTTTTCGAAAGGCGTCGTCCGGGACCATTTACCTGGGTACCTGCCGCCTTCGCTGGTTCAGCCTCGGGGGGAAACTGCGGGCGCCCCGGGTGAAGTGGCTTACGTGAGAATTTCGGGGGGTGTCAACCTGTCCCGGCTTTAACCGGTGGTGGTCCCGGCCTCACATCTTTGGGCTGGTTTGAGTGAGAAAATATTTCAGTCAGCGCTATAACCAGAGCCCCGTTTCCGTTCCATACGTGCGAGGTCCGGGGTTAACCTCCAATCCTGACGAAGGGCCCCATCATGAAGGCGCCCAGGTCTTCGTAGCGGAAGAAAAACTGGCGGCCTAATTTCAAGGAGCGGATAAGCCCCTGGCGTACCAAGGTCCTGATGGTCTTAACGGAAACATCGAGTAGTTCCGCAGCATCCTTGGTGGTCAAGAGCTTTTCCTGGTGGTTGACATCGATCATGGTTCTTACCTCCGCTATTTTGGGTTTGTTTAATTTAGTGGTTGATATCCTTTACCAAGCCCACCTTCTTACGGCGGTGTCAGGCTTTCACCCTTTGGGCTCGGTCAACTCTAGAAAGGATTGACCTCCTAAATAATTACACTTGGGAAAAGCCCCGGTTTTTATGCACGAAGGAGCAGGTTCAGCGCGGGAGTAAACCTGACGGATGGGGGGTTCGTTTGGGGAGTAATGAGAAGTTGCGGATCCTATAAACTGGAAGTTAATTCCAGTGGACTAGCGGATTTCCATTAAATCGGCCTCAGTAGCCTTTTATGGCTTGCCTCGGAGATACTGGCGCGCTCGATATGCGCAAAAGGATGTTTTGAACTTCGGGGATGCGATTTTCTATCCCGATGGACAATCTGAGAACTTTCGAAACGCCGTGAAGTCGGCTTGAAGTTCAGTGGCTATATATGGCTTCCCCTCTTTTATCGATGCTTCATCGTAATATACTACTAGCCGAAATTAAGGACGAAACCGGCGTGGAATCTATATTGTAAGGCATCTGCTTGCGATTATATTGGTGGATGTGTCGACATTATAGAGGTTTATCAGCGGCTATATTAGGTTTAACTGCGGGTATATTGTTAAGGCAATGCGGTTCTTTGGGTGGATTTATGGATGGTTTACGGGGACTTAGAAACCAGAGGTGATACTCCGAAGAATGTCTATGTCTGCTTTTTCTGCCTGTCCAGCCTGGTGCATTTTTGGGGGTTGAGGATGAAGATGAGATTTCCGAATCCATCCCTCTTGACATCGTCCAGTAGATACCCCAGTCCCTTGGCAGTGACATAACATTCATCCAACGTTTCGTTCAGTCTGGAGATGTGTCTGCTGTCTTGGAGACTTTTTAACCACAATCGTTCAATGAGCTTGTTTTCACTGATAATGGTGGGATTATTATTCTTGGTAGTTAGCCATTCGATAAAAAGTAAAATTGCCTTTTTAAATTTGTTCTTTTTGAGATATTTCTGGATGTCCTGAACCAGGGTTTTGGATTTGAGCACATAAAAATCTTTTACGATATCTTTAAATATGGGGTGGAATACTAATACAACATTTCTTTTTCTGACCCCTTTAATTAATGAATTATTATTATCAATAATAATAGGGCCTTCATAATAAAGCCATCGGTTAATACTCTTGAGGTAGTATTTTATATTTAATTGTTTCTCGCACAATAATCTTAATGCTCGTTTCGGAATCGTTGCCTGCTGGCCTTTATAGCCAAACCCTGATGTTTGGTTCCCATAATAACAATCAAGGTATTTATTCCAGGAGAAGGAGAGAACCGGAGTGGTCGTTAGACGCTTCCAGTACTTGTTATTTTTGTTCTCTATGTTCTTTGGTTCTTCATTGCCTTTATAATCAGTCTGCGCCAAGAGTAGGGTGATGGTGGAAAGAGCCCGCAATTCTTCCATAGACAGGTCCCACCCTCGACCTTTTCGTTGAGGGTTCTTAAATCTATGCAACTCCAAGAAAAGGCCGACCTTGTATAAATCTGGCCGAAACTGGTCCATGATCAAAAAAATCCTCTCTTGTCGTTAACCTGCAAGACGCGCCCGTCGAAGCCCAGGATCACTTTTTTCCCTGCCGGGCCGCCCCGGTTTTTGAGGATGTGCACCTGCAGATTTGCCGGGCCGTTCTCGTAGTGAAAGCTTTCTTCATTTTCCATCGATTCGTTGTGGAGGCCCAGCACGACATTAGCGTCTTGTTCGATATCGCCAGACTCCCGGAGGGAATGGAGGGTCAGTTTACCTGTACGGGATGCATCTCTCCCCATTTGGGCCCCCACAATAAGGGTGATATCCCCTTCTTTCGCACTATTCAGCAGCAACTCCGAAACTATTTTTATTTCCAAATAACGGGCCGTCGGTCGGAAGTAGCTTCCCAACGGAATCTTCTGAATGTAATCAATAAAGACTGCGCCGGTCTGCTTATCCCGACCGAGTTCGGTAAGGACTGACGCTAACTTTGTTCCTCTATACGGCTCATCGATGATAAACAGCCTCCTGGAGCCAGGGTCCGTAAAGCCTTTATACTCTTCAATGGCCCTGTTTATGCTCCCTTTGCCTCGTTTTTTCTTTCCCCTGTGACAGTCCTCCAGATAAGCGAGGTAGGCATTGAGGTTGTCCTTGTCATGTAACACCTCCCCAGCCATTATCATAATAAGCTTGGCGGTAATGTACTTCCGAGCCTCTTCATAACTGAAAAAATAAAACTTGTAGTTTCTATTGATAGGGTTTCTTAACATGTTAATCAGGAGGTTAAGCTGAAAGGAGGTCTTCCCGTGGGAGGGCCTCCCGGCCACCACCGTAATTGCTCCCCGGGGTATCCGGAGATGTTGGTCCAGGGCCTTGTAGCCGGTCTGGTGACCGGGACGCATCCGTGTGAGGTCTTTGCCGAGGTCATCCCAACCGTAGCATTTGAGCTCGGTCCAGATGAGTGACGAACGGGTGTCTTCAACTGTCCGGGATTGACCTTTAGTAGACATGGATTTTACCTTTCCCAGCAGCGGTCTTCCTTTTTCCATCGAGGGTAGGCATGCCGGTTCAATGTGAAGAAATAATTTTCTTGGGGCGAGGAATAGTCCCGAGATCCGGGGGAGTGCTGCGGCTAACCTGGTGGTGGTGGTTTCCTGGTGGGACTGGCTGCAGGGGAAAATTTATCTATGGCCAGCGTCATCCTTAGCAGCCTCATTTTACTTGAGTAGGGCCAGGGGAGTAAACGGCGGTTTGCTTTACCCCCCATGGCCCCCGGTCGCTTCTCCATACCACGGGCCAATTTTAGGGTCAAGCGAATATTCCGTGCCCAGGGGCCCACTGAACCAAAAGCTTCCTTCTCCTCTTTACTGAGGGCACCGGCAGGGGCGACGTGTCCCTGCCGGCGGTTCTGGTTAGTCGATCAAGACTTGAATTCCCTTTTCACCTCCCCTGGCTGCAGGTCTAGAGCCCCTGGCGGTAAAAAGGCCAGGAACCGGAGGAAATCAAAGGTCACCCCAGGTAGCCGAACGGGGTTCATGATGAGGTATGACGGATCTCCTAAAACTTCATAGGATCCTCTTCGAAACCTCTGGCAATCCACTGGGGTAGAATCTCCCCTGCCAGTGCGGAGTGCCAAGGCCATGCCATTGCAGTGAATAGTCAAGGGATGGGCGCCATCAGGGGCAAGGAAAAAGCGGATCTTCCTCCCCTGCTCCGAAATGCAGGCAACGGTGAGGGGAAGATATCCTTCGTCCTCCAAATGGCCCAGAAAGGCTTCAGCCTCTCTGTTCCCTGGCTCGAGCACCACATAATGAGAGAGGTCAAGGGTCCCATCCCCAAGGCCCCCGATCTTCTCCATGTCCTGATTGAACTTCTCAAAAGACCGGTACAACATATACTTTCCTCCTTCTAAATTGGGCTAAGCCTCGCCATTTAAGGCGATTAATCCATCTCTGTAGCGTTGCGCCTCGTCCCGCGGCTCTTCCTGACCCGAAGTCTGGAAACCAATGCTTTTGCTACAGAGTCTTCAGTTGAAACAGCCCCTTTTGTTGCTCATGGCAGTTAGCGTTCCTGCATCGGCCTCACCTCCTCAGCCTTTTGATTGATTACCTTTCTTTTTGAACCAAGCCCAAATCCGCCTGGGTTTTCGGCCTGGTTGACCGTGCACCGGACTCCGGTTTTCAAGTGGCTGATCCCGGATCGCCTACCAGGCGATGGTTATCTGGTAAGGCGATGGCCCGAGTGGATTGGGGGATTTTAGTTAACGCAGGAAGGGTGCAAGGTGAGGTGACTGGGCGGTGGGAAAAGGATGCCTGGCATTGGGGCGGTGTTTCTGCTTCGCCGAGCGAGGTGGGATATGCTCGGGTTCCCCCAAAGGCCCGTGTCTATCTTCTCATGGAGTGAAACCCGGCTCTTCGCCCGGTCAACGCCCGGACGCCTTGACGCCAACGACAAAAGCTAAAGATTTCAAACAGTAAGAGCGTCCACTTTGCATGACCAGGCTCGGCAGGCCAGCCGGGGCTAGCCGATGCAGTCGGGATGCCGGACCGGCCCCCCCGTTTTACAAACCCCCGCCGATATCGACTCCTTCTCTATCGTTGAGGGGCTTCTCTTGGTCCTTCGCTGGCCCTCAGTCCGCAGAGAAGAGTGGTTGGTTGCAGGGCAGATCCAGTTTAATGTCGAGACCTTCTACCCAAATCCCCCAATTTATTGGACTCGATTAACCAGGTACCTGGAATCTTTCCGCCTCCTGATGGTCCATAAGCAGATTCCGTGCAGCCATCGAGGCATTGCCAGCGTTCACCGAAGTTTCCAGTGGCCTGGCATAAGAATGAAGACTATACGTTTTTCCCCATCAGTTGTCCCGGGTGCCTGAAGCTGGCTACTACGGTTTCCGCACATAAACCTGCCTAAAACGACCCCAAAACGCCTTCGCGAAACATACCCTGTGGGTACCCCTGGGGTAGAGGCTGATCGTTCAAATTTGGGACTTTAGAGGGCACCTTACCAAGGGGATTTCACCTCTGGAGAGGCCGGTAGGGGCATGTATTTTTCCGGCTTAAAGATGAACGTGCCGCATGTGCGCCTCTAAACTGTGAACCCCCATCGACACTAAACCACTAATTATTTACTTGTTCGGTTTTGAACCGGACACTCCGGCAATGCCCCTTTAAAGGGAGACGCGATCAAACTGGAATGATGTCCATCCAGTCACCGTGAGTGATATTTGTAAGCCTCGTATGCCCCTAGTTACTAATCCCCAACTTGTTCCAACCCTAGACTTGCCCTGTTAAGGGAAGACCACCGGGAGAGCGCTGGCTCATCTGCGGCGCCACCGCCCTGGTTTTATTATGCATCGGCTGTATCCAACTCGTCATTGACGCCAGCCGGGAGGAAATCCAGGCAACCCGCCTGGCCTTCCGTTTCGGGGGGGCGGCCGTAGTGTTGGTCCTGGCCACTCTGGGCGCAATGTCCCCTCCCCATCTCCTGGGTCTGCTGGCCCTGGCGGGCGTCCTCCAGGTGGGGCAGGATCTCTTCCTCTGATTATCTTCCTGAACCTGACAATCTGGATGACAATCAGGAGTTGATGCTTATCTTGAGCTTGTCCGGTCGCACGAGGCACGGTTCGCATACCTGAGAACATTGTCCGGGTCAGTCGGCGGCGATACGACCAAAGTTATCAACGAATTCAAGCCTTCCGAGGGGTGGGATCATGGCACTATGGAAGTTTAATACCAATCACAGTTCGGCGGAATTTGTGGCGCGCCATATGATGGTGACCTGGGTGCGGGGCCTGTTCACCACAGTCAACGGCACGCTGGTCTTCGACCCCTTAGCGGTGGCGGCCTCGAGGGTGGAAGTCGAAATTGAGGCGGGCAGCCTCTTCACCGGGGTGGAGAAGCGGGACAACCACCTAAAAAGCCGCGATTTCCTGGAGGTGGAAAAATACCCGGCCATCACCTTCACAAGTACCCGAGTAGAGCCCGTGGCCCTGGACCACGCCCGGGTCTTGGGCGACCTGACCCTGCGCGGGGTGACCCGGCCCATAGTGTTGGACACACGGTGGTCGGGGCCGTCGCATTTCAACGACGAGGGCGTTCTCTTCACCTCGTTTGGCTTTCGGGCCGAGACCATGATCAACCGCGAGGACTTTGGCATGGTCTGGAACACCGATATGGAACACGGCGGGGTCATGGTGGGACGGCATATCTATATCAGGTTGGACGTGGAAACTGACCTGGCCGGGGAGTAAGCGCGGAGCGGCAGAATAATACCCCCAGTTCTAATTTTCACTGAGTATCCGGAATAAAGCACTGGGGATCTTCGGCCAGGAGCTCCGGCCTGCCCTGGGCTTGGCTGTAGGCATAGGCGATGGCCCGGCAGCCGCGGCATTGAGCCCATCTCTGGCAGGCGCCGCATTTCCCCTGGTACCGGGTCTTGTCCCTGAGGGCTGCCAGCACCGGAGAGGTGGCCCAGATCTCCCGCATGGATTCCAGTTGGACGTTACCCATGGGGATGGGCAGCCGGCGGCAGGGGGTCACCGTGCCATCGGCGAGGATGGTGAGTCCCGACACTCCGGCCGCGCAACCGCCCAGGGCAATGGCGCCCTGGTCCTCAGCCGGGAGGGGGGCCTGCATCTGGGAGGCTATGGGGTCTCCCGAGGTAATCTCCAGGCCGTCGATGGCTAAGGCAAAGATCTTTTCGTAAAATTGTCTTACCTGTTCGGTGGAAAGCAGATGCGGCAGCATTGCCATCCCCTGACCGGCGGGGACCAGCCGGGAAAATCCCAGCCGGGGAACTCCCCAAGCCACCGCCAGATCCACCAGTTCCATAAAATACGGAGCATTCACCTGGGAAAGAGTGGCGTTGATGGAGACTTTGACGCCCGCGGCCAGCAGGGTCCGGATGCCGGCAACGGCCCGGGAAAAGCTTTCGGGTCCCCGGATCGTGTCGTGAATCCGTTCCGGTCCCTCCAGTGACACCTGAACTCCCTTTACTCCCAAGTCTGCGACGCGCCGGGCTTTCTCTGGTGTGATCAGGGTGCCGTTGGAGAGGATGTAGAGATCAAAAGCAGTCTCAGCCATTTTCTCCAGGATCTCAAAGAAATGGGACCGGAGAAAAGGCTCGCCCCCGGTAATATTAAAACTGGGGGAGAACTCAATCTGATAAGCCTCCTGCCAATCCCGCACCATCTCGTCCGCGGCACCTATTACCCGGGATATTTCCTGGAAAGACAGCTCCGCCGATTTTTCACTGGTCTGGTAGCAATGCGTGCACCTCAAATTACATCTTTCCGTGAGGTGCCATTGAATCAAAAAATCAAATGCCTGAGTTACCGGCACGGTCGGTCACCCTTCCCTGAGGATCAAAATACTACGCATTGACAAAGGCAGATATGGCCAAGGAACGGTTTCCTTCGCCATATCTGCCCGTCTCCGTTGCTGAACCAGCAACTTTTAGGAAGTCTTTCACTCCTTTCACTTGTGACATACCTTGCCAGGATTCTGCACCATCACTTTCTTGATGTTGTCCCAGAAGGCAGCCTCTTTGGCCCTAGCCAGGTCACTGAGGGTCTTCGTCATCCTGCCTCACCTCCTTTCGTTGCTTGTAAGGATATGGAGCCGGGTGGGCGCTGTCAACTGGTGGGGGAGGATTCTTCGCTAGCGGCAAGGGATAATACCAGATGGCGCTCATAGGGGTAAGAAAAGCTCCAGGTCCGTAGGGAAGCGCCCGGGGGTGCGCCCAACCTGAGGGCAGACACATGGGTCCGCCCCTGCAATAGGTAAAACCCCGGTTAACCAGCAGCGCTAAGAAAATCCTGCCCCAAAGATAAGGGCGGCCAGGGATTATCCCCGGCCGCCCGCCTGGCACTCTATAGTAAGGCGCGTCAATTGCGCCGATAACGTGCTTGAAATCATCGGGCCTGGGTAATTAAAGCCCCCCTGGCGTCGAAGACCTCGATCTCTACGGTGCGGCCGCCATCCAGGCGGTGCGTGGCGCAGCTCAGTCACGGGTCGTAGGCGCGTACCGCCATTTCCACCTTATTGAGCCCTTCCTCCGTTACCACCCCATGGCTGATGACATCCTGGGCCACCTGCCGGATGGACATGTTCATCGGGGCGACGTTGTGGGTGGTGCCCTACGATGATGTTGGCCCGGGAGATGAGACCGTTGTCGTCGGTGGAGTAATCGTGGATGAGCGTCCCCCGGGGGGCCTCAACGCAGCCCACGCCGCGGCCGGCCCGGGGGGTGACTTTGCCCCGCACGTTGGTGTCGGTGAGCTCCGGGTCTTCCAGGATTTCCAGCACCCGTTCGCAGGCGTAGACCAGCTCGATCAACCGGGCCCAGTGGTAGAGCATGGTGGACTGGGCCGGCCGCCCGAAGCGGGAGCGGAATTCCTCCAGTTCGGCCTGGGCCAGGGGGGTGTTGATCTTCTCGCAGACGTTGAGGCGGGCCAGGGTGTTGACCCGGTAGATGCCCCTGGGCGCTTTCAGATCCATGGAAAAGCCCTCATTCCAGGACCGGGCGTAGGGCAGCTTGGAATAGGACCAGTCTTCCACGTGCTCGCCCAGGAAATCGGCGTATTGCTCGTAGTTGAAGTCCTGGTAGGAGCCGTCGGGCTTCATGAGGCGCAGCACCCCTTCAAAGAGGCTGAGGGAGCCGTCCTCCGGCTTCACCGTGCCCAGGAAACCCGTGGTGACCTGCCCCAGGCCCACGGTTTCCGGGTCCAGCTTATAAAAGATGTTATTTTTGGCGAAATCGATGCAGAACCGGGCGAATTCCAACTGCTCCCGGCTCCCTTCCAGGAGTTCCTGGCGCTCGGCCTCGGTCATGGATTTGGCGAAGCCGCCCAGCACCACCACCACCGGATGGATGACCTTGCCGGCGAACTTCTCGATCATCATCTGGCCGGCCTGGCGCATCTTGACCACCTGCTTGGCCAGTTCCGGGGCGGCCTGGACGATGCCCAGGACGTTGCGCACCGCGATAGTCGGCGCCGGCGCCCATGATGAAATCCGGGGCGGCCAGAAAGAAGAAGTGCAGGATCTTGTCGTTGATCTGGGCCATGACCTGCATCAGTTCCCGGAGTTTGTGGGCCGTGGGCGGCACCTCGGCCCCGAAGCAGCCGTCCACCGCCTTGTTGGAGGCGGTGTGGTGCATCCAGGGGCAGATGCCGCAGATGCGGTTGACGATGCGGGGCACCTCTTCGGCCGGCCGGCCCTCGATGAATTTTTCGAAGCCCCGCAGGGCCATGATGTTCAGCCGGGAGTCGGCCACGTTGCCCTCATCGTCCAACTGAATGGCAATGCGGGCATGGCCCTCGATGCGGGTGAGGGGCTGGATGTTGATGACCCGCTTTTTGGAGCCGGCTCCATGGGCAAAGGCCTGGTCGGCGTTGGTGTCAATGCATTCTTGGTTCCATGAGGATTCTTCCTTTTCAGCCATGAGAATGGCGGGCGGGGGCGACCGCCCTACCAAGTTCACCTATTCACTGCTCACGCTTACCCTTTGGCGCGCACCAGGCCATGGCCGCCGGAGAACCGCAGCAGGGAGGCGTTGTCGGTCACCGAGGCGCAGTCGATACCGTTGCTGGCCAGGGCGTTGAGCATATCCAGGAGCTGGTTGCCGTCGTGCTGCACCGGCCCGAAGCAGCCCCGGCAGGGCACCCGGGCCAGGAGGCAGCTTAGGGGCCACTCGCCCTGCATACCCGGCGCAGCCGGCCCGGGTCACCGGCCCCATGCACAGATAGTCCCTGCTCCAGCAGGCAGTGCATTTCGCTCAAGGGCGCGCCCGGCTCATAGTGGGCATTTTGGGTGAAGCGGCGCATCTTGTTCAGCTTGCCCTTGCCGTCCCGGATGGTGGGGCAGGTGTCGCAGACGCTCTTAGTGGGCAGCTCCGGGGCCCGGCCCTCCAGCAGGGCGACGATGGACCTCGGCGATCTGGTCCGGGTGCGGCGGGCAGCCCGGCAGGTAGAGGTCCACCTTGATCTTTTCGTCCAGGGCGTAGGTCCGGTCCAGGAGCGCCGGCAGGGCCGGATCATTGGGGTTGGCATGGGCCGTCGGTGGTCTCGCTGCCCTGGTAATAGCGCTCCAGAGATCGTCGTTGTCGAAGCTGTTGATCAGAGAGGGGATGCCGCCGTGGGTGGCGCAGGTCCCCAGGGCAATGACCACCTGGCAGCTTCGGCGCATGGCCTCGGCCACTTCCAGGTGCTCCTGGTTGCGGATGCCGCCGCTGATCAGGCCCACCACGGCCTCGAGGAATATCCAGATGATGGGTATCGCCGTCACCCAATTGCCCGAAGTACTTGTGGTCCATGAGCACCGGGATATGGACGAATTCCAGTTGGGGCAGGACCGTAAGCAGGGTCTCCCCCAGGTTCAGGATGGCAATCTCACATCCCGAACACGAATTGAGCCATTCCGAAGCGACTTTGACTGGCAAGGGTGACCTCCTATCCTTTCACCTGCACGGATTTTCCAGTTCCCGATGCATGTCCTGGGCCTGTTGCTTTTTCTTCTCGGACCATGCCAGCACCGTGTCCAGGGCCAGATCGGCGAGGCGGGGATTGTCCTTATAATTGAATTGCTCCAGGTCCGTGCCCGTTGGCATCCGCCATGATGGCCCGGCCCAGGGGCGAGCGGGCCATCACCGTGGTCCAGCCCTCCGGGGCGCCGATGCCGCCGAAGGAGAGGTCGGCAAATTCCGCGGCGTAATCATTGCAGTAGTGGCAGGCGTACCGCTTCATGAAGTCCAGTTGATCCAGGGGAATGAAGCGGACCTCGCCGTCAGTGAGGTGGATGATCAGCTCTTCTTTGACGTTGACCTTGCGCACCTCGTCCCAGTGGAAATTGCCGATCTGCTTCCAGGCGCTGCCGCTGCTCCGGGCCGAAGTGGAAATTGCCGGTGCAGAACAGGCCCAGGTGGAACTTGATGGTCCCGGACGGCACGATCCCCAGGGCTTCCATGCGCCGCAGCGATATTGATCTGGCAGGGCGTGCCCACGAAGGCCACCCGGTTGAGGTGGAGTCTGGCCACGTCCTCCAATTCCACGATGGAAGGCGAATAAGTGGAGTAGGCCTCGGAGAAGAGGTTCATGCCGTGCGGAGGTGTCGAAGTGGAAGCCCGCGGCGTCGATGATCTCCTCCCGGGAGGTGGCCAGCCAGGGCTGCCGCTGGAACGAGGCCGACCTGCCGGGTGACGATGGCGCCGTCGATGCGCCCCAGGTCAAAGAGATGCAGGAGCAGGCGGTCACCACGCCGCCGTCGGTGGCCGCGGCCCTGACCTCGGGGGCGGTGGCCCGGGACGAGCGTGGTTTCCAGGATGCGGCCCATGGGGGCGCTCCAGGCCACCCGGCGCTTGGTTTCCTCATCGAGTTCGCCGATTTCCGGGCAGATGGAATAGCACAGGCCGCATTCGATGCACTTCTCGATGTCTTTGTAACGCGGTTTGCCGTCTTCCCCCAACTCCAGGGCGCCATAGTTGATGGCGGTGCAAAAGGTCACGCAGCCGCCGCAATGATGGCAGCGTCCCGGCTTCTGGACCTCCTGGATCAGATTAAAAAAGGTCTTCATGTCCCCTCCCTCAGGCTGCCTGAGCCCGGGCGGGCCGCAGGGGGTTGGGGCCGAGTTCCTTGATCCGGCCGATGAACTGAGTGACGAGTTCGGCAAACCTGGGGGCCTCGGCGGACGAGGCCCATTCGATGGCGAACCGCTCCGGATCGATCCCCTGGATCTTCCAGCACCGTCTTGGTGGCTCCTACCCTGGCCAACGCCTTATGATTACCTTCCAGGTAATGGCAGTCGCCCAGGTGTCACCCCATGACCAAGACGCCGTCGACGCCTTTGTGCAGGGCGTGCACCACCAGGTCGGGATGCACCATCCCGGTGCAGTTCACCCGGATGACCCGGAGGTTGGTGGGATATTGCATCCGGGAGACGCCCGCCAGGTCGGCCCCGGCATAGGCGCACCAGTTGCAGAGGAAGCCCAGAATGACTGGTTCGAAATTGTCTGACATTGTCCTCTCCTCTTCTGATTATCGAGAGGGTCCCAGGGGCAGCGCACCGCCCGCCCCGGCCGGCTAATTCAAGCACTCGATGACCGCGTCCACCTGGGCCTTCAACTGGTCCATGGTGAAGTGGTGAATGGTCACCCCCTCCTTGGGGCAGGTGGCCTCGCACAGGCCGCAGCCCTTGCACAGCGCCTTATCCGAGACGATCCGCCGGTGGGCGTGGCCATTATCCGGTGTATTCCTCCAGCTTCAGGGCCTGGTAAGGGCAAACGTCCAGGCAGAGGGCGCAGCCGTCGCACTTCTCCGTCACCTGGGACTTGATGGCGTCCAGCTGCATCACGTCTTTGGACAGGATGGCCCCGGCCCGGGAGACCGCGGCCTGGGCCTGGGAGACGGCTTCGTCCAGCGGCTTGGGGTGGTGGCAGAGGCCGGCGAGAAACAGGCCGTCCACCATGGAATCCACCGGCCGCAGCTTGGGATGGGCCTCGTTGAAGAAGCCGTCGGCGTTGACGCTGGCCTTGAAGAGCTCCACCAGGTCCTGGGTCTCGTTGGGGATAATCCCGGCAGCCAGCACCAGGTAGTCCGGCGGGCAGATTGATGGGCAACTGCAGGATGGGATCGACGATCGAAACCTGCAGGGCGCCGCCGTCCTTGAAGACCTTGGGCTTGGACTCGGGGTAGAACTTAATGAAGATGACCCCCAGTTCCCGGGCCCGGGTGTAGAGCTCTTCCCGGAGTCCATAGGTGCGCATATCCCGATAGAGGACGTAGACGTTCATCTCCGGGTTGAGCTCTTTGAGCTTGATGGCGTTGTGCACCGTGTGGGTGCAGCAGACCCGGCTGCAGTAGGGCCGTTCGGGCTCCCGGGAGCCGACGCACTGGATGAAGACGGTACTGCCGGCCTTCTGGACCGGCGCGGCCCGTTCCCCAGTTCAGCATCAAATTGCAGGTGGGTCAGGACCCGGGGATCTTCGCCGTAGAGGTATTCCTGTGGGCTTGAGTTCCCTGGCCGCCGGTGGCCAGCACCGCGATGCCGTACGAAACCGGCCGGCGGGCGCCGTTGACTTCGACCTCACTGGCAAAGTTGCCCACGGAGCCGGTGACCGTCTTGAGGACCGCATTTTTGAGCACCTGTGACCCTGGGATGGTTTTCCACCCGGGCAATCAGGCCGGCAAGCCAGGGCCGGATGTCGTCGCCTTTCCAGGTCTTATTCAGGCTCCAGGCATTGCCACCCAGCTTGTCCCCCTTTTCCACCAGAGTGGTGGCATAGCCCCGTTCCGCCAGCTCCAGAGCGGCGGTGAGGCCGGCCACGCCGCCGCCGAGCACCAGGGCCTTCTGCACCACGTCCAGGGAACCGCCGCTCCAGGGCGTAGTTCCGGGAGACCTTGGCCACCGCCATGCGGACCTGGTCTTTGGCCTTGGCCGTGGCGGCCTCGGGTTCCTTCTGGTGGACCCAGGAGTTCTGGTTGCGGATGTTGGCCATTTCCAGGAGATAGGCGTTCAGACCCGCCTCCCGCAGGGTGTCCTGGAACAGGGGTTCGTGGGTCCTGGGGGTGCAGGCCGCGATGACGATGCGGTTGAGATTGAAGCTCTTTGATCTTCTGGGCAATGAGTTCCTGGGTATCGGTGGAGCAGGTGAAGAGATTGTTTTCCACCGCAGCGACCACCCGGCAGGCTCCCGGCATATGCCGCCAGGTCCTGGACGTCCACCACCCCGGCGATGTTGATGCCGCAGGAGCAGACAAAGACGCCGATGCGCAGCTCCTCGCCGGAGATGTCGCGTTCCGGCGGATAGGTCTTTTCATGGGTCAAGGTGCCCCGGGCTTCCACCAGGGCCCGGGCGGCCTCGGCGGCGGCGGCGGAGGCTTCGGTTACCGACCGGGGAATGGCCTTGGGGGACCGGAAGGCCCCGCAGACATAAACCCCGTCCCGGCCGGTGGCCACCGGGGTAAAGCTGCCGGTCTTGACGAAATTATGGTGGTCCAGGGTGAGGCCGCACTTCTCGGCCAGGGCCAGGGCGTCCTTGGGGGCCTCCAGGCCCACCGACAGCACCAGCATGTCGAAGTCTTCTACGACCACGTCGCCGCTCTCGGTGACATAGTTCAGCTTGACGCCGATATTGTTGGGGCCGGGCTCGATGGTGTGGGGCCGGGTTTTGATGAATCTGGTCCCTTTGGCCTTGGCATCCTGGTAGTAACGCTCAAACTCCTTGTTATGGCTGCGCAGGTCCATGTAAAAAATGGTCTGGCTATGACCATCGCCGGCGGCGTGCTCGGCGGTGACCAGGCACTGCTTCACGGCGTACATGCAGCAGACCGTGGAGCAGTAACTGTGGCCATTGCCGGTGGTGTTCCGGGAACCGACGCACTGGATCCAGGCCACCTTGTGGGGTTCCTTGCGGTCCGAGGGCCGCACCAGGTGGCCCAAATAGGGGCCGCCCGGCGGAGAGCAGCCGTTCGTACTCCATGCCGGTAACCACATCCGGGATGCGGCCGTAGCCGAAGGTGGACAGGGCGGAGGGGTCGAAGGCCTGGTAGCCCGGGGCCAGGATGATGGAGCCGACCTGGAGGGCCCGAGTCTCTTCTTTGTCATCGAAATTGATGGCCCCGGTGGGACAGAACTTGACGCAGGCCTGGCATTTCCCCTTGGTGAAGAAAAGGCAGTTGTCGTCAATGGCGTACTTCAGGGGTACGGTCTGGCTGTATTGCAGGTAAATGGCCTTCCGTTTGCTGATCCCGACGTTGTAAGGGTCATCCACCTTTTTGGGGCATTTCTGGGCGCAGAGTCCACAGGCGATGCACTTGTCCATGTCCACATAGCGCGGCTTTTTGGTCACGGTGACCGTGAAATTGCCTTTTTGTCCGGAAACTTGAGAAACTTCGGAGAGGGTGAGAAGCTCGATGTTTAAGTGCCGACCGCACTCAACCAGCTTGGGCGAGATAATTCACATAGCGCAGTCGTTGGTAGGATAGGTCTTGTCCAATTGGGACATCTTGCCGCCGATACCGGCGCTCTTCTCCACCAGATAGACGAAATATCCCTGGTCGGCCAAATCCAGCGAGGCCTGAATACCGGCAATACCTCCGCCGACCACCATTACCGACCCGATCACTTTATCCGACACGGGTTCCTCCCTTGCTGTTCGGGGATGTGAAATTTGCGCTTTAACGGCATCGACAGGCTGCCGGGTCAATTCCCTGACCTGGCATTGATCGGGATTGAGCTGGAACTCCCGGCAAAAGGCCTGAAAATCTTCAGGAGTGAACACCAGGCCTTTGCCGGGGCCCGGGCGGGCTTTGATCCGGCCGGTCTTGACCCAATTGCGGATGGTGTTCCGGTGTACCCCGATCTCCCTGGCCAAAGTCAGAATGTGCACCACGATCATAAGTCGTCTCCTGTCGCCCGGGTCCGGTCTGGGGCCCCGGACCTGGCTGCTGCCTCAAGAACCTGAGGAAACCCCCACCCGCCGATATCCCAGGCCTGCCACCTGTGGGGCTGAGTTCCCCCCTGCATGAGGGAACCTGAACAGTGCTCTTTGTGCATAATGTGCTCTTTGTGCTTTAAATTTTAAGCGCATTTAATAATATTCCTTTTCCCTTGTCAACCGAAAAAACGCCCATCTCGGCCGTGAAGCAAAAAAAATTCCGGTCGCCCGGCGCGAAGCTGGGGAAGTTTCCCCTCCGGTGGACCGCGGGTGATGGGGGGGGTGGCCCCCCCAGCCTGCGCCGGTCAGGCCGGGGGCTTGGGGCCCGGGTTCCTGCCGCCGCCAGGCTGAAGGTCCCCACCCTGGTCTTGCGACTCTGGGGGAGCCAGTAACCGGCGCAGCCATCGACCTCCGGGGCGGGGCCTCCACACCCCTCCTGTGGCGGTGAAGTCGGGGAGGGACGCGAGTGGGGTTGAGTTGTCGCCGGCCAGCGTTCACCGAAGCTTCCAGTGGACCGGCATTAAGAATGAATACTCTACGCCTTATCCCAATCAGTTGCCCCGGGTGTCTGGACTGACTACTCCAGTTTCCCCACATAAACCTGCCTCAAAAGACCCCAAAACGCCTTGGCGAGGGATACCCTGTGGGTACCCCAGGGGCGGATGCTGATCGTTCAAATTTGGGGCTTTATTGCGGTACTTTACCAGGGGAATTTCACCTCTATCCACGCCGGTAGAGCTATATTGTTTTCCGCTACCGTGAATGGGAGTTGATTTAAGTGCGGGACCATAACAGTATGACCGGTTTATATAAGGCGATCATATATATAACTCACTAGAATTGTAGCGAAGTTAAGCTAGTGGTAAGGTAGCAAAGATCGGCGCTTGGGCTCGTCCTCAGAAAATTTCTTGATTGTATTCGGTTAACCGGATATAAAGATGCTATCATGCCAGGGAAGTTTTTTAGTATCCCTGAATAACTCTTTATGCAAGGGAGATTTATTCATATGTCTCAGGATTGTTGTCAGCCCACGGTCACGACCATGATTCTGGCCTGTTCGGGAGGTTCCAATGTCGGACAATTGTCCAACCAGGCGGCGGTGGAACTCACCCAAGAAGGCTTCGGCAAGCTTTCTTGCCTGGCCGGGGTAGGTGCCCATTTGAGCGGCTTTGTCCAATCGGCCAGAGATATCACCGAATTGGTAGTCATTGATGGCTGCGAAGTCGGGTGCGCCAAAGGCGTGCTGGAGCAGGCGGAGGTGCCCCTGCGGAGCTACCTGGTGATCACCGGTCTGGGTATTGACAAAAATAAGGATATGAATCTCAAAAGGGACGAAATTGACCGGGTCAAGCAGGCGGTGCGTCGGCTCCAGGCGGATTCCGGTGAACAAGCCCAGCCCGGGGGACCGGGGGTGGCGACCTGCGGTTGCCGGCAGATCCAAGGACGCAATAAGGAATTTTTATAATCTCTATTCGGATTGGCTTCCTAACAGCCGCGGCTGGGATGAGGTTCTAGGCTCAAGCCAGGGGGCGGTCATGAGGTTCATTGCCGCCCCGGTCACCACCTGCAGATGCTGCGACAATTTATTCCTGCGGAGGGATGAAGATGTTATCCGAGAACAAAGGGACTCCCGAGGTCCTGACCATTGCCCCGGAAGAATTTCAGCAGATGCAGAGCGCCGTCTTGGACGGCGACGGGGGTGAGGCTTTGCGCCTCATGAAGAAATTCGTCAAACGCCTGAAGGAGCAGAAAAACCGAGGTTTGAAGTCGCACCTGGGATAGAGCCGCCTCGGTTCGCCTGCTCCATAGCGGAACGTTGAGGTTATAATTTGGACTGAACGGGGGTGAGCGACCCCTCCTCCCGGCCCCCGATTTTACCTTCCCGCCAATAGAGCCAACCCGCCACCCCCAAAACCAGGGCGTCTTCCAGGATGGACTCCAACCCCACCTGGCGCTGAAAGAGAAGGGCGCAGCTCTTAACCTTGCAAGGCTACGGCAAACCTTTCAGCGAAATCCAGCCGAGCCATATTATCCGTTTCCGGGGCAAGCCGGGAGAGGACATCCGGGGTCAGGTGCGGTTTATTTCTCATCTCCCGGTTCCCTGGGAGATCGAGGAATTTAAAACCAATATCCCCCAGTTCATCGATGTTAACGTCAAGGCCGAACAACCAGGCAAGATTTACGTGGTGGAAGTGCGCAACGAGCGGCAGGAACCGGGCAATTATGCTGGCGTCATTGAACTGGCCACTACTTCGGAAAAGCGGCCCCGTCTGATCATGCGGGTGTTTGGCGAGCTTGGCCTCCCCTCCGCGCAAGGCCAATGACCCAGTATAAATAAACCCCAAGGGGAGAAGATGCGAAAGACCAAGTTTAGGGCCATGGCGTTAGTGGTCAGCCTGATGTTGGCGTTCACTTGGTCCTGCGGCAGCGGCGAGAAGCCGCCGCTCGTGGACCAGGAGAACGTAAAAAGCTGGCTCTCCGACCGCGAAGTAATAATTCTGGACGTCAGAGCGCCCAAAGATTGGAATCCCAGCGATAAGAAAATCAAGGGCGCGGTGCGCCAGGACCCCGATGAGGTCACCACCTGGGCTGCCAACCTGGCCAAGAACCAGAAAATCGTCCTCTATTGCCAGAAGGAGGGCACCATCGTCCGGGTGGCGAGGAAATTGAACGACCTGGGCTTTAAGCAGGTTTTGGCCCTGAAAGGCGGCTGGAGCGAATGGGAGAAGGCGGGCTACCCCACCGAGCCCAAATGAATTTGGTCAGTGGATAGTAACTATAGAAAATGGGAGAGAAAATTAGCTTTGCTTGCCTCGCTGCACTCACTAATGTTAACACTTGAGAAACTGAAAACCGGAGTCCGACTTTGGAATACTCTGAATTAATGGTTCTCCCGGGGCTTGAAGGGGAGAACGGTTATAACTGAGAGTATGCTGCAGCCAAGCTGCGTCAGGCCCCAATAGTGCCTGGGAGCCATAGCCCATCGATTGAAGGTTGCTGCCCTAAATTAACTACTCTCAAATCCATAAAAGTGCTTTTATATCCATGTGATACCTTCACATCGAACTATTTCGCAGCTGAAGTTTACTGGGTAAAAGGCAGGCTGTGAAACGACCCTGAAAGGCTTCAAGAAGATTACCCCTTAGCGCGGCCCACTTTAATCTGGGGTTGCTCAAAGCCGAGCAGAACCGGGTCAAGGAGGCGAAGCAGGAGCCTAAGGAAGCCTTCCGGCTCGATCCCAAGATGGCGCCGGCAGCCTATAATCTCTGTATCCTCGCCATAAAAGACCGGCCGGCGGGGGCGTTGTCCTGGTGCCGTAAAGCGGCGGCACTCAACCCCCAGGAACCCAAGTACGCCTATATCCTCGCCTTTTACCAGAAAGAGCAGGGCCACCTTAAAGGCGCCGCGGCAACTTTGAAAGATCTGGTGACGCAACGGCCCAACTTTAAGGATGGGTATCTGTTGTGGGCCGAGATTTACGTGCAACAGGGAGATCGCCCCCAGGGCGAGGCGTTGCTCCGCCAGGCCCAACAGGTGGAGAGCCTGTCGCCTCGGGATCATGCCCGTGTGGCCGAGGCGCTCCAGAGGTTAAGCAACCCGTAACCTGCAAAGAACGACAAGCGCCACAACCGGTAACCCACGAAGATGACGACGGAAACGGCGAGGCTTATGAACAGGATTATACCTTCAGGCCTGCCAGGCGCAAGCCGTCCAGGAGATCCGCTACCAGGTTGGGAAATTTGGCATAGCAGCTGATGAGAAAGGGGCCGGCGGCGGCGAAATCCGGCCTGAGTTGGAGCAACTCCTCCAGGGCCCGGGCTCCTTCCGGTTCTCTTCCCAACCGGCCCAGGGCCGCGGCCCGCACCAGCGGGTCCCAGAAGAGTTGGGGCATCTTAAAGGCCAGGGCTTCCTGATAGGCCTCTTCATACCGCTCCTGAAGATAGTAATAAAAAAATGGGGCCATATGGAACCACCCCGGGTAGTAGGGGTTCAATTCTTTGCCTTTTTCCAGGATAGCCAGCCCCCGCTCCCACTCCCCATACAGCGCCAGGAGCCAGCCGAGAAACCCGATGCTTCCGGGAGCGTTGGGGTTGAGGGCCAGGGCGGCTTCAGCCTCCGGCAGGAACAACTCCCGCTCATTGCGGAAGAAATAGACATGGGCCAGGGCAGCCCGCGTGATCTGGTTCTCCGGTTCCAGGGCCGCCCCCTTGTGGGCCGCAGCCAGGGCCTGTTCCAGGGGGGAGTCCAGGGGGAATAATTGCAGCGAGTAGCTTTGCCCATAGAGGAAGGCCAGCAGGCTCCAGGCGAATCCGGACTCGGGTTCCCGGGTAACGGCCTGCTCCAGTACCCCCAGGGCCTCGGCAAAAGTCTGGGGGCTCAAGATGGTGGCATGGTGGTAGAACCGCAGGCAGGCCTCATAGGTTTCCAGGGATTCAGGGGGCTTCCGGCGCGACTCCCGGGACAGGGTTTGCGGGATGATGCCATAGAGACTGCCGAGTCTGGCCGCCACCTGCCGGGCAATCTCCTCTTGTAAGGCAATGAGGCTGTCAGCCTTGAGTTCCCGGCAATATTGCTGCCCCCAGACCCGCTGCCCGTTGTGCGTATCCACCACGTGGAGATCAATCTTCACGGTCTTGGCATCCTTCCGGATGCTGCCCTCCACCAGGAAGCGGACCCCCAGGTCCTGGCCCGCGACCCGGGGGTCTATCTTTTCGCCTTGCCACCGCCGGGTGGACTGATAGGCGATGACCCGCAAGTCCTGGTAGCGAGCCAGTTCACTGGTCAATTCTTCAGCCAGGCCTTCGGTAAAATACTCCTGCTGGCTGTCGCCCGTCAGGTTGAGTAAAGGCATAACCGCCACGGAAGGGCCTGAGGGCCGCGCCGCAATCGGCTCTTGGCGAACCTCGGGAATAACCAGGCCTACGCCCTTCTGCCTCGAAACCTGACGAAATACGGGCACATAAGAGCCTTTGGGCACGTCGATGACCACCGCGTCGCTCTTACCCTGCACCCGGTAGTACTGTTCCAGGGCCCGGCGCAGCCTGCCGGCCTGAATCCGGACGATGGGGTCCAGGTTCGGGTCAAAGTCCGCCTTCCTCCCCAGCACCTGGGTAGCTACGGTGTAGCCCTTAATCTCGGCGGCGTCGCCGGCCAGGGTTTTATCGACGATGAAGCGGAGAAAGTTGCGAAGATTTGGGGAGTTAACAAACTGGGGGCTGGTCAGGATTTTTTCCAGTTGCGGCCCGATGCCTGCCTCGGAGGGGCTGAAATCGGTGGCGAGACCGGGGAGGGGTTGACGGCTTTCCTTGGCAGCCATGGCGCAACTCCTGGAGGTGAGCATGATAACTTACAGATACTTTTAAGATACCAGAAGCGATCCGGAGCGTAAACCACCGTGATGTTACCGTAACATTACTTTTAAACATTTGCCAACTAGGTTAAGGAAAGCGTAACGAAATTCGAAGCCTCCAAGGTGAACGGCATGACCCCGGCCAGCCGGAAATATACTCCCCCAAAAACGGCCCTGGCATCAGTCCTGGAAGACTTTCCCGAGGCGCCGGCAAGAATCCGGGAACTTTTTCTCCAGAGTCCTTCTTTCCAGTCCCTTTGCGAAGATTACCAGGATTGTCTGGCCGCCTGGAAGTACTGGCGGCAGGCCACCTCCGAGGAAGCCCCGGCCTTGCATCAATCCTACGCCGAACTCCTCCAGGAACTGGAGCAGGAAGTCCGGGAATATCTGGGGTTGGAACAAGTTCCGGGTTGAAGGTCATAAAAAGGGTCGGCGACAGAAATTCAGACCAAGAAGCGCTCAAGCTCCACGCTGCGGCTGGAGCAGCGATAATATCATCAAGGAGATTGTATGAAAAATCGGCACAGCAGGTTGGTAAAGGTGTTGTCCCTCTTGGTCATGGTGGCCCTGCCGTTAATGGCGTTCTCTTCCCCGGCCCTGGCCCAGAAGGCCAAGGAGCTTAAAGACGCCCACAAGATGATGGCAGATGGCTGGAAGATGTATAACGATGGCCAGCAAATGATTATCAAGGGCAAGGAGATGAACGATCTGGTGGCGGTGCAAATGGGCTTTCAGGACAAGATGGTCCAGGGCAATAAGATTATCCAGGATGGCCGGAAAACCCAAACCCAGGCGGCCACATTATTTGCCCAGGGAGACAAGACTTTCACGACCAACATGAAGAACCCCGGCGTGGCTAAACAGGGCCTGAAGATGATGAGCGATGCCTTCAAGATGGCCGATGCTGGCGGGAAGATGATCGCAGAAGGGGTGAAAATGAACATCAAGGTGGCCGAGGGTGCCGGCGCCATTGAAAAGGTCGCCCAGGGAAACCAGGTGATAGAAACCGGTATGAATACCACGGCCCAGGGGGCCCAGTTGTTCATGCAGGGTGAAAACCTGTTCTTGAAGCTTAAATAAACCAGGGGGAGTGACGGCCGCGCCCCCCAACCGGGCGCGGCCCCGGTTCTGATAAAACGGGCTCGCGTCAATCATGGGTCGGGGGAATCAGCACTTACCAGAAAGCCAAAGGGGAAAGCGTGAAGAAACTGGGGCCAGCCATCATCGTTATGTTATTCCTCGTCTGGATGTCTCCCTCCGCATACGCCGCAGAGGCTAAAGGTAATCCACCGGGGGACACCAGCCTAACCCCGGGGGCGGCTGAAAAAACCCCAGAGGATGATCGCCTGCCCTTCCAAAAACAGGATGAATGGCAGTTTTTCCTGTCCCCGTACATGTGGATCACGGGAATTAATGCCAACCTCACTACCCTGAAAACGACCACGACCACCGCTATCCCCTGGTGGGATGTGGCCAGCGCCCTGTTTTCCAAGACTATCGGGACCATGGGCCGGGCCGAGGCCTGGAAAGGCCGGTGGGGAGTCTATCTGGACGGTTATTTTGCCTACGTCGGGACCTCGAGCAGCCAGACGGGGGCCACCAAAGAGAAGACCTTCGGTCCGGTGGATTTTACCATCAATAAACAAATTAACCTGGGAGGCCTCGACATCAATGTCCCAATCAAGGGGCAGCTAGGCCCGGGAAACATTACCCTGACCCCCTCCGGCTCAGTAAAATACATTAGCCGGATCGGCAACCTGGATCTGGGCCTGCGCTTCTTAGCCGGGGCCTGGCCCCTCAGCGCCGATAAACCGCTCCCGGCCTTATCCCTGGAAATCCTGGGCGGCCCGCGATTTAACTCGCTCAACCAGTACATCAGGATCAATCTGAGTGCCATCAAAATTGCCACCGTCCCCATCGATATCGGCAAATTTTCTCTGGTGGGTAAGCACCAAAAGGTCAAGAACGGCTCGTTGGTTATCGATTACAATAACCAATATTTTGAACCTTTTCTGGGGGCCCGCCTCGGCCTCTGGCTCACCCCGAAGATCGTCGTCAACCTGAAAGCCGATGTCGGCGGCTTCGGCCTTGTGGGTGACGACCATGTCGACTGTAATTTGGAACTCCTGTGTGGTTATCGGATCAGTAAACATGTCTATGCCTGGGCGGGCTACCGGGCCCACGGCGCCTGGTATGATTTTGGGAAAGACCTGGTACAGGTTAATCTCGCCGCATGGGCTCATGGCCCGGCCCTGGGGATGACCTATGCCTTTTAAGGCGCGCCGCAGCCCGAACCGGCTTCTCAACCAACCCTCGCCGGGCTATGAGCCCAACCCTCAAGATGAAAAACCTCAGCCTTGATGGTGGCGCAGCAGGTCCCGGGAAGTCTTAGCTTGATAAACACCCTTAAACTTCAAAAAGTAACCATCCGTGGCTAAAGCGGAGAGTATCGGTTCCATAACATTATCAGTTTAGACCTCTGCGCAAGTCTCACGCAGGATAGCCGCCCTCGACGGTTCACCCTGCATTGAAGCGCGGGCGAGGGCGCCTACAACACATGTTGATGGGGAAGGATAGTGGTAGAGACTTTCGCAGCAGTCTCAGGTTGCCAAAGAGGTGGTGGCTCGCCCCAATCCGCCGCCTGCTCA
The DNA here is from genome assembly GCA_963841475.1 of uncultured delta proteobacterium. Classification (GTDB taxonomy): domain Bacteria; phylum Desulfobacterota; class Desulfobaccia; order Desulfobaccales; family 0-14-0-80-60-11; genus 0-14-0-80-60-11. The sequence goes on from CAWJCT010000002.1 coordinate 339,226, forward strand.
CCATTTCACCCCTGTGCCGGTGCATCTGAGTTACCTCCACAGCAGGGTGAGGTGCGAAAGGAGGCCCATGTTAGCTGACTTCCAAGCCCATCCCGGCCAAGATCCGGTGCTACCGGCGCCGGCGGGGTTGCCGCCTGCCGGCTGGCAAGCCGGCTCCTCCCGAACTTATCTGGATTTGTGCACGCTGCACGTAAGCGCGGCCGGACCGGGTCAGATCTTTATTGTGGCCCAAACCGCGCCTGGCGCCGAGGCCGTGCCGGCGGCCCAGGCTGCCTACCGCGCCATTGCCCAAATCGTGCGGGACCAGGACTTGACCATCGTCCACGAGCGTCTCTTCGGGAGCCTAACGGCGAGGGCCGGAGTCCTGGCCGCCCGGAACGCCGCCCTCAGCGCTGGCGGCCTGGCCCCGGCAAGTCCCCTTAGCTACATCCAGGGACATCCGTCCTGGGGCCAGGGCCTGGCCGGGGTCATCATCCGGGCCGTGGCCTGCCGCCAGCCCCGGGACGAGGTCTGGACCATCCGGGATCAAGGCCAGCCCGTGGGCCGCGGCTGGCGGCAGGGGGACGCCACCTTCCTGGTCCTGCAAAATCTCCAGGGACTGGCCCCGCCTGACGAGGGGGCCAATGCCCCACCCCACCAGGCCCGGCGCCTGATCCAGCGGGCAGCTCGCGTGCTCGAGGCCCAGGGGGCTTCTTACCGTGATGTGGTCCGGACCTGGTTCTACCTCGCCGACATCCTGGCCTGGTACCCGGAGTTCAACCAGGCCCGCAACGCGGTGTATCGGGACCTTGGCCTCATGCCCGCCAATGGCGGCGGCTTTCGGGGGCTGCCGGCCAGCACCGGCATCGGCGGCGAGGTATCTACGGGAGCGGCCGGGTCCCTGGACCTGCTGGCGGTGGTGGGACACCCGGCCTCCCGGCCACGGGTCAAACAACTGAGCAGCCCGGCCCAGCCCGACGCCCTCGCCTACGGATCCGCCTTCTCCCGGGGGGCGCTTATCCACCAGGAGGATGTTTCCCTGATTCAAGTCTCGGGCACTGCGGCCATCGATGGGCAGGGGCGAAGCCTTTACCCCGGTGAGGTCCGGGCCCAGATTGACTGCACCTTCGACAAGATCGCCGCCCTCATCGCACCGGTTGGCGCCACGCTGGCCGATATCGTCGCGGCCACAGTCTTTATCAAGCGCCCCAAGGATGCCCCGGCCTACCAGGAGATTGCCGCAGCCCGGGGCCTGGCAAACCTCCCCGCCGTCATCCTGGTAGCCGGCGTCTGCCGGGAGGAACTGCTTTTCGAGATGGATGCGGAGGTAGCTTTTGAGCCGGGCCGGAGGATCTATGAGTAGACGGGAGAGCCGGGACAGGGGGGCCGATAAAAGCAAAGGCCAACTGGCCAGGCAACGCCTGTACCTGCACCTCGTGACGCTGGCCTTGGCCCTGGCGGCCATTGCCGCCGGCGCAGTTTATCTGCTTCACAACCAGCCAGCCGGGGCGCAACCCGCCACCCCGCCAGCAGCCGGGGAGCCGGCGCAGTCAACCCAAGTTCAAAGTGAATTTGCACCTCTCAAAGGCCGCTGGATGCGCCCGGACGGCGGTTACGTCATTGAAATCAAGGCAATCGATGCCCACGGCAAGATGCTGGCCGCATATTTTAATCCCCGGCCCATCAACGTCTCCGTAGCGGAAACGGCGGCAGAGGGGACGACGGTCAAGGTATTCATCGAACTTCGAGACGTCAATTATCCGTGGGCAACGTATCATCTGACCTATGATCCTGAAAAAGATCAGCTCAGAGGCGTTTATTTTCAGCCGGCTTTGCAGCAGAGCTTTGAGGTGTTCTTTGTCAGATTGAAATAAGCGGCAAGGCGGCAGAGGGGCTCCAAAATAAATACGAGCCCCTGGAGACATTGAAGCGCTCGTGAGACCAGGGGTTAAAAAATATGGGACCACAATGAAGCTCATGAAAATCATCGGAACGAAGATACGAACCGCCGCACCAATCCTGTGCCTCGCGTTCTGCCTGCTCCTGACGGGATGCGCCAAGTTGCCGGACGATGGCGCCGCTGCCAAAGTCATGCGCTTCGACAACCTGCGCGAGGTGCGCTACGCCGAAGTCTTTCTCATCAGTGGCGATGCCATAACGCACAATCTTGAGGCGGCCTTTTACAACACGACCGGCCTGAACAATAGCGCGGACCCCCGCAACACTTGCCCCGAAGCCCTGTGGGCCAAGGTCAACCCCGAGACCCTCAAGAAACAATACGATGTGCTGGGGGTATTCAAGAACGGCCCGCGGCACTGGGCGATGGACTGGATCGAACTGCCGGTGGGAGCAAAACGCACCTTCGATGGCTTGGAAGCCCGGTGGATGGGCCAGGTGAAGTTACCCAAGGACATTGACCTCAAGAAGAAGGGGTCCAGTGCCTACAAACCGACCACGGTGGCGCGCAAATCGGAAATGGGCTTCGTGAAAGGCAAACCCGTTTTCATCCTGGACGATCCCCAGGGCCATCCCTGGGTCATGCAGGCCTACTCGCTCATCGTGGACCCCAATCTGACATATGATGCCCTCGCCGGCCTCGGCAGCAAGCTGAAGCTGCCTCCGGGCTGGAAGTTCCGGGTCAAGGTTCTGGATGAGGACCTGGCGATTCGAGCCGTGAACGGCATTGCGCACATCATGCAGGACGATCTGGAAAACACCTATGACCTGTGCGGCGGCGGCTCCAGCAATTACCAGCCATAGCTTGGAATCAAATTTTTGGTTTAACGCTAATTCTCTCAAAGGAGGAAAGGATGCAACGACCACCCAAAACGAATTTCTGGGGTATCCTGGCCGGCCTGGTCCTGCTGCTGGCCGCCATCCCAGCCCTGGCCCAGCAGAAGACCCCCGCCGCCCCGGCTTCACCCCCGGCCACCCAGTACAAAATGACCACGCCCATGCCTCCCGGCATCGCCTGCCCGGACAAGGTAGAAACTCGCCTCGGCACGCTGAACTTCTTCGACGGCTTCCCGGACAAGGCAACCGCCGAAAAGCTGTGGGACAACCTTGACTTTCAGCGGGCGGTACAGGCGTACCTGTTAGCGATCCCGGCCGTGAGCCAGGTCGCTGACCGCAATGCGTGCCTAACACTGGGAGCGGCCAACCAGACCATTCCGATCTGGGAACAGTTAGTGGATTCACGGACCATCGGGCTGACTTTCAATGACAACACTGTCTATAGCTGGGGCTGGCTCAATCTCAAGAAGGGCCCGCTTGTGGTCGAAGTCCCGCCCAAGGTGCTCGGCGCCGTTAATGACATCTGGTTCCGCTGGGTCATTGACGTCGGCATCACCGGGCCAGACAAGGGCAAGGGGGGCAAATACCTGTTTCTGCCACCCGGCTACAAGGGTGATGTGCCCAAAGGCTACCACGTGGTTCATTCCCCAACCTATAATCTCTGGATTCCCTGGCGGAGTTTCCTGGTGAACGGCGACCCGAAACCCGGCATCGAACTCATCAAGAAGCACACCAAAATTTATCTGCTCGCCGACAAGGACAAACCGGCGCCGCTGCTCAAGTATGTTGATATCTCCGCCAAACCTTTCAGCATCGTCAACCCGGCGGATTACAGGTTCTGGGAACTGCTCAATGAAGTTGTGCAGGAAGAGCCGACCGAATCGCTCGACCAGATACGGATGGGTTACTACGCCTCAATCGGCATCCAGAAAGGCAAGCCGTTTGCACCTGATGCGAGGATGAAGAAAATTCTGACGGAGGCCGCCGTCGTGGGCGATGCAACGGCGCGGGCGATTGCCTTTCACTGGCGGGAAAAAGCTGGCTATTACTATGCAAACAGCCATTGGCAGTTGCCCTTTGTCGGTGGCTACAAGTTCCAGTCACAACCCGGTGTGCTGAATCTCGACGGCTACATCTTCTATTATTTCATGGCAACCGGGGTTACCCCGGCGATGGAGGAGAAGATGGTGGGTCGCGGCTCGCAGTACGCCTGGACTGCCCGGGACGCCAAGGGCGAGCCCCTCGACGGCGGCAAAAACTACAAGCTGCATCTGCCTCCCAATATTCCGGTGAAGGACTTTTGGTCGGTGATTTTGTACAGCAATCAGACACGCTCGATGGTCCAGACCGATCAGCAGTTCCCGAGTGTCAGCAGCCAGACCAAGGGACTCCTGGTCAATGCCGACGGGTCGGTGGACGTCTATTTCGGACCCAAGGCCCCGCCCGGCAAGGAGAAAAACTGGGTACAGACCGTCCCCGGCAAGGGGTGGAACACGATCCTGCGCCTCTATGGCCCATTGGAGCCCTGGTTTAACAAGACCTGGCGGCCGGGAGAGATCGAACTCCAACCGTGATTTAACCAAAGGAGAACAACTATGAATCGTTTGTTTGGAGTTTTTAGCGTCGTTGGCACGCTGATAGTGCTTTGTTCTTTTCTCATATTGCCAGCCTCTGGCGAGGCTCAAGGACCGCAAGGATTGACCCCCAAGGAAGCCCAGGAGATTGCCATAGACGCGTACATCTACGGCTATTCCCTCATCACCACGGATGTCACCCGGATGCAGATGAGTAACGTGGCCAAGGTCGAGACAATGCGCGCCCCGACAGGCACCTTCTTCAACATTAAGGGCTATCCGCCGGCCACCTATCGCGGCGTTTCGGCGACGAATGCCGACACGCTCTACTCGGTGGCCTGGCTGGATTTGTCCGAGCCGCAGGTGTTCAGCCATCCCGAAATCAAGCAGCGCTTCTTCACCTTTGAGCTGGTGGATCTGTGGATGATCGTCAAAAACAGCGTCGGCACCAACACCAGCGGCTCCAAGGCGATGACCTATCTTTTCACCGGCCCAGGCTGGAAAGGTAAGGTGCCGGAGGGCATGACGCATATCAGCTTCCCGACGCGTTACATGATCATTTTGGGCCGCACCTACGCCCTGGACACCAAAATAGACCTGGCCAAAGTGCATGCCTTGCAGGCGCAATACAAGGTCGTGCCTTTGTCGGCCTACGGCAAGCCCTACAAGTTCAAGGCGCCGCCGGTTAATCCGAATCCGGGTTTCAGCATGACCGAAGCGCCCCAGAAGGCGATTGCCGCCCTGGGCACGAACGGTTATTTCAACCTGATGGCCAAGCTCATGGGGAGCGCCGCGCCCCCGGCCCCGGAAGACGCGCCCATCCTGGCCCGGATGGCCAAGATCGGCATCGTCCCGGGAAAGCCCTTTGACCCCAGCCAGCTCGCTCCGGCGGTGCAGGCGGCCCTGAAAGAGGTGCCGGAGATGGCAGTCAAGCGTATGGCCGCGGCCTGGGAATCACTGGGTAAGGACGTGAATGGCTGGCGGGTGACCACGGTCGGCGGCCGCTACGGCACCAACTATCTCGAGCGCGGCGCCTGGGCCGCCAGAGGCTGGCCGTCGCAACTGCCCAAAGTCTCGGTGTATCCGACGACCTACGTTGACAGCACCGGACAAAAACTTACGGGGGCCAACAAGTACACCCTGACCTTCCCCAAGGGGCAACTGCCTCCGGTCAACCCCCAGGCCTTCTGGTCCATCACGATGTATGAGAACACCCCCACGGGCTTGTGGTTCTCCCCTAACCCGTTGAATAAGCTCACCGTGAGCCCCCGGAACAAGCTGAAATACAATAAAGACGGGTCCCTGACCCTGTATTTCCAGCATAAGTCGCCAGGCAAGGACAAGGAAGCCAACTGGCTGCCCGCACCGGAAGGGCTTTTTGCACTGACACTACGTCTGTACTGGCCCAATACCACGCCGCCATCAATCCTGGACGGCACCTGGAGTCCGCCAGTGGTTATGAAGATTAAGTAACGCCGGCACAGCCTTGGGGAGTGAGAAGGAAAGGCAGTTTGTCTCCGGTGAAGTGGAAAAATAGATCTTACCAAATCAGGAGGAAGAGATGGAGCAACGAAGGCCAAAAATCTGGCTCATGGCAACTCTGGTCCTGGTCTTGGCCGCGGCTCCGGTCCTGGCCCAGCAGATCACGGGGGTGCCGGGTTCGCCCAGCGCCACCACGACTATCCAGGGCGACCAGATTCCGGCGCCGGCGCCGAAGTTCGGCGGGGTCATCAAACGCAACGCCGCCCAGTCGAAGCCCTGGTGGCCGCCGCGCATCGAGCCGCCCAAGGGTGCGCCAAACATCTTACTGATCATGACCGACGATTCCGGCTTCGGCGTCCCCAGCACGTTCGGCGGCGTCATCCCCACCCCGGCGCTCGACCGGATCGCCAAAAACGGCCTGCGCTACACCAACTTCAATTCCACGTCCCTCTGCTCGCCGACCCGGGCCGCGCTGATCACCGGGCGTAACCATCACTCGACGGGTTTCGGCGTGATCTCGGAACAGGCGACGGGCTACCCGGGCTACGACAGCATCATCACCAAGGACAAGGCCACCATCGGCAAGATCCTGAAGGACAACGGCTACCGAACGTCGTGGTTCGGGAAGAACCACAACACGCCGTCCTTCCAGGCCAGCGCCGACGGCCCCTTCGACCAGTGGCCCATCGGCATGGGCTTCGAGTACTTTTACGGCTTCATGGGCGGGGATACCAACCAGTGGCAGCCGGCTAACCTCGCCCGGAACACGACGTACATCTATCCCTTTGTCGGCAACCCGACGTATAATCTCACGACCGCGATGGCCGACGAGGCCATTGCCTACATGAACCGGATCAACACGCTGGCGCCGGACCAGCCGTTCTTCGTCTATTACGTTCCTGGCGGAACGCACGCGCCACATCATCCGACGCCGGAATGGATCAAGAAAATCAGCGACATGCACCTGTTCGACAAGGGGTGGAACGAGCTCCGCGAGCAGATCTTCGCCAACCAGAAGAAGCTCGGCGTCATCCCGCCGGACGCCAAGCTCACCCCCTGGCCGGACGACCTGCTGAAGAAGTGGGACACGCTCACCGCGGACGAGAAAAAGATGTTCCTCCGCCAGGTGGATGTCTTCGCGGCGTATGTGGCCTACACCGACCATGAGATCGGCCGGGTGATCCAGGCGGTGGAAGACATGGGCAAACTCGACAACACCCTGATCATCTATATCAACGGCGACAATGGCAACAGCGCCGAGGGCACCCTGATCGGCACGCCGAACGAGGTCGCCATGTTCAACGGCGTCATGGTGCCGGTAGAGGACCAGCTCAAGTATTTCTACGACGCCTGGGGCTCGGATAAGACCTATCCGCATATGGCGGTGGCGTGGACGTGGGCCTTCGACACGCCATTCTCCTGGACCAAGCAGATCGCCTCGCACTTCGGCGGCGTGCGCCAGGGCATGGCGATCTCCTGGCCGAAGGTGATCACCGACAAGGGCGGCATCCGCAACCAATTCCACCACATGATCGACATCGTACCGACGATCCTGGAGGCGACCAAAATTCGCGCGCCCAAGGTCGTGGACGGCATCAAGCAGAGCCCCATCGAGGGCGTGAGCATGGCCTATACTTTCAACAAAGCCAATGCCAACGCCCCGTCGAAGCATAAAACACAATACTTCGAGATGATGGGCGACCACGCCATCTACCACGAGGGCTGGATCGCCAGCACCAAGGTCATGCGGCCACCCTGGGACACGATGGGCCCGGTGAGTCAGGATCCTGCCGGCTTCCCCTGGGAGCTCTACGACCTCACCAAGGACTGGACTCAGTTTGACAACGTCGCGGCCAAATACCCGGCGAAGTTGAAGGAGATGGAGAAGCTCTTCTGGGCCGAGGCCAAGAAATACCAGGTGCTGCCGCTGGATGCGACGGTGGCGACCCGCCTCGTCACGCCCCGACCGAGCATTACCGCTGGCCGCAATGTGTTCACGTATTCCGGAGAGTTCACCGGCACGCCGAATGGCGACGCACCGAGCATCCTCAACGCCTCGTACAACTTCAAGGCCGAGGTTGAGATCCCACAGGGCGGCGCCGAAGGAATGATCGTGACCCAGGGCGGCCGCTTCGGCGGGTACGGCTTTTACGTGCTGAAGGGTAAGCCGGTGTTCCTGTGGAACCTGGTCGACTTGAAGCGGCCCCGCTGGGAAGGCGCCGAGGCGCTAACACCGGGCAAGCACACCCTGGAGTTCGACTTCAAGTACGACGGCCTGGGCATGGGCACGCTGGCCTTCAACAACATGAGCGGCATCGGCCGCAGCGGCATCGGCGTGCTCAAAGTGGACGGCAAGGAGGTTGCCACCCAGAAGATGGAGCGCACGCTGCCGCTGATCCTGCAGTGGGACGAGAACTTTGACGTCGGCGCCGACACCGGCACCCCGGTGGACGATAAAGACTACCAGGTGCCGTTCAAGTTCACCGGCAAGCTCACCAAGCTGACCCTCACCATCGACCGGCCGAAGCTGTCGCCCGAGGATGTCAAGAAACTCGAAGCGGCAACACGGAACAACAAGGTGAGCGAGTAGGATAGTACCAATAAGGTGCGGGAGTTAGAGGAAACATGGAGCGGCCGTGCTGGCCGGGATCGCACCACGACCGCCGCTCTGCCCTCGACAGCAGGGCAACCGCGATTGCCAAAAGTTTTTCTCTCTTATGCCCCTCTCCCCCAGCGGGGGGAGGGGTCGAAGGGGGATAAGCACAAACTTTTGGCCACCCGTGCACCACTCAACGATCCAGGAAGGAATCACCCATGAAAACCCTCAGTAAATTCTTTCCACGCCTGAACCACGCCCGCCGGATGCTTCTCCTGGCGGCAGCCGTAGCGTTATTCATGGCGGCAGGTTCGACCATGGCGATGGCGGCAGCCGATTCGCCCCAGCTCATGTTCGTGCAGAGCGCCGATGATCTCAAGGTCGATGTTGCCAAGAGCACCTTCCGGCTGGTAAAGGTCAACCAGCAGACCATGTACTTCTCGGACCGGCCGAAGCGTATCGTCGGGCATATCAAAATGGCCGACTACCTCAAGGAATGGACCGCCAAAGCCGGCAAAGACAATTTCGGCGCCGATGCGCCCAACGCCACGCTATCCGTCTACGAGCCGGGGAAGCCTGAGAACACCATTGTGGTCGTCAAGATCACTAAACCGGTGGTGGACGGCGCGGACCTGGTCTACACCTACAAAGTTCTTAACGGCACGATGCCTGCCAATGGCGGCCCCACGGCGCTGTTCATCGATTGGATCGGGGTCGGCGGCGGTGTCGGCCGCGGCTTCCACGGCGTCGGCGTCGGCTTCCGCGGTCCCGGTTGGCGATAGTTGAGCTATCCAGCTGGGGCGCCATGCCCCTTGATGGCGGCTGGATCATAGGGAACCCTATGATAGCGCGTTGCCTTATCGATGCTCAGCTAAGAGGTTGAGCGTCGAAACCTCTGTTAGTCGTCAAAGCTGGAAAGGGCGATGCAACGGAGCGTCCCACGCGGCTCAGGCTCTCTTTGCCCTGGGGGACTGCATCACCACTAAGGATAGCAGCCGCTATCCGGCCTATAAAGCAGGCAAGGAGAAGGCGGGGGAACTCAAGCATGCGGGGCCGGAAGGCTATGACCATGGCGGCCACCGACCGGGGCTGGGGCCGGCTGGAGTTCTCGCCGTTGCCGGAGACCCGGCGGACCGGGCTGGAATTGGCGGCCCTCTTCCAGGAAAAGCCCCAACCGCCGCAGGTTATCTTGGATGTCTACGCTACGGAAACCAGAGTACGCCATGAAAACCTGGGTCAATATCGCTATCTCTTTTTCGGCACCCACGGGTTTTTGGCGGATAAGATCGCCGGGGTGCAAGAGCCCACCCTGGTACTGACCCAGGTGGAGAATAAGCCCCCGAACGACGGCTTTCTATCCTTCAGCAAGGTGCTGCAGCTGAAGTTGGATGCCGAGTTGGTCACCCTGGCCGCCTGTATGACCGGAGTGGGCCAGGTGATGCAGGGAGAGGGGGTGCTCAATTTCTCCCGGGCCTTCCAGCCGGCGGGGGCCCGCAGCGTCATGGTGTCCCTGTGGAATATCCCGGTAGACGAGTCCATGAAGTTCTATAGTGCGTTTTATAAAGCCTTGAAGGAGGGGAAACCCAAGATTGAGGCATTAAAGGTCGCCCGGCAGGCAGTGCGGGCCAAAGAGCCCCATCCCTACTTCTGGTCCGGGCTTATTTTACACGGGGAGGGATGAATAGAAGATATCTGCTATATTAAAAAACTTATCAACTTGCTGAAAAGACAACCTATTCGAAACATATCTTCACTTTTAACGTGAAAAACTATTTTTTCACCCCTTATGCTCTGGACTCCTATTTCCTCTTCCTATAAATAAATTTACCGGCCATGACATCAATGATAAGGGTACCTTCTTTAATCGTTCCGAAAAAAATTTCACCGTGAGTCATTTCTAATTTAATCAGTTTATTGTTTGTGATATTCCATCTTCCCACACCACCATTTTGGTAACGAAATGTATTATCGTTAAAAAATTCTATTGCGATCGCTTTACCAAGTTTTTTATTAAATGTGTCTGGATGAGTTTCTGGTGATACAACTTCCCCAGCTGGAGTTATCGCTTTTTCAAGGTCCCATGTGCCAATCAAGCGTGAACCAGAATCACCGCACCCTAAGATAAATAATAAAACTATTGCAATAACTACTCTTAAAAAACTACCCATCTGCTTCATAAAGACTACCTCCGTCAGATGATAAAGTCTTTTTATGCGAAGAATATCAATTAAATCGTTTTACTCACTACTTATCGCTGAAATTGATTTTTTGTGTCAACCTTCTGCTTGTCTTTTTTAACCTTTTGGCCTCCTTCTTATTGCTGTCTCCCACAACTTTCTCCTCGGCTTTGGTAAGGTTCTTAGCCTTGGTCAACTTCTCTTCAATGGTTTGGGGGGCTTTGTGAGAACTTCGGTTAGCTCAAACCTACGCTTTCTTTTTTCTGTCTAGCCCTCCAAATCCCCTATCTTTGGCCATTTTGCTCCGCTGCTCGGAATATTCCTTACACACCAGCGGGAATTTTTTGGGGTCAAGGCCAAAGCGTACATAATATTCTTTCGGCAGCAAGTTGTGAGCCTTGCGGATATGGGCTTTTAGGGTACGCATTTTCTTGCCGCATTCCAGACAGACCACGTACTTGGCCTTGACGATGTCTTTCAAGGGGATAGTTGGTTGCTTGGCCTTGGCCGGCTCCTCCAAAGTTGCCCCACCATCCAGAGATGCCAGCACATTGTAGACGGCTTTTATCTCGTCGACCAACTGCTCGGGAGTGAGTTCGGACATGGAGACGTGGGAAGTGACGATTTCAGTGGTTAATTTAAGAATTTCACTGGCCATGGGGGATTATCTCCTTAGGGTTCATTGAAAAACCAACTTGGCGCCATCTGATCAATTTTTCACTCCAGGCTGCCTTTCAAGTCTTTTCCAGACACGAGCCGTTCGCCAGTCCAGCAATGGTGACATGAACCCTTTATAATATAAAGGCTTAGTGTCACCATGATCTTCTCTGGGCATTTACTATCAACGTTCAAGACCCCTCCTGATTGCTTCAAACTGGTCGTCTGATTGCCGCGATTAAGCGTGAAAGATTCCTGGTCCACCGGTTCTTGGTCGAGAGGTCGGCATAGGCTTTGGTGCCGATTTCTTCAGGAATTGATCCTCCCGACTTTATTCTGACGGGAATGATGATGCCTTTGCCAGTCTCAGTTTCCCGCAGCATGGCCATTTTGAGCTCTTTCTTGACCCAGGAAACCGGCGGCTTTTTGTTAAAGGAAGGGCTTAGGCAAATGATAATTTTATCGGCTGCCTGAATTCCCTTTTTCATTTCCTCCAAAAAATCATCGCCGGGATAAATGTCGGTGGTGTCAAGCCAAACCGCAATGCCCGGCTCCTGCCTCAAGGCTTCGGCTAACCGTCCAACTTTTACCAAGTCATTGCTGGAATATGAAATAAAGACGGAAGGCACTTTGAACTCCAACCCCCATAAGACAGACAGAAATCATCGGCTGCGGGGTTCCATACCAATACTACGGTTCTCCTCGATTTGCAATGAAAGAACGGCGAGTTGCGTATCGGTGGCGGTTGATCGGAGTTCAAAATTGACAGGCAAGCACCACTGCGCAAAACAAACTGGCCGAGAGGGGGAGTCCCGGCCAGTCAGAAGGAGAAAATGGTATGAACTTTAAGGGGGATTGGGGGGATCCTTAATCAGTTCATGTTATGCAACAGTATAGTTGCACCAATCATACCAACCCGTCCTATAAACATAACCTTATGATTTTCCATAATAATCACTCCATCCTGCTGCACCGTCCATGGCTTTTGGTCCAAAATTTTATACTGGAAAGGGAAAATCAATCTGAATCTTGTACTGTGGGTAATCAGGTATCCCACAGATTCATTTGGTGAGGAGTCTTGGATTTCGGTTCAGTTCTGTCCGGTTAATTGATTAAGAAAAGGCCCGAAAACTCCTGGGGATCTGTTAGAATGGGTTAGCCCTAACCTATCAAACAGACAGGAGATTTCAGACCATGGCCCATTGTAACACAATCTTTCATCACATGCTCAAACTGATTCCGAGACATCATTTTTCCAAACTGGAGCGGGAGCACGGCACCGGCCGTCCGGCCCGCACTTTTAGCCGTTGGCATCAACTGGTGCACCTGATCTTCATGCAGGTCACTTCCCGGGCCAGCTTGCGGGATGGGGTAGCGCCCCTCAAAGCCCGGTTTAGCAATCTTTACCACCTGGGCGTGCGTCCGGTAGCCCGTTCTACGTTTGCCGACGCCAACAACCGGCGGCCCGCCTCGTTCTTTGAAGCCCTCTTCGGCCTGATGTACCGGCGTTGTCAGCCGCTGGCCCCGAAGCACAAATTTCGGTTCAAAAACAAGCTCTTCAGCCTGGACGCCACGGTGGTGAGCCTCTGCCTGTCCCTGTTTCCCTGGGCGTCCTTCCGGCGCACCAAGGGCGGCATCAAACTGCATACCCTCTTGGATCACGACGGCTACCTGCCAGCCTTTGTCGCCATCTCTCCGGCCCGAGAGCCTGATATCAAGAAGGCCCGCAGCCTCAACCTACCCAAAGGCTCCATCGTCGTGGAGGACCTGGGCTACACCGACTATGCCTGGTATGGCCAACTCACGGCCCAGAAAATCTTCTTTGTTACCCGCCAGAAGCGCAATGCCCGCTACCGGGTGCTGGCGCAGGCGTCCCGTCAACGCCGCCCTGGGACTGGTGTCCGATGAGACCATAGTGCTTACCGGCGCTAAAGCCCGAGAGTGCCCCAAGCCCTTGCGCCGCATCGTTTACCAGGACCCCGCCACCGGCAAAGTTTACGTGTTCCTCACTAACCATTTCCGGCTGGCGGCCAAGACCATCGCCGACATCTACAAGGAGCGCTGGCAGATCGAGATCTTCTTCCGCTGGATCAAGCAGAATCTGAAGATCAAGGCCTTCATCGGCAACTCCGAGAACGCCGTGATGAGCCAAATCTATGCGGCCCTCATCGTCTATCTTTTACTTTGTTACACCAAGTTCCTCTGTAACTTGAGCGTTACTTTGCAGAACTTTATGCGTATCTTGCAGCTCAATCTGTTTCGCACCTGCTCCTTGCAGGAACTCTTTGAACCGCCCGGCCCCGTACCGGATAATATGAATGTTAATAACCAGTTAACCCTGGCTTGGGCTTAGCCGGACAGAAATGATTTCGGTTTTGAAAAAATAATGAGCGGCTTAGCCTGGTGACTTTAAGTGCCAGGCTTTTTTGTGGCTCTCTTTTGGGTATGCGAGGATCTTGCGATATGCTTTTCATACAACAAATTTATGGAGATAGCGGATCATGGCAGGTGATCTAGAACTTTAAGGTATAGAGACGCCGCATGCTTATGGCGCCTCAGCTTCCTCTGGCGTACCACTACCGGGCATCGCTGCGGCGGGATTTATTGGGCACAGTGAAGCCCCGAGGTTACCGTTTAGAGCAGTTAGGATGAAATTGAAGAAGGTTGTATTGACAGCCTCTAGTTCATGATTATGTATATTAATAAGGGACTGTTGACCTTCTATAAAGCTGGATTCAAGAAAGATAGTGCCTTCGCACAATGGGCTGGAGCCAACCAACCGATCCTATTGTTTGCGTCGACCTCAGCGCCAAGGCAGTTCGTCCAGTCGGTCTGCATATCGATGGACAGCACCGGCGGAATGGTTATTGGTGGCGGAGAAACGCGAACCCTTCAAGGATCGGTGATTGGTTGAGCACGATTGCGACAGGACTAAATCGGGAGGAGGTTACCCATGGCACAAGAAAAAAATCCGGGACAGGAGTACAAAGGGCCAGATGTACGACAAAGAATCTATGCATTAACAGGCAAGATCGAGCCGAGCGAAGCGATGGTGATCGCCAGCCTCCAGCCCTTGATGGACAAACTCTCCAGACAGGCTCAGAAGCGGGACGAACACCGCCAGCTGATCGAAACGCACGAAAAAGCACTGGCACGCTTTGAAACCGGAGAAAAAACCAGGCCAAGCAACGAAGAAGTGGCCGCGGTGAAGGCCTACCACGCAGACGTGGTCAAACGAGCTCGCCAGTTGACGGTGAAACCACCGATTGTATCGAAAGTCGAGCCCCTGATCAAATCCGGGTCAATACTCACAGTAGAGTCGCCCCCTTATAACGCTCGATGGACCCAGGGCTCCGGGGCGTCGGCCAGTTTCCTCAACGGGACCTGGTCAACCGCAAGCCTTGGCTCGGGCACTTCCTTAGCGGGAACCTGCACCTTTTTCTCGCCACTTCCAGGCCGCTTCCCGGTTCGCTTTTCGCCTTTCATGCCTATCAATTTCTCGTTTCTCATCGCCACCTTTACTTATCCCTTTACTCCCTATTATTATTCAATCGCCACCGCCAAAGGCTTTATTGGCGTGTTTGTTGCCGCCTCCAGGGACGGGGGCAACTCCTGGGAAGAGGTAACCGATATCCGCCAACCCGTCTTTGATCGCAAGGTTAGCATTCGGGACAGTGCGAGCGATTCCGTCGAGCACGACGTCAATAGCCTGCAGGCGAATTTTATGACCTTCGATAAACCGACGCTTTTCGCGCTTTGGGCCTGGGGGGGCGTCGAAACATGGGAGTGGAACAGTCCTGGCGGCTGGGCGTTCGCCAACGGAACCATAGCAGCATCGATTCCGTTCCTTGTAATCGAACATTCAATCTAAAAAAAAGGTGCTTATAAACCTGAGCAACGGCAGCTTTTATTCCGGTTTAGAATCTATCAGCTTTGACGAGAAATCGTGAAAATTCTTTCCTGAGGGAAACAAGGGCCGAAACCATCCTCATGCCAGGCTGATCTCATTGATATCTTGCTTCATGGTGATTCCCAAAGACTCACCTTGGTACTGAAGAATCCCAAGACTGCCGCCGCTCTGGAAAAAGCGGTGCCGGGAGGGTGAGAGATTACCCTGCGGCAAACGAAGTGGCGGCAACCTATTATTTGTCAAAACCTTGCCTGCCCCCCGCCCATCGTCACCCCGGAGGAATTGTCGGCCAAGCTGAAACAAGTCAACGCTCAAAGGCCTGGGGCGCCTTCTCCCGGTGCCTTGGCCAGTTAATAGGAAAAATAACCCCTTGAACGCGGCTGGGTTACATGTACAGAACCGTCTCCCGGGGGGACTTCCTCCCAGGCCAAACATGAGAAACAGCCCCAATGATGATTTATGAGCCTCTTGGGTTCAGCCAAACGAATTGTTGTTCATCGAGAAGATATGGAAATAAAGCTTAGTCCAGAAAGAGGGAGTGATGAAACGCTCCGCGCTCTGCTTTGTTAACAACTCGGTCGACCGGATAGACACTCTGCTGCTAACGTTGTTCCTGGTTGCTGCTCCTCGTACCTGTTCGCTCACTAATCGTCCGTTAGCGTACAAAGAATAAGGAATTGACAGATGAAATGGCGTCGAAGGATTGTTCACTTTATAGCGCGTCTTGTCGGTCTGGAACTCCCTGCACCTCTACCTAGAGCCCAATGGACAACTCACCGTTCCTGTAATCGTAGAGCAGGTCCGGCAGAACGCCGCTCCGGTGCTGGTGGTCGACGGCATCACGAAAACGCCTCTGGCCGGTGCTAAGGTGAGCTACCGGGTGCTGGAGGGTCCAATGACGATCGGTCCCCAAATGACCACCGAGGTTATGGTGACAACAGATACGGCCGGATTCGCTACCGTGGCGGCACAAATGACCAGCCGGGGCAACGGTCTGCTGGCGGTGGAGTTGCCAGACGGAGGCGATCCACCCCTCGTATTCATATTGAGGACGGAGGGCATGGTCCACGAACTCAACCTGTACGGTCCTCCCTCCTATTCTTCTGAGCGAGGCAACGTTACAGTCAGAATTGCGGCCCTTGATCATCAGAACCGTCCCGTGTCCGGGGCGCAGTTATTGCTCGAAGGGCACGTCCATGGGGATCATGTGGAGCAGGGTGCGGTTGCGGAGATAGGAGGCGGTCTCTATGAAGGTGGTTTCCAGACACTTCTGGCGGGA
Source organism: uncultured delta proteobacterium (assembly GCA_963841475.1). Classification (GTDB taxonomy): domain Bacteria; phylum Desulfobacterota; class Desulfobaccia; order Desulfobaccales; family 0-14-0-80-60-11; genus 0-14-0-80-60-11. Next base: position 355,673 of record CAWJCT010000002.1, read on the forward strand.
GAGTGGGTCCTGATGGCTCAAGACCGTGCTACTCATGTGGTGGGACGCCGTTGCGTCCATGTTCTGCCCGGCCTGCCTGCCAAGATCGAACTCATAGAGAATCCCGACCCGCGAGCAGAACCACCTTACGACCAAGTGATCGTGCGAGCACGGTTAAGGGATGCACACGGCAACTCCCTGGACCCTCAGCGGCTGGTAGGTAAGGTGGGGGACGCACCGGTAGAAGGCTGGATCGCGGGGAAGGAAGCCTGGTTCCCGTTGCAGTTTACCGGCCATGGAAAAATCGGGTTAGTGCTGGCAGACCAGGAGGGGACCAGCACCTTAGAGGTGCCCGTCACGTTCGCTGGGATATGGTTGACGAATCCTGGTGTTATTGAACCGGAGAGCTCATTCCTGACTGAGGTTCGTGCAGTCCCTACCCGAGGGAGCACGCTGAGCAGGGCGACCATCCAGATCAGTTTCGATCCAGACCGCGTGACTTACGTGCAGGTGCGTCCTGCAGAAGGGAGTGAGACTCAACTCAGTACTTCCTCTATGGTGCAGGGGAATCAACTGACCATCGAAGTGAACAGTGAAGTAGAGATCACTGCTCTGGATTGGCCGGAGGGCATTTCCGTCTGTACGGTAGAATGGAGATGTCTCGCTCAAGGCAGTGGCTGTTTCAATGTCGAAGGGAAAATGTCGCCAGAAGTTGACGGCTGGAGCCTCTGCGTGGAGCAAAAGTCGAGGAGGGAGAATGTTCAATGCATCTGTGTCAATGTGATCTACAGGAACTGGCGGAACGAGGACCGACGTACCGGGAAACTCATGGTCAATCAAGCGGTGAGCGTCATCAGCAGCAATACATACATCTGCTGCCCTGTTCTGATCTACGATTGGAACCTCTGCGCGTTGAATGGGATGCAATGGCTGCAAATCATGAAGCTCTGGGGCGGCAAGCAGAAGCCATCTACTGACGCCGAAATTGACGCACTGCTATCTGCCGAGGATCTTTGCAAGGAAAAGAACTGCATCAACCTCTACATATTGCCCATAGGGAATCCGTATACCTTGGGCCGCTCAAACATCGGACCACCCGGAAGCATGATTATCGACCCGGGGGCCTACAATGTTCAACACAACACAGCAGCCCATGAATTTGGCCACGCCCTGGGGCTCAGTCACGTGCGTGACAGTTATAATCTGATGTATGGGGATTTATCCAAAAACCACTATCTCGATCGGAAGCAGTGCGAGATTATCTGGCGTACACTCGGAAATTACCCCTGCGACTGACTAATTAGAGATTCCCAACTGTAGTTGCTTCTCCTCTGCTGCTCATTTATCCGGTGGCATTATTGCGGCTGCCGCCGGCCCAACTCCCAGGAGGTTTTTGCCGGCCACTCCCCTCAGATATCCCGATTCTCTAAGTCACAACCGGTATGAAAGCCGATTCTGCCTCTTTTCAGGTCAATCGAACCCGCAGATCAGTAGATTCCCTCTGGCAAAAAAATTTTTAGTCCAGTATTTTTCCTGCAAGTTATCTGAATTATGATAGGGAAGGGACAATGGGGGAATGAAGTTCAGCCATGGGAAGAAATGTTCCTTGAGCGTGACAGTCTTACCTCACCCTCGAGTTAATGCGGAGAGCTATCCGGCAAGGGGATTAATATCCCTTGGCATTTTGCTGGAATATTTTTATATTATCCTGGATACATTAGAGCTTCCTGACTGATTGGCTGGCGGCTGTCCAAACCGGCCCGGGAAGTGAGGCGGCGGATACTGTGAGCCGGGATGCCGCCTTGAACTTGAAAAACCCTGATCCACCGGGTCGTGTCCACCCATGACAGTCTTTGTTCCGAACCAACCGGGAGACTTGCGCCCAGGGGAGCCTTGGGAAGCAGGTACGGCGCGTGCCACCTGCCTTAGTGGTGCTAACCGCTTACTCACCTTGGTAAATTAATGCTCAAACTCTTCGGCTTACCGGTTTCCCGATGGCCGCTCCTGCTGCTGGCAGGAGATGGGGTGATGTTCGCCCTGTCAGTGCCTTTGGGTTTTGCCCTGAGCCACAAGACTTTAGGAGCCCCCTGGTTTTTTGTCGAAGTCTTTGCCATTCCCCTGGTCTTGTTGGGCCTGACCTATATCGTGGTGCTCTACGTGGCCAATCTTTATAAGGAGATCAGGTGAAATCATAAAAAAAGAAGCGGCCTATGGCCGCCTCTTTTTAACCATGTCCAACGGTTCAAACCCAGAGCGCAGTTGATAGTTGCCACTAATACTTCTTAGTGAAACTATATTCTACCCCTATGTCTGGTTATCACCGGTGATCCTCCGGTAACATTACTCTGAAAACTTACTGTTCCCAAATTGACGATAATGGTACTGCTGGCCGTACCAGTTCCATTTTTGACATACTGGAACGTAGTGACGGTAACTGTGCCACTCCCCATAGCGGTACATTCTTTAAGGTTGGCGTCTGATAATGGTTTACCAAGCGTTTCTGCAGTTGCTATAGTGGCCATCGTTGTTAGCATAAAAACGAACACCAATGATACGGTCAAAAAGTACACCATCAATGTTTTTGTTTTACTCATAACGAGCCTCCATACCTTGTTATTGAAAACCGTCCCTTTATAAAAATCCCCTGTCCAAATCCCGGAGCCGTAGATAGGGCTGTCAATCCTCTCACTACCTCCTACGAAACCAGCGGGGTACAGTAACGGTGGTTTGAAATGTGCCTGGGCCTGTAATGGTGTTGTTTACCGGTGGTGTGCTGTTCGTAATAACAACAGTGTTGTTTTGCACATTGCCATAACTGGTGCTGCCGCTGACCACGTTCCACTGGACCACGTCTATGGTAGTAACCCCCATAGCGGTAGTCCCTTTAAGGGTAGCGTCTGGCAATGGTTTAGCAAGCGAGACTCCCTGCTCAAATGGGGCAAGCGTTTCTGCAGTTGCCAAAGTGGGGATGATTGTCACCATTAAAGCAAAAACCAACGATACGCCCAAAAAGGAAACCATCAGTGTCTTGGCTTTACTCATGACCAACCTCCATACCCTGTGATTGAAAATATTATCCCCTTATAAAATTCCTTCATAAAATAAAACTTTACTGAAAAGTTTATAACCTAAATTAATCTAATTGTCAATAGATTAAATTGAGATTATGCGGCAGCCTGGGCTGCCACGATGAAAATTGGTTTTGGAACCTGCCGTCCGGGGAGAGTATCCCGAAGAAGTTCCCCTTTTTGTGACCAAATCGCCTTCGATTTGGCTTCAAGAACCTAAGCTATGAGGTATGGCCCCAGGGCAAGAGATTCCAAAAGTTATCTTCCACTGCGGTAGCACTAGGGCTGCCACATAAATTTCGTATCATGTTATCATCTAGGGATAGAGCCCGGCACCATGACTGATCACTGGAAATCATCGCATTTCCGGCCCCTGCGGAAGCGCATTTGGATCCACGGCTTTGTGATGGAGTCGGGTTTGTGCTGATCGGTTTCTTTGCCTGGTTCCTCATCTCGGGCACCCCCTACTCGTCAGACTCTCAAACAGGGGAGAGAGCCCCTCCAGTCCAGGCCACCCAGGTGCAACCTGGGCCCGGAGCAAGCCCTCCTGCCGGACCTCCAATTGGGTCCAAGCCGTCAGTGGGTGCTACCGCGGAACTGCAGAGCCGCCTGGCCCAGGTGCTTGCCGGGATAAAGGAGGCCAATGAGAAAAAGGACCGGCCCCAACTGTTGAGCTATTACTCGCCAAACTTTCCGCAGCTGCAGCAAAGGGTTCGCAATATCTCCAAAAACTGGCAGACCTATGATTACCTGAAAATGGACGTTCACCTAACGGAGGTCAGGCTCCTGGCTGACAACGCAACCGCGATAGCCCGGGTCACCTGGGAGGTTGAGACGCGCAATATCAGCACCCGGGAAAAAAAGAACCTTACCAAGTCCTACCTGGTAAAATTCGCCAGGGAGTCGGGACAATGACGGATCAAGGCCCTGGATAAGGCCGAGTAGAAAATCTAGGGAATGAATATGCGGTCTTACCGTGGATGGACCAGATTGTTCATGTTGGCCGTGCTTCTGAGCCTAGCCTGGTCCTGTGTGAGCCTCCCGGTGGCCAAACCTGTGCCCGGTCCTTTCTTTGTTACTCCGGAAATTACCTATTTGCGGGACAGCCCCGGGTACGAGGGAAAGGTGCTGACCCCGCTTTACAAAGGCGATAAGGTTGCCAGGCTGGATGCCGGCGAAGCGGGGAGCAGGGATGGGTCCGAAGGGAATTGCTCGGCCTTGACCCGGTTGCCACCGTTTTTTACTATGTAAGAGAGGATACCCTGCCTCTGATGGCCTCTGCTTGAGTCCCCGGGCCGTGACTCCGCTCCCTTGCAGATGCTGTTCCGGGGCGACCAAGTGCAGAGAGTCGAAACAGGCGGCCAGGGCTGGTGGCGGGTCTTGGTGATTACCAGCCACAGCCTCGGGTGGGTGCCGGCTGGGGCGCTTGCGGAAAGCCTGGAAGAGGCCCGGCAGAAACCACTTCGTAAACTCTATTATTATGTGGCGGTCAAAAAACTCGTCCTGAAGGCCAAACCAGCCAACGGCGCCGAGGTTATACGAACGCTGAGCCTCAATGATCAGGTAGAAAAAATCGGGGAAACCAAGGGTTGGTTTAGCGTTCGCCAACCCATGAGCGGCGCGGTGGGTTGGGTCGTCAGCCGTTATCTGGAAACGCTCCCGTCGATTTCTCCCCGGAGAGAGCCAGTCAAGAAGAAACCCAGGCGAGCTCAGCAAAAAGCTGGACCGGCCCCTGAGCCTGAGATTATGTAGTCGAAGATAATAGTCATGAACAGGACCTGGTCGTTCTGGCATCCAGCGTCAACCATTTTTCTCCATCACTTTCCTCCTGCCAGGGATAATACTGCGCCCCTGGCGGGGGTGGGGGGGGCCTCGTTAATCGGGAGACTTAAAATTCAGCATAACTATTGGGGGCAGATCATCCAGGGCGATTCCGCGTCCATCGGGAATACGAGCAGCCGGCGTCCTGCAGGATTCCAACGGTCTCCTTGCCGGGCAAGAAGCGGGACTCGCGGCGGCTTGCGGCCCGTGATGGCCTCTAGCAGGCTGTTGAAAAACCAACGAAGTTAAGCTGTGTTTCCTGTTTCAGGATAATCACGGCACCGCTATGATGGTCAAGATCGCTGATAAATCTGGGCTGCTTACTCCTTCGGTCACTGGCTGCGGGGAAAATTACCGCATTCGCGGTAACCTTTTCGGTTCAAGGAGAAGCCTCTTCTGTCAGGTTGCGTATTCGCACCAGATTGTAAGCCGCGGCGGTGAGGGTGAACATCCAGCCCACCCGTTCTATGCCTCGGTGACGAGTTTTTTTGAGATTGCCCACGGTTTTGATCCAGCCAAAGATTTCTTCCACCCGCTTGCGCAGGCGTTGGCTAACCGCGTAGCCCGGATGGCGGGTGGTCCGGCCATCGATGGCCGAGGCACGCCCCGTGCGGTTCTGGGCCACATGCGGCACGGCATTGAGGACACGCAGGGATTGGACAAACTCCCGGGTATCATAAGCCTTATCACCGCCCACGGTAATGCGGTGCCGGCCGGGAAGGTCGCCCACCAGGCGTTCGGCCGTGTCCCGCTCGGCGGTGCCGGTAGCCGCAGTGAGGCGGGGCGTGATAATCAGGCCGTGGCGGTTTTCCATCAGCACATGCCCCATGAAGCAGAGTTTGGCCTCCTTGCCTTTGCCCTTGCGGAACAGGCGCGCCTCCGGGTCCGTGGTGGAGGCATGGGTTTGGTTCAGGCGCCTTTCCCCATGAAAGTCCACTTCCGGGTTGCGACCGGAGCCACCCTCGGGAGGCGGGGTGTCCTTGGGCCGAAAACTCTTCAGGGAGGCCCAGGCCTCAATGAGGGTGCCGTCCACGGTGAAATGCTCGTCCGACAACAGTCCGGCCTGGGCCGCCTGGGCATGGATGCGTCGGAAAAAGGCCGCGGCCAGGTCCGAGGCGAGAAAGCGCTCCCGATTCTTGGAGAAGACGGAATGGTCCCAAACCTTGTCGTCCATGGACAGGCCCACGAACCAGCGAAACAGGAGATTGTAATCTAGTTGCTCCATAAGCAGGCGCTCGCTGCGGATGCTGTACAACACCTGCAGGAGTAACGCCCGCAGCAGCTTCTCCGGCGGGATGGACGGGCGTCCCTCCGAGGAGTACATGGCCTGAAAGTCCAGAGAAAGCTCACGCAAGGCCTGGTTCACCATCTGCCGGAGCGGTCTCAGGGGATGGTCTTTGGGCACCCGGGCTTCCGGGGACAGGTAACTGAACATGGAGTCCTGCTGGATGTCTTCGCCCCGCATGGCTTCTGCCTCCCCAAGCTTTATGGGGTCAGCTTAGCATCAATTACGGGGAAACGCGATATCCATCTTGACCAGTTTTTCAACAACCTGTTATGAGGCGGATCTGCGCGTCATTTCCGCCACCAACAGCGATCTGACGGCCATGATCAAGGAGGGCAACTTCCGGGAAGATCTCTATTATCGTCTCGACGTCTTGAGCGTCGAACTTCCCCTCTTGAAGGATCGAGACGATGACCTCTTGATTATGGCTACCATCTTCTTGAAACGTTACTCCTCCCGGGTAGGGAAAAAAGATTTGCGGTTTTCGAAAGAGGCCATGACCGCCATCCAGTCCCACAACTGACCGGGAAATATCCGGGAACTCACTAACCGCATCCGCCGCAGCGTGGTGATGGCGGATGGCCCCTTAATTGCTCCTGAGCACTTAGGTATAGTGGTTTCCCATCTTGACCCCGAACCGTATGGTGATGGTCTGAGTCTCAAAGAGGCCAAGGCCAGGTTCGAAGCCCAACTGATCGCCCAGGTCCTGGGAAAGTATAATGGGAACGTGTTGCTGGCTGCCAAAGCTTTGCGGACCAGTCGGTCCATGCTCTATAATCTCATACAAAAATATAATATTAACGAGGCTTCTGAAAAAGCCTCTTCGCAGTTCAGATCAAATCCAAGCTTTGTTTCAGCAATCGGGAGTACCTAAGGCCTTACTAAGCAGCGTCATGAAGATCCTGGAATCTGGTTTGATTGCTTAGCGTTAGTCGATAGATTTTCAAGGCCCCCTTTCGGCTTCTCTCTGACCTGACTCTTGAATTGGGTGAACCGATTTAAACCTTCGATTAAAGCCAATTGCTATGACCCAGAACTTATTACCGAGCGAATAAACCCTCCTTATCCAAGCATATCAAATCGTTTCGACCTGAGGCCCCCTCTCTTTCCAGTCGGTAGCCTTGCTTTCTTCAATCGTGGCCACCCAAGAACATCCTCCCGACAAATGGGCTTGGATGATGCGGAGAGCAGAATTGCAGTTTTTGCTGACTCGGTGATAAATGAAGGGTTTGACAAGATAGCCGCAAGTAAGAGTCATCTGATAAGGCCAACTGACCTGAGAGATTTTCGTCAGGTTCTGGGGGAGCCTGGGGGTGAGATTCCTTCACGCTACTCGACTCCTAAGGAGACAAATTCACCATTCATTACCTTCTTAATAAAAATGATCTGGGAGTTTCTTTAGGGAGCAGGGTTTCCTCGTGGCTTCCCTTATTTTTGACTTGGCAATTGAAGCTCTATCCAGGCCAATCCAGATCTTCTGGATACTTTTTTCCTTTTCCGGTTCTCTATCCAAGAATAGGAGGCCAATTAAGAACGTTGCCCCAAAGCCTCCGACAACCACGCCACAAAGGAAACCAATCATCGGTAATGTCATTTTAGGCCCTACCAATCATATATTTATAGGATCTAAGCTTCGTAAGATTATCCTCGCTTGTGGGCATTTAATATTCAAATTAAAGAGAAATGAATAAAAGACCAGGCTACCTTCCGGGTAACCCGGATATCTTCATGAGACCCGTAGCTTTCCGTCCCCGCCTCGCCTATGGGTTTGCTCTTTCTGGGCGTGATAGTTTATACACATATTATGCTAACGCCTTATTTCATATATTCTGAGTGAATTTATAATTTAATTCAATAAGTTAACTTATTATATAGTATGATTCAAACATTCCCCATTGCCAATAATTGTTTAATATGGTTAACGTAGCGTTCAATTTCCTAGACATTGCCCCTATGGCCCTTTTTCAACAAACAAGAATTTCCCTGATCCGGCAGTCGGACCAGGGGGATAATGTCCTACCCCCCAAAAACTGATCCACCTGTTAAGTTAGAATGATGGACCAAAGGGAAGCAGGGAAATGAGCAGGGAGGGTTTATTTCGGAGCAGATCATTGGGAAACTGCGGGAAGCAGAAGTGACCTCGCCCCAGGGTCAGACAGTAGGGCAGGTTTGCCATACTCTGGGCAACGCCACACAGACCTTCTATCGCGGGCGCCGGAAATACGGTAGTTTAAAATTATAGCTGGCCAAACGGCTCAAGGCCTTGGAACAAGAGAATCACCGGCCAAGACGAGCGGTAGCGGATCTCACTCTGTACAATCTGATCCTCCAGAGGAGGTAAGGTGAAACTTCCAAGCCATTCTCTTCGCCGGCAATGCATCGAGCATAACCGAAAGCCTCTGCCGGTACATACCTCAGTACCATTCTCCCCCTTCCAGGAAGTCAAGATACTGTCGGTATAGCATCTCTGCCTTTTCTTTGCCTTCCGCTTCAGACTTTACTGGGATTGTCTTATTTAATCCAGGTAATTTGGGAGCCACAAAGTGCCCTCGTTCTGGATAGTAGGCAACGGTAAAGAGAGTAATATGCCCAACCTTGGCATTGAGCGTCCCAGCCTGATCCTGACTCCATTTAAGTTGTCTCATAACTCACCAATGCGTTGCGTGCAATTCTTATAAAGGAAATGGCTCGATTACATCTATCTAGGCAATCCAACTACTTCAGATGGCCAGAGACTGATGACTTTCCGCCACTGACTCACAGCGGGTTTAGGGCTTTCCGATGAAATTTGATTAGCATGGTTTTAAGCCTAGGTCAAGAAACTTTATAAGAAAATTGTGCGAATATGTATTTGAAATGATTGATTAATTTTTTATGCACTAATGGTTGATTAATTAATTAGGCTTTTCTCTGCGAAGTGCAACGAAGAGGCCAGATCCAACTAGCGAGTTTACTCTTTTGTAGCCGGATTTTCAAGTGCCATAGCTTGCGATAGGGCTGATCCAAATCCTGTAGGAGGCCGCCGCTTTCGAGGTTATCCGGTCACCCTCAAAATCGGCCAAAATCTTCATGGAGAAAATGCGTGCCAACTCCGGCAGAATATGATGCTTCTGCCGATTTTTTCCTCCCCGAATTCATCCAACGTTTATTTCCAAATAGAATGTCCCTGCGATCGTTACTGGATACCCGCTTCTTTTCCAGAGTTCGACGCCTCGGTTTGGAGATCACCCTGGCATTGATGCTTAATATGGTCCAATCAGGAGAGCGAGTGGGGTATCAAAAAGTCATCGACCGTTTTTTCTCAGAAACGCGTTTAGCTTTCTCCCACCGGAAAGTCGTCAAGCCCGCAGACAAAGCGGCTTTTCAGCGGGCCAGAAAGAAAATTCCGGTAGACGGCTGCCAAATCCTGTTCGCCGGAGCAGTGGCATACGCAAAATCCTTAGCCCATCAGCATGAAAAGCTCACATGGAACGGCTTCCAGCTGTATGTGATTGACGGCACCAAGAAAAACTTGACTGACAGCGAAGAGTTGAGAGACTCTTTCGAAGCCCCCACCACGCACATTTCCCCCAGATGATCACCGGGGTGCTGTTTGAGGTTTTGGCCAAACTGCCCCTCAACTATATGCGAACCCCCTTTAATACCCCGGAGCGGGAAATGGCTTTGGAACTCCTCCAGGCCGGGATATCTTGGGTAAAAAAAGGGGGACTGTGAGGCGTTGCGATTACTGCTGAGGCTGTCGAAAAAGCTAACCGCCTCGATCATTGCATTTCTAATTTTTGCCTGCATCAATCCACCCAAAAACAACGCATAACCATATTATAATCTTTATTAAATAGTTGTTTTGTGCTATCCTTGGCCAATAACTTTTTTAGGCGGATGAGGTGGATAAGCCATGGCCAAATATAAATCCTACGACTATCGACAAAGAGTTCTCTTACCGGTTTCTCTGGAAGACCAGTTGATGCCTGGCACCTTGGAGTTTGCCATTCATACCCTGGTGGAAAAGCGGCTGGATATGTCCATTTTTGAGGGCAAGTACCGGAATGATGAGACCGGTCGGGCCGCCTATGATCCCAAGATCCTCTTGAAAGTGGTGTTGCTGGCCTATTCCCGGGGGCTGATTTCTTCTCGGAAGATCGAGCAGGTCTGCCGGGAGAATGTAGTTTTCATAGCCTTAGCTTGTGGCCAGCAGCCTGATCACAGCACCATTGCCGCCTTTGTTTCTTCCATGAAAGATGAGATCCTGCCCCTTTTTAGAGATGTGCTGCTGGTCTGTGAGGAGATGAACCTGCTGGGGGGCACTATGTTTGCCTTGGATGGCTGCAAGCTGCCTTCCAACGCCTCGAAAGAGTGGAGCGGCACTTTTTCCGAGCTCCATAAGAAAAAGCAGAAGATCGAGGCCAAAGTGGCGCAAATGCTGGCAGAGCAGATGCAAGCCGACCGAGGGCAGGATGAACCTCCCGGGCCCAGGGCTTCCGGCGCCAGCCGGCAGCAGCAGGTGGAGAAGTTGCAAAAGAAGGCAGAGCTGATGGAGAAATGGCTGGCCGAGAACCAGCCCAAGCTGGGTGCGGCTGGCAGAGAAAAACAGAGTAATATTACGGACAATGACTCGGCCAAGATGATGACCTCCCATGGTGCCGTCCAAGGATATAACAGCCAGGCCCTCATTGATGGAAAGCACCAAGTCGATTGTGCATGGTGAGGCCTTCGGTGATGGGCAAGACCACGGCCATGTTCCACCCATGCTGACCGGAGCCCTGGCGAATTTACAGAGCCTTGGCCATGAACCGGATTACTTTAAGGGAAAGATATTCCACCGCCGACAGCAATTACCATACTCAGGTCAATTTAAGGAAGTGCCAGGAGCTCGGGTTGGACGCCTATATTCCTGACCGAAAGTTCCGCAACCGGGACCCGAGGTTCGCCACCCAAAAGCGGCGCCAGGTGAGAAGATTTACTTTAAAAGACTTTCATCATGATGAGGCCCTGGACCGGTATATCTGCCCTCAACGGGAAGATCCTTAAACTGCGGGTCAAACGAGTTCTCGACCACGGGCACCTTTACCGTAAATATCTTGCTGCTGAAAAAGATTGCCAGACTTGTCCGTTAAGACCACGGTGTATTTATGGTGTGGGCGCCAAACGCAAGCAATTGTCAGTTCCCATCGGCAATAGTCTCTCCAATCAGATGGTGGAGAAAATCGACAGTGAACAGGAACGCAGAATCTACCCGCAACGGCTGGCCATCGCGGAGCGCATTCTCATAATCGTCATCATGAACTAAGACTGGGTTTTGGAGGAATCAGTGCGGTTTTGGGCTATGGGGATTCAATAGAAGGTGTTTGGGGTTGTGATGACGGCTTGAGGCCCTGAGGCCTGAATGAGGCGTGGCGTGAGGGATATTTTGAGCCCAGGAGATGAGTCCGGGACAAGGGGCAGGCACGGATAGGACTGGGCCCGGCATTTGGGACGAACGTGTCCCTATCGTGCTCTGCCAGGCACTCTGAGTTGAAGGAGTGAGGCTTAGCCGGCAGCCATAGTTCATGAAGAATCCCATATGCTGGGTGCCAGGGTAGTAGCTTCACTGCCGATCAACCAGCGGCGGATCAGCTTGCCCTGGCCGCAGTTCGGACAAGTGGTGAGATCCAAACTGGTGAGCGCCTGAAGCAACTCCTGCCAGGTTTTGGTCTGACGATAGGTGTTAAGCTCTTGGCCTTTGGATTCATCAATGGCTCTTGGGGCTGGCGCAGAGTTCCCGCTTCAGAACAACTATCTTAGTCTCGAAGGGAGGCAGTAAGATGAGCAAAAGACATTATACTCCGGAGCAGATTATCGGGAAGCTGTGAGAAGCAGAGGTGGCCTTGGCCGCCAGATTTAACCCTTATCTGCGTAAAAATAACTGTAAACTGTTACATGCTTTTATTCACTTGTTGCTTTAATTTGATACTAATTTCGTTAAATTTATGGTTAATTTTCTTAAAGACTGCTAATATTTGTGGATCAAAATGAGTCGGCATTGTTCGGCCATCACCTTCAATCAGTATCTTATAGCTGGTTTCGTGATCCAGGGACGATTTATATATCCGAGGGTTCCGGAGCACATCGTATTGGTCAACTAAATTCATTATGCGGCCTTCCAAAGGAATCTGCTCGCATTTCAAACCATGGGGGTAACCGCTGCCATCCCACCGCTCATGATGGCTAAGGGCTATGTTTCTGCCCATTTGGAGCTGGGAATGATCGCCAATAATCCTGGCTCCATACAAAGTATGTTGTTTCATTACCTCCCACTCTTCTGGGGAAAGTGACTCTGAATTTTTAAGAATTTCAGAGTCAATGTGGATTTTGCCCACATCATGCAATTGCGCCTGAATTCTGATAGTCATGACGAATTTCTTGTCCATTCCCAAACCTTCGGCGATGAGCGCACAATATTCTCCCACGCGGAGGATGTGACTACCAGTGGACGCATCGTGTATTTCGGCGGCCCGGGCAAGGCAGTTGATTAAGTAAGCAAACGCTTCTTCGGTCTCTTTAATCTGAGAAGACAGCCTTTTTAAAAATAACCCCTGCATAACCAAGTTGTGCAGAACAAAAGCATCATATTTAGTAACACCACGTCCATAGTTCAGAGCTAAAATACATAGATCATTACTTAAACAACAAACAATATTATAAATAGACATGCCACGTGATGTTAAAGCATTGATAAGCGGCAGTAGCTCAAATATCTCTACATCAGATTCATTGTAATGGAAAATAAATGAATCGTTTGACCTTAACAAATTATTAAAATAGTTTTGCAAATCAATTGTGAGCAATATCTTATGTAAAGAAGATAAATTATACTCGTATTGGTACCATTGATATTTAGAACCATCATTGATGCCAACAATTATTGTCTCTGGGTTATCTGTTTTCCTACTTGCCGTTCCGATGAGTAGTTGCACGATACTATCAATTCTGGAATAAAAATCAAAATCTATCGGACTGAAACTTTCCATTGTCTGAACGCCAAACGAGGTCAGTTTGGTGAGGTTGTCATAAGCGAGGTTGAGGTTGTCACTGATTTTCCGCATTTTTAAAAGCATTTTTACTCTGAGCAGCAGTTCTTCTGGATGAAAAGGTTTAGAGATAAAGTGTTCTACTCCTGCTTCGATCCCCCTGATACGATCCGCTTTGGAAGATAAGCCGGTAATCATAATCACGGGAATACCCCTGAGTTCCTCAATTTCTTTGATATGCTTGCAGACCGCAAAACCGTCAATCCCCGGCAGCATAACGTCCAGTAAGACCAGGTCCACTTTCCCGCGTGGTCACCATTTCTATGGCTGCCTGGCCATCCGTGGCCTTTATAACTTCAAAGCCCCAGGGAACCAATATATGTTCGAGCAGGTCGAGAATGGCCGGATCATCATCAACACACAATATGGTGGGCTTGTGGGGGTACATGATTCTTCCTCAGACCAAAATGTACAGTAAGTGATATATTCCCATGGAAAGACCAAAAAACCTCAACCAGTGATAGGCTAGCAGGCTGATGAAAAACCAACGTAATTAGGCAGTGACTCCTGTTTCAGAAAGACTTTGGTACCCCTATGAAGAGCAAATTCGCTGATAAATCTGGGCTGCTTACTCCTTCGGTCACCGGTTGCCGGGAAAATTATTGCCTTCCCGGGCTCCATTGCGGTTCAAGGAGAAATCGCGGCCGTCAGGTTGCGTATTCGCACCAGATTGTATGGCGCGGCGGTGAGGGTGAACATCCAGCCCACCCGTTCTATGCCTCGGTGACGAGTTTTCCTGAGATTGCCCACGGTTTTGATCCAGCCAAAGATTTCTTCCACCCGCTTGCGCAGGCGTTGGCTAGCGGCGTAGCCCGGATGACGGGTGGTCCGGCCATCGATAGCCGAGGAACGCCCCGTGCGGTTCTGAGCCACATGCGCCACAGCATTGAGGGCACGCAGGGAGCGAACAAACTCCCGGGTATCATAAGCCTTATCACCGCCAACGGTAATGCGGTGCCGGCCGGGAAGGTCCCCAACCAGGCGTTCGGCTGTGTCCCGCTCGGCGGTGCCGGTGGCCGCAGTGAGGCGGGGCGTGATAATCAGGCCGTGGCGGTTTTCCATCAGCAGATGCCCCATGAAGCAGAGTTTGGCCTCCTTGCCTCTGCCCTTGCGGAACAGGCGTGCCTCCGGGTCCGTGGTGGAGGCATGGGTTTGGTTCAGACGCTTCTCACCATGAAAGTCCACTTCCGGGTTGCGACCGGACCCGGCCGAGGGCGGCGGGGTGTCCTTGGGCCGAAAACTCTTCAGGGAGGCCCAGGCCTCAATGAGGGTGCCGTCCACGGTGAAATGTTCGTCAGACAACAGTCCGGCCTGGGCCGCCTGGGCGTGGATGCATCGGAAAAAGGCCGCAGCCAAGTCCGAACGGAGAAAGCGCTCCCGATTCTTGGAGAAGACGGAATGGTCCCAAACCTTGTCGTCCAAGGACAGGCCCACGAACCAGCGAAACAGGAGATTGTAATCCAGTTGCTCCATAAGCAGGCGCTCACTGCGGATGCTGTACAACACCTGCAGGAGTAACGCCCGCAGCAGCTTCTCCGGCGGGATGGACGGGCGTCCCTCCGAGGAGTACATGGCCTGAAAGTCCAGAGAGAGCTCACGCAAGGCCTGGTTCACCATCTGCCGGAGCGGTCTCAGGGGATGATCTTTGGGCACCCGGGCTTCCGGGGACAAGTAACTGAACATGGCAGTCCTGCTGGGTGTCGTCGCCCCGCATAATCGCTGCCTCCTGATAACTTATTGTTATCATTAACTATAGCACTTTTTCAGGATTATGGACAGCGATTTGTACGGATATTAAAGAATCGAGTTTTTCAACAGCCTGATAGGGAAGACTGCGACTTCCACCGTAAGCTTTTGCAGAAAGGCATGGGCATAATAAAAGCCAATCCGCCGAAAATGTAAAGATAATCCATCTGACTATTTAGAAAATCGGCCATAAAACACTCAAGTTAGCAGATAAAATTTCAGCACCCCTGAGGATAATCGGAGAAACACCACGCCGCCATGCAGCTGACCTGCCCTCACGGATTATACCAGAACTTAAGTTAGAGTTGGGGCTAAGTAAGCCCCGAGATCCTGGCGGAGCAAAGCGGAGCCAGGATCTCGGGGAATCACGGCGATGGCTTCGGATGCCGGTGGTCGATACCCCAAAGCACTGTCGGGCATGACCGTGTTGTATCCCTGCCGCCAGGGCTCTATCAGGATCTGGGCCTGCTTCAAGGTGTAGAAGATCTCGCCGTTGAGCAACTCATCCCGCAACTTCCCATTAAAACTCTCGTTGTAGCCATTCTCCCAGGGACTCTCGGGTTCAATGTGGAGCGTTTTGACTCCTACTCGGGTTAACCACTTGCGGCCGCCGTATTAACTTTATTAAAGCGGATAGTCGCCTGCGATGCATCAATTTCCTTGGCCAAGAAAAGGTTTGCGACCAGAAAAATATGTTCACATATGGATTAACTTTTTAATTTCTTATTCCCGAAGCTCTGACGATATAGCAGCCAGGAGGAGCCAGGAGGAAGTCACCATGATTTTTCGTAAAGACTATACGCATTGAAAAGATTATCGGCTTCTGGTCCCCCCAAAGGAGTCATATATTCCGGGACGCTGAAGGCCATGATACCGTCAGGAGAATAGCGGGCCGCGATTTTCAGTTGGCGCAGCACCCGATCCCAGGAGGCGGGTTGGGCCCGGAAGGGTTTGGTGCTCGTCTGGTGAAATAGCTCAACCACCACTTGCAGTTGCCTCGACTGTGCCGTAGATGTCTGGGCCATAGCCCGTAAATAGAGCGGGAGTTCATCCAGCTCCAGTTTTTCGGCCCCGATGCCATCCTGAAAGAGGACCCTATCGATGGCCGCAGCACCCAACAGCTCTTTCCAAAAGAGCCCGAAAGTCTTAGGGTCAAGGCGGGCATTGGTAAAACCGGAGAGCGCCACGGTGGCTTTAGGGGTGAGGGTATGGAGGAAAGCGCTCAAATCCCGGAGGAAGGCAAAGAGCACCTCTTGGGCCGGCGCCTCTTGCCAGTTGACATCGTCCACTTCTTCGGTGATATACCAGCCCCGAAAAGAAGGGTGGGGCTGGAGCTGGGGGGCCAATTCCCGGGCGATGGCCTCGTCCCGCAACCGTACGCGTTTGAAATAGACTTCCACCAATTTTGGGTCCCGGCGAATCTTGTCCCAGAATTCCGGGTCATGGGAGAGGCCCACCCAGACGTGCAGGCCTGCAGCATCAGCCAGTTGCATGATGGTGGACAACGGTGGGCGGGGCGTTTGGCGATATGCCGTGGTGGGGAAAAAGGCCAGATCGTCATAAACCGTCCACTGGATCACCAGCTGTTTGAGACGCAGTTCCTTGAAATAGTCGAACAACCTGGCCCAATCGGCCGGCTGCCAATCGCCGTGGGCTGCAGTGAGTTGAAGGAAGGTCCCCTGCAGGCGGGCCGCAGGTATGACCGGCTTCTCGCCCGCTACGGCGTAATTACACCACAAAGCAGCCAGGGCGACTATCACCAGAATCGCGCTCCGGGCCGGAGGCCGGGCCGCCCCAATTGGCGGCAGTTCTCCTGAGGGCAGCTGAGGCCCGCGGCGGTCAGGAAATATGCTGCGCAGGTAATTGCTGTTCACGTGTCAGCCTTCCGCTCATTATGGTTTTTTGATCAAAAATGAAATATACCGGTAAGGAAGAAGCCGTCATATTTATCCCCGGTGATCCTGAAGGTCCGGTTGAGGAAATTCCCGTGCTTATAATACGCCAGGATTTCAAAACTGGCCCGGTGGACTTCATAGCGGGTTTCCAAGAACAGGAATTTTAGCGACACTCCCGCGCCGGCCTCCAGGTAGGAACTATTGGTGGGGTGAGGGTCCTGGGAACGGGCGTCCACCAAAAGATGGGGGGTGAGCAGCACGTTGTCATGAAAGTTGAAGGTTACCCCCTGCCGAAATTCGCCATAGGTGGCCCAGGTCCCGGGGTCCTTGGTGAAATACGCCAGGTCGCCATAGAGGAAGGTGTAATTCCACCAGCTCTTCCCCGGCTGCAAATCATAGCCGTAATTCCAAGAATAGAGCAGGCGCAGGAGCCAGTCATCCAACGCCTTGTCGCCAATCTTGAACAGTCTCTCGCCCCAGAGATACAGATTCTGGGTCTGGAGCGGTTTGTAGCGCAGACCCACGCCCCCCTGGAAAGAATCCGGATTGAACCTCATGGACCCAGGCTGGATCGTCCAGAGAACCCGGGTGAACACCTGGAAGATCCGTTCGTCCCGAAAACCCAGCTCCGGCGGCTGATAAGCAAACTCCACGCCACCCTGTGAGGGGATGGCGCCGCCCCCCACGGCTGCTGGAGCCACGCTCTGGCTTGGTTTGGCCGTCTGAAAGGACAGGTAGGTGGTGAAATCATAGCGGTTGGTGATCTTGCTCACTTCTTTGCGGTAGCGATAAAGATCCTGGCGTAGCTGTTCGGCCTCTTCGGGGGTGCGCACCGGGTAAAGAGACTGGTTGTCGATGGCCCGTTTAAACCAATCCACCGCTTGGTCGTTGTGGAGCGCATGCATATGAATGTAACCCAGATCTTCATATAATTTGAGGAAATCGGGGTCGCGCCGCAGCACTTCCTCAAAGAGAGGCGCAGCTTTCTGGTACTCTTTGCGATCTAAATATGCATACCCCAGGGCCACTTTGTACTGATTATTTTCGGGATCGCTGCCGATGGCTTTTTCCAGGTAGGGGATGGCCTCCCGGATCTTGCGCCCCTCCTGATAGAGCAGCCCGATGCGGTAATCCCGAACTGCACTGCTCTCGATTTGAGCGGCCTGGGTTAGGGCCTCCAGGGCTTGCTCCGGGTGCTGGTTGGCCTTCAAGGCGATAGCCGTTTCATCCAGGCGCTCGGCCTGCTTAGCAGGGGTGAGGGCCGCCGGGTCAATGGCCTCCAGGGTCCCCAGAGCCTCCTGGGATTTGCCCAAGCGCTGCCGCATTTTGGCCAGGGCCAGGGTGATCACCGGGTCGGCTTTTAAGGCCAGGGATTGTGACCAGGCTTGTACCGCCTGGGCGTATTCGTTTTCCTCGGCGTAGAGGTACCCCAGGGCATTGTACAAATCCCGTTGTTCCGTGGGCTTTAGACGGTCCTCGGACGCCTGGGCGCCGGTCAAATAATGAATAGCCAAACCGGGTTTACGCAATTTCTGGTAGGTTAAGCCCAGATAAATTAAGGTCTGAGGGACCCGGCGGAAATCTAAGGCCACCTTGAACTGCTGCAAGGCTTCGGGCCATTTCTTGACGTTAAAAAGGGCAACACCTAACTCCTGACGGATCTCCCAACGGTCGTGGCCCGCGACTATGGCCTGGTAAAAATAGTCTGCGGCCTCCTGGTGGCGGCCCAGTTTGAGGGCAATAAACCCCAGTGTCTCCCACAGGGGCCCTGCGGTTTCGGTCCGGTACGTCAGCTCCAGAGCCTTTTTCTGGTAAACCAAAGCCTGCTCCGGGTCCTGGAGTTTCAGGGCGTTCTCCGCCAGGGCCTGATAGATATGGGGGTCTTGAGGCTGCAGCCCCAGCGCCTTTTCCAGGGAACGCTGCGCCTCGGAGTAGCGCTCCAACTGATAGTAAATGGCCCCCAGTTGTTTATACGCCATACCCCGCTGATTGCCGGGTAGACGGCTCGCGGCGGCCTGTTCTAAATGGGAAACGGCGCCACGGCGGTCTCCCATTTTATCGAGAAGCAGACCAAGTTTCAGATAGACTTCGGGGGTCGGCTGCCGCTGGAGTATTTGCCGATACAGAGCGATGGCCTGGCCCGGGCGTCCCTCCCGTTCTCGAGCCTGGGCCAGGGCTTCAAGGGTCGCAGCATCTTCCTTGAACCTTGCGGCCTCCTGGAAGGCCCCGGCGGCCTCCCTGAACTTGCCCCATTTGCTGTAGGTATTGCCTAACGCACTATAGATGCGATGACGCTCTTCGGGGTTCTTGGCCTCCTCCAGCGAGCGGATAAGCTGGTCGGTCGCCTCCTGGTAATCTCTGAGAAATCCCAGGACGTTGATGAGAAATTCCCGATCCTGGGAGGAAGGCCGCAGGGCCAGAGCGCGCCGGATAAACAGAGCGCTGGCCTTATAGTCCTTCTGGGCATAAGCCGCTTCGGCCAGGGTCCGCAACACCTCCAGGTTGTCCGGTTCCAAATCCAAAGCCGCCTGGAAGGCCTGGGAGGCTGCGGTCCAGTCCCGCTGCTTGGAGGCCAACTCTCCCAGGGCGCGGTAGGCCACTACCCGCTCCGCAGCGCTCCGGGCCTGATCCAATGCCAAGCGATAGGCCGGTTCGGCGTCCACCAGCCGGCCCAAGCCTTCCAGAGCCAGCCCCCGGCGATAGGTGGATTGGAAATTTTGTTCCGACTTTTCCAGGATCTCGAGCCGGTTCAATGCCATGGCATAGTTTTTCTGCTGCAGGGCGAGATCCACCAGCATATTGAGAGCAAACCGGCGGTCTAAGGGGCTGGTAACTGCCTGAGTGGCCGCGGCCTGAAAGTCGGCCTGAGCCTCGTCCGGGTGGGCCAGGGCCTGATGGGCCAAGCCCCGGTACAGCAAAGCCGGAACAAACTGCGGGTGCTTGGTGAGGATCAGGTCGGCCTGGTGAATGACCTCCCCATATTCCTTCATCTGGAATAAAAGGAGCAGGTAGGTGTAACGGGCTTCGGAATCCTGGGGATCAGTACCTAAATAATTTTTCAGTTCTTTCCGGGCCGCGTCGGATTGACCGGCCTCCATCAGCCTGTGGACCCGATCCATCCGGGCATAACTACGGAAGCGGCGTAGCTCCCGTTTTAGCCAGTTACCTTGGTGCTGCCGTTGCAGTTGTTTCAGATATTCACTTCTGGAAAGATCCAGACCACATGCCGGCCCCGTTGCCCAGGGGAGGAAAAGCATCAGGACTAATCCGCAAGCCAGCGGTCGCCAGAGGCGCGCACCATGCCTCATGCCGGGGGATCCTTGGACCGCAGGATTTCTTGCAGTTGTGGCTCTTCGACCAGTTTCATCTTCATCACCACTTCACCCAGGCGGACGAACCGTTGTTCTTGCACTCTCAGGGCCTGGGCCAACTGCTCCGGGGTAATATACTGATATTGCACCAGAAACTCTCGCAAAGCCAGGTGGCTATGGGCGCGGTACTCACTAACAGCCTTCCGCAAGGTGGGGGGGTCAATGAAACCCATCTCCAGCAGGATATCCCCTACCCGGATGTAAGAATGTCGCTGCACTTTCAAGGCCTCATGCAATTCCGCGGGGGTGATAACCTGCCGTTCCAGCAATATCTGACCCAGCCGCGGTTTCCCTCCAGCCTCGGCCTCCGCCAGGCGTTGGTAACCCCGCTGGATAGCGAAGGCAAAGTTGTTGCCGGTAGTGAGGACGAGATCCAGGGGGCGCCCCAGTTTTTGTTCCAACTGATCGACCTTGCCGCGAGTCGGCACCTCGATGGCTGCCACCACCAGACGACCCGCCCTGGTGAGCTCTATGGGAAAGATCGCATTCTGGATCGCCACCTCCCGGGGTACCAGACTCAACACTGCCAGGGGAATCTCATAGGGGTCGATATCCTGGGTAGATAAGTATAACTGCACCCCCAGAACCTGGAGCAACTCTTCTTCCTTGACCAAACCCATATCCAGAAGAATGCTGCCCAAGGGCCGAGGGTCCTGTTGCTGCCGCATCAAAGCCTCATCCAGTTGCTTCACCGTGACGAAGCGCCGGTCTAGCAGCAGATCTCCCAATTTGCGACGATACGCCTTAAGTTCGGCATCGGAAGGAAAAACATGGCTGGTTTTGTCCCAGGGAATAAATTTTCCGGTGACGAGGTATTTGGCGTAAAGGTAAAGGGCCCGGGAGCCGGCTGCAAAATTGATGACGTTAGCCCAGAAGAACCGGGGGATGGAGAGCAGGGCCTGGGGCAGATCGTAAAAACGGTAGACACAGAAACACCGCTCACAGATGCGCACCATCATCAGGACGCTATCTATCCAAATCAGGTACCAGATCCACGACCATTTCCGTACCAATGGGGGGTAGCGATAGGAGTCGGGAATCAGCCATAAGCTAAGATAGTAGAGCAAAACTACGGTTAACACCCAATACCCGAGCATGTTGATGTAGTTGTTAACCAAAGCCTTGCGATCCCGGTACAGCATGTACTTGGTAGACAGCCCTCCCTGCCAGCCGATGCTGGCCCACCCTTGCAGGCAGATTCCCACGATCCACCGGGATTTCTGCCGCATTGCCGCCCGAAAGCTCCTGGGAAAGTGCTCCCGGATGGCTACATACTCCTTGACCTTGACCTCCCGCTTTTTGCGGCTGAACAGACCGGTCTTCCATATAGTCCGCTCAATCCCCTGCTTGGCAAAGATCTGCTTCATCCCGTAAGGATGAAGTTTCAACCCGATATCGTAGTCTTCGGTGAGCGAGTCGATGCTGAATAACTGGTTGTGGTTGAGACTGGCGATCAACTCGATGGCCTGGCGGCTGAAGGCGCAACCCACCCCCGCCGACGGGACGCTGCCGCTCAGGAATTCTCGCACCACCAGGTTTTTGTAATGGTTTTCAGCAAATTCATCGCTGTAATGGCCCTCGGTAAAACGATACCACTTGGCGGGCAGGGGCAATACCACCAACTGAATCATGTCTTTGCGAGGAACCAGGTAATTAAACAGCTTGAGGGTTAACGGGTGGATGATATCCTCGGCGTCTTCCATGACGAAGATGGCAAACCGGAGATTATTCTCCTCTTCGAAGAGTTTGATGCCCTGATAGATCCAGTTCAGGCAATCGGCTTTATTAGTGGGTCCATCTTTGGGGCACACAGTGCGGTGCACGTTATCGACCTTTTCCCGAACAATCTCCACCTCCCGCTGGGTCGCCTGGTCATTGGGATATGTACCCACGAAGATGTGATAGTTGGCATAATTCAAGGCCCGCAGCGTGTTTTCCAGCATGCGGCGGATTACGGCGGATTCATCCCAGGCGGGGATGAGAACCGCGATGGACTGTTCCGAGATTTGCAGGAGTTGCTCTTCTGTCAGGGGCTGGTGCTTGGGAAGGATAAAAATCCGGCGGTAGAGACTCCGTAAGCCGAAATAGAGATCAATAAATAAGTCATCAATGCCGCTGATAAAGAAGACTACCGCCACCCCATACAGGAGAACCTTAGCGATTACCAGCAGATAGGGGAAGAAGTCCATGGGGCTCATATCAAGAGGAAACCAGTCCCGGAAGAGAGGCCTGTCCTGACTAAGCGGCTAACCTCGGTTATCTATAGACCCATTATCAGCAGGTTTGTCATTCCTCTCCGGGATCATGGTCTAATCTTCGTCCAAGTTGGAAATAGAGACACTCTTTTCCGAAGTTGTAAATTGGCGGTTTAATATCTTTACAATTCTTTGAGAGGCCCGGCCATCGCCATAGGGATTCCGGGCTTGAGTCATGGCCTGATAGGAGACTGGGTTTTCAAAAAGCTCGATAGTCTCCCGGACAATGCAGTCTCGGCTGGCTCCAACCAGTCTTACCGTTCCCGCCCAGACACCTTCGGGACGTTCGGTGACATCCCGCATAACCAGAACCGGTTTTCCCAGAGCCGGCGCCTCTTCCTGAATGCCGCCAGAATCCGTCAGCACCAAATAACTCTGGCTCATCAGGAAGACAAAGGGAGCATATTCTAAGGGAGGCAACAGGGACAAGCGCCCACCCCCGGCCGCCCTCACCGAGGCAACCCCTCCCCCGGTCTCGATTTGTCCAGAGACTTGGGAGAGGATACGGTAAACCGGTTGCTGTACGTTGGGGTTGAGATGAACCGGGTAAATCAGATGCACGTCTGGGTAATGCTCAACGAGATCACACAGGGCCAGACAGATATTTTCAAAACCCTTACCGAAGTTTTCCCGGCGATGGCCGGTGACCAGAATAATTCTTTCACCTTTCAGCGACATGTTAAAGTGATCACGGAAAAATTGTTCCCAGAAATCTTTTCCTTTTCTCACCTGAGCAGAAATGATGTGCAGTGCATCGATCACCGTGTTGCCGGTGACCCAGATGCGTTCGGGAGGCACCCCTTCAGCCAGCAGATTATCTCTGGCCCATTCAGTGGGAGCAAAGTGATAATCTGTCAGGACGCCGGCCAACCGGCGGTTCAGTTCTTCAGGATACGGTCTATACTTATCCCGAGTTCGCAGGCCTGCCTCCACATGCCCCACAGGAATTCTCAAATAATAAGCCGCCAAGGCGGCGGCAAAGGTAGTGGTGGTATCCCCGTGTACCAGGACCAAGTCCGGCTGCTCCTGGCGAAGCAGATCTTTGAGGCCCTCCAGTACCCGGATGGTGATGTCAAACAGGTCCTGGTCCGGGGTCATAAGATCAAGATCATAGTCAGGGATAATAGCAAAGAGTTTTAGTACCTGGTCCAACATTTGCCGGTGTTGAGCGGTAACGATGACCTTGGCCTGAAAGTCTCGGGCCTTTCTCAACCGCAGAACCAGCGGCGCCATCTTAATAGCCTCTGGCCGGGTACCAAAAATTATCAACACCCTATTCATGAACCCGAGATTATGCCGTAACCTTGGCGGTGCCAGCCAAAATCGTTCCCGGGACCTCCTGTCTCGAGATTAACCACGAAAACGACCCTCCTGATCTGAGACTATGCGGCCGCCTTAGGCCCGCAGTCGAAAAATGGTTTTGGCGACCTCCTTGCTTCGGTGAGAATCTCCCAAAGGTGCCATTCCTTAAGCCGACCCTTCTCATCGACGGTATAGTAGCATAAATTTCGCTGTAAATATATTTTTTTTGGCATACCACACCCTTTACAAGACCCTTGGGTTATTCAAGAACTACAGGGTCCAACAGTACCGGGCCTGAAAGCACTGCCAGCGCGATAGGTCTCATCCGAGATTTTTTAGCTGGGCCGCCCTGATTCCAGTTGATATTCCTTCAGCACGCGTAGAGCGGTACGCGCACTGAAGGAATTAATGTGAAGGTATTAGCGCCGTTGAGGTTTTATAGGGGAAGGTTTGCCTAACATCTGGCAAAGAATTACTCGTTCGCCAGAATTTGTGCTACCATGCTCTCCACAAAACAATTTTTTACTGCGGTAGGCTAAGGCTGTCGCATAATCTCGGTGAGAGTGCAGCTGCTACCGACCCATGGCAGGAGAACCGGTTATGACCATCCCAGAGAAATCACCTCCTTCCTATAAAGAAATCCTCGACCATCTGTACGAGGGAGTCTACTTTGTGGACCGGGAGCGCTATATCACTTATTGGAACCAGGCGGCGGAGCGGATTACCGGGTTTGCCCCCGACAAGGTCTTGGGTAGCCGCTGCTCTGACAATATCCTTACCCACATGGACGCCCAGGGCAAGCGGCTGTGCCTGGAAGGGTGTCCGGTTACACAAACCATGATAGACTGTCTTCCTCGGGAGGCCGAGGTCTTTCTGCACCACCGCGAAGGGCACCGAGTTCCCGTCTTAGTACGCGTCTCCCCCTTAAGGGACGCCAAAGGTGCCATCATCGGAGCGGTGGAATTGTTCAGCGACAACAGTGCCAGGAAGGCGATCGATGCGCACCTGAAGGAACTGGAGGATCTCGCTCTACTAGACCCCTTGACCAAGCTGGCCAATCGCCGGTACATCCAGATGGCTTTGGAAAACAGGCTACAAGAATTGAAACGTCACGGATGGACCTCCGGCGTGATGTTTCTCGACATCGACGGTTTCAAACAGGTCAACGATACCTACGGCCACCAAATAGGTGACCGCATCCTGCTGATGGTAGCCAATACACTCTCACTTAACTCACGGCCCTTCGATGTATTCGGACGGTGGGGGGGTGAAGAATTTGTCGGCTTGCTGCATAACGTCGATGAAAAAACTCTTTGCGCTTCAGCCGAGCGCATTCGGGTGCTTTTGGAGGGCGCCTACCTTAACACTATCCATGGCCCGATTTGGGTAACTGCGTCCATCGGCGCCACGCTGGCCAGAGTGGAAGACAACTGGGAAAAGGCGGTCGGGCGGGCAGACCGTCTCATGTATGTGAGCAAGCAGACCGGGAAAAACCGGGTAACCACAGACGGGGTAAGGTGAGTCCCGCCGCCGGGGCATAACCCTCGCGGACATACAATGCGGCCTCTTGCGCTAATATCGCTAAAAGTAGGAAAAGCTGCTCCAGGATTCCACTGTCCTAATGGTTTCCCAGCAGCCGCACTAATCTGAATTTGGACAGGCTCGGCAATTTTTAAATATACTGATAACTGCTGAGGCTGTCGAAAAAGATCCCCCTCCGTTCACTTTTCCCCGATGTTTGTCTCATCGGTCTACCCAAAATAAAGCATAACCAATTATAATTTTTAATAAATAGTTGTTTTATGCTATCCTTGGCCCATACCTTTTTTGGGCGGATAAGCCATGGCCAGATATAAAAATCATGACTATCGACAAAGGGTTCTGTTACGGGTTTCTTTGGAAGAGCAGTTGATGCCTGGTACCCCCGGAGTTTGCCATTCATACCCTGGTGGGAAAGCGGTTGGATTTATCCATTTTTGATGGCAAGTACCGTAATGATGAGACCGGGCGGGCCGCGTATGATCCCAAGATCCTCTTGAAAATAGTGTTGCTGGCCTATTTCCGGGGGTGGTTTCTTCTCGGAAGATCGAACAAGCCTGCCGGGAGAAATGGTTTTTAACCGACATCATGCCGGAGCAGAACCAGGCCCTGGCGATAAGCTGACTATCTGAACCGGAGAAAACCGGCAAGGGGCGAGGGTCCCCCTGGTGCCCTGCCAGGGCGCAGGCTCCTGCCACTGGCCGCGCAACCTACACCGGCACCCATCAACCACCGATCTCTGGCCAAGCGCCACCCAAACCTGGGTCTGAAAGTCGAAAGAGGGAAACCCCCGGATACCACCCACACCCCCCTCCGTTTTATACACCGTCTGGACCTCATCACAAAAATATGTTTAATAGCGTTTCATGCAGCTCTCGGTCCTGGAGATTTGGGGCGAGCCCCGGTGTGAGGCCGGCAATTCGGGGGCGTGCCGACGACCTCAGGCCTTCAGGGCGCCGCGGCCGCCGGGGAATTGAGGCTGGCGATCTCGACACGATCCCGACCGGCCTCTTTAGCCCGATAGAGGGCGGCATCCGCGGCGGCGATCACCTCTTCGGCAGTGCCCCCGTGGTCCGGGAAAATGGCCACCCCTAGGGAGATGGTGGGAGATTTGAGAAATAGGCCCTGGTATTTCACTTGCAGGGCCTTAACTGCCTGGCGCACATTTTCCGCCCGCTCCCGGGTGGCCTCCAACGAGCTTCCCGGCATGACGAGCAAGAATTCCTCCCCGCCATACCGGCAGGCGATGTCTTCAGTTCGAATGCCAGCGGTGATCACATGGGGCAGAGCGCTGAGCAGCGCATCTCCCGCCCCGTGGCCCAAGTTATCGTTGAAGTCTTTAAAATGATCCAGGTCCATCATCACCACCCCCAGGGGCGCCTTGAGGCGCCTGGAGCGATGCAACTCCCGGTCCATGGTATCTTCCAGGTAGCGCCGGTTGTACAATCCGGTGAGGGGATCACGAATGGCCTGGTTTTGCAGGGTCTCCCGGAGCTTCAGGTTGGCCAGGGATAGGGCTAGATTTTCGGCAATGGCTATCGTCAGCCGTTGTTTGGCTTCCACCTCCTCGGCTTCCCTCCCCTGGGTGATGCAACTGAGGAACCGTATATGGAGAATGCCAAGGGAAACACCATGGGCCGCCAGAGGAACGCAGAGATAGCCACCGGCCAGGGCGCCGGTCACGGGAATATGCTTACAAAGCAAGGCCGAGGCGGGGTCATCCACCCGATGGACCCGGCCGCTGCGCACAGCCCAACAATCATCCGGGGGAAACAGTTCCTCGCTGGGAGGGGAGGGACCCCAAGTCGTGACCGAACTCAAGAGGTTTTTGGAGTTGCGGAGGAGATACAATCCGCCGGCATCGGTGGGGAAAAACTTCGGCACGAAATGGCTGATGGTGGAAAAGGCTTCCTCGGAGGTTTGACAGGTTTGGAGCATTTCGCTCATGTCGTTGAGCAGGGCCATAGTACCATTCCGCTTTTCCACTTCCTGAACCAGGGCTTTCAATTGGATATTGGCATTTTCCAGCGCCTCTTGTGACTTCCGGCGCTCGGTGATGTCGATATTGGCTCCCCGGTATCCCAGGAGGTTGCCCTCATCATCGAGCACGGGAACCCCGCTGATGGATAACCACACAATTTCCTTATTCTTATGCGGGGTTGGGCTAATGAAGTCTCGGAAGGGCTGTTTGGCCCGGATTATGGCCAGCGCCGCGCTCTTGAGCGCTTCCCGGTCCTCCGGGAATAAGAAATCAAAAAAATGTTGGCCGAGAACTTCTTCAGGCTTATAGCCCAACAATTTCTCCACAACTGCACTGGAATGAGTAAACGTTCCTTCAACGTTCGTTTCCCAAACCCACTCCGCCACATTATCGGCAATATCGCTGAATCGTGCCTCGCTTTGGCGCACCTCCTCTTCGGCCCTTTGGCGCTGGATGGAGAGGGCGTAGATCAGGGCCAGGCGCTCGCAGACTTCCTGGTCATTGGCTGAATAATCCCGGGGGGAGTTGGCGACGGCCACCTGCCCCCAAAAGTCCCCCCCGATCATGGCCGGCACCGAGACAAAGTTGTGGATGGGAATATGTCCCTGGGGGGTGCCGGTAGCCCTGGGGTCGGTGGCAAGATCGTTGATTAACACCGGCTGGCGGTGGTCCAGGCCGTAGCCCCCGAGACCGGCGAATTCTTTTAAAATGATATTCTTATCCGGGACCTTGTAGTCCTCCAACACTTCCCGGCTAAAGGTGGGGAGGATAAAATGGCCGGTCTGGGGGTCAAGGTAGCCACAATACCCCAAAGAGCTATCCGTCAGGGCAATGGCGCTATCCAGCACCATTTGAGAGATGTTTTCTATGGACCGGGAAGCCAGGAGGGCCCGGGACAGTTCAGCCACCGAAGAGGCGACCTTGCCCTCCCAGGCCAACTGCTCTTCCGCCTGTCGCCGCGCCGTAGTGTCTTCTACCACTTCGACAAATCCGGATATGTTCCCCAGGGAGTCAAAGACAGGGAAGGTCCGAACGTGCGCATAATGAAAGGTGCCGTCGTCATGCACGCCGATGGTGTCTACCTCCATCGGTTCTCCTGAGGCCATCGTCTTGGCGCCTGGGCAATGCGGACAGACTCCTTCCCGTTTTTCAAATTCCCGGAAACAATACTTGCCCTCGAACTCCTGGGGCGTCTTTCCGAATATTTTGCCCTGGCTGGCATTAGTCATGATGATCTTATAGTCGGAACCGATGAGCGTGACACCCAGATCGATGTTCTCCACCAGGCTGCGGTACCGAAATTCGCTTGCCTCCAGGGCTTCCTTAATCTGCCTGCGCTCGGTGATATCCCTGGCCACGTGGACAGAGCCCATGAACTCTCCATCCTGGTTATTCAAAGGCGAGGTAGTTATCAAAAACGTGCCATTGAGGCTCTCCACAACCAGTTCTTCAATATGCTGCTGGCCATCCTCAAGCAACCTCTGATGAGGGCATAATTCTATAGGTTCATCAGTTCCATGGAAAAGCTTATAGCATTTTAATCCCCCTACATCTTGGGCGTTAATCCTAAGCCTATCGGCCATGGCTTGGTTGATTTTTAAAATATTGTATTGCTTGTCGATGATAGATATGAGATCGGGAACCGCGTCAAAGGTTCGTTTCCAGTCGCTGTCAGCGGTTTTGAGAGATAATAAAGTCTTCTCAAGGTGTTTGGATATATCTAAAAAGGCGTTTGCCAAATCGCCAATTTCATCACTCGCCTTTATCCCTTCTAATTCTTGAGTGACTCTTTGAGATTCCTTACTCTCTTCCTTGCCCAAAAACATGACCGCCTGGCGCAGCTTGGTCAGAGGGTTGGTTATCCTACGGATGACCATTGCCACTGTTAAAGCCGCAAACAAAACCATTAAAATTAGGCCGAGGATAAGTCCCTGCCTTGCCCTGGCAATAGGGAAGAATGCCTCATTCTGGGATTGTTGAGCGCCTACAATCCAGTCCGTTCCGAGGATGCGTTTAAAGGCGGTCAACATCGGCACACCACACGAAATTGACCGTCTCACCGACCCCCTCAAACCCCTTGATCGCGGCATCAAGAAGCTTATTTGCGCCCAGAGGTATATCCGGTTTCAAAACCCTCACATTCTCAGGATGAAGAATCATCATTCTTGAGGTATTAAAAACATATATGTACCCCGACCTGCCTATTTTGACCTGCCTGATCCCACCCAGGGCATCTGGAGACAACATCTGAACCGAGCAACCCAGGACACCTAACAGCTGGTTGTCGGACCCACGGAGTATGGCCGTAAAGGTAAGCACAGGTTTACCGGTTCGACCAGACATGTAGGGAACTCCTATGATCCCTTTTCCCTCTTTAATGGTTCTCTGGAAATACTCCCGATAGGAAAAGTCAGTGCCCATTACCACGGGATTCTGCGGGTAATCCACCCAAAGATGGCCATTTTTATCAAGAATAAACATCCCATTTTCAAATTTTGGGAAAATACCTAAGAGAGATTTCAATCGGTCTCTTATTACCGCAGTATCTTTTTTCTCCAAGGCCTCAACCGGGAGGGCTAAGGCCACCGCCTGCGTTTCCTTCAAAGAATCATCAAGAAACTTGAAAATGGCGTGGGATGTACTTTCCGATACCCCTTCAACTCCAGCCAAAATTGAGTTTTTAAGAGATTGTTGAAGAAAATAAAGATAGCAAATACCAGACGCACCCATAACCAGAATAATTATGAGCGAAATTAGAAGAGATGCTTTGGTCCTAAGTGTCAAAACGTACCTAAGAAGTTAACATGATAGTTATCACTTATTGATTATCCATTTTCCATTTTTAGGCAGCTGAGGCGATAGTTCAATGAATACTCTTATTTTCATGCTTAACACCAATACCTCCTAATATCGGGCAGAAAGTGATCTAAGCTCGCTGCCGAGAAGGCGCCCTAAAGATTTGGATGATACCAACCATGAGTGCCGGAGTATTAAAATAATTTACTTAATTTTCTCAGGTTAGTCCACTAAATTTAAAGATATAAACCGGACTTCGGGGCTTAGGGTGATGGCAAGAAAGAAAGCTTCCAATTAAATAGTCGAGTAGCGTGGGGGAATCTCACCCCCACACGCTCTTAAATCCGGACAGACTCCTTCCAAATCATCCGGCCTTATTGACCAGCCCTGACGCGAGTCGAGTAGCGTGGGGGAGTTGCACCCCCACGCCCTCCCAAAACCGGACGTGAACCTCTCGGCTCATCCGGCTCCTATCGACCAGCCAGAGGAAGCGAGGCCAGTTGCCAGTGGGCGAAAAGTCCGGGCTGTTGGCCCTTAAGGCGCCTGAGCCAACGGGCTGCTCGTCTCTGGCGACCCCGCAACCGTTTGAACTTCCGCATTGCCCAGCGTTTCAACAAGCGATTGAGATGATCGCATAAGGGATAAAGGGCCGACCGGTAATAATTGCCGTAGTAGTTAAGCCAACCACGAATGATTGGATTAAACATACGGGACAGGTCCAGGAGACTCTTATCGCTCAGTCGGTGCAGTCGCCAACCCCGAATAGTAGCACGGATAGCCTTGCTCGCCTTGGGGCTTACTGCCGGGAGAAAGCCGACAAAGTAACGCCCTGTGCGGCTCTTGGCTCCCCGGGGCCGAAAGGCAAACCCCAGGAAGTCAAAACACTCGTGCAGGTAATTACCCGTCCGATCATCATCCTTGCAATAGACGATCTTGGTCTTCTCCGGATGGAGTTCCAGGTGGCACTGGGCCAGCCGCCTGGCTATGACGTCCTTAAGCCAGAAGGCCTGTTTCTCACTCTTGCAGTGCACAATGATGTCGTCGGCGTAGCGTTCGAAGGACACAACGGCATACTGGCTCTGTATCCACACATCAAAGGCATAGTGCAAGAAGAGGTTGGCCAACAGTGGACTGATCACCCCACCCTGGGGAGTACCCTTCTCCCGGACCACCAGCGTTCCATCCGGTAGGTGAGCCGGGGCTTGCAACCACCGCTCCACATACAGGATGAGCCATCGGCAGTCAGTATGCTTGCGTACGGCTCGCAGCAGCAAAGCATGGTCCAGGTTGTCGAAGAAGCCCTTGATGTCCAGGTCCAGCGCCCAGTCCAGGCGCCAGCACCTTTGCCGGGCGACCCCAACTGCTTGGATCGCTGACTTGCCGGGTCGGTAGCCATACGAGTCCTGGTGAAAGTGAGGCTCCACCAGGGGTTCCAGGTACATTTTGGCCACCATCTGGGCTATCCGGTCAGCCACCGTGGGAATACCCAAGATTCGGGTCCCACCATTATCTTTCGGAATCTCCACTGTCCGCACCGGCGGTGGAAAGTAACTCCCCGAGGACATCCGGTTCCAGAGTTTGTAGAGGTTCTTCTTCAGATCCCGGTCAAACTCCGCAATGGACTCCCCGTCTACCCCAGCGGCACCTTGATTGGCCTTTACCCTCTTATAGGCCTCCCAGACCACTTGCTTGGCAATACAGAACGGCTTTGCTTTACTCAACGGCTCCTCCCATACCTGGTTGACCACCAAGTAAAGCCGATCGACACAACCCCTTCGCTCCATCCCCATTACGGGACTTCCTTGCTACTACGGGTTGTTCCGCCCCTGTGCCCCGCCTCGGTACTCTCACCCTCGTGGGTCTTCCACTTGAGTTTCTCCCTTGACATCGGGACGACAGGTTCCCATGTTCCGCCCGAGAGCCTGGACCAGGGTCACGCCACCTTTATGCCGGACGCCGCCCAGGCAGTCGGCAGGCTCCCCCTGGGCTTGTCCTGGAGTCAAGCTAGCCTCCAGTTTCGACGTCATCTCAGTGTTTCGACACCTCATCAGTGGTTCGCTTGCGCTCGTCTCCCTGATCCATACCTGCCGCGATCTTGTGCCGCGACTTGTCCTTAACGCTCACCACCCTGGTTCTTAACCAGCGCAGCTTAAGGTGGTTTGGAGCCTGCTCCTGCAAGCCGACCCCGAGGGACCTACCCTCATCTCTCGCGCAGTTACGCACGCTTTTCCTATAACACCAAGCGCGCTCATGGCGCACTAGCTTGCCACCAACGAAACTTCTCAATAATTCCAAAAAGTTGTCGATCTGATCCGCATCCCCCTGGTCCGACTGCCGGATCAGGAAATTCTTGTTTGTTGAAAAGGTGACCTCAGCGCCCTACTGAGCACCTTGGATCTACAGCCAGCTATCCTCATTGGACATAGCGTGGGCTGTCGCGTGGTTCTTCAGGGGTACCTCGATGCGCCACAGCGGGTCGCTGGCCTCATCCTGGTGGATGGAAGTCGCTTAGCCGCAGGAGACCCGCAGGTCGCCGAGCAGACAGCACATCAAACGCTACAATCGGTCGAGTATACCACGATAATACGCCATCTGTTTGACGACATGTTTCTGGAGGGAAGTGACCCAGCCCTCAAGGAGCGAATCGTCAGCCGGGCTCTGGCGTTACCAGAAGAGATAGGAGCCACTTTGTTACCGCGGGTCTTTGGCTGGGACGCTGGCACTATGGACAGTGCCCTCTCCCAGACTGCCGTGCCTCTGTTGGTCCTCCAGAGCACCTACATCAACACTGAGCGCGTCCGGGTCCCCTTACAACCGGGAGTCACCACACCATGGCTCGAGTTGATACAGCAACACGTGCCCACGGCGTGGATCGAGATCGTCAGCGGAGTTGGACATTTTTCCATGTTGGAGGCACCCGAGGCCGTGAATCAGTCCGTGGCTGCGTTCGTCGCAAAGGTCGCCCATTGAGACAGACAAGAGTCAAGCCGCAACATTGGACATGTAGTGAGGTAATAGACCCCAAATCGGGGGGATGCAGGCTGGGCAGTCAAGGGCTATGCAAAGAACGCCTGCCCAAGCCGTCCACCTGGATCGGCGGCTGATGTTGATGTTAGCGATTTCTATTGTAAAGCCTTACTTTTCGCTACTACCTATTCTCAATACTTTGTAGGTGAAGTTCTTCTCATAGCCGATCCCAAATTTTCTCTCACAGCACCCCATCACCCACAAGGGTCGCCCAGTATCAAAGGTTAGCCACCAACCTCAAGGGAATAATCAGGATTAATGGGGTTAATCTTCTAATTGGCTTCCAGGACTCCTGCTCATGGCTTAGGTGACCATGACCTTGGCCTGGTGGGCAGCTAGCCTCAGACGCCCGTCTTACCCTCAAGAGAAATTCAAAGATTACCCGAAAAGCCACTCCCCTAAAAAGGGCCGTCTTAAAACATGACGATTTTAGCCATTGTTACATTTTGTGGGAAAATGGGGGTAAATAGACTGGATAATGTTATCAACTTATTTAATTCATTACTAAAACCTGGTTGCGAAGGCTAATTTAGGGTGAAGTTTTGGACCGGTTTGTAGTCCTATATGGGTACTCAGGCATAGATAGGTGGGCGCGTAGTCGCCAGATTATAAAGATAATTGACGGTCCAAGGATCATGAGTTGCCCGGGAATGATCCCCTGTCTCTCCCAAGTTTCTGTATAAGTCGCTGAGCCATAAAATGCCATCCCGCCACAATCTGGAGGCCTTTCAGCAAGCCTTTCGAGCGGTCTGCGGCCTGGGGGTGCCTAAGGAGGTTATTGTTCTTGCCAGGGCAGAGTCTGAAGCAGGCCGAAAGGTGATCTGTTCACTCCCGGCTACGGTGCTACGGGAAGATAGGCTCCTCTATGCAACCTGAGAAACTTGCCGAGGTGCGGTCTTGGCTGAAAAAAGCGGCCAGCGACTTGCGTGGGGCCAACATCGACCTGGCTGCATCCCCGCCGTTTATTGAAGATATGCTATTTCATTGCCAGCAGGCCGCTAAGAAAACCATGAAGAGATTCCTAACCGCCCATGACCGGATATTCCGCAAAACCCACGACCTTGATGAACTGGGCTCTCCATGCGAAGCCATTGACCCCACTCTGAAAAAGATTCTGAATCCCGCCAGAGACTTGACTGTGTTTGCCTGGGAGTTTCGTTACCCTGGAGAGGCTGAGGCCCCTTCCCTAGAGGAGGCCAGGCAATTCCGGGCTGTGGCTGGTGAAGTCTAGCTTATCCATCCTTGCTCGTCTGCCACAAGAAGCCCATCCGCAATCCCTTGACGGAGCGAGGTCTCCTTCCTCCCCCAGATGACTGAGCAGTAAATGAAAATAAATGAGGCCGCCAAATGGCTGCCAGCGGGCTAGTAAACGACCGGCCTCCTGGTAATCCAGCGGTCCCGGCAGTTCCAACCAGGCTTGCAGTCGATAGCGGGACCTCCCTGAAACGCAGGAGGGTTGTTAGCCAATCACGGGGTCAGCGACTTGATAACCTCGTCGTCCTGCATCGAGAATTTTGTAATATCCTTGGCGTCGAGGTTCATCTTTGTCAGATCGACCATCCGAATCTGGCTGTTCTGGTAAGTCCGGAAAAAGAACCGTTTCGCTTTTAGGTCGTTGGCGCTCGTCCAGACCGTGTAGTCGGCTAGGATATTGCCGTGATCGTCCTTCTCGTCTTCTCGGAGGGCGCCCTTGGGAAGGTCGAAGTTGTTCAGGACGTGGAATGCCTGCAAAACCGCCTCGGCTCCGGTCTTTGACGGCAGTAACGACTGGCTGAACGCGGCCGCGCGCACGAAGCGTGAGGGCGGGGTGAAGTCCCCCGGAAGTCCGAGCATCCCCGAACCTTGGCCGAACGGGACCAGCTTGACGGGCCCCAGTTGCACCGGAGGAACGTTGGTGAGCGAAAAATTCACATAGTTCCGCAGATTGGTCATGTGCCAATCGAAGGTCGGCGAGTTGGTCATCACGCCCAGCGGATTTTCGTGAACGTTGAGCATGCCTCCGACATACTCGATCACGATGCTCTTTCCGGAGGCGTCGTGTACGACGAAATGGACCGGCGGGACGAAGCCCCAGTCCTTGAATACGACTTCCGCCACGACGATCTTGCTGGCGTTGGCCTTCACCTCCTCGACGGAGGCGAAGTTATCCAGAATCCACGAACCCATTTCCCACGGGGCAATGGTCTTCCTTGCGTCGCCTGCGTTGTAGCGCATGAATCCAGCGGTGGTGGGGAAGTAGAACAGCCCAATGGCCAGACCCTTTTCATTCAGCCCGTCGAAAATGAGCGGCATCCCAAGGCCGTTGGCCCCGACGCTGGCGTACTTCGCCTTCCACTTGAGCCCTTCCTTGCCATCGGGTGTGCTTCCTATCCGGGCGTAACCGCGCGGCACCGTGATCACATCGGAGTGAATATCGACGGCAAACTCAAGTGTGCGCGCGTAGACAACGGTGCCATCGGCCGCAACCAGGCGGATACCGGTACAGGCCTGCACGGATTGGAATCCGATGGTCAGCAATAGCGCGCAGCCTGCGAATACAGAAAGAACCTTCCTCGCAATTCGGCTACCAGCCATTCGTGTTCTCCTCCCCGTTAATGACAATTAAGCAATGTCGGACCTCAGGGACCGCTGCGATTCTCTGCACGATCAACTGAACCACCGCCTGCTGAAGTATCCCCATATGACTTGCGCCATCCACAATTCTGACCGGTAGGGTTAATTTCTGTAAAGGAATTTACTATTATCCCGGATCACCCAGGTCTCAAATTAACTTCCCGTATATTCCCTCTTTCGGTCCATCCTTATGATTTGATTACTAGGTACAGACCCCAGGTGGTTAAACTGAGATAATGCGGCAGCCTGGGCACCGCGATCACAAAACGGTTTTGTTGAGCCCTCTCCCCAAGTTTAAACACGAGAAGCATCCTCTTTTATAGCTGAATTTTCTATCGACACCGAGGATAGCATAATTATCCATAAATTTGTCAACCAACCCGCCTGATACGGTAAATTTTTAAAAATATTGGCATACTCGCCGCAGATACCTCAATGCTATGAAGTTTTAGGACCCCGGGTCAGCACCGCCCGATGATGGTGCGGCAGAACTCAACAAGACGGCTTCGGGAGCAGTAGCGTTTCTATCGCCCTCCGAGCCCCGCGGTGGTATCGAGGGCGAACCTACCCGGCCCTGGCCCCCCGGCGCGAGATGCTAAAAATGGACGAAGCCATCTACCGGGAAGAGTATCAGAAGATCCTGGACAATCTGGACCCCAAAAAGGTCTTTGCGGAACTGGGGGAAAATTCCATCCTCATTTGTTGGGAGGCTCCGGGCAAATTCTGTCACCGGCGCCTGGTGGCCGAATGGCTGGAGGAGCACCTGGGAGTGACGGTCCTGGAACTGCGAGAGCCGGGCCTGTTCGACGACCTTTAAATAATAACATCTTTTTTTGGCCAGGGCACAGCCGGATCGGGCGTGGATACCTTAATCTATCATGGATTATTAGGGCTCTGAAGGAGGTCCCTGAATACTGGATTTTCGAACTTCCTTGAATGCTATAGAAATTATTAGTTTAATCGAGTCGCTGTTAGAAGTAAAATAGCTTTAGAGGAGAGGCCAATGGACCCGATAATCCAAAAGTGCAAAGAGATTTTGGAGAAGCATTATGGGGACCGGTTTGCCGGTCTCATTCTCTACGGCTCCCAGGCGCGCGGCCAAGCCGAAGCGGGGAGTGATATCGATCTGCTGGTCTTGCTCCAGGCGCCATTCGATTATTTCCAGGAAATCTGGAACCTGGCCGAGTTGCTCTATCCGCTGCAGTTGGAATCGGACCGGCTGATTTCGGTCAAGCCTGCCGCGGTGCAAGACTTTCAGGCCGGTATTTTGCAGTTCTATCGCCATGCCCGGCGGGAAGGGATACAGCTATGAAACTGCCGCTTTTCGAGCCGGAAGTTAAGGCCAACCTGGAGCGGGCGGAGGAATCCCTCCGGGCGGCTCAATTGCTTTACGGAGCCGGGCATTGGGATTTTGCTGCGGCCCGGGCCTATTACGCCGTTTTTTATGCCGCCACCGCAGCCTTGTTAAGCGAGGGCATGGAATACCAGAAACACAGCGGCGTCATTGCAGCCATTCACAAGTTCCTGGTCAAAACCGGCAAGCTGGATAAAGAGAACGGCAAAAATCTGAACTGCCCGAGCCGGCGGCGGAGAGAGAAACTGCGTCGGGATCGCCGGGGCTGAAGAGAATTTCGTCAATTTATGTCTGTTCGCTTTGTCTCCCATCCCTGACAAACTTTTCTTGAAAATGACCCGTTTAAGGACTATAATTGGTCATATCTTGAAGGAGGGGGAAGGATCATGAAACTGTCCATCCAAATCAAGCCGATCAGCTATCTCAAGGCGCATGCCGCAGAGATCGTGCGCAACCTGGGGAAACAGGGGGGCCCCTTGGTCATCACCCAGAATGGTGAGGCCAAGGCGGTCATGCAGGACATTGAAAGTTACGAGCAGACGCAGGAGACCATGGCGTTGCTGAAAATATTGGCGCTTGGCACTCGTCAGATCGAAGAAAGCAAGGTTCAACCAGCCGCCGATGTCATCAAGCGGCTGCGAAAGCAGCGGGAAACTCGCTGATGTCCTTCTCGGTACTCTTAACCGATGACGCAGCGCGTGACTTGGAGGATTTATGCGATTACATCGACCTCCACGATGTTCCGTACAAGGCGGATTACGTACTTGAGCAGATTGAAAAGGCATGCAGTAGCCTGTCCGAAAAACCTCACCGCGGAGCTTACCCCAAGGAATTACTATCTATAGGGGTTAGGGAGTACCGCGAGATCTTCTTCAAACCCTACCGCATCATTTACCGGGTCATCGAGAATAATGTCTATGTGCTTCTGATTGCCGACGGGCGTCGAGATATGCAGACTCTGTTGCAACGACGCTTGCTAACATAACCCATCCCTTTTCTATTCCAGCCTGTGAGACCGCGTTTTCAGAAAAATCCCCGATGTACCTGGACTTTTTTGACACCCTCAGCCTGCAGTTTGAGGGCCAGGTGCAGTTCGGCCACTCCCGCAACCTCTTCTGCCTTTAGCCAGGCGATCAGGTCGGCAAGAACCGGCAACAAGGGCGCTAAGACTTTGGTGTCAGGCATAAAAAATCCGGCGCAGCCTGGTCCAGCGCTCCCAAACCCCGCCCTCATCCTCCGCCGGGGACTTTGGACTCGGTCCACCCCAGGTGTCTGGCCGACGCGAGCAGCGCCTCTGACTGGCGAAATTTTTGGGCTACCGGGGTTGCGGCCAACTCCTGGCGTTCAGCGGCATTGACCGCTGCCCACCGCTGTTTGAAGGCCCGGGCCTCATTCGTGGTCAGGCGGCCGGAAGAGCCTTGGCTCAGAGAGGTCTTAATTTCCAGGAGACGCTGCAGGCGAGCCGGTTGGGGCCGCCTCCGGGCATTTTCCCATTGATTGACGGTGCTGAAGCTCACTCCCAACTCCCGGGCAAACTGCTTTTGGGTAAGTCCCAGGAGCTGGCGCAAACCTTTGACTAAGGCGGGGATGTCGGTCATCATCGCTTCCAGACAATATCATGGTTGATGCCGAAATAGTCATGCACCACCTTGTCACGCATCCCGGCCATCTGTTTCCGGGGAAGATGCGGGTGCATCTTTTTTACCGGATCAAAGAGCTTCTTCACTGCCTCTCCCATCACTTGTAGATTGCGGAGCACCGCGTTCTGGGTCTTCCGGTCGGCCAGGAACTCCTCGTAAGTAAGCTCCCCGGTATAGGCGACAATGCGCTGCACAGCCTCCGCCAGATCCGCCAGATATTCCCTATCGCGCCTCTTCCTGGACATCGGCCATGGACTTCTGGATGTTCACTGCGATATCACGATAGTGCGGCGAGGTCAAACTTCGCCGGAACGTTTCAAAGGTGGCCAAATCCACCTTACGGCGCAGCTTCCTTTCCAGATATTGGGCCAGGGCTACGAACTCCAACCCCAGGGGGCGGGAGAGTTCCACCAGCAGGTCCACATCGCTGTCCTCCACCGCAACACCCCGGGCGAAAGAATCCGTAAAGGGATAGGCGCAACCACCCCATACCGCCGCCGCAAGTGCGGCAGGGCCAACCGCAATTGCTGGAGCACTGCTCCCTGAGTCGAGGATACGGGATCTACTTCATAATGACAGGTCATGGCGAAAGGTGGGGGTAGTAAATCAGAATAATTTCTGCGGGAGGCTGGATTGACGGGGTGGATTGATCGGGCCAGAGATAGGAATTAGCTCCTTTTGACCTTTATGTGACATTTCTGAGATTGTTTCATTCAGTACGCAACACAGGCTGGATAGCCTGTATCTTTATCCCAGGGAGGAAGTAATTTTTTCGGTTTCTTTAGCCTTGACGTAACGCATAACTTGCCATATATTAAAAACTGATGATCGTGAGCTTCAGAGATAAACGAACGCGCGAGTTCGCCGAGGGAAACCGTATCAGGGCCTTCACAGCATTTGAGCACAAGGTGGAAATGAAGCTCGACCAGCTCGACTCGGCTCTGTCACTGCTCGATCTGAGCTTGCCCGGCAACCATCTCGAAACCCTCAAGGGCGACCGTAAAGGCCAATACAGTATCCGGATCAATAGCCAATGGCGGATTTGTTTCGAGTGGCCGAAGGACACGCCGGGTCCGGTCAATGTTGAAATCATCGATTACCATTGAGGTGCATCATGGGACGTAGTGCCATACATCCCGGCGAACATCTCGCCGAACAACTTGAAGAGCTGGGCATGAGCGCGGCTGAACTGGCCCGCCAACTCAAGGTGCCCACAAACCGCATAACCGAAATCCTGAAAGGGCAGCGCGCCGTGACGGGGGACACAGCCTTGCGCCTCGGGCACTTCTTCGGGACCAGCCCAGAATTCTGGATGAACCTGCAAAAGCTCTATGAACTTCGCTTAGCCGAGAAGAAAACCGGCGAAATGATTAAGGACTTGCCGACGCTCTCTAAGACAGTGAAGGAGCATAGCCGTGATTCACAGCTTATACCCCATTAAAAATAGCGGCTTCGAACCATAACGACTATGAATAACCTCAATACACAAATACTAGCAGACGACAGGATCTTGGCAGAATTGGTCCGACGCCTGGTGAAGGCTTTTCATCCGGAGAGGATTTTCCTCTTTGGTTCAAAGGCACGGGGTGAAGCGGGTCCAGACAGTGATTATGAACTGCTCGTTCTGGTGGGGGACGAAGCCCCTCCAGAGCGTCGGCGCAGCTGTCTAGCTTACCAGGCTTTGCGAGGAACCCGTACCGCCGCCGATGTATTAGTCTGGTCCCGGAACGAATTCGAGCGCCGTCTGCACTTGGCCGCCTCCTTGCCGGCCATCGTTAACCGGGAAGGAATCCTGCTTTATGCCAGCTGATCCTGTTTTGATAGCCGAGACCAAGGCCTGTTTTCGTAGGGCCGCCCATGATCTCAGGGCTGCCAGCCACAACTTGACCGCCTCCCCACCATTGTTGGACGATGTGGTCTTTAAGTGCAGGGTCGCTCCCAAGCTGCAGGAGGTCATAGAGCTCACGCGCCGATGGCCCTTGCAAGAAAGCAATGCAGCATCTGCGTATAGTCAAACCGAATAGGAAGGTAAACAATGGCCACCACAAAACGCAAGTATGAGCCAATTCTGGGGATGGATGAGGTTAAAGAACTGTTGCGAACTCATGGCCGGACTTTGCAGGACAAATATGGCATTAGAGTAGTGGGAATCTTCGGATCCTACAGCCGCGGTACGCAAAAGAAAAAGAGTGATATCGACCTGCTAGCGGAGGTTGACCGCCCCATCAATTTGCTAGAACTTGTCGGGGCTCAAATATATCTTAGCGAGATCTTGCAAAAAAAAGTTGATTTGGTGGCCAAAGACGATTTGCGAGAGGAATTGAAAGAAGAAATTCTCAGTAAAACGATGTACTTATGAAACGTAATCTCATTCCCTACTTAAAGGACATTCTATACAATCTTGAATTGGCAGCAGAGTTTACCTTAAGCATGTCTTATGAAGAATTTTGTAAGGATGCAAAAACGGTGTATGCGGTGATTCGCTGTCTGGAGGTGATGGGAGAAGCTGCTAAGAATATTCCGACGGCTACCCGCCGTAAATACCCTGACATTCCATGGAAAGAAATGGCGGGAAT
Organism: uncultured delta proteobacterium; assembly: GCA_963841475.1. Classification (GTDB taxonomy): domain Bacteria; phylum Desulfobacterota; class Desulfobaccia; order Desulfobaccales; family 0-14-0-80-60-11; genus 0-14-0-80-60-11. Next base: position 396,988 of record CAWJCT010000002.1, read on the forward strand.
GCGGGATAAGCTCATTCATGGGTATTCCGGGGTGGATCCTCATAAAGTCTGGCTAGTAATCCAGGATTATTTACCAACGCTTAAGAGATTAATAACAGGGATGCTCCAGGATTTCGAGAGGTGAAAAATCATCATTCTGGACATCCTCCCCTCCCCCAAATACAGGGTTCCTGAGCCGGGCCTCATACGAGACCAGTATCTCAAAAGGCTGTCCGGCCGTGCCGGCCCTTCGCAGTATCTTTGCCAACCGCTACCAGATCCGTGTAATCCTCATAACCCGAACGCCTTATATCGGACCTTGACTCTGATCTGACTTTCGGTGGTCACCGGCAAGTTATGCTCCGATGTTACATTCTGTGGTTAAGTCACATTCAAGAATTGCGTAACCAAGCCAAATTAAAGGATAAAATAGAATATTTTACGGTTTTACCGGAAAGTCCATTTTGGTTTTTTGGAACATTCAGGTGTTTTTTAGGGGCAATACGTGCCGATACTCTCCTGAAAAAACAGAGAAAAAACAGCAATGACCGAGTTCAAACCCGGGCAATCCGGCCACCCCAGCGGCAGGCCCAAGGGGCCTTAAATAAGGCGACTCTGGCCACCCAGGCCTTGCTGGTAGGTTAGTGACTCCGAAGCCGCTTCCGCCTCTGTGAAGTGCAACCATCCCTTAATTTTGCCCCCTTGCCTCCCGGGCCTAGCGGGAAAACCCTTCCCAGATTAACCCCTTTCTCCAGGCACCCCAAAGCTAGCCTGAAGAACCAGCCAACCTGCACGCCTTCCCCCTGATTGGGCTCGGCTTGCCTGCCCCAAGGCTTCCCGTTAAGGTATAACGAGCCAGGAAGCAAGCCATTGAATAGCACCACCCGTCGCATGGCGGGGAGATCTTTGGTTGGCAGGTGGAGCCCTAGCGCTCCTAAAGATTGACAGTCAAACCCGTCAAACCCGTCGAAACGTATGCGGCCTGCAAAGCCACGGTCATCTATAATATATAAAATATTTATTAAAATATTTACAATGAGTTATTACTTGAAAAAAACTCAAATAAATCAATTTGCTATTATTTACTCATTATATCAAATACTTAAACTATTTTCTAACTTTTTTCGCGGCATAATCTCAGGTTATATTATATTTTTAGAACTAATTTTTTCTGTTAAAAACTCTTCTGATTTTCAAGGCTTGAAAATTTGGTGAACCGACGACAGGAGAGTTTGGCCACCAAAGGTGCTGTCCAGGAGCCGGTAAAAAGCGTCACACCAGCTTTCCTCTCCCTGGAGAGACCGCCCCCCGAGGTGCCCCAGGTAAGGGTTGGACAGAAGATACCGGCGTTTTCAAGGAACAGAAATGGTACCATGCTCAATCTTCCCTTGAGAGGAGCATATTTTGCCATACAAAGACCTGGAAAAAAGACGCAGCTATGACCGTGAATATAAGCGACGGCTACGGGGCCAGAAGGGTTTGACCAATGCCGGTCAAACCACGGTGCGGAAAGCGTATATCTGTCTCAAGGTTCCCCATCTGCGCCTGCCCGGCATTCCTTTTAGCGATGGCTGGTTTATTACCGACAACCCCGAGGAGCAAGCCAGAATAGAGCAGTCACCCTCGTATGGGAGTGCGATCTTTAGTTGGCGGCTGGAACCTTAGTTACCTGACCAAGGGATTGACAAGGAAACCGTCTAACCTAATGGGGTACGCAGAGGCCAACCCAGTTTTCACCACTTCAGGGGTGCGAAACTTGAGGACGGACGGGTGGAAAAGCTTATCAAGTGGCTCCCAAAGAATTGGGGATCGTACATTATCGTGCGATTCTTAGAGATCCGAAAGATTCCATGAAGCTGCTGCCATGGCCGCACCGGTTGATCGCCAATGCCAAAGCGGTCATCTCCGTCCCGCATTATGGAGTATCGGCAAAACATCTCCAACGATACCTGACTGAGGTGTGCTACAGATTTAACCGTTTTGGGGAGCGTCAATCGTTCCACCGTTTGCTTAATGCATGTGCATCAACTAACACTATCACCCGAGACGAACTCATGGGCCGAAAAACTGCTGAGCATAGTCAATAGGCCAAATTTCAAGAGATCCTCGTCGGCCCCCTTGCATTTTCCCTTGAGGTAAATTTCTTTTATGATAAAATACATAATTGTATTTAATAGCGCAATAGAAGGATAGTGAAAGCACTATGATTTTCGGCAGAAAAGCAGTAGTAGATTTAACCGGGGTTTCAGGGCGTCAAGTGGATTACTGGGCCACAACCGGCGTGGTGCGGCCATCGGTTAAATCTGCGGCAGGTAAGGGGTCCCGGCGGGAATACTCCTTTAAAGACTTGGTGGCTTTAAGGATGGCTAAGAGGCTCAAGGATGAGGGGATTAGTCTGCAAAAAATCAGGAAGGCCCTGACTTTTCTGAGAAAGGATTTCCCGGACCTCAAGCAACCTCTGGCGGAACTTCGGTTTTTGAGCGATGGTGAAACCGTCTATGTGGGGCGGGACCGGGAAAAGATTTTCGACACCCTGAATCAAGGCCAGTTTGTCTTTTCCCTGGCCCTAGGGGAAATCATTGAGGAACTCCAGGGAGAACTCAAGCAGTTTGCCGCCCCCAAGGAGGAAAAGGTCAGGGTGGCGGGCCAGACCTTTACCGTGGTCTTGACCCCGGACTTAGAGGATGGCGGCTTTACGATTCAATGCCGGGAAATCCCTGGGGCGATCTCAGAAGGGGCGACGGAGCAAGAAGCTCTGGATGCTATTACTGAGGGGCTGGCAGAACATCTTGAGCAGGGGCAAGAGCCAAAGGTCGGGGCCGGCCAGGCGGTATGAACTATACCGTCTGCGACTTGGAAAAGGTGGCCCGACCCTGGGGCTCGGTAACGGGGGGCAACCCTCCTGATAAAAAGAAGGAAAAATAACCATGAGCAAATTCAAAACCGGGCAATCAGGCAACCCCGGCGGCCGACCCAAGGGGGCCCTGAATAAGGCGACCTTGGCCACCCAGGCCTTGCTGGATGGGGAGGCCGAGGCCCTGACCCGCAAGGCGGTGGAGCTGGCCAAAGATGGCAACCCGGTGGCGCTGCGCCTCTGTCTGGAACGACTCCTGCCCCCTCGGAAGGATCGCCCTATTACCTTCGCCTTGCCCCCACTGGAGGGAGCCCAGGACCTCCCCCAGGCCCTGAAGGCGGTTATAGAGGCCGTGGCCCAGGGGGAGATCACCCCAGGGGAGGGGCACACCCTCACTGCAATGCTGGATGCTTATCGGAAGGGACTGGAGACGACGGACCCTACATCGCCATTGTCTTTCATTCACTTAATAAGCGTGGTGGAAGGCGCGAGGTCGGCTTAATATCGGCGGTGCCATCATGATCAGTGCTGTCAGGCTGGGCTGAAATGTGGGAGGAGCATTAAGTCTTCCCGAAAATGTGCTTGAAGACATCCGCATCCGGATCAGCCTGGTGGACGTCGTCAGTCGACAGGTGCGGCTCGTCCGCCGTGGGCGGGAGTATATCGGCCTTTGCCCCTTCCACCGTGAAAAGACGCCGTCCTTCACCGTGAACGAGGAGAAGGGTTTTTACCACTGCTTCGGTTGCGGCGCGCATGGGTCGCTCTTCGACTTCGTCATGCAGACAGAGCGGGTGTCCTTTCCGCAAGCTGTCGAGCGTCTCGCCCGCCTCTCGGGGGTCGCACTCCCACAGCAGCAGCCGGAAGACCGTGAGCAGCAGCGGCATCGGCAGTCTCTCCACGATGTGATCGAACGCGCCGCGTCCTATTATGAAGACATGCTGCGGGCGCCCGACGGTGAAGCAGCGCGTCGCTTTCTCGCTGAGCGGGGGGTAGACGGATCGGCCATCCGCCGCTTTCGCCTAGGATTTGCCCCGGCCGGACGCTCAGCGCTGAAGATCGCCCTCGCCAGCGCCGGAGTCTCCGAGGCAACAATGGTTGAGGCCGGACTACTGGTGCGGCCGGAGGATCAGACCGCCGGCCCGTACGACCGTTTCCGCGGTCGCGTCATCTTCCCGATCGCCGACCGGCGCGGCCGGATCGTCGGGTTCGGCGGGCGGGTGCTCGGGTCGGGAGAACCCAAGTATTTGAATTCGCCGGACACACCCCTGTTTCACAAGGGCCGCCTCCTCTACGGGATGATGCCGGGTGCGGCGGAGGCGGCGAGGCGGACGGGGAGACTGATCGTCGTCGAAGGCTATATGGACGCAATCGGCCTCTCGCTCGCCGGTTATGAGGAGACGGTCGCACCCCTCGGCACGGCGCTGACGGTCGAGCAGCTTCAGGAACTGTGGCGACTGACGCCGGCCCCGATCTTATGTTTTGATCCCAACGTCGCCGGCCGGCGGGCGGCGATGCGAGCTTGCGAGCGGGCGTTGCCCCTGCTTCGCCCCGGTCTCGGCCTGCGCTTCGCCTTTCTCGGCACCGAAACCGGCGACGACCCGGATGCCGTCGCCCGCCGCTATCCGCCGCAGTTCCTCTCACGAGCCTTTGCCGAGGCGGTGCCGCTCTCATCCATGCTGATCTGGTTGGAGACGGGGGGAGCGCCGCCTTCAACTCCTGAAGCCCGGGCGACAATGATCGCGCGGTTAAAACAGCGGGCTACGGTCATCACCGATGCGACGGTGCGCGCCCAGTTCCTCGGCTCGTTTCACGAGGCCGTGCCGAGGATACAGTCGCCCAACCGCGAAGTCGGCGGCCGGGGCGAAAGGGCGAGTGGAGGCTATCGCCGCCGCTCCCTGGAGCCGCCCGCCGTCGTCCGGGAGGGGGCGGCGACGCCGGCAGCGGGCCGGATGGCCGCCAGCGACGCCGAGTTGACGCTGCTCGCCATCCTTTGCCGACACCCAGGCTTCTTCCATGAGATCGAGGAGGAGCTCGGCGTTCTCGCGTTTTCAGACGATGATCGCGAGCGGCTTCGCCAAGCCTTGATTGGCGTACTCTCGGGCCGTGACGCTATAACATCCGTGGAACTTCGAACGAGCCTACCCGACGACGCACTGCGTGCCATCGTCGATGCCGTACTCGGCGATCCGTTCGTGCGCCGGCATCGGCTCATCTCCCCCAACTCGTCGCCTGACCAGGTGCGGGCTACGTGGCGGGAGAATGCAAGTCTGCTTCGTCGTTCGCTGGGTTCAGCCGAGCCCGCGACGGTGAAGACAAATGACACCACCGACGCCGCGTTGGCCCAACGTTTCGCCCGAAAGCGAGCTATCCTCGATCAGCAGGCGAAAGAACAGGCAGACGATTTCAACTCTAGCCGCCCTACACCTCGCAATAGACTACCCTAAATCCTGTCCATCCACATTTGTCGGTCGAAATCGTGACACGCACTTGACGCCTATCCATCGGCATGCCACCTCATGATATCGAGTGGGTCTGATTCGACCGCATCTGCTTGTATCGAGCATGTTTGGCAGCAGGGAAAGGTTGATTGCCTGAAAGCCGCTCGCGACCCTCGTGAGAGAACATGCCCGGCACCGGCCAAAACCGCCTGGACGTTGACACGATAAGGATGATCATCTGACGGGCGGGTCTCCAAAAGGACGACCGCCCGCAGCTAAAGTTTCGGGGGCCAAGGAAACGGGCGAGATTGCGGCCATCGACCAGAACGTCTTGTTCGAGGTGGAACAGCGCCGCCGCGCCGTGCAGCGCGGGGGACGAGACGTCTTGTACGCGTTATCTCCGCGCCCGCTTCGATGCCCCCTTCGATTAGCGAGGACTGGATGTCGACAAAAACGCCGAACACCGCGGACGTTGTGGACGCCAAGGCCCAGCAGGGCGATACGCCCCTTCTCAATTCGCTCGGCGTAAATATCAAGCGGATGATCGCCCGCGGCAAGGAGCGCGGTTTCGTCACCTACGATGAACTCAACAGCGCTCTCCCGCCCGAGCACGTGTCGTCGGAGCAGATCGAGGACACGATGGCAACTCTGTCGGAAATCGGCATCAGCGTCATCGACAGCGAAGAAAGCGAAGAAGGCGCGGTCATCGCCGAAGTCGCCGAAGTCGAAACGCCGACCGGTAATGTCGACGAGAGCGAGATGGGACGGACCGACGACCCGGTGCGGATGTATCTCCGCGAGATGGGCAACGTCGAGCTTTTGTCGCGCGAGGGCGAAATCGCCATCGCCAAGCGTATCGAAGCCGGACGTGAGATGATGATCGGCGGCATCTGCGAAAGCCCGCTCACCATCCGTGCGATCGTCCGCTGGCGCGACGCGTTGCTCGACGGCCGACTGCTCCTTCGCGACATCATCGATCTGGAGACGACTTACGATGGCGCCGGCATCGAGCAGGGAGTCGGGAGTGACGCGGCAAAGTTAGCTCCGGGCGTTGTCGGCAGCGGGGTTGTCGGCAGCGACGTTGTCAGCAGCGCCGTCGCCAGCGTTGGTGTCGCCGGCGGCGATCATTCTGGAGGTGATGGCGACGGCAGGGCCGAAGCGGCGCCCGAACCCGCGATGCCCACCACGGCCGAAGGGGATGCCCCCGTAGAAGCAAATGACGAGGAGAACGAGGAAGACCTGGCGAGGATCGGTGAAGAAGAAGAAGATCTGGACTCGGAAGAGCAGAGCATCTCGCTCGCCGCCATGGAGGCGACGTTAAAGCCGCGGGTGCTGGAGCGGTTCGAGATGATCGCCGCCACATACAAGAAGCTGCACCGACTGCAAATGCAGCGGATCGACAGTCTGCGTAAGGGCGAAGATGCCAAGCCCGCGCATGAAAAGCGCTATAGCAAATTGCGACGTGAACTCGTAATGGCGATGCAAGATGTACATTTAAACAATGGCCGTATCGAGGAACTCGTCGATCAGCTCTATGAATACAATCGCAAGCTGCTGGCGCTGGAAGGCCGGTTAATGCGACGTGCGCTCGATTGCCGGGTAAAGCGCGAGGATTTCATTGAGTTTTACCGCGGGTATGAGATGTCTCCCGACTGGCTTCTTCGAGCCTCGCAGCTTCCGGGCAAAGGATGGCACGAATTCTGCCGCCGCTATGCCGACGAAGTCGGTCATCTCCGACGCGAAATCATCAACATCGCGCATGAGGCGGACCTGCCGATCTCCGAATTCCGCCGCATCGTCGCGACCGTGCAGAAAGGCGAACGTGAAGCAAACAAAGCAAAGAAGGAGATGATCGAGGCGAACCTGCGCTTAGTCATATCGATAGCCAAAAAATACACTAACCGCGGTCTGCAGTTCCTGGATCTGATTCAGGAGGGCAACATCGGATTGATGAAAGCCGTCGACAAATTCGAGTATCGCCGGGGCTACAAGTTTTCCACGTACGCGACGTGGTGGATTCGTCAGGCGATCACGCGGTCGATCGCCGATCAGGCGCGGACAATTCGCATTCCCGTCCACATGATCGAGACGATCAACAAGCTGGTGCGCACGTCGCGCCAGATGCTGCATGAGATCGGTCGCGAACCAACTCCGGAGGAACTCGCCGAGAAGCTGTCGATGCCGCTCGAGAAGGTGCGCAAGGTTCTAAAGATCGCCAAGGAGCCGATCAGCCTTGAAACTCCGATCGGTGACGAGGAGGACAGCCATCTCGGTGACTTCATCGAGGACAAGAACGCCGTGCAGCCGCTCGATGCCGCCATCCAGGCGAACCTGCGGGAGACGACGACCCGGGTGCTGGCCAGTCTGACGCCGCGCGAAGAGCGGGTCCTCAGGATGCGTTTCGGTATCGGCATGAATACCGACCACACGCTCGAAGAGGTCGGTCAGCAGTTTTCCGTCACCCGGGAGCGCATTCGGCAGATCGAGGCGAAGGCGTTGCGTAAGCTGAAGCATCCGAGCCGTTCGCGGAAACTGCGGAGCTTCCTCGATTACTGATGCGCTGAGCCGCGACGACACGACCCGGCAGGGCCATGGCCAGGCGGTAAATCGGCTGATCGATCGGGCGGTACGGGCCCTTCTGGTCAGGCCCTGGCTCGACGACGCAGCACTCAAGCTCATAACCCGCTGGTATTTTCCGATCTCGCGGGCCTGGGCGGCTGCCCTCGCCGCAGAGGGTGACATCGACGCGTTCCTGACAGTACTTTCCTGCGGCTCCGTCTCACAGCGTCTGTTGCCGCGAGCGCTCGCCGCGGTCAACGCCCGCAAGCGCGCCCTATCGGACGTCCAGCAACGCTGGGAAGCAGCGTTCTTCACGTCTGGTCCGGCGATGGCCGCAACCGAGACGGACCGCCTTATCGCAGCTCAGGCGCTTATGAGTCTGCGATCCGCCTTTCTGCCCATGCATAGCATCGATCCGTTCCCGGCCGTGGCATGGGACGTCGAGCCGCCGGTATCGGTATACGAGCGGCATGCGCCTCGCTTGTCGTCCGAGGTCGCGTTCGGTACCGAGGCTGAAATTGCCTCGGTCGAAGCATCGCGGGCGTTTCGGGGTTCCCGCGGCGCCGAGGGCTGGATCCGCTTTCCGTCACCTGTGCCAGCTGTGGGCGGTCGGGCGTGGGCACGGATTGCGTCTCCTGCAAGGTCGATTACATCTGCTGGCGCCGGCAGCATGCCGTCGCTGATCTTCTGTCACGGCATCGGCATGGAGCCGGAATTCTGGAAGGACCAGCGCCTGGCCCTCAACAGCTTCGTCGAGTCCGGGATCCGCGTGATTCGCCCGGAAGCGCCGTGGCACGGGAGACGAAGGGCTGAAGGCTGCTATGGCGGCGAGCCGATCCTGGCCCGCGGCCCCGGAGGGCTCCTCGACTACTTTCATGCCGCAGTGCGCGAACTGGGAACGCTGATAGCCTGGGCAAGGGCGACCCGCGGCGGTCCCGTGGCGTTGGCCGGCGTCAGCCTCGGCGCCCTGACCGCACAATTGGTGGCGACCGCAGCGACCAATTGGCCACGGGACATGCGGCCGGACGCTTTGTTCCTGATCGCTCCTTCCATCTCGATTACCCGGGTCACCTTCGAAGGCAGCCTGACTCAGAAGTCTCGGCGTCCCGGGCGCGGTTCTGCGTGCCGGCTGGACCGCGGATGCGATCGGCCAGTGGCGGCCGCTTCTCGAGCCGGTCGGGTCTCCCGTGGTCGAGCCCGATCGGATCATCGTCGTTCTCGGAGAGACGGACGATGTCACCCTTGCGGAGGGCGGCGAAAACCTGGTGGATATATGGCGGGTGCCGGCAGGCAACGTCTTCCGTTTCCCGGCCGGGCACTTCACGACATCGCTGGCGCTGCTGCGGGGCGGTGCGCCGGTCCGCCGCTTCCGCTCATTGATGACCCGCTTGGGAACGTGAGGCATTATCCCTATAAATCGAATTACGATCAGCCCCCTTCGGACGGGCCCGTAGCTCAACTGGTCAGAGCCGGCCGCTCATAACGGTCTGGTTGCAGGTTCGAGTCCTGCCGGGCCCACCACCGCCGTCACCTGCCGGTCCCGTCCAGTGCGCTTATCGGCAGTCGTAGGCGATGACCGGGGTGGTGAACCGGCTTTCGGAGAGAAGCTCGCCGCGCAGCACCGCGGTCTTGCCGAACGAGGCACAGTGCGCGGCAGCAACCTCGGGCTGGTCCCAACCACCAATGAATGGCTCGTTAAACCAGAATTCCGGCGGAGTTGGACCCCGCTACCGACGCACCACAGCCAGACGCCGAGACGGCGATCATGAGATATAGCGGCCAAGCCATTGGCATGCGTCGCGGGCTGCCCATCGGGAACGACCTTAGCCGCCGCGTGGTCGACTGTCCAATCAACCGCTCGGAGGCTGGTTCAGGGCTTATGCATCCGCTGCCGAGCGTCCAGTTCCGGGATGTTGAAAACCCGCTGCTGGGCCGGCAGCGCGAACTGCGCTTCCAAGTAGGTAACCCGCTTCGCCACCGTTGCCGCGCGGGGTGTGCCGTAGAGAACGCGGTCCAACAGACCGGGGCCGTCGACGGCGCCGGCATCGATGCGAAGTGCGTTGCGGTAGTCGGCGAGAGCTTCCGCAGCCTGTCCGGCCCGATCGCGCAGGATGCCGCGGTTGGCATAGGCTGCCGCCAATGTGCCGACTCCGGTTCGATCGTCGGCGACGAGTGACGCGGACAGGCGATCGATCAGCCGGCCGAACTCGGCTTCGGCGGCATCCGCATGGCCGCTCTCCATCATGGCGATGGCGCGACCCATGATCGCCCCGCGGTGGCCGGGCGAGATAGCGAGAGCCCGGTCGAACTGCGCGATCGCCGCCGCGTACGAACCGTCGGTGAGAAGGATGTCGCCCCGCCGGGTCTCGTAATCTCCGGGCACGCCGCCGCGCATCATCGGGCGGATGATCAGGACGAAGCCGAGCACGAGAAGAAAGGCGATGACGAGAAGCGTGCCCGAGCGAAGCGGCTCGAACGCGAAGCGCGCCCTCGCCCATTCCGGAAGGCCCCCGTCAGTACTTGATTTCGGCAAAGGGGCTGGCCTTGCATGCGGCGCAAGCCTCGGCGAGCGTGTGGATGCCGCGCTGCTCGAGGAGCGGTATGAGGGCAAGGAAAACCTGGGCGGTGGTCAGAGCGTCTCCGAGCGCCGTATGCCGGCCGGTGACGCTGATGCCGAAGCGGCCGGCGATCCCTTCCAAACTCTTGTCCTGTTGATTGGGATTGAGGATGCATTCCATCAGCAACGTGTCGAGCGTCGGCATGTCGAACTTCAGACCGAAGGGTGCGCCCTGGACCTCGAAGAACCGCATATCGAACGCGACGTTGTGACCCACGATCACGGTATCCTCGACGAACCTGCGCAAGACGGGTAGTACCTGCTCGATCGTCGGTTTGCCGCGGAGCATGTCGGGAGTAATCCCGTGCACCGCCTGAGCCGCCTCCGAAATCCGCTTCCGCGGCCGGACGAAGCTGTCGAGAATCTCTTGATTGAGAATCCGGCCGTTCACGATGCGTACCGCACCCAGAGCGATGATCTCGTCGCCGTTCGACGGATCGAGGCCCGTCGTTTCGGTGTCGAGGACGGTGAAGCTGAGCTTCGAGAGCGGCAGCGTCGTCAGGTCCTCGTTGCGCGAACGCTGCTCGAATAGGTGAAAGTCGAAATCGTGGCCGCCAACGTCCTCTGGACGGATCTGCTCACCGCGGGCGCCGGTCTCTCCCACCGGCAACACCAGCCGCAGACACGGCCTTCCGTTGAGCGCCCGGTCCGCCCAGAACGCGCCGCCGTGACGCTCGACGACCTCGAACAGGCTCAACGTTCCACCACTGGGATCGGTCGAAACGTTGCGCAGGCCCCATGCCCGCAGTGCTTCCATGTGCAACATCGCGCCGGACCACTCAAGCTGAAAGGCAGCGAGCGATCGCCGGTGCTCTAGCGTCAGGCTGAGCTGTTCGGCGCGACACCATTCTACGAGTTGATCGGTCAAGTAGATCAAACACTGAGAAAGCGCATAACTGTCTACCTGCAACCAGACCGGTTCGACCGGTGCGGTCACCTCGATCTGCAGACCACGCGCGTCCTCGAGCGATCGTTCAAGCTCGCCGAGAAGATCGCTCCCGAGCATGTGTTCAAGCGGCCAGCGGAAACTGAGATTGTCCCCGTGTTCGCCCTCGATGCGGTCGAGGTGCTGGCTCATCTTGATCGCCTCGTCACGGATCACCTCGAAAAACGCGGTGCGGCCCCTGTCGTCGAGGTCCGGATAGGACATCACCGTCTCTATGGCGGCGCGGATCCCGGCGACACCAGATCGATATCCCTCCGTGAGGCTCTTCATCACCATACCACGCCGGCTTTCGGTCCCGACGCGGCGGGTCACATCCTCCATCGTGAGGATGTAACCCCGCAGAATCTTGCGTCGCATCGAGGATAGGTACGACGTGGGTGCCGAGGAGTTGCCCACCCGGCCGGGTCACGACCAGCGGCACGAGCAGACCGCCGCCGAGCCCTGCTTCCAGTCGATGACGGACGTTGCTCAGCGCATGTCGGATCATTTTTTCGTCGAAGATGCCGTAGATCGATCGACCCAACCCGATCCAGTCGCCGCCCCCCGTCTCGCGCGCCGGCCCTTCAAGCAAAACCTGAGCGCGCTGATTATAGAGGAGGATGCGGCCGTCCAGATTGCAGACGAGGACGCCCTGGGTGAGCTTCGCCATCAGCGCTGCTAGTGTATTCTTTTCCTCGGCGAGCGCAGCGTTCGCTTCACGGATCCGCTCCTCGACATCTTCGCCGAGGAGCTGATACCGCTCGGCCAGGAGATTGAGGCTGTCGACCAGGGCTCGAAGTTCCGGCGATCCGACCGGTTCGATCCGGTGTTTCGGGTTGCTCACGGCGATGACCTTGGTTTCCTCGGTCACCCCCTTGAGCGGCCTGACGTGGACAACGAAAACATAGCGGACCGCAGCAGCGATCGCCCCAAGCAGGACGACGACCCCGAGCATCAGAACACTGCTCTGTTTCTCTACAATCTCAGCGAGAAACTGCCGTTCCTCGGATGCGAGCGACGACCAAGCGATGAGGCCCACACCCCCGAGGACCGCCACCTCGCAGATCGCAGCAACGGCGAACAGGATCCAACCGCGCAAGGCCAAACGCTCGTCCTCCCAGACGATTTCTGCCTTTGACTGTACTTGGCGATTGCCCGGCGACAAAGCCCCATCCCGGGGCGAATCGGCAACACCTACATCAGAAGCTGCAAGCGGAAGTGGTCGACGATATACGACTTCAGGTCGCGCACGATCTTGAACGAGGCCCGCAGCATGTTGCGCTCAAAACTGCTGAGCTGGTCGACGTTGACGTAATTGTCATAGTCCTCGCCGCGATCGAGGCGGGCGTATTGCGCCCTGAGCCGCAGCATCGAAAGGAAATCGAACGCTTCGATCAGATCGGCGGTGAATTCGTCGCTGAACGGGCCGCGGCCGCTCAACGCCTGGATGCGGGCGATCGTGTTGGTTTCAGAGAGACGAAATTCGAGTGCGAGACTGCGCACGCCTTGAACGATCGGAAAAAGGCCGCCTTTCTTCACGTCGATCTCGTTCGCATGCGGCGCCTCGCGCTCGACTACGAGGCGACCGAGCCAGTTGAGCGGCGTTGGAAAGCTTACTGTCGCTTTGGCGAAATGACCCATGTACGCTTCCTCCGACTTGACCAGTTTGAAGATGTGCGCCTTCAGTTCGTCGAGCAATATGCCGTCGCCGGCGACGGCACTGGCATCGTAAAGTATGGCGAGGTTGAGAAAGGCGTCGCCGGTGGGCTGTGCCACCCACTGTCGAACGTCCGCTTTGTAGCCTTGCAGGGCCTTTGCCCACTCGGGATTGGAGACCATGACGTCGCCTGGACACGGCGGATAGCCGAGGTCGATCAGGCGGCGATTGAAGGCCTCCGCCGCGGCTGCGATCCGCTCGGCGCCGCGGGCGTCGCGCAGAATGAGGCCGTTGTCCTGATCGGTGCGCAGCAGTTGCTCTCCGCGGCCCTCGCTGCCCATGACGATCAGGCAGACGTTATCGATAAGGTCTGACGGTACGAGATTCTCGAAGACACGGCGGAACACTTTCCGGTTGAGCTCGGTGACGATGCGGGCGATGTAGCGCGGCTTCACGCCGCGATCGCTCAGGGACTTGATGAGCCTCGGGATGGCGCTGCCCGCTTCTTTCAGCTCGGCATCGGTGGACGCCCTGTCGACTTGGCTGGCGATCACGTGCGACGAGTTGGACAGGTGGCGCAGCAGATCGGCCTGCTCGAACAGGCCGACGATCTCGTCGCCGCGCTTGACCACGAGATGGCGGATGGTGCGTTTGGTCATCACCACCAGCGCATTGAACAGAAAATCGTCCGCCTCGATGGTGCACAGGTCGTACGTCGCCAAATCGCCGATCGGCGTCTCGACCGGCATGCCGATGAGCACGTGTCTTTCGCGCACATCGCGGTCGGTAAAGATGCCGACGGCGCCGTTGCGGCGAACGAGAACGGCGGTCGTATCGTTCTCCTGCATCATCCGCGCGGCCTCGCCGATAGTTGCGTCCGGGGCAATGAATACGGGCGGATGGAGCCGCCCCTCGCTGAGCCGGCTGATCAGAATAGAGGCTGCCTCTCGTTGCTGCTGGACGGCAATAACCGCGTCGAGGCGGCGCGACAACTCGCCATAATAGTATTCGCGGAAGTCCTGGTTGTTGCGTGTCAGCGCCAGAAACAAGAGGGAAGGTAACAGGTAGCAAGAGGTCCGGCCGCGTGAGACGAAGGTATGTTCGCTGCGTCCATGGATAAGCGACCTCGGATCGAAGGTCTCACCGGGTCCATAGGTGGCGATCGGCCCGGCAGGATCGAGCTCTTCGACGAATCCGTCGACGATGAGAAAAAGCGAGCCGGGTGGCTGCAGCCGCTCGAGAATGGTTTCGCCGTGCCCGAAGCGAGCGAGCGTCATCGAGGCGGCAATACGAGCGCGTTCCCCATCCGCCATGCTGAGGAACGGCGGAACCCCGGTTAGGAAGAGGTCCGGATCCGGTACTTTGTCGTTGCTGGATCGCGTCGCTGCCGTCACCTGGTCCGCCACTATCTCGCTCCGCCGCGCCGGTTTCCGCAGGCGCCGGTGTCGCCGGCGGCGCGAAAATTATCACGAGGACCAGGGCCGTGCGAGTCGGGACGGGCTAAATTTGCGACGGGTAAGCCATGCACAGAGCGCATAAAGAAATGGGCCGGAGGAGTTCCCCCGGCCCGGTCTCCTGCCCACGAAAACGGCAGAGAAGGTTGTTCTTACTCCGCGGCCACGCCTTTCGGTTCGCCCAGCACCGCACGCCGCTCGACTTCGGTGAAGCCTTCGGATGCGGCCCTTTCCGGGGCGAGGAGCGAGACGATGATGCCGATGATAAATGCGCCGGTCATCGTGTAGAGGCATGGGTTCTTCAGCGGGAAGTACCACCACTTTGCCATGATCTCCGCTTTGTGCGCGGCGATCGCGGCAGTCGCGGCGGCCACCACTTCGGGTGCGGACCCGGCCGCTGCAGCCTTGGGTCCCAACAGATCGAACTGGATCGTCGGCCCGCAGTAGATCAGCACCAGCGTCGCGATGGTGCCGAAGAGGATACTGCTGACGGCACCCCAGGTCGTGAACTTCCGCCAGAACACCGAGAGCACGAGCGCCGGGAAGTTTGCCGAGGCGGCGATCGAAAACGTCAACCCGACCATGTACGCGACGTTCTGCCCCTCGAACAGGATGCCGAGCAGGACGGCGCAGATGCCGAGGATGATCGATGCCGTGCGCGCCGCCACCATCTGTTCGTGCTGCGGCGCGTGCCCGCCGCGGACGACGTTGACCCAGAGATCGTGCGAGAGCGCTCCGGCTCCGGCCAGTGTCAGGCCGGCGACCACCGCCAAGATGGTGGCGAACGCAACGGCACAGATGAAGCCGAAGAAGACGTCACCGGCGATCACCTTCGCCAGCAGCGGCGCCGCCATGTTGCCGCCGCCGCCGACGGCGAGGATGTTTTTCTGACCGACCAGCACCATCGAGCCGAAGCCGAGGATGAAGGTGATCAGATAGAAGCCGCCGATCCAGATGGTCGCCCACATCACCGACACCCGGGCCGCCTTGGCGCTCGGAACGGTGTAGAAACGCATCAGGATGTGCGGCAGACCGGCCGTCCCGAACATCAGAGCCAATCCGAGCGACACGGCATCCCACGCACCGGTAACCACCTTGGTCCCCGGCCGCAGGACCGCGTCTCCGTAACAAAACATCTGCGATCCTGCCGCCGCCGCCGGATCGCAGCCGGTCTTCGCCGCCTGGGCGAACAGGGCGACCGGGTTGAAGCCGAACTTCGACAGCACCAGCAGTGCCATCACGATCGCACCGCCCAAGAGTAGGCACGCCTTGATGATCTGCACCCAGGTCGTCGCGATCATGCCGCCGAACAGCACGTAGGTCATCATCACCACACCGACGATGATCAGCGACAAGGTGTAATCCAGCCCGAAGAGAAGCTTGATGAGGGTTCCCGAGCCCACCATCTGCGCGATGAGGTAGGTGAGCACGACGGCCATCGTACCGATCGCTGCGGCAATGCGCACCGGCTTCTGTTGCAAGCGGTACGCCACCACGTCGGTAAAGGTGTATTTGCCGAGATTACGCAGCGGTTCGGCGATGAGGAAGAGAATAATCGGCCAGCCGACGAGCCAGCCGGTCGAGTAGATGAGACCATCGAATCCGTTCATCGCCACCAGCCCGGCGATGCCGAGGAAGCTGGCGGCACTCATGTAGTCGCCGGCGAGAGCCAGGCCGTTCTGGAAGCCGGTGATGGACCGGCCGGCGGCGTAGAAATGCTCCGTCGTTTTTGTCCGCCTTGCCGCCCAGTATGTGATTACCAGGGTTGCGCCGACAAAGACGAAGAAGAAGAGGATCGATATCCAGTTGGTCGCTCCGCTCATCGCTCACCTCGACATATGGCTGAGTTGACCGATTTCCTGGTCATACGTGGTGTTTGCCCAGCGCGTGTAGACCATCGTCAACACCCACGCGAAGACGATCACCAAGGCTCCGAGCAGGATTCCCAGCGATAGACCAGGAGTCAAAAGCTTGCTCAACAGTTCCCTGTCGAATGCGACCAGCAAAATGAAACCGTAGTAAGCAACCAGCATGATTCCGCTCAGCCAGAAGGCGATTCGCCATCTGTGAGCCGCTATAGCATGCAGCCGCTGTTCATGCTCTTGCATTTTCCTCCCTCCCAGGATAAGCCCCAACTTGGTTGGCCTTTTCGCAGCGCATCTACGCATACATCAACGGGCGAGTCAACGATACCCCGACTGATGAAGGCGAAGTTGCGATGCCGAACATCTAAGCCGACTGTGCTGCCTTTGCCTAACAACCATGAGTCAATGCTTTGCTGCGTCTGCTCAGCTTGGAGTGAGCGGGCGCGGAAAGGCTGGAAGTCGATGACGCGCCGCATCGCTTTTGCTCCGCGAGCATGAATCCTGCTTCGGCATGCCGTGTCATATTCCCGGCTTCGGCAGTGTGGTGTCGCCGATGTCCTCGACAAGTGCCTCCACTTCCTTGCCCGGAACCGTGGCCAGCTCCATGCCGTAGGCGAGGAACCACAGAAGGGCGACGCCGAGCAGCCAGAAGATGATCTGCCACGCCCAAATTGATGGAATGCCGAACGTCCAGCCCGATGGTCCGGAATCGGGGGTGCCGAACGCCCAGTTTCCGATGACGCAGCCGGGGCCGATGGCGAAGAAGAACCATGCGATCGTCACGATCCAGGCGACCGGAATCAGCCGGCGCTTTGAGGCCGGCAAGCGGATATGGTCGCGAAGAAACGTATGAAACTTCATCCGATGGTTGTGTTCCCGGTCGTGCTGGGTGAATGCCGACGCAACGAGACAGACGACGACGTTCGCTGCGATTCCCCAGCCGGCGGAATAGATGGTCAAAGGCCAACGGCCCCACGGCAGCCACCCGCCGAACAGTGTCTGACCGATGCTGTCGGTCAGGATGACGGCAACCAGTCCGGCGGCGAGCCCCCAGGTGGCGCCCGTGCGGGTTATCCAGGGGCAGTAACAGATGGCGATCAGTGGAACGAACATCTGGAAGCCGAAGGCGACGGCGAGGCCGCCGAGCAGCACCAGCGCGTCCCGCGAATAGATGGCGACGATGAGCGCCAGAATGACGATCAGCGTCACGCCGAGCCGCCCGAACAGTTTCTGGGTGGTGTGTGTCGCGCCGGGGTTTAGGTACCTCTTATAGAGGTCCCGGGTCAGAATCCCTCCACCCGTGGACATGTAGGCCGCCCCCGTCGATTGCATAGCGGCGAGCGCACAGACCGCGAGAAGCCCGACCAGCCATGGCGCATTGTCGGCAATTAGGTTGAAGTAGTAGGGAACAAGGGTATCCGGATCGGCCGCAACGGCGACCGGCAGCACGGTGGGATCGACGGCGAGACCGGCTTCCGTCACGAGCGGATTTGCCCCGAGGAAGTGCGCCGCCATCCCCTGGAAGGTTGTGAAGAAGATCAGGGTGCCGCCGATCCATATGCCCGAAGCCCACACCGCTTGCGGCGCGAACGGGGCCGGGTTGGTATTGGAAAATGCCCACATACTGAACGCCGGCGCCGCCTGGATCCCCATGAGGGCGAACATGTAGGTGAGGATCATGACCGCGGTCCACACCCCGCCGATCGGTGTCTCCTTGCCGAGCCCGGCGGTAAACTGGATGACGCCGGGAACCGCGAAATAGGCGTTGAAGTCGCCGCCCGAGCCGGCGACATTTTGCGTCGTGCCATACTCGCCGACACTTGAGGCACCCAGCCTCGACATCGCAACGATCAGCGAATCCCAGCCGCCGACGAAGCTGATGGCGATCATGCCGACGATGACGATGCCGATCCAGAGCAGGATACACTGCACGGTATCGACATAGGCGACGGCACGCAGCCCGCCCGAGGCCACATACAAGAGCACGACGATCGAGAGGATGACGGCGCCGTAGGCGACATCGATGATGCCGTCGGTGAGCACGTTGAACAAATAGCCCGATGCAGCCAGCTGCACGCCGAGGTAGGGGATGGAAAAGAACAGTGCCACCAACACGGTCAGAATACGGATGGCATCGCCTTGAAAGTAATCCGCCATCATCTCGCCCGGGGTGACGTAACCGAAGCGTTTGCCGAGCATCCACTGCCGCTTGAGGAAGATAATCCCGGTCAAAGGAATGACGATTGCGTAGAACGAAGCGAATGCATACTGGAAGCCGTCGCGGTATATAAGGCCCGGGTGGCCCATGAAGGTCCAGCCGGAGTACGACGTCGCGGTCGCAGCGAGCACGAATACCCAGAGCGACAGTTTGCGCCCGGCAATGAAGTAATCACTCGCCGTCCGTGCCATCCGCGCCCCACGAATTCCCCAAAACAGGCAGTAGGCCCAGTAGAGGAGGACGAAGACCAGGAGCCATGTGACCTTCGGTGCCAATGTCCCTCTCCTGCATTAGCCGCGTGCAGCGGCAGTTTCGTTGCTTAAGCCGCCCGCGCGGGTGGGTGGATCGCCGCGCAGCGGTGACCGTGAAAAATTTCTGGTGCCCCTATTCAGCCAGCCGCCGAGCGCTTTTGCACCCGGCAGCGTCCGAACTTCGTCCAAACGCGGGCGACGGCCTGCTCCAGCGGCTGCCGACAACCGGACCCGGTTCGGGTTTATTCTATTTAGCACTGCCGGGTCCCGCGGCAGTTCCCGTAAACAAGCGCCTCCCATCCGCACAGATAGCATGATCCAACCGGAGCGACAACAGGCTATCCTATTGATGCAATTGGTTCTCAGCCGCGTTCTAGTCACCTTTCCCGTTCGCTGACAAACCGCCCGCCCCAGGTGTTATAGTTTCATCAACGGACGTACCGCGAGGAGCAGCCGAACCGTGGCCGATGCGGACCTGCAAAATTTGGCCTCGCGTACCGCCGTCTTCAGCATGCTGGTGCGCGACTTCATGCGCCCCCGGGGCGAACTGCTGGCAATTCGTGCCGGCACGCCGTGCGCCGATCTGGTCGCCATGGTCGGCGAGGAGGCGGTGAGCTGTGCCGTCGTCGTCGATGCCGACGACCGTCCGATCGGCATCGTTACTATGCAGGACATCGCCCGCCGCATCACCTACCGGGTGGCGGGAGGTGTCCGGGTCGAGACGGTTATGACCCACCCCATCCTCACCATCGCGCGGCGCGATTATCTTTACCATGCGATCGCGCAGATGCGCCGCAACCGCCTGCGGCACATGGTCGTCGTCGATCGCAACGGCCGGCTGGCCGGGATCATCGATCTTCTCGATGCGCTGGCGGTCGCCGCCAGCCGGCTCATGCGCCAGATCGACCGACTGACCCACGAGGGGACGATCGACGGGTTGAGGGAAATCAAGACGGCCCAGGTCGAGCTTGCCGAGCAGCTTTTCGCCGAAAACCTGGCGGCGACAGATATCCAGCAGCTGATCACCCACATCAACAACGATGTCTACCGGCGTATTTCCGAGGCGGTCCTGAAGGGGATGGCGGAAGAGGGGTGGGGTGAACCGCCGGCTACCGCGGTCGCCATCGTCATGGGCTCCGGAGGCCGCGGCGAAAACTACCTCTTCCCGGATCAGGACAACGGCTTTGTCTTCGGAGATTATCCCGACGCCGAACACGGGCGCGTTGATGCATTTTTTCTCGAGGCGGCAGAAAGGCTATGTCGCGACCTGAACGAGGTCGGCATCCCCTACTGCAACGGCTACTGCATGGCGGTAAATCCGCTTTGGCGGAAGTCACTGTCGCAGTGGATCGAACAGATAACGCTGTGGGGGAAAAAGAGCAACTTCGTCGCTATCCGTCTGGCAGACATTTTCTTTGATTTCCAGCCGGTCTTTGGCAATGCGGACCTCGCGCGGACTCTCCGGCACGCGGTCACCGGTCTCGTGCGCAACAACCACGCCTTCCTCCGCCAGATGTTCCAGGACAAAGCCGATCACAACGTGGCGCTTGGCTTCTTCGGTGGCTTCCTCACGGAAAAAGAGAATGCGGACCATCGGGGCCACATCAATCTCAAGCACTCGGGGTTGATCCCGCTGGTCGGCGCCATCCGGCTTCTAGCGCTTCGCGAGGGGGTCGAAGAGACATCGACCCTGGCCCGGCTGCAAGCGCTGTACGAAGGCAGCGTGTTGTCCATCGGAGAACGTGATGACCTGAGCTCCGCGTACGCCGAGATAACGGACGTGCTGCTCCGCCAGCAGCTCCTCGATTACCGTGTGGGCCGGCGGGTGACCTACTACGTCGATCCCGAAAGCCTCAAAAAGCGCCGCCGCACCGACCTGGTTGCCGCGCTCCGCTCCATCGACGCCATCCGAAAACGCGTGCGCATGGAATTCACCGGCCAGGTGTTTTGAAGCTGCGAGCTCTTGCCGCTCGAGCGACCGCCGAGGACCTGCATCAACTCACGCCACTCTCGGGGGGAGAGATCGCTGTCGGCTTGCGTCGGGACTTCGCCGGCGAGCAGGCGCTTGACCACCGAAAGAGCCTTTGTCGAGAGATCGAGGGCGCCGAGGCGATAGTTGGAGAAAGCGCCGTAGGTGATCGGCAGCCAGCGGCGGACCGTTTCCAGAATCACCTCCGCATAGGCCCGAATTTCATACTGGGCGTGGGCGTCGGCGCGCAGGCTGAGGAAGTGGAGGAGATTGTGAATGTCGATCTTCCAGTACCACTGGGTATACGTGTTCAATGTCAGGTTCATCCGCGCCAGTTCGCGGGCAAGGCCGGTGCGGGCCGGGTCCAGCACGCGGCCGTCGCGGTTCTCGTTCAAGAGCGACTCGTAGTCCGCATAGCAGCGTTCGGCGTCGGCCCGGAGAATGGCGATGACGCGCGCCGCCTCGTCGGCGGAGAGCACCCGGTCACGACCCTGGCGGTTGGCCTTCGCCTGAGCCGCCAGATGCTCCGGCGACGGCAGGTAATATTCCTTATCCAGGATCGAGTAGCGGGCAGAGTGTTCATTAACGTTAGCGGTACGATGGCGAATCCACTGCCTCGCGACGAATATGGGCAGCTTGATGTGATACTTGATTTCGCACATCTCGAACGGAGTCGTATGGCGGTGCCGCATCAGATAGTTGATCAATCCTGAATCGTCTTGCACCCGGCGCGTACCACGGCCGTAGGAGACGCGTGCCGCCTGAACGATTGCGGCGTCGTCGCCCATGTAATCAATGACGCGGACGAAGCCGTGGTCGAGCACAGGGAACGGCCGATAGAGGATGTCTTCGAGCGCCGGCACCGTGGCGCGGCGGGTGTGGGTCCAGGCCGCTCTCGCCTCGTCTAGTTCGGCCTGTTGCTCGCGGGTGAGTTCCATCGACGGTGGCGCTTTCGCGGCTGAAAACGGCAATCTAACGTTTCTGCCTGAAGGAACAACCCGGTTCGCCTTGCGCGGTCCCGGGCGGGCGCAATATATTGGTTCAGTCGAGCAATCGACTATGGCGATAAATGGCCTTGCGGAATAGGCGGAGCGGACCCGGGGGCGGTACCCGGCGCCTCCACCACCCTTTCGGGCGAACGTCCATGGGGACGGCGATGCGGGGGCGAAACAGGATCGACGCGCGCAGTAAAGACATGGTTTTCGCTCGGCATGGTACCGCCGTTATCGGGCCGAACCTACAGATGCCAACGACAATGAGGCATATGCTCTCGCCGCATAAGGCATGAGCGGGGTTCGGGGGGCACCTGGCAACAGAAGCCCCCCACTCGCACCGATTGGCTAGGAGGGCGCCTCGTGCCAGCATCGCTTCTCCCGTATGAGACCTGGATCGAGGAGGCGCTGCGCGGCGTCATCCGGAAGGCCCTCGCCTACACCGCCGAACACGGCCTTGTCGGCAGCCATCACTTCTACATCACCTTCACCACCGGCGCACCGGATGTCGACATCCCCGACTGGCTGCGCGTCCAGTACCCGGAGGAGATGACGATCATTTTGCAACACCAATTTTGGGACCTCGCCGTCGACGACGCCGGCTTCAGCGTCAGCCTCCGCTTCCATGGCAGGGCGGCCGACCTGCGGGTTCCGTTCTCGGCAGTGCAGGCGTTCGGCGATCCCGGCGTCAATTTTGGACTGCAGCTGCATGCCCTGCCGAAGCAGGGTGGCGGCGCTGAAGCCGCCGCCGCCGCCGAAGCCGCCCGCGTGCCGCCTGGAGCGCTCGGCGACGATACTGCCGGGGACTGCGGGCCGCTCGCGACAGCGTCACCGGCGAGGTGATCGCCCTCGACAGATTCCGCAAAAAGTAGGATATCCGCCGCGGCCGGCGTGACGCGCGGCCGGCCGGCGATACTCTATTCCAATCGGCTGGCGACGTCGCGGCTGCCCACGGCGCCGACGACCGCCAACCGACGGATGCGAACGGGAGGAATGCGCAATGAGCCGACAAGAATATCACGAAATGTTCCCATTGGGCGAGGACGAGGCTCCTTACCGCAAGCTGACCGATAAGTTCGTCGCAACTGTTCGCGTCAACGGCCGCGAGATTCTCGAGGTCGCCCCTGAAGGCCTGACGCTTGCTCGCAGATCGGGCGATGCGCGATTGCCAGCATCTGTTGCGCCCCGGCCACTCTGGCGCAACTGAGGAAGATTATCGACGATCCAGAGGCCTCGGCCAACGATCGCTTCGTCGCCGTAGAACTTTTGAAGAACGCCAATATCGCCGCCGGCCGCGTCCTGCCGATGTGCCAGGACACCGGCACCGCCATCATCATGGGCAAGAAAGGCGAGAACGTCTGGTGCTCCGGTGACGACGAAGCGGCGCTCGCCCTCGGCATCGAGAAGGCCTACACCGAGACCAACTTGCGCTACAGCCAGGTGGCACCTTTGGACATGTTCAACGAAGTCAACACCGGCTCGAACCTGCCGGCGCAGATCGATATCTATGCGACCAAGGGAAACGCCTACAAGTTCATGTTCATGGCTAAAGGAGGCGGCTCCGCCAACAAAACGTACCTTTATCAAGAAACGAAGGCGCTGTTGAATCCGAAGCGGCTCATGGAGTTCATGGACGAGAAGATCCGCACCCTCGGCACAGCGGCCTGCCCGCCATATCATCTGGCCGTGGTCATCGGCGGCACGTCGGCGGAGATGACGCTTAAGACCGTGAAACTCGCTACGGCCCGCTATCTCGACGGCCTGCCGGCGGCGGGCAATAAAGTCCGGTCAGGCGTTTCGCGATCTGGAGATGGAAGAGAAGGTTCACCAGCTGACCCGCGGCATGGGTATCGGCGCGCAGTTCGGCGGCAAGTACTTCTGTCATGATGTCCGCGTCATCCGCCTGCCGCGCCACGGTGCATCGTGCCCCGTCGGCATCGGCGTTTCGTGTTCGGCGGACCGGCAGATCCTGGGCAAAATCACCAAGGACGGCATCTATCTCGAACAGCTCGAGGAAAATCCGGCCCAGTTTTCTTCCGGATGTGGCAGCGGGCGCGCTCTCGGCCGAAGCGGTCCAAATCGACCTTACCCGACCGATGGCCGAGGTCCGGGCGACCTTGAGCCGTTACCCGGTGACGACGCGGGTGTCATTGTCGGGTCCGATGATCGTCGCCCGCGACATCGCGCATGCCAAGCTGAAGGAGCGCCTCGATCGCGGCGAGGACCTGCCGCAGTACTTCAAGGACCTCTGCGTCTACTATGCCGGCCCGGCTAAGACGCCGGAAGGCTACGCGTCCGGGATCGTTCGGCCCGACCACCGCCGGACGGATGGATGCCTATGTCGGCGAGTTCCAGGCAGCCGGCGGCAGCATGGTAATGCTCGCAAAGGGTAACCGCTCGCCGCAGGTAACGCAGGCCTGCAAGCAGTACGGCGGCTTCTACCTCGGCTCCATCGGTGGCCCGGCCGCCCGCCTTGCTCAGGACTGCATCAAGAACGTCGAATGCATCGAATACCCCGAACTGGGCATGGAAGCGATCTGGCGCATCGAGGTAGAGGACTTTCCCGCCTTCATCGTCGTCGACGACAAGGGCAACGACTTTTTCGCCGAATTCATGAAGCCGGGTGGCGGCACCTAGTGTCATGATCGAGAAACGTGCTCTATTATGCTCGCTATATCTGGGGGAGGCAGTGGATGGCGGGTCGAGGGCGTGTAGCAGCGGTATCGATTAACCCGTCTTATTCATGACGGCCCTTGGAATGGGATGGCGGATGTAGCGTAAGCGGTTGATAGGGCGTAGGATTCGGTTGCTGAAGCCAATCCTTCGACGACCTCCGGCCTGCCACATCCGCCATGATCGACGATACGAGCCTGCCGTTCGCGTTTCCAGCCATTGGGCGCAAGAAGGTCACCGCGGCGTTCGACGGTGGCCGGATCACCTCTGACGGTGGCGTGGTGCTGCTGGCGGAAGCCGAGCGACGGCTCGGCATCGCCGCCAAGCTCGCCGCCGCGATCCCGGACGGCGGCGACGCCAGCCGGATCACGCATACGCTGGCCGACATTCTGCGGGCGCGCATCTTCGCCATCGCCTGCGGCTGGGAGGACGCCGACGATCTCGACAGCCTGCGCTTCGATCCGGCGTTCAAGCTCGCCTGCGGCCGGCTGCCGGACAGCGGCCGGGACCTGTGCTCGCAGCCGACGATGTCCCGCTGGGAGAACGCGCCCGATCTGCGCAGCGTGATCCGGCTCGGCCGGGTGATGCTCGATCTGTGGCTCGACAGCTATCCGGCGCCGCCCGCCGAGGTGACACTCGACATCGACGACACCTGCGACGTTGTCCACGGCCACCAGCAACTCTCGCTGTTCAACGCGCATTACGACGCACGCTGCTTCCTGCCGATCCATATCTACGATACGGCGACGAGCCGGCCGGTGGCGATGATCCTGCGCGCCGGCAAGACGCCATCCGGTAAGGAGATCCGCGGCCATCTGCGCCGGCTGGTCCGCCAGATCCGCCGCCGCTGGCCCACGACCCACATCACCGTCCGCGGCGACGGCCACTACGGCCGCCCCGAGGCGATGGACTGGTGCGAGGCGAACGGCGTCGATTATCTCTTCGGCCTGCCCGGCAACAGGGTCCTCGACCGGCTGATCGACGAAGCCGCCGACGACGTCCGCACCCGCCGGGCGCTGGAGAAGAAGCCCTGCCTGCGCGGCTTCACCGAGACCGCTTACCGGGCGAAGTCGTGGAAGCGGGAGCGCCAGAGCCTGTGCCCGCATCGAAGCCTCCCCGCAAGGTCTCGACATCCGTTACGTCGTCACCAGCCTCGAAGCCGGCTCGGCCGAACACGTCTACGAAGTCCTCTACCGCGCCCGCGGCCAGGCGGAGAATCTGATCAAGCTGCACAAGAGCCAGCTCGCCTCGGACCGCACCAGCTGCCGCTCGCCGCTGGCAAACCAAGTGCGCCTGTACCTGCATACCGCTGCCTACTGGCTGATCCTCGGGCTGCGCGACGCCATCCCGAAAACGCACGCTCTGGCGGTCGCCGAGTTCGCCACCCTCCGACTGCGGCTGCTGAAGCTCGGCGCCCGCGTCATCGAGACCGCATCCCGCGTCCGCCTCGCCTTCGCCGCAGCCTGTCCGCACGCGGCGCCGATCCGCCACCTCGCCACCGCCCTCGCCGGACCCTGAACACCGGGGCCAGGAACGCCCCGCCGAACCCCTCCCGGAAACCGCCCACGCCGCGATCAAATCCAATCCGACCAAGCCGGGAAAAACCCGCAAGCCCACGCTCGTCCCATCAGCCAGCGTCGCCCAGAACCCCAGCCTCCCAGCCGGCGTCATGAATAAGACGGGCTAATCTGTCTGAGGCGGAGCGCGAGACGCTGGAGGGTCTGAGCCGTCGGCGTCGGACCGCTCAGGGGCTGGCGCGCCGGGCACAGATCGTCTTGTCGGCGGCCGCCGGGCTTCAGAACAAGCAGATCGCGGCTCAACTCGGGTCGGATCCGACCACCGTCGGCAAATGGCGTCGGCGGTTTGCCGAGCATCGGCTCGACGGGCTGTACGACGAGCCGCGCCCGGGCGCGCCACGGCGGATCGGCGACGAGGCGATTGCCGAGACGATCCGCCGGACGCTGGAGGAGACGCCGGCCAACGCGACGCATTGGTCGCTGCGCGGCATGGCCGCTGCGACCGGCTATGCGCCGTCGACGATCCATCGGATTTGGAAGGCCTTCGGCCTGCAGCCGCATCGCGCCGAGAGCTTCAAGCTCTCGACCGACCCGCTGTTCGTGGACAAGGTTCGCGACATCGTCGGGCTCTACATGGCGCCGCCCGACCGCGCCCTCGTGCTGTGTGTCGACGAGAAGAGCCAGATCCAGGCGCTCGACCGAACCCAACCGCTGCTGCCGATGCGCCCCGGCCAACCCGAGCGCCGCAGCCACGACTACACGCGGCATGGCACGCTCTCGTTGTTTGCCGCGCTCGACGTGGCGACCGGCAAGGTGATCGGCCGCGCTCCAGCTGCGGCGCGATCGCACCGACCACGCTCTCGGTCATCCGATCCTGCAGGGCAAAGATATCGCAAGGCGGCGAACCGCGTGCGCATCACCGGGCAGCTGATCGACGCCCGTCGAGGGTGCCTTCGAAACGCTCTGCCCAGAGATGTCCCCCAATCGAGGGCTTGTCGGGAAGGGCGAGCGCCCTCTGCAGGCGGGTGGCTCGATCCATCGGGGTCGGTCTTCGCCGACGTGGAATGACCGCCCGGCTGTATCTCCCTGACGTCGCCGACGAACCGGAATCCCTTGCGGGCAATCGTCCGGATCAGCCGCTGTTCTCCACCGCTGTCGCCGATTGCCTTGCGCGCCGCATTGATGTGACTGGTCAACGTTGAACTCGGAGACGATCCGACCGCCCCACACCACGTCCAGCAGCGCATCCTTGCTGACGACGTGCTCGCGGTTCTGCACGAGATACAGCAGCAGATCGAATACTTGCGGCCCGACTGCAATCGCTTCGAGGCCCCGCGTGAGCTCCCGCCGTTCAGGGTCGAGCACATAGTCGCCGAACAGGATTCGCATTTCGGCGCTCCGTGACCCGTACGTGTGAGGCGCACGACCGAGATACTGGTCTGACAACGCCCCTCCAGAGAAGAGATCAGCGGCACTCGGGTCGATCAGAGGCATCCCACCCGGGATCGCTCTTCTTGGACAAATAGCCAAGCGAAATTCAATCCCATTTCGAGGCCTCTGCAAGGCTTTCCGACCGGTTATGCGGCATCCTCGATCCATTCGAACACATAAAACCGTCGGAGGACCAAGCATGAAGATCGTCGTCATCGGAGGCAGCGGCCTCATCGGAACGAAGCTCGTCAACAGGCTTCGCGACAAGGGCCACGAGGTCGTGGCTGCATCGCCCGACAAGGGCGTCGACACCGTCACCGGCGAGGGACTGGCTGAAGCGCTGGAAGGCGCACAGGTCGTCGTTGACCTGGCGAACTCGCCCTCGTTCGAGGAGGGGGTCGCCATGGACTTCTTCGAGAAGTCCGGCCGAAACCTGCTCGCCGCGGAGGCCACCGCCGGAACGACGCATCATGTCGCACTCTCAGTGGTCGGAACCGATCGTCTTCTGGAGATGGGGTACTTCCGCGCGAAGTTGGTTCAGGAAAACCTGATCAAGGTCTCGGGAATTCCCTACACGATCGTCCGCTCGACGCAGTTCTTCGAGTTCATGGCGGCGATCGCCCAATCGGGCACTGTCGGCAAATGGCTCACCTGTCGCCGGTCCTGTTCCAGCCGATCGCGGCCGATGACGTGGCCGACGCGGTGGCCGACGTCCACTCGGCGCTCCGGCGAACGGCACGATCGAGATCGCGGGCCCGGACCGGGCGCCTATCGGCGAACTCGTGGGTCCTGAGCGCAACTCATGATCCGCGCACGGTGTCAATACCGGCTGAATTTTCCTCAGAAGTTTCGCGGTAAAATTCCCCGGGTCAGCGGGATGTTGGCGGGCTGGTGACGTTCGGATCGTTATGATTTTTGGGCGGTCTGCCGCGGCGTTTCGGGGTTGGCGCGACTGGTGGGGCGATCACCGCCTTGGAGCGGATGTGCTCGGGCAGGAGCTCGGCATGGTGTCGCGGCCGGTAGCTGGCGCCTTCGATCTGGATGACGACGGCATGATGCAGGAGGCGATCGAGCAGTGCTGTGGCGACGACGGCATCGCCGAACACCTCGCCCCACTCGGCGAAGCCGCGGTTGGAGGTGAGGATCATGGCGCCCTTTTCGTAACGGGCGTTGACCAGCTGGAAGAACAGATTGCCGCCGCCGGGGGTGACGGGCAGGTAGCCGATTTCGTCGACGATCAAGAGCGCGGCGCGACAGAAGAAGCGGATCTTGTCGCGCGATCGCCCCTCGCGTTCGGCTTTGGCGAGGGCGCCGACGATGTCGGCGAGGGTTGCGAAGGAGACGGACCGTCCGGCCTTGACTGCCTCGACACCAAGCGCGGTGGCGAGATGGCTCTTGCCGGTACCGGGGGGACCAAGCAGATGGACCGCCTCGCAGCGACTGACGAAACCGAGTTCGGCGAGCGCCAGGATTTGCTCGCGATCGAGCGACGGCTGGAACGTGAAGTCAAAACCGGCGAGCGTCTTGATCGGCGTCAGCCGGGCCATGGTGAGCGCCATACGCACCCGCCGGTTTTCCCGCAGCGCCAGTTCTTCGGCGAGGAGCGTGTCGATGGCTTCGAGCGCGGAGAGTTCGCCCCGTTCGAGACGGCCGACGATGTCGTCGATGATTTCGAGCGCCCGCGGCATCTTCAGACCGACGAACGTGGCCTTGATCCGCTCGAGCTTTGGTGTCGCGTCCCCTTCATGGGCGTGCTCCCCGCTGGTTCCGGTCCTGGCCGGCGAGCCCGCGGGCGATGGTTTCGCGACGACCGTGCCATCCTCGACAATGAGGATCTCCTCGGCCAGGCATTGCACCTCGACGACGCGCCGGCGGGTGGCGTCGGGCACGGAATAGAGGTTGCCGCCGACCGAGATCATGCCGTCCCGGGTGATCCGCCGCTCGAGCTTGAGAACGGTGCAGTAGGGCGCGAGCGGCAACGTGTTGAGATGCGGCCGCTCTTCGGCGAAGGCCTCGATGATGATGCGCCGCGTCGTCGCATGGACCCGCGGGTTGGCGACCCGGTCGAGCCAGCGGGCCAGCTGGTCATTCAGGTCGTCGAGATTGCGGAACGTCCGCCCGAGGAAGAAGTCCTGGCGGACGTAGCGGTATGGCCGCTCCACCTTGCCTTTGGTCTTCGCCCGATAGGGCCGGCAGGCGCGCGGCTGATAGCCATGACGGGCGGCGAAGTCGACCAGGTGGCGATTGTAGACGATGTGCCCCGGCTCCGGCTCGCCGGTGACGACGGTCTTCATCCGGTCGTACAGGATCGTGCGCGGCCCCCCGCCCAAGGCGTTGAACGCGGCGCGGTGGCAGCCCATAAACCGGCGGCTCGAGGCCACGGGCGATGTACCTGCGGACGGTCTTGCGGTCGATCCCCAGTTCGCGCGCAATCGCCGAGACCGACAGCCCTTGCCGATGCAGATCGAGGATGATCACGACATCCCCCAGTTTGATCACCGCCGCCGCTCCCTCCCCGTGAGGAAGCCACCTTCGGCGATGTCGACGTCGCCTGACCTCTCCCGGGGCGCGCCCCGCGAAAGGTCACACCGGACGCGCCAACTGGGGAAAATTCAAACGGCACTTCCGGGGAAGATCACTCCGGCAATGACAGCCGTGGTGAACCAACTCGGTTTTGAGGGTGTGGAACCAGCTCTCCATCGGCGCATTGTCCCAGCAATTGCCCTTCCGGCTCATCGACGGAATAATTCCGTTGGCTTTCAGCAGCGCACGGTAGTCGCCGGCGGCAGTCCAGCGAAGCTGGAGATGGACCGCCGATCCGGCGGCGACTCCGCTTAGGTCGATCTGTGCCGATGAGCCATGGCGTTCGTAGGGCAGAGGCCCCCCTGCGGCGGCTGCCACCGAGGCGCCCGCTATGCATTTTGCGATCAAACGTAACCGGCGTGGGTGAAGTATCGTCTGCACTCGTCGGCGGTGAAGTGGTCGAGGAGGTGGCCGATGCGGCGCCAGAGGGCGTCGATGGAGCGCTCTGCGGCCTTGCGCAGGAGCGCCTTCAGTTTGGCGAAGAGCTGCTCGATCGGGTTGAGATCGGGGGAGTAGGGCGGCAGGTAGAGGAGGCGGGCGCCTCGGGCCTCGATGGCGCGGCGGACGCCGGCGACCTTGTGGGCCGGCAGGTTGTCGAGGATGACGACATCGCCCGGCCGCAGCGTCGGCGCCAGGCATCGCTCGACGTAGGTGCGGAAGATGGCGCCGTTCATCGGCCGGTCGATGACGAAGGGGGCGGCGATGCGGTCGTGCCGCAGGCCGGCGACGAAGGTGGTGGTTTTCCAATGGCCGTGGGGAACGGCGCTGACCAGCCGCTTGCCGCGATCGGCGCGGCCGCGGCGCCTGGCCATGTTGGTGGCGGTGGCGGTCTCGTCGATGAAGACCAGCCGTGCCGGGTCAAGACCGGGCTGGCCGTCCTTCCAGGCCGTCCGCGCCGCGGCCACGTCCGCCCGCTCCTGCTCGGCGGCGTGCGCGGTTTTTTTTAAAGCTGACGCCGTGCCGCCGGTAGAAGCGCCAGATGGCGGTGATCGAAGCGGAGACCCCGCGTTCGCCGAGCCGATCCCGGATCTCCGCCAGGGTCAGGTCCGGGGTCTCCCGGACCAGGGCCATGAGCCGTCGCCGTGCGCCTCGATCGCCGCCGAACGCCGGTCGCCGCCTTGCCGCTTCGCCACCACCGTTCCGGTCGCCCGCCATGCCTGCGTCAGCTTGACGACGAAGCTCGGGCTCACCGAGAAGATCGCGGCGACGGCACGCACGCTTCTCCCAGCCATCACCTCGCCGACCACCCGCTCACGCAGATCCACCGAATAAGGCTTCGTCATCGCCGACCTCACACAACATCTGCCCGCGATTATCGCCGATCAAACCAAATAAAGGAATCCCCCATCAACCCCCCATCAACGATTCCCTCCGATCGAAAACCGCTCTAGTGTTCCGATTCCGAAGTTTGTTCGATTGGGTGCAGGTTTTGGTTGGCATCGAGGGTGCGGAGGCAGAACCGCTGTAGGCTGGCGAGAATGTCGTCGGCGGCCCTGGTCCAGTGGAAGGGTTTGGGGTCGCGGTTCTCGGTCTCGATGTAGCGATGAATGGCGGCTTCGAGCTCGGTGGTGGAGCGATGGACGCCGCGTCGGATCTGCTTGTTGGTGAGTTCGGCGAAGAACCGCTCGACCTGATTGATCCACGAGGCCGACGTGGGGGTGAGATGGACGTGCCAGTGCGGGCGCTTGGCGAGCCAGGCGCGGATCGCTTGCGTCTTGTGGGTGGCGTAATTGTCCATCACCAGATGCACGTCGAGATCGCGAGGAATCTCGGCGTCGACGGCGCGCAGGAATTTTCATCAGGGAACGAGGAAGGCGATCGACGCAGCGCTGCCTCTATTCCACAAGGCGATCCTGCTCGATCCGAATTTTGCGTCGGCCTATGGCATGGCGGCGTGGTGCTATTTCTGGCGCAAAGTCAACGGTTGGATGACCGATGGTGAGCAGGAGATCGCCGAGGGCGCTGGATTGGCTCGTCGTGCGGTGGAGTTGGGCAAGAGTGACGCCGTCGCCCTTACCCGCGGCGGCCATGCGCTCGGCCATTTCGGCGGCGATCTCGACTGCTGCATCGCATTGCTTGACAGGGCGCTGGCGCTCGATCCGAACCTGGCGGCGGCCTGGTTCCTTAGCGGGTACCCGAGGGTCTGGCAGGGCGAGCCCGACGACGCCATCGAGCGCTTAACGCATGCGATGCGAGTGAGTCCCTCGATCCAGAACTGTACCGAATGCAGGCAGGCATGGCGGTCGCACATCTCTTCGCAGGACGTTTCGATGCCGCGTCTGCATGGGCTGAGAATGCCTTCAGAGATTTACCGAGCTTCCTCATGGTCGTCGCCATCATCGCCGCGAGCGATGCGCACGCCGGCCGAGCCGACGAAGCGGTGCGAGCGATGTGCCATCTGCGTCGCCTCGATCCCACGCTGCGCATTTCCAGTCTCAAGGAGTGGCTCCCGATTCGCCGACCGGAAGATCTTGCTACGCTCGCAGATGGCCTGCGAAAGGCCGGGCTGCAGGAGTGAACCGCACCGGGTTTGCCGGAGGCCATTTGGTTTGAGTTCCTCCGCGGCGATCGGGACTACCTCAAGCTGTGCGTAATAGCGCTCTTCAGCCTCGGCGGGCGGCATGTTGCCGATGGGCTCGAGAAGCCGGCGATTGTGGTTGAACCAGCCGACCCATGTGGGTCTTGGCCTCGAACGATCCGCATCCGACCAGTTCCAAACCGGTCCAGGCGGATCGCTCTATATGATATCTCTATATGATATCTCTATATGATATAACGTCCTTTATTTCATGCTTATGCTGCCAGGGGAATCCTCTCCGGATCATGGGTGGAGGAGGCTCTTGGCGACGTATTGACAACATACATACGATCCCGTATAGTTAACGTACATACGGAGATGAACTCATGACGACACCGCAGACCGTGGCCATCAGCCTGCGCACCAGGCCCGCCCAGCTCAACCTGATCGACCGGGCCGCCGCCGCGCGCGGCAAGGACCGCACCGCTTTCATGCTGGAGGCCTCATGCCGAGAGGCCGAGAACGTGCTCCTCGACCGCAGGCTGTTCCAGCTCGACGAGGACGCCTGGAACCGCTTCACGGCGGCCCTGGACGCGCCGCCGGCAGCCGATCCGGCGTTGGTGGCTCTCCTTGCCCGAAAACCGCTGTGGGAGAAGTAAACAGGGACGGGGAGGCACCGCCCGGGCTGAGCGCGCCGGAGCCGCTCAACTCCTCGCACGATGCGAGCGATTTCAGCTCGGGGAGCGAAACCCTCGACGACTGGCTCCGGCGTCGGGCTCTCAAAAACGAGGAGGCGGGTGCCTCCCGCATCTATGTCGTGTGCGCGTCCGGCAAGATCCGGGGCTACTACTGCCTTGCCGCCGGTTCCATCGAGCTGGCCCGCGCGCCGGGACGCGTCCGCCGCAATATGCCCGATCCCGTCCCGCTGATGGTGATCGGACGCCTGGCCGTCCACACCGACCTTCAGGACCGGGGCCTCGGCCTCGATCTTCTCCGCGACGCCGTGCTGCGCACCCGCCGGGCCGCCCGCAACGCCGGTATCCGGGCGATCCTTGTCCACGCCATTTCGGAGGAGGCCGTGCGATTTTACGGCAAGGCGGGGTTCCGGCCTTCCCCGCTCGAGCCGCTGACCCTGATGGTCACCCTTGCCGATGTGGAAGCCGCGCTCGTTTCTGTCTAGGGTCGCGCCGCAGCCTCACGGCAAGGCGGGCCGACCCGCACCCGCCGTCCTGAGCTTCCTGGATATTGCGGCCTCACACCGCCAACTGCGCACCTGCGCAACTGGGCATATGTGGTCTGTCGGCACGGGAAGCGGCTCCGCTCGCGCTCGTCGAGGATTTTCACCTTCATGCAGGGCGCAGGGCACCTTAGTCTCTGCGACCGCCGACGCTGCGGCGGATAGTGAGGCGCGCCCCGCCAAGCGGCGGGGCGCTGCAAATCGGCGTCAGTCGTCGTTGCGGCGGGACCAGATGAGCAGGCTCTGGCCGCCCTCGGCCCCCAGCGGAAGCGGAGGACGGCGGGATGAGACTTTCTTGGCCTCGCGAGGAATGCGGCGCATCCGGGGTCCCACGCAAGCTGTTGCGTGGGATGGTCGACGGAGGGGGGAAGAAAGTCGATGGACCGCCGTTGCGGCAGAGGCGATCGAGGCTGAGCCGGCGTCCGGCCAGATCAGGCCATCCGGGAACGCAGGCTCGGTTCCAAGCCGGACATGAAGACGCCAGAGCAACCCGCACGCTGCGAGATTTTGCGGTCGGCGGCGGTGCCAAGGACGACAACGCACCGGCATTCTACGAGCGCTATGGCTTTCGGTTCCTCGCCGCGGAGGACCGGCGCCTGTTTCTGCCGGTCGGGGAAATCGTCAAGGCGTATCCGCCCACGCTTCACCTGAGCTTCCGGGGTCGCAAGCTCTGGCGCTGACCGGATCCGCAGCGGCTCCGGCAACCAGCTCGTTTCCGCGACGAGCTGCTCGGCGGCCTCGGCCATGGGCTGCTCCCGGCAGCCGCGCCGCCGCTCTTCGACCCAAGTCGTCTGTTGCATTTGGCACCGCTTGCCAGCAAGTCTTGTATTGAGAAGCGTTCGTAAAGGCGGCAAACTCTTTCACTGCTCGACGGTGCCAATTCGGCGACCCGTTCGGAGCGCCGCGCAAGGCGCAGCCGAGGTGCAGACATGGCCGACCAACTCACTGCCGCCACGTGGTTTTGGCTTCTGGTGCCGATACTCGCCTGCGTCGGGCTCTCGATCCTGACGATGATCTTTCGCCGGAAGGCCGAGAGGTAGAGCGATGAGCGTCGGAACGATCGCCGCCTTCATCATCTACATCGTCGCGATGCTGGCGATTGGAGTGATCTGCTACCGGCGGAACCGCAACCTGGATGATTTCATTCTCGGCAGTCGTGGACTGAACCCCGGCGTGGCGGCGCTGTCTGCCGGTGCCTCGGACATGAGCGGCTGGCTGCTGCTGGGCCTGCCCGGCGCCGTTTACGCCTCCGGAATGAACCAGATGTGGATCGCCGTTGGCCTGGTGATCGGCGCCTACCTGAACTGGCAATTCGTGGCGGCGCGCCTCAAAATCTACACGCAGGTGGCGCGCGACGCGCTCACCATCCCCGACTATCTCGACAACCGCTTTCAGGACCGGTCGCGGACATTGCGCGTGCTCACCGCGGTCGTCATTCTTCTGTTCTTCACTATTTACGTCTCAGCGGGGCTCGTCGCCGGCGGCGTGCTGTTCGAGCAGACATTCGGCTTAGATTATGAGCTCGCCGTGTGGCTAGGCTCCCTCTGCATCGTGTCTTACGTCTTCCTGGGCGGCTTTCTTGCCGTGTGCTGGACCGACACGGTTCAGGGCATCATGATGTTCATAGCCCTTCTCGCCGTGCCGATCGCCGCCGTCGGTGAGGTCGGCGGCTGGGACGTTGCGGTTGCCCGTATAGGCGCGATCAATCCCAGCTTCAACGATGCCTTCACCGATATGACCGTCTTGGGCATAGCCTCGTTGATGGCCTGGGGCCTCGGCTACTTCGGACAGCCGCATATTCTCGTCCGTTTTATGGCGGTGCGCGCGTCGCACGACGTGCCGCTGGCGCGTCTTATCAACATCGTCTGGATGGTCTGCGGCCTCTATGGCGCTATCTTCGTAGGCTACATCGGGATCGTGTACTTCGCGCAGCAGCCGCTGGCCAACCCCGAGACGGTGTTCATTCAGTTCTGCCAAATCATTTTCAATCCGTGGATCTCGGGCTTCCTGCTGGCTGCCATTCTCGCCGCCGTAATGAGCACCATAAGCTCGCAGCTGATCGTCTGCTCTAGCGCCCTCACCGAGGACCTCTACCGCCCTTTTCTGCGTCCCCGCGCGAGCGAACGGGAGCTGGTGCTGGTCGGCCGGCTGAGCGTCCTTGGTCTTGCAATTCTGGCGACCCTCCTCGCCTCCGATCCCAAAAGCACCGTCCTCAACCTCGTGGCCTACGCCTGGGCCGGCTTTGGCGCCGCCTTCGGCCCGGTCATTATCCTGTCGCTGTTCTGGCGACGTATGAACCAATACGGCGCTGCCGCGGGCATGGTCGCGGGCGCGGTCACGGTGGTCGTCTGGAAGCATCTCCAGGGTGGCATTTTTGATCTGTACGAGATCGTCCCGGGGTTCCTCGTCTGCGGCCTCGTCATCGTCGCGGTGAGTCTGTGGACTCGCAAACCCGCTATTACCGTCGTTTCTGACTACGATCGCACTGTCGCCGCCGAGCGCACGGGCATCATTCCGGTCGCGGCGGAGTAACGAACGCCGGTTCAGGGAGGTGCGAAACACGAGCATGATCTTCGCTCGGGAGGCCCCCCATGAACGCCCATCTCTGCGGACGGCGATCGACGTCCACCTGCGGGCCGACGAGACTGCGTGCGTGCGCGGCCTGCTCGAGAACCTTACAGCTCCCCGGCGAGAGCCTGCGGCAGATCGCTGCGCGGGCCCGTCAGCTCGTAGAGGCAGTCCGTGCAGAACGGCTGGGGAAGGGCGGCCTCGACGCGTTCCTGCATGAATACGGGCTATCCTCGCAGGAAGGCGTGCTCTTGATGTGCATAGCCGAGGCGTTGCTGCGGGTTCCCGACGGCGCGATTCAGGAGCGATTGATCCGCGATAAGCTCTCGGCAGCCGATTGGGACCGCCACATCGGCCGCAGCCCCTCGGTTTTCGTCAACGCCTCGACCTGGGCTTTGATGCTGACGGGCCGCCTAATCCAGCTTCGCGACTACGAGGGTCAGTCCGCCGGCGCTGCGGTGCGCCGGTTGGTGGCGAGGCTCGGCGAGCCAATGGTGCGTGAATCGATCAATTACGCGATGCGCATCATGGGGCGGCAGTTCGTCATGGGGCGCACCATTGAGGACGCATTGGACAACGCGCGAGCGTTGGAAAGCCGTGGCTATCGTTACTCATACGATATGCTGGGGGAAGCGGCGCGGACACGGCAAGCTGCAGCCGTTTACTTCGAGGCTTACAAATGCGCAATCGCCGCGATCGGGCGTAGGGAGCAGCGGCAGCGCCATCGCCGACCGGCCGGGCATCTCCGTCAAGCTCTCGGCGTTGCACCCGCGCTATGAGGTAGGGAAGGCCGAGCGCCTTCAAGAAGAGCTGGTGCCGCTTGTGCTTGCGCTGGTGCGGCAGGCCGCATCAGCCGGCATCGGCCTCACCATCGACGCCGAGGAGGCGGAGCGCCTCGACATCTCGCTCGATGTCGTCGAGGCCGTTGCGGCCGATCCGCAGCTCGAGGAGGATTGGAACGGCTTCGGGGTCGTCGTGCAGGCCTACCAGAAGACGGCGCCCTTCGTGATCGATTGGCTCTCCGACTTGGCGCGGCGCCACCGCCGCCGATTGATGGTCCGCTTGGTCAAAGGCGCCTACTGGGATGCCGAGATCAAGCGCTCGCAGGAGCTGGGTCTGCCGGGCTACCCGGTATTCACCCGCAAGCCGTCGACGAACGTCTCGTACCTCGCTTGCGCACGTCGCCTACTTGATCAGCCCGCGCTGTTCTATCCGCAGTTCGCCACGCACAACGCGCACTCGATCGCGGCGGTGCTGGAATTTGCCGGCAATACCCGTGACTTCGAGTTCCAGCGCCTGCACGGCATGGGCGAGACGCTGTATGAGGAGATCGTCGAAAACCACCCCGTGGGCGTCGGCTGCCGCATCTACGCGCCGGTGGGTCAGCACGAGGACCTGCTCGCCTATCTCGTTCGCCGCTTGCTGGAGAACGGCGCCAATAGCTCCTTCGTAAACCGCATTCAGGACGACCATTTGCCGATCGAGGAAATCGTTGCCGACCCGGTCGCTACCGTTCGTGCCCTGGCGCACGTGCCGCATCCTGGCATTCCGCTGCCCCGGGACGTGTACTTGCCGGAGCGGTTGAACTCGCAAGGCATCGACCTCTCCGACCGGTTAGGTGGTTGCCGAGTTGGCGCAAGCGATTAGGTGGCTGATGAACGGGCGTGGCACGCCGGCCCGATCATCGGCGGCGAGGAGCGGCTCGACGGAGCGCGCGAGACGGTGTCGCCTGCCGACGCCACCCGGACTGTCGGTCGCGTTACCGAGGCGAGCGAAGCCGAGGTGGGGCAAGCGCTCGCCGGTGCCAGCGGCGCGGCCGCAGCCTGGGCGGCGACGCCGGTCGAGGAACGCGGCCGCTGCCTCGAGCGTGCCGCCGACTTGATGGAAGCAAACATGCCGGCCCTCATGACGCTCGCGGTGCGCGAGGCGGGCAAGACCATCAACGACGCGGTTGCCGAGGTGCGCGAAGCGGCGGACTTCTGCAGGTACTATGCGCACCGGGCGCGCCATGACCTGGGTAGACCACTGATCCTACCGTTTGCGGCCGATGGCGTGGACCGGGTCGAGCTTACGGGTGGCGGCGTATTTGGCTGTATCAGTCCTTGGAACTTTCCGCTCGCCATCTTTGCCGGACAGGTCGCCGCGGCGCTGGTCGCGGGCAATGCAGTGGTGGCGAAGCCGGCCGAGCAGACGCCGCTGATCGCTGCGGAAGGTGTGCGGCTGCTGCACCGCGCCGGCATTCCTGCCGATGTCTTGCATTTTTTGCCGGGCGACGGTGCGGCAATCGGCGGAGCGATCGTCGCAGATCCCCGCGTCTCCGGTGTCGTCTTCACCGGCTCGACCGAGGTGGCGTTGGCCATCAATCGCACGCTCGCCAGGCGCGCACACGGCCATCCGCCATTGATCGCCGAAACCGGCGGCCAGAACGCGATGATCGTCAATTCGACAGCGCTTCCCGAGCAGGTGGTCCGTGACGCCCTCGTTTCCGCCTTTCAGAGCGCGGGACAGCGCTGCTCGGCGCTGCGCGTGCTGTTCATCCAGGAAGACATCGCCGGCCGAATTATCGACATGCTGGCAGGTGCCATGGACGAACTCCGGGTCGGCGACCCGGCGCTGCTCGCGACCAACGTCGGCCCGGTGATCGATGAAGAGGCGCAGGCGATGCTGGAGGGGCACATCAAGCGGATGCGCAGCGACGGACGGCTGATCGCACGCGCGGGGCTTGGCTCCGGCACGGATCGGGGAACGTTCGTCGCCCCCGCCGCGTTCGAAATCGATCGCCTGTCGCTGCTGCAGCGGGAGGTGTTTGGTCCGGTGCTCCACGTCATTCGCTATGCCGCCGACCGGCTTCCACAGGTGATCGAGGCGATCAACGACACAGGCTATGGCCTTACGCTCGGCATCCAGACGCGGATTGACGCGACCTGGCGATTCATCTTCGACCGCGTCCGTATCGGTAACACCTACGTCAACCGCAATCAGATCGGCGCGGCGGTGGGCGTTCAGCCTTTCGGCGGCCAAGGTCGGTCCGGAACCGGGCCGAAGGCGGGCGGGCCGCATTATCTGCATCGGTTTGTGGCATCACGACCGCTGAGCGGCCATGCCGCAGGCTCGACGCCAGCGCAGGTTCAGACCCCGAGAGCACGAATAGCCACGCTCGCCGATATACGCGTGGACCGAACGTCATTGGACCGAGCGCTTAAAGCGGCGGAAGCGGCGCGGTCGACTTGGATTCTGACGTCCGGGGAGCAGCGCGCGGCCTGGCTCGAGCGATCCGCGACGGCCGTCGAGTCCGCACCCGAAACAATTGCGGACACAAGGCCTGGTGGAGCCGCCGCTGCCGCTCAGGCAGCCGAGTCTCTTCGTTTCTGCGCAGCGCAACTGCGCTCGACCCTGGCGGCTCCTCAACCGTTGCCGGGTCCAACCGGCGAACGGAATGAGCTCGCGTTCCAGCCGCGGGGCCTGATCGGTTGCCTCTGCATGGGCGAGCCCGGCCTCGCCCCCCTCGTGCGCCAGATCGCCGCTCCGCTCGCCTGCGGCAACGTCGTTATCGCGTGGCATCCCGAGCCGGAGCGTGCCGCTGGGGTCGCGTCTCTGCTCACCGATGCAGGCTTGCCGGGTGGCGCGCTGCAAATTCTGGAAACGAACGGCTCGGCCCGACTTAGCGGCGTTCCTGTCGGATGCTAGGCTGGCCGGAGTTTCGTTCTGCGGCCCGCCGGAGATCGCCTCCGAAGTCGGCCAGGTGCTGGCGCAGCGGGACGTCTCGATCGTTCCGCTCATCATCCACGACGAACGGTTCGAGGCAAGTATAGGCCTTCCACCTTGCGGCAGCCCGCACTACCTCTCCCGCTTTGTCTTCGAGCGGACGCTGACGATCGACACCACCTCCTCCGGAGGCAACGCTTCGCTTCTGTCGTTGGGCAGCGAACCTTA
>CAWJCT010000003.1:0-45000 GCA_963841475.1 uncultured delta proteobacterium
CAGAACCCGGATGCCTCCAGGCGTGAATCTTGAGAATTCCAGGACAGAAGCGTCCGGCAATGGGCTCCAGGGCCTCGACCCGGGTCGCCTGTTGGAGACATGCGAGTCCAGGCATTCCGCCTTCCAGTGCTCCAGGGCCTCAAGGTCCAACTCCGTTCTTTTTACTCGCATGTTTTTACTCACATGGTTGAACCTTACTTAGGTGATTCAGGCGGCGAGTCTCCATACGCGGGCCTCAAACCCTCCGTGGGCCTGGAGAACTCATCCAGTAACCAGAGATGGCCAAAAGTGAGCCATTGCCCGTTGGTCTCTTATTCATGGCCCTCCAGGGACGTGTAAAGCTTTCGGTTGGCCTCGGAAATGGCTCGATTGTTGCATTGAATTTAAGGGCAAATCATTAAGCGCTATGAGCCCAGGGTGGCGCTTATAAGGGATCCAGGCAGTGACCATCTTTTGAAAGCAGCCTCAAAAGGTGCCCAGCTAACTTTTTAAAATAACTTGATATCAAGAAAGACGGCTGGGAGGGTCCTAAATTAATCTTGACTAATTGCCCAATTAGTTTAAAGTATCTAATATGTTAAGTAAATTATGTTTATAAAAATTAGATTGGTTTATCAGATCGTTAGGATTACATGAGAGTTGATAAGATCTGGCCTAGATAATTCTTCCCTAAGATTTGATCTCCAGTCAGGGGGCAGGATATAGAGATAACCGCTGATATGCACCGAACTCAGGAGCAGGCCGTATCGCCTCAGGACCTGGGAGGCCGGGTGGCTCCTGGAAAAGGAACGGACGATCAGGGGTACGCAAAAGCCTTTCTTAACGGGGAGGATTCTTCTGAGGGTCCTTCAGATCTGTGGAAATGCAGGGAAATCACCAACATATTCTGGAGAGGGCCTCCCGGGAGAAGCGTCGCCGCCTCCAGTCCTATGAAAAACACCTCCCTCATGCGGCCAAGCCTGGAGGAACCACGTGCGACATGAGGCAGGTATTCAATAAATGCCGAAGGGGTAAACCCCTTAACCAAATTTATATAATTTAGTCGATATCATCCATAGTTGCAGGGGAGAGTTGCCTAATGACAACCTTGTTTGCAAGAAACCCGGAGCGAGTGATTCGCATGATGAATAGATTTTTTGATATCTTGATTTCGTTATTAGGATTACTGTTGCTGTTATTGATGCTTCCGTGGATTGCTTTGCTCATTAAACTTGACTCTCGGGGACCGGTGTTCTTTCTTTGTGACCGGGTTGGCCTGGGAGGCAAGATTTTTAAAATGTACAAGTTCCGCACCATGTATCAAACGCCGCTACCCCTTGGGGGCAGCGTCTCGCCAAAGGGGGATCCCCGGGTAACGCCGGTCGGCCGTTTCCTGCGCCGCGTCAAACTAAATGAATTTCCACAATTCATCAATGTTCTCAAAGGCGATATGACCCTGATTGGCCCCCGGCCAGAGGCGCCGGATCTGGCCGCGCTTTACCCCGCTTCTGCCAAAAAGATTTTTAGCGTGAAGCCGGGATTAGCGGGTCCCAATCAGATTCTCGGTCGGAATGAAGAAGAACTGTATCCGCCGGGCGAAGACCCCACAAAATACTATATTGAGCATATTTTACCCCGAAAAC
The DNA here is from genome assembly GCA_963841475.1 of uncultured delta proteobacterium. Lineage (GTDB taxonomy): Bacteria > Desulfobacterota > Desulfobaccia > Desulfobaccales > 0-14-0-80-60-11 > 0-14-0-80-60-11. The sequence goes on from CAWJCT010000003.1 coordinate 1,623, forward strand.
TTCCCCTTGACCTGGAATATATCAATGATCCTTCTTTTGTTAAAAACCTCAAATATCTTTTCCTGAGTGTGAAGGTAACCATATCTGGAGCTATAGGCGGCAGCACCTTGTGGACAATGCCAGTCAGTTATTTTTCATACTGGCGGATATAGCGTTATGCATTTGTAGCGTTAACTTTAGCTCATTATCTAAGGTATGACAGTTTCTCGAAACCCGTTTTATATCATTCATTTGTAAGGGTATTACCGTGGGCGCTTTTAATTCGTATCCCCATATTCATTTATTTTGGCTTCTATCACACCTTGATCCGCCATCTTTCTTTCTATGACATAAAGGTGATTTTTAAAGGGGTCACCGTATCAAGCATGGTTTTGATCGGATTTATTCTTCTTAACCAGGTTGCAAACTATTGCAGAATATGGCAGGGGGGTCTTCCTTATAGATTGGTTTTGTTTAGTTAACCTATTAGCTGCTTATCGAATCCTCCTGAAGAAATTATTCTACCATTATAGAGCCGAAACCAACGGCCAGGAAAATCAAAGGCGCATTCTCATCTGGGGTGCAGGCGATGCCGGGGAGCTCTGTCTGCGATATCTTCAAAAGGAAAAAGAAAACTCGTATGAGATAATCGGTTTTATTGACGACGATCCGAAAAAGCGAAGTTATCGGTTAAATGGCGTGAAAGTCTTGGGAAATAGGGACCATTTAAAGATTTTGGTGCAACTCTATAAGATCCAAGAAATATTTGTGGCGATGCCATCGGCGGAAGTCGATGAAATAAATAAAGCCCTCGAAATCTGCGACAGTGTGGGAGTGGATGCCAAGCTGTTTCAGCTTTCGGCCACGATATACTCCAAACCTTCCCCTGACCAGATTTATGTGGGCCAAGTCGACCAATCCTTATCCCTTCCTAAGAGTGTGATCGATTTACTCATGGCTACGAACTCAAGGAGTTAGAGGAGAACGCATTGCGAGCCATTATCTTGGCTGGTGGTAAGGGGGTTCGTTTGGCTCCCCTTACCGACGTAATTCCCAAGCCCTTGGTGCCCCTCGGTGGGATGCCCATCATGGAGGTCGTCATCCGCCAGCTTAAGGCCCACGGATTCCGGCGGATCACTCTGGCGGTGGGCTATCTTTCAGAGCTGATCAAGGCATATTTTCAAGAAGGGGCCAAGTGGGGGGTTGAGCTTGATTATTCTTATGAGTCCCAGCCGCTGGGGACAGCCGGACCCCTGGCTTTGATCAAAGATTTGAACGAGACGTTCCTGGTAATGAACGCGGATGTGTTGACCAATCTGGATTATCAGGAACTGCTTGCCTATCATCGGCGCCAAGGCGGCATGGCGACGATCGCCGCTTATGAGCGCCAGGTGAAAATCGATCTGGGGGTGATTATCCCGGACGGGGATTGCCGCATTAAAGATTATCGAGAAAAACCAACCAGCACCCATTTGGTGAGCATGGGGATTTATATCTTTGAACCTCAAGTGATGGATTTCATTCAACCCGGAGAATACCTGGACTTCCCGGATCTGGTGAAGCTCCTCCTGCAGGCCGGCCATGCGGTCGCATTATCAGACCTTTTCCGGCTATTGGCTGGATATCGGCCGCCATGAGGACTATGCCAAAGCCGCAACAGAATTCGAAAACATTAAAGTCTTCTGATAATATCTATAAACTTGGTTGCAGCTCACGGTTAGAATCAAAGGCTCCTTTGCAAACCGGTGGATAAGTATAAGCAGAATTGACATGCTAAGTGAGAACCTCTGTAGTCACAAGATTTATCAAAATTGCGGTAATACACAATTACTGAATTTGATCCCCGAGGTTCCCGGCACCTGCTTAGATTGCGGGTGTGGGGCTGGGGATAATGCACGGCTTTTGAAGTCTCGAGGTTGGAAAGTCACAGGTATCACCGTGAGTGCAGATGAAAGGCAACTTGCGGCGGAGTTCTGTGAGCAAGTACATCTGGCGGACCTCGAAAACGGTATTCCAAAGACCATAGAAGGCAGCTTTGATCTTATTTTGATGTCGCATGTCCTGGAACACTTGGTATGCCCTGAGAAGCTTATTCGGGATGGCAAGAGAGTTCTATCGAAGGAAGGGTTGATTGCGGTGGCAGTCCCAAATGTTTTGTGTTATCCTATTCGGTTGGGTTTCTTATTGGGACATTTCGACTATACTGAGAGTGGGGTAATGGATAAGACTCACCTGCGATTTTATAGTTTCAAGAGCGCCGCGGCATTATTAGAATCGAACGGGTACGAACTTGTGGTTTTATCTTCGGATGGCTCAATACCCCTATGGAAGCTCAGGAATATCCTTCCTTCCCGGATGGTTGAAAGGTTGAACCGATGGGCTTTGCGATGGAGACCCGGGTTATTTGGATTCCAACCTCTTCTTCTCGCCAAGGTTTCAACATGAGTGTTACCTTCAATTAGTTTTTGCGTGCAGTCTCCCCTTACGTGACGGAATAACTACCGATGAAATTTAAAGACGTGAGTTTTTTTGTCGAAAATGATTGGGAAGCTCGGGATAAATCTACCCGCCTGGATCTATTCAAAGAGTTCGTATACTTTGTTATTCGCCCACTGCTTTCAGCGTATACGGCCAGAAACCTTACGCAAGAGACCAGGGAGAAATTCAATCCCGCTTTTGTGCTGCCTGAGCGTGGAATTCCTTTTAGAATCCGGCGCCGCTGGACATTGAATTTGTGCGGCGTTAAAGAACCAACCGTTTTGATCCAAGGGGTGGGAACTGGCTGGGAAGCGATATTGTGGGCTAAGCTGGGAGCAAAAAAAGTCATTGGGGTAGACCTTTTCAGCTTTGCAGATACGTGGAATGAAATCACTAAATTTTGTGAAGAGAGATTTTCAACTCAGGTAAAATTTGTGGAAGCTCCGCTTGAGAATCTATCTTTTTTTAGAGGATTCCTCTATTGATATCTGCGCTTCAGAGTCTGTTTACGAGCACTGCCGCGATCTAAACGCAGTTCTGAAAGAGTCCTTTCGAGTCTTAAGGCCTGGTGGGGTTCTTTATGCCGCTTATGGCCCTCTGTGGTTTTCGGCGGGGGGAGACCATTTTTCGGCCCGGGGCGGGGTGCGTAACTCTTTTAATCACCTGCTCTTAGGCCCTGAAGCCTATGCTAATTTCATTAATGACTACAGTTACGAGCGAGAAGAATGGCAGGATGGCAGGAACTATGTGGAAATTAACCTCTTTTCAAAACTTACAACCCAAGAATATCTTGAGACATTGAGAACGAATGGTTTTAGGCTCAAAAAATTAATATTAGAGACAAATTCACGCTCATTAGCCTTTAAAGAAAAATATCCTGAATTGTTAAGAGAATTGACAAACAAATATGATGGAAGATGCCAACAGGATGACTTTTTAATTAAGACCAATATTATTTTTGCTACCAAAAGCTTAACTATCTAAAAATTGTTTTGGATAAATTGCTTATAAGCGGTCTGAGTAGAAATGGCAAATACGTACAATCCAGAACTGATAAGTCTACTTAAATGCGCAACGTGTGGGCATCCTTTGATAAGAGAGGATGAAACATCGTTACTTTGTAAGGATTGCGGTACAAGATATGTCATAGAGAATGGCATTCCCATTATGTTGGGTACGGAAAACATTTCAACGGACCTACAATACGACAAATCACCCAGGGGAATAACCCATCCGGAGGGCAAGTTTCGACGGTGGCTGCGCTCGATTAATATTGAAGCCTGCTTGCGAAGATTATGGACGACTTATCAATCGTTATCTTCCAGGATTGAGCCAGGGTCTCCAGCCGAGCCGGCGTATTGGATGGATAAGATCAAGGCAATCCTACCGGCAGGGCCTAAAAAGGTTCTCGACTTAGGGAAGGAGGGGGACAATACAAGTAGTTTCTCTCCAGCCAACAAGACTTGTATGTTATTCTTGAAATAGATTATGATAGCTACTTTGTTCAGAGAAATATCGGCCTCATTATGTTATCGGGGATGGACATGAAGATTTATTTATTGAAGAATCATTTGATGTGATATCTCTTTTTGAAGTTATAGGCATGTGAGCAACCCATTTCAGATCATGGCAAATTGCGCCCGCTGGTTGAAAACCTGGAGGTTTAGTCGTATTATCTGCACCTCAATATTGGCATATTCACGGATGGCCGAGCGATTATTTCCGATATACTATGTATGGCTTGAAAGAGCTGTCACATAATGCTGGCCTGCAATTGATTGACTACTGGGCCATGGGAGGTCCATGTGTCCTGATTTTCTGTGTAATAGAATCAAAATTTTGCCCCAATACTCCGGTTCCCGATTATTAGAGAGGTAGTGCGTAATCCACTCTTATTGATAGCTCGTTTAGGAGACCGTCTTTTCTTTCGAAATAATCTCAGTCGCGTTAATCCTGACACCAGAGGCTGGGTTTGCATTATGCGTAAGCCGACTCTATAATTCGCAAGGAAAAATATGACGAGGCTTTTGTGGAAGGTCGCCTTCCTCAATAATCTTTGCAGCTTGTTTGACGTGAAGCCTGATGTTCTTAAGGCTTAAATCATAATACGTAGGAATGGTTACATGACTGCTCAACCTCTTATCAGTATTTGCTTGTTAACCTATAACCGAGCAAAGCTATTACCCTTAACTATTGAGAGTATTATTAAACAATCTTTCGTAGATTTTGAGTTCATTATCAGTGACGATCACTCTACTGATGGGACTGAGGGAATATGTCAGAAAATGGCGGGTCTTGATCCACGGATAAAATATATAAGAAACATAGATAACTTGGGGATGCCGGGTAATCTTAATAGCGCAATACAAGCTGCGTCGGGAGAGTATGTGGCGATTCTCCATGATGGCGATATTTATGAGAGGGACTGCATTGCCAAGTGGAAAGAAGCGTTAGATAATTATCCCTCTGCAGGGTTTGTCTTTAACCCTTACCGTTCATACACAAAACAGGGCGAAATTGTTCGCAAAGAAGAATATCCACCGTTAATCAGCGGGTTGGAATTGGGGAAACGTCTCCTGGTCAGGTGGGATTCCTGCGTCTGGGGTACGGTGATGGTGCGGAAACAGGTTTTTGATCATCTCGGTTATTTTGATCCGAAATTTGCCAATGTTGCGGACGTGGATATGTGGTTGCGAATCGCCAGGGAATATGATGTCGCTTATATTGATATTCCACTGATTACGCTGATGCCCCGGGATCCTACGAGGTTTTATACTTTTGTGCACTGGAAATTTACGTTTTGGATCCTGGGTATTCATGTCACAAATCTTCGACGGTATCGTCAAAGTCTCCCAACCTTTATTGAAGAGATGGCTAACAAATACCGCGCTCGGAGACGTGCCTATATTTTCTATAATATGTTGACGTGCTTGAAACACCGGCGCTGGGACCGCGTCAAAGAGGCCCTGGCGATCTGGCGTGATGCTGATGATCCCTTATTTCGGGGCTTGGGAACCTTGTTGGGAAGAGATAAAGACAAGCCAAAATGGTATAATTGCTCCTACTGGGAGATGGCCAGGCTTAAATAAGAAAACAAGCAGAATATCTAAGCAAAATGTCCACTAAATTTACCGTAAGAGCCGTCGCTGGCACCTCCGCCACTAATTTAGCTATTCATGGCTGTAATATTGTGACCGGAATTCTTGCCGCACGGTTGTTACATCCAGTCGGGCGGGGTGAATTGGCTGCGGTTATCCTGTGGCCCACCATTCTTGAATCTCTGGGTTCGATGGGGGTTGACTGGGCCCTGGCCCGGAAGGCGGCGGCTAAGCCTGGGGACCCCAGCTTAGAGCGGACGGCGCTGTCTTTGGGACTGGCAATGGGTCTGGTTACCGTATTGCTTGGATTTATTTTAATCCCGCATCTCTTACCCAGCGATAAGCGCCATTTTATTACGCTTACCCAAATCTATCTGTTTTATATTCCTTTAGCTTATGTCTCTGCCAATCTTCTGGCTTTGGATAAAGGGCGCATGCGCTGGGTTCGGTTCAATTGGTTGCGGCTTACCTATACGGTGCCTTATCTGCTGATCATTGTAATGCTCTGGGTCTTCGGCTTGGGCCAGGTTCAATGGTTCGTCATGGCGCTTATGGTCAGCGCTCTCTTAACGGCCATAATCCGGGTTCTGCTGGACGTGCAGAAGATTTTTCCCTGGCGCCGCACTCTCAGGGAAGGTCTGGATGCCCTACGGAAGACCTTTCCCTTTTGCACGGGGATCGTAAGCTCGGTGGTAAGCCAGCAGATTGACAAGGCTTTAGTGGTCTTTCTCCTGCCCATGGCGGAGGTGGGTTATTATGCCGCAGCCTTTACCTTTGCGTCGGCTCACAGTTCCTTGAGAAGCGCTTTAGGAGTCACCTCTTTTGCGGCGATGGCCAATGAACCGGACCGAGGCCGGCAGGGCCTCATGATGGCTGAGATATTTCGCCAATCCACCTGGCTGATGGTGCTGGCAGGTGGCGGCGTGGCCTGTTTGGCCATGCTCTTGCTTACTCCCTTATTTGGCCGGGAGTTCATTCCCGCGGTTAAACCAGCGGTATTTCTGGCCGTAGCTACTTCCCTCATAGGCCTACACGATGTTTTAAACGAAGGTATGTGGGGCATTGGCATAACCTACCCGGGTATCGGGGCCAGTTTAACTGGAGTAGCGGTCATGGGCCTGGCGGCATGGTATTTCGTGCCGCAGTTCGGCCTCATGGGGATGGCTGGAGCTATGATCGTTGCCTCCCTGGTACGTCTGGTGATCCTGATCGCGGCGGCTTGTTTCTTGCTTCGGCTTAGGCTCGGCCTGTTTTGGGGTCTCAATGTAACTGAATTTAAGCTCCTGTCGGCACGCCTCGTTTCCGTCTTGCCTCATTATAAGCGGACCTGATTATCTGGCGGGAAACCATGGGATTTCATCGGCAATACATTGGCCTCGAACCAACCGTAGCATTGATTTTTCACCAAGTTTGGAGTTCCCATTATGTCTTCCAGGAATTTGAAAATTAACGGGTTGATTTCCAGGCCAAAGCTCAGAAGCACTCCAATGGTGCAGCTTGATTTCCGGTGGGCGTGGCTGGCCCTGGCTGCAATCCTCTTGTCCCTGCCATTCATCAGGGAAGGGGATTACTCGATCCTTGCCTCAGCCATAGCGGCGACGGCCGCTTGTTTATTGGCCATGGCGTCAGCAGGCAATAATTTGACCTCTCTCGTTTCTATAGTCGCCCTGACGCACCTCTTGTTCTACTCTCTGCCCGCGTGGGGAAATCTCCTGCTGCCCAAGCCCGTAGTGCGCTGGGACTTGTGGGTAAGCACCGATCTGGCCATGTGGGGTTGTACGCTGGGGATCCTGGCGCTGGCCCTGGGCTCCTTCCTAGCCGGGCGTCTGGCCCGCCCCAGCAGGAAATCTTTTTTGGGCTCAAGAACTTTTCCATTGCCTTCGTTTAAGTTTAATTTGCTGCTGGTTTCGTTGATTGTACCGATATGCCTCATCCAGTTAGCTCTCGGAGTATATTACCATAGTGCGATAGCCGACTATAAACTGGAGAATCGTTTTTATATGAACCTTATTAGCCTTGCGGCGTACGTTTCATATTCAGGCATATTTCTCCAGACCTTTAGATATTTCCGGACCCGTTTAGCCCGGGATGGTTATTGGGCTATTGCCTTCAGTCTCTTTTCGATCATCATTTTTCTGCCCAGCGGCAATCGGGGGGCGGCATTTGGATTCCTCCCCCTTCTTACGTTAGCTTATCTCTCCTGGGACCCTAACACTTTCAGGAAGATCATGGCATTACTGAGCATCACGGTCTTAACTATCGCCTTTACTGTTGGCATAGGAGAGTATCGGGGTCTGAAAAATGTTGACCTCTTGTCATTTAATCAAAAACTTGGTGCCTCCCTGGAATCTCCCTTGGCGTTTTATGCCAAGGAGGGGCAGGTGAAGTTTGTATTAGCCGCGGTCATCTTGAGGTTTTCCGATTATGTTGCGCCAGGGCGGATCATCGCCTATACTCCCGACGAGATTCCTTATCGTGGTTTCGAACAACTGGATCATCTGTGGCAAATTATTGTGCCGGGTTTTTTGAATGTTCTGCCTACGCGCATAAATTTAACTGATGGGGCTGATCTCTGCGACTTCTATGGGGTCACTAATAGTCATGATATGTCCGGGACTTCTCCGGTAATGATTATTGGTGATCTTTTTTCCCGTTGGGGTTGGGGAGGGGTAATATTGGGAATGGCGGTCATTGGCTTTATTTTGCGTCAAATTGACCTGCGTATGCTTGGCCGGTGGGATACTTTTACTATTATATTCTACGTTCTTTTTGGGCGTTATATCGTATCATTATTAGGAGCAAGCTTGATTAACGTTTTCGTTATTTTATTTCGAGAGTTTATCTTCATGTTTTTGGCCGCATACTTGTTGGCACGCTTAGCCAATCTTAAATCGCGTGGTCATACCCCCTATAGGAGGCAACCAATCCTCGAGACTTTCCGGAAGATTGAAAGCTAGTGGGGGGATAAATCCGACACACCATCATCCTTTCGACTAAGAAGAGTTATTTGTAATGTCTATTAATGAGTCAAAAGCACCTAAGATGATTTTATATGTCGGCCCTCTGGCTCCTGGTGGTACATGTTTGCAAAGGATGCGAACCCTTCAAGAATTGGGCCATTCTTTAATTTCGGTTAATTCCGCCCCCAACTGGGCCATGAAACAGAAGAAAATGCCCCTGTCGTACCGGATTATCCACAAACTTATCGATTCCCCTGATTTAACCCGGGTGAACAGGCTGATTAACCATTTGGTCGCCAAGCAGAGGTTCGATATATTATGGCTGGATAAAGGGCTGGTGGTTAAACCTGAAACTCTCAGGAAGGTCAAAGAATCAAGCCCGGGAATAGCTATTGTCGGGTATTCTCCGGATGACATGGCCGCCAGGCATAATCAGTCCAAAAACTTCCTGGCAGGCTTGCGGCACTATGATTGTTATTTCACCACCAAAACCTACAATGTTCAGGAGCTCAGGGACCTTGGCTGCCCCAGGGTAAGGTTCACCGGAAATGCTTATGACCCTGCGACGCACCGTCCCATGGACTTATCCGGGGAAGAAAAGGCCAGGTTTGGCGGTTCGGTGGGTTTTATCGGCTATTTTGAGGCCCAGCGGGCGCAATCCATCAATTTCCTGGCCGAACACGGCATCCGGGTGGGCGTGTGGGGCAACGGCTGGAAGGAAAATGGAAAATTCCTCCATCCCAATCTGATTCTCAAAGGTCCTGCTGTTTATGGCGATGGTTATGCCAAGGCCATATGCTCCTTTGACATTGTGTTGGGGTTTTTAAGAAAGATAAACCGTGATCGGCAAACCCACGCGGAGCATCGAAATCCCGGCCTGCGGCGCCTTTATGCTGGCTGAAAGAACCGACGAACATTTAGCATTATTTGCAGAGGGGAAAGAGGCCGAGTTTTTTGGGACGGATACAGAACTGCTAGAAAAGGTCAGATACTATTCGACCCACGAATCAGCGAGAAAACAGATTGCCCGGGCGGGCCGGGAAAGGTGCCTTAAAGGTGGATATAGCTATCAGCAACGGTTGGCAGAAATATTATTGAGCCTGAATGGGGCTTGACGTCCCCCTGATTAGGAAGGATATCCTCTGAATTCCAGGCAACCGCAGCGAATTTTGGTTTACCGGATCGGCCAGCTCGGGGATACGCTCGTGGCCCTGCCTGCCATGTGGGCTATCCGTCGGCACTTTCCCAACGCTTTTCTGGCCCTGATGAATGATCAACATTGCAGCGAAGCATATATACAGGCCCTGGGGGCCCTGCCCGAAAAAGGATTATTTGACGGATATATTTCTTATGATGCGTGCCGCGAAGGTGCTCCGTTTTGGGACCTGCTGAAGACCATTCCTGAGATTCGCCGGGGCCGGTTTGACATGTTGGTTTATCTGGCGCCGCGGCGGCGAACCATGAGTCAGATATTTCGGGATTTGGTTTTTTTTCGTTTAGGGGGAATCCGTCGCTTCGTCGGCTGGCGGGGAATCAAAAACCCCCCGATGCTCCATAATGAGAAACCGCTGCCTCACCTTGATTATGAGGCTGATCACTTGTTGAAGCGTCTGGCCCGCTCCGGCATTCCGGTGCCCCCGCCGGGACAGGGATGTATGGATTTGGGCCTGACGGAGGGGGAAGTCAGGGAAGCCAAAGATTGGCTCGATGGCCAAAAAGTCCTTAACCAGGAGCACCTGTTGGTCGGGATGGGGGTAGGCAGCAAGATGCCGGCCAAGATCTGGCCCAAAGAGCGGTATGCCTTGCTGGGGCGTTATATTATCGAACAATTAGGGGGAGTGCCTGTGGTTTTTGGCGGTCCCGAGGACCGGGAATTAGGAAACAGCTTGATAAAGGAGTGGCAGATCGGGGCCAATGCCGCAGGGGCCTTGCCAGTCCGGCAAGCCGCGGCGGCGCTTAAATTTTGCCGGCTGTACGTTGGCAATGACACCGGGACCATGCACCTGGCCGCAGCCGTGGGAGTCCAGTGCGTCGCCATCTTCTCGGCAAGATATTTTCCGGGCTGCTGGTATCCCTATGGCTCCAACCATATGGTCTTGCGGGCCCAGGTTCCCTGCGAAGGCTGCCTGGCGGAAGACTGCCGGGAATTTTCACTGGCGTGCCTGAAGTCGATCAGGGTGGAGGATGTGGCCATGGCTTGCCGCAAGGCCCTGGATCGACCGATTAATCCCTCGATAACCAAAGCCTGAAGACCAGATACCAGATAGGCTAACAATGCATATTGGCGTGGTTTTTCCCTATTACAAACCTGCCACCGTATACGGCGGCCCGGTTCGTAGCGTTTCGGCCCTGTGCGAAGGCCTGATGAAGGCGGGCGCCCAGGTGACGGTGTTAACCACCAACGCCAACGGCGCCGAGGCGTTGACCGTAACAACGGGTCAACCTATCAACGTGGATGGGGTCCCCGTCTATTACTATCCGCGCCTCGGTTCCCGGTTGGCCGCTTCATACTATTATTCGGTAGGGCTTAAGCAGGCTTGCCAGGAGAAGATCAGAAATTTCGATGTGGTTTATCTTTGCGCAACCTGGACCTATGCCATGTTGGCGGGAGCCAGCGCGGCGCTGGCGGCGGGCGTGCCTTTCGTGGTAAGTCCCCGGGGCAGTTTTATGACCTGGTCCATGCGCCAGAAGCCTCTGAAGAAGCGAGCCTATCTGGCGCTGGTGGAGCGTCGCTTGATAGACCAGGCCGCGGCCATTCATTGCACCAGCTCCTTGGAGCAGCAGCAGCTTGGCGCCTGGGGTTTCCGCCCACCGGTCTTTGTCCTCCCGAATGGCCTCGATTTAACCCCCTTTGACCGGCTTCCGGCCAGGGGCCCGCTGCGCCAGGCCCTGGGGGTGCCGCCGGATGGAACGCTGTCTTTGTTCGTCGGCCGACTCCACAAGATGAAGCGCCTCGATCTGATGATCGCAGCTTTTGCTAGCGGTGGCCCAACGTCTGCCCAACGCCCACCTGTTGATCGTCGGCCCGGAAGGGGATGGGAGCGGCAAGAAAGCCCGAGAGCAGGTGCAGGCGCTGGGTCTGTCCCATTGCGTCCATTTCGCCGGCATGCTCACCGGGATGCCCCTGATGCAGAGCTATGCAGACGCAGACCTCCAGGTGCTGCTGTCACACCGGGAGAATTTTGCCATGGTGGTGGCTGAGGCCATGGCTGCTGTCCTCCCCGTTCTGGTCACCGAGCAGGTTGGCCTGGCCGAAGAAGTGATGGAGGCCGGGGCAGGTTACAGCGTGCAGCCTGAAATTGAAGGAATTGCCGAACGTTGGTTGGACTTGTTGGCAAATCCGGAATTGCGGGCGTCCATGGGTCAAAAAGGCAGGGACCTGGTTGAAAGGCGCTTCGCCACTGAAGTAGTATCGCGTCAGATGATAGAGATTTTAAGGCAAATTGCTAAGGTTTGAAAAGAAAAAGAGATATTTATCGGGAAGTTATTCCGTTCCAAGAGAAGATTTGGTTGCAACCACTCGGCAAAATCTCCTGTGGGTAGAAGGGGTATTAAATTGACTCAAACATCTGATCATGATCCGGTTAATAAGCAAACGGGTTGGGAAGAAATAGACTGTATTTTGTGCGGGGAAAAGGCATCTTCGTCCTTGGTTTGGCATGATAAGGAGAGAGGCGACATGGTACGATGTCTTACCTGCGGCCTGGTTTTCCGCACTCCGAGGCGCCTGGATCAATTCGTCGGTCAATTTTTTGCGGAAAAATTCACCGAGAGCCGGGATCCTTTTCTTTCTCATACATTATCGAGAAAGAAATCTCAGGAAAATAGCCCAGTGGGTGCTGGATCGCCATCCTGCCCCGGGGTCCATTCTGGATATCGGCTCAAGCTACGGCACCCTCCTGGGATTGTTTCCCGAGTCCTGGGCGCGGGTGGGCATCGAGCCATCCGGGAGCGCTTGCCAGGCGGCCAGGGAACGTCTTCCCCGAGGCCCAAATTATTCACAGCCTCCTGGGGGATGCGTCACTTCCCGATGCATCATTCGATGTCATCACCATGGTCGATACGGTCTACTTTCTTTCTTACATGTTTCAAGATTTGATGCAGGGTGAAGCGTTTATTAAAACCCGATGGAATGTTGCTAATCGAGGCCCAGAATTTTACTAATCGAGGTTATCTTTACCGCTATCTGAAGCATCCCTTCAGCGATACCTGGATGTATTTTTTTACTCCTGCAACCCTGGCAAGAATTTTGGGTGAAATGGGCCTGAAGGTGAAAGCAGAGTTTTTCCTTGCCTGGCCATCAGGTGGGCTCCAAGAACCGATTGGCAAAATTCTTAACGTGGACAGAATATTATTTGACCGAATCAATTGCTAAGATTACCGATGGTAAAGTAAATTTTACGCCACCTTTTGTCTCTGGTGGCAACATCGGACCATAAGGAACCAAGATCGGCATCCGGGGAAGAGGCAGATAGAGAAGTAGCGAACAGAGAGTATGGATTGCACTGAGATTAAAACATGCGAATCCTGGTGGTAACCCTATTGTATGCGCCGGATGGCGGTCCCAGCGCCCCACTCTACGGGATGCTATGTGAAGGCCTGGCATTAAGAGGCCATGAGGTGACCGTAATTGCGGCAGTGCCCCATTACCCTTCCGGCCGGGTGCAGAACGATTGCCGACACTGGGGGATTAAGCGCACTCAGGAACGGGGGGTCAACGTAATGCGGGTGCCGGTTCCCTCGATCCGGCGTTCGAGCCACTTCCAGAGATTGGTCCAATTTGCCTGTTTTCAATTGGCTGCCGCTTTTGCCGGTCTGAACCAGTCCTACGATGTAGTGCTGGTCAGCAATCCGGCCTTGGAAACCTGGCTGCCTTTTGCGGTGCTCGGCCCGGGACGGGGTAAGCCCGCGGTGTTTTCGGTCCACGACGTTTATCCAGACGTGGGGATCAGTCTGGGGATTTTTCGGCATAAGTCCATCATTAAGTTGGTGGCCGGTCTGGAGCGTTTTTGCCTGAGTCGCTCCCGTTATGTGCGGGTGCTGTCCCATTCTTTTTTTGAACCGGTTGCGGCCTTGGGAATTCCCAGGGAAAAGATGAGCCTGATCTATGACTGGGTTGACACCGACCTTATTAAGCCCCTGTCCAGAAATAACCGTTTCGCCCAGGAACATCAATTGGATAAACAATTCGTGGTTCTCTATGCCGGAAATATCGGACTTTCCCAGGGATTGGAGCAGGTCTTGACCGCCGCCGATTTATTGCCAGACCATAAAGAAATACTGGTTGTTTTCGTAGGGGACGGCGCCGGTCGCGAACTTCTCATCTCGCAGGCTGTCCAGCGGAGTCTCAACAATGTCAAGTTCCTGCCGTTTCAGCCGCGCTCCCGCCTCCCTGAAGTCCTGGCTACGGCTGACGTCTCTCTGGTAACCTTGAAGAAGGGGATTGGCACCGCGTCTCTCCCTTCCAAGATTTTCTCGATTTTGGCAAGCGGGCGACCCATCTTGGCGAGCGTGGACGAGGGGAGCGACACCTGGAAGCTGGTGACAAGATCACAGGCGGGCAGGTGTGTGGCGCCGGAGGACCCGGCGGCCCTGGCTACCGCCATCGGAGACTTAAAGAGTAATCCCTCGTTATGTAAAGAGCTGGGGAAAAAGGGGCGGGAGTACGCCCTGGCAAATCATTCCCCGAAAGCCGCGGCGGAAAAATTTGAGCATTTGTTGCTCTCGGCGCTCGCTAACCCTTAGGATAGGAGCTTTTCCTCCCCGTGCGGCGCCCGGCAGTACCTTTTCGTTTCGGTTAAGTTTGTCTGGATGAAGGATTTGTTGGCACATTGAAAGGAGGAAGTATCTTGAAGAGCGCCTTAATTTGCGGGGCAGGGGGATTTATCGGCAGTCACCTGGGAAACCGATTGAAAAAAGAAGGGTTCTGGGTGCGGGGAGTCGATTTGAAATATCCGGAATTCGCCCCCACAGTGGCGGACGATTTTGTCATGGGCGATTTGCGGGACCCGCAGGTTTGCAGATACGCCTTGGATCAACCTTTTACGGAAGTCTACCAGTTGGCCGCGGACATGGGGGGCGCGGGTTTTGTCTTTACCGGCGACAACGATGCGGACATCATGCACAATTCAGCCTTGATTAACCTCAATGTGCTGGAAGCCTGCATCAGGCGCAACATCAAGCATATCTTTTATTCGTCTTCGGCGTGTATCTACCCGGAATATAATCAGAAAGACCCGGATAGACCCAACTGCACCGAAGACAGCGCTTATCCGGCCGAACCCGACAGCGAATACGGCTGGGAGAAATTATTCAGCGAGCGTTTATACCTGGCTTTTCAACGAAATTATGGCATGGAAGTGCGCATCGCCCGGTACCACAATATCTTCGGGCCAGAGGGGACCTGGCAGGGCGGACGGGAAAAAGCGCCGGCCGCCTTGTGCCGCAAGGTGGCGGAGGCGAAGGAGGGCAGCGACATCGAAATCTGGGGAGACGGCAAGCAGACCCGGTCTTTCCTTTATATCGATGAATGCCTGGAAGGAACCACCAGACTGATGCGCTCCGACTTTACCGGTCCGGTCAACATAGGGTCGGAAGAAATGGTGAGCATTGATCAATTGGCCGACACGATAATTCAGATTGCTGGCAAGAAATTGACCAAAAAACATGTACCCGGGCCACAGGGGGTGCGGGGGAGAAATTCCGACAATCGCCTCATTAACGACCGGCTGAAGTGGAAGCCCACGCAACCTTTAGCTCTTGGCCTCGGCCTCACCTATGCCTGGATTGAAAATCAGGTGAAAAAATGCGCCGTCACTTCCTGAATAAAACTCATAAAGTTCCCGGGGATGGGCGGATGCAAACCGGGTAAAACCGGCGCGGTACGATTGGCCCCAGGGCGAGGCGGCTTGGTTCGAACCACGTGCGCCGATGGCCCAGGCGTCCGGATATTCAGGCACAGGAGTCGCCATTTTACATGGAAGCGGATCAATTCGCCCAATTCTTTGCCCGGCAGGGGTATCGTACCGTAAAGACCAAAAGTTCTCTCTGGTACGAGATACATCCCTTTTGCTGGCAGAGTATCCCATACCACAGGGTAGCCGAGCCTTCGGCGGCGGAAATCCGTCGTCTGTTCTACCGGGATTTCTCTTTATTGATCCGGTTTTTTTCCGGGGACCGGCACGGCACCCTGCCGGCACATATCTGGGTCTGCGACCGGCGGGATTATGACTTCACCGCCTTAGAAACAAAAACCAGGAACCAGGTTCGCCGCGGGCTGGAGAAGAATGGAATTAGACGAATTGATTTCCCTTTTCTGGCTAAAGCAGGCTGGGAGCTGATTAGGGAGACAGCTGGCCGGCAAGTCAGAAATGCAGATTTTGTCGATCAGCCGGAGTGGGGAAGATATTGCGCCGCGGCGGCAGGGATTCAGGATTTCGAAGCCTGGGGGGCCTATGGGCATGGGCGGCTCTCAGCTTTTTTGGTGGGGGCTAATGTGGAGGGTTATTACTATATCTTGCACCAGGCCTCAAAAACGGCCGACCTCAAAAACTATCCCAATAATGCCCTGATATATCTGGTGACCAAGCTTAAGATTAAGGAACCGGACATACAGGTGGTTTCGTATGGCTTGGATTCTATCGAAGATACTTCAGGGGTTAAGAAATTTCAAGCAAAGGATAGGGTTTTACCGGAGGCCCTTAAACCAGAAAATATTAATAAACCCCATGGGCAACTGGTTAAAGAGTAACGTGTCAAAAACCTTGGTTATGCGCCTGCTTAAGCATTACCCTCGAAACAACTATCTCAGAAAACTTGCAACACTATTAAACATGATTTAAGTTCCGAGGCAAACTTATAGATCAGTCTGACCCAATGGTATAAACTATATATTTTTATCGACCAGATCGCCAAATATAATAATCAGGATAAGTGGGTGTAAATAATAACCCCGACAATCAGATTGGTGTAAACACTACTGCATGGTATTCTTCGGCTAACAGCGTCTCTCCTTAAGACAGGCCAGGTTGCCGACAATTCCTGCCTACCGGGACCTCGCTCATTCGATGACATTTGTCCCAGGTGATCTTTATTAAGATTACAAACCATGATTCCTTAATTGTCGATGGCCGACCTATCAATGACGAATCTCACGAGAGACGTCAAGGAGGATGGAAAATGGCAAAGGCAATTGCTGGGATAATGGCAATATTGCTGACGATGGGAAGCTTCGGCCCGGTTCTGGCAGGGGATTGGACCGCCCATGGTTTTATTTATAAACCGAGCCTCGGGGCCCGGGGAACCGGTGGAAAAGGGGCGCTATAACTCCGGTCAGGATCGGGTGGAATACGCGCTTAAGCAAAGAAATCTGGGTTGGCGATCCCAATTACGGCACGACAATTCAGGACGCCCTCATTGCCATGAGCAGCGCAGAGGCTATTCTGAACGTACCCGCCGGGATCCACAGCATCAGCGGTAACCTTATAGTCCCCAGCAATATCACCCTCAAGATGGAGCGGAAGGCAACCCTGGCAATCCCCCAGGGCGTAACCCTCACCATCAACGGCGGCCTGGAGGCAGGCCTCTATCAAATTTTCTCCTGCGTCGGCACCGGCAAAGTGGTTTTCGGACGGCCAAATGGCGTTAAAGAGTTATACCCCCAATGGTGGGGGGCAAAAGGTGATGGCATTGCCGACGACATTATCCCCCTCCAGGCCATGGTGGATTGCAGCGTCGACAGCGGCGGCATCCCCATGTATCTCCCAGGTGGTGCTTACAAAATCACCGATTCCTGGAAGCTCAATAAGGGCGTTAGCTATGCCGGGTTCAGTGTCCGGGGCAGCAGCGGCTCCAGCTATGCATCAACGCGAACCCTTATAGATGCAACTGCCTTTGGAGATCGTCCTGCTATTAATATTCAGGGTGCAAGGAATATCGTTGTCAGCGATTTGTATGTGCTGGGCAAGAACGTCATGCCAGTCACTGTGCATCAGGCATGGACAGCTTCTCCAACTACTGTTAAAAGACCGATTGATAAGGATGACTGGATCACTGCTGGCTGCGTAGATTCTCAGCACTCACCTTATGCTGGGATCGCCATAGATGCTTATTTCAATGCTGCGCCTGGAGACCCTTATCCTAACGATGATTATGGCCGCACCGTATCTTCAAGCGGAGTGGCGCTTAATCGGGTCAAAGTGAGGGGTTTTGTGGTAGGTCTCATGCTGGCCCCTTGGGATGGTACTGACCAGGATTGCGCCTCCATCACGGTCAATGATTCTGAACTCACATACAATACCTATGGGTATTCCTGCGGTAGTGGTCAATCGCGTGAAATTATTCTTAACAATACAAACATATTGGGTAGTTGGTGCCTTATTACCACTGTTACTCATGGCAACCAAATAGGAAATTGCCCGAACATTAATGGCGGTACTCTGGAATATGCTTGGAAAATCTTTGAAATTGGATCGGCTAATGGCAACAATGCCAAGGTTATCTCTGGAGTTCACTTTGAGGGGTTTGACTGGCTGGGGGAATTTGGGGCTACTGATTCTGGAAGTTCAGAGCCAACGGTATTTGTGGGTTGTCATCTTAGTTTCCCAAATGTATTTGGCAATCATGAACCTTATTTCTTTTATGCTAATCAGAATATGGTATTTGAAGGCTGCTATATAGGATACCCTACTTTTAGTAGATATATCCTAAATTTTTATAACAGCCATCCTACAAGATTTATAAACTGCAATCTGAATGGTTTTGTCGATACGCCAAATAGTTTTATTGGCCTATCCTCCATCCCTACTACTGGCTCCCTGATTAGTTTTGAAGGATGTGAATTTGACAATATAGGCTATACAAGCGGTGGCTCTATACATTGTTTCCTGAACACGGAATACACTTATTACAGTGCTGCAAGGAGTTTTATCGGACCATGGACAAGAGCGGTACATTTATGGGGTGCTTACGGGTTTACTCATTATCATACCTCTCTCTTTCTGAGTGGCTACTCTACTGGGCATAACATAGGGATATCAGGCAATTCCATCTCTGGTTCAGACGCCGGGGCGACTTTATCATTCACCGCTACAAGTGGTGATGATTGGAAGGTCGGGGATATCATCTTCTGGCAGGTTCCAGATAGGAAGGGTCAATACCCTACTCTCAAAATTCCTGCCTTTAGAGTGACCAATGTAGCCGGGACCTCTATCACCGCCGTAGCCCTGGTGGATGGTTTCGATGCCGCCTATAATCCGGCTGGATTCTTGGAGGTGGCCATTCCCCTCTTCTTTAATGCTACCGAGTCCACCGGAAACACGCATACGAATACCACCATCGACAATGTGACCGAAATTACCAACTGGGCTGTTGGGGATTGGATTCAGGGGGCGGGAATCCCGCTGAATACCCGGATCACCAATATTGTCGGAACCGCCATCACGTTGAGCAAAGCGACTACGGCTACGGCGGCAGGGGTGGCGCTCTATAACTGCCGCCTGACGGCGATGTGATTGGGGAGAGCCGGCAGCCAATCCTAAAGATGGCCAGATACCACCCGAAAGGGCCGGCGGTCCCTGATTCCGCACCTGAAGGCCTGGGGTGTGTATGGTCATAGAAAACAGGACCAGTTAAAGGAGTTTTGGCCATAGAAAATGGGACCACCGTAACCGCTCCTTTGGGTAAAAGATGTTTGATGGACATCTTGGGCCAAAGGGGTAGAGGAGATGATCACGGTGGACCAGAAGGAGATCATACGCCGGGAGTATTTTCTGAACCGCAAGTCGATGCGGGAGATTGCCAAAGAGTTGCACCATGGCCGTGCGACGATCCGCAAGGCCATCTATGATCCGGGGATTCCGATTTACAAGCGGAGCGTCCCTGCCCCAAAGCGAACCATCGGAGCTTTTGTGGGGGTTATCCAGCAGTGGCTTCAGGAGGATAAGCGGCGTCCTACCAAGCAACGGCATACCGCCAAACGGATTTATGAACGGCTCCAGGCCGAATACGGTTATCAAGGTTCCGACCGGACGGTGCGGCGGGAAGTCAACCGGTTAAGAGGCAAGATTCCGGAGAGCCACGTGCCTCAGACCTATGAGCCGGCAGATGGCGGCACCTTCGATTTTGGCGAGGCCTACGTCTCTTGGGTGGCAGGGAGACGAAGGTGCACCTGGGATACCTGCGTCTGGATTACTCCAGCAAATATTTGGTGGTGGCCCTGCCCACCGAGCGGCAGGAGGCGCTCTTTGAATGTCACCTGCGGGGGTTTACCTATCTGGGGGTGCCCCGGCGGATGCGTTACGACAACCTGAAGCCGGCCGTTCACAAGATCCTGACCGGGAAAAACCGCCAGGAACAAGCCGCCTGGGTCTCCTTCCGGTCACATTTCCTCTTTGAAAGCGAGTACGTTACCCCTGGCCGGGGCCAGGAAAAAGGCGGAGTGGAAAACCTGGTGGGGTATGTGCGCCGTAATTTTCTGGTGCCGCTGCCTGACGTTCAGGATTTTGCCGAACTCAATGCCTATCTGTTGGACTGCTGTGAGCGGGATGCCCGCCAGCGCCAACGTTTTGGCCGGACGGTGCAGGAGCTCTGGCAGGAGGAGCAGGCTAGTCTCGGGCCCGGTGCCGGAGAAGCTACCCCCGGCCTGTGTTTCTCTCCTGGCCAAGGTAAACCGGCGCCAACAGGTCCGGTTCGGTGGCAACTGGTATTCAGTGCCCCCGGAATATGTTGGCCGCCTGGTAACTGTCCACGCCTACGTTTTCAGGGTGACCATGGCCTACCAGGATCGGGGCATTGCCTCCCATGTCCGCAGCTATGGCCGGGAGGAAGAGGTTTTGGACCCCCATCACTATCTGCCGGTCTTGCTCAAGAAGCCGGGCGCCTTCGCCCGGGCCACGCCGATCCTGAAGTGGCCGCTGCCGGCGGTTTATGAAGCCTACCATCGGCAGTTGCAAGAACGCCGGGAGGGCTCGGGAGGAACCAGGGAATATATCCGGATCCTCATGCTCCTCAAGGACCATCCGCTGCAGCAGGTCACTGCCGCCGTGGAGCAGGCCTCAGGTCCTGGACTTTACGGCTATGAGGCGGTCAAAAACTTTCTCGGGGAAGAACCGGTCAAAAAGCTCTGCGAAGTCTCGCCGGTGTGGCCAAACCGGGTGGACCACTTCGACCTGCTGGTGAGCCGGTAGAGGAGCTGCTTCATGGAAAAGAGCATGCTCCTCGAGGCTTATCTCAAGCGGCTACGGCTCCCGGCTATCGGTCGTCATTATCAGGAACTGGCCCGCCAGGCAGCCCAGGGGAATCTTCCCTATGAAGCGTTTCTTCTGGCCCTGGTGGAAATCGAAGCCCAACAGCGGGAGGAGAACGCCCACCAAAAGCGGCTGCGGATGGCCAGGTTTCCCGTCATCAAGAGCCTGGACCAGTTTGACTTCACCGCAGTTCCTTCTCTCAATAAAGCCCGGGTCTTAGACCTGGCCCAGGGAGAGTACCTGGACAAAAGAGAGAACCTGATCCTGATGGGCAACAGCGGTACCGGCAAGACCCATCTGGCCACCGCGCTGGGGCTCATTGCCTGCCAGCAAGGCAGGAAAGTGCGATTCCTGACGGCCGCCGGCCTTATCAACCTGTTGACCGAGGCCCAGGCCGGTCTCCGGCTCTCGCACCTGGAACGGAGCTTGGCCCAGATGGACTTGTTGATCATCGACGAAATCGGCTATGTGCCCTTCTCGGAAAAGGGAGCCCAGTTCTTCTTCCAGGTGGTAGCGCAGAGTTACGAGCGCCAATCGCTTATCATGACTACTAACCTGGACTTCTCTCAATGGCCGCAAGTGTTCGGCAGCGAGCAGTTGACCGGGGCCCTGCTGGACCGGCTGACCCATCATGCCCACATCCTGACCATGAACGGGGAAAGCTTCCGGTTCCGGGAAAGCATGAGCAAAAAAGGGGGATGATCGCGATGGCTCCCTTTTGGGTGGCCAACAGCCTGGTGCCGATAACGCCAGCCTTGGCCGGAAGAAACTTCTTGAGTGATCAGGCAGGGCGAGCCCAGAGCCGCCCGCATATGTGGGGTGCCGCCGGCTCTGGGCTCGCTTGTCCCGGCCTGCGGCTGGCTTGTCCTGTCGGTGTTGCAATCAACATGGGTGGGTCCATTTTGAATGGCCGTTACTGGTACCATATTGCTTTTCCATTCACACTGGGGCAGACTTCAGCTGGCGCACCCGGGCCTTTGCTGCCTCGACGTCGGCGATCCCGGAAGGACCATTACCGCGGCTCTGAAGCCGGTGTGCGCCCCAGCGACGCCGATACGATAGTCCTGGGGGACTTTAGCGGGAGGAAACGGGTTTCGCAACGTGGCGGGGTGGGGTGAGAAAGAGCCTCGCCGGCAGTCTGAGCCGAGGCTACGGCAAGATAATTATAAAAGCCGTGGCTTGCCTGAAGAGAACGGTGACGGAGCAGGTAAAGTTGTTCTCATTGATAGGGAAAAAGGTGTTTCCTCTAATCCAACTTGCATACCCTCTCATTCAATAAGTCCTTATAATAAGCCAGCCGATCAGGCCTACCCGAGAGTGCTGTCAGATATGCGGCTTCCGGGCAGAGGGTGGCTTTCAAGACCTTGAGCCAGTCCCTGAGACTGCGGTGCCGATAAAATGAAGGGATGCCGAGGGTGAGGTAACGCAACCGACCGTGGAGGATCATCAGTTCGGCCAGGGAGGGGCGATATGCCGCCAGCTCCTCCAGTGCCTCCTGGGGGACCAGGTGGGGAGCCCGAGAAGCCACTTCCCGCAGTATCAACCAAACGGGCCGCTGGCATCTGAAGCTGCGAGCCTGGTCGATTAAGGTGCCCCAATTTATCGGAAGACTGGACAAGGCCAGAGCCAGGTCCAGAAGCTGGCGGAGCATCGGAATGCCTGGGTCCTTCTGAGTGTTAAGGCAAATATAGATGATCAGATTTTCCGGAGATAAGATATAAACCGGAAGACCATCTGGTGAGAATGGCATTGCATCCTTTCTCAGGAGCGCAAAGGGGAGGCGATAAAAATATAATAAGGCGCCGATTTCCCAATGGAGATCCAGGCAAATTTCTCCACGGGAGGGGTGCTGATAGTGAACCGCATCTCCCAGTATTTCCCAATAGGCCGGAGAGAGATCCTCATATTCCGGAGCCAGCCGAAACCCCATTTCCGCCAGCGCGCTACGGGCTCGAGGCATATCCTCAGGGTTGATAAGCACATCAAGGTCGTCCATCGGCCGGGCCGCCGGATCGCCATAAAGTCGGTGACGGAGGTCGGCCCCTTTCAGCAGAATCATCTCAATCCGGCTCTCGGAAAACCTTTGGATAAACGATAAAATCATTTCGGACTGATGGGTGGCAATGTTCAGGGCTAACATGTAGTCCCTGCGAAGGTCCTGGAGAAGCGAGGGTGAAGTGATAGAGCTTTGCCAACCTTTCTGGGCCACCTCACGGTAGAGCCAGGGGGTTAGGCGATGGCAGCGCAGGAGCTTCAGGGAAGAGGTATTAAGCTGGCTGAGGGCTTCTTCGGGGTGAGCGGCCAGGATACTGAAAATCAAAGACAGGATCTCATGGGTTTCAGGGGGATAGATAGACCTGGGTGCCAATGGACGCCGCATAAATAAGGATTTTAGGTTAAGTAGTAACAGGGAGGACGCCAAGTTTGAAGGTATGGTCAAGATTATTGAGCATGATAGGCTGCACTAGGTCCCGGAGCTCATTAAGGGGATTGGACCTCTCAGAATGGCCAACTTCATGGATTGACTGGCATATTCTGCTGAATGATTATTATATTACACCTTTTCGGTTTGGGTCAACCCCGTTGTTGCCTTATGCTGCCCTGAACCCCATATTCTTGCATAGCATCGGGGTTTGAGAGATCCCGGTGCAGGACGGAGGGGAATGGGCCGTCTCACCAGGGCAGGCACGATGGAGACGAGGGGTGGTTCGGAGGGGGAGATCCGCTTGATTTCGCAGAGTTTGAAGCCGGGCGAGACAACTGCGGGGGAGGAGTGTCGGAGGCGTGCAAGGCTAAGGATCCTTCTTGCCTACACGGGTGGGAGAAGCTTGAGGGGATGAGAGGCCGTGGTCGGACGGCTGAAGAGGCTGGAAGGGAAATTCCAGCCTCAGCGGTGAGTAACCAACTGCGTCCGGGAGATCGAGGGCATGAAAAGGTGCATCTTTTTGATACAGGATCGCAAGATCTCCTAACATGGCGGCTGGGGGGGGGGGACCGGAGAGCACCGTCACGGTGGCACTATTGGCCCATTCCCGGATGATAACCATTGGTACAATTGTTGCATCAAGATTTTGATAAAAGGCACACCTGCCCCGATCAAGGCGGAAAATTTTCGCGGTGCAATTCATCCTCACTACCGGCGCGACTCAGGTGCGGATCTAGTCTTTCCCAGCGCGGGCGCTTTCCAAATTAAGTAAAATAAATTATCAATGAACTCCCGGTTAAGGTGGTTGGATTTGAAGGGAAACATGTTATAATTTTTTCGAGGGCCCAGCGAAAGTTAGATGCTCTCAGGTCGCTATTTCGCAAGACACCAGCAATGGTTCGATTGACGGACGAACCAATCGGCAGTTCCGTTTGCTCAAGAGGAAACAGGATATGGATAAAGAAATTCAGGTCTTTGAGCCGGCAAGCCAGGCGCAGATGCCGGCTCAACCTTTGGACTATTTTCATTACGAAGATGGCCGGAGCTCTCCCCTGCGGGATTACCTGCAAATTTTGCTGAAAAGAAAATGGTGGGTTTTGGGCTTTCTCGTCTTTGCGGTGGGGATAGCTTGGTTGATCAACCACTTTTCAACGCCGATCTACCGATCTTCCGCCACTTTTAGAGTAAGCCTGGACAACAGTGCCTATTTGGGGAGCCAAAATAGTGCCATGCCTATCTGGCGGGATGATGAGCGAACTTTTGAGACCCAGGCTCAGGTTATGCACAGTCGCACTCTAGCCAGGCGAGTTATCAATCTGTTGAATCTCAAGAAGCATCCTCTCTTTGTCACAAAGAGGGAAGAGGGCGCTGAAGCTGTCTCACCGGAAGAAGCAGATATTTTGATGGTTGACGCATTTTTGAGTAACCTTAAGATTGAGCCGGTAAGGAAAAGTGACTTAATCCGTGTTTCATACTATTCTCCCGATAAAGCCCTGGCCCAGAAAGTTCCTAATGTTTTTGCTGAAGAATATATGCAATTTGAAATTAACGCCAAGAGTCAGTCTTTTGCCCAAATTAAGCAATGGTTGGGGCAGCAGCTTACGCAACTGGGAGATAAGGTTGAAGGGTCACAGCGAAAACTGTATCAATATGGTGAAAATGGAGAGATATTGTCTCCCGATGAAAAAGATAATGTAGTGGTCCAAAAATTCCTCGAATTGAATGCGCTGCTGACCAAGGCTTCGGCTGAGCGGATTGCCAAGGAGGCACAATATCGTCAGATTGGCGAGAAAGGAGTCGCGGCCAGTCCCATAACCAATAATGCCCTGGTAATGGATTTGCGCAAGCAGATTTCCACTGAAAGCGCCAAGGTTGCGAGTCTCAAAAAGATTTACCTGCCCAACCACCCTACCTATATGGCGGAGGCGGCAAACCTGGCGGGATTAAACGCCCGTCTTCAAAATGAAATCCAAAATATCCGCGCCACGGTAAAAGCAGACTATGAAGCCGCTCGGCGCTCCGAAAGTCTGCTCACGGAAGCCGCGGAATCCGAAAAGCTGAAGGTCGTTGACCTCCAAAAGAAACTTGTCCAGTACAAGATTCTGAGACGGGATGTAGACGCCAATGAAGAACTCTATAAGGGCCTGTTAAGTCGCATGAAAGAGGCCGCAGTAGCCAGTACCATGGTGGCAAGTAACTTATCGACCGTAGACCCTGCGGAGAAAGCTTTGTCTCCTTATTCGCCCAAGAAGAGCAGGAACATGGCCGTTGCCATCGTGCTCGGGCTACTCGGAGGAGCCAGCCTGGCCTTTATCATTGAGCATTTCGACGACTCTCTGAAGACGGCGGGAGACGCGGAAATGGTTTGCCAGTTGCCCATGTTGGGCATTGTTCCCCGATTGAGGCGCAATAAAGGATTGGCCTTACTAAGCCAAGGCACCGGGGCAAAGGATCAGGAAGCTGGATTAATCCCCTACGCCAATCCCAAAACCATGGTTTCTGATGCCATCTTTGGGGTGCGTACCTCAGTTCTGCTTTCGGGGCCGGCAGGGCCACCAGCGACGATTATGGTCACCAGCCCCAACCCCTCTGAAGGGAAGAGCACCATGTCCGCCAATCTGGCCATCTCCCTGGCCATCGATGGCAAGAAAGTCTTGTTGATTGATGCCGACATGCGCCATCCGAGCATCCATAAATTTTTTAATATGCTGCCGGCGCGAGGACTGAGTGATGCTATTACCGGGTCCGCGACATTGCATGAGGTCATTCGCCCAACGGAGATCCCGAATCTCTCGGTTATTACCGCGGGAACGACGCCGCCTAACCCGGCATCGCTGCTGGGGTCAAAGCTCTTTAAAGACACCTTGGCAGGTCTCCGGGAGGAATTCCACCATATTGTCATCGACACTCCTCCCACCCTGGGCATCCCGGACAGCCGGATTTTGTCGCCGATTATCGATGCGGCAATCCTGGTGCTTAAGTACCAGTCCACCTCCCGGGATGCGGCGCGGGCTGCCCGGTTGATGCTCAGCCAGGTGCATACGAAATTGATTGGGATAGTCCTTAACCAGGTATCTTCGCAAGGAAACGGTTACTCCAGTTATTACAAATATTATGACCAACAGGATCTGGATCATTCAGTCAAAGGGTACCTGGTGGCCTGGGGGACCATGATGGTAAAATTGAAAAATTCCATGCTGCGGAAGCCCCGAGCTTGACGCGGCGCGGCTTGATCCGATGAGGGGGCTTGATTCGGGCCAGGTCGGATCGCTCCGGTGGACCAGCCCCGACTCCTGAGGCGGCCCGTCATGGCGGCCCGGAAGTAATACTGCAATTTATCAGACCATCCGACCTCTGCAAAAGTCTCAATTACCGTCCTCATCCCGAGTCCAGGCGCAGCTCTCTTGTTTGGCGCAGCTGGCGCAAGCACACGCCGGCATAGGTGAGAAGTCTGTGCCGCGCCTGATTGATTAACCCGCGGTATAAATCCTCAAAATGCAGGGTGGGGCCCCATCGGCTGGCAGCAGTTTGGGTAGCCGAGACCGGCGATTCCACCAGGACTTTCCACGAGGTCTCAGGCTTACGTGTCTTGCAAATATTTTCTAGCCGGGCGGCAGGTCTAACAAATGGCGCATGAGTTGACGCAGAGAGGCGCAGGGGAAGAATTGGCAAGGGGCCTACCGGAAGTGATGGAACGTTAAGGCGTGCTCAGCTAAGGATGACTGGGGTTAAACCGCATCCAAAATTTGCTGAGGACAGGATAAACCCTTTGGAACAACGGGGAGAGGCTGGCGAGGCAGGTCCCCAGGGCCTTGCCCCAAGGCGTATTCATGCGGAATTTGATTCCGTGCCCCCAGTTCACGGCCACCACCCGACCCAACACCTGTTCCGGGTTGATATATTCCCGGGCGGTGCGGGGAAAGCTGTCCCCCCGGGCCACCAGCAACAGTTGCCCGGTTTCCCAGGATTTCTGCACCAGGCGGTGGGCCACCACTTCTTCTCCCTCCCGTTGGTAAACCATCACGTCCCCGGGGCGCAACTCATCCACCGCTATGGGCTCCACTTGAATGACGCTGCCGGTTCGGAGGAGCGGTAACATGCTGGAGCCCAGGGTGTTGCAGCGCAGGTTATACCCGTGCCCCAAGGTCTCCTGGCAGAGGGAGAGAAACCAAGGCGAGCTGATGCTCAACGCAGACCCCGCACGAATTCCACGATTTTAGTGTCGGGTACGACACCTAGCTCAAAACAGGGAATTTCGGCAGCTATCTGGGAGAGGAATTCCAGCACAAATGCCATGCCTTGCTGATCATAAAAAGGAGGAAAGCAGCACACCATCAGCTGGGTAACGGCTTCCATGGTGGAAACCGGTCGCACCTGATTTTCGGAAGAGCGGGATAGAAAGTAAATCCGGTCCAGAGGGACAGCTTCGGGGGAGGCGATATTGGCGTCGCCGTGCCAGGGGGTGCCGTACATCATAAAGCGGTCATCCTGCCGCCGCACGATGATGCGGTCATCGCTGAGCAGTACCGCCCCGGACCCCTGCCAGAGGTTGGCCATGGTGCTCTTGCCGGCCCCCGAGACTCCCACAAAGAGCAACCCCCGGTCTTCCTCGTCAAGTCCCAGGGAATGGATGATCACCCCCTGGCGCCCCTTGGCCAGGTAATTGAGCATCAGCACTTCCACCGTCGGAAATAAGAGAGGATCGATAATAACCTGTTCCTTCGGGTTGACCGATCCGGGCTGCTCTCGCTGAATAAACAGGTCTCCGGCCGTAAAGGAGCGGTTCATCACCGCCATCCGGTGTGGATGGTGGTGATCTCCCAGAAAGAGGGGAATTGCGTAACCGTCTCGGTGGCGGTGCAGAGACCAGCGGTGCGCTCCGGTTTGAAGCGCCTCACTCTCCGGGGGCAAAGCTGGCAGGTCGCCATAGCGCACCTGGAGTAATATGTCGGGGACGGCGTTGTCCACGATGAAGCGGTCTTCGGGCGTTGGAAGTCTCAGAGGGGGACAATCACTGCTGCATGGCGCCACAACGATGGTCACCCCTCCAATCCTCAGTCGTAAGGGTTCGGTTTGACCTCTGCTAGTTTGATCCATGTGTAAAGGAACTCATCCCTATGGGCGACGGGAATTTCCAGGGCACAATCATCCCTTACCGCCCGGTTTAACCAGAGGTAACCCTACGCCTCACCCCAGAAACTTTAGCAGGATATCTTAAGCCTTAGCTGGTGCAAGCTACACACGAGCTCTTCGAACCCCAACCGGTATGACAAGCCGTGGTCTTGCAACCGGTCAAGACCGCTTCCTCCGGCCGCAATTCTACCTTGGTGATACTGGGTTTTTCGTATTTCCGTTTCATGATTTTGTCTCCTGGGCATGATGATTTAAATCAAAGAACGATGCCCGCAGGTGGGTGGTCCGGCATACATAGTCCACCAGGCCTGAGGGGTTGCCATGCTCCAAACGCCCCAACCTGGACATTGAGGACACAGGTTGAGCCAATCACAGCCAACACAGCGGCTATCCTCCGGCCACTGCTGACTCCGGGTTTCTAAGAGAACCCCATCCCACGCCGCCTTAAAGGAACTGCGAGACAGAGCAATCCCCGGTTCCCGTACCATGACGAGATGCTCAAAACCCCGACAGGATCAATATGGAAAGAGATCTTGCCGGCGCCGCACCGAAAGAGGTCCTGGGTAGAAAGATCAGATCGGTTATTCCGAAAAAGTTCTTCCCATTCCCGGGAGCGCTCATTATCGGCCAAATCCAAGGCCACCACTTGTTCCGCAGGCAGGCGGTAACCGCAGGGGCGGGTGGAGCCGTCCAACCGGGGGCTCACCATGGGGTCGAAGCGGAACTGCACACCCAACTCTTGAGCCCAGTCTCTCATGTCCTCCAGTTCAGGGGCGTTCAGGGTCAGGACCATGGTCTTCAGCCTGACCGGGAGGTTGCGCTCCAGGAGCAGTTGGATGCCCCGGCGGCAGCGGTCAAAGGAACCGGGCACCCCGGTGACGGCTTCGTAGGTCTCTGTCGTGTGGCCGTAAAGGGTGACTTCAACCGCAAAGGGCCGCAACCTGGCCAGGTGGTCGGCAATCTCCGGGGTCAGCAGGGTGCCGTTGGTGAACAGGGTGATGAGTAGTCCCCGCTCCCTGGCATAGGTGTAAATGTCCAGAAAGTCGGGATGCAACAATGCCTCCCCACCGGTGATGAGCAGCCACAAGCAGCCTGCCGCCACTATCTCGTCGATAATGCGGGCCCATTCGGAAAACGAGAGTTCTTGCCCCTTTGCGACCTTGTCGCCGGCGGGGCTGGTTGATAAAGCAGTGGACGCACCTGAGGTTGCACCTGGCCGTGAGCTCGATGTCTCCGCAAATGGGGATCCGGGAATCGAGGGCCTGAGTCATGATTCGCTTACTTAACTCGCCGTAACCCATCTCGGGAAGGTGCGCACAACCCATTTCAGGCTTCCTTAACCCCGCCGATCTTTTGCAATTGCTCTAAAAAATCCACCAAGTCGGTTTCGGCCTCTTGGGCGGTCACCTTCGAACTCGGCGGCAATGATGTCCCGGATTTCCGGGACGGACCGCTCCACATCCAACAGTTCCCAGATATGGGCGACCGGGTTCAGGACAAAAATAGAATTGAGATCCGCTCGTTCGCTCCCGAATGGGCACCAGGATACATTCGTCACCTATCTGGCGGAAGACCATGTCAGGATTTTTAGAAAAACGCTTCTCCAGATAATCGGTGCTTTCCATCAAATCTCTCATTTAATTGTCAAGTTTTGTCTTCGTTATTGCAATCATTATTTATCTTCAGAAGCCCATTTTGTCAAGGAAAATGATGCCCGGAGGTCTATAGCCTATAAAGATGTCTGGTTTCCTCAGAGACGAAGTTAGGAGAATATCAATGTTCAAGGAGAACCGGTGAATGGCGCCAGAGGGAAGACGCAGGCGGGTGGAGGGGAAGGTGGATTCAGGAGGACCCAGGCCGACTGTAGCCCCCTTGGGGGGCTGCAGTGCGGGCGCCAGGACCGGGACAACGCGGCAGCACTGAGGTCAGCTCCATTCTTTTAAAGAATGCTATATCCTACCGACATCCCGCCACCGACTAACTGTCGAAAATCCATCAGGAACCTTCTGACTATGCTTTCAGGCACGAAGACCACGTCTTGTTCCTTAAGAACGATATCCGGCTCTTCCTTAGCCATGATGGCGCTGAGGTTGACGGGGATGACGACGGGTTGCCCTTGGTCGTCCAGGCGCAAGATAGTGGTTTTTTGGGGCTTGGCAAGGCCTGCCACCGGACTCCCGGCCACTGCGATGGCCTGGGAGACCGTCAAATCGCTCTTGACCGGTACACTGCCCGGCTTGTTGACGGAACCTAATACATAGGCCAGGCCGGCAAAGGGCACATTAATGACGTCTCCAGGCTGAATGACAATATTGGGCTTCCCCTGACTGGCCAGCTGTTTCAGGTCAATCACAATGGTTTCGCTATTAGGGGCAAAGGGGCTCGAGACCCCGGCCAGGTTGGATTTCGGCATCTCTTTCCTGGTCCCCTGGGTGCGGATGACCTGTACCCGATCTCCGGCCTTCTCTTCCAGACCTCCGGCCGTGGCCAACATCTCCAGTAGCGTGCGCGGTCCGATCATTTCGTAGAAACCGGGTTTCTTGAGAGCGCCGGTTAGGGCTACCCGTTCGTGGCGATATTCTTTGACAAAAACGCTGACCTGGGGGTTCCTGAGAAATTGGGCCCCATACAGTTCCTCCAGGCGTGTCTCCAACTTTTGGGGAGTCAGTCCGGTTGCCTTCACCGGACCCAAAAGGGGCATAGTAATCTCCCCTTTGCCATTAACCCGGACTAAGCGCTGTAGATCCTTTTGTCCAAATACGCCTATCTCCAAAAGATCCTCGGACCCCAGTTGATAGTCATGAGGACCTTTCACCGCCGCCTGGGCCCCAAGATTGGCAAGCCGCTGGTTTATATTACTTTTCGTTTCCTGAGTTGCTACCTGGGAGAGGGCTTGTTGCTGATTCATGGTATTCGAAGTGGCGCATCCCGAGATCAATACGGTTACCACGACGGTAATTGTGAGCCATCTTCGGAGATCCATGACTGTTTCCCTCTGAAAAAAGTATTTATCATTCAGTTTACTGAGTCTTAAGAGGAAAATCAACCTATAAGCTCCCGGCCCAATGGGAGCCTGGAATTCGTACCCACAAGACTATCCCCGTGGAGATACCCTTTATTGTTGGAACAAATTAAGTGAGAAAATTTCACTGCGGATTGCCAGGCGCTATAGCGGGGACAGGGTGTCAGATTTTTAGCAACAGGGACTCCACGGCCATGAGGGCCAGCCGCCTCACCCCCGCCACCGGCACTGCCCCTTGAAGGGTGAGAGGTACGGGTCGCCGCAGGAACATCATGAAATCGCTGCTGCTGTTATAGATCGCGGCGAAAAGTTTGTAGTCGGGGCCGTAATGGTCGGTCTTGTGAAAGCGGTCATCGTCGCTGGCTTCCACCCGGCCGTCCGGGTACACGTCAACCCGGCAGTAACAATCATCAGTTTCCAGGATACAGGGCAGGATAATCCATTCGCCAGGCTCCACGGCTATGATCCTTTTCATACTCCTGCCTCTTTATTACTGCCGCTGCCGCCAAAAATAGTTGAGCTTCTCGGCTATCCCGGGGGGGGGAGAGCTCCCCGGCCCCTGATCTCTATTTATCAGGCCCCGGTCCAATGCGTCAAAGAGAATAACGGGGCGGGGCGGGTCCCCCCGGGTGGCTATCCGACCCGCAAAGGGGGGGCCTGCGCCGCAGCGCGCAAGAGCAGGGTGAGCAGGTCGTTGACCGGGGTGGGCAGGCCCAGGGCCCGGCCCCGGGCTGCCACCTGGGCGTTCAAGGCCTCGATTTCTGTGGGCCGACCCGCCAGAATATCCTGGAGCATGGAAGAGCGGTTGGCGGCGGTGGCGGCGCAGACCTGGCGCAGGCGCGCCTCGGGGTCCCCGCTGAGGTTGAGACCCGCGGCCTGGGCCACCGCCTGGGCTTCGGCCGCCGCGGCCACCGCCACTTCCCAGGCCTCGGGCAACTCCGAGCAGCGCCCCGTTGGGCACCCGCAGCAGGGCGGTGAGGGGGTTGATGCCCACGTTGATGACCAGCTTTTCCCACAAGACGGCCTCGATGTCCTCCCGGGCTTGGCACTCCAGGCCGGCCCGCCGGAAGAGGTCCACCACCGCGGCCACCTCAGTCCCGGAGACCTGCGGATCCGGCCGGCACCCCGATAATAAATAGCCCCCCGGCCGGCAAAGAGGATGCCGTCCCTCATCCTGCCGGGTGACCCCCAGCAGGCCGACCCCCGCCAGCAGGCGCTCGGGCCCCACGGCCTGGGCCAGGACTTCCAGGTTGCCCAGGCCGTTTTGCAGGGTGAGGGCCAGCCCCCCTGGGACATGAGCCGCCGGGAGGGCCCGGGCCGCGGTCTCCGGTCTGATAAGCCTTGACCGCCACGATGGTCAAATCGCACGGGCCCACCTCCGGCGCCAGGCCGATGGGGACCTGAATAAGCCGATCGGGCCGTCCAGGGTGTGCACCTGGATGCCCCGCCGGCGCAGCCGCGCCGCCCGCTCCGGCGCGGTAATCCACCAGCGAGACATCCTCTCCGGCCTCCCGAAGGAGGGCGGCCAGGAGACAACCCAGGGCCCCGGGTCCCAAAATGGCCATTTTCATTGATCATCCCGAATGAAAATAGTGATTTAATAGCCACCGAAATTTCTTTAGATTCTTTATCTTTTAGACGATTTATAGTAAAATTTCTATCGAGTAATTCAAGAAAGGGGGCGACAATGACAACGCCCGTGAGAATTACTCGAGACAGTTCGACCAGGAATTGGAGCAGTCTGAAGCAGGATCTGCTCCGGATGGCGGCGCTGGCCGAGACTGCGGTGGGCAAGAGCATGGTGTCGGTCACGAACCGGGACTCTGATCTGGCCCGGGAGGTGATCACCGATGACATCACCCTCAACCGCATGGAACTGGCCATCGAAGAACAGGCCTTTAAGTTGCTGGCCCTGCGCCAACCCGTGGCCACCGACCTGCGCCTGACCGTGGCGGCCATGCGCATCGCCACGGAATTGGAGCGCATCGGCGATCAGGCGGTCAATATCGCCGAACGGGCCCTGGAACTGAACAGCAGCCCGCCCCTGGAACTTCCCATCGATATCAAGGTCATGGCCGACATGGCCTTAGGGATGGTCCGCACCAGCATTGACGCCTTTGTCAACCAGGACCCCAAGCTCGCCATCCAGGTCTGTCAGCGGGATGTGGAAGTGGATATCCTGGATGACGAATATATCCAGAAGATCCTGGGGTGCATGATCAAGGAGTCCCGCTGGGTGACCCGGCTGCATCACTTCCTCATCATCGTCCGGAATCTGGAGCGCATCGCCGACCTGGCCACCAATATCGCCGAAGATATCGTCTTCATCGTGGAGGGCCGGGTAATCAAGCATCGGTGCGAAGATATGGATGCTCGTCTAACCCCGACCTGACCTTGGCCTGAGCCAGTTTTTCCTCCAACAGCTGTAATTCCTGGGCCACCCGGGGTTGGGTCTTGCGGTCCCGCTCCAGGGTTTGCAAGGCATGGACCACGGAGGCGTGGGACCGCTGGAACAGGCGCCCCAACTCAACCATGGTTTTTTCCGTATAGATGCGGCAGAAATAGAGGGCCATCTGCCGGGCCCGCACCAGCCGCTTTTGGCGGGACCGCCCCAGCAGGTCCGGCAGACTCACCCCATAGTAATCGCCGACGATCTTCTGAATATCCGGGGTGTTCAACCGGGTGTCCACGGCCTTCAAATCCTGGAGCACCTCCTGGGCCATGCGCAGACTGAAAGGTTCGTTCAGCAAGGTCGACCGGGCCACCAGGCAATCCAGGGCGCTCTCCAGGCGGCGCACGTCCTCGTCGACATATTCCGCCAGGTATTCCAGAATCTTCACGGAGACCTGCACCCCCCGGCTCTTGGCCTTGTTGTCCAGAATATTGACCCGGGTGGGGAAGTCCGGCGGGCCGATGGGAGTGATGAGGCCGCCGGTGAGCCGGGAGCGCAGTTCCTGGGAGAGGTGGCCGATCTCCCCGGGAGATAGCAACTGGTAAAGACCAGACGCTTATTCTGAGCCCATGAGCGTATCCAGGGTATAGCAGACCTCCGCCTGGATTTTCTCCTTGCCGCTCAAAAACTGGACTTCTTCCAGGAGCAGAATGTCGCAGTCCTGCCGAAAGCGCTCTTTGAACGTGGACATGCGGCCGTTCTTCAGGGCGCTCCACCATCTCGTTGGCGAAATTTTCCGCGGTGATATACAGGACCTGTCCTCCCGGCAGCCGCCTTGGCGACGAAGTTGCCCACTGCCTGGGACAGGTGGCTTTTGCCCAGCCCGGGGCCGGAGGTGAGGAACAGCATGCGGTTATAAAAGGTATCGTTGCGGGCCAGGGCCTGGGAAGCCTGGTAAGCCAGGCGATTGGAGGCCCCGACCACGAACTGGTCAAAGGTAAAGGCCTGGTTTAAACCGCCGGCTGCCGGGCTTTCTCGGAACCAGGGGCAGGGAGGGCTGCATCACCGGAGGCAAGCGGCCGGCGTACCGGGGCGGTGAGCAATTTCAGATGCACCGGCGGGCTTGTTCAAGGCGTTTTCAGGGCCTGCTGGATTAGCTTGAGATAATGGGCCTGGACCCACCGGAGCGCAAAGGGATTGGGACAGGACAGAAGCAGCTCTCCCCCGGGCCCCGACTCCGCCTGGAGAGGTTCGATCCACAGGTCGAAGGTGGCTCGAGGGCAGCTCGTTCTTGATGACTTCTTTGACGGCCTGCCAGATAGCTTCCATATTCCCCCTTAGATGTGCCTTGCTTGTAGGGCGAATAGTAACCTCACGGCCGATATCCCGGTCAAAGGGACTGAGCCGAAATGAACCTTAGGTTATCTCTTTTGGCTAATGTTAGGAGATACGTTACAGAACGCAACAACGGCGCGGCCTCTGGTCAAGTTTTTAAAAAATATAATTAATTCAATAAGTTATAAGTGCATAAAACGCCGAGGTTAGGGGGTTTGCCGGGCCCTGGGCCGAGCTCCTGAATTTTGAAAGATCTCCCGCATCCTGGGTTTTTCACGGTTTTTCATAGGGAGGAAGAATTATCCTTGACAAAAATCGCTAACCTCTGTTATTATATATAAAAACTTATTAAAATAGATCAGTTTTAACTCAGAATTATTTCTCCGGGCGACCGTAGGCCAGGCCTGCACGGTCCCCGGAGTGCCTCCTCGGCCTCCGTTGCCTTGACAAATCTCACCGAGGGGGTATCATGGCCTCAGATTTACACTGAAATCCCTTCTTGAGGGCCGCAATGATCAATTACGTCGCTTACCGCAAGTTCGCCACCTTGAAAAACGGCAAACGGGTGATGTTCCGCTTCCTCAACGAGCAGGACCGGGATGGCCTTGATCCAGATGTTTCAGGAGGCCCCGGAGGAGGATATCCGGTTTCTGAAGCAGGACGTCAAGGACCTGAAACTGGTCAACGCCTGGGTGGATCACCTCAATTACCGCAAGGTATTGCCCCTGGTGGCGGTGGACCTGGAAAACAACCAGATCATTGCGGACGCCACCCTGCATCGGGGCAAGCACGCCACCAAGCATGTCGGCGAGATTCGCATCTTCGTGGGCCGCGGCTTTCGGAACCTGGGTTTGGGTTCGCTGATGCTCGAAGAGGTCCTTAACCTGGCTTTGCAAGAAAATCTCATGTGGCTCAAGGCCGAGATCCTGGCGGATCATAAGAAGGTGGTCAAGGCCTTCAGGGCCAAGGGTTTCGAACAGAAAGCCATCCTGGACGATTATTTTATCCGCAAGGACGGGGTGACCCACGACGTGGTTTTGATGATGCGTCCCGGTGGTAAAACGAGACGACGCGGAATTTTAAAGGAATCGCGCGCACCGGGAGGGCAGGGGAGTAACGACGACCGTTACTCTCCTGGCCCTCCTGCCATTTTCCGGGGGAGGTTGGGCATGGGCCGGGTAGCATCGGGTTTAGAATCTTTCTGCGGGAACCCCCCGGCCTGGGCGGCGGAGGCCCGCCTGGGACTCCTGAGCCATGCGGCCAGCGTCGCCCCGGACCTGGCCAGCGCCCGGGAACTGGTGGCCCGCCGCTTTCCCGGCCGGCTCAAGGTCCTGTTCAGCCCGCAACACGGCCTGCTGGGGGAAAAGCAGGACAACATGATCGCCTCCGCCGATTTTGCCGACCCGGTCCTGCACCTGCCGGTGGTGAGCCTTTATGGACCCCGCCTGACGCCGCCGGCCGAGGCCCTGGCGCTGGTGGACGTGGTCCTGGTGGATCTGCTGGACGTGGGCACCCGGGTGTACACCTTTGCCGCCACCCTGGCCAAGGTGATGGAGGCCGCGGCGCCGCTCGGTAAAAAGGTGGTGGTCCTGGACCGCCCCAACCCCATCGGCGGGCCGCAGGTGGAGGGCAATCTGCTGCGGCCCGAGTGGGCCTCCTTCGTGGGGCCCTACCCCTTGCCCATGCGCCACGGCTTCAGCCTGGGGGAGTTGGCCCGCTACTACAACGTCACCCAGGAAATCGGCTGCGACCTCGAGGTGATCCCCGCACTGGGCTGGCGGCGGGGCGACTATTTTGACGCCACCGGGCTGCCCTGGGTGCTGCCCTCTCCCAACCTGCCCACCCTGGATGGCGCCATCGTCTATCCCGGCCAGGTCCTCCTGGAGGGCACCAATCTCTCGGAAGGCCGGGGCACCACCCGGCCGTTTGAGCTGTTCGGGGCCCCGTTTCTGGAACCCGGGCGCATCCTGGCTCATCTTCAGGATATCGATCTGCCCGGGGTGATCCTCCGGACCGCCTGCTTTGAGCCCACCTTCCATAAATGGGCCGGGGAACTGTGCCGGGGGTTTCAGCTCCACGTCACCGACCGGCAGACCTTCAAGCCCTACTACACCACCCTGGCCCTGCTGGCGGCGATCCGGGAACTCTATCCCGAGCCAGTTCGCCTGGCGCCAGCCGCCCTACGAATACGAAACGGTGCGCCTGCCCTTCGACCTCCTCACCGGGGATGATGCCATCCGGGGGGGTTTGGAGAATGGCTTGAGCGTGGCGGAATTGGAGGCGTCCTGGCAGGAGGACTTAAAGCGGTTCATGGAGGTGCGCCGGGAATTTTTGCTCTATCCGTAAGCAGTGAGCAGTGAGCGTGAGCAGTTGGGTCTGGAGGGCCCGGGGGTCGTGGTTGCGACTGCCGGGTTTTTTGTTGTCGTAACGAGGAGAAATTAAGGGAAAAAGTGGATTTAGAATTTGGGGGAAAGGCCGGCTTGTTTGCAGATTTCGTTGGCGGTGATGCGGTCCAAGAGTTTATGGCGTTTTACCGGGATGGTTTTGAGGTCGTTGGTATAAATGGCATGATTGCCGCCTTCCCGGAGGAGGTAAAAGCCGCTTTCTTCCAAGTAGCGGACGAGATCACGCCGTTTGACGGACATCGGCAAGGTCGACGGGAAGCTGTTCGATCAAGGCATTGCCCAGGGGAATTTCCTTGCCTTGCTGCCGGTAGGCCAGGATCATTTCGTTCAAGGCATCCCGGAGCAGGGCCCGGCAGTCTTCCAAATCCCGGCCTTCGGTGAGGACTTCGGGCCATTCGATCAACTGGCCCAGGTAGCCCGAGGGAATCTTGGTATACTTGGCGGTGAAATTGATAAACATGGCGAACTCCTCTTTATCATACTATCACAAAAAGCCAGGGGGCGAAAAGGGGAGAGAGAAGGGGGGGAAAGGGAAAAGGGGAAAGGGCGAAAAGGACAAACGGGAAAAAGGGCAAAAGTTTGTGCCGCATCTGTCGCCGGAGGGGCGCCGGGGGGGAACCGCAGGGAATCGGGGGCTGGCCGGGGGTAAGTCGCCGGATATCCGCAGGAAATCGGGGGGTAACCATTTAGCATGCGGTGCGGGGGCATTAAGGGCGGCCCCTTGACGAGCCCCGGAGCTTCTGCCGGAGGGTGAGGAGGCGGACGGACTCCTGAATACAGCCCAGGGAGATATGGAGGGAGTGGAGATTTTCGGCCTTGCGGAAGATCCGGTCGAGGCGGGCCTCCAGGAGGCTGACTTGATCCATGAGCTGGGTGGCCTCCTGTTGCCGCTCCTGCTGGTCCCGGGCGGCCAGGGCCCGGTCGAGGTGCTTGAGATGGCGGGACAGGGCCGAGGCCGAGACCCCGTACCGGGCGGCCAGGGGGCGCAGGGAGTACCCGGCCATCAGGGCCTGGTCGATCTCCTTCAGGGAGGCGTGATTACAGACGGTACAGCGTAGGTCCATGGGATTTACCTCAGGGGTTAAGGATGGGATTAGGGGTCAGGGGTTAGCAGTCAGTAGAAACCAAAACCGGGCTA
Organism: uncultured delta proteobacterium; assembly: GCA_963841475.1. Classification (GTDB taxonomy): domain Bacteria; phylum Desulfobacterota; class Desulfobaccia; order Desulfobaccales; family 0-14-0-80-60-11; genus 0-14-0-80-60-11. The sequence continues at coordinate 40,233 of CAWJCT010000003.1, forward strand.
AGGGCCAGCACAGGCGGGACAGGGGGCAGCAAAACACGTTAAGGTGCCCAAGCAGAGCTTGGGCGGAGAGGTGCGTTCCCAAGCAGGAGCTTGGGAACGAGGGGGGAAAGGGGAATGGGCGAAAAGTTAAAAAATCGGAAAGAAATTAATAATTTATGGCGGGTTATTTTACCATGGGTGCAAAGTAGATAGGTGGGGGCATGGCGGGACTGGCGGGAAGTAGGATCATACGATAACTAATAACCCAAATAAAATAATTTTATTAAAATATGTCAGATACACTTTATAAAAAGCTCTGTGATAGGCATTTGCTAAAAGAAGCCTGGCATTTAGCAAGAATTGATGCACGAGGCGGCTTTATCCAAGACCTGTTTGCTCACAATGATTTTGCATTTGAATTAGATAGCCATTTAAATTTACTTTGTCTTTCTTTAAAAGAAGGCACCTATCATCCACAAAAACTTCTGAGAATTGACGTCCCTAGGCACTTATTCAGTACGCCCCGGCAGTTCTGTAGACATAAGAGATCATATTGTCTATGCTATTACGATGATTATTGCGCCCAAACTAATAACAATAAGCTGTTGCCGGAGAGTGTGTATTCTTATCGCTATAACCCTAGTCAAAAGACATAAGAGTCTATTTAGAGAAGTAGATATAATAGAATTTACTTTTTTAAAGAAGAAAACAATAAAAATTAAAATAGATATATTTCATCCATGGTATGAACAATGGCCAGTCTTTATTGATAAATCAATTTATTCATATGAAGAAGATAACTATATATATTTAGCCATTTCAGATATCGCAGCTTATTTTGAAAATATCCACTTGGATATATTAAGAGAATTGCTTTTAAAATATCTGCCAAAAGACCAGAGGATTATCAACCTTCTTATAGGTATACTTGAGCATTGGACTTGGCCGACAAAGCATTTTCTTACAATAAGGAGAGGAATACCACAGGGAAACTCAATATCCAGTTTCTTGGGGAATATTTACCTCTTACCACTTGACCAAGCATTTAACGAATTTGCCAAAAAATATAAGATAAAATATTTCAGATATATGGATGATGTGAAGATATTTGCCAAAAAGGAAACTGCTATTAAGGCTATATTTAGAATGAATGAAGTTCTTAGAGAATTACAGTTAAATATTCAAGGAGCTAAAACAGCAATTAAAGAAAAAGAAGATATAGCAAAGGATCTTATTGATGAACGATTAAATTTAATTAATCAACTTGTTAAAGAATTAGGTAAAAGAAGGAACTTAGGGAAAGATAGAGGGAAGAAATAGCAAATCTATTAAAAAAAGCGGCTAGGAGTTTATTTCCTAAAGCGTCTGGAAGGTCATGATTTAAGATTATTCCGTCGGATAATGACTGGCTTTGCCATGCTAAGAGAAGATCATCTTGTTGATGCCGTGCTTTCTCAATTAAGAATTAATCCAGATGCAAGATTAACAATAAGCGTGTTAACATATCTTCGTTTATTCCCTTCAATAGCAAAAATAAGTAATGATATATTGATATACTTGGATTCGCCGGCAAATCTATTCGATTATCAAGAAGCAATGCTGCTAAATATATTACGATCATCGTACAAAAACAAACTAAAGATAATAAAATATGCAAGAAAGATATATTTAAACAAGAAAAAACATTGGTATGTTAGATGTCAAGCATTAAATATATTAGCTGATACAGTAATTAGGCGAAAATCATTTGGTAAAGTTATTAAAATGTATGTTGATGAAAAAATACTTCAAGTTAAAAGGGCTTCATTAAAGCTAATATGTCAAATTGGCCTGAATGAACAGCGAGAAATTCTTTTAAATTGCGCTTATGACCCACATTATAAGATGGCAACATTAGGTAAAATGTTATTAAGTCTTAGATACAATAGTGGGAAGGCAAAGCAAGAGCTTGACTTTATATTTAGAAGCTGTGATGAGAACAAACTCAGGGATAATTTTTACAAATTAGGCGTTATTAGGTTTAATAAGGATAAACAAATATTGGAGCAGTTAAAAGGATATCTTACGAAACTAAAATTTCCATATCGATTCTAAACACTTAAAACTTAAATATAAGGCTATTCTAAAACAAATTTCATATAAACAATTAAAGCTTGATTATGATTAGATTTGATTTTAACGGCCAATAACAAAATGTTTGGGCTAAAAAGGGGAATCCCAAGCGGGAGCTTGGGAAAAGGGGAAGTTAATGTTCACGCAAGAGACAATCCCTTTCTGGACAGCGATAGCCGCCGTGGCCGCAAGTGGTTCTGTAGTAATGGCTGCCATTTACACTCGTCTGACTTTTCGGCTAGTTCGTTTACAGGCAGAGCCGAAAGTGATTGTATACGTGAAGCATGATTTGGAGCGGCCTACCATTCTGGTCATAATTATTGAGAACATAGGGCGTGATATCGCTTATGACATTACCTTTAAAGCATCAAAAGCAATTCCCACTAAAGCTTATGGCATAACGGTTGACGAAGCCAGGCCTGTCGGCATAATGAATGATGGACCATTGATTGAGGGTATTCCAGCCCTTGGCCCGGGAGACTTCCGAGAGATTACTTGTCTTTAATCCGGACTATCGCAAGCGATTGGGGAGGACCCCATTGTGCTTGACTATACTTACAGTAGCGGAAAGAGACTAATCACAGGTTGCGCCAAGCTAGAGGCAAGGTCTTATCTCGGCACCGATGCCTCCGAGAAGCCCACTGTCACCATCGCAAAAAGTTTAAGGAACTCGCAGATTCTTCGAAGACCATTGTATCATTATTGGTAGAATCTTCTCGCAATAAAGATAAAGACGCCGAAAATCCTATATCGGAAGGTAGTGAGATAGGGAGAAAACAGGCGAGACGCCAGGGCCAGCGGAAACCCCCCTAACCCCCCTTTGGCAAAGGGGGGGGATAGGAGCCGGGGTGTAGCGATAAAGGGAGGACACACAGGTCCGCCCCTACGGTTTTAGAGGCTGGAAGGCGGTGCCGCTGATACCCTTACCCCCACCCCAACCCTCCCCCCTCAAGGGGGAGGGGGTTATAAGGAAAAGATGGGGGGCGGGGCCGGCCCGGGCGTTATTTCCCTGACAGTTCGCACCTGGAACCTCACCTCTGAGACCGCGGGGAAAGTCCCCTGATTGGTCATGCTGAGGGAGTGGAGCGACCGAAGAATCTCTTCTCGCCTTTGCCATAAATTCTTTCCCCTTGGAGGTTCTCGAAATCCCCCTAGAATCCCCCTTTTACAAAGGGGGACTTTATTAGCAATTCCTTGTGGTTCCCCCCTTTATTAAAGATGGTTAGGGGGGATTTGTGGATTTCGCAAGGATCGGAAAAAACTTTTGGCAATCGCTGTGACAGCCGAGAGGCGGCTATCCTCCATGAGACTTTCGCAGAGGTCTCAAAATGGTTTGGCGCAGAGCTTTCCACCCGGCCCCGCCCGGCTGGCTTCTGAAACCTGACAGCTGCAACCTTACCCTTGGTCCTGCATGGCTGGCCCCTGGCCGCTGACCCGTGGCATCTTACGGCTCAGCACTTGCATAAAGCGGCGGTACCGACGTCCATCTGTTATAGTCCATTAATGAGGTTATTCCAGGAGGACACCATGGCAGCGCGAATTTGGCCGATCTTGATCGGGCTCATTCTCATGGCAGGCTGCGCGCCGGGATATTATGAAAAACCAGAGGCCACGGAGACCCCGACCCCGACCTGGACGCGCAATGCAGAGACCCAGGAAGAATATGAGCGACGGATACAGTGGGAAGAATGGGAATCGAGATTTCCCCGGGGCAGATGGGGAAGGTAAGGGGGGCGGCATGGCCTGGGACGCACCTCAAGGTCCCTTGGCACCCCGCACCCAGAATCGAAGTTCCCTGATTGATCACCCAGCGACCTGGCGGCTGGGGCCGCATCGACCTGAAGAAAGAGGAAAGATGGGACGAGTGCTGGCTCTAGGGGTTTTTCGCTCCAGGGAGGTGCCCAAGCAGAGCTTGGGCGGAGATTGGCGTTGCCAAGGGCGTTCCCAAGCAGGAGCTTGGGAACGAGGGTCAAAAAGACAATTCTCGTCATTCTGAGCGGCGCGAAGCATCGCCGGCCCCTGGGACCTGCCTTCAGACGACTTGCCACTGACGGCTGACAACTTTTTTTGACAAAGGGCTTGCCTTTCGTTTTTGATTTGGTATCATCTACTGGTTAAGCATCGGGGCCGGGAGCTTCGTTATTCCCGGCCGGTTTTTTGGAAGCCCGAAGAGGTTGTGATGGGGTTGCCGCCCCGACGGACATGGTCCGGCGACTGGGTAAGAAAATAGCGGCGGACTCTGAGGTGGGCGGAAGAAATGGTGCGCCAGGGGCGGCAGATAAAATCCCCCCTGACCCCCCCCTTCAAGAAAGGGGGGAAGCAGGCTGGCCGGTATAGAGGCCGGCGGCACCCCTGAGGCGGGAAGGCAATTTTTCCGATCAGGGCTTGACAGGGCGGGGGTGATTGGATATAAATCACCGTTGCCTGGAAGGCGGCAGGGTTGGCCCGGCGGGGCGGAAAAAAATCCGCCACAAAGGGTTGACACGGAGGCCGGATTGGGTTACAAAAACAGTTGCCGCTCGGGGGGGCAAGCTAACGAAACGGAAACAAAACCCCTTGACAGCGGCTGAAAAATTGCATACAATATTAATCACCAAAATTTGCTCTTTGAAAACTAAATAGTGAGCCCGAGTGCGGGAAAACTCCAAGTTAAACTGGAGAGTTTGATCCTGGCTCA
>CAWJCT010000003.1:50000-403810 GCA_963841475.1 uncultured delta proteobacterium
CTAATCGGCCGTGCGGCTTGACCATATTTCCCTTGCTTTTGGAAACTGCTAAGGATTCTCTTTCTTCCAGATTCGCTTAAATGCAGCAGTTAGCCATGAGCATGTCAGCAGTTAGGAAAAGCCAAAGCTTTAGCCACTGCTTACGCTCACTGCTTGACGGTCATAAAGTTTCCGGTGGCCATAGCGCAGGGGCCACACCCGATCCCATCCCGAACTCGGTAGTTAAGCCCTGCAACGCCGATGATACTACGTGGGTGACTGCGTGGGAAAGTAGGACGCCGCCGGATTTAATTTCATAGCAGCAAGCCCCCCTCTTGACTGAGGGGGGGTTTTTTATTTAATATGCTGGTAAGTTGAAGAGAAAGAATTTGGTCAGGCACTTGGTTGAGCATGGTGCCTTCCTGGTCAGGGAAGGCCGCCGGCACTCAATTTTTCAGAGGGGACTGTTCAAGACCATGGTTCCTCGGCATAATGATGTAGTGGATGAACTGGCCAGAAAAATATGCAAAGACCTTGATATTCCATGGGTGAAATAATGAAATTCAGGGCGATGATCAAGAAGAGCGGTAAATGGTGGATCGGTTGGCTTATCGATCTCCCCGGGGTCAACGCACAGGAAAAAACGCAAAAAGAATTGCTGGAATCTCTAAAAATCGGGGCTGAAGACCTGTTGAGCACCGCAGTGCCCTTTGAAGCCGAGGCCCAGATGACCACGATTGAAATTCCCGGGCCCGAATGGAGCTTGGACAATAGGGGATAGCGTTCAGCCGTAAACTTTTAAAGGCTTTTGGCTGACCGCTTATTTTTGAAAGCTGATAGCTCATAGCGCCGGGGCCACACCCGATCCCATCCCGAACTCGCTCGTTAAGCCCGGCAACGCCGATGATCCTCCGTGGGTGACTGCGTGGGAAAGTAGGACGCCGCCGGATTTAATTTTCAGCAGCAAGCCCGTCTCTTGACAGAGACGGGCTTTTTTATTAGCATCAATTTTAAGAAGGGGAACCCATGGCTCATAAGGTTAGCGTCATTATTGAGAAAGATAGTTTTGGATATTATGCCTATAGCCCGGAATTAGAGGGGTGTCAGACCCAAGGGGAGAGTTTCGAAGAAGTTATGGCCAACATCAAGGAAGCCATTGAACTTTATGTGGAAACCCTTTCGGAAGAGGAAAAACAGGCTGCTTTAAGCAAGGAAATATTAACCACTTCATTAGAGGTAGGGGTTGCCTAAGCTGCCCAGATTGACAGCACCGGAGGCGGAAGCGTTATTGCTCAAAGCCGGATTCACTTGGCTAAGGACTAAGGGCAGCCATAGGATTTACTTGAAAGAGGGGCGAAGAATGATAGTCCCTTTTCATCCCGGCAAACTTCTACACCCCAAGCTAGTCAAACAGTTATTTAAATGCCTGGAGAAAGCCTGACGACAGGATCTGCCGGCCGTAGCGCCCGGGGCCACAGCCGATCCCATCCCGAACTGGCTCGTTGCAGCCCCGCCAACGCCGATGATACTCCGCGGGTTCACAGGCTGGAAAACCTGTGGCACCGGGAAAGTAGGACGCTGCCGGGGCACAGGTTAAAAACCTGTGTCACCGTTTATTTCCTGGGAGTAAGCCCGGATTGACAAGTCCGGGCTTTTTTTGTAGATTTTTAGAAGAGTTTCTTTTATAGCAGGCCTCCTAGCCTACAGGTGCGGTTTATGAAAAAGCTCATGGTGGTGCTGGTCATAGGGTTGTTATTGGCGCCGGTCTCTGCCTGGGGGCAGAAATGGATTGAGTCGTATACGGCCAAAGACGGCACCTGGGTGGAAGGGCACTGGCAGAGTCAGGCGGAGGTAAGAAAGGACAGCGCCGCGACCCCGGGACAAATCAATCCCTACACCGGACAATTCAACCCGTACACCAACACCCTGAAAGGCACTACCCCCCCCGCCTATGACCCTTTTATCCCCCAGGATTATCAGCGGGACTACCGATATCGGACCAAGTAAGCAGCCCGGGTCCCGTAATCGGAGGTTGCCGGCGGCCCTGACGCGGTTATGGCACCTGTTCTCCTCACTAAAATCCCCCCTGCCCCAATCCCCGGTTTAAAGGTCCACCAGCTCCCGGGCCAGGGCGGCGGCCGCTTCCAGGGCCGCGGCCTGGGAGGCGATTTCGCCGGGCTCCCGGACGCCGACGGCCCGGAGGAGGCGAACCGGGTCGCAGCCGTACAACTTCAGCCAGCGCTCGTAGCGCGGGAAGATGTCCGCAAATTGGGCCAGGTCGGGGTTGGCCTGGACCAGGACCATAACGGCTTTTTTGCCCGGCGGCACCCGGGGGGAGAAATCCGGGTTGAGGTAGGAATAGGTGCGGTCGAAGAAACATTTCATCTGGCCGCTGAGGTCTCCGAAGTACACCGGGGAGGCCAGGACCAGGAGGTCGGCTGCCTTGACGGCGTTCAGGACCGGGGCCAGGTCGTCTTCCAGGATGCAGGTGTCGCGCTTGGTTTTGCAGGCCATGCAGCCCTGGCAGCCCTGGTAAGCCAACTGGTTCAACAGATACTCGGTTACCGCGGCCCCCCGTTCCTCGGCGGCCTTGAGGAAGGCCCGGGCCAGGGTGCTGCTGTTGCCCTGAGGCCGGGGGCTGCCCAGCACGGCGACAATTTTCATGGTGGAGTCTCCTGAGGGTTAGGGCTCTGACGCAGAGCAGACATTGACGAGCCCGTGACCTGTTGAACGTCAAAGTCCAGGCCCAGGGGTGGGTTTACCCCCCACAGGGCTATCATGTTTAGGGGTGGCCAAGGCGTTGGCCATGAGCCGGTAATCGAAATACTATAGCACAGGGGCTGCCGATTTCCAGGGTTTTCCCGGGGCGCCATTCCCGGCGAGACGCCCGGGCCGGGCGCACCGGCCGGGCCAGGCCCCCCGATTATCCCCAAAGAGTTCTTGGGCCAGCACTCCGACATGGGGTATGGTAAGGGCGGGAAGCGGGGCAGACGGGGCCGGGAGTTTCCGGCTCAGGAATCGAGACGGGCCGGAGGTATGGATGAGATTAAGTCGCGTGAGTGCCTGGGTGATGGCGGCGCTGGTCCTGACCTGCCTCTCGGGGCTGGCCGGGCTGGCCGGGGGGGCGGGGGGACAGGGAGTCTCGGAACAGGGCAATCCCTGGGTCCGGGTGAGCCTCGGAAAGGTTACGGTGCAGGCCGAAGCCGTGCGGACCCCGGAGCGGCTCTACCAGGGCCTGAGTTACCGGCGGGAGTTGCCGGAGGGCCGGGGGATGCTCTTCTTCATGCCGGGAAAGGAGGTGCAGAGCTTCTGCATGCGGGGGATGCGCATCCCCCTGGACCTCATCTGGATCAGCGACGGCCGGGTGGCGGGTGTCACCCGGAACGTGCCCCCGACCTTCCCGGGGGAACTGGTCTCCCCGACGGCGGTGGGGCAGGTCCTGGAAGTGCCCGGCGGGTTTGCCGACCGGCACGGGATCAAGACGGGGGACCGGGTGAGGTGGCGTTGAGGGGGCTCATTGACGGCATCGCCGCCGGTGCCGGTCAGTGTTCTCCCGCAACAGGCGGTAATGCCGGCATGCGGATTGATGGTCATAAACAATAATTTTTTGGGTGCTTGATTCATTTGCCGGTGAACGGCTGGCCTGCTTGGGGACCGGGGGCCTTAAGGGAGGCCTAGCTGCGCGTGAGGAGTTTCGCTGCTATGCGAGCATTGCTCATCTATCCCGAATTTCCCCTGTCTTTTTGGAGTTTCCGGGAAGCCCTCCAATTCAGAAAAAAAAGGCGATCAGTCCCCCCTTGGGGCTGCTGACGGTAGCCGCCCTGCTGCCTGGCGCCTGGGAACTGCGCCTGGCCGATCTCAACACCAGAAAGCTGACGGAGGACGATTGGCAGTGGGCCGACCTTGATATTAATATCGGCGATGTACATCCAGCGGGAGCGCCTGTTGGCCCTGGTGGCAGAAGCCAGGTGCCGGGGGAAAACCGTCGTGGTGGGGGGGCCTATCCCACTTCTCTGCCCGAAGCCGCCCTGGAGGCGGGAGGTGATCTCGGGGTGCGGGGCGAAGGGGAAGTTACGCTTCCCCTGCTTTTGGAGGCGCTACGAGAGGGCAAGACCGGGGTGATCGAAAGCGACGAGCGGTCGGACCTGACTGCCTCTCCCATTCCCCGCTTTGATTTGCTGCGGCTGGACGATTACGACGCCCTGACGATTCAGACTTCCCGGGGCTGCCCGTTTGACTGCGAATTCTGCGATGTGGTGAACCTCTTCGGCCGCAAGCCCCGTTACAAAACGCCGGCGCAAGTCATCGCCGAACTTGAATGCCTCTACTGTCTCGGGGCCAGAGGGAGTGTATTTTTTTGTGATGATAATTTTATCGGGAATAAGCAACAGGCCCGGGCCCTCCTGGGCGAACTCACCCCCTGGGTGAAAAGCCGCGGTGAATCCTTCTTTTTCTTTACGCAGGTTTCGATAAACCTGGGGCAGGACCGGGAATTGATCGACCTGATGACCGAGGCCAACCTGGGGAAAGTCTTTATCGGCATCGAGTCTCCGGATGAAACGGTGCTGGAAACCAGCCGGAAATTCCACAATTTCAAAAACCCCATGGTGGAATCCATCCACAACCTCAAAAGCAATGGGGTGGCGGTCATGGGGAGCTTTATCCTCGGCCTGGACGGGGAAGCCAGGGGGGCCGGGGAGCGCATCTGCGCCTTCATGGAGGAGACGGCTATCCCCGTGGCCAGGTTGGGGCTCCTGCAGGCCCCGCCGCACACCAGCCTGTGGGACCGGCTGGAGCGGGAGGGCAGGCTGAAAGAGGATGTGGGGCAAGATGGGGGGACCTTTTCGGGGCTGAACTATGAGCCGGATCGACCGGAAACCGAGATCATGCAGGAATATGCCGATGCCTGGAACTACCTGTATGAACCATCCCGCTTTTTGGCGAGGGCCTACCGCTATTACCTGGCTATGCGGCCGACGCGCCAGTCCCAGAGAAATTCCCCCGGGCCTTACCGGCCGGGTGGACACTTGTTTGAGCCGGGTATGCTCTGGCGCACCAAATTGGTCGAGCTCCGGGCTTTCAGTAAAATCCTCTGGTCCCAAGGGGTGCGCGCCTCCCACCGGCGTCAATTCTGGACCCAATTGGTGGGGATGTTGAGGCAAAACCCCAGCAGGTTCGTTGACTACGTCGTGACCTGTGCCATGGGACAGGACCTGCATGTTTTGAGACAGCTGGTGAGCCAAAAGGTGGAGGCTATGGTCCATGAACCGGACCGGGAGGCGCCTCAAGCGCCGTTTCCGGGGCGCCCCGCGGTGCGGTAGGCCCCCCCCGAGCCACTCCCCTCTCGGGATCGGCGTCATTCCCTGGGGAACGCCGGCCAGGGATGGGGGCCCCGGGGCTTTGGCTCCCCTTGCCAAGGCCGGCGGATTGGTCTAAACTCCCGGGAGATTGGGGAGGCCGTGGATGCTGTCGGAGCTGGACAAAAAGGTGATCCTGGCCCTGCAACGGGACCTGGAGATTTGCCCCCGCCCGTTTCTGGAAGTGGCGGAGTTTTTGGGGATTGGCGAAGAGGTTTTGCTGGCCGCCATCCAAAGCCTGATGGACCGGGGCTATATCCGGCGGTTCGGGGCCACCCTGCGCCACCAGCAGTCTGGTTACGAGGCCAACGCCCTGGTGGCCTGGGCGGTGCCGGAGGCCGACCTCCAGCGTATCGGCCAGCGCCTGGCCGGGCAAAGGGCCGTGACCCACTGCTACGCCCGGCGGCCGGCGCCCTCCTGGCCCTACAATCTCTACACCATGATTCACGGCCGCACCCCGGAAGCGTGCGTGACCATCGCCGCAGGGATGGCCGCGGAGACCGGAGTCCACGACTACGAGATGCTGTTCAGCGAGACCGAACTGAAAAAAACCACCATGCGCTATTTCAAAGAGGGGGAGGCGCCGCCCGCGTCTTGAGGGGTGGCAATCGGCGTCATCGGCGGTGCCTGTTCCGGGTCAGCTTCGAGAAGGTGATCGTGGCGTCGGCATCTTGCCGGTACGGCGCCGAGGTTAGAGCGTTTGCCAAAAGTATTTTCCGATGGCGGCATCATTCAAATCCCCCTAGCCCCCCTTGAGAAAAGGGACGAACTATAAGGATTTGCTGCAAAAGTCATCCGTTGGAAACGGGGATTTGGGGGGATTTAAGAATCTCCAAGTGGAAAGAATTTATGACAAACGTTATAACCATGCATGAATCCCCAATGTTTCACCTCCGAGGATAAATATCCCCCCTGCCCCCCTTTTTCAAAGGGGGGTGTTAAAGTCACCCTTTGGCAAAGGGGGATTTAGGGGGAGGTGAAGTCGTTCATGGTCAAGACCTCCGCCAGCAGAGACGGTGGCGCGGTAGGCCGCCCTGCCAATTTTTCAAGGTTTGGGGGCTTTGAAGGCAATGGGAGAAATCGAGACTCACTTCCCGATTAACCCCTCCCCCCATGATATTTACCCGTTTTCAGGAGACCGGCGATGGCACCTTACGAGAAGTCCGAAGCGCTGTTTAAAGCCGCCAGCGAACTCATGCCCGGGGGGGTGAACAGCCCGGTGCGGGCCTGGCAGGCCGTGGGCCTCACGCCCCGGATCATCACCCATGGGTCGGGGGCCCGGATCTTTGACGTGGACGGCAACTCCTATCTGGATTACCTGGGCTCCTGGGGGCCGTTGATCCTGGGCCACGCCGCGCCGGCGGTGGTGGCGGCGATACAGGACGCGGCAGCCAAGGGCACCAGCTTCGGGGCCTCGACGCCGGGGGAAGTCGAGCTGGCTCGGGTGCTCTGCGCCGCGGTGCCGGTGCTGGACATGGTACGCCTGGTCAACTCCGGCACGGAAGCGACCATGAGCGCCCTGCGGCTGGCCCGGGGGGCCACGGGCCGGTCCCGGCTAATCAAGTTCGACGGCTGTTACCACGGCCATGCCGACTCGTTCCTGGTGGCCGCGGGCAGCGGGGTCCTGACCCACGCCATCCCCGGCAGTCCGGGGGTGCCCCAGGAGATCGCCGAATTGACGGTCTCACTGCCCTACAACGACCTGGAGGCGGTGCGCCAGGCGGTGGGGCAGTATAAGGGAGAGATTGCGGCCATCATCGTGGAGCCGGTGGCCGGCAACATGGGGGTAGTGCCACCCGGGCCCGGGTTTTTGCAGGGCTTGAGGGATGTGTGCGATCAGGAAGGGATCATTCTGATCTTCGACGAGGTGATCACCGGTTTCCGGGTGGCCCGGGGCGGGGCCCAGGAATTGTACGGCATCCGGCCCGACCTCACCTGCCTGGGCAAGATCATCGGCGGCGGCCTGCCGGTGGGCGCTTACGGCGGCCGGCGGGACTTAATGACCCAGATGGCCCCGAGCGGCCCCATCTACCAGGCAGGGACCCTGTCGGGAAACCCGGTGGCGGTGGCCGCAGGATTGGCGACCCTGGCGGCGTTGACCGAACCCGGCGCCTATGAGGACCTGGAGGAGAAGGGGGCCTGGCTGGCCGGGGAACTGGCGGGGGCCGCGGCCCGCCAGGGGGTGGACCTGACAATCAACCGGGTGGGGTCCATGCTCACCCTGTTTTTTACCCCGGGGCCGGTGAGCAGCCTGATAGAAGCCAAAAAATCGGACCTGACGCAGTTCCGGGAATTTTTCCAGGGGATGCTGGAGACCGGAATCTCTTTGCCACCGTCCCAATTCGAGGCCATGTTTATCTCCCGGGCTCACACCCATAATGACCTGGAGTTTACCGTGGCCGCGGCCGAGGGGGTCTGGGCCCGGTGGCATTAGGGTCTGGTTGGTTGGAACTGAAGGCCCACGGGAGACCTCTGGGAAACTCCCAGAGGCGGGCAGCCGGCGCGATGCTCAGGATGACAGATGGCCGGGCGCCGAGGCCATAACCCGTCATGATAGCTCTCCCCCCCCTCACCCCCCGCCGGCGGGGGGTGAGGGAGGACTTATAGGGAACGCCAAAAGTTTTTCCCGCTATGGCACAGGCTCAACCAACCCAAATCCCCCCTAACCCCCTTTTGTAAAAGGGGCGGAACTACAGGGAATTGCTTTAAAAGTCCCCCTTTGTAAAGGGGGGATTCAGGGGGATTTAAAAATCAGCAAGTGGAATGAATTTATGGCAAACGCTATAACTTCGGGTTCAAAATCTCCGACTGGAGCAGGCGATTGGGTCCGCGGCTCCTCCCTGGCTGGATGGAGCGGGGCACTAGGTCAGCTCAAAGATTGGCGTATAATCATCAGTGACATGACATAAACGCAGCAGGCAACCAAGAAATCCACGCCGGCTGACTCCTGGCTCCGCCTTTCCCCGCTTTCCCCTGCAACTTTCCTGGCCTGCCAATCTTGGCGCGCCTGGAAGCAAAGAAGCTCCCGTGGGGGCGCATACCTGGGTCCGATCCTGCAAAAGAAAAAGCTAAATTACTTGTATGGACGCAGCTTCTGACCTCTGTTAACGTCGTTATCGCTATCCCTTCCCATCAAAATGTAGCGCGGGCGCCCTCGCCGGCGCCGCACGAGAGTATGGACAGCCGAGGGCGGTTGTCCCCCCGGGGCTTTCCCAGAGTCTCGACCTGGCATCAGTCCATCCGGGGGCGGTGGGCGTTCCGGCCCGGCCAGGCGCTGTCCGGCCGAACGGGCCCGCCGACCCGGTCGCCCCAGGCCTGGGGCGACCAAGCCTTTTCCCGGGGAGATGGGGTGAAGCTCCCCACAAAGTGGGAAGAATGACCCGGAGGGCCAGAATAGGCAGGCCTGACAAGGGAAGGGGGAAGTTTGTGAAAGTTTTCATAATACTAATGATTTTAGCTATTTTCATTGACTCTCGAATATTTTCATGGCAATCATAGGGTTGGCAGGTACCTTGCATTATTTACCACGATATAAAAATTTTCCCGGGAAGGAGGTGGGGGCGAGAGCCAGGGAAAAAGCATTGGCAATCATCAACTACATTACCCGCAAGTTTTTTTCCATTTTTTATCTTTAAGGAGGGATCTCATGGCAGACCAAGTTCCAGGAAAAGCATGGGTAGTCGTCTTTGCCGGCACCGCCGTCAACCTCTGTCTGGGCATCTTATATGCCTGGAGCGTTTGGACCAAGGCTTTGATTAGCGTTCCTAAAGCGGGGCAGCTGATCACCGAGGGCCCGGCGGCCGGCTGGACTTACCTTACCAATGCGCAGGCTGCAACGCCTTTTTCGCTGTGTGTCATTATCTTTGCCTTATTGATGATCCCGGGCGGCCGCATCCAGGATAAGATGGGCCCCAAGGTGGGCGCCATCACCGGCGGCCTCTTCCTGGCGGTGGGCTGTATCATTGCCGGGCTGATGAAAAGCTACGGCGGCCTGGTCTTCGGGTTTGGCGTCCTGGGCGGCATCGGCATGGGCATCGGTTATGCGGCGCCCACCCCGGCGGCCCTGTCCTGGTTCGGCCCCCATAAACGGGGTCTGGTGGCCGGTCTGGTGGTCGGCGGCTACGGCGGCGCAGCCCTGTATATTTCACCCCTGGCGGCTTATCTGATCAGCTCCGGCGGCGTGACTTACAGCTGGATCTTCCTGGGCATCTTCTTCGCTGGCAGTGGTCATCATCGCCGGAGTCCTAGCTGGCCAAGGCGCCTGCGGGTTATGTGCCTCCGGCGGCGGTGGTCAAGGCGGGGGCGGCCCCGGTCAAAGCGGCGGGCACTATCATCGACTGGGCCCCAGTCGGAAATCGTCAAGACCTGGCAGTGTTACGCCCTGGTCATCATGTTCATCGGCACCACCCAGTCGGGTCTGTTGATCATCGGCAACGCCGCGGGTATTCTGGCGACTGCAGCCAAGGGCATAGCTTTCTTCGCGGCCAACGCCTGGATCCTGGCCTCCTACGGCGGCCTGGTCAATGCCTGTGGCCGGGTAGGCACCGGTCTCTACTCCGATAAGATCGGCCGGGACAACGCCTACACCATCAACTGCCTGGTGTCGGCCCTCTGCCTGTTCCTGCTGCCGAGCATCATTGCCAGCGGCAACATCTTCCTGCTGTTCCTGGCTGTGGGCATCGCCTACTGGCAGTACGGCGGCGGCCTGGCCCTGATGCCCGCCTACACGGCGGACTTCTTCGGCCCCAAGAACCTGGGCATGAACTACGGCCTGGTGTTCCTGGGATGGGGTCTCGGCTTCTTCATGACTCGTTTGGGCGGTTCCATTAAAGACTGGACCGGCTCTCTGACCTGGGCCTTCATCCTGTCGGCCATCGTGCTGATCGTCGCCGTGGTGGTCTCCCGGGTGACCAAGCGCCCCATGCACGCTACCGAATAACTCTCACCGCCTCACCCCGTCTAGCCTGAAAGGTTCAGGCGGTTAGGTGAGGGACGGAACAACCAAGCTATCGCGAGAAGGCAGGGTGGCGCAACCCCCTGCCTTCTCTCTATTGTTCAGGAAATATTCTCTCTCCGTCAGAAAGTGTCGCCTGAGAACCAGAAAAATGTTTATTATATCAAGGGCGGCGTAAAAATATTTTCCGAGTAAAGGACCAATCTTGATGCCCACCGAAAGTGCCTGGCCGGTGCCTTTTTTTCTCGATCCCACCAACCTCAGCATTGATTCGACGGTGGCCTTTTGCGTGGCGGTGTTGGTGACCGTTATGCTTAATTCCGAGACTCAGGCCTTTATGTCCAATTTTTTAGGGGACCAACGTCCTGAGGCCAGGGATCGTCTGAATTTCAACGTTTTTTTGCACATAGGGGTTTTGGGGGGGATCTGCTACCTGATCGGGGGCTTCGGCTGGCCCAAGCTTTTTGATATTGATCGCACTAAATTTGAGCATCCCCGGCTCTATATGGTGTTGACCCGGGCGTCGGGCCCGTTGGGGAACCTGCTCATGGCCAGCATCGTGGGCAGCGTCGTGATGATTTTTAATGCCTTTGAATATAATCCCCGGGTCTTTATGCTGGTCGTCGGGGTCAACATCACCACGGCCATCTATAACCTGATCCCGGTGCCGCCCCTGGCCATGGGACAGGTGATCTGTGAATTGCTGCCCCCGTCCCAGGACCGCCTCAAGTCGCTGCTCCTTCTGGGCGGCCCCTATCTGGTCCTGGTCCTGGCGCTGGCAGAGCGTCTCACCCACCAGGCGATTTTCAGCCCCTACTTTGATCCCATCATCCGGGCCATTTACACTTACCTCGTCAGCAGCTGATATCCGGGGCCTCACGCACCGGGGGCGGCGGGGCCGATTCCTGTCTTGAAGCCGGTCCCGCATGCATGCAGAGGGTGGAAAGTTCAAAGATTGGAACATTTCTTTGTTGATTTGGCGAAGCATTTCGCTTATGTTAACATCGGTTTACCGGGAAGCAGGCCGGGGTGTATCCGGGTAACGGCGCCCTGATCGGGTGTCAAGGCAAGGGGATATTGAGCGGGGTGAACCGGAAGGAGTCAAGGTGGAAGTCAAAATTTCCGGGGTGATTTGCCGACCCCTGGTGGTGTATACCGATCAGCGGGGCTGGCTGGCGGAAATTTTTCGAGGGGATGAGACTGCGCCGGAGCATATGCCGGCGATGGCCTATCTGTCGGTGACCGAGCCGGGGGTGGGGCGGGGCCCCCATGCCCACCGGGACCAGACCGACATGTTCTGTTTCGCTGGGCCGGGGGACTTCCGGGTGGTCCTGTGGGATAACCGGGCCGACAGCCCCACCTTCGGGGTTCGCCAGGATTTTTACCTGGGGGCATCAGTCCGGGGGTGCTGATCGTGCCTCCGGGGGTGGTGCACGCCTATCAGAACGTGGGCCAGACCCCCGGTTTTGTCTGCAACTTCGCCAACCGTCTTTACCGCGGCCCCGGACGTCTCGAGGCGGTGGACGAAATTCGCTTTGAGGACGACCCTGATTCCCCCTTTCGGCTGGAATGAGGCTTGGGGAGAGAAAGGGAGGACTGTGTGGCCGGAACACTCTTGATTACCGGGGCGTCGGGGCAGTTGGGCCAGGCCCTGGTCCGGGAGGCCGGCCGGCAGGGCTGGGAGGTGGTGGCCAGCGATGCCCATAACCTGGACATCACCGATCCTCAGGCGGTGTGGGGCGAACTGTCCCGGCGGCGCCCGGAGGTGGTGATCAACGCCGCCGCGGCCACCCGGGTGGACGAACTGGAGTCGGACCTGGACGGGGCGCTCCGGGTCAACGCCCTGGGGCCCCGGAACCTGGCGGTAGCCTGCCGGCGCCTGGGAGTAAAATTGATTCACGTGTCCACGCGACTATGTCTTCGACGGGGCCAAAGCCGGGCCTTATGTGGAGTGGGACGCCACGGGACCCCTGTCGGTCTATGGACGGAGCAAGCTCCTGGGTGAAGAGTGGGTGCGGCAGCAGTGCCCCGACCACTTCATTGTGCGCACCGCCTGGCTCTATGGCCTTCCCGGCCCCAATTTCGTCACGGCTATTCTGGCCCGGGGCCGCGAACTCGGCCCGGACGGAGAGCTGAAAGTGGTGTCGGACCAGCGGGGGACGCCCACCAGCGCCCTGGCCCTGGCGCCGCAACTCCTGGCCCTGGCCGGAACCGAGGCCTTCGGCACCTATCATGCGACCTGCCAGGGGGAGACCACCTGGTATGAATTTGCCGGGCTGATTCTGGCGGCGGCGGGCATCGAGGTGCGGGTAAGCCCTTGCAGCACGGTGGAATTCCCCCGTCCCGCCCCCCGGCCGGCCAACTCGGTGCTGGAAAACCGGCTGCTCCGGGTGGCGGGACTGGACTGCATGCCCGCCTGGCAGGCAGCCTACCAGCAGTTCTGGGAAGCATACGGGGACCGGCTATGAGTTGTGTTCTGGTAACCGGCGGAGCGGGCTTCATCGGCGCCAATTTCTCTCTTGCTTGCGGCGGCAGCAGCCGGACGGCGCACATCCTCAACCTGGACCTGCTGACCTATGCCGGCAATCCCGATAACCTCATCGGTTTTGAAGGCGATTCCCGCTATACCTTGGTCCGGGGGGACGTGGCCGACCGGGAACTGGTCCAGGACCTGTTTTCCCGTTACCCCATCACCCGGGTGGTGCACTTTGCCGCGGAATCCCATGTGGACCGGTCGATCCTGGACCCGGGGGTCTTTGTGCGCACCAACGTCGTGGGGACCTTCACCCTGCTGGAAGCGGCCCGCCAGGCCTGGAAGACCTGGACCGGGCCGGAGGCGCCGCGGTTTTTGCACGTCAGCACCGATGAAGTGTACGGCTCTTTGGGGCCCGATGATCCGCCGGTCACCGAGGCGGCGCCCTACGCCCCCCGGAGCCCCTATGCCGCGTCCAAGGCCAGCGCCGACTTTCTGGTGCGGGCCTATTTTCACACCTACCAGTTGCCGGTGCTTATCACCAACTGTTCCAACAATTACGGTCCCTACCAGTTTCCGGAAAAGCTGATCCCTTTCTGCCTCAGCCAGGCCCTGGAAGGTAAGCCCATCCCCATCTATGGCCAGGGGGCCAACATCCGGGACTGGATCTTTGTGGAGGACCATTGCCAGGCGCTGCTCCAGGTCTTGGAACAGGGGCGGCTGGGGGAGACCTATAATATCGGCGGCCGGCCAGGAGGTGCCCAACCTGGAACTGGTGCAGCGGTTGCTGCGCCTGCTGGGAGAGATGCGGCCGGATTTGGGGGACCTGCACCGGTTGATTACCTTGGTTCCAGACCGCCCCGGCCATGACTGGCGTTATGCCCTGAACATCGGCAAAATTGAGAGCCAGCTGGGTTGGCGTCCCCAGGTGGGTCTGGAGGAAGGGCTGAGGCGCACCGTGGCCTGGTATCTCGGCCATGGGAATTGGCTGGAACAGGGTGCGCTCCCAGGCTTACCGCTCCTTCCTGACGCAACAATATGGCGCCGGGGTGGTGGGGCCATGGGGTCCCAGGAGCCCTAAACGTTGAGGGGATTTAAGCGCTGGCCCGCCAAGGGCGCAGCAAGGGTGACCGAAGGGAGCTGCCCGGCCAGGGAGTTCGACACTGCCACCGACAGGTTAATTTCCTCTTGCTCCGGCGGGCGGGGGAGAAGGTGAATAAAGGTTGACCGTGCTCACCTCCCCCCCTCCACGGGGCGGGAATTGCCAGACTCACCCGGCTCAGGATTGCAGGGACGCAAGGAGCTGCCGATCTTTCGGATAATTAAAGTTAAGTTTTTTTTAAGAATACCCGAACAGGAGTGTGGGGGGTGTCGGTTCAGTCCGAAGTTTTGGAGTTTGCCAGAGCCATGAAAACGCAACCGATTATTCTGGTGGTGGATGATGAACCTGCTATCCTGGGGTTGGTAAGGATATTTTGGTCCGGCCGGCTACCTGGTGAACACCGCCGCCAACGGCAAGGAAGCCCTGGCGGCTATCCAGGCGCACCCCTATGATCTGGTTCTCACCGACATGATCATGCCTCAGATGGGGGGCATGGAATTAGTGCAATACCTGCGTCTCCATCACCCCGAGACCCTGGTGATTGTCTTCACCGGTTTTGCCATTATCAGGACGCGGTGGATGCCGTGAAGCTGGGGGCGTTCGATTACCTGCCCAAGCCCTTGCAGCCCGAAATCCTGCGCCATGCCATCGAGCGGGCCCTGGATTACCAGCGCCTGTTACGGTCTCAACGGGATTTGGAGACGGTGTTCCAGGGTGCCGAGGCCCTGGGTTGGCAGGCCCTGGAGTTGGTTTCCAGCACTCCCGAAGCCGTGATCCTGGGAGAGTTGCGGGAGCAGGCCGGGGACCAGAATGACCTCAAGGAGGTGGGGCGCACTTTTCTGGAAGCCGCCCAGAACTTGCTCCAGGTGACCAACTGTTCCATCTTCCTCTATGATGCCGTCCGGAGCCAGTTTTCCGGGCTGGCGGCCCTGGGACCCGAATGCGGAGGTCAAGGCCGGGGCCATGATCGCCGCCGAAGGGATCATGGGTTACGTGGCCACCCACCAGCGTCCTTTGCTGGTCCCCGATCTGAGCCGGGACTCGCAATTTTCCCTCATGCCCCGGCGCACCACCTACCAGACCAACAGCTTCATGGTCATTCCCCTCAAGGGATATAAATTTTGGGGGGTGATCAACCTGGCTGACCGGGAGGACAAAGAGCCCTTCGAGCTCCCGGGACCTTTTCCTGGGTTGGCTGATGGGCCGGTTGCTGGTGGAGATTCTGGAGGCCAGGGAAGCCCCGGAGGAGGCGTTCATCCCCTCTTTGACCTCCTGGATCACCAAAGAAATCCCGGTGGGCATGGCGTTCCTGGACCAGAATCTCAGGGTGGTCCAGTCCAACCCGGCCCTGGAGCGGATGGTGAAGTTTAGCCAAGGTGAACCTGGTGGGGCAGAACTTCCTCTCCTGCCTGGGATTGGGCCCCACAGACCGGACCAATCTGGAGCAGGCCTTCCAGCCAAGTCCTGGCCAGCCAGGAACCGCAAGAATTTTCTTCCCTGAAGTCCACGCCAGGGATAAAGCGGTCCGTTACTTGGCGATTAAAATTTTGCCGGTCCCGGATGAACGCAATACTCTCCGGGGATTGCTGCTGGTGGAGGATGTCACCGAGCGGAACAGCTCAAACAGCGTCTGCAACTCTACGAACATCTGGCCATCATGGGCAAGCTCACCCTCTGCGTGGCCCACGAGCTGAATAACCCCTGGACGGCATCCGGCGTTACCTGTCCCTGGCCATCCTGAAGAAGGAGGATGCCCGGAGTGTGGAGCGCTACCTCACTGAGGCCCAGAAAGGTCTCCAGAAGATGTCCATGAGCATCAAGAGCCTGATGTTCTCAGCCAATCCTTTTAAGTCGCCGCCCCGGGCCAGCGACACGTTGCTCAACCTGCTCCAGGACGCCATCAAAATCATGATGTTTCAGGCCAGCGATCAGCGGGTGCAGGTCGAATTCAATCCGCCGCCGGAATTCGAAGAGATCGTCTCCGAGGCGGACCTCTATTATGTGTTCATCAATGTCATTAAAAATGCTCTCCAGGCCATGCCCCAGGGTGGCTGCCTGACGGTGAACGGCATTGTGCATGAGCCCCAGATGGAGATTTCCTTCCAGGATACCGGCACCCGGTTTATCCCCCGAGGAGATGGACCAGATCTTTGAACCGTTTTATTCCACCAAAGAGGGGACCCAGGGATTGGGGCTGGGTTTACCCATTTGCCAAAAGATCCTGGAGCGCTATGATGGCCGCTTGGTGGTGGAAAGCCAGCCCGGGCAGGGCACCAAAGTCCGGTTGCTCCTGCCCTATACCGACTCGGGAGCATTGCATGGCCAATAAAGACCTCCTGATCGTGGATGACGATAGCCTGGTATGCGAGTCCCTCAAGGAGATGCTCATGCTGGAAGGCTTCAGCGTCGATGCGGTGATGGACGGCCAGGCCGCCCTGGCCAAAATCAAGACCGATCACTATCAGGTGATCCTCTCGGATATCCAGATGCCCGGGCTCAACGGCATCGAGCTCTTGAAGGAATTGAAGGGCCGCTCTCCGGATACGACGGTCATCTTCATTACCGGCCACGGCCACATTGCCGGGGCCGTGGAGGCCATCAAACTGGGGGCTTACGACTACATTATCAAGCCCATCGACGACCTGCGTCTCAAACTCACCATCCGCCACGCCCTGGAGCAGAAAAAGCTGCAGGCCTCTTACGATTCCTTGAAACAGCGCCTCAAGCCCTGGGACCTGGATGATACCCTGGTGTTCGGCGACCGCAAGATGGCCCAACTCCTGGAACTGGTCCACACCATCGCCGACACCATGGCGACGGTGCTGATCACCGGCGAATCCGGTACCGGCAAATCCATGCTGGCCCATTATATTCACAAGCACTCCCACCGCAAGGAAGGGCCCTTCGTCAAGATCAGCTGCGGTTCGTTGTCCGAGACCCTGCTGGAGAGCGAGCTTTTCGGTCATGTGCGGGGCTCCTTCACCGGCGCCATCCGGGATAAAAAGGGAAAATTCGAGGAGGCCAACGGCGGCACCATCTTCCTGGACGACATCAACTGCGCCTCCCCCAACTTCCAGATCAAACTCCTGCGCGTCCTCCAGGAAAAAATCATCGAGCGCGTGGGGGGAAACATCCCCATTCAGACGGATGTGACGGATCATCACGGCCACCAACACTGCCCTGCAAGACGAGGTAGCCAAGCAGAACTTCCGGGAAGACCTGTATTACCGCATCAACGTGGTCTCTTTCACCATTCCGCCTTTGCGGGACCGTTTGAGCGATATCGAGCCTCTGGCGAACCATTTCATCAGTCAATTCAACATGATTCACCACCGGGAGATCAAGGGTATCTCCAAGAGCGCCCTGCAAATCTGCCTCCAATACCCGTGGCCGGGCAATGTCCGGGAATTGGAGAATGTTATTGAGCGGGCGGTCATCTTGAGCCCCGGCGAGTTCATCGTTCCGGAATCGCTGCCGGGCAATATCCGGGAAAGCCAGCCGGCTACCTCCAGGGAGAACTTCAAGCGCCTGACGCTGGAAGAGGCCATGGAGCGGGCCGAGAAGCAGATCATCCTGGAAACCCTGGAATCTTTTCGCTGGAACCGCCAACTCAGCGCCCGGACCCTGGGGATCAGCCGCACCACCCTGTTCAACAAGATGCGGCGGCTGCAACTGGTGGACCCCCGGCGTTCAGCCCCCGGAGAGCCACACCGAATCCGCCCTCTCATTAGTCCCCGGAGAGTCGGCGGGTTAGCCTTCCTTCCCGGCGTTTTTGTGCTTATACTATTTCAAGCTATCAGCGTTCAGCCGTCAGCCGTCAGCAAAAACCAGGCCTAGGCAAATCGGGTCGGTAACGACTGATTTACGGGAATAAGGCAACTAACTGAGATGATTCATGCCGAGTCGAGAGCCTTGTGCAAAGCCGTTTGGTCATCCTGAGCGGAGCGAAGGATCTCGTATTTTCCGGTAGTTAGGAGATTCTTCGGTCGCTTGGCGCCCTCAGAATGACAGGTTAGGGGACTTGCGCAGAAGTCTCGACTCGCATATCACCAAACGCGGCATTGCCGGGGCCTTTGCGGAGGCGCAAGGCCGTCACGTCAGCGAGGCACACTATGGGTTACGACCCCGAGACTCTCAGGCAGTGGGACCGGGAGTATGTCTGGCATCCGTTCACCCAGATGCAGGGCTTCCGGGAAGAAACCCCCTGATTATCAGCCGGGGAGAAGGGATTTACCTCTACGATCTCCAGGGCAACCGTTACCTGGACGGGGTCTCTTCCCTGTGGGCCAACCTCCACGGGCACCGTCGCCGGGAACTGGACCAGGCCCTGACTGGAGCAGCTGGAGCACGTGGCCCACAGCACCCTTTTGGGGATCGCCCATCCCCCGGCCATCCTCCTGGCCCGGCGCCTGGCGGAGCTGGCGCCGGCGGGCCTGAACAAGGTGTTCTATTCGGACAACGGCTCTACGGCGGTGGAGGTGGCCCTCAAGGTGGCGTTCCAATTCTGGCGGAACCGGGGCCGGAGCCTGAAACAGCGTTTCCTCAAGCTCAGCGGCGCCTACCACGGGGACACTCTGGGAGCGGTGTCGGTGGGGGGCATTCCCTTATTCCACGAAATTTACCGGCCGTTGTTGTTCGACACCCTGGAGGCCCCGGCGCCCCTACTGCTACCGCTGTGAACACCGGGAAGATTGCCGGGAGCAGTGTCTCGGCCGGCTGGAAGAGCTGGTGGCGGCACACCACCAGGAACTGGCGGCGGTGATCGTGGAACCGGTGATGCAGGGCGCCGCGGGCATGATTGCCCAGCCCCCCGGTTATCTGGCGAAGGTCAGGGAGGTGACCCGGCAACACGACGTGCTCCTCATCGCCGATGAGGTGGCGGTGGGCTTCGGCCGCACCGGCAAGATGTTCGCCTGCGAGCACGAAGGGGTGAGCCCCGATCTCTTATGTTTGGCCAAGGGCATCACCGGGGGCTACCTGCCTCTGGCCGCCACTCTGGCCACGGAAAACGTCTACGAGGCCTTCCTGGGGGAATACGAGGAGTTCAAGGCGTTTTTCCACGGGCACACCTATACCGGCAATCCCCTGGGGGCCGCAGTGGGCCTGGCCAGCCTGGATATCTTCGTCCAGGACCGGGTCATTGAGGGGCTGCCGGCCAAGATAGAGCTGCTGGCCGGGCGCCTGGCGACCATGGCCGGGCAGCCTCATGTGGGCGATATCCGCCAGCGGGGCCTGATGGTGGGCCTGGAACTGGTGGCCGATAAAGGCAGCCGGGAACCCTTCCCGCTTAGCCGGCGCACCGGCCACCGGGTGATCCTGGCGGCCCGGCAGTTGGGGGCCATCCTGCGCCCCCTGGGGGACGTCATCGTCCTGCTGCCGCCGCTGGCCATCACCGGGGAAGAGCTGAATACCCTCTGCGACATTACCGAAGCGGCCATCGCCCGGGGTACTGAGTAGAGCAGGTAATTTGCCTCTTTTTGCTATTCGAGACGGATTGCCCTATAATTTGGTCAGGCCAAGCGGCTCCGCAGGCAGCAGGACAGTCTCATCAACTGGTAACGGCAGGTCCAGGGGACGCCGGAGGTTTTCTATGAAGCGGTTTGGCCTGATGCTGGGTATATTGCTGATGATGGGGGCCGGCATGGTGAACGCCCAAGGAAAATTTGAGCAGGACGTCATCAAGACCGAGGCGGGGGAGCTGACGATCACCTGCATCGGGCATGGCACCTTGATGTTCACCTTCGGGGGCAAGGCCATCCATGTGGACCCGGTGGGGCAGTATGCCGATTACAGCAAGTTCCCCAAGGCGGACCTGATCCTTATCACCCACGGGCACCGGGACCACCTGGACCCCAAGGCGGTGGCGATGCTGCGCCAGCCTTCCACCGAGATCGTGCTGACCCAGGCCGCCGCCGGCCTGGTGGCAGGGGGCGTAGTCATGGCCAACGGCGAGGTGAAAACCGTGGCGGGCCTGAGCATCGAAGCGGTGCCGGCCTATAACCTGGTGCACAAGCGGGAAAACGGCGAACCCTTCCACCCCAAGGGCGAGGGCAACGGCTATATCATCGCCTTCGGGGACAAAAGGGTCTATGTGGCCGGGGATACCGAGAACACCCCGGAGATGAAGGCCCTCAAGGGCATCGACCTAGCTTTTTTGCCCATGAATCTCCCCTACACCATGACCCCGGAGATGGTGGCCGACGCGGCCCTTGCCTTCAAACCCAAGATCCTCTATCCCTATCATTTCGGCCAGACGGATACCGCCAGGCTGGTGGCCCTGCTGAAAGGCCACCCGGAGGTCGAGGTGCGGATTCGCCGGATGGAGTAGAGGAAGAGTGGGCACTGCCAGCTTGTCGACATGAGACGAAGTTCTCGTCAAAAGGCAGGTAATATTCATGTCCTTCTGACCGAATGAGCTTCGTGAAGAATCTCGGCGGCGCAAAACGAGAGATTCTCCGCTGCGCTCAGAATGACAAATCATAGTCTTCTGATTGCGTTTGGTATGAGACGCAAAAACTATGCTCTATGCCACCCAGAAAGGAGAATCCTTCGACCTGGAAAAGGATTTCTCCTCGCCGGAACGCCACATCCTCCAGAAGTTGTTCATCTGGAAAGATATGGCGGTTAGTGTCGAGGAATTCAGACTGAAAAAGCGGGAGGCCCTGGGCAAGGGCTGGGGCGACTCCGGTCCCATCCAGGCGAGCCGCAATCTGGAAAGTATCACGAGAGATTTTGAAGCCCAGGTCGCCCTGAGGCTACGGACGGCCAGGCCCGGCCAGGGGTGAGGGGGCCGCGCAGAGAGGTGAGTTCATAGATGGTGGGCAGTGCGTGCCCTACTCTTACTTACCTTCATTCTGGGAGGAAGACCGTGAAAACCTGGCTTGGATTATTCTTGACCATTATCGCGTTGATGGTCGGCTGCGCCCCGGGATCCTCTGGCCGAGGATCGGCTTACCCGGAAGAAACCCCCACTTATCAGGACACAGGGACGTGGCAACAAAATCCCGAGACCGATGCCGAGCGGGATAATAGGATATGGAGTGAAGGGGCCAGCCGGTGACCGCGTGGTTGGCGATAATCTGCCCGAAAGCCGGGAAAAGTCAGGTTGGGCGGCACCGCTCAGTAGGGAGGTGGCGGGCGCACCCGGTGCCAAGCACAGGCGGGACGCCTAGGCCACCCAGTTAGCCAAATTTTTCAGGGCAAGGGCGCAACCTTGGATGACCTGATTGGCGTAGCCAGGCAATTCACCCTCCGGGGCCGGGTCCTGGACCTCCGGGAATATGGCTCCGGCAATGTCAACGACACCTTCCTGGTGACGCTTCAGGGCGAGACGGAGCCGCACTTTATCCTGCAGCGCCTCAACCTCCGCGTGTTCACCCGGCCGGAACTGGTCATGGCGAACCTCCGTACCGTGGGCGAGCATGTGGGCCGGCGTCAGGCGCAAGCGCCCCTCGCGCCCGGCCACCGGTTTGAAGTGCCCCGGGTGCTCCTGACCCGGGAGGGCCGGGACCACGTCATTGATTCCGGGGGATCGTTCTGGCGGGCCCTGAGCTTTATCGGGGCCGCCGAGACTTTTGATACCATCAAGGATACCGGGCAGGCGGAAGAAGTTGGCTCTGCCCTGGGCCGGTTCCACAGCCTCCTGAGCAATCTTTCTCCCGACCAGTTGTCTGACACCCTGCCGGGGTTTCATAACACGCCGGGCTATCTGGCGCACTATGACGAGGTCCTGGCGCGCCGGGGCGCCGGGCCATCCCCGGAAGTGAAGTTTGGTTTACAATTCATCCGGGCGCGCCGGGGCGTCGCACCGGTGCTGGAAAAGGCCCGGTCCCAGGGGAAGCTCAGGGAGCGCCCGATTCACGGCGACCCCAAGGTCAACAACGTCATGCTGGACACCACCACGGGTCGGGCCGTGGGCCTGGTGGACCTGGACACCGTCAAGCCCGGGCTGGTGCACTATGATATCGGCGACTGCCTCCGGTCGGGGGCCAATCCCCTGGGCGAAGAAACCGGGGACTGGGAAATGGTGCGCTTCGAGACGGAACTGGGCCGGGCCATGCTGGCCGGCTATCTGTCCAGGGCCAGGGATTTTCTCACCGGGACCGACTATGCTTATCTCTACGATGCCATCCGCCTGATCACCTTCGAACTGGGACTGAGGTTCTTTACCGATCATCTGGCCGGGAATGTCTATTTCAAGGCCCGCCACCCGGAACAGAATCTGGCCCGGGCCCTGGTCCAATTCAAGCTGACCGAGAGTATCGAATCCCAGGAAACCGCCATCGCCGCAATCATTCGGGACCTGAGATGAACGGCCGGGACTTTTGGCTTAAGCCATTTGCCCCCAACGGCGCGCCTTCGGATATCACGATAGGCGGCACTATCGGCCGGCGCGCCGATGTGCTGGCCATTCACTATGCGCTCCGGGGCCGGCTGGCGGAGCTGGTGATTCCCGGGCGGGCCGCAAAGCCGGCCCGGAGACACGGGCTTTGGGAGGCGACCTGTTTCGAGTTTTTTCTCGGGGTCAAGGATGCGCCGGGCTATTGGGAATTCAACCTGTCACCCGCCGGAGACTGGAACGTCTATCGCTTAGAGGGCTATCGGCAGGGCCTGGCCGAGGAAACTGCGTTTATGTCACTCCCCTTCAGCGTCCGGCGTCGACCGGACCGGCTGGGGATTGCCCTGGAACTGGAGATCGGGAAGATTGTGGCGGCGGACCAGACGTTGGCGGTTGGCGTGGCGGCGGTCATCAAGTTCAGGGACCGGGGGCTGACCTACTGGGCCTTGACCCATCCCGGGTCCCAGGCCGACTTCCACCGGCGGGACAGTTTTCAGCTGGAACTTTAAGACAGACCCCGGAGGCCAGTGCTCATATACCCTGGCCTTGATGGCATAATCCCGAGCCATTTATTTTTTTCCCCTAAAATTCCCCTCTATCCGTGCTATTTTATTATCGGCTCACCCCGTCATGGGCTTCTTAACCAATTTTATCGATCAGCCCGATACACCATCTGGGGGGGAGGATGGTCACGAGGCTTCATATGCCAGGCACGATGTCCGCAGCTTTGACTCCAACCCGGCCAGTCAGGTTCAAAGGCCGGCCGGTGGCGCTCGTGCTGTCGGCGGTGGCCGTGCTGTTGAGCCCCGTTGCGGCCTGGGCCAGCGGTGATGGTGGGGGCAGCGGTCTCATCTCGGCTATCGGTATCAGCATCATGGCCGCCACCGCGCTGGCCTTTCTGGCCTATCTGACCAAGCAGCCACTTCTTCTGGCCTACCTGGCCGCGGGAGCGGCCATCGGCCCCCAATTCGGCTTCGGCTGGGTGAGCAGCCAGGCAGACATCAAGGTCATCACGGAAATCGGCCTGATTCTTCTTCTCTTTATGATCGGGCTGGAACTGAACCTCAACAAGCTGAAAGAATCGGGGAAATCCCTGATTACCACGGGGATTTTTCAGTTCGTCCTGTGCGCCGCCATGGGCTTCGGTTTCTTCATGCTCCTGGGGTTCACCATCGGCGAGCCCTTTGAATACAGGATTTTCGGCGTCAAGGTCCTGGGGGGCCAATACGATCTGCTTTACCTGGCGGTGTGCCTGGCCCTGAGCAGTACCACCATCGTGGTCAAACTGCTCTATGAGAAGTTTGAGCTGGGCACCCTGGCCGGGCGGCTCACCCTGGGCGTCCTGGTGTTTCAGGATGTCTGGGCCATCGTGGTCCTGAGCATCCAGACCACCCTGGGCAACCCCCAGATGCTGCAGATCCTGATGGAGTTCGGAGAAGCCGCCCTCCTCATCGTCGTCAGCATGGCCCTGAGCAAATATGTCCTGGGGTATATCTTCCGGAAGATTGCCCGGCTGCCGGAACTCATGCTGGTGGCCTCCCTGGGGTGGTGCTTCCTCATCTGCGCCCTGGCCAACTACTTCGGCCTGTCCCTGGAAATGGGGGCCCTGATTGCCGGGGCGGCCATCTCCACATTTCCTTACAACCTGGATATCATCGGCAAGATCGTCAATATCCGGGACTTTTTCATCACGCTGTTCTTCGTGGCCCTGGGGATGGAAATTCCCAACCCCCTGGCCAACCTGGGAATGTTTATGGTGGCGGGGGCGGCGGCCCTCTTTCTCATCGCCTCCCGGTTCCTGTCGGTTTACCCCATCCTCTATTTTCTCAAGAACGGCAACCGGGTGAGCCTCCTGACCTCCATCAACCTGTCCCAGCTCAGCGAGTTCGCCCTGGTTATCACGGCCATCGGCCTGAAGAACGGGCACATCGTCCCGGACATTCAAGCTATTATCATCTTTGTCTTTGTGATCACCTCCGTTTCCTCCACCTACATGATCAAATACAACCAGCAACTCCAGGGGGTCCTGGGCAAAGTCATGGCGGGGATCGGTTTTAAGGATCTCAAAAGCGCGCCGGCGGACGAGTTGGCGGCGCCCCCCAAAGACATCGCCCTGCTGGGCTTCTTCCGGGTCGCCAGCGCCTTCATCCGGGAGATCGAGACGGTGGCGGGTAACCTTAAAGACAAGATCCTCGTGGTGGATTTTAATCCCCAGGTGTTGCGGAGATTGCCGCGCCATGGCATCAAGGTCGTCTACGGCGACGTCAGCAACCCGGAAACTTTGCATCATGCCGGTATCAGCGAGGCCAAGATCGTGATCTCCAGCATTTCCGATGAAATCCTGGTGGGTACGAGTAATCTGAGAATCATAGACCAGATGAAGAAGATCGCGCCAAAGGCCCGGATCATCGTCACCGCCGAAAGCCCGTCCCGGGCCCTGGACCTCTATAACGCCGGGGCCGACTACGTTTACCTGCCCAACCGGCTGGCGGCCCAGCACCTGCTCGTCGTCGTGGAACGGCTGCTTCGGGGAGAGCGGGCGGTCATCAAGGAAGCGGAGATGGAGCGGCTCATCGAGCAGGATGAAGTGATGGGCTGAGGTTTCGCTGGAGCTGGTGGAGGGTTTTATGCGGAGATGGATTTAAAAGCAGGCTGGGAGCACCTGACTGGACAGGTTAAGTCCCCCTTTGAAATAGGAGGATTTCACTCCCTTATAAAAATCCCCCCCGCCCCCCTTTAGTAAAGGGGGGTAAAGAACCTGGCTTCCTCGTGGAGCCATAATGGTGCGGCACCCCACCTGAAGCGACCGGTCTTCAATGGGGGATGCGGCAGGGTGGAGTATCGGGTGGGCGCAGGGCCTGATTGTGGTGATGACTACGGCAAAAAGAGGTAACCCCCATGGGCGAAAAAGATGAGCAGATCATGAGCCGGCTGGAGCTGGCGGACTATCTGAAGAACCTGAGCGAGGAGCTGCGCCGAGGAGCCCTGGCGGTCCAGGGGCGGCACTGGACCGTTCCGGACGACCTGGACGTCGGCATGGAGGTCAAGGAAAAAAAGGGGCGCCTGGTGGCCAAACTGAGATGGTCCTGGTCCACCCTGGGCGACTATGACGGCGCGGCGCGGCAGGAAGTCAGCCGGGGCCAGGAGTCCATGAAAACGGTCAAGAAGCGGCTGGGCGCGGCGTTTAAGGCGCTCCAGCAAGTGGTGAGCCAGGGCGGATTTCCCGATGACCGGACCCTGGCAGAATTCGTGGAGAGTTCCCGGGCCTTCGCGGCCATGGCCGACCCGGACTGGGGGACGGCCATGCAGGAATACCTGGACCACCTGGCGAACCTGGAGCACGCGGCGGCTAACCGCCAGCAGGAAGTCATGGCCCATGAACTGAGGGACCTGCAAGCCGGCATGAGCTCCTGCCACCGGGAATTCAAGTCGGGAGCCAAGAACCGCGGGCTAGCTGGGGCCATTACCCACCATCAAGGTCCCTGCGTCTGCACAGGCGAGACGCCTGTGCCACCGGGTGAGGGCGAATTAAGACCTCTACGCAAGTCCCCTAACCGGTCATTCCGAGGGAGCGGAGCGACCGAAGAATCTCATAACCGCAAGAAAATACGAGATTCTTCGCTCCGCTCAGAATGACAATAGTGGTCAATAAAGAGTTGTGCAAGAGCCTCATCTGTATGATCTCAACTTGGTATTAACCGATCTGGCTATACCGAATCGTATTAATCAGCAAAAAAAAGGCCACAAGGATGGTTTTTCGTCTCCTTGTGGCCCCTATCTTTCTTTTGCTGACAGCTAACTGCTTTTTTAATTCCTGAGCTGGTCAATCACCTCGTTGTTCTGATTCAGCAAGGTGACTTCCACAGCGACACCGCCATCCAGGCGGTGAGTGGCGCAGCTCAGTCACGGGTCGTAGGCGCGTATGGCCATTTCCACCTTGTTGAGGATCCCCTGATCATACTTGCCGTCCTTGATGAACAATTTGGCCGCCTGGTTCACCGACATGTTGATGGCGGCCCCGTTGTGGGTGGTGCCGACGATCAGGTTGACGATTGGTGATCATGCCGTTGTCGTCGCAGGTGTAGTCGTGGATCAGGGTGCCCCGGGGAGCTTCCACGCAGCCGATGCCCCGGCCGGCCTTGGGCGTGATCGGCACCCGGATATCCGGGCTGGTGATCTCCGGGTCATTCAGGAGTTCCACCGTATGCTCGGCGCACTGGAGCATCTCGATGAGCCGGGCGTAATGATACAGCAGGGTATAGGTGGGCCGGCCGGCCGAAGGCGGCCCGGAACTCCTCCAGCTCCTTCTGAGCCAGGGGGGTGCCCATCTTGTCGGCCACGTTGATCCGGGCCAGGCAGTTGGTGCGGTAGACGCCCACGGGGTGGTCCAGGGACATGTCGAGCTTGCCCCACTTCTTGGCATAGGGGAACTTCTGGTAGGACCAGGGCTCCACCCACTCCCCGATGTAGTCCACGTACTGGTCGTAGGCGAAATCGTCGTAGGTGCCGTCGGTCCTCATCAGCCGCAGTTTGCCGTCGTAGAAGTCCAGGGCGCCGTCGTCGGTGACAGTGCCCATGTATCCCACCTCGATGACGCCGATGGATTTGATGGCATCCAGGTACTTGGGGAAGACGTTTTCCTTGGCGAACTTGAGGGAGAACTGGGAGAACTCCAGGAGTTCTGTGGCCAGGGGCAGCATATACTGGCGATCTGCCTCGGTCATGGGCTTGCTCACCCCGCCCGGTACGGAGAAGGTGGGATGGATGGCCCGGCCGGCGAAGTGCTCCAGGATCTGGGCCCCCAGGTGCCGCATGTGCACCACCTTCTTGGCGATGTCCGGGGCGGCCTGGATGATGCCGACGACGTTGCGCACCGAGTAGTCGGCGTCAGGGCCGATGACGAAGTCCGGGGCCGCCAGGAAGTAGAAATGCAAGAATCTTGTCGCTGACATAGGCGATGCTCTGCATCAGGCGGCGCAGTTTCACCGCCGCGGGGGGCGGCGTGACGCCCAGGCAGGCGTCGGCTGCCTTGCTGGAGGCCAGGTGATGGGCCCAGGGGCAGATGCCGCAGATGTGGCAGACCGTCCGGGGCATTTCCTCCACGGGCCGGCCTTCGCAGAATTTTTCAAAGCCGCGCAAGGTCTGGACATGCACCTTGGTATCGGCAACGTTGCCCGCGTCATCCAACGTGATGACTACCTTAGCGTGGCCTTCGATCCGGGTAACCGGTTGAATATTGATAACTTTTCCCATACTCCTTACCTCCTCATCTTGCCGGCCGGGCCGGGATTACGGTCAGAAAACCATGCCCACCGATGTAGCGGTTCATCATGGCCCGCCGGTCCACCAGGGTTTTGGGATCCAGACCTACTGAGGTCAGGGCCCCCATCATGTCCACCATGGGCCGGGCCCCTTTGCGGATGGGACCGAAACAACCCCGGCACGGGGTCCGGGCCTTGATACACCGGGGCACGTCGTTTTTCCCGGCACAGCCGGCCAGAGTAACCGGCCCCATGCAGAGATAGCCCTGCTCGTTGATGCAACGCATCTTCTCCAGGCCCTCTTCCGGGTTGAACTCGATGTTCTGGAGCCAGCGCTTGACCGGGCCGCCGCCGGATTTCTGTTCCCGGATGACCGGGCAGGTGTCGCAGACGCTGCGCTCCGGCAGGCTCCAGGCAGTTTTGCCCTCCAGCAGGGCGCTGATGGCCTCGGCAATCCAGTCGGGGTGCGGTCGGACAACCGGGAATGGTGATGTCCACCTTGACCACTTCATCTAAGGCGGTGCAGCTAGGGGTCCATTTAGGCACATTGGGGTCTTTCGGGTCGGGAGCGGGGTCGGTGGTAACGCAGTGGCGGAAAACCTTATCAAAGGTATCTTCATTTTTCCACATGTTGGCCTGGGCCGGGACCCCGCCATAAGCAGGCGCAACTTCCCAGGGCGATGAGAAACTTGGTTTTTTTCCGGATCTCTTCTAATTCGTGCTTCATTTCTTCGTTGCGCACGCCGCCTGAGATGATGCCACCACCGCCTCAGGGATATCCATGGCCGTCCCGTCACCCAGCTGACCGAAGAATTTGTGGTCTACCAGGGCGGTCATGTGGACAAAATTTAAGTCGGGTAACAGATCCAACAGTCGGTCTCCAACATTGAGAATGGAAATCTCACAGCCGGAGCAGGCGTTCAACCAATCTTCCACTACTTTTACTGGCATTTTTTCCCCTCCTTCATAAGGGTTCGACAATCAGCTTCCAAAGTGCTGCTGCCTGAACGCTCTCCCTGGCCCATTAGCTTCCTGATTTATCCGCCCCCGCTAATCGCCGGCTATAAACCAGGAATTGGCCGCCATCTACAACCTTTTCCACCTCGAATCCGTCTTTGGCATAGTCCTCCATAACTTGGGATGCCTGCTCGTCGCTTTCATAGACGACGCCGTCCCACATGAATTTTTTGCCGTTGACCTTTCTGGCCAAGGGTACGTCCATAAGCTTACTCCTCCATCTAAAAGAAAAGGCCAAGAGGGACCGGGGCAGACGGCGAAATGGCCAAGAAAGCCGGAGCCTTCCGGTTGCCATCTCCCTCTCCCCCAGGGTCCCGCTTCGCCTTGGTCTCGTCATCATGCCCTGGTGCTGTATGGGCTGGGGCCCAGGGCCTTTAACTGCTCGGTCATCTCCGTCATGACGTCGGCGAACTTCTGGGCTTCGGCCGACGCAATCCACTCAAGCCGGAAGCGCTCCGGCTCCAGGCCGAAGTCTTCCAGCATCATATCAATTCCTTCCGCTCTGTCCTTGGCTTTTTTATTACCTTCCAGGTAATGACATTCGCCGAGGTGTCACCCACATACCAGGACGCCGTCCGCCCCCTTGGTGAGGGCGTTGATCACCAGGTTGGGGTGGACCATGCCCGAGCACATCACCCGGATGATGCGGCCGTTGGGGGGATACTGGAGCCGGGAGACCCCGGCCAGGTCCGCCCCGGCATAGGAGCACCAGTTGCAGCAGAAGGCGATGATCAGCGGTTCGTACTGGTCTTCCATGTTACAGAAACCTCTCTGATCTGTCGTAGGGGCGCAGCTATCATGCGCGCCCAGAGGTTACGGGCTGCATGCGTCCGCCCCTACACTTAAATCAACCCCAAGGCCGCCTCCACCTGGGCTTCCAACTGTTCCGGGGTGAACCCGGCCACGTAGACGCCCTGCTTGGGACAGGTGGCCATGCAGGAGCCGCAGCCCTTGCACTGGATGGGGTTGACTTCTATGGTCTTCTTGATGTCGCCGCCTTTCATGTATTCCACCAGGGTGATGGCGTGATACGGACAGGCGTCGACGCAGAAGGCGCAGCCGTCGCAGTTGGCGTCCACCGGGGTGGAGATGATGGAATCCATCAGCAAGGAAGTCTTTGGACAGCACGGTGGTGGCCCGGGAGGCGCAGGCCAGGGCCTCGGCCACGGACTCCTGGATGGGCTTGGGATAATGGCACAGCCCGGTCAGGTAGATCCCTTCGGTGGAGGCCTCCACCGGCTTGATCTTGGCGTGGGCCTCGGCGAAAAAGCCCTCGGCGTTCAAGGGCACTTTGTAGAGTTCCGCCAGCGGGGCGTTATTGTGCGGGATGATGGCGGTGGCCAGGGTCAGCAGGTCCACCATGAGGTTCCACCGGTCTCCCCAGGACCTGATCCACGACCGTGATCTTGAGGCGGCCGTCGGCTTCTTCGACCAGGGGCAGGTCGGCGAGACGGTAATGGATGAAGACCACGCCCAATTCCCGGGCCCGCTTGTAGAGCAGTTCCCGTTCGCCGTAAGTGCGCATATCCCGGTAGAGGATATAGACTTCCCGATCCGGGTCCATGGCTTTCAGCTTGATGGCATTTTCCACGGAATGGGCGCAGCACACCTTGTTGCAATAGGGACGCTCGGGGATCCGGGAACCGACACACTGGATGAACGCCACCGCCTGGGCGTTGCTTCAGCCGCTCGGTGTTCCCCATAATTTCCGCATCCATGTCCAGGGAGAGCATGACATTGGGGTTCTGATTATAGAGGTATTCACCTTCCGGCCGGTAAGGTACGGCGCCGATGGCCAGAACCACGATACCGTGCTGGATGACCTCTTGATTGGAGAGGGTGGAGGTAAAGTTGCCCACCACGCCATCCACCGCCTCGACAATCGGACTCGAAATGGATCGAAATGTTGGCGTGGGAGGTGACGCTTGCTGATCATGGCTTCGAGGCGGGGGGCCACCAGGCCGCCCCGCCAGGTGGTGTGGAGCTTCCGGGCATTGCCGCCCAGGTGCTTGGTGCGTTCCACCAGGTGGACCTGAAAACCCTGATCGGCCAGGCCCAGAGCGCAGGTCATGCCGGCCAGACCGCCTCCCACCACCAGGGCCGTCTTGTTGATGGGTACCGACAGGTATTCCAGGGGCTGCAGCAGGCGGGCCTTGGCCACGCGCCATGCGGATCAGGTCCTTTGCATTTCTCCGTGGCGGCCTCGGGCTCAGCTTGGTGCACCCAGGTGCATTGGTTGCGGATGTTGGCCATCTCAAAGAGATATTTGTTGAGGCCGGCGGTGCGGAGCATGTCCTGGAAGATGGGCTGATGCGTGGAGGGGCTGCAGGCCGCCACCACCACCCGATTCAGCTTGTTCTCCTTGATCACCTCGGCCATCTGGCTCTGGGCGTCCTGGGAGCAACTGAAGAGGTTGGCCTGGGTATAGGCCACATCGGGGATATCTTTGGCGTATTCCACCAAGGCGGGAACGTCGGCGATGCCCCCGATGTTCAGGCCGCAGTTGCAGACAAACACCCCCACCCGGGCCGGCCTCCTGCGCCAGGTCCACTTCCGGGGGGTAGACTTTGTCTTGGGTCATGGTGCCCCGGGCGGCCGTCAGGAGCCTGGATGCCGAGCCCGCCGCGGCGCTGCCTTCCATGACCGACTGGGGGATGTCCTTGGGGCCGTTGAAGGCGCCGCAGGAGTAAATCCCGTCCCGGAACGTGGTGGTGGGCTCAAAGCAGCTGGTTTCCACAAAGTTGTTGGGACTCAGCGGGACATCCAATTGCTTGGCCAGGGCCACGATATCCGGGGGAATCACCATGCCCACCGAGAGGACGACCATGTCAAAGATTTCGTCCTGGACCTCGCCCGTTTCGAGTGACGTACCGTACCTCGAGGTCGCCGTCATGACCCACCGGGGTAATGGTGTGCACCCGGGAGCGGATCAGCCGGGCCCCCTGGTCCTTGATGCGCACCATGTATTTTTCAAAATCTTTCCGGGGGGTGCGCATATCCATATAGAACAGGGCCATATCCAGGTCCGGCCCGAGGTGCTCCCGGGCGATGGTCGCCTGTTTCAGGGCGGCCATGCAGCAGAAATTGGAGCAGTAGGGGTGCTCGCCTTCCCGGTCGCTGCGCATGCCCACGCAGTGGAGCCAGGCGATTTTTTGGCGGCTCCTTGCCGTCGGAACGCCTGCACCACGTGGCCCTGATAGGGGCCGCCGGGGCTCAGGATGCGCTCAAATTCGAGGCTGGTATAGACATTGGGGTAGCCGGCCGTAGCCGTAGGCCTCGAGGCGGCTGGGATCAAAGGGCTTAAACCCGGGCGCCAGGATGACGGACCCCACATCCAGGTTGATGGTTTCATCTTTTTGCTGGTAGTCAATGGCGCCGGCGGGACAGACTTGGGCGCAGAGGCCGCAGTCGCCGGTTAGAGTGGCGATGCAGTTCTTGGCGTCGATGGAGGGCGTGGCAGGCACCGCCTGGGGATAAAGCCGGGTAATATTCCCCTGGGACACCATCTTGGCGTTGAATTCGGAGAATTTCGGCTCGGGAGTCTTGCCGCTGATGGCTGCCAGATCATTGATATGGCCGGTGGGGCAGACGAAGAGGCAGGCCCCGCAGGTGCGGCAGGATGGTGGAAAAATCCCCGAAGGGGGTCATAACTTCGCGTTTGGCGCCCCGACCCATCATGCCGATGGCGGAGGCGTGCTGGACTTCATGGCACATCCGGACGCATTTGCCGCAGAGGATGCAGTCGCTCTCGCCCTTGGGGTAAGTGGGTTCGGCCAGGCCCAACTCCTGGGCCATGACCTGGAGGGCCGGAACTTCCGGACACCGGGACAGGAGCAGGTCCATGACAAACGCCGGGCTTCCTGGACTTCTTCGGTGTCGGTCTGGACGGTAATCCCTTCGGCCACCGGGTAGGTGCAGGACGTGGTGAGCTGGGTGCGGGGCCCGTTGGTGACTTCCACCATGCAGAGGCGGCAGCCGCCGTAGGGTTTGAGGCCCTCGAAATGGCACAGGGTGGGAATAGTCAGGCCCAGCTTGCGGGCGGCTTCGAGGACCGTGGTCCCTTCCGGGACTTCAATGGGCCGATCATTGATCGTCAGGTTAATCATCGTTTTTTCCATGGTTAGGCCACCACTACGGCATCAAATTTACAGCCATCGAAACAGGTGCCGCATTTGATGCATTTTTCCTGGATGATGTGATGCGGTTCTTTCTTGGCCCCCACCACCGCTTCGACCGGGCACCTGAGGCGGCAGAACTGGCAGCCGGTGCACTTATCTTCCAGAATAGCTAAACGTGATCAGAGGCTTACACACCTTGGCGGGGCATTTATGGTCCCGGATGTGGGCCTCGTATTCATCCCGGAAATACTTGATGGTGGTGAGCACCGGATTGGGGGCGGTGGCTCCCAGGCCGCACAGGGAGGTCTTTTTGATCATCTCGCGACATCTTCTCCAGCTTCTCGATGTCGCCTTCCTGGCCCCGGCCCTCGGTGATGGCCTCCAGCATCTCCCTGAGCCGCAGGGTCCCTTCCCGGCAGGGGGTGCATTTGCCGCAGGATTCATCCCGGGTGAACTCCAGGAAGTACTTGGCGACGTTCACCATGCAATCGTTTTCGTCCATGACGATCATGCCGCCGGAACCCATGATGGAGCCCAGGGCCGCCAGGGAGTCGTAGTCCACCGGGGTGTCCAGGAACTCCTCCGGGATGCAGCCTCCCGAGGGACCGCCGGTTTGCACCGCCTTGATTTTCCGGTCGCCGATGATGCCGCCGCCCAGGTCGTAGATCATCTCCCGCAGGGTGATCCCCAGGGGCACTTCCACCAGGCCGGAGTTGTTGACCTTGCCCACCAGGGAAAAGACCGTGGTGCCTTTGCTGTTGCCGCTCCCCAGGGAGGCGTACCACTCGGCCCCCCGGGCCACGATGGGCGAAATGTGGGACCAGGTCTTGACGTTGTTGATGGTGGTGGGCTTGCCCCAGAGGCCGCTCTGGGCCGGAAAGGGCGGCCGGGGGCGGGGTTCACCGACCCGGCCTTCGATGGAGGCGATCAGTGCGGTTTCTTCGCCGCAGACAAAGGCCCCGGCGCCTTCCCGGATTTTCAGCTTGAAGGAAAAATCGCTGCCGAAAATCTTCTCCCCCAAGAGGCCGTAGGCCTCGGCCTGGGCGATGGCGGTCTTCAGGTGCTCGATGGCCAGGGGATATTCGGCCCGGCAGTAGACGTAGCCTTCCTGGGCCCCCATGGCATAGGCCCCGATGGCCATGCCTTCGATCACGGCATGGGGGTCGCCTTCGAGGATGCCCCGGTCCATAAAGGCCCCGGGGTCGCCTTCATCGGCGTTGCAGATGACGTACTTCACGTCACCCGGGGCATTCCGGCAGAACTCCCATTTCATGCCCGGTGGGAAAGCCGGCGCCGCCCCGGCCCCGCAGGCCCGAGCCTTGACCTGGGCAATCACCGTCTTCCGGGGTCATGTCGGTAAGCGCCTTGCACAGGGCTTGGTAGCCGCCCCGGGCGATGTATTCTTCGATGCTTTCCGGGATTGATGAAGCCGCAATTCCGCAGAGGAAATCTTTACCTGCTTCTTGAAAAAAGGCAGATCCTCATACTTGGGGAACTCCGGCGGCAATTCCGGAGGGTGCGGATTGGCATAGGGCCGGGCCCGGCCTTCCACCAGGAAATTCTTCCTGATCGATGCGGCACAGGGACTGGTGCTCGATAAACCTCGCCCTTCCTTGATGGCTTCCACCAGGGCCTCGGCCTGACTCCGGCGTCATGGCCTGGTAGGTCAGGCGCACCTTTTTGGGGTAGACCACGTCCACCAGGGGCTCCCGCTGGCAAAAGCCGATGCAGCCGGTCTTGGTCAGGGCCACGTCCAGGCCCAGTTCGGCGATCTTTTTTGGCCAGGGCCGCATAGACCTTGTCCGCCCCGGCCGAAATGCCGCAGGTGGCCATCCCCACCATGATCTTGATCTTATCGGGATAGGTCAGGCGCAGACCCTGCTCTTTGATGGCTTTAAGCTGCTCCAAACTGGCAATTTTCATAAGCTGGCCGTTTGAGTTCGATGTAGGAATCAATGATTTTGGATACCTGGTTCGGGGTCACCCGTCCAAACGTGGCCTCGCCCACCCGGATGGCCGGCGCCAGGGCGCAGCAGCCGATGCAGCGGACCACTTCCAGGGTGAACATCATGTCTTCGGTGGTCTGGCCGTGCTTGATGCCCAGTTTGCGTTCCAGACTTCCAGGAGGCGGGGCGAGCCTTTGACGAAGCAACCGGTGCCCATGCAGACATTGATGATGTGTCTTGCCCCGGGGGATGAGACTGAAGGCGTTGTAGAAGCTGGCGACCCGGAGAATCTCGGTGAGGGGGATCTTCAGTTCGTCGGAGACGTGTTCCAGGGCGGCGCGGGGCAGCCAGTTGAAATGCCGGTTGATTTCCAGCATGACGGGGAGCAGATTGCCGGGCTCCTCCCGGTAGGTATCGATGATCCCGGCCACCACGGCTTCGTCCGTAACCTCGGCATAGGCGGTGCGGGCCTGGGCTTCGGCTTCGGGCAATTGCACTTCATAGCGAACGGGGCAGACTTCCAGGCAGGTGCCGCAACCGGTGCACTTGGCCTGGTCGACGTAGCGGGCTTTCTTTTCCAGGGTCGCGGTGAGATTGCCGGGTTCGCCGGTAACATCTTTTAGTTCGGTAAGGGTAAGGAGTTGGATGTTCGTGTGCCGGCCGACCTCGACCAGCTTGGGCGAGATAATTCACATGGCGCAGTCATTGGTGGGAAAGGTCTTGTCGATCTGGGCCATGGTGCCGCCGATGGCCGCGCTCTTTTCCACCAGGTGAACAAAATAGCCGGCATTGGCCAAATCCAGGGAGGCCTGCATCCCGGCAATCCCGCCGCCGACCACCATCACCGATCCCAGCACTTCGTTGGACATTTCGCATCCCTTTATGAACAGAGCTTAATTCGAATGTATGATAATTAATTCTTAGATTGTGTCCTCGTTAATTAAACTATTTTCTACCCTTTGTTCATTCTAATGATATGCACCCATTCTTGTCAATAAGATATTTTGGGAAAGCCCCCCATGGCCCGGGGCTTATCGCACCATCTATTCAAGATTGCTATTTCCATGCCAATAGTTCTGTTGCATTTTTCAACAGGTTTAGGGGGGGTTAGGGTTGCGGCCCGGATTATTTTTCCCCGGACGCCGGGATAATTTCCCCATGCCGGGGAGTAATTCCCCAGCCGTTCCGGTCGCGTCTTTGGCCATAACCCCTGAAAATGCAGTGGAGGAGGCTGGGCTTTGCGGTTTTACTGGACGATGACGATGCCGGCCAGGGTGCCCTTGGGCATGTCTTCGGGTTTGGCGCCGCTGCCGATGGGATAGATATCCCAACCGGCCTGGGCCGCCATTTTATAGACGTCGATGCCCACCGCCTCCATGGACGGCCGGGACTTCAAGGAAAACCGGCACTTTTTCCCTTCCATGGCCAGGCAGCCCTCCTGTTGGCCGCAAAAGGTGTGGCGGCAGGACCCGGCGGCAAACCCGAAGGCCAGGTAGTGGCCGTCATAGAAGGCCACGGACTCCAGCTCGTTGACGATCTTATAGACGTGCTGATAGGCCGCCACCCGCTCTTTGATGGTGGCCTTGTCCCGGACGATGACCTCCGGCGGCACGTCCAGGATGAAAAACACGGCCCAATGGTATTTTTTCAACAGCTCCCGGAGTTCCGCGGGTTTCATGGTGTTGGGGGGACAGTGGGCGCTGACCCCGTAGCCGAAACACCGGGGAATCTGGCACTTGAGGGTCACCCGCTCATCCACCGGAATGTCGTGCGGCCGTGACGATCTTGGCCTGGGTGGCCCCCAGTTGCAGGGCCTGTTGCCGGTACCGTTCCAGGTCCTGGGGCAATTGGTCCTGGTTCATGTTCACCGTAATCTTTTTCACATTGTGGCTCATAGGGGCTCCCCGAAAAGTTCAAAGTTCAAGGTTCAAAGTTAGAAGCATGCATAGAACCCATTGCAAAACCTGTCTCACGTTGCCAAGATCTTCTCTTAGCCGATGGAGGTTGGGAACGGCAGCTTTAAGTCCCCCTTGTTTAAAGGGGGATTTAGGGGGATTATCAGGCGCTTATTTAATCCCCTCTGCCCCCCTTGAGAAAAGGGGGGTTGATTCTTTCCCAACATGAGCTCCTCCGGTTGATGCAAAATGACGCCTGAAACCGGTTTTGAAATGACTTCTATCATTGCGTTTCAGGATTGCTGGCAATACGTTCTCAGAGCTTTTCTCCCTCCCCCTTGGTGGGGGAGGGCTGGGGTTGGGGTGATAATTTCATGGATGTCTTGATATTATCCCCCCTCCCCCTAACCCCCTCCCACCAGGGGAGGGGGAATTTTAAGACCGTGACTTTCAAACAATATCTGAAACACGGTACTATCAGGACCTTTCCGAGCTTTATGGGTGCAGCGTCGGTTCAGGTTTACCAGTTCACGGCTTACTGCCCTCCGCCTTAAAAAACACCACGCCCAGAGGCGGCAGGGTCAGGTTGAGGGAATGGTGGCGGCCGTGGCAGGGGATGGGGCGGCCTCCATGGCCCCCCAGGTTGCCGTGGCCGCTGCCGCCGTAATCAGCGGCGTCGCTGTTCAGGACCTCCTGCCAGAAGCCGCCGGTGGGCACCCCCACCCGGTAGTTGTACCGGGGCACGGGGGTAAAGTTGCAGGCCACCAGCATCAGCTCCCCGTCCCGTCCTTTCCTGAGGAAGGTGATGACGCTCTGGATCACGTCATTGCAGTCGATCCACTCAAAGCCCGCGGGGGTGAAATCCTGGGTGAACAGGGCCGGCTCCTGGCGGTAGACGCGGTTCAGGTCCTCGACCCAGCCTTTGCAAGGCCGCGTGCCGGGGGTCGTCCAGCAGGTGCCAGTCCAGGGAGGCTTCGTGGTACCATTCGGACCACTGGCCGAACTCACCCCCCATAAAGAGCAGTTTCTTGCCGGGCTGGCCGTACATATAGCCGAACAAGCAGCCGGAGGTTGGCGAACTTCTGCCAGTCGTCCCCGGGCATTTTCGTCAGAAGCGACCCC
This sequence comes from uncultured delta proteobacterium, assembly GCA_963841475.1. Taxonomy (GTDB): domain Bacteria; phylum Desulfobacterota; class Desulfobaccia; order Desulfobaccales; family 0-14-0-80-60-11; genus 0-14-0-80-60-11. The sequence goes on from CAWJCT010000003.1 coordinate 87,563, forward strand.
TTGCCGTAGACCACTTCGTCGTGGGACAGGGGCAGGAGGAAATTTTCGTGGAAGGCGTAGAGCATCCGGAAGGTCAGGGTGTTGTGGTGGAACTTCCGGTAGACCGGGTCCACGGCTCATATATTTCAGGGTGTCGTGCATCCAGCCCATGTCCCACTTGAGGCCGAACCCCAGGCCGCCCACATAGATGGGGCGGGAGACCATGGGCCAGTCGGTGGACTCCTCGGCCGTGGTCTGGACGTCGGGATAGCTCTTGTAGACCTCGGTGTTGAACTGGCGCAGGAAGGCGATGGCCTCCAGGTTCTCCCGGCCGCCGTATTGGTTGGGCAGCCATTCCCCCTCTTTCCGGGAATAATCCAGATAGAGCATGGAGGCCACCGCGTCCACCCGGATGCCGTCGGCGTGATAGCGGTCCAGCCAGAACAGGGCGCTGCTCATGAGGAAGCAGCGTGACCTCGTTGCGGCCGTAATTGAAAATGGCGCTGCTCCAGTCGGGATGAAACCCCTTGCGGGGGTCGGCGTGCTCATAGAGGTGGGTGCCGTCGAAGAAGCCGGGGCCGTGCTCGTCCGCGGGGAAGTGGGAGGGCACCCAGTCCAGGATGACGCCGATGCCGTGGCGGTGCAGGTGGTCCACCAGAAACATGAAATCCTGGGGAGTGCCGTAGCGGCTGGTGGGGGCGAAGTAGCCGGTGGTCTGGTAGCCCCAGGAGCCGTAAAAGGGGTGCTCCATGACCGGCATAAATTCCACGTGGGTAAAGCCCAGGCGCTGGACGTGTTCGGCCAGGAGCGGGGCCAGTTCCCGGTAGGTGAGGAAGCGGTTGCCCTCCTCCGGCACCCGCCGCCAGGAGCCCAGGTGCACCTCGTAGACCGACATGGGGCCGTCCAGGGCATTGGCCCGGTAGCGGTTGGCCATCCAGTCGCCATCTTCCCAGGCGTAGTCCAGGTCCCAGACGATGGAGGCGGTGCGGGGCGGGCCTTCCAGGAAAAGGCGAAGGGGTCGGCCTTGTCCACCCGGTAGGCGCCATACTTGGAGGCCACGTGGTACTTGTACAGGGAGCCCGGCCGCCAAGCCCCGGGATGAAGCCTTCCCAGATGCCCGATTGGGCCCGGTGGCATAAGGGGTGGCTGCCCTTGTCCCAGCCGTTGAAGTCGCCGGTGACCCAGACCTGCGCCGCGTCCGGGGCCCACACGGCAAAGTGGGTCCCCGCCGCCTCGGGCTCTTTCGAGCACATGGGCTCCCAGCTTATGATACAGGCGGTAGTGATTGCCTTCGTTAAAGAGGTAGAGATCGTCGTCGGTCAGAAGCGAGACGTCGTGCCGCACCGGGGCCGCGGGAGTCTTGGCCTTGGACTTGGTCTTTTTGTCTGCCATACGTCTATTTTTCTCGATTCAGAGGTTTATTGCAAGGATTAGCTGCGAAAATAATCATTTAGGCTGGGAGGGTGACTGCCCTGGCGGACTAACTGCTTTAACCCGCGCGGCGTTACCCCTCATCCCGGCCGGCTTCCCGGTCCGGACCGGCGGCACCCCCCGCGAGGCGCCCCAGGTTTCGGCAGGTTCAGGGCGTTTATATAAATTGACAAAATTCCAGAGCTTCTGCGACAATAGCGCTGATATGCCGCTTAGACTTTTGTTAGCCTTCCTGGGTTTCACGATCTTGGGGTGGAGTCATCCTGAGTCGGCTTTCGCCTATATTCCCCATTGGGACCCCCAGGAAGGTTTCTTTATCCGCCAGTTTTCCTACCTCTTTTTCCTGTTCTCCATGCTGTTTTTCTTCTATGAGCTCAAGGCGGAGAACCTCCACCACAAGCCGGGTTTTCGCTTCCTGGCCCTGGCCAGCGGTTTTTTCGCCCTATGGAACCTGGATTGCTTTGTGGGGCAATTCGTCGCCCTGAATCTCGGGGCCCCGTTGATCTCGCAGCCGGCCGGGATTTCTTCCCAGCAACTGGTTATGACCAACCCCTGGGTCTGGTTCTATTACCTGACCAGATTGGATCACCTGCTCCTGGTGCCGGCCTTCTTATGCCTCTATTTCGGCATCCGGGCCCTGGCCAGGAGTTCCGTCTAGGCGAAACTATGGTGGCATTACCCCTGTTCCTGGTCTGGCTGGTCGACATTGTCGGTTCCGCCCTGATCATCGTCATCGCCTGGGCCTCATTCAACCTGGCCCGGGAGTCGAAGCTTCAGGACCCCGACAATGCGCTCTGGCTCTTCCTCTATTGCCTCACCGGGGCCTTGCTGGCCTTCTCGCTCTCCCGGGCCCTGGGCCACATCCTGGGCCACGCCCTGGTTTTTTCCGGTCATGAATCTTTCTGGAAAGAGATCCGGCCTTACAGCGGCGGGCTTAACGCCATCATCTCCATCGTCGTCGCCTCCATCACGCTCTTTTTCCATAACAGCCAGAAACTTTATCGGCGCATGACCGCCGACCATCACCGGATGGCCGCCACCAGCCAGGAAATTCTCACCCTGAATCGAGAAATGGAGGCCCTGGTGATGGAGCGCACCATGTCCGAGATGGCCCTGGGCATCGCCGATGGGATTCGCAATCCCCTCCTGGTTATCGGCGGGTTTAGCCATCGGCTGCTGAAAAAGACGGCCCCGGATGATCCCACCAGAGAATGGGCTAAGGCCATTTCTGATGAAGCCAAACACCTGGAGCAGATGGTGGGGCATTTTGAGGCCCTGGCGGAAAAAAAGGAAGCCTTCTTTGGCCAGGAAAACCTCAGCACCCTGGTCGGAGATATTCTCGAGATCCTCGCCCCGGAGATGGAAAAGAAGGATATTCGCCTGGTGAGCAATTTTTCTTCCCGGCCCATCGTCGGCCGCCTGAACAAACATCTCCTCAAGGTGGCGATCGCCCATCTGGTGCGTAACGCCATTGAGGCCACGCCCCACGGGGAAATCCGCGTGACTACCTCGATTGAGCGCCATCTGGCCGAATTGATCATTGAGGACACGGGCCGGGGCATGGCCCCGGAAGTGGTGGCCAGGGTCTTCGAGCCGTTCTATACCACCAAGGTCGGCGGCTCCGGGTTAGGCATGGTCTTTGTCCATCAGATCGTCGAGGAGCACCGGGGCGAGATTGCCCTGGATAGCCAGGTGGGCCAAGGCACCAAGGTGACCATCCGTTTGCCCCTCCGTTTTACCGAGGCCCCGGTCAAGCCAAATAGCTCCACCGAAATAGAACCATGACCCCGGCCGGGCACGCCCCTTGAAAAAAGGTCGGGGGTCAGCTCATAACCCCCCTAAATCCCTCTTTAAAAAAGGGGGACGTAAGACCTCCGTTCCTCCTTTTAATACCAATGAGCAACCAAAAGACTATTTTTTCTTCATTCCAACCGCAGCGCAGAATCTCCTTTTGAAGCCGACGAGATTCTTCACTCCGCGGCGCTCCGTTCAGAATGACAAAATGGCTCGGCGCAGGTCTCTCTTGTTGGTTTGAGCGGCCGATTACCCGGACTTACCCCTCTTTTTGGGGCAGGGCAAAATAAAACGTCGCCCCTTCCCCCACCTTGCCTTCGGCCCAGACCCGGCCGCCGTGGCGGTGGATGATCCGCTGCACGATGGCCAGGCCGACGCCGGTGCCTTCGTATTCCGGGCCGCTGTGCAGACGTTGGAAGACGCCAAACAATTTGTGGGCATAACGCTCGTCAAAGCCAATGCCATTGTCTTTGATGGAGTAAATGATTTCCCGGCCTTCGATGTGTCCGGCCACTTCAATGACGGCGGTTTTCTTGGGCCGGGTGTATTTAATGGCATTGCCCAAAAGATTCATCATGACCTGGTTAAGCAGGGAAGGCTCCCCCCAGGCCGGGGGCAGGTCTGACACGACCAGTTGGAGGTCCCGGCCCGGCTCCTGGACCTGCAGTTGTTCGAAAACCTGCCGGGTCATGACGGATAGATTGATCAGGGCCTTGCTGATCTGGTGCCGTCCCAGCCGGGACAGGGCCAGCAAGTCGTCGATGAGCCTGGTCATTACCTGGGTATTGCCGACAATAACGTCGAGTAGCCTGAGACCTTCTGCATCCAGCCCGGAGGCGCTTTCTTCCAACAGTATTCGGGAAAAGCCCTGGATGGCCCGGAGGGGGGCCTTGAGGTCGTGGGACACGGAATACGTGAAGGCCTCCAGTTCCCGGTTGGCAAACTCCAACTCGGCGGTGCGCTCTTTCACCCGCCGCTCCAGGGCCTCATTCAGCCGGCGGATCTCCTCTTCCGCCTGTCGGCGTTTGACTTCCCGGTCCATGGATTCCATGGCGAAGGACAGGTCCTGGGCCAGAGAGTTCAGCAGAGCAACTTCTTCTTCGTTGAAGAAATCCTTCTGGCCGGAATAGAGGGTCAGGACTCCCTCCACCCTGCCGCCCATGAACAGGGGAAAGGCAGCCGAGGACCGGAAACCCCGGGCCAGGGCCTGTTCCCGCCACGGGGCCATGCGGGGGTCGGCGGCCACGTCCGCACACACGTCCCAGCGTCCCTCCCGTACCGCCACCCCCGTGGGACCGCGGCTCTCCGGGACATCTGCCAGCGAAATAGTAATGGTTTGAGGATAAGCGTCAACGAGGTCGAATTGCGCCGCGGCCCGGACCAGTTCGGCTTCCCAGTCCACCCGGCCGATCCAGCACAACAGGAAGTCGCCTTCCTCCATCATGATCCGGCAGGCCTGGCGGAAGAGGCTCTCCTGGTCTTGGGCCCGCACAATGGCTTCACTCACCAGGCTCAACAGGCGGTAGAGTCTGCCGCGGCTGGCCGCTTGCTGCTCGGCCTGTTGCCGGTCGCGCACTTCCTCTTCTAATTGAGCCACGGTTTTCTGTAATTCCGCCGTGCGCTTCTCCACCCGCTGTTCCAGTTCCTCATTCAGGCGGCGCAGTGCCGCCTCGGCCAGTTGGCGGTCCATGGCGATGGCGACCTGGTCGGCCACGGCGTTCATCAGCGTCAGTTCTTCCTGGGTAAACTGGCTGCGACTGCGGGTGCCGAAGGACAGGGTGCCCAGCACCCGGCCCTCCACCATGAGGGGGTGACAGGCATAGGCTTGAATACCGTAAGACTTGATCAGGTCCGTCCGGGGGTCGTTGGTGTTGAGTATGTCCTCAGTGACGACCCGGCAACCGTCCTGGGCGGCGCAGCCGCAGACCGCCGCGCCATAATCCAGCCATTGAATCCGGCGCGCCTCCTCCTCCGGGATACCGGCGTAGGCATTGAGATAGAGGCGTCCCGCCTGTTCATCCTGGAGAAAATTGAAAAAGGCGTCACAGTGGAGAAATTCCATGACCTTGAGGCAGATGGTATCCACCACCTTCTGGGGGGAGACGCTCCCTAAAAGGCGGCTGGCCGTCTCCGCCAGCAGGTCGAGGCGATGATAGCTGCGCCGCAGGGCCTCTTCCGCCTGCTGGCGTGCGGTGATGTCAGTATTGGTGCCAAACCATTGAATGACGTGACCGGCGGCATCTTTTATGGGCATGACCAGGGTCAGGAACTGGCGGAATTGGCCGTCTGCCCCGCGCAAGGGAAAGACCATATCAAAAGGCCTGCCGGTGGCCAGGGAGGCTTGCCACCGCTCCATCACCTCGGGCAGCCTCACGGGGTCATGGACCCTCTGCCAGCCCCAACCTTCCATGTCCGCGGGTGTGGTTCCCGTGTAATCATACCAGCGCTGGTTGTACCAATAGAGGTAGCCATCACCTCTGGCCATCCAGGCGAGTTGCGGGATGGCGTTCGCCATGGTCCGGAAACGCTCTTCGCTCACTCGCAGCGCCGCCTCGGCCTGCTTGTGGTCGGTGATGTCCCGGGCCACGTGGACGCTGCCCGCGGGGCGGCCTGCCTCAAAGAGAAAGGGCAAGACGGTCACCAAGAATTCCCGGCCCAGTTCCTGGACCTCGGCGGTATGGGCTTGCCCATCCTGGAGCATTTTGCTGTGGGGGCAAAAGTCCGGCGGCTCCTGCAAACCATGCATGGTCTCATAGCAGGTGCGTCCCACCAATTGCCCGGGTTCCACCCCCAGGGCCTCGGCCATGGCGCGGTTGCACCTGACAATCCGGTGCTCCTGGTCCAGGATGAAAATGAGGTCGGGCACCGCGTCGAAGGTACGCTCCCATTCCTCCTTGGCCCGGCGCAGCGCCGCCTCGATACGCTGGCGGGCAGTGATGTCGAAGGCGTAAAGGCGCACCGCCTTGGACTCCTGGGCACAAGAGTAGGTCTCGAGGAAAACCGAGCCGTTGACCGCTACCTCCCTCTGGAAGGATTTTTTGCCGTCCTGTTTGGCCTGGGTTAATATTTCCCGGAAATCGTCTGGGAGGAATTTCGTCAAGTCCGACGCCTGCCCCGCCGGCCCGAGGGCCGCCAGGGCCGCCCGGTTAAAATAGGTGATCCGGCCGTCACTATCCACTTCCATGACCGGTTGGGGATTCATTTCGGGAAACGAAGCCAGGCGCTGAATTTCCCGTTCGGCCCGCTTGCGCTCGGTGATGTCTTCGAAGACGGTGACGAATTGACCCTGCTTGGGTGAGGTGACGGAGATATGAAAGTGCCGCTGCATCGGGGAAAACACGGTCTCGAAGGCATAAGCCTGGCCTGTTTGCGCCACCCCTGCAAATTCTTCCAGATAAGGGGCCGCGCCCGTTCCATAAGCGCTGCTGGCCAACTGTCCCTGAACCTGCTCCGGCTTCAGACCGGTGTGCTTTGCAAAGGCCGGGTTGGTGGAGACAATGCGGTAGTCTATCGGCAGGCCGTGGTCATCGCAGATCAACTCGTGCAGGGCCACGCCCTCGGTCATACTTTCAAATAAGCTGCGGAACCTGGCTTCGCTTTCCCGGAGCGCCTCTTCCGCCCGCTGGCGGGCGGTGACGTTCCGGGTGGTCTCGCCTGCGTCGACCATGGCTACTCCCGAGAGAATGACAGGATGGCACTAGAGCTTGGTAGAGAAGCTCAATCTATCATATCAATATGCAAAGAGAAAGGCGATTGGGTGAACGTCCGGGGGTCTAGAGGGATATTCTGAGGGTAAGCGAGGTGCCCGGGGATTCATGGTGGCGGTTGATATCAAAGAGCAATCAAAAGCCTCATGATTGTCATTCTGAGCCTAGCGAAGAATCTCCCTTTTGAAGCCGACGAGATTCTTCGCTCCGCTGCACTCCGTTCAGAATGACGTGAACCTTCGAGGTTTTCTTGACCGCCACTGCGTGTAACAGCCGGCCACAACAGAAAATTGCCTAAAATTGCCATTGGTCGGAGATAAGACCGGGATTGAGGAGCCTTATCTTAGCAGGGACAATAAGCCCCAGACCCCGGCCCGGGCGGCCAGGAGGCCCACCAGGGTGACGGCGGCCATGGCCAGAGAGGTGCCGTACAGGAGGCGGATGGCCTGGCGATAGCGCTCCTGGTCCAGGGGCTGGCCGGGGTCGCCGATAAAGGGTTTTTCCACCAGGCGGCCGAAATAGACGCTGGGACCCCCCAGGCGCACCCCCAGGGCCCCGGCCATGGCGGCTTCGGGACAACCGGCGTTGATGCTGGCGGCGTTGCCCCGGTCCCGCCGGAGAATGCGCCAGGCGCCGCGCCAGTCCAGGCCGAGGGCCGCGGCGGTGGGAATCATCAGCAGGGCCGTCAGGCGGGCCGGAATGAAATTAAGGACGTCGTCGGCCCGGGCCGCCACCTTGCCGAATTGGGCATACCAGTAGTTGTTGTAGCCCACCATGCTGTCCATGGTGTTGGCGGCCTTGTAAAAAAACAGTCCCGGCAGCCCCAGGAGGAGGGTAAAAAACATGGGGGCCACCACCCCGTCGGCCAGGTTTTCGGCCACCGTTTCAATCATGGCCCGGCGTATATCATCCAGGGACAGATGCGAGGTTTCCCGGCCCACGATCAGGGAAAGGCTCGTCCTGGCCCCGTCGAGGTCGCCCTTAACCAGGGCCGCCTCCACCTTGAGGCTCTCCAGGTGGAGACTGCGGGTGGCCAGGCCGGTGTAAAGGAAATAGGCGAGGACGGCGATCCCGCCCCAGGGCGGCAGCAGCGCCGCCACCCCCAGGACCCCCAAAATGAGGACGCCGGTGGTGGCCATCACCGCCAGCCAGAACAGGGCCCCGGCCCCCACCCGGGTGCGGTAGAGCACCGACTCCCAGTACTGAATGATGCTGCCCAAAAGCCGCACCGGATGAGGCCAGCCGGGGGGGTCCCCCAGGAGGAGGTCCAACAGATAAGCCAACAGAAAAGGCAGGGCCAGGCCCATAATTCACTCCATTTTCGCGGCGGCCAGGGCCGGCCGCCCCACCGCGCTCATGGTTTTCGGTGGGGAGGCCTCCGGGCCGGCCAGGCTTGACGGTAACGCATTTCCGTGAAGATCACTTCCCCCTCACCCTGGCCCTCTCCCCCATTGGGGGAGAGGGGAAAAGATGAGACCGGTTTAAGATCCTGGGGTCATGAGAGCGTTTGCCAAAAAGTTTTTCCTCGTGCCCCTCTCTCCCCCGGGCTCGGGGAAGACAGTTGGGGTGAGGGGGGCGATATATGACGTTAGCATACTTATGAAATTTTGTACTTACCGCAATCGCCGAAAGTTTTTTCCGTCAGGATACCTGCTGACAAACCAAAATTCCTCCTAATCCCCCCGTTGCCAGAGGGAGAACTTAAGGGAATTCCTTTAAAAGTCCCCCTTTGAAAGAGGGGGATTCAGGGGGATCTAAAACCCATCGATAAGAAGGAATTTTTGGCAAAGGCTCTCTACCAAAGGGCAACCCAGGGGCCTTTTTTTGTCATGCCGAGGGAGGGGAGTGACCGAAAAAGCTCATAACTACAACAAATTATAAGATCATTCGCTCCGCTCCGGATGACAAAATGGCTTTGCGCAGGGGGCCCAACTTCGTATCCGGGACCCCATGATACCGGAGAGGGCCTGGAGGAGCCTGGCCCTCCAGCGGATTTTTACCTCCTTAAACACTGCTCCAGGGCCGCCAGCAGCCGTTCATTCTCCTGGCGGCCCCGCACCGCGATGCGGAAGAAGCGCTCATCCAGCCCCCGGAAATTGCTGGCGTCCCGGATGACGATGCGGTGGGCCAGCATCTGTTCCCGCAGGCCGGCCGCGGTCAGCCCCGGGCGGGTGAGCTTCACCAGGAGATAATTCACCACGCTGGGAAACGGGGATAACTCCGGGTGGGCCGCCAGCCGCGTCGAAGAGGAATTCCCGCTCCTCGCCGGATCAGGGCCCGGGTCCGGCCGATGTACTCGGAGTCGGCCAGGCAGGCCCGCCCCATGACCTGGGCCATGGTGTTCACCGACCAGGGCTCCTGGGCCTCGGCCAGGTGCGCCACCAGCTGCCGGGGCCGCTAACAAAAACCCCAGGCGCATCCCGGGGATGCCGAAAAATTTGGTAAAGGAGCGCAGGATCAGCAGGCGGGGAAAGCGGCTCAGGTGAATCTTCAAAGAGGCCTCTTCCACGAAATCGACGAAGGCTTCATCCAGGAGCAGATAGGCCCCCGCGGCCTCACAGCGGGCCGCCAGCTCCAGGAACAGCTCCGGGTCCAGCAGCACCCCGCTGGGGCTGGCGGGATGGGCCAGGAAGACCAGGTCGCCGGCCTGGGGCTCCGGGAGCTCGATCAGGGTAAAATTGTGGGCTTCGGCGGTGGGCTAAAAGGCCACCGGCACCCCGGCCAGCGTTCAGGGCGTGTTCGTATTCGCTGAAGGCCGGGGTCACGATGAGGCCCCGGCTGGGTTTGAGGGCCCGGGCCAGCCAGGTAGAGGAGCTCGGTGGAGCCGTTGCCCACCAGGATTTCTTCGGGGCTGAGGTGGTGATAGGCCGCCAAGGTCGGCGCGCAGTTCCAGGCAGCGGCGGTCCGGGTAATGGACGATCTCGCGCATGGCCTCCTGGACGGCCGGGTGAGCCCCGGCGGAAATCCCAGGGGGTTGATGCTGGCGGAGAAATCCAGGAGGTCGGCAAGTTCAATCCCCAGGGTGCGGGCCAGGTGATACACGTCGCCCCCGTGGGGGGGGGTCTTGTCAGGTAGATTAGTCATATGTTTCGGTTTGAATCATCGCTCTTGATCTGGGCCATATCCAGATGGCGCCGCAGCAGGTCGGCCAGGCGATCCAATTGGGCTTCTTGAAATTTTTCATAAGTTTCATAAGACATCGCCGGGGCGGTGGCGTCCAGGCCAGGCCGGGTCTGCTGCAGTTCTTCCAGGAAGACCCGGCGAAAGCCGTCATTGTCAAACAGGCCGTGGAGATAGGTGCCCCAGACGCGGCGGTCCGGGCTGACCCAGCCATCGGCCACCTTGAGGGGCCGGCCGTTGCGGCTGATAATCTCGAAGGCCGGCTGCCCCTCCCCCTGGGTTTCGGTGACCCCCATGTGAATCTCATAGGCCGACAGCACCCCGCAGCCAGTCTCTCCGGCGCCCGGGCCTCCACCTGGGTGGTGGTCTTGGCCCCGGCCATGGTGGTGACCACCGGCAGGAGCCCCAGCCCGGCCTCGGTCCGGGGGTCGCCTTCCACCCCCAGGGGGTCCCGGACTTCCTGGCCCAGGATCTGGTAGCCGCCGCAGATGCCCACCAGCCGGCCGCCCGCCCGGGCGTAGGCCTGAATCTGGGCAAACAGGCCGCTCTCCTTGAGATACAGCAGGTCGCTGATGGTGTTCTTGGTGCCCGGGCAGGATCAGCAGGTCCAGGCCGTCAAAGCTCATCCCGGTGGTCCAGGTAGCGCAGAGCCACCCCGGGCTCCTGCTCCAGGGGATCAAAGTCGGTGTAGTTGGAGATGTGGGGCAGGCGCAGCACGCCGATCCTGAGGCCGCCGGTTTCTGCCCCAGGCGCCGCCGCCTGCGGCTTGCGGCCCAGGGCGACGCTGTCCTCTTCGGGCAGGACCAGGTCCGTGGCGTAGGGCACCACCCCCAGGACCGGCCGCTGGGTGCGGCGCTCGATGATGGCTCACCCCCGATTCGAACAGGGCCGGGTCGCCCCGGAACTTGTTGATGATGAAGCCCCGCAGCATCCGGCGCTCCGTGGGGGTCAGGAGATGAAAGGCGCCGATGGTGGCGGCGAAGACCCCGCCCCGGTCGATGTCGGCCACCAGCAGGACCGCGGCCCCGGCCTTTTTGGCCATGCTGAAGTTCACCAGGTCGTTTTTCTTGAGATTCAGCTCCACGGCGCTGCCGGCCCCCTCCAGGACGATGAGGTCATAGGCCTGGGCCAGGCGACGGTAGCTCTCCATCACCTTGCGGACCAGCCGGGGCTTGAGCCGGTAGTAATCCCGGGCCGGAGAAGTTGCCGTAGACCCGGCCGTGGACGATCACCTGGGAACCCACCTCGCTGCTGGGCTTGAGCAGGATGGGGTTCATGTCCACGTGGGGCGCCAGGCCCGCGGCCTGGGCCTGCACCACCTGGGCCCGGCCCATCTCCCCGCCTTCCGGGGTGATGAAACTGTTCAGGGCCATGTTCTGGGCCTTGAAGGGCGCCACCCGGATGCCTTCCTGGCGGAAGATGCGGCAGAGCCCGGCCACCATGATGCTCTTGCCCACGTCCGAGCCCGAACCCAGGATCATTAAAGGACGATATTTCATGGCAGTAAGCAATGAGCCGTAAGCGGTCGAGCAGAACTTAATCCCCGGCCCATGGTTTTTAATCACGGCTTTTCTCCGGCTTCTCACCCTGCCCCCGCCACCTGACCGCCGTACTTTTCCTGGTAGCCCCGGGGGGTAATCATATAAGGACTGTAGGTGTAAGGTCTGGGAGTTGCCCACGATGACGATGGTCTGCATGTCCACCGGATGCTTCAGAGGTCCTGCAGGGTGGTGACGGTGGTGGCCTGGCCCTCCCGCATGGCCCGGGAGACGATGCCCACGGGGGTGCCGGGGTCTTTATGGCCCAGGAGCAGGTCTCGTACCGCGCCCAGTTGCCAGTCCCGTTTTTTGCTCTTGGGGTTATAGAGCACGATGACAAAATCGCCCTGGGCCGCCAGCTCCAGGCGCTTTTGAATGGTCTCCCAGGGGGTGAGGAGGTCGCTCAGGGAGATGGCGACAAAATCGTGCATCAACGGCGCCCCCAAGAGGGCCGCGCCCGCGGCCAGGGCCGGGACGCCGGGAATCACCTCCAGGAAGAAATCCACGTCCGCCGCTGCCCTCGGGCGGTCCGACCTTGAGACCCTGGGCGGCGCACATCTCCAGGACCAGCCCGGCCATGCCGTAGATGCCGGCGTCGCCGCTGGAGACCAGGGCCACCTGCTGGCCGGCGCAGGCCCGGTCCAGGGCCAGCTGGCAGCGCTTCACTTCGGCCTTCATGCCGGTGGACACCACTTCCTGGTTGGTCAACCAGGGGCGCACCAGGTCGATATAGGTCTGGTAGCCCACCACCACCTGGGCCTCGGTCCAGGGCGCTTTTGGCCCGGGGGATGAGATAGTCGGCAAACCCGGGCCCCAGGCTGACTACCGTCAGGCGACCCGGGCCACCGCCAGGGTGGCGTTGGGGGCCTTCTGCTTGGTGACGATCAGCTCCAGCCCCCCGGCCTTCAGGGCCGCCGCCTCGCTGACACTCGCCACTCCCATGTGGCGCTCCACCCGGGGCGAGGGGTTCGGCACCGGTATGTTCTCCAATTCCTGTTGCGGTAAACCATAAGAATTCGACTCCCAGACTCCGGGCGGCCATCCGCAGCCCGGGTTCATCCTTTTTGGCCTCAATGGTGGCCAGGGCCTTCAGGGACAGGAGGGACAAGCCTTCCTGCTGAAATATTTGTTTGATGAAATCCTCGAGTTCCTCGGCGGGCGTGCCCTTATGGCAGCCCATGCCGGCCACCAGGTTCCGGGGGCGCAGCCTGAGCCACTCCGGAGGCCAGGCCCGTTCCCGAAAGCCCACGTAAACCGTGGGGCCGGGGGCGGGTCAGGGCCCGGTCCAGATCGGGGTCGACATGGAATAACTCCGGATAAGTGGATAATTCGGCCCGATAAAACACCCTCGGGGTCCACTATCCGGACGGGCTGGCCTTCCAGCAGGGCCATGTGGATCGGCCGCACCGCCGGCCAGGTTTTCGATGATCAGGCCGTGTTCAACTGCCAGCGAATCCAGGGCCGGCAGGCCTTGCACGTCGGTGGCCGTGGTGATGACCGGGGTGCCCCCCAGGAGCTTGGCCACCCGCCGGGCCAGCTCGTTGGCCCCGCCCAGGTGCCCGGAGAGCAGGCTGACGGCAAATTGCCCGGCTTCATCCACCACCACCACCGCCGGGTCGGTGTCCTTGCCCTGGAGATACGGGGCGATGCCCCGCACCACGATCCCCGCGGCCATGACGCACACCAGGTTTTCGCCCTGTGCGAAGGCCTCCCGGAAGACTTCGGAGAGCCGGGAAAACGGCGAATCGCCCGGCTCCCCGGCCTGGGCCGGTGGCAGACAGGGCGAAGCCCCGGGGAGCTCCCGAGAGAGCCGCCGGGCCAATGCCGCGCCCTGGGGCGTCAGGGCCAGGATTTTGATGGGGCGTGCCTCAGAAGCCATGAAGTTGCCTGATACCGGATTAGTCACAGGGTGCGTAGTGCGCACCCTACACTGCTAACTCTATAAATCAGTTTCCGCTCTTATCTTCCCCAAAGCTGTACCTGGGATTCCCCCCCTCCAGGGCTAACTTTTACCCACAGGTATATTCGTATGCGGGGCGTCGATTTTTCTCCCTCTCTCCCCCTTTTGGGGGGAGAGAGCTGGGGTAAGGGGGGTGTCAGCCAATGAAGCCGCCCCTCACCCTGACCCTCTCCCCTCGCAGGGGAGAGGGAATTTTACCGTCTTTATAGCAAGTTGAGACTTCCGCGAAAGCTGCCTGACCTGTCATTCTGAGGGAACGGAGCGACCGAAGCATCTCATAAGTACGGGAATAAACGAGATCCTTCGCTCCACTCAGGATGACAAAATGTCTTGGCGCAGAGCTCTTAAGTCGCCCTCTATCCTCTTATTTGTGGAAATACTGGCATCACGCAGGAAGAAAGTTGCCAGTCTTCCCATGCGTAAAGAGGTTGCCTTAACTCCGGCCACCCGCAACCCCCTTGGATTCACTCCTCTCCCTCCCCGGCCCGGAAGCCATGGGTGAAGCTTTCGTCGTAGAGTTTGGACCGGGCCTTGAAGCTCCCCGTCCCGGGCGGCCAGGGCGGGGCCCACCAGGATCAAGGCCTGGCGCTCGATGCCCGAGGCCTTGACCAGCCCGGCAATGGTGCCAGGGTGCCCCGGATCAGCTGTTGATCCGGCCAGCTCACCCGGTAGGCCACCACCACCGGGGTCTCCGGGCCGTAGGCCGGGGTGAGTTCGGCCACCACGCGTTCGATAAAGCTGATGCTGAGATAGATAACCAGGGTGGCCCCATGCCGGGCCAAATCGCGGAGGGCCTCCCGCTCCGGCACCGGGGTGCGCCCTGCCGCCCGGGTGAGGATGACCGTCTGGGTCACCTCCGGCAGGGTGAGTTCCTGGGCCAGGGCCGCGGCCGCGGCGAAGGCCGCGGTCACTCCGGGTATCACCTGGCAGGGAATATTCTCCCGTTCCAGGATCTCCAACTGCTCCTGGATGGCGCCAAACAGGGCGGGGTCGCCGGAGTGGACCCGGACCACCCGCCTGCCGGCCCGGTGCCCCGCCACGAGCCGGGCGAGATATCGTCCAGGTTCAGTTGGCGCGGTGTCGACGAGATCGGCGCCGGGTCAGGCCCAGCCCAGCACCGCCGGGGACACCAGGGACCCGGCATAGAGCACCAGGTCGGCCCGGGCCAGGGCCTTTTGCCCTTTAACCGTGATGAGGTCCGGGTCGCCGGGCCCGGCCCCCACGAAGATAACGGGATGGTTTTCAGTCATGTAATCTTCCTAAAGTCAGATGGTGCGCAGTGCGCACCTAGACGCTTTTTTTAGGGGCGCACCCAGGGGGTTGCCCGGTGCGGACACACAGGTCCACCCCTACGAGGGCTGGCAAGATTTCTCGCGGCGGTTCCCGAGCCGCCCTTAGGCCCCCAATTCTCCCGACGCAAAGCCCGTCACAATCCACACCGGGTTCAAGGCCTGGAGTGCGGTCCCCCCGGCCAGGGGGTGGGAGCGGCTCACCTGGAGCTGGACCACTTCAACCTCCCAGCCTGCCTTGTCCAGGACTTTCCGGGCCGTCTCCAGGGTTTCCAGCAGGGCGGCGGTGACCACCACCCGGCCCTCCGGCGTCAGGCGCCGCACGGCTTCCTGGACGATGGCTCCGACCATCCGGCCGCCGCCCCCCACGAAGACCCGCTGGGGAGTCGGGCAGAGCCGCCAGACACATCGGGGGCCTGGCCGCAGACGACTTTCAGGTTGTCCACCCCGTAACGGTTCCGGTTGGCGGCGATCTGGGCGGCCCGCTCCGGGTGGCGCTCCACCGCAAAAATCTTGCCGCCGGGGAGGAGCAGGCTGGCCTCCAACCCCACGGAGCCGCACCCGGCCCCCACGTCCCAGAGGACCTGGCCGGGTCAGCAGCGCCAGTTTGGCCAGGACCACGGCCCGCACCTCGGCCTTGGTGATGAGCCCGGCCTGGTGGGCCAGGGCCGCTTCCGGGAGCCCCAGATGAAGCGCCGGGCCCGGCCGGCTCCGCCTCACCCGGCTCCCGCAGCATCACCACCAGGTTCAGGGGCGAAAATTCCTGCTCCCGGGCCTCGGCCAGGGTCAGCCAGGTGACCCGCTCCGTCGTCCTGGCCCAGGTCTTCCAGCACGCAGAAGCGGACCTGAGCCAGGCCCCGGGCCAGGAGGAACCGGGCAATTTCCCCGGGGGTGTGCGCCGGGTCCGTATAGATGAGCAAGGGGCCCGGCTGGCCCAGGGCCGCGGCCAGATGGCTCCCAGGTGCGCCCGTGCAGGCTGATGATGGTGGCGTCCTGCCAGGGCATCTTCAGGCGGGCGCAGGCGGCCTGCACCGCGGTGAGGTTGGGGTGGATCACCACCTGCTCCGCCCCCAGGACCTTCACCACCAGGGGTCCGATGCCGTAAAAATTGGGGTCCCCGGAGGCCAGCACCACCACCCGCTTGGCTTCGGCCAGGGCCGCGAAGTTGGTTGAGGGTCCCTTCCGGGTCCTTGCCCAGGGGGATCTTCATGGCCCGGATGCTCCGGAAAGTAATCCAGCAGCCGCCGCCCCCCCACCAGCACCTGGGCCTCCCGGATGATCTCCCGGGCCCTTGGGGGTCAGATCCGCCGGGCGACATGCCCAGACCCACCACCTGCACCGGAATCATACCGCCACCTCCCCCGGCGTCTCCCCCTGCCAGAGGGTTGCACCGTCAAAATCGAGCACCACCGCCGCTGAGCTGAGGGCCGGGGCCGGCATAGTCGCGCAAGGCCGCCAGCATTGCGCTCGCCCACCTGGGCCACCACCTGGCCGGCCCGGGCTTCGGTAAGAAGTTCCAGGGCCTGCCGGCCGGTATTGGCCCCGGCCACCGCCTGGGCCAGGGCGGTGTCTCCCGTCAGATCCAGGGTCCAGCGGCCCAATTCCTTCAGGTCGGCCAGCCCCCGGGAGGCATGGGTATGCCCGAAACCCTGGGCGATCTTCAGGGCCTTGCCGAAAAAGGCCGCCGGCGCTGATCTCGGCAAAACCCATATTCGCGGCCACCTTCAGGGCAAAGCGCACGTAATCGCCCATCTGCACAAAGGCCTCCTCGGGCAGGTCCGGCAGGAGCGCCTTGAGGTAGCCCTCGCTTTTGCCCCCGGTGCTGAAGGCGATGTGGCTGAGCCCCGCGGCCCGGGCCACCCGCAGGCTGGCGGCGATGGTGGCCCGGTAGGCCTGGTGGGAAAAAGGCTTCACCAGCCCGGTGGTGCCCAAAATCGAGATGCCGCCCAGGATCCCCAGGCGGGGGTTGAGGGTATGCCGGGCCAGTTCCTCCCCCCGGGGCACGAAGATTTCCACCGCCAGCCGCAGGGGCTCCCCGGGGCAGAGCTCATCCCACACCTGGCGCAAGGCCCGGCGGATCATCCGCCGGGGCACCGGGTTGATGGCGGGCTCGCCCACCGCCACCGGCCAGACCCGGCTTGGTCACCCGGCCTACGCCTGCGCCGCCCAGCAGGGCGAGTCCTCGCCGGCTCCCGGAGATTCCAGGCGCCAGACCCGGGCCCCGATCTCGGCCCCGTTGGTGACGTCGGGGTCATCGCCGGCATCCTTGATCACCACCGCCTCGCCCCGCGTCACCACGCCGCCGATGGCGGTGAAGCGGGATGGTGAGGCTGCCCCCGCCGGGCAGGGGCACCTCCACCCGATCCGGGCAGGGCCGGGCCAGAAGTTCGTACAGCGCCCCCTGGGCCGCGGCGGCGGCCGCGGTGCCGGTGGAAAAGCCCTGGCGCAGCTCTTTCCGGGGCCGGGGCGGCCGGAGGGTCTCGTCGTCGTCAGGGACCGGAATGGGTAGGGGTGCTTTTTTCACCACCGCTTCACTACCGCCTCTTTTGGTTTTTCATGCGTATGCCGCGTCTCCGCAGGCGGGACGCCGGCGCCACTTATTTACCAGCGAGTTGTCGCTGGCCCCGGTTTCAGGTGCGAAGTCCGGAATAGGTTCTCTAGCCTAGAGCGTTTGCCAAAAGTATTTTCCGATGGCGGCATCATTCTCAATCCCCCCTAACCCCCCTTTATAAAAGGGGGGAACTGTAAGGAATTGCTTCTAAAGTCCCCCTTTAAAAAAGGGGGTTTAGGGGGATTCAAGAATCTCCAAGTGGAAAGAATTTATGGCAAACGCTCTACATCTCCCATCGCCTCACCTGATTTCCCGGGGCGCGCCCAGGACACACCCACCCGGGCGGACACGCAGGTCCGCCCCAACAGGAGGGGAGGCGACTTTGGGAGAGGGCCTTCAATAGCCCTTGCCCTGCTTTTTGATGATGATCATGGAGAGATAGGGCAAATCCCGGCCTTTCAGGTCCCGGAGGTTCTCCACCACGGTCTCGCCGTCCAGGCCGCAGCGGCTGATGCAGGTGGCCCGGTCCAGGAGGTCCATGCTCCTCCAGGGCCTGGTAGATCTCGTCAAAATAGCGATAGGTCTTGAGTATGACGATATTATCCGATCTATCCACCACTTCCTTGCAGCTGGGCCGCGCCCAGGGCCCCGGAGACCAGGTAGAAGGATTCCTCGCCTTCGGTGAGCGGGATGTGGGTCAGGGCCGCGGCGGCGCTGTAGGAGGTGATGCCGGGGATGGTGACGATGCGCACCTCGGGGTCGCAGGCGCTTGAGGGTCTTCAGGAGATACCCGAAGGTGGAGTAGGTCAGGGGGTCGCCCAGGGTGACGAAAGCGGCGTCGCTGCCGGTATCCAGCACTTCCAGGACCCGGCGGGCGTTCTGCTCCCAGGCCGCAGGCCAGCACCTGGGGGTCTTTGGTCATGGGGAAGGGCAGGTGCTCGATGCCGGCGCCGTTGAGGTGGCAGCGCACGATGCTCAGGGCCAGGCTGTAGCTGTTCTTGGTGGAGCACGAGGCAAAGATGTGGGGCACCGCGCTGCAGCACCTTGACGCGCCTTCAGGGTGATCAATTCCGGATCTCCCGGTCCCACGCCAATCCCGTACAGGGTCCCGGTTTTCGTGGTCATGAGGGCATCTCCTCCAGGGCCATGATGGCCAGGGCATTGATGATGCTGGCCGCCACCGCCGAGCCGCCCTTGGGCCCCAGCGCGGTGATGTAGGGGCAATCCTGGCGGGCCAGGGCGTCCTTGGATTCCGCGGCGTTGACAAACCCCACCGGCACCCCCACCACCAGGGCCGGCGGCGGGGCCCCGGCCGCCAGCAACTCCAGCAGGCGCAGCAGGGCCGTGGGGGCGTTGCCGATGGCCACGATGCCCCCGGCCAGTTTGGGCAGGCTCCGCTCCATGGCCACCGCGGCCCGGGTGGTGCCGCGCCGGGCCGCTTCTGCAGCCACCTCCGGGTCGTCCATGAGACAGAAGGCCTCAGCCCCCAGGCGGTCCAGACGGCCGGTGGAGATGCCCGCCAGGAGCATGCGGGTGTCGGTGGCCACCGGGCAGCCCCGCTTCAGGGCCTCCACCCCGGCGGCGATGGCCCGCGGGATGGATGCGGGCCGAAGTCAGGTACTCCGGGTCGGCGCTGGTGTGGATCATGCGCCGCACCACGAACCAGACCTCGGGCGGCAGATGGTGCGGGCCCACCTGGGCTTCGATGCGGCGGAAACTCTCGGCCTCGATCTCCTTGGGGAGGCGGGGTTGCCAGTTCATGTTGACTTCTCTTAAAAGCATTGTTTTGGGAGGAGGGCCGGGGAAAGGATAGCAGCCAGTAGCCAGTTATCAGCAAAGATACTGGCTACTGACAACTGCTCCTCGTCCCCTCCCTCAAACCTTCTTTATAAGTCCGGCAGTTGGCCACCAGGTGCCGGGCCACTTCGGGGTTGCTGCCGAAGTGGAGGTGGACGTAGCTGGCCAGGACGTTATTGGCGCTAGTAGCCTTCGTCCACCGCCTCGCCGCCCTGGCGGGGGGTGAGGCGGTAGAGGCGGGGCACATCGCCGGGCTCGCCGACGATCTCCGAGTAGTGGAACTCGTGACCCCGGGCCGTGGTCCCGGCGGGGCCCAGGAGGCCGGCCGCCGCCAGGGTGACTTCCCGGTAGCCCAGGGCCTTGAGCCGGGGCAGCATCCGCACCGTGAAGGGGAAAACCCCGGCCATGGGGTGGGCCTGGCCCTCCAGGTCCTGGATTTCCCGGGCCAGATACATCAGCCCGCCGCATTCGGCGTAGATGGGCAGGCCCCGCGGCGGCGCCGTCTTTCAGGGCCTGCCTCAGGGGCTCATTGGCAGCCAGCTGTCCGGCATAAAGCTCAGGGTAGCCCCCGCCCAGGTAGATGCCGTGCAAGCCCGGCGGGCAACTCCCGGTCTTCCAGGGGGGAGAAGGGCACCAGTTCCGCCCCGAAGCTCGCCAGCAACTCCAGATTCTCGGGGTAATAGAAGCAAAAGGCCCGGTCCCGGGCCACCCCCAGGCGCACCGTGGGCGGCGACGGCCGCCGGGGCCGGCTCCTCCGGCAGCGCCAGCAGCGGCAAGGCCGCCAGCAGGCCGTCCAGGTCCAGGTGGGCCTCCAGCCAATCCGCCAGGTGCTCCAGATAGGCCTCGTCCAAGGGGTGGTCCTCGGCGGTGGCCAGGCCCAGGTGCCGCTCGGGGATGGCCAGTTCCCCGTCCCGGGGCAGCCCCCCGAAGCACGCGCACGCCTGTGAAGCGACGTCAGGGCCTGCTGCAAATACTCCAGATGGGCGGGACTGCCGATGCGGTTGAAGACCACCCCCGCCAGGCTCAGGTCGGGATCGAAGCTGGCGAAGCCGTGCACCAGGGCCGCGGCGCTCCGGGCCATGGCCCGGGCGTCCACCACCAACAGGACCGGCAGCCCCAGCCACTTGGCCATCTGGGCCGTGGACCCGGCCTCGCTTGACCCGTCATAGCCGTCGAACAGCCCCATGACCCCTTCCACCACCGCCACGTCGGCGCCCCGGGCCTGGCGGCGGAACAGGGCCAGATTGGCCTCCCGGCTCAGCATCCAGCCGTCCAGGTTCCGGCAGACCCGGCCCGCGGCCCGGGTGTGATGCCCGGGGTCGATGAAATCCGGGCCCCACCTTGAAGGGCTGGACCGTCAGACCGCCGCCGGCGCAGGGCGTACAGGAGCCCCAGAGTGACGGTGGTCTTGCCCACCCCGCTCTGCGTCCCGGCGATCACCAGCCCGCGGGTTGGTTGAGTCATAACGGAAGTCCTTTTGGGGGAATGGGCTAGGGCCAAGTGCCCCTACCCCTTCCCCAAACCCTCATCCTCAACCCCTTAGCGGGGGTCGAAAGCGAGTTTGAGGGATGTTGGCAGACTTTCTGTCCTCCAGCCCCCCTCTGAGTCACTGCTTTTCCCAGGCCTCCGGGTGGAGAAACCGGGCCAGTTGTTCCACCGCCTCCGCCGACCGGGGCCCCGGGCGGGAGTAGAGGCTTTCGTCCACCACCAGCACCCGGCTGGGTCTTCACCGCCTTGAGTTCCTGGAAATAGGGCCGGGTGTAAATGTCTTCGGGGCTGCGGTTCATGGGCCCTTGCTGAATGATGTAGACGTCCGGGTTGCGCCTGGATCAGGGCCTCCAGGCTATATAACGTCAGCTTTTGCGGGCTGGTGACCAGGTTTTCGCCCGCCGGCCCGGGTGATGATGTCGTTCACCAGGGAGCCCTGGCCCGCGGCCAACAGGTTGAGTTCCCGCACCTCGAAAAAGACCCGGGGCCTGGGGCGATCCGCCACCCGCTGCGGCCACGTCGGCGAGTTTGGCTTGCATGGACCGCGTTCAGGGCCGCCGCGGCCTCCGACTTGGCCGGTGAGGGCCCCCAGGCGGGTGATGGTGCTGAACAGGCCGGCAAAATCATGGGGCGCAAACATGGCCACCGGCACCTTCGCCGCCTCCAGCCTCTTCAGGGCCGGCATGCCCTTGGCGACGCCTCCCTGGACCACCAGGTCGGGCTTCAGGGCCAGGATCATCTCGACGTTGGGCTGCAGATGGGTGCCCACAGTGGGGATGCCCTTGAGGGTATCATCGCCCTGGATGCGGGCCACGATGCGGTCGCCCACCCCCAGGGCGCTCAAGATTTCCGTCAGGCCGCCGTAGAGGGAAATGATCCGCTGGGGCGGAGCGGCCAGGGTGACCGTGGCGCCATGGTCGTCGGTAATTTGGGCGGCGTGCAGGTGGTGCGGCGCACAAATAAGGAAGGTCATCACCAACCCGAAGCAGAAGACCGCAGCCGCGCCGCGGAATTGCCCCCCCTGCGCTGGGGGAGGGTCAGGGTGGAGGTGGACCGTGTCCCCCTCCCCCTAACCCCCTCCCACCAGGGGAGGGGAGATTTCTTTGGGAAGTCGATGGGGGGCGGTGCGCTCACCGCCCCTGCGGGACCTTTTCCCAAACCTGAACCTGTGATCAATCGATGGGCATTATGGAAATACCGTCCTTCTCTCATGACTGGGCCGCCTCCCGGGCTCTATTCGGCCTCGTTCTCCCGGGTTCCCGGCGACAGGGGCAGCATCACCGCATAGGGCCGCTGATGGGCCGGGTGCCGGACGACCTCCATGGGCGTTTCGTAAACCTGCTTCCAGGATCTCCGGGGTGAACACCTGGTCCGTGGGGCCGTCCACCGACGATCCGGCCGTCCTTGAGGAACATCAGGCGCCCGCAGTAGAGGGCCGCCAGATTCAGGTCGTGCATGGCGCAGAGCACCGTCAGGCCCCGGGTCTCGTTCAGATATTTGAGAATCTCGAAGATCTCCAGCTTCTTGCGCACGTCCAAAGACGAGGTGGCCTCATCCAGGAGCAGGATTTCCGGGTCCTGGGCCAGGGCCCGGGCGATCACCACCCGCTGGCATTCCCCCCCGGAGACCTCGGTGATGGGCCGTTCCTTGAGGTGCATCGGTGGTGGTGCGGCGCATGGACTTCAGGGCCCAGACCAGGTCGGCGTCCGTCAGGGTCCCCAGGCGGCGCCGGTGGGGATAGCGCCCCATGAGCACGATCTCCAGGCAGGTAAAGGGAAAGCGCACATCGGTGGTTTGGGGCACCACCGCCAGGATCTGGGCCCGCAGCCGGCTGGGCAAGCCCCCCAGGGCCTCGGACTTGATGACAATGCGCCCTTGTTGGGGCGGCAGCAGGCCGGAGAGGGCGTGGAGCAGGGTGGATTTGCCGCTGCCGTTGGGGCCCAGGATGCCCACGAATTCCCCCCGGTCCACCTGGAAATTCAGGCCCGCCAGGACCGGACGGTCCTCGTAGCCCAGATCCAGCCCCTCTACCCGAATCACCACATCCCCCTGGACCGCCGGGATTTCAAGCAGATAAAAGAAAAACGGCCCGCCCAAGCAGGGCGGTGACCACGCCCACCGGCAGTTCCTGGCCGCTGGTCAGGAGGATCCGGGCCAGGACGTCGGCCCAGATGAGGATCAGGGCGCCGGTGACGGCGGACAGCGCCAACAGCCGGCCGTGGGAGGGGCCGGCCAGCACCCGCACCAGGTGGGGCACCACCAGGCCCACAAAGCCGATGACGCCGGAGACCGCCACCGCCCCGGCGGTGAGCAGCGACGCCCCCAGCAGCAGTTGCAGCCGGACCTTGGAAACGGCCACCCCCAGGTGGTGGGACTGCTCTTCCCCCAGGGCCATGATGTCCAGTTCCCGGTGATAAAGCGCCGCCAGGGACAGGCCGGCGGCCAGGTAGGGCAGCAGAAAGCCCACGTGAATCCAGCCCCGGCCGGAGAAGCTCCCCATGATCCAGAAGACGATGGCCGACAGCGACTCTTCATCGAGACTCTTGATCAGGCTGATGAGGGCGGAGAGAAAGGTGCTCACCACGATGCCGGCCAGGATCAGGGTCTCCTTGCGGAGGCGGCCGGACTCCCGGGACAGGACCAGGACCGCGGCCATGGCCCCCATGGCCCCGACCAGGGCCCCCAGGGGCAGGGGGCTCAGGCCCAGGAAACTGCCGCCCACCCCCAGCCATGACCAGCACCGCCACTCCGAAGGCCGCGCCGGTGGACACGCCCATGGTAAAGGGATCGGCCAGGGGGTTTAAGAGGAGCCCCTGGAAGATGACCCCGGCAGTGGCCAGAGCGGCGCGCCCACCAGCCCGGAGAGCACCACCCGGGAGAGGCGGATGCCCCAGATGACCACCTCGGTGGTGCGGTCCACGGCGCCGGTGTGGAAGCCCAACTTCTCAGGACCACCGCGGCGATGGTGCCCCAGCCCACGTCCATGCGGCCGATGCCCGTGGCCAGGACCACCGAGGCCACCAGCCCCAGGCTCAAGACCATGAGCGCCGACGGTAAAACGGCGCGCCCCGGCCTGATGCCGGCTCCTGGCTTCCGCCAGGTCCGGGGTCCGGTTCAGTTCATGGGCAGGGAGAGAAGGTTCTTTCATAGGGGTTGCGTCTTGGCGCTTGATAGCGCTTGCTAAAAATTCCTTCCCAGTGATGGTTTTTAAATCCCCCTAAAGCCCCCTTTTTTCAAAGGGAGACTTTCAAAGGAATTTCTCTAACTTCGCCCCTTTGGAAAAGGGGGGTTAGGGGAGATTTTGGTTCCTGGAGCATATTTCATAAAGGAAAACTTTTGGCATTCCCTATAAGTGACCATAACCCGGTGGAGCGGGCGTCCCCGCCCGCTAAGCGATATGGCGGGCAGGGACGGCCGCCCCACTGAAACGAAGCTGCAGTCAAAAAGATAGAAATATCCCGGCCATTCTGAACGGAGCTGAGCTTCGTGAAAAATTTCGGCGGTTTCAAAAGAGAGATTCCTCGCTGCGCTCAGAATGACAAAAAATAGTCATTGATTGCCCCTTGGTATAATGCCGGTTCACGCCCCTTCAGACGAAGAACCGAAAAAAACGACATAAAAAAATCCCTAAGTCCCGGTGGACTTAAGGATGCACCCAGCTTCTTTATCCTTAAATGAGAAGGGCGCTTGTCCGGAGCGACCTCTACTGTTTGGACCCTGATTTCACGTCAGGCTCCAAACCCCCGGGCAGGTCTTCTGGCTCCCGGATCGACCTACTACCTGCGCCTTCCCATCCCACTTCGGTGGAACAGTGGCCTCGTGCAGGGTTCGTCCCCGGTCACAGCGGCGGGACCGCGACGGCTCAAACCGTCTTCCCCATTAAACCCCGAAGGGTACCCGGATAACAAAATATATAAGGTTAGCCCGGGGCTGTCAACCATAATCGGCCAGGGGGGCAGAGGGGCGGCAGCCAGGGCCGGATGCTCTATGAGTCCCCGGCCAGGTCGGTCAACAGGCGGATGACCCGGGCCGCCACGCCGCTGCCCTGGCAGACGGTCTCGGCGATGTCCCGGGGCCCGTGGCAGGTGCCGGCCAGAAAGACGCCCGGCAGGGTGGACTCCAGGGGGTGCAGGATGGGGTGGCGCTCCTGGTAAAAGCCCAGCCCGTCTCGGGCCGGGGCCAGGTCCCCGAAGGGCAGCGGCTCGCCCTGCGCCTCCAAACCAAGGGCCAGAACCGTCATATCCACGGTCAGTTCCCCCCGCTCGCCCCGCTCCTGGTCCTCATAGCAGATGACCGGGCGGCCATCCTCGCCTGCCCAGATGCGGCCCGGCAGCCCCTTGATGAACCGCACCCCCGCGGCCTGGGCCCGGAGGTAGAGGTCTTCAAAGCCTTTGCCGGAGGTGCGGATGTCGTTGTAAAAGATGGTGACCTCGGCGTCCGGTTCGTGTTCCAGGGTCAGCATGGCTTCCTTGATGGAGGCGGTGCAGCAATAGCCGGAGCAATAGGGCAGGAACCGCCGGTCCCGGGAGCCCACGCACTGGATAAAGGCCAGGCTTTTCACGGGCTCGCCCCCGGGGGTTACCAGGCTCCCCAGGGTGGGGCCGGTGGCGCAGACGATGCGCTCGAACTCCAGGTTGGTCACCACCCCGGGGATGCGCCCATAGCCGTATTCGCTCTTGATGGTGGGGTCGAAGGGGCGGGCCCCGGTGGCCAGGACGATGGCCCCCACTGTGAGCCGGCGCTGGCTGGCCCGGTGGAGGAGATTGATGGCCTGGTGTTCGCAGGCCGCGACGCACATCTGGCAGTCGATGCAGTAGTCCTTTTCAATGGTGGCGCGCAGGGGCACCGCCTGGGCGAAGATGATGCGGATGCATTTCCGGGGCTTGAGCCCCAGGTTCCAGCGGCTGGGCACGATCACCGGGCACACCGTGGTGCAGGTGCCGCAACCCACGCACTTGCTCATGTTGACGTAACGGGGCTTGAGGGTGACGTCCACCTCGAAGCCCCCGGCCTGGCCCGCAATGCGGCTGAGGCTGGCGTAGCTGAGCAGCTCGATGTTGGGGTGGGCGGCCACCTCCACCAGTTTCGGGCCCAGGATGCAGATGGAGCAGTCCAGGGTGGGGAAGGTCTTGTCCAACTGGGCCATGGTGCCGCCGATGGAGAGGGAGGACTCGGCCAGGTAGACCGTGAAGCCGGCGTTGGCCAGGTCCAGGGCCGCCTGGCAGCCGCCGACGCCGCCGCCCACCACCAGCACCTCCCGGCTGACCGGGACTGCCGGGATTTCGGGCGGCTGGGCCTCCAGGGCCATGGTCAAGGCGCCCAGGGCGGTCTCCAGATCAGCCGCTGACCGCACGTCCACCACCGGAAGCTTATCGCCTACCAGGGCCTGGAAAAAACCGGCATGGATCTCGGGCCCGCAGGCGGCCACCATCCAGGGCCGGGCCTTGGCGGCCGTGAGTTTTTTGAGCCGGACCAGGCCGTCCGGAGTGCACAGGGGCGGGGCCAGTTCGGCCTGCACCCCCGCCTGTTGGAGCCGCGCCGCCAGTTCCCGGCCATCCAAGGCCAGATCGGGGCAGGCGCATATGAGCACTTTTGGGCGGGTCATTTTTTTGTTTTTTAATGCGCTGCAGTCAACCAGCTGTTCATAATTATGTCATTCCGAACGGAGCTGAGCTTCGTGAAGAATCTCGGCGGATAGAAAAGCGAGATTCTTCGCTGCGTTCAGCATGACAAAAATCTTTTGATTGCCCATTGGCTTTAATTCGTCTTTGCTAAGGTTTCTCTGAACAGTCGTCAACCAACGCCAAAAAGGGACTCGGTGGCGCAGGCGTCTCGCCTGTGCGGCAATCAGGAGCGTCTCCTGCGCCAGTTATAGGTGCGTAGAACGCGCCCTGCTTTACTTCTTCTGCCTGATCGCGGTCACGGTCTCGCCGCCGATGCCCCAGTTGTCGGTGTCCACTTCCTCGATCAGCACCACGGTGGTGGCGGGATTCTTGTGGAGCACCTTGACCAGCAGATCGGTAACTCCCTTGATGAGTTGGGCTTTCTGTTCCTGGGTGGCGCCATCTTTGGTGATCTTGATGTTGACAAAGGGCATATCGATCTCCTCATTTTAGGTTAAAATTCGCTGGTTTTTGGACTCTCCCCTTTTTCCCTCAATCCTGTCCGCCATCTCCTGAATGACCTGCTGAAAGTTCTTGCCCTCCGTGGCGGAAATCCATTCCAGGCGCAGGCGCGCCGGGTCGATGCCCTCCTTGGCCAGCTTGGGCCTCAGTTTTTCGATGCGGGCCTGGGCCCTCAAGTTCCCGGAGATGTAATGGCAGTCGCCGGGCGGGTGGCAGCCCGCGACCAGCACCTGGCCGGCGCCCTGGGCGAAGGCGTGGCGGATGAACTTGGGATGGACCCGCCCGGCGCACATGGTCCGGATGATCCTCACCGCCGCTGGGTATTGCAGCCGGGAGACCCCGGCGAAATCCGCCCCGGCATAGGAGCACCAGTTGCAGCAGAAGGCCAGAATTTTCTCTTGGGGATCGGCCGCCAGGGCCTCGTCAATCTGGGCCAGGATCATTTCGTCGGTAAAGCCCCGGGCGATGACCGCGCTGCTGGGGCAGGCCCCGGCGCAAACCCCGCAGCCTTTGCAGGCGGCTTCGATGATCCGGGCCTTGCGAGCCTTGCCTTTGCCCACCATTTCCACCGCCTGGAAGGGGCACTCCTGGTAACAGCTCTCGCAGCCGATGCACAAATCCTGGTCCACGGCGCAGACCAGGCCGTCCAGAGTGATGGTGTCGTGGGCCATGAGGGCCAGAACCTTGGCCGCGGCCCCGGAGCCCTGGGTGATGGATTCGGCCAGGTCCTTGGGGCCCTGACAGGCCCCGGCCAGGAAGATGCCGTCCAGCACGGTCTCCAGGGGGCGGAGCTTGGGGTGGGCTTCCATGAAAAAGCCGTCGGGCCCCACCGGCAGCTTCAGCACCTCCCTGAGGGGGGCGGTATCGCCCGGCGTCATGCCCACCGCCAGGACCGCCAGGTCCACCCGGTCGCGCGCTCGCCCACTGCCCCAGGTCCTGGTCCGCCTCGATGACCACCTGGGCCCCCTCAGTCGGGCCGGATATCCCTGACCCGGCCCGCATGAAGCCGATGCCCGCCTCCCGGGCCCGGGTGTAGAGGGCCTCCCATTCCTTCTTGACCGTCCGGATATCCCGGTAATAGATGCGGATGCGGGCCTGGGGCAAATGGGCCTTCAGTTCCAGGGCCTGCTTCAGGGCGGTGGGGCAGCAGACCCGGGAGCAGGAGCGGTTCCCCTCTTCTTCCCGGGAGCCGACGCACAGGACAAAGGCGATGTCCCGGGGCTCGGCGGCCGCGGCTGTGGTTATCACCCGGCCCCCGGTGGGCCCCCGGGGGTCAAGCCGGCGTTCCAGGGCCACCGTGGTGATGACCTGGGGCAGGGCGGCCCAGGCGGCGTAACGGCTGCCCAGCGGGTCAAAGGGCGCGAAGCCCGTGGCCAGCACGATGCTCCCCACCTTCAGGGCTAGGCTCGATCTCCCCTTCGGCCTCCAGGTATAATGGCCTGGCGTGGGCAGGCGGCGACGCAAAGGCCGCAGCGGTCGCAGTGGGCCGCATCCACCAGGTAGCGGGCCGGAAAGGCCGTGGGCGACGGCCGGTAGATGGCCGCCCGGGGGGACGCCCCCGTCTGTCCCTCGTCCGTCACCTTGACCGGGCAGACCGCGGCGCACTCGCCACAGAGGTCACAGGCCTTGCCGACCCGGGGCCGGGTTTGCGCCACTTTCACCCGGTAGCTGCCCAGGTGGCCGCCGACCTCGGTGACGGCGCTGTCGGTGAGCACCGTGATGCCGGGGTGCAGCATGACCGCGGCCATCATGGGGTTGATGAGGCTGACGGCGCTCTGGCCCTGGGGAAAGGTCTTGTACAATCGATTGGCCATGCCCCCCAGCACCGGGGCGCGCTCCACCAGGGTGACGGGAATCCCGGCGTGGGCGATGTCCAGGGCGGCCCGGAGACCCGCCGGGCCGCCGCCGATCACCAGGGCGGCCCGGGTCAGGGGCACCTGGCGCTCGGCCAGGGGGACCGCATCCCGTACCTTGGCCAGCCCCATGCGTATGAGCTCCAGGGCCTTCACCAGGGCCGCGTCCGGTTCCCGGGCGTGCACCCAGGAGCAGTGCTCCCGGAGGTTGACGATTTCCAGGAGATAGGGGTTGACGCCATTTTCGGCCAGCAGGCGCCGAAAAGTGGGCTCGTGGAGCTTGGGGGAGCAGGCCGCCACCACCAGGCGGTTCAAACCGAACTGCTGGATATCCTTGGCGATATCACTTGCCCCGCCTCGGAACAGGAGTAGAGATGATCCCGGCACACCGCCACCCCCGGCAGACCCCGGGCCGCCGTCCGCCAGGGCTACGGGGCTGACGACCCCGGCGATATTGTGGCCGCAGTGGCAGATGTAGAGGCCGATGTGGGGGGCGTCGGTCATTTATTCACCAGTTTCCCCACTGCGTTTTCCCAGGCGTGGGAAAACTCTCCCGCTTCGGCTACCACTTCCTCCCGGACCAGGGTGATGGCTGCGTCATCGCAGATGTTGACGCAGACCCCGCAGTAGGCGCAGTTCTCCACCCGGAACCAGACCCGGTCCCCGTCGCGCTCGATGGCCTTCACCGGGCAGAGCTCAATGCATTTGACGCAGTCCGGCGGGCACTTGCGGTCGTTGATGACCAGGCGGCCCCGGAACTGGGGGTTGACGACAATGGCTTCGAATTCGCACACCGTCAGACACTGGGTGCAGCGCAGACACAGGTCGGGGGCCGGCCTGGTTTGGTCTCCGGCCTCATCCAGGACGATGGCCTGCCGGGGGCAGGCGGCCAGGCATTTGTGGCACTGCTTGGGGCACTCGGCCAGATCGTTGGGGACCAGCTTAAGCTGTTGGCGGCACCAGTGCTCTTCGCCCTCGGGCTGGGTCGGGCAGGGCAGGAGGCAGCGGCTCTTGTCCATGTCGATCTTGGGGAGAAACGGCGCCAGCCCCTGGTGGTCCGCCATGATGGTCTTGACCTGGCCGTTGTAGCTCAGGGTCACCGCGGCCACCGGGCAGAAATGGGCGCAGACCTCGCACATCAGGCAGAGGCGGGGATCGATGCTGATGTCCAGGCCGCCGTCGCCGGGAATAATCCTGACCGCGTCCCGGGGGCAGACAGTGGTGCAGATGTCGCACTTCAGGCACAAGACCTTGTCCAGGCGCAGCTGCACCGTATCGACGAAGAGCTTGAGCGTCAATTCCAGGTACGTGGCGGTTTCGCGTTTGACGACCCGGGGGATCATGTCACCTTGGAACCTCTGCGGCAGTCCCTGCACCTGTCATTTCGAGGAAGCGGAGCGAGCGAAGAATCTTATAACTACAAGTAGATACGAGATCCTTCGCTGCGCTCAGGATGACAAAATGGCTGGACGCAGAGGTATCACCTTGAGAAGTTACCTTATACGCTCTTACGGCTAAAAATTATATGCTCCCGACGGTAGTCGCAGGCGGTAGCCTGCGCCGGCACCGGCGAGACGCCTGGGTCACCCCAAAATCCTCTTCCCTGGTCTCCAAGCAGCAATACCTGTTCCATGGAAACGCCCTCAACGATGAGAAAGTCGGTGATGAGCCTCCATGCCCGCCGCCCTCTTCTGGTTTATGCCGCATTTCAGGGTCAAATAAACGCAGGCTAAGGCCTGCGGCTACAGGAGAGAAGCCAATATTTTACCCCTTGGGTGCCTATTTCTTCTTCCCTTCCAACTTCCGGTGGTATTCCCGGGCCTTGAACTTTAACTGGCGGCGGCGCAGGTTGGTCTTCACGTCGGGAAACTGCACCAGGAGCAGTTCGTACTTGTCACAGGGCTCCAAGTCCGGGCACTCATAGCAGTGCTCCAGACCCCGGGCCAGGGCGCAGACCCGGATGGGGCAGTCGTCCAAGCCCCGCCCTTCTGGCAGCCGGGGCATTCGGTGTGGGCCAGGAACCATTCCAGCCCCTTCCTGAACTCCGGCAGGTTGAAGCCGTCCGGGCCGGGGAAACAGTGGAGCCAGACGTTGGCCCTGATCTGGTCCAGGTAGCCCTTCAGCCGGGTGACGGTTTCCAGGAAACCGGGGTGCCCCAGCTGGCAATCATCGCACAGACCGCAATAACTCTCTCTCATGGCCTTTCTCCTGTAAGCAGCCTTCAGCTGTCAGCTTGCAGCCGGCAGCTTTGATCGTCAAGGGTGGTGACGCCGCCGGCGTCGGCCGGGGCTTAACCCCTGGTTTTCGATCAGATATCTTTTGGGGGGCCGACCTGCGGGCCCCCTCATAAGGGCGCACACCCAGGTGCGCCCCTACAGGTTAGCGTTGATTTTTTCTTGCGCCCTCACGTAAAAAAATATTTACCTCGTTCCCAAGCTCCCGCTCGGGAACGGATATTTTTGGTCCAGGCATTGCTTGGGCGCCATATTGTCATAACTTGGCAAAATGTTCTCAATGGGCTTTGCAAAGCAGAGCTTTGCTCCAAAATGGGTTCCCAAGCTGAGACCTCTGCGAAAGTCCCCTAATCTGTCATTCTGAGGGAGCGGAGCGACCGAAGAATCTCATAACTACGAGAAAATACGAGATCCTTCGCTCCGCTCAGGATGACAAAATGGCTTTTCGCTGAGCTCCCATGCCGGAGCCTGGGAACCAGAAAACGGGGCGGGCTTTAAACCTGGCCCCTGCCAGCGCCGCCGGCAACCTTGGCAAACCTTCTCATAGTTTACTACTCTAAAAAATTTTGCCGACCATTAATCGCCGCCGGTTCTTCGCCCGCCGCAGCAGGCGGCCTCGATCTGGGCGGCCACCTCCGGCTCGGCGCCCCGGCTCATGCGAATGGCACCGGCCGGACACTCCGCAGCGCAGAGGCCGCAGCCCCGGCAGACCTCGAGGCTGCACCTGGGGCTTACCGTCCGCAAGCTGCACCGCCCCGAAGGGGCAGAGTGAGACGCAGGCCAGGCAGCGCCGGCATTTCTCCGGGGTGATCAGGGCCACCACGTCGCTGGCCAACAGTTCCGTCTGGAACAGCATCCCCGGCGGCCCGGATCGCCGCGGCCTGGGCCTGGGCCACGGTTTCCCCCAGGCTCTTGGGATAGTGGGCCACCCCGCAGAGAAATACCCCTTCGGTGGCTGAATCCACCGGCCTGAGTTTCTGGTGGGCCTCCTGGAACCAGCCGTACAGGGTCTGGGAAACCCGCAGTTGCCGGGCCACTGCTGCGCTTCCCGCCGCGGGTTCCAGCCCGGTGCTCAGGACCACCAGGTCGGCGGCCAGGGGCACTTCCTGGCCCAAAAGCTCATCCGCCACCCAGACCGTCAGGGGCCGCCGCTTGGGCTGCGGTCAGCCGGGGCGGCCGGGCGGCCTCAAAGGGAATAAACCGCACCCCCTTGTCCTTGGCCTTGAGGTAGTAACTTTCCCGGAAACCCGTAGGCCCGAAGGTCCCGATACAGGATGGTGATTTCCACCAGGGGATAGCGCTCCTTGAGCAGCAGGGCGTTTTTGAGGGCCTGGGAGCAGCACAGGCGGCTGCAATCGGGGTGCTCAGGTTCCCGCGACCCCACGCACTGGATCATCACCACCTGCCGCACCTTGGGCAGATCCAGGTCGCTAAAATTGATCTTCCCTTCCAACTCCCGCTGGGTGAGCACCCGGGGGTCCTCCCCGTAGAGATAGCGCCCCTGGGGCTGAAACTCCCGGCCGCCGGTGGCCACGCACGATGACGCCGTGGGCCAGTTCCCGGTCCTGCGGGCCGTTCATGGTGAAGCGGCGCACGGTGCTCCTGAACTGGCCCACGTGGCCCTTGAGCTTGCATCAGTTCGGTCTGGATATGGACTTCGATGTTGGGGTGGTTGTAAACCGCGGCCTGCATGTCCGTGGAGAAATTCCTGGGGGTCCGGGCCTTCCAGGGTAAAGAACAAATCCCGGGCCAAGACCGCCCAGGGAGTGCTCCCGTTCCACCAGGTAGGTGTGAAAGCCCTGGTCCGCCAGGGTCAGCGCGGCGCTCATGCCCGCCACCCCGCCCCCCAGCACCAGGGCCCGGGGCGTCACCGGAATGCTCTGGGGCTGGATGGGCGTCAAGCCTCGCCGCCCGGCCCACCGCCATGGCGACCAGATCCAGCGGCCTTGGCCAGGGCCGCCGCCGGGTCCCCCTGATGGACCCAGGCGCACTGCTCCCGGATATTGGCCAGGGCAAAGTAGCCCGGATTCAGGCCCGCGCCGGCCAGAACCTCCCGGAAGACGCCTTCGTGGGTCCGGGGACTGCACGCGGCCACCACCACCCGGTTAAGGCCCAGGGCCTGGATGGTCTCCCGCATCCGGCCGGTGGATTCCACCGCACAGGAAAACAGGTTGTCCTCCACATGGGCAACCCCGGGCAGCCCGGCCACGGCTGCGGCCAGGTTTGGCCAGGTCGATGGTCTTGGCAATATTGGTGCCGCAATGGCAGAGAAAGACCCCGATCCGGGGAGGAAAATCCGTCGCCCGGCTGGGAACCGGCTGCGCTTTGGGGGCCCAGGTGCGGCTGGCGATGGTCAAGCAGGCGCGAGGCCGCCGCGGCCGCGGCGCTGGCGGTGGTCACGGATTCGGGGATGTCCATGGGTTCCCGGGCGGTGCCGCAGACCAGCACTCCCGGCCGGGTGGTGCTCACCGGGAGCAACGGCGAGGCTGCAATGAAGCCGTGCTCATTTACTCCCAACCCCAGGCGCCGGGCCCAGATCTGGCAGTTCTGGCCCGGGTCTGAGCCCCACGGCCAAGACCGCCATATCGAAGGGCTGCTCCGGGGCCTGCCGCCGGGCGTCGGTGTAGCGCACCAGCACGCCACCCTCGGGCAGGGGGGTCACGGCGGTCACCCGGGAGCGCACCAGGCTGACGCCGTGCTCCCGGGCCTGCTCCAGATAACCCTCATACCCCTTGCCCTGGGCCCGAATATCCATATAAAAAATGGTGGAGTCAGCCCCTGGGCGCTGATCTCCCGGGCCACCAGGGCCTCCTTGAGACTGGCCATGCAGCAGAGGCTGGAGCAATAGCTGACGCCGGCCTGGGGGTCCCGGGACCCCACGCACTGGATAAAGGCTAGCCGCTGGGGGCGGTCTGATCCGACGGCCGCACCAGTTTGCCGCCCTGGGGGCCGGTGGCGCTGAGCAGCCGCTCGAACTCCAGGCTGGTCACCACGTCGGGATGGCCAGAGCCCGGGAAACTCGCTCAGCCGGCGCCGGGGCCGCGCCCAGGGCCACAATGATGGCCCCCACGGACTCCGTCCATTCCACCGCCGCCTCTTTAAGATTAATGGCCCCGGCCTGGCAGACCTTGACGCAGGCCTCGCAACTCTTCCCCTGAAAAACCCGGCAGGCCGCCGGGGTGATATACGCCGCCTGGGGAATGGCCTGGGGAAAGGGCACGTGAATGGCCTTGGTCTGGCTGAGCCCGAGATTATAAGGGTCCGGGAGCTTGGCCGGGGCAGACCCGGGTACAGTCGCCGCAGCCGGAGCACCTGCTCACGTCCACAAACCGGGGCCGGCGGCTCAACAGGACCTGGAAATCTCCGGCCTGGCCCCGGACCTGCAAGACCTGGGTGGAGGTCTCGATGCTGATCAGGGGGTGGCGGGCGATCTCCAGCATCTTGGGCGACAGGATGCACATGGCGCAGTCGTTGGTGGGGAAGGTCTTGTCCAACTGGGCCATGAGACCGCCGATGGCGGGGCCCGCTTCCGTCAGGGTCACCGGCAGCCCCGCGGCCGCCACCTCCAGGGCCGCCTGCATGCCGGCAATGCCGCCGCCCACCACCAGCACCCGGGGGTGGGCCACCCGATCTAAGGGCCGGATAGAGGCCATCGCACGCGCCTGCTCCCTGAGACAATCGCTATTTCCCAGCTCGGGCCGGACCAACGTGCCCGCGCTTTGCTTGCGGACCGACACCCTGGTTGGGCGATCCATATATAATCATTTGGAAAATATCCGGCCTTGCATCCAAATCTTTCGTTAATCGCGCCAGAGCGTCTTCGGCCTCCTATGCTTCATCCCCGTACAAAAGTTCGCCGATGAGCCGCTGCCTGAGTTCTGCGATCAGCCGTTCGCCCCGCTCCAATTGGGCCACGCCGGGCCGGGCTGATCTGCCGTCCCGGACCGCCAGATGTCTCAGTCCCTGGATGACATCCAGAAACCGCACGTCCTGGGGGCACTGGAAGGAACACCGGGCGCAGCGGGCACAGTGCCAGAGGGCCGGAGAACTCAGCAGGGCGGCTCCGCTGGCCATAGAGCACCTGGCGGATGATCTGGCTGGGGCTGAATCCGGGCGTCAGTTCGCTCACCGGGCAGGTCGCGGTGCAGACCCCGCAGGAAAACAGCGCAAGAGGTGCTGACAGCCGGGTTCGGCGGCCACCTCGTCTTTAAACCGGGGGTCCAGATCCTGAAGGTGTACGGTTTCGGTCATAAGGAGCCTTCAGCTATTAAAGGGTACGATCAATTGTTGGGGCGGACCTGCGTGTCCGCCTCATCTTGACGTCAAAACAACGTAATCGCCTCGGTGGGACAATACTCCGCACATTTGCTGCACTTCTCCGCCGCCTGGACCAACCGGGTGCACAGTTCCTGGTGGACCACCACCGCCGCTGCCGTTGATCATGCGAAAGACCACCTTATCCTGGGGCCGGGGTCCCTTGCCCAGGCGGGCCGCGTCGCAGTTCCCCAGATGGAACTCACACATGGTCACACAGATGCCGCAGCCGTTGCACTTTTCCGGGTCGATGCGCATCCCGCGGGCGCCACAGGGCCCCAGGAGTTCATGCAGGGCCTCGATGAACCCGGCATAATCGGGTTCGTGGAGGACCGGGCAGTCCTCCGGGGCCATTCTGCCGAGTCAGGAGTGCGGCGGCGAATTCGGCGCAGCTCGACCCCGCACTGGCGGCAATCAGTGCCGGGTAAAAATTCCAGGATTTCTTCGGCCGTGGTCATGTCTTATGCCATTTTGCCTATTAACTATAGCAGTTGCCAAAAATTCTTTCCGATTGCTATTTTTTAAATCACCCTAAATCCCCCTTTATCAAAGGGGGATTTTCAAAGGAATTTCGCCAAGTTCCCCTCTTTGGAAAAGGGGGGTGATTTTATCCCAGTTTCAGCTCGCTGGGTTGGTTTGACATGACCCCGAAAACTGGTGTCGAAATGAATTATAGTTATAACTACTTGATGAATCTGCGAAAAGCTATTTTATCAATCTGAGCGGAACGAAGAATCTCGCACTTATAGGATTCTTCGGTGGCGCTGCTCCCTCAGAATGACGGGTGAGGGGGATTTCCGCAAAAGGTCTGCTTCATATCACCCGCTCATATAACCGAAACCCGAAAACTGAAAACCGAAGATGTCTCAAACCCCCACCCAGGGGCCGCCCAGGCCTTCTTTGACCCAGAGATTTTCCCAGCGCAACTCTGGAACTGGCTGATTTCCGTCAGAATGGGGGTGGCCTCAGCATCCGGTTTGCCGGTAATAGGTGGCCCGGGCCACCTCCGGGTTCACCAGGCTAAAGTTGTCCACCACCACTTCCCCCGCCTTGAGCAGGGTGCGGCAGCGGCCCAGGTATTGCTGCCACTGGCCGGGGGGGGCATACGTCGGCATATCGTAGATGGCCACATCGGCTCGGGCGCCCACGCTCAGCCGGCCCCGATCCTCCAAACCCAACAGCCGGGCAGGCAGGGTGCGGGTGGCCCAGATCCACTCGGACAGCGAATAGCGCCGGCCCCCAAGTCATCAACCCAATCCTGCCGGCGGGCGGCGTGGTCCCAGAGCCAGGAGAACAGCCGGGGATATTCGGCCACCGGCGCCTGCGCCGAATTGGCCCCGGAAAAAGCCACCTGGGAGCCCTGGCAGCACAGGGCCAGGGCCAGGGCCCTGCCGGCCCGCAGCCGCGTCCAGGGGCGGGTTGAGGTCCAGGGGCCGGAACCACCCCAGGTCGATCCGGACCGGCACGCAGGGTCTGCGCCGGGCATGAGGGCCGGGGAGCATGAGCCCCAGATCCCCGGTGGCGCCTGCCTCCAACTGGGCCAAGAGCGGCCTCTACCAGGTCATCGTCCGTCAGGGCCGGGCCCAGGGCGGCCAGATGGAAGGCCTCGGGGCTCCGGCAGGTCGGCCCGCAGCACCTCGGGGGAGGCTTCCAGGGCCAGGGGCGACCCGGTGATCCGGGCCAGGTCGGCCAAGAACCGCCAGGGCCGTTTCCGTCTCGATGGTACGGTGGGCATAAAAATCCTGCCGGTAGCGGACAAAGGGCTCCACCACCCGGAAATTAAGGGCTCGGGTCTCGGCCAGCAAATACAGGAGGGTTTGCCCTAGCTTCCTCCAAGGTGCTCCGGGGAGCGCAAACACAGATTCGAATTCCCGCAGGTTGAGCACCAAAGAGGCGGAGGTGTCCACCACGGGGAGGTCCGCCAACTGGCGCTGGACGTAGCCTGCGGTCCAGGCCGTCAGAAAACGGCTCGTGGACGTGGGTATATCCCAGGAGGGCATAGGTCTCGCCCAATTCCGCCAGGGACGGCGCCCCGTTGCGTAAGACGCAGGAAGTCCAGGCCGAACGTGGCCACCTGACCCCGGAGTTCAATGGCGGCTGGGCGTCACCAGCTGGCCCCGGGCCTCGATCACCCGGTCCACCTCGGAGGAGCGGCGGCACCAGGACCGCCGTCCTCGATGTAGAGGTCGCCTGCCTCCCCATCCCAGCCGCAGGTGGATCATAGAGGCGTCCCCCGGCAATTTTAAGGCGCATAGAGCAGATTCCAACCTACCATGGTGGAATAGGTAATTAATGGACCGCCCTTACTGTGACGTTCCAAAATTACTATGCCACGTAAAATTGAGGGTTTCTTTCCCCCTTTTCTCAAGGGGGGGCAGGGGGGATCTTACCAGCATCACTTAAAAATCCCCCTAAATCCCCCTTTAAAAAAGGGGGACTTAGAACACCCAGCCTTCAAGAGAAATCACAACTCTGGGGCGACCCGCAGTCACCATTTCAGGTGCGCTTGGCATATCCCATGACCACATTTTCATCCTGGTCAAACTCAATCTTGCCCCCCGACCAACCGGTGCAGGTCGGTGAGCACCTGGTGGTCCGGGGGCAGCGCCGAGGGAGCAGCTGCTTCAGGACCAGGGGCAACCCGTCCATGCGGTAGGCGACTTCGGCTGTCTCAATACCGGCCAGGGCCGTAGGGCAGAATCACCGCGGCCTGGCCGGTGGTCCGGTTGGCAAAGGGGCTCAAGGCCACAATGGGCACCTGGCGGCGCTTCAAGTCCTCCACCTGCTCCGCGGGCAAAGACCACAATAAATCCGCGCCGGTGACCAACACCGTGTCCACCTCCCGGAAATCCACCGGGGTGAAGTGGGCCGTCACCTCCCCGGTCCCGAAATCCGGCGCCCCGGCCCGGCCCAATTCATTGATGAGCAGGTGGTACAGCCCGCTGGAGTTGAAGTCGCCGGACAGGGGGAACAGGAAAAACCGTCTCTGGCGATTCAGGAGGGCCACCAGGCGGGCCAGCCGGTCGAAGAGTTCCTGGGCCGGGCCATAACTGACGCCCCGGCCGCAAAAGATGACGCCGCAGGAGGCCTTGGCCAGAAATTGGGCCAGCCGCACGGTTCCCCGAACCCGGGGGTCGGGGGGCGGCTCCCCGGACAGGATGGCGGCGACGCCGGTGACCAGGTCCAGTTCCTGCCCGGGATCGATCTTAATGAACAGGGGGCAGAATTTGGCCAACTCGGTCCGGTAGATGTCCACCGCCGCCACCTGCCGCTCTTCGATGCCCCTTTCGGTGAAGCGGCCCCGGGCAAAGACCGCGTAGCGCACCACGTGCCGGGGGGCGGAGTGGATGGGGTTGGCGCCCCAGAACAGCACCGTGTCGGCCTCATCCCGGATGACCTCCAGGGGGGCCCAGGTGAGGCCGTGCTGCTGGATGCTCTGGTAGTAGGGGGCCTTGAAGGCCAGGTCCGCCGGTTCCAGCCGGGCCCGTAAGCTCCGGGCCAGGTTCAGGGCCGCGGCCTGGGCCCAGGAGCCGGAATTGGTCAGCCCATAGATGAGGGGCCGGCGGGCCCGGCTCAGGAGGAGGGCCGCCTCGGCCAGGGCCGTGTCATAGGACACCGTCTCCCAGCGCTCCTGCCGGCGGACCCGGGGCGTCAGCAGGCGGTGACGCTCTTTCTTGGGATGAAATTTCTTGGCGTGGAAGAAGCGGCTCACACCCCAGAGGCAGACGTTGGTGACTTCGACAATCCGGTCCCCTGCGACGGTGACATCCAGATCATCACAGAGGCAACCGCAACCGGGACAGATGATGGATTCGTGCCGGGCTCCCACGTAGTGCTTGCACCTAACTTGGTCTATACATAGTCATACTACCATTAATCCCCGGCGCTGCCCAGCAGATAATCGGGGTGGCCGGCCCTGGGGAAGCTGTGTCGTTGCCGGTCAAGGCGGTGGTCTGCCCTGAAGATGTGTTATAATATAGGCAATGTCGCATGGGCCTGTGGCCCATTCGTCATACCGGGTCGAATCAAAAATGCGGCATCGTAAGCGCTCACCCGCTTGTGCGCCCTCAATTCAGGGCGGACACACGGGTCCGCCCCTACAAGAAAATTGCCGTTTGATTGCAAATGGGGCAAAAGCCCGGAAAGTTCATGTTGGCCCTGGCTTTTGGCTTTGAACCTTGAACTTTGAACTTTGAACCTTTCGAAGCTATGACTTCGGTCGCAGGGACGGTGCGCACATCGCCTCTGCGGTAACCGGCACCTCTCCATGCGCTACGACGGCCCCATTTACCGCCCTCCCAGTGAAGCCGACAGCCTGCTGGTCCAGGCCACGGTTGGCTGCCCTCACAACCTCTGCACCTTCTGCATGGTTTATAAGGGCGGGATCAGGTTCAGGGTAAGGCCGGTGGCGGAGATCAAGGCGGACCTGGAGGAGGCCGCGGGGCTTACGGCTCCCGGGTGCGCACCCTGTTTTTTCCGGCGGGCAACACCATCGCCATGCCCACCGCGGCCCTGGCGGAAATTTGCCGCTACAGCCTACGCCCTCTTGCCCCGGCTGGAGCGGATCACGGTCTACGGTTCGTCCCAGTATATTCACCGCAAGGGGCCGGATCAGCTGAAGACCCTGGCTCAGGCCGGGTTAGGGCGGATTCACGTGGGGGTGGAGTCCGGGGACGACATCATCCTGACCCGGATCAAAAAAGGCGCCACGGCCGCAGGACCACATCGCAGGCGGGGCGACTGGCCCGGGCCGCGGGCATGGAAATCAACGCCTACGTCATGCTTGGGGATCGGCGGCCAGGAGCGCACCGAGGCCCATGCCCGGGAGACCGCCCGGGTCATCAGCGAGATGCAGCCGGACGGTGGTGCGCCTCAGGACCTTCGTCCCCAAGATCAACACCCCCCTGCTCGGCCGAGGTGGAGGCCGGCCGGTTTAAGATGCTCAGTCCCCACCAGGCGCTCAGGGAAACCCTGGCTTTCCTGT
The DNA here is from genome assembly GCA_963841475.1 of uncultured delta proteobacterium. Taxonomy (GTDB): domain Bacteria; phylum Desulfobacterota; class Desulfobaccia; order Desulfobaccales; family 0-14-0-80-60-11; genus 0-14-0-80-60-11. Next base: position 127,727 of record CAWJCT010000003.1, read on the forward strand.
CGCAGCTCACCATCGCCCCTGCAGGTTGCCAGCGACCATTACACCAACTATCTCGAAGTTGCCGGCCGTCTGCCCGAGGACCGGGAGGCCATGCTGGAGGGGTTGCGCCGGGCCTTAGGCCGGGACGAGTCCAGCTTCCGCCCGTTTTTTGTCGGTACGCAATAAGGTTGAGGGGAGGGCCGGAGGGGAACAGTGGGCAGAATTATAGTGTTTGCCAAAAATTCTTTCCGGTTGCAGATTTTTATGGGGAATGCCAAGAGTTCTTGCCGTTAGGGCACATGCTCAACAAACCAAAATCCCCCCTAACCCTCCCTTACCCCCCTTTGTCAAAGGGGGGAACGACGAGGCATACTTTTAAAGTCCCTCTTTGTAAAAGGGGGATTCAGGGGGATGTAAAAATCACCAGGTAACGATGAATTATTAGCAAATGCTCTAAGTTAGCATCTACGCCCTAGCTTTAATTCATTCTGCTCCGTTTCGAACCCCGGCTTCCGGCCCGAAGGCCTTTGGGCCTTGCCAATCCTGCCAAAACCCCCTATCATGATGATCAACTGATCAGGATACCCGGTTTTTTTTCCAGGTAGGGGCGGGATTGCCGTTGGGCCGATTCTCTTCAAAGCTACCGATGGATGCGGCTGGCCCCGGCCCCCTGCTGCCTTCCCTGACCATAATGCAAGGCAGGCTCTCTTAGCCAATCACCCTCAATCGGTGCGCCGGCCATGGCTGACAAGAACATTCCCCCTCAGGTGGTCTCCCGGGTGCATGAGCTCCGGGAACAGCTCAATTACCACAATTACCGCTACTATGTGCTGGATGATCCGGTGGTCTCGGATGCCGAGTTCGACCGGCTCATGGCCGAACTCACCCGGCTGGAGGAAGACTACGGCCTGGCCACGCCCGATTCCCCCACCCAGCGGGTGGGGGCCCAACCCCTGGATAAGTTTGAAACTGTCCGCCACCGGCAGCCCATGCTGTCCCTGGAAAACGCCTTCAGCGAGGCCGAGGCCCGGGAGTTCGACGACCGGCTGAAGCGGTTCCTCAAGACCACGGACGAGTTTGACTATGTCCTGGAGCCCAAGATGGACGGCTGCGCCGTGGAACTGGTCTATGAAAACGGCCGCTTGACCATGGGCTCCACCCGGGGCGACGGCTATCGGGGGGAAAACGTCACCCAAAACCTGAAGACCATCCACACCATCCCTTTAAGCCTGCGACGAGGAGGAAACCGATGCTCCGGAACTGCTGGAGGTCCGGGGCGAGGTCTACATGGACCTCCCGGAATTCAAGCAACTCAATGAAGAGCGGCTGGCCCGGGGCGAACCCGCCTTCGCCAATCCCAGAAACGCCGCGGCCGGCTCCCTGCGCCAATTGGACCCCAAGATCACTGCGGCCCGGCCCCTGAAGATTTACTGTTACGGGGTGGGGGAGGTGCGGGGTCGGAATTTTGACACCCAGTGGGAAGTGCTCCAGACCCTGAAGACAGTGGGGTCTCAGGGTCAACCCCTTGATCGAGCGGGGCCGGGGGATCGAGGCGGCCATCGCCTATCACCAGAAACTGGAGCACCAGCGCCACGGCCTGCCCTATGAAATCGACGGCATGGTGATCAAGGTGGACTCCCTGGCCTTGCAGGAGCGGCTGGGCGCCAAGTCCCGGAGCCCCCGCTGGGCCCTGGCCTATAAGTTCGCCGCCACCCAGGCCACCACCAGGGTATTGGACATTGAGGTCAACGTGGGCCGCACCGGCGCGGTCACCCCCATGGCGGTGATGGAGCCGGTGGAGGTGGGCGGGGTCACGGTGTGCCGGGCCACCCTGCACAATGAAGACGAAGTGGCCAGAAAAGACGTGCGGGTGGGGGATACGGTCCTGGTGCAGCGGGCCGGGGACGTGATCCCGGAAGTGGTGAAAGTGATCATCGAAGCGCGCCCGCCCGACGCCCAACCCTTTGAGATGCCCACCAATTGCCCGGTGTGCGGCACCGAACTGGTGCGGCCCGAAGGGCGAAAAGGTGACCCGCTGCCCCAACCCCGACTGTTGGCCTCCCTGACCCGGGGGATTCAGCACTTTGCCGGCAAGACCGCCATGGACATCGACGGGCTGGGGGAGAAGATCGTCCAGCAACTGGTGTGCGGTTGGCCTGGTCAAGGATGTCAGCGACCTTTACCACTTGACCGAAGGCGACCTCATCCCCCTGGAGCGCTTCGCGGAAAAATCGGCCCAAAACATCGTCAGCGCCATTCAAGCCAGCAAAGAGGTCCCCCTGTGGCGGCTGATCAACGCCCTGGGCATCCGCTACGTGGGGGAGGCCACGGCCCAGCTCCTGGCGCAGCACTTCCAGACCCTGGAGGCTTTGCAGCAGGCCAGCAAAGAAGACCTGATGCACGTCGAAGGGGTGGGGGAGCAGGTGGCGTCCAGCCTCCAGGAATTTTTCGCACAATGACCGAAATCAAGCCCTGATCTACCGACTGAAGGAGGCCGGGGTCAGGGGGTCGCCGCCGGAGCCTGCCGCCGCCTCCCCCCTGGGCGGCAAGACCTTCGTGTTCACCGGCGGGCTGCCCCGGCTTATCCCGGGACGAAGCCAAGGCCAGGTGCGGCCCGGGGCGGCAAGGTGAGTTCGTCGGTATCCGCCAAGACCGACTACGTGGTGGCGGGGGTTGACCCCGGCAGCAAGCTGGCCAAAGCCCGGGAGTTGGGGGTGACCATCCTGGATGAGGCCCAGTTCAGGGAATTAATCGAGGGGAGCGCGTGATGGCTGACCAGGTGCGGGTCCACGTGGTGATCGAAGGGCGGGTCCAGGGGGTCTTTTTCCGGGCCTCCACCCGAGACGAGGCCCGGGCCCGGGGGTTGACCGGCTGGGCCCGGAACCTCCCGGACGGCCGGGTGGAGGCCGTCTTCGAGGGCGACAAACGGGTGGTGGAAAACATGCTCGCCTGGTGCCATAAAGGGCCGCCCTATGCCTACGTGGCCGGGTGGAGGTGGAGTGGCAGCCCTACGTCGGGGACCTGGCGGACTTTCGGATCGTGCATTGAATTCGCTGGCCTGAAATGGAGAAAGCCCGTATGGCTGGTTTGACAAATCTTTGGCAGGGGTGCTATAATTCTTATAAATTATAAATTTATTATTTCTAAATTTATGAATCGATGACATGGCCAGAAGGCCCGGTCACAGGCCGGGTTAAGGAGTAGCCGATGGAACTGGTGAAAGTGAAAAGGAACTACCAAATAACCATACCTCAGAATCTTCGGAGGATCATTCGGCTAACCGTTGGGGATTACGTGGAGGTGGATATCCAGGACGACACGTTAGTGATACGGCCGGTCAAGGTGGTTCACCCGGACCAGGAATATTTTTTTACGAAAGAATGGCAGGAAAAGGAGACGGAAGCGGATAAGGATATTGCCGAGGGCAAGGTTGTAGGTCCGTTTAATGCTCAGGACGCCTTAAAAGCTTTAAAAAACCAGCCATTATGAAGTTTGTGTTCACCTACAGTTTCATAAGGGATTACCGTGCGCTTCCAGACCAAATTCAAAACACCGTTGACAAGAAACTGAAGCTCTTTCTGAACAACCAGCGTCACCCATCCCTGAATATCAAAAAAATGCAAGACCCCCGAGACATTTGGGAAGGCAGGATCACCAAGGGTTATCGCTTTACCTTCCGAATGGAGGGTGAAGTTTGCCTGCTCAGACGGCTTGGCACCCATGATATTTTGAGGACGCCTTAAGGCAAGCGCTATTTTTTCTAACCGGTTCACAAGATGGGAAGTGAAGCCGTTTCTCTCTGTACCCGGCTTTTCACAAACAAGCGCACGGTGGACAAGCACCTAGTGAACTCCGGGGAGTTTAGCATGATCATGCTCTTTCCGGGTTTCCCGATCGCATTGATAAAGACATCGTTTGGTGAAATCCATTCAGGAGGAACTTCATGGCGGCAACTGAAGCGGCGACTTCCGGCGACCTGGTTATCAAACCCTGCGGCCGGGCTTTTTTTGTCTATTACGTGGCCATGGCCCTGGTTTTAGTGGGCCCCCGGCTCAATCCGGCAGTGGGGCTGCCCACCTGGTTGGGGACCCTCCTGGGCCTCATTGTCTGGCCGCGGTGCTCTACCAGAAATACGGCACGGAGTACCGGGTAACCTCCCGGGGGGTGGCCCGGGTCTGGCTTTGGCCTTCCCACCGGGAGCAGGAGATCGCCTGGGAGAACCTGGGGGATGTCCTGGTGCTCCGGGGAGTGACCCAAACCGTGCTCCAGGTGGGCAACCTCGCCTTCCGGATAAAACCGGGGGGGCCGAGATGTTCTGGTACGGGTTGCTTAACCCCAAGGATGTTAAAGACCTGATCGAAGGAAAGCGGCCGTGATGGAAATGGAGGAGGGCTGGGGGGCGGTGGCCGCCGTTCCCGACCCGGGCCCCAGACCCCCGGTGCCCTGGGAGGACCCGGAGTTTCCGCCCTGTGGGGGTTGGTCCGGACCCTCCGGGAAGTCCTGTTCCATCCGGGGGAGTTTTTCGAGAACCTGGGTCGGGAGGGCTGGGCTGAACCGCTTGACCTTTGGGCTCATCGTGTCGAGCGTCGGGCTTTTGGGCGCCCTCTTCTGGCAGTTCCTGGTCCTGGCGCTGGCCGGCGGGGACCCGGGGGGCGCCGCCGGGTTGTCGCCGGCTCTAGGGATAAGCCCAGGCTTGCTGATGGCCATGATGGCCGTTTCGCCGATCCTGGCCCTGGTCAACCTGGGGGTGGGCGGTCTCTGCTGGTGGGGGAGTGTGGCCCTGGTGGGCGCCGGCCGGGATTTCACTCCGGCCTGGCGGATTTTCTGCTATGCCCAGGGCGGCATGGCCCTGGCGCTCATTCCGTTCTTTGGCCTGGTGGTGGCCGGAATCTGGATCCTGGCCCTGATGTATTGCGGGGTCAAGCAGGTTTACGGTCTCTCCGCCGGGGGCTCTTGCGGGGCCCTGGCCGTCTTTCTGCTGCTTCAGACCGCCCTGGTGCTGACCCTTCTACTGGTCCTGGTGGCCGCCCTGGCCTTCATGGGGCTCCTGCTGCTGGGCTGACGCGGTTGCCGCCGCCTGGGTTTCCCGCCGCTTCCGCCTGATCCTCAAACCGTGGCCGACCCAGCCGATCGCCACGCCCACCAGCAGGGTGAGGTAGACCAGAAGATAGGTGGGCATTTCCCCCAACTGAAATTTGAAGAGTTTGATCTCCGGCGCCAGTTGGGCGTTTTCCAGGGCAAAATCCACCAGCACGCCGGCCAGGATGATCAACAACACCAGTTTTAGTTTACTCATGGGCGCCTCGCTTTCTGGGTCACTCTTTCAGGTAACGTTTCACCACCGCCTTGAGATCCTCCAGGTCCGAGGACTTGACCAGGTATTCATCCGAGGCCCAGGTGGCAAAATCCTGCTTGTACTCTCCGTAAGCGGTGCTCAGGACTACCGGTAAATCCGGCCGCTTTTCCTTAATCTGTCTCAAGGCCTCGATACCGTCCATCTCCGGCATTTTAATATCCAGAATGACCAGATCCAGAGGAATTTTGTCCACGACTTCCAGGGCTTCCCGCCCGTTGGCGGCCTGATAGACTTCGTAGCCCTCCTCTTTGAGTTCCTCACTATAAAGGAGGCGAATGCTCATTTCGTCGTCCGCCACCAGGATCTTCTTCATTGACGTCCTCCTTTAGGGGCCTTGAGCACGCTGGCGGGAACCGCGCCCTGGCCGACGTCTTTCACAAGACAATATTTGGCCACCGGCAGGGTGACGATAAAGGTCACGCCTTTGCCCATTTCGTTGTTGACTTCTATCTGGCCGTAATGGCGGGAAATGATCCGCTGGGCAATGGCCAGCCCCAGCCCGGTGCCATAATCTTTGGTGGAGAAAAACGGGTTGAAGATATTGTGGAGCACTTCCATGGGAATGCCGCCGCCGGTATCCGAGATGGCCGCCGCGGCATAGAGGCCGTCCGGCCTTTCCACCGGGAAGGTGCGAATGGTCAGAGTGCCGCCGTGGGCCATGGCCTGGATGGCGTTCTGGAAGAGGTTGTAAAAGACCTGCTTCATCTGCCGGTCGTCGCAGTGGAGCCGGGGCAACTGGGCAAATTCTCTCGACAACCTTGATTTTATTGGCATCCAGATCCCGCTGCACCAAGATCAGGGTGTCTTCGATGAGCTTGGCCAGTTCGTGGTCCCCGTAATAGGACAGATTTTCCCCGGTGAAGTCCAGGATTTCCCGGAGGAGCTTTTCCAGACGGGTCACTTCCTCCTGGATGACCTCCACATAGCCCCGGAGGGGGGAATTGGGTTCCACTAATTTGGCGATGCGCCGGGCGAAGCCGCCGATGGAGACCAGGGGGTTGCGAATCTCATGGGCCATGCCCGAGGCCAGGCTGCTCAAGGCCGCCAGACGGTCACTCTCCAGCATCCGTTCCCGGATGAGGAGCAATTCCCGGTTGTTGGTTTCGATGGTGGAATAGAGATGGGCATTTTCCAACACCAGGGCGGCCTGGGTGGCAAACATCTGGAGCACGTGGAGCGGCTCCGACTCCAGGGGGCGCCCGGAAGCCTGGTTGTCCACCAGGATCACCCCGGTGGCCCGGTCTTTCACCACCAGGGGCACCACAAAAAATTCCTGGGCCGTATACTTGCCCTGCCAAGGCGGGGGCAATCCCGGCTCCATTATCCGTTTGCATGGTGATGATAGGGCGCCTTCCGCAGCACCGCCAGGGCCAGGGGGCCCTGATCCACCCGGAGGGGAATCTCCCAATCAGTTACCGGTATCGGGTCCGCGGGTGGCAGCTTCAGGGCCTTGAGGTTGGGCATCTCGCTGATCACGTGACTGCGGCGAGCCCCTTTGGCGCCTCTCAGGGTTTGGCTCGCTTCGTCCACCATCAACATGACCGCGCGATCAAACCCCAAGCCATGCTCCTGAGGTGAGGCCCTGGAGGATGATCTCCTGGAGCCGCGTCCTCCTGCACCGAGGTCAGCATGACCTGGGAGATCTCTTGCAGGGCGGTGAGATTCCGGACCATGCGCTCGTTTCTTTCCGCCAGGTCCTCTACCTGTTGATAGGTGAGGGCATTTTCGATGGCGTTGACGATGACGCCGGCCATGGTGAACAGAGCAGTTGGCGGTTTTCCGGGTCGAAGGGCAGGTATTCGCCGTTGGGGTTGAATTTGTCATACACCCCCAGGGTGCCCGTCAACTGCCCCTTGAAGGTAAGGGGCACTGCCAGGCAGTAATGCATGTGGCCTGCCGGATCCGTCGATTCCCCTTCAAAATAGGGGGGCTCGCGCCGAACAGCGGCCGCGGGGCATCATCCGGGGCAGGGCCGGGCAGTCCGCGGGAATCTGGCCATAGCGGGACGAGACCCGGGGCTCGCCGGTGGCGGCATCAATAATGTGGAGGGCCGCGCCCCGGGCGGTGATCACCTTGGCGGTGGTGCTGACGATGCGCTCCAGGAGTTCATCCACCTCCACGGTGGAGCTGAAGGCCTTCCCCACCTCGAAGAGCACCGACAACTCGGCGATCCGCTTCTTGGCCTCTTCCTGGACGATGGCCTGGCGCAGGGCGGCCGCCAGCATCAGGCAGGTCAGCTGGACCCCCTGGCGCTCGGCCGACGGTGAGGGACCGCTCCGTCCGGTCCATCAGGATCAGGACCCCGTAGAGAAAATTGTCATCGGCCACCGGAAAGGCGGCCAGGGTCTGATAGGCGGGATGCAGTTTTTCCAGGGCGGCATTGGCGGCCGCTACCCCCGGTTGCTGGCGATGGACGAGGGGAACTTGCGGGTCTCGGCCGTTTCACCCACCAGGCCCTGGCCCAGGGGGAATTCCAGGCGCAGATGAGGCGGTACGGGTCCCTGGCTGCTCACGTTGAGGAGCAGGGTTTCCCTGGCTTTGTCCAGACCGAAATAGAGAGCCAGGTCCACCTTCAGGTTGCGGGCCAGAAGGTGAACCATGTTGTTGAGCCGTTCCCCAAAGCTCACGGTAGAGGTGAGTACCTCTACCATTTGGGTCAAGAACGCCGCACGCTCCGAAGCCATGGAACTCTACCCGCCCAAAAGGCGCTGCCGTTTTTCCGCGGCCAGGCGGTACAACTCCACATATTTAGGGGCCGCGGTTTTGCCCCAGGAATAATCCAGGGCCATGTTGCTCTTCATCAGGGCCTCCCAGACCTGCGGGCTGTTGATAAACCGCCAGGGCTCGCCGTATCGCGCCCAAAAGCTCGGCCGGGGTATAGCCGGTGAACTTGAACCCGGTGCCGGCGCCGGTGGCGGGGTCGAATTCCTGCACGGTCTCATCCAGCCCGCCGGTGGCCCGGACCACGGGAATGGTGCCGTAGCGCAGGCAGTACAGCTGGTCCAGCCCGCAGGGTTCATAACGGGAGGGCATGAGAAAGATGTCGGCCCCGGCGATGATCTGGTGGGCCAGTTCTTCAGTATAGCCGATCATCAGGCCCATCGTTTCCAGGATATTTGAGGCTCAATTCCTGAAGCAGATAATGGTGGCGCTCTTCCCCGGTGCCCTGGATGATAAAACCCACGTCCAGGTGCATCAGGTCATCCAAGATGTTTTCCACCAGGTCGATGCCCTTTGCGCTCAAAGAACCGGGTGGTCATGCCGATGAGGGGCCGGTCCGGGGGCAGCTTCAGGCCGAAAGCGGTCTAACAGGGCAATTTTGCAGGTCTTTTTCCCCGCCAGGTTGTTCCGGTCATAGGGGGCGGCCAGAAACTCATCCCGGTTGGTGTCCCAGCGGTGCATAATCGACCCCCTCCAGAATGCCGTAAAGTTCCTGGGCCCGTTCCCGGAACAGCCCCTCCAGCCCGAAGCCATATTCCGGGGTCAGAATCTCTTCCCGGTATTTGGTGGACACGGTGGTGAGCAGGTCGGCAAACACCAGGCCGCCTTTCATAAAATTGATCTTGCCGTAAAATTCCAGGGCCTTGGGGGAGAGCAATTCCCACCCCAGGCCGGTGAGGGGCAGGTCATAGGAAGAAAAGAGCCCCTGGTAGCCCACGTTGTGGACCGTGTAGACCACCGGCAGGCGCTGCAGGCGGGGCCGGTCGTTGTAGAGGGTCCGCAGATAGACCGGCACCAGGCCGGTCTGCCACTCGTGGGCGTGGCAGACGTCGAATTCCAGCTTCAGGGCCTCGATCATCTCCACCACGGCCCGGGAAAAGAAGATGAACCGCTCGGCATTATCGTCAAAATCCCCATACGCGGTGCCGTAGAGGCCATCCCGGTTAAACAGGGTGTCCTGGCCGATGAAGTAAAAATTCAGGTTGGGGTCGACCTGGGAGGTAAAGATCTCGGCCGGCAGGGTCTTCAAGGAGAGCGGAATGGAAAGGGTCTGTCCGGTGGAGGTGAAGGGACGGCCCGATTCCCGCACCTGGCGGTAGAGAGGCAGCACCACCGATACCTGGTGACCCAGCTTGACCAGGGCCCAGGCCAGGGCATAGATCACCTCCGCCAAGCCCGCCGCTGCGGGCGAAGGGATTGGCTTCCGGGGTATACCATCAGAATACGCATCTGTCATCCCTCGAGGCTTACAACGTCAACTCCCGAAGATACTTGGCCGCATCTTCCGGAGGGGTAGGATTGATATAAAAGCCCGAGCCCCACTCGAACCCGGCAATCAGGGTCAGCTTGGGCACGATCTCGAAATGCCAGTGGTAATAATTGAGTTGTGATTCCCGGATGGGCGCGGTGTGCAGGATAAAATTATACGGGACCTTCCCCAGGGCTTTCTCCAGGCGCTTCAAGGTTTCCGAGAAGAGCTCCGCCAGCAGCCGGAAAGACTCCTCCTGTAAATCCACGTAAGAGGAAAAGTGCTGTTTGGGCAGGATCCAGATTTCAAAGGGAGACCGGGGCGCAAAGGGGCAGATGGCCAGAAATTCCTGGTTTTCGCATCACCACCCGGGTCTGCTGCTGGAGTTCCTGGCGGATCATATCGCAAAAGACGCAGCGCTCTTTGTAGTTATAGTAAAACTTGCCGCCGCTCAATTCCTCCTGGACCAGCTCCGGCACAATGGGCAGGGCGATGAGCTGGCTGTGGCTGTGCTCCAGGGAGGCCCCGGCGGCCCGGCCCTGGTTCTTGAAAATCAGGACGTAGCGGAACCGGGGGTCTTCGCTCAGGGTGACGATCCGGTCCCGGTAGGCCTTGAGCACCCGGTAGAACCCCTCCAGGGGAATGGTGGCCAGGGTGAGCGTGGTGATCCGGGCTCTCGATGATGACCTCATGGGCCCCTACCCCGTTCATCTTGTCGAACATGCCTTCACCGGCGCGGTCCAACTCCCCTTCCTTGGCCAGGGCCGGGAATTTGTTGTTCACCACCCGGAGTTGCCAGCCGGGGGTGTTGGGTTCGGTCCCCGGGTCCCGGTAGGCCAGGACCTCCGGCGGCGTGGTATGTTCGTTGCCTGGATCGAAGGGGCAAAAGCCCCCCTTGGTGACTTCCGGTTCCACCACAAAGTCATGGGGCCGCTTGCCCCGCTCCGTAGATATGATCACCCAACGGCCGATGATGGGGTCTTTGCGTAATTCTGGCATCTGTCTCCATTCCTGGCCCCCGTCACCACCGGCGGGCGCTGGTGCCCGCCCCGGCGGCGCTCAGGGGATGAAGGATGTCTTTCAGTATACTGCCCCAGGGATATTTTGCAAGAGATTTGGCGGACATGGAGCCTCCAGGCCTGGCCTCGGCCCCGGTTGCCGGTGATGTCTCCGCTCTTGAAAAACCCTTGCGGTTCCCCGTATCAGTTTGAGAGCTCTGCGCCCAGCCATTTTGTCGTCCTGAGCGGAGCCAAGGATCTCGTATTTTCTTGTAATTATAAGATCCTTCGGTCGCTCCACTCCCTCAGAATGACAGTTTAGGGGAGTTTAGCAGAGGTCTCAGTTTATTATAAGACAAATGCCGCTGGAATCCAGTCCCGAGGTGAAACCGTCGTTCCCGGCGGTCCGGGTAAAACCCCGGGGAGCGGTGTGCACCCTGCACCGAGACCGCCGTCAGCCCATCCCGGCACTTTGACTCACGGCTCGTGCTCCTACAGCTTTTGCCATGACTTCTTTTCGTTTGCTGGCTTCTGTAAATTCCCCCTTTTTCAAAGGGGGATAGGGGGGATGCAGGTTCTTGCTGCAGGCGCAATAATGGCAAAGAGACTTTTGCCGGCCGCTCTATCTATCTACGAAACAGGTACATAATCAGGGTCAGGATGATGCTGATGAGGATGCAGGTCCCCAACGGGAAGTAAACGCTAAAATTCCCCCGCTTGAAACTGAAGTCCCCCGGCAGCCGACCCAGCCAGGGGAGCTTGGGCGCCAGCAGGAACACCGCCCCCACGATCACCAGGATCACGCCCAGCACAATCAATAAACGGCCCAGGTCAGACATGGTCTGCTAACGCCAACCTTTCTGTATGAGTGAAGTTGTCGCCAGGGAACTTTTGGGCGCCGGCGGCGACAGGCACCGTAAAACTCTTCCATTTATTAGTAAGAGGAACCAGGCGAATTTTCAAGGGGAATCCCATCACGAGTGAATTATCCCGCCGTGGAGATTGGCAGGGAACAAAATTTCAGGTTAAAATATTAAAATTATGTTGATTATTCCGGCCATTGATCTGAAAGACGGCAAGTGCGTGCGCCTGCGCCAGGGCCGGGCCGAGGACGTCACCGTCTTCGGCGACGACCCCGTGGCCATGGGCCTAAAGTGGCAGGCGGCGGGGGCGCAACTCCTCCACGTGGTGGACCTGGACGGCGCCTTCAGCTCCCGAGCCCCAAAACCTCGAATCCATCAGACGCCTGCGGCAGGCCCTGTCCATCCCCATGGAACTGGGCGGCGGCATCCGCACCCTGGACACCATCGCGGCCTATATTGACTTAGGGCATAGACCGCCTCATCCTGGGCACCGCCGCCCTCAAAGATCCCGACCTGGCGGCCCGGGCCTGCGCCGACTATCCCGGCCGTATCGCTTTCGGCCTGGATGCCAAAGACGGCCTCCTGGCCGTGGAGGGCTGGACCGAGACCAGTCAAAATGACCGCCCTGGACGTGGCCCGGGCCCTGGCGCGGCTCAAGCCTGCGGCCTTTATCTACACCGACATCGCCCGGGACGGGGTCAAAGCGGGGCGTGAATATCGCGGCCACCCAGGCCCTGGCCGAGGCCGTGGACGTCCCGGTGATCGCCTCCGGCGGGGTGAGTTGCCTCGACGATATCCGGGCCCTGCTGCCCCTGGAGGCCCTGGGGGTGATCGGGGTCATCACCGGCCGGGCCCTGTACGACGGCAGCCTGGACCTGGCTGAGGCCATCCGGCTGGCCCAGGGCGGTTGAGGGCGGCGCTGCACAATTTCGGATTACGCTAAAACCTGAGTCTTTTATCCCCGCCTTTTCTAAAGGGGAGGTAGGGGGGATGCAGAATCGCCTGATAATCCCCCTAAATCCCCCTTTAAGAAAGGGGGCCTAAAAGCGCCTGACGTTGGACCAGCCGGGTCGCCTTGACGATGCTCCGGGTGGGGCTTTAAAGATAAAAGATTAACTATGACCTGTGCCGACAACCACGATTTTCTCCATCGCGTCCAACGGCCCACCCGCTACCTGGGCCGGGAAATCAACGCCGTCTTCAAAGACCCCCGGGCCGTGGCCCTGCGGGTGGCCCTGCTCTTCCCCGACCTCTACGAAGTGGGCATGTCCCACCTGGGGCTGGGTCTGCTCTACGCCATCCTGAACCGGGAAGACCACATCTGGGCCGAGCGGGCCTACGCCCCGGCCCCGGACCTGGAGGCGGACCTCCGGGCCCGGCGCCAGCCCCTGACCAGCCTGGAGTCCGGCACTCCCCTCAGCCGCTTTGACCTGTTGGGGGTGAGCCTCCAGTACGAGTTGGGCTATACCAATCTCCTGAACATGCTGGACCTGGGCGGCGTGCCGCTTCTGGCCGCGGACCGCGACGCCAGCCATCCGGTGGTCATCGGCGGCGGCCCCGCCTGTTTCAATCCCGAGCCGGTGGCGCCCTTCTTTGACGCCCTGGTCCTGGGCGACGGCGAAGAGGTCATCCTGGAACTGGCGGCGCTGGTGGCGGACTGGAAGGCCAACCGCGGCACCCGCCGGGAATTGTGGCAGGCGTTGGAGGAGATCGACGGCGTCTATGTCCCGGCCCTGTTTGCCATGGAGTTCGACGCAGCCGGGGTCGTTAAAGGCCATCGTCCCCCAGGGGCGCCGGAGCACCGTGGCCAAGCGGGTCCTGGACGATCTGAACCGCATCGCCCGTCTCCGCCTTTTCCCCTGGTGCCCTCCTGCCAGATTGTCCACGACCGCCTCAACCTGGAGATTTCCCGGGGCTGCACCCGGGGCTGCCGTTACTGCCAGGCCGGCATGATCTACCGGCCGGTCCGGGAGCGGGACCCGGCCGCGGCCCTGGCCTGGGTGGAGCAGGCCCTGGCCGCCACCGGCTTCGAAGAGGTCTCGCTCTTAACCCTCAGCATCGGCGACTACGGCCCCCTGGCCGGGCTGCTCCAAACCCTGATGGACCAATTGTCCCCGGCGCAGGTGGCCGTATCGCTGCCCTCCATGCGGGCCGACACCCTCACCCCGGAGATGATGGCCCAGATTAAAGCGGGTGCGGCGCACCGGCCTGACCCTGGCCCCGGAAGCCGGCACCCAACGCCTGCGCCAGGTGATCAACAAAAACCTCACCGAAGCGGCCATCATGGACTCGGCCCAGCCGGGCCTTCGCCGCGGGCTGGCAGCTCCTCAAGCTCTACTTTATGATCGGCCTGCCCAGGGAGACCCAGGCCGACCGGGAGGCCATCCCGGCCCTGGCCCGGCAGATTCTGGCTGCTGCTCCCAAAGGCAGCCGCCCCCGGCTCAATGTCAGCCTCTCGAGCTTCATCCCCAAGCCCCACACCCCGTTTCAGTGGGAGCGCCAGGTAGATCTGGAGGAGTGCCGCCGCCGGCTCCACGGCGTCAAGGACCGGCTGCGCCAGAAAAACATCCAGACGCAAGTGGAACTCTGCGGCCCAGACCTGGCTGGAGGGCGTCTTCTCCCGGGGCGACCGGCGCCTGGCGCCGGTCTTGGTGGAGGCCTACCGCCGGGGCTGCCGCCTGGACGCCTGGAGCGAACATATGCGGCTGGAACCCTGGCGCGAGGCCTTTCGCCAGGCCGGGGTGGACCCGGACTTCTATCTCCGGGAACGCGGCCCTAGAGGAGCTCTTGCCCTGGGATCACGTGGACTGCGGCGTGAGCCGGGACTATTCTGCTGGCAGAGCGGGCCCGGGCCGATCAGGGGCTGGAGACCCCGGACTGCCGCCGGGCTGGATGCCAGGACTGCGGCGTCTGCGACCACGACCGGATCGAGTCTTCGGCTGGAGGACCCGGTAGTCCTGCCAGCGGCGCCGCCGCCATCACCGGCCCCGGAACCGCCGTTGCCCTGCCGCTACCGGCTGACCTACGCCAAGCTTGAGGAGGCCCGCTGGCTGGGCCACCTGGAGATGGTGGCGTCTCTGTATCGCAGCCTGCGCCGCTCCGGTCTGCCCCTGTCTTTCTCTGCCGGGCTTCCATCCCCTGCCCCGGGTCTCCTTCCATGGCGCCCTGCCGCTGGGGGTGGAGAGCCTGGCCGAAACCATGGACGTGGACTTGGCGAGCTCCTGTCCCCGAGGACACCCTGGTGGCCACCCTGAACCGGGTGCTGCCCCCGGGCGTTAAGGTCCTCTTGAGGCCTGCCGCCTGACCCGGCGTCATGACTCCCCCCGGGCAGAACGGCGCGGTCTATCAGGTGGACAGCCGGGACCCGGTGTTTGCGGCGGCGGCCGCGGCCCACTTCCTGGCTCAAGACGAATTCATGGTGACCCGGCATCGGCCCAAGGAGGACGAACGCGTGGACCTGCGGCCCCTGGTGGCCGAGCTGACGGTCCTGGACCCGCACGCACCTGGAACTGGACCTGCGCCGCCAGGAAAAGGGCAACGTTAAGGTGACCGACGCCCTGGCCGCGATTTTTTCCCTGAGCGACGACCAGGCCCGGGAACTGCGCATTGTCAAGAACAAAAGCACGTAGCGGCTGGCGGAATCCCGGATTCCTCCGCTCAGTTCAGAAAAATGTGGGGTGCGTTTTATGCCCCCTAATGGTAGGTTGCGCGGAGGAAAGTATTTTCAGGTCCGGAAAATGGTTTTCCGGGACACTGAGAGCCGCAGGGCGCGTCCAGGCGCTATTCATGGTGCGTAAGACGCATCCAATGATGGGAAATTATCTTTTTGAGCGCAGACTGGTATAAACCGCGGCGTGGAACGCCCCTACCGATACACCGGCTGAGAGCTGACAGCTGAGAGCTTTTTCCCTATGCCCAATTTGCTGCTGATCAGCGTTTCGGAATGGGACACCCGGGTGGCTTTCCTCGAAGACGGCCGCCTGGCGGAGTTCTATGTGGAAGGCCGGGCCCAAAACGGCCCCGTGGGCAACATCTACAAGGGCCGGGTGGTCAAGCTCCTGCCCGGCATGGCCGCGGCCTTTGTGGATGTGGGCGCTGGAGCGGCCCGCCTATCTCTTTGCCGAAGACGTCACGCCCAGGAAGATGAATTTTTCCAGATCTGGCTCAAGGACGAGATTGAGGAGAACCCGTCCTGCCGGCGGCTCCCGGCCCCCACCATCAGCGACCTGCTCCATGAGGGCCAGGAGGTGCTGGTCCAGGTGTTGCGGGGCCCCGCGGCCAACAAAGGCGCCCGCCTGACCACCCACATCAGCCTGGCTGGCCATTACCTGGTCTATATGCCCACCCTGAGCCAATGGGGATTTCCCGGCGCATCACTGACGAACCCGAGCGCCAGCGACTCAAGGCCCTCCTGGAAGAATGGCCCGGCCCGAAGCCGGGGGCCTCATCGCCCGCACCGCCAGCCGGGGCCAGAGTCTCTGGAGAAGATGACCCGGGAACGGGACGTGCTCATGGGCGATTTGGCAGCGCCTCCTGCGCAAAAAAGGCGCCGGCCCCCTGCCCCACCCTCCTCCACCAGGAACTGGAGGCCGCCCGGCGGGTGGTGCGGGAGCTCTACTCCCCCGAAGTGGACCGGATCCTGGTGGACGACCCCGCCGGCTTCGAGCGCATCGCCGACTATCTGGAATCCCTCAGCCCCTTGGAATAAATTCCGGGTGGAACTCTATACCGAGCCCGAGCCCATCTTCAGCCATTTCGGCCTGGAAATCGACTGGCAAAAGCTCCTGGCGCCCCGGGTCTGGCTCAAGAGCGGCGGCTATCTGCTCATCGAAGCCACCGAGGCCCTCACCGCCATCGACGTCAATACCGGCAAATTCGTGGGCCGCAGCCACCTGGAGGAAACCATCCTCAAGACCAACCTGGAGGCCGCCAGGGAGATCGCCCGGCAGCTCCGGCTCCGGAACATCGGCGGCCTCATCGTCATCGACTTCATCGACCAGGAAAAGGCGGCCAACCGGGACCTGGTCTATCAGACCTTGGTTGAGGCCCTGGCTCGCGACCGGGCCAAGACCACGGCGCTGCCCATATCGTCCCTGGGCCTGGTGGAGATGACCCGGCAGCGAGTCCGGGACAGCCTGGCCCAGACGATTATGGAGACCTGCGGCGCCTGCGGCGGCAAGGGGCTGGCGGTGACGCCCCAAAATCCTGGCCAGCGACCTGCTGCGCCAGCTGGCCGCCGAGGCCCGGGAATTCCCCGGCTACCACCTGCGTCCTGTCGGCGCACCCCCAGGTCACCGCGATTCTGCAGGCGGACGGGGCCCGCCTCCTGGACCGCCTGGCCAAAGAACACCAGGTCCAGGTGACCCTGACCCCCCAGCCCCAATTCGCCCGGGACCACTACGAAATCACCCACGAATGGCCGGGGTAAAGGCAGTTATCAGTTGCCAGTAGTCAGTGGTCAGTGTTAAATAAGGCAAAGGCGCACCTTGGCATAACCGACTATCGGCAATTATCGCTTGAGCACTATAGAAGTTTAAAGGGATTCGAATAGTGAATTATGTCAAGACAATCGTCTGCCTCGCCAACTCTCGAAGGCACTCCGGGAGATGCCTTGCTGGCAAAGAAGTTCTTCCACACGGATATGGTTCTTGGATTCGACCGATAAGTGCTCGCCCTTCTGCCGAAATATCTGAGGAAGAACGTCGTTTTGAGAACGGTGAGGATCCAAAGGTTTTAGACATAATTGATGTTCCCATACTAGCAGCGGCCCCAAGGCTTCACCAGACCGAGAACCACATAATTGATTCGGATTATTATTGGACAAAGAGGGGCGTGCTCCCTTGGGCAAAGCTCAGGCATCTTATTGATAAGCCCACTTCCCTTTGGCTCAATGTCGACTCCACTTATTTAGGTCTAAACGACCGCGTAAGCGTTGAGCACGCTTCCGAAATGACCAACTCGCTGATGCTTATCGAGCCGGACACGCTGAATATAAGTGTTGAGCCAGAGGGTGCGGCGTTCGGCAACCCGAGAAGGCGCGTTCGCTCTCATTTCGCTCACCAGGGCCAACAATACATCCTTATCGTGACCCTGTTGCAGAACGAGCCTTTCTTGCCAAG
Source organism: uncultured delta proteobacterium (assembly GCA_963841475.1). Taxonomy (GTDB): domain Bacteria; phylum Desulfobacterota; class Desulfobaccia; order Desulfobaccales; family 0-14-0-80-60-11; genus 0-14-0-80-60-11. The sequence goes on from CAWJCT010000003.1 coordinate 145,231, forward strand.
CCAAATGGTCGCTTTCCGTTGACTAATACCTACCTCTGCGTAAGCCTTGGCGAAGCACACACAGATGGCTACTGTTATAAGCTTGTGGCCTCAATCATTAGTAAGCAGCCTCTTTGAGACGATAAGATTGCCTATGCCTAACATTGTTTTCACGATTGGACACTCAACGCACCCCCTGGATTGCTTCATCGCCCTTTTGAAGCAGCATAATATCACTGCGCTTTGCGATATAAGATCAAGACCTTATAGCCGCAGGAATCCGCAGTTTAATCGCGATAATCTCAAAAAATCGCTGGGAGAGAAAGACATTGTCTATATTTTTTTAGGCAAGGAATTGGGAGGGCAGAGTAATGATACTTCATGCTATGTGCATGGAAAGATCCAGTATGACCGCCTTGCCCAAACTGATTTGTTTCGGAAAGGACTCGACCGTGTGCGTGATGGTATAAAAAACTATCGCATCGCGCTAATGTGCGCCGAGAAAGATCCGATAGAGTGTCATCGCACGATATTAGTTGCAAGGCACCTCGAAGCCTCCCACATGACTGTTGACCATATATTAGAAGATGGCAGTTTGGAAAGCCAAGAAAAGGCATTGATTCGGCTACTGGCCCAACTCGGGTTGCCGGAGCAAGACTTGTTCCGTTCACGGGAAGATATAATTAAGGAAGCTTACAAAATACAAGGTGAACGTATTGCGTACGATAAAGGTGAAGCTGCTTCTGAAAAAGGACAGTCGATTAGGAGCTTATATAGATGAAGATATTTACTATCGGCTTTACCAAAAAGTCAGCCGAAACGTTCTTTACCAAGCTGCGAAGAGCAGGAGTTAAGCGTTTGGTGGATGTAAGACTTAACAACGTTTCACAGCTTGCTGGTTTTGCTAAACAAGATGACTTGCGATATTTTGCCAAGGCCATCTACAACATTGATTATATACACCTTCCTGACCTTGCACCCACAAAAGAAATTCTGGAAGCGTATAAAAAGAAAGATGGCGATTGGAAATTATATGAGCGCAAATTCTTGGACCTTATGAAATTGCGGCGGATCGAAGATAAGGTCCGACGCGAGCTACTTGATGGCGGATGCTTACTTTGCAGCGAAGATAAACCTCTTAATTGCCATCGCCGCCTTGTTGCTGAGTACCTTAGGGAGAAATGGGGCGACGTCGAAATCGAACACATCACTTAGGGACAAAGCACTGACCACTGACAACTACCCATGACAACCGCTCCCATCATCTTAGGCACTGCCGGCCACATTGACCACGGCAAAAGCGCCCTGATCAAGGCCCTCACCGGGACCGACCCGGACCGCCTCAAGGAGGAAAAACTCCGGGGCATCACCATCGAGCTGGGCTTTGCCGAGCTGGAGCTGCCTTCCGGCCAGCACCTGGGCATCGTGGACGTGCCGGGGCACGAGCGCTTCGTGCGCCACATGGTGGCCGGGGCCTCCGGCATGGACCTGGTGGCCCTGGTCATCGCCGCGGACGAAGGCGTCATGCCCCAGACCCGGGAGCACCTGGAGATCTGCCAGCTCCTCAAGGTCAAGCAGGGCCTGGTGGTCCTCACCAAGGTGGACCTGGTGGAGCAGGACTGGCTGGAACTGGTGGAGGAGGAGGTGCGGGAGGCCCTCAAGGGCACCTTCCTGGAAGGCGCCCCCATCGAGCGCTTCTCCGCGGTCACCGGGCGTCGGCAAGGAGCACCTGCTGGCCACCCTGGGCGAGCCTGGCCGCCCAGGTGCCCCCCAAGCCGGTCACCGGGATTTTTCGCCTGCCCATCGACCGGGTCTTTACCATCAAGGGTTTCGGCACCGTGGTCACCGGCACCGCCATTTCCGGCCGGGTCAAGGTGGGCGAGGCGGTGAACATCTATCCCCCGGGCTTCAAGGCCAAGGTGCGGGGCCTCCAGGTCCACGGCCAGGCGGTGGAGGAGGCCCTGGCCGGCAACCGCACCGCGGTCAACCTCCAGGGCCTGGAAAAAGAAGAAGTGGAGCGGGGCATGGTGGTGGCGCCGCCGGGGGCCTTGATCTCCAGCCGCCGCCTGGACGCCTTTCTGGAGATTCTGCCCAGCGCCCCCCGGCCCCTGAAGCACCGCCAGGCGGTGCGCCTCCATACCGGCACCAGCGAGCAGCGTCGCCATGCCCCTGATCCTGGACGCTGACGAGATGGCCCCCGGGACCTCGGGCTACGTACAGTTTTTCCTCCGGGAACCCCTGGCCCTGAAACCCGGCGACCGCCTGGTGATCCGCAGCTTCTCCCCGGCCTTTACCTGGGGCGGCGGCCTGGTCCTCCACGTCAACCCGACCCGGCACAAACGGCGCCAACCCGAGGTGCTGGGCACCTCCAGACCCTGGAGCAGGGCACCCCCGAGGACATCCTGCGCCTCTACCTGGCGGAGGCCGGGGCCGCGGGGCGCTCCCGGGGGGAACTGACGGCGCTTCTGCCCTGGGACCCGGGAGACCTGGCCAACCTGCTGAACGCCCTGACCCGCCAGGGCCAGGTGCTCAATTATGACCAGGAGAATCAGCGCTATCTGTTGACCGCCACCGCCCAGGAGCTGGAGCAGCCAGAGTCAGCAAATTCTGGCCGATTACCACCGCAAATTTCCCCTCAAGCCCGGCCTCTCCAAGGAAGAGCTGCGGCGGCAGTTGCCCCCGGCCATGGAGGTGCGCCTGTTCAATTATCTTCTGGGGGATCTGGTCCAAAAGAAACAGGATTGTGGCGGAAAAAGACCTGGTGCGCCTGAGCACCCATAAAGTGACCCTGGCCCAGGACCAGGAGGACCTCTCCCGGCGCCTGGAGGAGTTGTACCGCCGGGGCCACTTCTCCCCGCCCACTTTCAAGGAGGCCACCGAGTCCTCCGAAGATCGCCGCCGACAAAGTCAAACAGCTCCTCCAGGGTCCTGGTCAACCAGGGCCGGCTGGTCAAGGTGAAGGAAGACCTCTATTTCCACCAGGCCGCCATCGAGGAACTCAAGGCCGCGCTCATTGATTTCCTCAAGAAAAACCAGGAAATTACCGTTAACCAGTTCAAGGACCTGACCCAAACCAGCCGGAAATTCACCATCCCCCTGCTGGAATACTTCGACTCCGCCCGCACCACGGTCCGGGTGGGCGAGGCCCGGAGGCTGCGGGAGGGCGCCTGATTTGGGGGGAGAGGGCTGAGGAAACATTATGGGATAGTGGGCCCTTCGCTAACGCCGTGAGTTTGGAAAAAGGCCGACTCTTGTTTGAAAACGCCGATTCGTGGGGTCTGCGCCAAGCCATTTTGTCATCCTGAGCGAAGCGAAGGATCTCGCATTGCATCGAATTTATGAGATTCTTCGGTCGCTCCGCTCCCTCAGAATGACAGGTAGGGGATTTTCGTTGCGGTCTCAATCCGGCGCCAGCTCTGGTTGGGCAAATTGCCTTAAGAAAACCGGATGTTCTCTTCATGAATAATAAGTCGCGCCTCCCCTTAAGGAAAATCTGTCTGGTTTTACTCTTACCAGTCGTTATTATCCTATCATGTGCTCACGGCGCAGTGTCCGCCCTGACCGCCTCTGACCTGATCATCGTCTTCAACCGCAACCTCCCTGAGAGCCGGGAGGTGGCCGCCTATTACGCCGGCAAACGCCGGGTTCCGGCGGATAATCTGGTGGGGGTCGAGGTCCCCACCTCGGAAGACCTGTCCCGAAAAGACTATGACGAGAAATTGGCCCCCCCGGTCAAGGCGATGGTTGACAGGCTCAAGCCCAGGGCAGGACCCCGGCCATCCTGCTGGTTTACGGCATCCCCCTCCGGGTGGGGTCAGCTCCTCTTACCGTGCCCGACATGGAGCTCAAGTCCCTGGCAACCGCCAGGGTCAAGGAATACCAGGCCCAGGCGGTGCCGTTAATCTATCGACTCGAGCGGCTTACCGGCGGGCCTGACGTCGCCGCCCCGGTTGACCTACCCCACGCCAAAATTTCTCGAAAAATCCCGGGACTCCCTGGTTCGTGGGCAAGAATACCTGGACCAGCAACCGGCTACTCCGGCTACGGAAGCGACCCGGGCCGAGATTTCCTCCCTGTTGATCAAGCTGGGAGGGACCTCTCCTGAGGCCCGGGCCTTGATGGCCGGAACTGCCCGGAGGGAGCCGTCCAAGCCAGGGGCTCCGACCAGGAAAACTCCTGGAATCACCGCTTGTCAGCCGAGGAGGACAGGGAAGAGCGGACCTTTCGCGGTATCTTGCCGGACACCGCCCCGGAAACGGCGGCGGCCATCCGCTGAGGCCCATGGTCTCCTGGGAGAACTGAAATTCTGGTATGAGGCCCAACTGCTGTACGTCAAGCCCCAGACCATGGCGGCGGTGGATAGCGAATTGACCCTGATCGTGTCAGGACCCTATCAGAAAAGCGGATGGCTGCCCAACCCCTTTCACCTGAGGTTCAACGGCTGCCGGTTATCTCCAGGGTCAGGGCCAAAACCCTGAGGGTAGGCCGACTGGACGGCCCCACGCCCGCCATTGCCCGGCGCCTGGTGGACGACGCCCTGGAGGTGGAAAAGACGGGCTTGAACGGTATCTTCTATCTCGATGCCCGGGGGTTGAAGGGCCAGGCCGCCCCCGGCAACTACGTCTGGTTCGACCAGCATCTGCTCCGCCTTTCTGACCTGCTGAAAAAATACTCCGGTATGAAGGTGGTTCTGGACGGAAACCTGGCCTCTTTCCCCCGGGCTCCTGCCCCGATGCCGCCCTCTATTGCGGTTGGTATTCCCTGGCCAACTATGTGCCCGCCTTTACCTGGAAGAAAGGCGCGGTGGGTTATCACGTGGCCAGTTCCGAGGCCGCCACCTTAAGAAGCCGGGCGCCAAGGTGTGGTGCAAACGTATGTTGGAGGAAGGGGTGGCCGCCACCCTGGGGCCGGTGACCGAACCCTACCTGTTCTCCTTTCCCCTCCCGGACCAGTTTTTTCCCCTACTCATGACCGGGAAACTGACCTTGCTGGAGGTTTACTTCCTCACCGTGCCCCAGGTCTCCTGGATGCAACTCCTCATCGGCGACCCCTTGTACTGTCCTTTCAAGGACCATCCCGCCATCCGGCCACCCATTATCACCCCGGACGCGGCTCCCGAGCAGCACTAGTTGGATAACTCCGGCAATCCCGCCGGGAAGGGGAAATCACCCTCATGTGCCATCCAACAGCAATTTTTTGCCGGGGCGGACCTGCCTGGCCGCCCTGCCAGAGGGCCGGCACTCAGGTCGACCCCGACCAGGCTAAGGAGTATCCCTGTGATGGCAGCTTAGACTGCAACTTTGTCTGCAGAGGCGCCCAGGACCGGACTTCACGGCCGGCGTTGCCAAGGGGCGGGCCATGGGATAAAATGGGGGCCATGCATCAAACGCGCGGTTTCTGGGGGTCACAGTTGACGTGGCGGGGGGCGGCAGTCAGGGCTCACCCGGTTTTCGCCGGACCCCGGCGGGAGGAGTGCCGGCCGTGACCACCATGTCATTTCTGGAGCACCTGGAGGAATTGCGCCAGCCGTCTCATTGTCTGCGTGGTGGCCGTGGTTATCTGTATGGCCATTCCTGGCCCCTGGTCCCCACGGTGCAGAAATACATCACCCGGCCTTTGCAAGAACCCTCGGTCACCCAGAGAATGGTCCTATGCGCTGGAATCCTGGGCCATCCAGAAATTCCCCGACCTCGCCCACCGGCTGGGGCTCCAGCCGGAACCCCCCAAGGTTAATCCCCATCGACTCAACTACATGGCCCCCCTGGAGCCCTTTTTCGTCCAGATGAAGATTGCCATGATCACGGGGCTGGCCCTGGCTTTTCCCCTCATCCTCTACCAGATGTGGCTGTTTTTTGCGCCGGCCCTTTACCCCAAGGAAAAGAAAATCATCTATTATTTTCTCCCGGTCGGCACCGTCGCCTTTGTCCTGGGGGATTTCTTTTTTCTCAAGCTGGTGTGGCCCCTGATCATCTCCTTTTCCCTGCGCTATGAGAGCGAGTTTTTGTTCTCCATGCTCAACCTGACCCAGTTTGTCAATTTTTGCCTGCGGCTGCTCCTGCTGTTCGGGTTGATCTTTGAACTGCCCCTGATCCTGTTGATCCTGGCCCGGGTCGGGCTGGTGCGGGTGGACTTTTTATGCCGCCAGCGGCGGGTGGCGATCCTGCTCAGTGCCGTGGTCGCGGCCTTTCACGCCGACGTGCTCACCATGGGGCCATCGCCATCCCCCTCTATGGGATGTATGAACTTTCCATCCTGACGGTCAGGGTGTTTGGCGGCCCCTATAGCCGGGGCCAGGACCTGGAACCGGCCCCAGCGCCGGCGGAACCGGGTCCGGGACCGTCACCTGCACCATAATCCCCGGGTAATCTTGCCGATCGGTCCCGGGGGCAGGCGCCCCTCGCCCGGGCATTGCCTGCGTGGACGCGGCCGCGGAATAGCCTTCATGGTCCCTGCCGGGAGGACCGAGAGGCCCAATTAGATTGACATCTCGGTGATCTGATCTATATATTCATTATTTTAAGGATAGCAGAAGGTTAATGCATGAGCCCCGACTTGGAAAAACCGGTCCCCGAGAGGCCTGAGGCCCCGGAGGCCGACAAGCCTATAACCGTGATGGGACGGATTCTCAGCCGCCTGTCCGGCTGGCTGACGGGCCAGGAATTCCATTACGCCGGGTACCTCCCCAGCCGCCCGGGGTTCTTGTTACGCTATACCCTGGACCCGTTCTTCAAACGGGTCACGGTGCAGCCCCGCTATCTGGAGCGGCTCCGGGACCTGGCCAGCCAGGGCGCCGTGGTCTATGCCCTGAAATACCGCAGCCATCTGGACTTCCTCTTTTTTAACCGGCGCTACCAGAAGCTGGGAGTGATTGCCCCGGAGGTGGCCTTTGACCTGAACCTCTGGATGTGGCAGCCCCTGTCGCACCTGGTGCAGATCGTCTCCGCCGCCGTCAATTATTTTACCCGGCGCCGGTCCTGGCCCAATCCTTTCCAGGACGGCTATTTCCAGAAGACGATCCAGGAAAAGCGCGGCTCCCTCCTCTTCCTGGTGGACCAGGTAGGGTTCCGGCAGCGTTTCCTCAAGCCCCGGGAAGACCCCATCCGCCATCTCCTGGAGATCCAGTTGCAGCTGGATTTCCCCATTTTCCTGGTCCCCCAGATGGTCATGTATGAAAAGGCGCCCTTCCGGGAAAACAAGAGCCTGTGGCAGCTCTTCTTCGGGGACAGCGAAAACCCCGGCCGGTTGCGGAAACTGGGCCTCTGCCTCCTCAGGGCCAAGAGCGCCGTGGTCGAGGTGGCGGAGCCGGTGAATCTCAAGGAGTTCCTGGCCACCGCGCCCACGGACGGCCGCCTGCGGGACCTGGCTCAGCAAATCCGGCGAGAGTTGATTCATCGCCTCGACGTGCAGCGGCGGGTGATTACCGGCCCGGTGATGAAATCCCGGGAGGAAGTCATGGAACTCACCCTCACCGACCCGGCCCTGACCCGCGTCATGGAGCATTTGGCGGAGACCAAGAAGAAGAAACTTTACAAGATCAAAAAGAGGCCCAGGATTACTTCTGGGAGATGTCCGCCGACCCCCACGTCTTTTATGTCAACACCATGCACCGCCTGGTGAGTTGGCTATCCCAGCCACCTGTTTGACGGTATTGCCTTTGACACGCAGGGGTTCGAAAGAGTGCGCCAGGCCAACCAGAAGGGCAGCCTGATCTTCGTACCCTGCCATAAAAGCCATCTGGACTACCTCATCCTCAACAACCTGATCTTCCAGCATCACATGCAATCCCCCCGCATCGCCGCGGGCAAGAACCTCTCCTTCTGGCCCCTGGGCCCCATCTTCCGGGGCTCCGGCGTCTTTTTCATCCGGCGCCGGTTCCTGGGCGGCAAACTCTATGCCGAGGTCCTCCACACCTACATCAAGACCATGATCAAAACCGGCTACAACCTCGAGTTCTTCATCGAAGGGGGGCGCAGCCGCACCGGTAAACTGGTGCTGCCCAAGCTGGGGCTGCTCAACATGGTCCTTCGAGCCTATGACGAAGGGGCCGCGCCCGATATCCTCTTTGTGCCCACCTTCATCGGCTATGACCAGGTGCTGGAGGAAAAAGCCTATCTCCAGGAACTGGAGGGCGGCAAAAAAGAAGCGGAAACGGTCGGCCAACTTGGTCAAGGCCAGGAAATTCCTCAAGAAACGCTACGGCCGGGCTTATATCCAGTTCAGCGAACCCCTGTCCCTGAAGGACTATATGGCCCAGCTGCCGCCGCCGGAAAGCCGGAGAACTCCGCGCCCGCCAACATGGCCAGGAGCTGGCCTACCGCATCATCCAGGCCATTAACCAGATTTCCGTGGTCACCCCCTACTCCCTGGTCTGCGCCGCGCTGCTCACTTATCCCCGCAAAGGCGTCTACCGCCGGGAATTGCTGCAAATTATCCAGGTGCTCTACGATTATCTCAAAGCCCAGGAGGTGCCCGAGGCCGATTCCCTGGAAGACCTCAACCAGGCGGTGGAGGATAATTTGGCCGTGTGCGAATCCCGCAAGCTCGTCACCCCCATCGAGAAGGAAGAGGGCCTCAGCGACGAACTGGGACTGGGCGGCTACAGCATCGATGAGACCAAACGCCCCCTGTTGGAATACTACAAAAACAACATCCTCCATTTCTTTCTGCCCGCGGCCATGGTCTCGCTGTCCATCCTGGCCCGCCAGGGGTTCGAATTTAACCGGCAACAAATCCTGCGAGGATTACGGCTTCCTGTTGGATTTTTTCCGGAACGAATTCATCTTCAGCGATGCCAGGACCCGGAGAGCCAGGTAACGGAAACCCTGGACTACTTCACCTCTCGGGGAGTAGTGATCAATCTCGACCCCCAGGAGGCTTCCTATACCCTGTCGGCTTCCGGCCTCAAGGAACTGGTCTACTTCGCCAACCTGCTGTTTAATTACCTGGAGTCCTACTGGATCGTGTTTCGCTCCATCAAGTTTCTCCAGAAGAAGCGCCGGAGCGAGAAGGAATTTTTGAAGCGCATCCAATCCATCGGCCAGAAACTCCACAAGCTGGGGGAAGTGGAGCGGACCGAGGCCCTGTCGGAAGCCACCTTCCGAAACGCCATGAAAATTTTCGGGGAAAAGGGCATCGTCCTGAAAAAGGCCCCGGAAGGCAAGGGCGCCACCACCTTCAGCCGGCCTGCCGACGAAGACGCCAAAGAATACTACGGCCGCCAACTGGCCAGGTTTCTCAGAAGATAGCGGAAAAGGGCAGGGGTTAGGGGTCAGGGACCTGGGGTTAGGGGGAAGTAATTGGTGCGTACTGCGCACCCCCCGGCGAACCAGAGCTTCGCCACCCATTGGGGTTACCCAGCAGGACCCGGCAAAAGAGAGGAATTAAACGTAGGGCGGGCACTGCCCGCCAGGTTATGGTGAGCGGTGCGCCCCCTACATGACTCGTGGCGGGATGCGCTTCGCTTTCCCGCCCTACTGGCTATCTTACTAACCCCTGGCCCCTAACCCCTATCTTTTAACCGCCTCCCAGGCCATAGCCACGGCTGCCTCTGGGGTGGCGGCCCGTTTCAGCCCCGGCAGATCCCAGGTGACCTTTAAGGCGATCGCGGGTTTGCCCAGTTTCAGGGCGATGGCCGCCTCGGAGATGGTGCCGTAACTGCCATCCACCGCAATGAGGGCGTCGGCGCTGTGGGCGATGAGCACGTTCCGGGCGTGCCCCAGGTTGGTGGCGATGGTATAGGTGAGGTAGGGGTTGGCCCGGCCCGGTCCCCATCGGGGAGGATTCCCAGGCTGACGCCGCCGGCCTCTTGGGCCCCTTGGGCCGCCGCGGCCATGACCCCGCCCAGCCCCCCGCACAGAAGCACCGCCCCCCGGCCGCCACCTCCCGCCCCACTTGCCGGGCGAGCCTGCCGGCTCGGGGTCGATGTCGCTCCCGCCGATTACCGCGATATAGACCGGTTGTGCCATGGTTCTCCCTCTTTCTCAGACTCTGCGATATGGCAGCGGACCAGTTGTGTCCGCACTTTTTCCCCGGCAGCGGGGTAACAAAATTTGGCAATTATGAGTCCAATATACTAAAATAAGGTAAGATAATGGTTAACCCCGGAGGTTTATCCGATACCGGCTCTACCTCCGGGCCTGGGAATTTTCCCTGATCCAGGAGCACTATGCTCCCCACATCCCGAAACGTGATTCTCTTTTTGGTCCTGGGGCTCACCTTGCTGGTGGCGGCCTGTGCGCACTGCGCCCTATACCGACGCCACCAGCTCATGCTGACCTCCGAAGGCAGCGAGACCAACATGGGCTTCCAGGCCTTCGGGCAGATCAAGCGCCAATATAAAGTCTCCCAGGACCCGGCCCTTAACGCCGAGGTCAGGGGGTGGGGCAGCGCGATCGCGGCCGCGGCCCGGCGGCCCTGATTACCGCTGGGAGTTTGTGGTCTTTGACGGCAAGGAGGCCAACGCCTTCTGTCTGCCCGGCGGCAAGGTGGGCATCTTCACCGGCATCCTGAAGTACACCCGGGACGAAGCCGGTCATGGCCACGGTGATCTCCCACGAAGTGGGCCACGCCCTGGCCCGCCATGCCGGGGAGCGCATGAGCCAATCCATGTTGGCCCAGGTCGGGGGCCTGGGACTGGGAGTGGCCCTGGGCGGCATGGGCGGGTCGCCGGCCAGGCCATCATGGCGGGCTACAGCCTGGGGACCCAATAGGGCATTCTCCTGCCCTATAGCCGGACCCAGGAGTACCGAGGCGGACCACATCGGCCTTATCCTCATGGCCAAGGCGGGGTACGACCCGGCCCAGGCCCTGGACGTTCTGGAAGCGCATGATGACCAAGGACAAGGGGAGCAAAATGCCCGAGTTCATGTCCACCCACCCCAACGACGCCAGCCGCCTGAAGGAACTCGAGGTCTTCCTGCCCGAGGCCCGGAAATACTACGTCCCCGCCCCGGTGGCCCAAGGCCCGCCCCCGCCCGGACCTCCTGCGGCAGCCCCGCCCCCGTCCGCCTCCGCCGCTCCGCCCGCTCCGGCGCCCGGGCGCTGGATTCCGGCCCCCCGATAAGCCTCGTCCCCGCTGATCCCAGGTTGCCTGGGCCCGGGCCGGGCTTATCGTCAAGTGATTGCCCAAAGATCCTGCCGTTGGGGCACCCGCTCCAAGAACCTAGAGCGTTTGCCAAAAGTTCTTTCCTCTTATCCCCTCTCCCCCAATGGGGGAGAGGGTCAGGGTGAGGGGGAAGTAATCTTCTCTGAGCGAGAAGTCCGTTAGCGAATTTTTGAATTGTTGGACTACGCCTGGCGAACATCCCCCTCTACAAAAACCTTACCGGACACTGCTGGGATTTAGGGGGATTTGAAAATCATCATGGAAAACGATTTTTGGCAAATTCTCCAGGCAGGACTTGACCTGAGTGCCGGTCCAGGCTCAGGGCGGACACCCAGGTCCGCCCCTACGGGAGGTCGAGCCGGGCGCGGGGATGGTACGGCAGATTTCGGGGGAGATGGCCTGATACCATGTTCCCCTTGAAATGAAACAAATTAAGCAGATAATACCAAGTTGCCCTCATAGAGGTAATTCTGGCTTTATGGTCGCAATCCCCGTAGGGGCGGTTCGCGAACCACCCTACAATTCGGATAATTACTTGTTTGACGGCAACTTGGAATAACCTATTGATCTCACTCGTAGGGGCGGGTTTCAAACCCGCCCCTACAAAACGGACCCGGTAGAAAAGATTAAGGCTCGACGATGAGGTCCCCGGACTCGGCCATGGCGGCGAGGATTTCTTTGGCCCGGGCCTCGTCGCCTTTGTACACCATGAGGCGCACTCCCCGGATGAACTGGAGCATGGGATAAGTCCCGCCGGCGTCGTCAGCCATGATCATGGCCTCGATGCCCTCGGACTCCAACAGCCCCGCGGCCATCTCGGCCTCGATGCGGTTGGAAAAGGTTTCCAGAACGATAGCGTCGTCTAAGATTCAATCGCACCTCATTTCTTAGATCTATTGAGCCAGAGAATAGAGCTTCCTCCCTACCGGCTCAGACAAATTCATTATTTTGCCTTTGTTCCCCTAATTGGGGCTCCACATTTTTCACATGCTCTGATTTGATAAGAATCAATCAAATTCTCTTTCCCACACTCGTTACATTTAATTTTTTCTTTTACCGATTGTTTTAAATGACAGGCTAAAAAAACAGAATAAACATCCGAAAATAATATTAAACAATCCACATAAAAATCATCATTAAGTTCACGATTAGCCACACTTAATAACTCAACCCCATTATTAGTCAATGGAAAACAAGGAATACTAGCCATCATATTATGCGGAATAACATGGCAGACGTGATTATAATTAAAATAACTTAATTGTCTTTCAAGAGTAATATCCATACGTACATCTTTATTACAATGAATTAAACCTAAGCTCTCAAGATGAAGCGATTCTCCATAACTAAAACCATATTTTTCCAATTGCGATTGTACACGGAAGTTTTTTTCGTAAGGGAAAAAATAAACGCCTTTAATATCCCAAGCCAACGAACAAAATTTGGTAAACCTTCCAGCATCAATAGGTGTTAGATCCTTCAATATTGACAAAGTTTTTCTAGAACATGAATTAGGTGTTGTAACCTCATTTGATAGAAGTCGACCCCAAATATTTCGAAGTTCTTCATTAGATACATCTTTCGCAGTCGTCAAAAAATCGCGAAATCCAGTCCTTATCTACAGGGTCCTCAGAAACAGTTGCTGGCAAACTATTGGCCGCGATATCAATTATATTTTCAATATTTTCCTGTCTAGATATCTCTTGAAAAACTAACCGATTGGCCGCTCTTCTCAACAAATCTTTTTTTCTGATATCGGATTCGACTTTAATAAGCGAAGCTTCTGATTGGGCTCTGGCTTTCCGCCGAATCTTTGTCGGCTCGTATATGGTGCCGATCCCTTGGCTAACCGCATCAATAAGCTTGCTAATCGGCTTAGACAACTTTCCAAGGTCTACCAATGAAAATTTGGTTTCCGACATTTTTTTCCCCATAAGGGATTGGGGGTGGGGGTTTGGGGGAGGGGGAAAGGGCCCGCGCCCTTTGCCCCTTCCCCAAAAATCTTCTCACCCCTCTGGAAATATCACCAAATTATCCCGGTGAATAACTTCGTCGCAGGCCTTGTGGCCCAGGGATTGGGCGATTTCCTGGCATTGGCGGCCCTTGATCTGGTCGATCTCCCGGGCCGAGTAGTTGGTGAGGCCCACTGCGAAGGGTTTGCCTTCGGTGTCCATGAGGTGGACCGCGTCGCCCTTGCGAAAACCCCCGAAGACCTCGAGGATGCCGGCGGGCAGCAGGCTCTTGTGGCCGTCCACCAGGGCCTTCCTGGCCCCGGGGTCCACCAGGATGGCGCCCTTGGGGGTGACGTTGTAGGCCAGCCAGTATTGGCGGCTGGTGAGTTTCTGGTCCTGGGGCAGAAACAGGGTGCCCACCTCCTGGCCGGCAAAGATTTTCTCGAGGATGCCCGGCGTCAGGCCGTTGGCGATGAGGGTGGGGAGGCCCGCGGCCCCGGCCTTTTTGGCGGCCTGGAGTTTGTCACCATGCCCCCCCGGCCCAGTTCGCCGGGCCGGTGCCCCGCGGCGTGCTCGATGCCGGCGGTCGATGGCCTCCACTAGGTGCAGCAGGCGGGCCTCGGCATGTTCCCGGGGGTCTTGATCGAAGAGGCCGTCAATGTCGGTGAGGAGCACCAGGAGGTCGGCGCCCACCAGGTTGCAGATCAGGGCGGCCAGGTTGTCGTTGTCCCCGAACTTCAGCTCGTCGGTGGCCACGGTGTCGTTTTCGTTGATGATGGGCACCACCTGCCAGCTCAGCAGGGTGAAGAGGGTGTTCCGGGCGTTCAGGAAGCGGGGCCGGGATTCCAGGTCGTCGTGGGTCAAGAGGATCTGGGCCACCTTGAGGCCGACCTCGGCAAAGGCCAACTCGTAGGTGTGCATCATGACGCTCTGGCCGGCGGCGGCCACGGCCTGGGCCTGGGGGATGCCCGGGGGGCGGGACGCAAACCCCAGCTTGCGGCAGCCCGCGGCGATGGCCCCGGACGAAACCAGGATGAACTCCCGGTCCCCGGAGCTCAGGCGGCCGATTTCCCCCACCAGGCGTTGGATGAGGGCCTGGTTGAGGCCGTCGGCCCCGGTCAGGACCGCGCTGCCCAGCTTGAGGACGACCCGCTTGGCTTTACTCAGGTAGTGCAGTCGTAAGGGTTGTGAGTGATCCATGGCCTAAGTCCGAAAATTCATTCCAGATGGCCTGCCGCAAGGGGGAGAGCCCGACACCGGCCTGGGCGGAGACGGCGAAGACCCGCCACCCGGCATGTTCATAAGCCAGAACGACCTGGGCCTGGGGAAAGTCCGGCTCCAGCGCGTCAATCTTATTTAACGCCACCAGCCGCGGTTTGTCCAGCAAAGAGGGGTCAAAGTCGCGCATTTCTTCTTCCAGCATCGGCCAGGGGCGCCAGGGGCGCGGCCGGGTCAACGGCGCTCAAGTCGATGACCTGGATCAGGAGCCGGGTGCGCTGCAGGTGCCGGAGGAAGCGGTGCCCCAGGCCCTTGCCCAGGTGGGCCCCGTCGATGAGGCCGGGGATTTCCGCCAGGATCAGGGGCTCGTGCTCGGCATCGGCGGGCCCAGGACCCCCAACTGGGGGGTCAGGGTGGTGAAGGGAAAGGCGCCGACCCGGGCCTTGGACGCGGTGAGGGCCTTGAGCAGGGTGGTTTTGCCGGCATTGGGGGCGCCCATCAGGCCCACGTCCGCCAGGATCTGGAGTTCCAGGTGGATGCGGCGTTCCCGGCCCGGCTCGCCGGGTTGGCAGAAGCGGGGAGAGCGAATCCGGGAGGAGGTGAAGTGGGCATTGCCCTTGCCGCCCCGGCCGCCCTTGGCCAGGACCAGGCGCTCCCCGGGGGTCGTGAGGTCTTTAATGAGCCTGCCACTGTCGGCGTCGAAGACCCGGGTGCCCGGGGCACCGGCACGATCACCGAGGCGCCGTTCTTGCCGTGGCGGTCCTGCTTCTGGCCCCGGCCGCCGTTTTCCGCCTGCAGGACGCGGCGGCGCCGGAACAGGCTTAGGGTGCGAAGGGAGGAGGAGACTTCGAGGATGACATCGCCGCCGGAGCCGCCATCGCCGCCGTCGGGCCGGCCCCGGGGCTGGAAGCGGGCCCGGAGGAAGCTGACACAGCCCGGGCCGCCGTTGCCGGCCCGGACCGTGATATCGACTTCATCGGGAAAGGATTTCAAGTTGGGGGATAGACGCTGACCCGCTTGCGATCTTTGCCAAAGGCCTCGTATTTGACCACGCCGTCGATCTTGGTGAACAGGGTGAAGTCACGGCCCATGCCCACGTTGGTCCCCGGGTGGATGCGGGTGCCCACCTGCCGCACCAGGATGTTGCCGGCCCTGACGATCTGCCCGCCGAACTTTTTCACCCCGCGGCGTTGTCCGGCGCTGTCCCGACCGTTGCGGGAGCTGCCGCCAGCTTTTTTATGTGCCATGGTTGCTCTCCTGCGCCTACTGCGGCCACGAAATTACCTGCCGGGGTTTCCCCTCAGGGGTCCGCCCCGCCTGTCGCGGCCGGCATTTGGCTTAATTATAAAATAATTTCATCGATCTGCAAGGCGGTGAATAGCTGCCGGTGGCCCTGCTTGCGGCGATAATTTTTCCGCCGTTTCTTTTTGAAGACCAGGATCTTTTGGCCCTGCCCTGGCGCACGATCTGGGTGCGCACGGTGGCGTTGGGGACCAGGGGTTGGCCGACTTGGATGGCGACGCCGTCGGTCACCATCAAAACCTGGTCCAGAATCACTTCGTCGCCGCGCTCGCCTGGAAGGTGCTCGACCCGGAGCACATCCCCGGGAGCGATGCGGTATTGTTTCCCGCCGGTTTTAATAATGGCGTACACTGTAGCCTCCAAAATAATCCGAACTTTAGACAATTCAATTTTACCGGATTTTCCAACCTTGTCAACCCAGGGACCGCTGAAATCGCCAAAAAGGCTTGTTTTTGCATGATTCACTATAAAGTGCGCCTGGTCGAGAACTCTTCAACCGATGATTGACTCGACTCCTCGCTGGCATTATTATGACGTCAAGTTCATTCTTTTTGCCATCGCCAACTTTCTGTCTTCCGGGCAGAGAGGGCACGGGCATTTCCGGGGGACGCCTCCGGGCAGGGAGCAAACATGGACGGTTACCGGCAAAAATCTCGCCCCAGGGATACGTGGTCATCCATGGCCATTTTTATCAACCGCCCCGGGAAAATCCCTGGATCGAACAGATCGAAGTGGAGCCCAGCGCCGCTCCCTACCACGACTGGAATACCCGTATCACCGCCGAGTGCTACCGCCCCAACAGCGCCGCCCGCATCTACGACGGCCAGGGGCGAATCCTGGATATCGTCAACAATTACCGGCATCTCAGCTTCAATTTCGGTCCTACCCTGATCAGTTGGCTAAAGCAACAGGCGCCGGAAACCTATGCCAAGATCCTGGAGGCCGACGCCCAGAGCCTGGCGGCCCTGGGCCACGGCAACGCCATCGCCCAGGCTTACAACCATGCCATCCTGCCCCTGGCCAGTGCCCGGGACCGGGAAACCCAGGTCATCTGGGGCCTTAAGGACTTTGAGCATCGGTTCCACCGCCAGGCCGCGGCCATGTGGCTGCCGGAGACCGCGGTGAACTATCCCACCCTGGCGACCCTGGTGGACCACGGCATGAAGTTTGTGCTCCTGTCCCCTTACCAGGCCAAGCGGGTGCGCCCCCTGACCGGCGGGGAGTGGACCCCGGCGATGCAGGGCCTGGATACCACCCAGGCCTACCGCTGCTTTTTGCCCGGGAGCGGGGAGGACGCCGGCAAGCGCCGCTTCATCGACGTCTTTTTTTATGACGGCGAGGTGGCCGCGGACATCAGCTTCGGTGACCTGCTCGCCGACAGCTACCGCCTGGCGGCCCGGCTGGCGGCCGGTTTGTCCCCGGAGCAGGCCCGGCCCCAGAATGCTGCACGTGGCCACCGACGGCGAGAATTACGGGCACCACAAGAAATTCGGCGAACTGGCCCTGGCCCACGCCCTCACCCAGGTATTGCCCCAGAAGGGCTTTCAGCTCACCAATTACGCCGCTTTTTTGGAGCTGGCGCCGCCCAAAATGGAGGTGGAGATCTCCCTGGGGCCCCAGGGCGAAGGCAGTTCCTGGAGCTGCGCCCACGGCGTGGGGCGCTGGAAAGAGAACTGCGGCTGTTCCACCGGCGGCCAGCCCACCTGGAACCAGCGCTGGCGGGCGCCCCTGCGGGAATCCTTTCGATTTTCTTCAATGCCAAACTGGCGGCCATCTTCGAGGCCGAAGGGCCAGAAGTACTTTCAGGATCCCTGGCAGGCCCGCAATGCCTACATCGGACGTCATCCTGGACCGCGAGCAACGGCGTGCTGGAGGACTTTTTCGCCAACCAGGGGACGCCCAACCTGAAGGACGAGCGACCGGGTGGCGGCCTTAAGACTCCTGGAGATGGAGCGCCACGCCCTGCTCATGTACACCAGCTGCGGCTGGTTCTTCGCCGACATCTCCGGGCTGGAATCCCTGCAGGTGATCAAGTATGCCGCCCGGGCCCTGCAGTTGGGCCAGCATTTTACTTCCGAGTCCCTGGAGCCGCCTTTCCTGAAAATCCTGGAGCGGGCCGTGAGCAATATCCCCAAGGAGGGCAACGGCCTCACCATCTACCAGAACCGGATCAAGCCCGCGGTGGTGGATTACCCCAAGGTGGCCAACCAGTGGGTGATTTCCTGGCTCAAGGACCGGGAGCGCCAGTGTCCCAGCCACATCTATCACTACCGGGCCGAGGCCATCGGACCTGGAGGAGAAGACCCAGGGCTCGCTCTTATTCGCCGCCGGGCGCCTGCAGCCTGACTTCCGGCATCACCCGGCAGAGCCACACCCTGGCATTCTTCACCGCCTTTCTGGGAAGTTACCTCTACCGCACCCAGGTGCAGTTCCAGCCTTCTCCCCAGGAGTTTCTCACCCTGCGGGAGGAGTTCTTCCGGGTCCTGGAGGCGACCCCGGAAGATCTGATTCCCCTTATGGTGCGGCGTCTGGGGGAGACCTACTACAGCCTCCACGATATTTTCCAGGAAGAGAAGCTCCAGGTCTTCCAGGACTTGCTGCGGCCCAACCAGGAAGAGGCGGTGGAGCTGGTTGCCCACAGTTTCGGCGAATCCCGGCCCCTGCTCAAGGCCATGGCCACTGAAGGCCTGCCCATGCCCCGCCTGTTCCGCGCCCTGGGGGAAATCACCCTGAACCGGCGCCTGGTGGAACTCCTGCGCCAGCATGGAGCCGGACCCGACTTCCCTCTCCACCTCCGAGGAGATTATGGAGGTGATCGCCGATGCCCAACTCATGGGGTTGAAGCTGGAGACCCACGAGGGGGCCACGATTCTGGGGCGCATCCTGCACCGGCATCTCCGGGACCTGGCCGACGACCTTCCAGATGGAAACCGTGACCCGGCTCAACGCCTTTTTGAGTTTCGTCGGCCGCATTCCCCTCACCCTGGAACTGACCGAGGCCCAGAATTTTCTCTTTGCCCTGATGCAGGAGCGTTTTCCCGGCGGTAGCGGCCCGGGCGGCCCAGGACCCGCAGGCCCAGGCCCTGGCCAAACAACTGGTGGCCTTGATGGAGGCCGTGAAATTCAGCCCGGTGCGCTATCTGAAATTGCTGGCCTGAGAAGCACCACAGGAACCCTGGGCCAGCTTTGTTTACTGGAGGAGCCATGAGTCTGCGAAACCCGGTTTCAGGCAAGCCTTTACCGATTCCATCGCACTTAAGGGCCGCGTCCTGGAAGAACTGGGGCCTGGGGTGGTCGCCGCGGCCGAACTGCTGGCCCAGGTCTTTAAGGCCGGCGGCCGGGTGCTGATCTTCGGAAACGGCGGGTCCGCCGCGGACGCCCAACACCTGGCCGCGGAGTTCGTCAACCGGTTCCAGGTGGAGCGGCCGCCCCTGGCCGCCCTGGCCCTGACCACCGATAGTTCGATTCTCACCGCGGTGGCCAACGACTATGATTTCAGGGAGGTCTTCGCCAAGCAGGTGCGGGCTTTGGGACGGCCCGGGGACCTGGCCTGGGGCATCAGCACCAGCGGCAACTCTCCCAACGTGGTGGCCGGGCTCGACGCGGCCCGGGAGCTGGGCCTCAAGACCCTGGCCTTGAGCGGCGGCGGCGACGGCGGGCCCGTGGCCGCGGCCGCGGATTTGGCCCTGACCGTGCCTTCCCGGAACACCCCCCGGGTCCAGGAAGTCCACATCACTATCGGCCACGTACTCTGCGACTTGGTGGATTTTCTCCTCTTTCCGGAAAAATTTGGGTGAGAGTAATGCAATGTTGGGCAGGCGCCCTCGCCTGCCCCTGAACAGCCGGGGGCGGCTATTCCACATTTTCTCCTGAAGAACATTGGCGCGTCTCATAAATGGACATAAAAGGCAGCAGCGTCCGGTTAGGTTTTTGCATAGGAGGCTGCTTGCCATACGCTGTCCAACAATTAATAAATTTGCAGGCACCCTCTTTGCTCCGAGAAGATTACTTCCCCCTCACCCCGGCCCTCTCCCCCATTAGGGGAGAGGGGGAAAAGCGGAACTGATTTAATATGTTATGATTACTAAACCCGGTGACCTCCTCTAACCCCCTCTCCACCCGCTTCGGGGGGAGAGGGTTGGGGTGAGGGGGGCAGGACGGCCGCATGCAATTTCCTAACCGGACAGTGCTGGGATTCAGGGTGATTTTAAAGTCTTATCAAAATCCCCCCTACCCCCCTTTAGGAAAGGGGGGTAAAAAAACCTGCTTTTCCTGTCTCGCTTTCAATGCAACACTTCACGACCAGGAGGCCGGATGAAAAAGATCGAACCTCTTTCCCTGGACGGCATCAAGACTTATAGTTTGTCTGAGCGCCACTCCAAGGTCAGCGTCGAGCGGATTTCGGCAGCCCCTGGCGGCCAGGGCGGCAGCTTTGGGGATTTCGTCGAGCGGCTGCCCCAATATCCTGGCTGGCTCAGCCTTGCGGGAGGTGGCCGCGGCCTGGGTCCGGGCCCGGAAGGGCCGGCCGCCAGGTGCTCCTGGGCATGGGGGCCCACCCCATCAAGGTGGGTTTGAGCCCGGTGCTCATCGACCTGCTGCAGCGGGGGCTCATCACCGGCGTGGCCATGAACGGCGCCGGCATCATCCACGACGCCGAGGTGGCCATGGTGGGCCGCACCTCCGAGGACGTGGACGAGGTCCTGGGCTGCGGCCAGTTCGGCATGGCCCGGGAAACCGCCGAATTTTTGAACGGCGCCATTGCCTGGGGCGCGAGCCAGGGGCTGGGCCTGGGCGAGGCCGTGGGCCGGCGTCTGCTGGAGAGCGATTTTCCCCATCAGGACCTGAGCCTGGTGGCCGCGGCCGCGGCCCTTGAGGTGCCGCTGACGGTGCACGTGGCGGTGGGCACCGACATCATCCACCTGCACCCTTCGGTGGCCCCGGAAGCCCTGGGCGCCACGACCCACCTGGATTTTCGCCTGTTCGCCGCCCTGGTCAGCGAGCTCGACGACGGGGTCTTTATCAACCTGGGGTCCGCGGTGATCATCCCGGAGGTCTTCCTGAAGGCCCTCACCCTGGCCCGCAACCTGGGCCATCAGGTGGCGCCCCTGACCACGGTGAACCTGGATTTTGTGCAGCACTACCGGCCCCTCACCAACGTGGTGCGCCGCCCCACCGCCGGGTCGGGGCGAGGATTATGCCTTGACCGGCCACCACGAACTGCTCTTCCCGCTGCTGGCGGCCCTGGTGATGGAAGAAATGGAGGAGGTGTGATGCCCACGGAAATCGTGATAACTGGTTGATGATCTGCGGCTCCAAGGTTACCTGGGGGATTCCCCCACGGCCCAGGCCCTGGCGGACGCCCTGCCCATCGAAGGCCGCGGCCCAGCTCTGGGGCGAGGAGATCTATTTTCCCGTGCCCCAGGTGGTGGCGGACTTGGACGATAGCGCCGCGGTGGTGGTGAACGTGGGAGACCTGGGCTACTGGCCCACCGGCCGGGCCTTTTGCCTCTTTTTCGGCCTGACGCCGGGGAGCATCCCCGGTGAGATCCGCCCGGCCAGCGCCGTGAACCTGGTGGGCCGGCTCCGGATGACCCCTGCTGCCTCAAGGTGGTGCCGGAGGGCGCCCCGGTGCGGATCGAAAAAAAATAAGGTAAAATAAATTAACCGGGCAAAAACTCTGCCCGGGATAAGCCTCGGCTCATTTTCCAGTCCAGGCACCGGGCCGGGAGATCTAGGCTTCCCGGCCCGACTCCATATTTCACGAAGGAGAATTGAGGTCAATGCCCATTTTTGAATTTCACTGCAACAGCTGTGACCAGGATTTCGAGAAGCTGGTCTTCGGGGCCGACCCTGAGGTAGAGTGCCCCCACTGCGGCCAGGCCAAGGTGGAAAAGCTGATGAGCGCCTGTACCGCCAAGGTGGGGGGCAAGCTCACCTCTACCTCCAGCGGCGGCGGCAGCTCCTGCGCCGGCTGCTCTTCCGGTTCCTGCAGCACCTGCGGTTAATACCATTTTCCTGTAGGGGCGCACCCGGGTGTGCGCCCTCGGGATGGGCGGACACGCAGGTCCGCCCCTAGGATTTGAGGTTTTTCAAGGGAAGATGCTCTAAGTGAACTTGACCAGAGAGATTAAAATCGGCACCCGGGGCAGCGCCCTGGCCTTGGCCCAGAGCCGCTGGGTAGCGGCGCAGATTTCCGGGCGCCATCCGGCCTGCCGGGTGCAACTGGTGATCATCAAGACCACCGGGGATAAGATTCAAGACGTCCCCCTGGCCCAGATCGGCGGCAAGGGCCTGTTCATCAAGGAGATCGAAGAGGCGCTCCTGACGGGGCAGGTGGACCTGGCGGTGCACAGCCTCAAGGATATGCCGGCGGAAGTGCCGGAGGGCCTGATGTTGGGGGCGGTGCCGCCCCGGGAAGACTGCCGGGATGCCTTCATATCTTCCCGCTACGCCAACCTTGGCGGAGATCCCCCCGGGCGGCCGGGTCGGCACCGGCAGTCTCAGGCGCCGGGTGCAGTTGCTGCACCGGCGGCCCGACCTGGAAGTCGTGCCCTTGCGGGGCAATGTGGACACTCGCCTGAAAAAGATGGAGACCCTGGGGCTGGACGCGACTCATCCTGGCCGCGGCCGGACTCAACCGCCTGGGGTTGGGCCATATTTACCGGGGCTGCGTGCCTGAAGCCGACATGTTGCCGGCGGTGGGCCAGGGGGCCCTGGGGCTGGAAGTGCGCACCGCGGACCAGGACCTCCGGCACCTGGTAGCGTTTCTGGATGACCCGCCCACCCACCAGGCGGTGGCGGCCGAGCGGGCTTTCCTGGCCCGGCTGGAGGGGGGCTGCGTGGTGCCGGTGGCGGCCCTGGGGCGGGTGGTGGGGGAGACTCTCCAACTCTGAGGCTTTGATCAGCGACCTGGAAGGCCGGCGCGTCCTTGAGGGAATCAACGGTCCGCCCCGGTGGCCGAGGCGGCCGGGTTGGGAACCCAAATGGCCGAAAAGTTACTGGCCCGGGGAGGGCGGGAAATTCTCGCCGAATTGTATGGGCAGCTTATTTAAAGTGAAGAATTTCCTTGACATTCCTTCATTTATGGTATAATGTATATCAAAAAAAGTAGCGATTTGATTTTGGGGGATTCCAGCAATGCAGGCAAAGAGGGGGATAGCCTGGCTGGCGACAGCTCTTTTGTTATTGGGGCTTACCTGTGTCCCGGCGCCGGGATTGGCCTCCGATGAGTCTGCCTTCCGATCCATGCCCATTCTTCCCATAGCCTCCCAGGGTTCCCTGGAAACCCAGATGCTGGGCGAAAGACCGATGCGCCCGGCTGGCTCTCATTTCCCCGGTATCCAACCCGGGCCTTCTCTTCAACTGCATAAAGACGGTGGCGAAGCCGGTCTCAAGCTGCCTCTCAACACGGAACTCAATATCTCCATTCGGTATAACCGGGAACCAACTCCCGGCGATGCGCAACCCCTCAGCAAGTCACCGCTCTATATGAAATATTCCATGGATTACCGCCTGCTGCCCAACCTGCGGGTGGGGCTGAACAGCTATCTGTACCGCCCTTCCGAAGAGGGCTTTCCGTTCCAAAGCTCCCTGGCTAATCCGCCTCGTGGGCGTGGGTCCGGAACTTAAGTACGACCTGGGGCGGTGGAGTTTCCTCTTAAAGAGCCAGATGGAGACCGGTAATCGGGACCAGAACAAAGATCTGCAAAACTGGTTCCGGGTCTGGTACGCCTTCTAGCCGATTGTTTCGCCAGCAGCCTCCCTCATAAAACGCCTTTTGCCTATTAAGATGCATTTGATTAAGCGCCACACATCTAGACTTTTGCCCGTCTGTCCGTCTGCACCCGTGCGTTTTTCCGCGTCCCTGATCCCAGCCCGGTTTCTGGAGCGCCGTAAGCGTTTCCTGGCCCTGGTGGAGTTGCCGGACCGCCGGCAGGTCTGGGTCCATGTGCCCAATTCCGGCGCCCTGACCGGCTGTGCTTACCCCGGCCAGGAAATCTTGTTGACCGATGACGCATCGCCCGGGGCGCAAAACCGACTATACCTGGCGGTTCGTCCGGGGCGAAGGCGGGCTGGATTTGCATCGATACCCTGGTCCCTAACCGCTTGGTGGCCGAGGCCCTGGCCGCAGGCGGGCTCCCGGGCCTGCCGCTGCCCTCCGCGGGTCCGGGCCGAAGTTGACCATTCCCCAGGGCAGCCGACTGGATTTTGTCCTGGAGGCGGACGGGAAGCTCTGGTTTATGGAGGTCAAAAGCGTCACCTGGGTGGAAGACGGGGTGGCCCTCTTTCCTGACGGGGTGACGAGCCGGGGGCGCCGCCACCTGGAGCATTTGGGGGAGTTAGTGAGCGCAGGGGCACCAGGCCTGTCAGGTCTTTATGGTGCAGCGCCAGGACGCCCGGCTCTTGCGGCCCGCCGCCGCCATAGATCCGGCCTATGCCCGGGAACTGGCCGCTTGCCGCCGCTCAAGGCGTCAAGATCATGGTGCTCCAGGAAAAAATTGAGCCCCCGGAAATTACCCTTGCGTCACCCCTCCCCTTTGATTTAACATAATTCCGGGTAATTAACAAATCGACGGAATCCTCAGGAGACGGGAATCGAGTTGATCTATGCATGCGGCGCTCAATGACAATATTCGTATCTTTACGGGCAATTCCGTCCCCGAATTGGCCCACAAAATCTGCGACCACCTCTCCCTGCCCCTGGGCCAGGCCCTGGTCAGCACCTTCAGCGACGGAGAGATTCGGGTGGAGATCGCCGACAATGTCCGGGGCCGGGACGTTTTCCTGATCCAGTCCACCTGTCCGCCCACCAACCACAACCTGATGGAATTGCTGCTCATGATCGACGCGGTGAAACGGGCCTCGGCCCGGCGGATCACCGCGGTCATTCCCTATTTCGGCTATGCCCGCCAGGACCGCAAGGTGGCTCCCCGGGTGCCCATCACCGCCAAGCTGGTGGCCGACCTCCTGTCCACCGCCGGGGCCCAACGCGTGCTCACCATGGACCTGCACGTGGGCCAGATTCAGGGCTTTTTCGATATTCCCGTGGACAATCTCTACGCCTCCCCCGTCATGATTCCCTATATCCGGGAAAATTTTCAGAACGACCTGGCCATCGTGTCGCCGGACGCCGGCGGGGTGCCCCGGGCCCGGGCTTATGCCAAGCGCCTGACCGCCACCCTGGGTCTGATCGACAAGCGCCGGGACGCCCCGGGCAAGGCCAAGGCCATGAATCTCATCGGCGAGGTCATGGGCAAGGAAGTGGTCATTCTGGATGACATCATCGACACCGGCGGCACCTTGAGCGAAGCCTCCGGGGTCATTGTCCAGCAAGGGGCCCGCAACGTCAGCGCCTGCTGCACCCACGCCGTGCTCTCCGGGCCGGCGGTTTCCCGGGTGGCGAATTCCCCCCTGCACCGCCTGGTGGTCACCGACACCATTCCCCTGAGCGAGGAAGCCAAAAAGTGCCCCAAGATCGTGCCATTGCCGGTGGCGCCCCTCCTGGCCCAGGCCATTGTGCGCATCCACCAGGAAGACTCCATCAGTTCCCTGTTTGAGATTCAGTTCTGATGAGCTAACGGCTGGCAACTATTCCCGAACGCGGCAGGGGCGGGTTTCAAACCCGCCCCTACCATTCTTTTTCCTAATTTTCTGGCTTAATCCCTACATCACCACAATCTCTTCCAGGCCATCCTTCCAGCCATCCCAGAGGTAGTCGTCCAGGCGGCCCTGGGCGATGACCCGGAAGGCGTATTGCGCCTGGGCGGTGTAGAAGTCGCACATTGGCGCCGGGGCATCCAGACGTCCGTTGATGGGCATAGACCTCCGCCGGGCAGGGCGCCCCGCAGAAGTGGCGCACCGCGCAGCGGTTGCAGGGTGCGAAGCCCTCGGTCACCCGGGTGGTTATCTGTTTGAACTGCGGCGTCGCCAGCAGCTCCGGCACTGAGGTCTCCCAGAGGTTGCCGCCGTGAAACTCCGGCAGCCCCAGGAATTCGCTGCACGGGGCCACTTCGCCGTGCGCGCCCACCGCAAAGAAGCAGCGGCCGCCGCCGCAGGGCGAGATGTCGCACATCAGCCGCCGGGCCCCCGGCGCCACCAGCCCCAACAGCAGGTTGGCGAAGTTGCCGATGACGAGCTTCCGCCCGGTTTCCTGGAGCAGCTCATAGGTCCGGTCCAGGGCCTTGAAGAAGAAGTGGGCCAGTTCCGCCTGGTCCGGCATCAGATTCCGGCCACCCGTTTGCGTGCCCCGCACCGGGTTGAGCAGGGCGTTGCCCACTCCCCGGGCATGGAGAAACTCCACCAGCTCCGGCAGGTGCCGGACGTTTTCCTTGGTCACCGTGGTGATGAGGTTCAGCCCGGGATAATCCACCAGGTCTTCCAGGGCCTTGACGGTCTCGGCGAAGACGCCGGTCCCGCCCCAGGTGTGCCGGGTGCGGTCGGCCACCGCGGCAACGGGGCCGTCCAGGGACAACCCGATGCCCACGCCGTGGGCCACCAGGAAGTCTTTGGCCTCCTGGTCCAGCAGGGTGGCGTTGGTCTGGACCCCGAACCGGAAGTAGTCGCCATACTTTTCGATGCCCCGGAAGACCGCGTCCTTGGCCAGCAGGGGTTCGGCGCCGTGGAACACCAGTTGGGGCCGGGCGCCCTCGGGCAGGGTGCTCTTGAAGAAATCCTGCAGGATCTCCAGGGACTCCATGAGGCGGGCGGGATCCATGTGGTCGCCGGCGCGCCTGGCCTCCTCGGGCAGGTAACAGTAGCCGCAATTTAGGTTGCAGCGCTCCGTGGGGTTGAAATAGACCGCGGACGGCAGCAGGCCGAACCGGACGTTGTTGAGGTCCGAGGCCAGGCGGGCTTCTTTTTCCAAAAACATCCGGGGCAACTCCGGCCCCAAAAGATATTCCAAGGCCTGGTCCCGGGGGGCCAGCACCCAGAAGGCGGTGTCCGCGTTGATCAGGGCCACGAAGTCTTCGTGGCCGATCTCCAGAACGTCGAAATGGGGCCCGGCCCCGGCATTCACCGGGACTCCCGCCGGACCCCACAGAGGTGAAACTTCCTGACCCATGCCTATTTAGCCTTCTTGGCGTCAGCCATGAGGTAATGGGACAGGCCCACCTGGTCGCCGTTGGGGGCGCAGGTGTAACGGATGCTGATGGGTTTTGCGGTGCTACTCTTCGATTGTGCCATATAAATGTCCTCCTTCCTCGGGTGGTTTGCCGGCCCGGCCGGATGTGCTCGACGGCCGCCGGGGTGAAAGCTCTGAAATGGATTTTGCCCGTAGGGGCGGACCTGTGTGTCCGCCCTTCTTTCCGGGGGCACACACAGGTGCCCCCCTACGTACCGCAGGCCAAAACAAAAAAAGAGTCCCATCCCTAGGGATGGAACTCCCTTTACCATCAGGAGTAACCGAACTTACACATCAACCGCCAGGCAGGTCTTCTGGCTCTCGGATCAGCCGGAGGAGGTTAGCCTTCCCACCAAGGGTCTTTTATCAAGCCCCGGCAGTGGCCGGCAAGTGCCTTAACCTACTCCGTCCCCGATTACAGCGGCGGGACCGCCCCGGATTCTCACCGGGTTCCGGAATGCCTGGGGTTTGGTTAATTAACGACTGAATAACATGAGGCTGATTATTTGTCAAGACAGAGATCGCACGGGAAACTGCGGGGCCTGGAGAGAGCCCCAACCCTGCAAATCACCTTGACAGTCCCTCCCCTTAAAGGTTATTTTTAATATTTACGGCTAAATTTGGGGATAGAGGAACATGATTAAAGCGATTCGCGGCATGCGGGACATTCTGCCGCCTGAGACCTCCCGGTGGCAGTGGGTGGAATCCGTGGCCCGGGAGGTTTTCGACCTCTACGGCTACCAGGAGATTCGTCTGCCGCTCCTCGAGCGCACCGAGCTCTTCGCCCGCTCCATCGGCGAGGAGACCGACATCGTGGCCAAGGAAATGTACACCTTCCCCGACCGCAAGGGCGACTCTTTGACACTGCGGCCCGAGGCCACCGCCTCGGTGCTCCGGGCCGTCCTGGAAAACCGCCTGGAGAAGAGCGCCGGGGTCAAAAAATTTTATACCCTGGGGCCCATGTTCCGCTACGAGCGGCCCCAGAAAGGACGTTTTCGCCAGTTTTACCAGATCAATTGCGAGGCCTACGGGGTGGAGTCCCCGGAGCTGGACGTGGAAGTCATCCTGCTCCTGATGCACCTCCTCAAACGGCTCCTGCCGGGGGAGTTGCGCCTGCTGGTCAATTCCCTGGGCTGCCCCGGGTGCCAGGTGAAATTCAAGGCCGCCCTGGGGTTGTTCCTGATCAACCGGGAGGGCCTGTGCGACGACTGCCAGCGCCGCCGGACCACCAACCCGCTGCGGGTCCTGGACTGCAAGAGCGCCAATTGCCAGGGGATATTGCAGAACGCCCCGGTGATCCGGGATTATCTCTGTCCCGATTGCGCCGCCCACTTTTCCCGGGTGCTGGAGCTGTTGGACCGGTTTAACGTGGCCTACGAACACAAGCCCAAGCTGGTCCGGGGCCTGGATTACTACACCCGCACCGCCTTCGAGGTGGCGGCCGTGGGGCTCGGGGCCCAGGACTCGGTGGCCGGCGGCGGACGCTACAACGGCCTGGCGAAGGCCCTGGGCGGGCCCGATCTCCCGGCCATCGGCTTCGCCATCGGCGAAGACCGCCTCCTGGAGGTGCTGCCTCAGGACTTCGGCCAGGACGTGCGGCCCCGGGTCTTTGTGGCGGCCCTGGGAGACCCGGCCCGGGAGCGGGCCTTCACCATGGTCCAGGAGTTGCGCCGGAAGGATTTGGCCGCCGAGATGGATTTCGAGGGCCGGTCCCTCAAGGCCCAGATGACCCTGGCGGACCGCCTGGGCGCCACTCACGCCGTTATCCTGGGGGATAAAGAATTAGCCACGGGCCTGGCCCAGGTGCGGCCCATGAAGAAATTCTCTAATGAGGCCGGCGGCAAGGTAAAGCTGACGGAAGTAGGAGCCGGACGGACCCTGGCGGCGCAGGAGCAGGTGCCGTTTGAAGACCTGGTGGAGTATCTGACCGAAAAAAATCGGTCTGAAGGAACGCCATAGGGTTCAACCGAAAAACGCAATACTGGCAAACGGTTCTTCAAGTCCCCCTTTGAAAAAGGGGGATTTAGGCAGCAGTGTCCGGTTAGGGAATTGCACGCAGAGGTTCCGCCCCCCTCACCCCAGCCCTCTCCCCCCGAAGCGGGTGGAGAGGGGGCAGGTCAGGTCGCCGGGTTTAGTAACCGGAAGGCATCAAATCAGTGCCGCTTTTTTCCCTCTCCTCCAATGGGGGAGAGGGAAGTAATCTTCCTGACAAGCAGTACATGAGCAAATTTATGAATAGTTGGACGACGTTTAACGAGCATCATTACTTTGTAAAAACCAAACCGGACACTGTTGGGATTTAGGGGGATTGAGGAGCTTGACCAAATCCCCCCCGCCCCCCTTTTCCCGAGGGGGGAGTTTGCAGGGCGGACCCGCAAGTGCGCCCCTAGGTAAAATGACGTGGGAGAAGGAAAAACACTGTGTTTGATTCGCTTGAAGGTCTGACCCGCAGCCATTCCTGCGGTGATTTGCGGGCTGCGGCCAACGGCGCCGAGGTGGTGCTCATGGGCTGGGTCCAGCGCCGGCGCGACCACGGCGGGCTCATCTTTGTGGACCTCAGGGACCGGGAGGGGCTGACCCAGGTGGTCTTCAACCCGGAAACCAGCCCCGACACCCACGTCAAGGCCGGGGTGCTCCGGGATGAGTACGTCATCGCGGTGCGGGGCCTGGTGAACCTCCGGCCGCCGGAGATGCTCAACCCGAACCTGCCCACCGGGGAGATCGAGGTCATGGTGGAAGAGCTGCGTATTTTGAACGCCGCCAAGACCCCGCCCTTCGAGCTGGAAGACTACAAGGTGGACATCTCCGAGGCCCTGCGGTTGAAATACCGCTACCTGGATCTCAGGCGCCCCAGCGTCATGAAGAACCTGCTCTTCCGGCACCGGGCCGCCCAGGTGGTCCGCCAGTTCTTGAACGGCCAGGGCTTCATCGAGGTGGAGACCCCCGTCCTCACCAAGAGCACGCCGGAGGGGGCCCGGGATTACCTGGTGCCCAGCCGGGTCCAGCCGGGGCAGTTCTTCGCCCTGCCCCAGTCGCCCCAGCTCTTCAAGCAGCTCTTGATGATGGCCGGCCTGGACCGCTACTATCAACTCTGCCGGTGCTTCCGGGATGAGGATTTGCGGGCCGACCGCCAGCCCGAGTTCACCCAGATCGATATGGAGATGGCCTTCATCACCGAAGAGGACGTCTATCGGGTGGTGGAGGGCATGATCACGGCCCTGTTTAAAGAATTGAAGGACGTGGAGTTGAAGCCGCCCTTTCCCGCGCCTGACCTACCAGGAATGCATGGACCGCTTCGGGCTGGACCGGCCGGACACCCGCTTCGGGCTGGAGCTTAAAGACGTCACCGACCTGGTGGGGGAGGCGGACTTTACCCGGTTCCGGGAGGTGGTGGACCAGGGGGGGATCGTCAAGGCCATCAACGGCCCGGGCCTGGCCAGGCTGCCCCGGAAAGCCCTGGACGAACTCATCGCCCTGGCCGGAGTCTATGGGGCCCGGGGCCTGGCCTGGGTCAAGCTCCAGAGTCAGGGCTGGCAGTCGCCCCTGGCCAAGTATTTCCCGGCTGGGGTCAAGGCCGCCATCGAGGCGCGCCTGGAAGCCAAAGAAGGCGACCTGCTCCTCTTTGTCGCTGATGTCCCCACCGTGGCCTGCACCGCCCTGGGGCAGGTAAGGCTCAATTTGGCCGAACGGGAAGGGCTGATCCCCGAGGAGGCCTGGGGCCTGACCTGGGTCACCGACTTCCCCCTGCTGGAGTACGACCCCGAGGCGAACCGCTTTGCCGCCATGCACCACCCCTTTACCGCGCCCAAGGAGGAAGACGTCCCCCTGCTGGCTACCGACCCGGGGCAGGTCAGGGCCCGGGCTTACGATCTGGTGCTCAACGGCACTGAGATCGGCGGGGGCAGCATCCGGATCAACCGGCGGGATATCCAGCAAGCGGTTTTTGAGGCCATGAAGATCGCCGCCGACGGAAGCGGACGAAAAATTCGGCTTTCTCCTGGAGGCCCTGGAATTCGGGGCGCCGCCCCACGGGGGCGTGGCCTTCGGGTTCGACCGCCTGGTGGCGATTCTCTGCGGGGCCAAATCGATCCGGGAGGTCATCGCCTTCCCCAAGACCCAGAAAGCCGCCTGCCTGGTAACCAAGGCCCCGTCCCCGGTGGACCCGGAACAACTGCTGGAGCTGGGCTTGAGGCTGGAAAAATAGATAATGGGGCGGCCTGTGGCCGACGAAATTTCTCAGGATGGCGTGCCCGGCACGCCCTATGATGAAGGGTTGTTTTCAGAAAACCAAAACGCAGCATGAGGCTGACAGCTGATAGCTAACCGCTGACGGCTAATAAAATACGGATGGCACACTATGTCACGCTGGAACAAAGATCGCCGGTTATTGGATCATGAGCACTCCTCTTTCTGGAATCATCGGTTGCAGGAGGTGGAAGAGCCCAACCTGATGCGGAACATCTTCCCCTACACCGAAGTGGCCCGCATCGACTTCGACTACAAATTCATCATGCCCGATCCCCCGGAGGAGATGTTGCTCACCGACACCACCTTCCGGGACGGGCAGCAGGCCCGGCCGCCCTACACCGTGCGGCAGATCGTGGATATCTTCGACCTGCTCCACCGCCTCTCGGGTCCCCAGGGGATCGTCCGGCAGACCGAGTTTTTCCTCTACAGCGCCAAGGACAAGGAGGCCGTGAACCAATGCCGGGACCGGGGCTATGAATTTCCGGAAATCACCGGCTGGATCAGGGCGGTCGCCTCGGACCTGGCCCTGGTGAAACAGATGGGCCTCGAAGAGACCGGCATCCTCACCTCGGTGTCCGATTACCACATCTTCCTGAAGCTGAATTGGAACCGGCAAAAGGCCATGGATGAATACCTGGGCATCGTCAAGGCGGCCCTGGATATGGGCATTAAGCCCCGGTGCCACATGGAAGACGTCACCCGGGCCGACATCTACGGCTTTTGCGTCCCCTTCGCCATCGAGTTGATGAAGCTGAGGGAACAGAGCGGCGTCGACATCAAGCTCCGCCTCTGCGACACCATGGGCTACGGCGTGCCTTATCCCGGCGCCGCCCTGCCCCGGAGCGTCCCCAAGCTGGTGCGGGCCATGATCGACGATGCCGGGGTGCCGGGCCATCTCCTGGAATGGCATGGCCACAACGACTTCCACAAAGTCCTGGTCAACAGCGTCACCGCCTGGCTCTACGGCTGCGGCGCGGTGAACGGGGCGCTCCTGGGTTTCGGGGAGCGCACCGGCAACGCCCCCATCGAGGGCATGCTGATGGAGTATATCTCCCTCCGGGGGCGCCACCGACGGCATTGACACCACGGTGATCACCGAGATTGGCGAGTACTTCGAGCGGGAACTGCACTATCACATTCCGGCCAGTTATCCCTTTGTGGGGAAGAACTTTAACAACACCAGCGCCGGTATCCACGCCGACGGGCTCCTCAAGAACGAGGAGATCTATAACGCCTTCGACACCGGCAAGATCCTGAACCGGCCCATCCGGATCACCATCACCGACAAATCCGGCAAGGCCGGCATCGTCCATTGGCTCAATTCCCGGCTGAAACTTGAAGGGGAACGGGCGGTGGACAAAAACCACCCCGGGGTGGCCAAGATCTTCAAGCGCATCATGGAAATGTACGAGTACCGGACGCTGCACCTCCATCTCGGATGAAGAGATGGAAAGCCTGGCCCGGCGGTACCTCTCCGAGCTCTTTGTCTCGGAATTCGACCAGCTCAAGCAGAAGGCCTACAAGCTGGCGGCCCACCTGGCCGCCGATCTGGCCCTGTCGGCCGAGATTCGCTCCATGGATCCGGCCCTGCATGGAGCCGATCCTCCAGCGGGCCCTGGAAAACTTTCCCTTCATCCAGTTCATGTACGTCGTCAACCTGGACGGGCGCAAGATCACCCGGAACATCACCCACATCGTGGACCGGGCCAAGTACGCCGAGATGAAACTGGATGAGGACCTGTCCAACCGCTCCTGGTTTATCGAGCCCATCAAGACGCGGCAAGGTGTTTGTCTCGGACTTCTATACCTCCCGGTTTACCGGCGCCGTGTGCATCACCGTCAGCGTGCCGGTGCGCAATGACGCCGACGAAATCCAGGGCATCCTGGGCATGGATATCCGCTTCGAGGCCCTGGCCAAGATGGAGCAGGACGGGGAGATTTAAAGGGCGGGCAATTTTTCGTCTGATTGATCAGGGCGCTCTCCAGGGAGCGCCCTTGGTTTTCCTCTCGAACCCCGGACCAGCGGTAATTTCCCCGTAGGGGCGGACCTGTGTGTCCGCCCTTGAGACCGGACACGCGCGCAGTTCCGCCCCCACCATGCCGCGTTTTGTGATTGATACTTAGAGCGTTTGCCAAAAATTCCTTCTGATTGCAGGTTTTTTAAATCCCCCTAAATCCCCCTTTTTCAAAGGAGGACTTTAAATGTTATTTCAATAAGTTCCACCCTTTGAAAAAGGGGGGTAGGGGGGATTTCGGTTCGTATCGTAACGGAAAAACCTTTCCCAATCACTATAAGACCTCTGCTCAAGTCTCCAAACCTGTCATTCTGAGGGAGCGGCGCGAGCCGAAGAATCTCATCACTGCGAGAAAATACAAGATCCTTCGCTCCGCTCAGGATGACAACTTGTTTTGCGCAGGGCTCTCAAGTCCCGGCCTAACGGTAATTTCCCTGTAGGGGCGGACCTGTGTGTCCGCCCGTGGTTTAGGGCGCACCCGCAGAGGCGCGCCTACTCGTAAGAAAATTTTTGACAGGAAATTCAGGAAAACTCTGACTTGCAGCGGCAGATGCGTCCGGTATGCTGTATAAGGATAGGTGCAGACGAGCCCCCTTAAACATTTTTTCCTTGTGCAAGATTTCACGATGAGGTAAATTTCACCCGTTTCCCATTTTTCACTAAGTCGATTTTTCGATGAGCGCCCACTCATCCAACGGAGAGGGAGGACAGGACATGGCGGACCAAGACCAGATGGAACACCTCAAAGAAGCCAAGGCCAAGTTTGATGAGCGGGTGGCCAAGGTGCTGCAAAAGATGCCGGAGCGCAAGGCGGATTTTGCCAACACCTCGGGTATTCCCGTCAATCGGGTTTATACCCCCCTGGATATGGCAGGATTCGACTACCTGAAGAAATTGGGTATGCCGGGACAGTATCCCTACACCCGGGCGGTGCAGCCCACCGCCTACCGCGGCCGCTTCTGGACCATGCGCCAGTACGCCGGGTTCGCCACCGCCGAGGAGACCAACGAGCGCTACCATTTCCTCCTCAAATCCGGCCAGACCGGGCTCTCGGTGGCCTTCGATCTCCCCACCCAGATCGGCTATGATTCCGATCATCCCCTGGCCCAGGGCGAAGTCGGCAAGGTCGGGGTGTGCATCGATTCCTTGCAGGACATGGAGCGGCTCTTCCAGGGCATCCCCCTGGACCAGGTATCCACCTCCATGACCATCAATTCGCCCTGCGCCGTCATCATGGCCATGTACCTGGCGGTGGCCGAAAAGCAAGGGGTGCCCTTCAATAAACTGCGCGGCACCGTGCAAAACGACATCTTGAAGGAATATCCGGCCCGGGGCACCTACATCTTTGCGCCCCGGCCCTCCATGCGCCTCATCACCGACATCTTCGCCTACTGCACCCAGGAAGTGCCCCAGTGGAACACCATCAGCATCAGCGGCTACCACATCCGGGAAGCCGGTTCCACCGCGGTGCAGGAAGTCGCCTTTACCCTGGCCAACGGCATCGCCTATGTCGAGGCGGCCATTGCCGCGGGCATGAAGGTGGATGAGTTCGGGCCCCGGCTCTCCTTCTTCTTCAACTCCCACTCCGACTTCCTGGAGGAAGTGGCCAAGTTCCGGGCCGCCCGGCGCCTGTGGGCCAAGATCATGAAGGAGCGCTTCAACGCCCAGGACCCCAAGTCCCTGATGCTCCGCTTCCACACCCAGACCGCCGGCTGCTCTCTGACGGCCCAGCAGCCCCTGAACAACATCATGCGGGTGGCCTTCCAGGCCATGAGCGCCGTGCTGGGCGGGACCCAGTCCCTGCACACCAACTCCTTTGACGAGGCCCTGGCCCTGCCCTCCGAACTGGCGGTCCAGGTGGCCCTGCGCTCCCAGCAGGTGGTGGCCTATGAGACCAACGTCTGCGACACCATCGACCCCCTGGCGGGTTCCTATTACATCGAAAATCTTACCGACGCAGTCGAGGCCCGGGCCCAGGACTACATCGACCAGATCGACCGCATGGGCGGCGCCGTGGCGGCCATCGAAAAGGGCTTCATCCAGAAAGAGATCGGCGCCAGCGCCTACCGGTTCCAGCGGGAGATCGAAAAAGGCGAGCGCATCATCGTGGGCCTGAACCGCTTCCAGACCCACGAAGACAAGCTCACCGGCCTCCTCAAAGTTGACCCGGAAGTGGGCGCCAAACAGGTGGCCCGCCTCCAGGAACTGAGGAGCACCCGGGACAACGCCGCCGTGCAACCAAGCCCTGGCGGAACTCAAGACCGCGGCCCGGGCACCGACAACCTCATGCCGCCCATCCTGAAGGCGGTCAAGGCCCTGGCAACCCTGGGCGAAGTCTGCGATACCCTGCGGTCGGTCTTCGGCGAATACGAGGCCCCGGCGCTGATCTGAGAAGCCCCTGCACATGGAGAGGCGGTGTGCGAACCGCTGCTACGAGAACTTCTCGCAGCCGATCAAGAATCGGGGACAACGAGTAAAATCTGGGATGGGCACTGCCCACCAAATGCCTTTGTCATTCGGGCGCAGAAGCATCGCATCCTGCGCCTTACCTAAGGAGATAAAAAATGCCGGAAGAAAGAAAGATCAGGGTGTTGGCCGCCAAGCCCGGGTTGGACGGGCATGATCGGGGCATCAAAGTCATCTGCGCCGCCTTGCGGGATGCCGGCATGGAAGTGATATACACCGGCCTCAGGCAGACCCCGGAGCAGATCGTCGCGGCCGCGGTCCAGGAAGATGCGGACGTCATTGCCATGAGCGTGCTCTCGGGGGCCCACAACTACCTGTTCCCCCGGGTCATGGAACTGGTGAAGGAAAAAGGTATCGGAGACGTCCTGGTGATGGGCGGCGGCATCATTCCCGATGAAGACATTCCGCCCCTGAAGACCGCCGGCATCGCCGCCATCTTCGGCCCCGGCACCGACACCGGCGACATCATCAGCTTTATCCGGGAAAACGTCCGGAAAAATTGACCCCGGCTCTGGCGTGATTGCCTGGGTGGATGAGACCATGTAATCCCGGGGGTCCCTAATTACCGATCGGCCCCAGGAGCCCCGGGATATATCGCACTGGATTGGGTAACCGCCTTTGGAAACGTGGCGGGCGGGTGATCATCATGCTTGTCGGGCCCATCCAGACAAAGATGATACTGGCCACCTGGGCCCACCTGAAATACTGACCCCCAGGCCGGAGGAGGTGGCTGGGGGCATCCATCCAGGTTTGGCAATGGATTAAGTTTAGCATGAGAAACATCCGAGAATAACTCTTTATGAGGACAGTACTCTAAGTTATGTATCTCTTATTGATCGTCGCCTTTGCCGCGATATTCCTCTCTGCTTATATCCTAACCAAACTTTATTTCAACAACCGAGGGTCGGCGCTTCTTCTCCTGATTTCGCTTCTGTTTTACCTATTGCCTACAATAGCCGGGGCCTTCGAAATTCTTCGCCCCCGTTTTTTAATGATTTTCGTATTTGTGACGCTCTTAATCAGTGTACTTAGCTATGTATTTAGCCATAGAAAATCTGATGAAATTAATAGATTTAATTATATTCCAATAGAATATTGCGCAAAACCACCAATAATTGAATTATTACTTGTAGTTGTTCCTGTAGTTTGTGCGCTTTCTTGGATTTCAATTTTTGTTTTACAATCAATTAGGCACAAAATAGCTACTTTTTACGTACCACCCCTTCCCTGGGATGTTGTTGAGTATCATTTTCTTAATTTAGTTGGCACCATTCAGAGTGGTTCACTATGGACTACTCTGAATTCTTTACACATATCACCCTATGCGCATTACCCCATGGGGTGTGAAATGTTTCATTCATGGGGGTTCGTTTTCCTGAGAAACGATGCGTTAGCAATCCCGACTCACTTTTTCTTTAGCGTCATACTCACATTTTTTTCGTGTCTTATTATCCATACACTATGTTTTCAAGATAAGAGGGCAACATCTGGTATAGAGATAATCGCTTATTTGATTGTGGCGTTAATGTTAATGCAGTTTCCACCTCTTTGGGATATACAGTTTAATAAAATCGGTAAAAATGATATTGCAATAAGTGCTTTTATTATAGTAGCGGTTTATTTCTTTTTGGAATATGTAAATGACAAGTCAACAAGTGAAACTTATGGACAGAATATATTATTATTGGGTATAGCGCTAGGCATAGTTTGTGGAATAAAGCCTAATGGCGTACCATATTGCGTCTTTTTTGTCGGAATGTTGCTCAAAGATAGCTTTCTGAAAAAAGTCCCATGGTCTTCGGTAGTTCTGGTATGTTTATGCATAGTGCTGTTAGCGGGATTTTGGTATTTGCGGCCATTCATTATGCTTGGAAAAATTCCGGCTTCTGGAGTTTCCGATGCTGTTATTTTCAATCTTAATAGAGGCTTAAAATTATTTCTCACCGGCAGGGAGAACATACTCTTTTCCCTGTCGACGGTTTTTTGTCTATTCATGGCGGTGGTTTGGCATAATAAAGACATCAGGATGAGGGTAGCGAATTATACCCTGGCGGCGTCGCTTATTATATTTTCCTTGACCCCCTTTAGCGCTTGGCATGGCTATATGGAGCTGAGACTAGCCCCGGCGACTATTCCCCTGGTTATCATCATTGCCGTCGCCACCTTTTTGCGCCTGGTTATCAGGACGGGCGAGGAAAATAACGCCTGCCAGTCAACTAAACCGAACTATTGGACTTATCGGCGCGGGGTTATCTTGGCTTGTGCCTCCTTGGGTCTGGGTTTGGGAATTATGCTAGCGATTTCGTTGGTGGGTGGCTTAGTAAATAAGCCAAGATGGGGTTGGAATCTTCAAGGTCTGACCATAATCGGTTTTTTGGCAGCCTCTATCTATATATACAATTCAATTAAAGCTCTCAAAGATTATAAGTTAAGAATCTCGCGAAGCCTCTTGGCTGTGCTTGCATTTTTTATTGTGGCCATTATGTTAGTTACCCACCTCATCTCTTATAAACCCTCCGGTGATTTGCCGGGATACAACCAAAATACCGCGGTATATCGGTGGGTATACCAAAATATCCGCGGGAAAACTATTTGCCTCTTTGGATTGCGCCCATATGGCCTATATGGAAAGGAATTTTCAAACCGGGTTATCTATGGCGGAGATTCTTATGGTACGAAGTTAGGGAATTGGTTATCTTTCATAAAAGAAGAAAAGCCTGATTACCTGATAATTGGCAGGGATTATCATCAACTCGAAGGATCGTACGATTTTCGGCCGTTTCCAAGCGACCTTGCCAAGATTGAGGCAATGCCCGACATTTTTAATTTGGTATGGTCCGACAGTCGTGCTGTAATATTTAGCATAAAACCAAGCTTCTTTACTCAAGATGGACGCCAGAGTTGTTACCATTAAATCGGTTGCCGTCGCCCTTGCAGAACCTATGCAGAATTAACCTTTGAGTAATTCGCCAGACGAGACGGGCAAAGAAGATCTCGGAGTTAGGTCTTTCTGAGGCTCAGTCTTGACAGGGTTTTTCCCGGAGGCTTTCAGTGGTCCTCGGTCCGGTTCTGTCCTCCTGGGGGGTCGTTCACTTAGGCGTGGATAGTCTGCCACAATCGGTTGATGACGTCATCCAACCATGGCCCGGCTTTAATGACGACTTATGCCAATCGGCTTAGAGTAATGTCTAAAATCAAAGCATTCATAACTCTGGCAAGACCTCACCAGTATATAAAGAATGGGTTCATATTCCTCCCCATATTCTTTGCCCACAAGCTCTTCAACTACCAGGCTCTTACACAAACTTGCTGGGCTTTTGTCATATTTTGTTTAGCTGCCAGTAGCGCCTATGTCGTCAATGATATAGTCGATATAGAAGCTGATCGTCACCATCCTACCAAAAAGCATCGTCCTTTAGCCGCCGGTATCTTGGGAAAAAATGAAGCTTTTCTCTTTGCGGGGTTACTACTTTCTGGGTCCGTAATATTAACCTTTTATCAATTTGACTCGTTAATGATTATTTTCCTGGGATCATATGTTTTCTTAAACTTTTCATACTCTTACGTATTGAAAAATTATGCCATTATCGACATTACCGCGATTGCCATTGGGTTTATTATAAGGGTTTTTTCCGGTGGACTGGCCTGTGACGTTTGGCCAAGCCATTGGTTAATTATTATGACCTATCTCCTTGCTCTGTTTTTGGCCCTGGCAAAAAGACGCGATGATCTTATCTTGGTTGCCCACGGACATCAAGTTCGCCATAATATTAATAATTATAGCTTAGAGTTTGTTTCATTAAATATGGTTATCATGGCAGCAGTTATAATTGTAAGTTATATACTATATACAGTATCTCCAGAAGTAGTTAGCCTCCACGGAACCAATAATCTATATTTAACCACATTTTGGGTGATTTTGGGATTGCTAAGATATATGCAGATAACTTTTGTATACCAAAAAAGTGGTTCACCTACTGCTATTGCTCTAAAGGATCGATTTATTAGCTCTGTGATTATTCTATGGTTTCTCACCATGTTAATTATAATGTATTTTCCTGGGAAAGGGTTTTATCATTAAATGAGCCTCCGGAAATATTTACGGAAAAAGATATTACCTCTAAGAGATATTTTGGATTGCTTCAAAGAGATGAACTTTGAGAATGCACTTGATATAGGTGCGGGCACGGGGTTATTTTTAGAATTGTTCTACGATCATGGAATTATAAAGAGGGGAATAGGGGTCGAGACAAGCCAGCAATATTTTAGGAAGATTAATGATCGACTATCAATTGTCGGCGTTGAAGAGATCGACAATATTCAATTTGATCTGATCTTATTTAACGATGTGCTTCACCACGTAAGAAATAAGGAGGAGATTATTCGAAAATATACTTCTAATTATTTGAGAAGTGGGGGGTACGTTTTTGTGAAAGAAGTGGACAATCGAAATCTATTGTATAAATACTTCAGTAGGCTCCACGATTTAATTATAGCGAGAGAAATTATTCGAGAAATATCAAGTAATGAGATAAAAGATATATTAGGTAATTTTGCATTAGCTTGCGAAGGACGTAAAAGAATATTTCTCTATGATCATTATTGGGTTCTTTTAAGAAAACCCTAAGAAAAATAAAAAGCTTATTAAATATATTAATATTATATCAATAAAAGTTAATTAATAATTGCCAAGGTGGAGATTTATTAATTATAATAAAATCAGATATGTTGTATTAGATAAATCTGTCGTTATTTATTGCGTATTGATTAAATATTAAACTATTGATAACTGCATTAATATTTTTATGAGGCTTAATATGCATATGGAGTTGGGATTTAAAAAAAATATTGTATTTAATTCAGGAGCAATGGTTAATTTAAGTAAATTAATCAAAAGAATTCATGAACCGATTTATAAATATAGATTAGAAGTGCTTTCTGAAATGATTCTCCCTTTTTTGAATGAAGGAGATAAAGTTCTTGATATTGGATGTGGAAGTGGCCGACTTGGTGAGATGATTTTGTCGTCCAGTAAATGTCCCAAGAACCTTAAGTATACGGGAATTGAAAAATTTCAGCGAGGAGGAGAGCCGATAGAAGTCATTCAATATGATGGGAACATATTGCCAATGAATTCTGAATCATTCGATATCGTCATTCTTGCAGATGTTTTACATCACGAGAAAAACCCTTTGCGACTTCTTAAAGAGGCCGGGAGAATTTCGAAGAAGAGAGTTATAATTAAGGACCATAGAAAAGAGAATATAGCTGATCAATCACGGATAGCGGTTCTTGACTTGTTAGCAAATAAGCCAAATGGTATAGAATGTATTTATAAATATAACAACTTGAATGAATGGCATGAGTTGATTGCGGGAGCAGAATTGTCTATTGAAAAAGAACAACTTAAGATAAATTTGTATCCATGGCTATTCGATATATTATTTGGTAAAAAACTGCAATACTTTTGTGTCTGCGAGCGATCTTCTTATTAAGAAATAGGATATTGTTAAAAGACCAATAGATCATCGTGGTGTTACGTATTTATTTGATTTTTAATGATACACGACCCGATAATTTGCCTTTATTAAGGCAGAATACGGTTTATGGCTCTGGACCGGTCTATTGTCTAAGATGGTGCAGGGAGCGTATATAACGGACAAATTCCTTATAAAGATTTTAACATCCCTGCAGGTTTAACGCCAATATTGATTCAGATAAGGTTCTTTAAGATATTGGACCGAAAGATAAATGATATATTGAATACGTTGCCAAATTGAAAGAGAATATTAGAAAATATGACGTGAAGTAGGTTGTTTTAGAAGGGGAGGGGTGTTAGTTTGACAATATTAACCTCAATTATTTTAAAAATATACGTAATATAGCTCCGAACCACGGGGCATTGGCCAAAATAGGCGGGTTTACCCTATATGGTCTTAGAGACTGATTGGGTTTTTTGGGTAATTAATTAAAGGTAGGATATATTTTGACAGGTCTCCAGGGGTGGAAAAATAAGCGGAATAACTTGAGATAGGAAAGCCGGATTGAGGCAAAAACACCGTGCACTGGAAAGGAGGGAGACGTAATGATGGATTCTTACAAGATACATCTGAGCGAAGCGGAAATGCCCCAGGAGTGGTACAATATCATTCCGGACCTGCCATCCCCCATGCCGCCTTATCTGCACCCGGCCACCGGCCAACCCATCACGCCTGAGGACCTGGCGGCCATCTTTCCCCGGGCCCTGATCGAGCAGGAAGTGAGCCCGGAGCGCTGGATTCCCATCCCCGACGAGGTGTGGCGCATCTATCAGTTGTGGCGGCCCAGCCCCCTGCACCGGGCCTACAACCTGGAAAAGGCCCTCAAGACCCCGGCTCGCATCTACTATAAAAACGAGTCCGTCAGCCCGGCGGGCAGCCACAAGCCCAACACCGCGGTGGCCCAGGCCTACTACAACAAGGCGGCGGGCATCAAGCGCCTGGCCACCGAGACCGGGGCCGGCCAGTGGGGCTGCGCCCTGTCCCTGGCCTGCAATTTCTTCGACATGGAATGCACCGTTTATATGGTCAAGGTGAGCTACCAGCAGAAGCCCTACCGCCGGTCGCTGATGCACATCTGGGGGGCCAGCGTCTATCCCTCCCCCACGGACCGCACCCAGGCCGGGCCGCGCCATTCTGGCCGCAGGACCCCGAGACCTCCGGGTAGCCTGGGCATGGCCATCTCCGAGGCGGTGGAGGACGCCGCCACCCACGACGACACCAACTATGCCCTGGGGAGCGTCCTCAACCACGTCATGCTCCACCAGACCATCGTGGGGCTGGAGACCAAAAAGCAATTGGCCCTGGCCGGGGAATCCCCGGACGTGCTCATCGGCTGCGTCGGCGGCGGCAGCAACTTCGCGGGCTTCTGCTTTCCCTTCGTGCCGGATAAGCTGAAGGGCAAGGACATCCGCTTCGTGGCGGTGGAGCCCACCGCCTGCCCCACCCTGACCAAGGGGGCCTACACCTATGACTTCGGGGACACCGCCGGCCTCACCCCCCTGATCCTGATGTACACCCTGGGCCATTCCTTCGTGCCGTCGGGCATCCACGCCGGCGGCCTGCGCTACCACGGCGACGCCCCGCTCCTCTGCCAGCTGGTGCACGAAAAAGTCATCGAGGCCCGGGCCTATCCCCAGAACCCGGTCTTTGAGGCGGCCCGCCTCTTCGCCGAAACCGAGGGCATCATCCCGGCCCCGGAGACCGCCCACGCCATCAAGGCCGCGGTGGATGAGGCCCTGGTGTGCAAAGAGACCAACCAGGCCAAATGCATCGTTTTCAATTTTTCGGGCCACGGCCACTTCGACCTGGCGGCCTACGACGCCTTCCTGGAAGGCCAGCTCAAAGATATCGAACTCGACCCGGAGGGAGATGATCAAAAAGGCCCTGGCGAATTTGCCCAAGATAAACCCATAACCTCCCGCTGATGCCAGAAAAGAGGGCAGGCCGCTGACTGGCGCTGCCCTCGTTTATTCCCTGAGCTTGCGGTCTCACAGCCATGGGCGCCACTTACTAACACCGGGTCGCAATCAAAAGACTATGAGTTGTCATTCTGAGCGCCGCGAAGCATCTCGCTTTTACCACCGAGATGCTTCACGAAGCTCAGCCCGGTCAACCTGGCCTGAATATTCAGGTTTTTTGACCATAACTTCTTATCAGCTCCGATCAGGGCCAGCGCCT
The DNA here is from genome assembly GCA_963841475.1 of uncultured delta proteobacterium. Classification (GTDB taxonomy): domain Bacteria; phylum Desulfobacterota; class Desulfobaccia; order Desulfobaccales; family 0-14-0-80-60-11; genus 0-14-0-80-60-11. Next base: position 188,355 of record CAWJCT010000003.1, read on the forward strand.
CCAGGCTTTCCCCGCCCCTTGATTTCCCTGAAAGCACTCCTAAATTTAAGTACAGACCAAACACACGGCAAAGGAGACACGTATGGCGGAACGGACCGGCGTAATCACCATGAAGGGCCATCCCCTGACCCTGGCGGGACAGGAAGCGAAGGTCGGGGACCCGGCCCCGGATTTTGAGGTCCTGGCCAATGACTTAAGCCCGTTCAGACTGTCCTCTCTCAAGGGTAAGGTGGTCATTATCTCCGCGGTGCCTTCCCTGGACACCCCCACCTGCGATATTGAAACCCGCTGGTTTAACGAAGAGGCGGCTAAGCTGGGGCCTGGCGTGGAGATCCTGACCATCAGCATGGACCTGCCCTTCGCCCAGAAGCGCTGGTGCGGCGCCGCCGGGGTGGAGCGGGTCACGACCTACTCGGACCACCGGGACGCGGCCTTTGGCCTGGCTTACGGGGTCTTGATCAAAGAACTGCGGCTCCTGGCCCGGGCCGTGTTCGTAGTGGATCAGGCCGGCACCTTGCGCTACGTCCAGGTGGTCAAAGAGGTGGCCAACGAACCGAACTACGACGAGGTGTTGGCGGCGGTGAGCCGGGTAGTGTCAAAAGGCTGATCCTGAGGGGAGGGCCGGAAGCAGGTTGGCCGGTTATCTTATACCGAGTGGCAATCACAAAGCGCATAATTGCAGGGGCGCACCCGCGTGTGCGCCCTAAAACAAGGGCGGACACACAGGTCCGCCCCTGGAGGAAAATTGCCTTTTGTCCGCAACTTCGTATTACATGGGTGAAGAGGGCGTAGCGGGGCGCGAACCGCCCCGGCGTTTTTCCGGTTTGAAGAATAATCCGGGCAAAAGCTGTCTCGTTCGACCCTTCAACTCTCCGTGAGAGGCAGCCAGCTGCCCTGCCGCTTCTGCTCCCAGGCCCGGCGGATGACGTCCCCGGTGAACTCTGGCAGGTCGAAGCCGGCAAGTCCGCCCAGGGCCACGAACCGGGCCGCGGTGATGTCCGAGCCGGGGCTCAACTCCCCCCCTAAGTAGTCGCAGAGAAAATCCACCAGGACATAGTGATAGGCCATGCGGCCGTCGGGGTCGGGGAAGAGGCGCTCGGCCACCGCGGTGATGCCCAGGAGGGTCACGGTCAGCCCGGTCTCTTCCGCCAGTTCCCGCCGGATGGCGTCCGCCAGGCTCTCCCCCAGCTCCACCAGACCCCCGGGCAGACTCCAGGAACCCAGGGCCGGTTCCTGGCCCCGGCGCACCAGGAGCACCTCGCCGTCCTTAAAGACCACGGCGCCAACGCCCACCAGGGGCTGATCGGGGTAATGACGTTTGATGGACTGCTCCTTGAAAGGATATTTGTGGGAGGAAGGCCAGGAACTTCGTCCCTGCCCTCCCCCCACACCCCCCTCCCAACCCGCTTATGGAGCTGAGGAAGTCGGGGCCGACGGCCACGACTTCCTCAGCTCGCCCAAACATGATGCCTATGCTTTGCTCTAGTAAGGGATTGGGGGTAGGGATTTGGGGGAGGGGGTAAGGGCCCGCCGGCCCTTAGCCTCCTCCCCCAAGTACTCACATTTCCACCCGCAGCGACCGTTTCACCCGGATGGCCGCGGCGCCGCCCACGGGGCAGACGTGTTCGCATTGGCCGCAGCCGATGCAGCGGTCCGGGTTGACCAGCGGCAGCTTGACTTTCACCCGCTCCCCCTGGAGATTAACGACCTCCTGCTCGGTAGAGAACGATGGCCTTGGGCGCGACCGGGCAATGCTCCTCGCACACCAGGCAATCGGTGCCTTCGCTGTAGGGGATGCACCGGGAGCGGTTATGAAGCGGTCCCCAGGACGGTGGCCTGTTTGACTTTCAGATTGAGGTGGGGGATGGCGCCGGTGGGGCAGACCTGGCCGCACAGGTTGCAGGAGAAGGAGCAGTAGCCCATCCGGGGGACGAGCCGGGGGGTATAGAGCCCCTCCAGGCCCGCTTCCCAGAGCACCGGCTGCAGGCCGTTGGTCAGGCAGACCTTCATGCACTGGCCGCAGCGGATGCAGCGGGAGAGAAACTCGGCCTCGTTCTGGGCCCCGGGGGGCCGGACGAGAAACTCATCGGGCCGCCGGGCCAGGGAGCCCAGGCGAACCAGGGGCACGGCCACGACCCCCGCCGCCACCGCAGTGATCAACTGGCGCCGCCCCAGGTCCAGGGGGGCCCGGGGCGCCTTGGAAGTCCAGGCGAAGCTCACCCGGTCCTCTTTCTCGCAGGCCTCCAGGCAGCGCAGACAGAGCTGGCATTCGGACGTGTTGGTGGCGGGCCGGCTTGCCCGGGGCAAAGGCGGCCATCTTACACACCTCGGTGCAGTCGCCGCAGTCGGGGCACAGGGCCGCGGGCCGCCGCCGCAGCCGGGAGAAGCGGGCCATGAGCCCGTAGAGGGCTCCCAAGGGGCAGAAGGCCCGGCACCAGAAGCGCCGGTCCACCCGCTCCGCGGCCACCACCAGGGCAAAGAGCACCAGCGTCAAGAAGGGCAGCAGGTAGACCAGGGGCCGGAAAGGCAGCACCGTGGCCTTGAAGAATTGATAGAGCGGCTCGCTCACGTAGGTGACGGGCGGCCCCAGGCGGTACAGGGTGAGGCCGGCCTTTTCCACCCCGTAGCCGAAGGCCGGGTAAAAGACGATGGCCAGAGCTGCGGTAGAGCAGGGACAGGGGATCGAACAGCCCCACCAGATTCAAGGAAAACAGGGCCCTGACCAGCAGGCCGATCAGCAGGTAGTACTTGCCCCGGCGCCACCGGGCCGCCACGCCGCGATCGGGCCGGGCCGTAAACAGCAGCCGCCGGGCCCCGTCCAGGGTGGTGCCCAGGGGGCAGACCCAGCCGCAGAAAAACCGGCCCAGGATGAAGGTTCAGGCCACGAAGACCAGGGACCAGAAGAGCCCGGCCACCAGGGGGCTGAAGGTCAGGAGGTGGGCCGCCAGGATCAGGGGGTCGAAGCGAAAGAACAGGTCCACCGGCCAGGCCAGGTGTTTCCTGCCCGCCGAATTCGGCTTTCAAAAACAGCCAGAGAAACAGGGCCAGAAAGAGGATCTGGGTGACCCGGCGCAGGCGCACCCAGGTGCGGTTGGTCAAGAAATAATTTTTGGTTTCCATAGTTTTAAGGGCTGGAGGTTGAGAACTGATTAGGCTCCGAGATTTGACTGGTCTCCCCGTGGACTGGCCTGACCATCACCACCGGGGGGCTTTTTCTTCAGCAACTTCAGTCCATAAGGACAGACCGCCGAACAGATTCCACAGATGTGCCCTGCATGGAGTTGGAAATAATTTTCTTTCTTCCAACGGTCACAAGCTCCGGGGTCCAGGAGGTCTTCCCGGGGCAGGCCCGGATACCATAAGTTGCCGGTTAACGCTCCGGCAGGGCAGGCATCCACACAGCGGGTGCAACGGCCGCAGAAGCTGCGTTCCATCGGGGGCCCACAGGGGAGGTCCATGTCGGTAAAAACGGTTCCCAGGCGGACCCAGGATCCAAACCTACGGGTGACAAGCTGGCAATGGCGGCCGATCCAGCCCAATCCGGCCCGGGTAGCCGCAGTTTTGTGGGGAAAGTCTCCCTTGATGTTCACCGGATCGCTACGTTTCGACGCAGCCAACGGCTGGGCTCGAAAGCCCCGGCTGCTGATGGCGGCTGCCAACATCCCCGCCAGCTCATTAATCCGGCGGTTCATCCGGTCATACTCAGCCGCATAGGCTTGGGTTGGGCCATGGCAGACCTCGGCCATCACCTGGGGGGTTATGGGCATAGCCCAGGAAAGGGCCCGGGGAAACCCTCGCCCTGCCGCATCCTTGGGGGTAGAGAACCCATGCAGGTCGGCCGCACCCCAATGGACAATTGTCTGCTCTTGCATCCACCGGATCAGCCAGGAAGGGAAAGAGGATAAGGAACCTGGCAAAACTTAGTTTTCCTCTCTGGCAAACTCTGCCGCGATTTTCCCGGAATAATTGAGTTGATTAATTAACACTCCTGATGGCGGAAACCGGCGCCCGCTTCCTTTCTTAAGAAGAAAGTATCTTGATCTTGCTCAGGTCCATCTCACCCCGGCCGGCCTGGTGAGACTGGGTGATATAGCCGATATCCGCGGGTTTCATGCCGAACAGGTCGGTGCCCAGGGCGTCCAGGGCCACGGGGTCGGCGCCGGCAAACACCAGGTTTTTCACCTCCACGTCCTCGATGCGGCCGCCCTTGGGGCCATTACGGAGCAGAATGCGGGTGGCGTCCAGGACGTGCAGGTCGGGGCGCAAAATCAGGTTCATGTCGGCGATATTCTGGTGCAGGCCCACGTGGATGCGGCCACGCCAGCCGCCGATGGCCCCCATCATGTTCTTCAGGCACATGGTGAGGCGGGCCTCGGAGTGCTGCTTGGCCACCGGGATATTGATGAAGCGGTCCGCCTCCAGGATATCTTTATAAAAAGACCATTTCTTCAGGGCCTTGGCCTTCTCGATGCTGGACCTCCACGAAACGTCGCTCATCCACAAACTGCACCACGGCCCGGGGATCTTTGATGCCCTCCACCGCGGCCTTGATGCCGGAAGCGGCGTAAGCCTTGCGGGCGTCGTCGCAGGTATAGTCCAGGACCTTGACCTGCTTGGCCCCGGCCTCCAGGCACAATTCCACCACCTGGCGCACCACCGCCGGGTTGGCGTTGGCGGCCATCTCCGGGGGCCGGTCCCAGGCCATGTTGGGCTTGACCACCACCACTTCCCCGGGATTGACGAACTTTTTCATGCCCCCCAGGGCCTGGATGGTATCCCCCACCATCTGGGCATAATTGGTGCCCTGGGCTTTGGCCACCAGCGGCTTGAGGCGTTTCCTGGGGGGCCATGGCCCAGACTTCTTCCGGCAACACCAGCCGCCCGGCCCCGGCGGTTAACAATCCTAAGGCCGCCATATATCTCAAAAAATCACGACGGTGCATCGTCGCCTCCTGCTAACCCTCTGGATATTTTCTAGTCTAAACAGCGCCATGTGAGTTTGCAAGTTTTTCTTGACAAGGCTACGAAAACCTATTATTGACTTAAAGTCATTTCAATGACCCAATAGTCATTATATCAGACTTGGCGAGCACTGTTTGGGAAGTTCGTGGAAAAATGTCGCCGGCAATCCCTGGCGCCGATCAGAGAATTTCTGACCAATGCCGGCATCTTGCCCAAAGCCACCAAGAAAGAGATCGTCACCGCCTTCCGCACCCAGGAGATCCTGGCCGCGGCCCGCCAGCTCCTGGACCAGCGCGGCCTGGAAGCCATGACCATGGAGGAGATCGCCGCCGCCGCCGGGGTGGCCAAGGGCACCGTGTATCTCTATTTTCAGAGTAAAGACAGATCTGATTCAGGCCCTCATCACCCAGGTGGGGGAAAATATCCTCCAGGACCTGGAGTCATCCCTGCAGGCCCCCGGGAACGCCTGCGGAAAAATTGATCCGCATGGTGTCGGTCCTCCTGGAATATCTCAACCGGGAGCGGCTGTTGTTTCCCATCTATGCCCGGGAATTGCTCCGGGGGAAGCGGGACTCCCGGGAAGGATTCTGGCGCCACTACCAGGAAATTGGAAGAGAAATTTGTGGCTCTGGTGACGCGGCCTGTTTGCCGAAGGTATTGCCGCCGGCCAGTTTATTCCCGCCAATCCCCGCCTCCTTACCTTTTTGATCCGGGGGTTGGTCCGGGCCACCGGCTATTATCAGGGGGCCGAAGGGCAGGTGGATGCGGCCCAGGAGGCCTTGCCGGTTATTCTCACCCTGCTCTCCTCCGGTTTGATCCGGGAAAAGCAACCGTTAGCAGAGGAAGCGGCGCTATGACGGCCAGAAACTTAGGGCGCGGTGCTCCTGGCGCTCTGGCGATCTGTGGAGTGTGACGGTCTTGCCGGGCGGCGCCGCTGAACCCCCGGCGCCCCACCTGGATTTGAAGGAGGCCCTGCGCCTGGCCTGGAAGGCCAACCCCAATTTGCAGATCAGCCGCCTCCAGGCCCTCATCGCCGGCGAGCAGGTGGTCCGGGCCCGGTCGGGGCTGCTGCCCCAGGTCAAAACCCAGGTGAGCCAGAACATTTACGATGATCCGCTGAAGTTTAGCATTCAGCCCGGCTGCCGGGCGGTTGCATGCTTTTCCCCAGACCAACCGGAACTTCTGGACCAGCCAGACTTCGGTCAACCAGTTGCTCTTCGACTTCTGGGGCACCCCGTCCAAATATCAGGCCGCCATCAAGGGGCATCAAGCCAGTCTGCTGGACACTGCCCAGACCCGGGACAACGTCTTTCTGACCGTGGCCCAGGGATATTTCAAGACCCTCCGGGCCAAGAAAATGGTGGAAGTGGCCAAGCAGACGGTCCTCGACCTCAAGCAGCATCTCAAGATTGCCGAGGACCAGTACCAATTCGGCGTGGTCACCTTCAACGACGTGCTCCAGGCCAAGGTCTCCCTGGCCGACGCCGAGCAGAACCTGATCGTGGCCCAAACCGATTATATCAACATCCGGTCGGCGCTGAACAAGGTCCTGATGCTGCCCGTGACCGCCCCCACGGTCCTGAAGGATGAAAAGTCGACCTCAAAGCCTGGGCCCTGGGAGAGGCCACCGACGTCGCCTTGAAGCATCGGAGCCGATCTCAAGGCCTCGCCAGGAGCGCATCCACCAACAGGAAAAGGTGGTGACCGAGACCCGGGCCCAGTACTTTCCCCAAGTTTGGCGTCCAGGCCGGGCATTACTATCAGGTAAACAATTGCACTGGTGCACGACACCAGTGGTTCGCCATCTTTGCCATGAACTGGAACATCTTTTCCGGTTTGGACACCAAGGCCGCGGTCTCCCAGGCCAAGCTCAAGGTGGAGCAACTCCAGGAGCAGCATAAGGATATGAACGAGCAGGTCCGCTTGGACGTCCAGAATGCTTACCTGAAGAGTCAAAGAGACCGTGGACCGGATCAGGACCACGGAAACCGCGGTGACCCAGGGCGAGGAAAATCTGCGCCTCAACGAAGAGCGGTATAAAGAAAGCGTCGGGCACCGCCACCGACGTCATCGACGCCGAGACCCTCCTGACCCGGACCCGGGTCAATTACTGGACCGCGGTGTATGACCACCAGATGGCCAAGGCCCAGATGTTCTGGGCCATCGGCGCCATCAATGAACTTCTCCCCCAGGAGAGCCAACTCCCCATGTCCCGTAAATTTCTCGTCCGCCTCGGCATTGGCCTGCTGGTCCTGGTCATGATCGGGGCTGGGGTCGCCTACTGGAGGCATATCCACATCTTTGTCAGCACCGACGACGCCTACGTGGCCGGTTATATGGGCGTTATTGCGTCCCGGGTGGATGGGCGGGTGGCCAAAATTCTGGTGGACAACAACCAGCACGTCACTCCCGGCCAGGTCCTGGTGACCCTGGAGCCCCAGGATTATGAGACTGCGGTGGCCAAGGGCAGAGGGCAATCTGGGCCGCCTGCGCCAGGAATTGGCCCAGGACTATGTCAAGGTTTCCACCGCCAAAACCAGGCTCCCCCAGGCGGAAGCCAATTTCAAGTATGGCCGGCCTTGATAAGAGCCCGCTACACCAGCCTCTTCGAGCGCCGCACCATCCCCAAGCAGACCCTGGATCAGGTGGAAACCCGCTACCGGGTCAACCAGGCGGAGGTGAACAAGGCCCAGCGGGAACTACAAGGAGGCCCTGGCTGCCATCGGCGGCTCCACCGACATTCCCCTGGACGAGCAGCCGGCCATCAAGGAGGCCAAGGCCAAGACTGGAGCAGGCCCGCCTCAACCTGGGCTATACCAAGATCATCGCTCAAATCGAAGGCTACATCACCCGGCGGCAGGTGGAGGTGGGCAACTGGGTCCAAGCCGGGCCAGCCCTTGATGATGCTGGTGCCCCTCAAAACTGCTCAGCTCTGGATCCAGGCCAACTACAAAGAGACGGAACTGACCCACGTGTATATCGGCCAGCCCGCCCGGGTCCAGCGTGGATACCTATCCCGAGGTCGAATTTACCGGCAAGGTGGACTCCATCATGGCCGGCACCGGCTCGGCCTTCTCGCTTGCTGCCCCCGGAGAACGCCACCGGCAACTGGGTCAAGGTGGTCCAACGCGTCCCGGTCAAAATCATGCTGACTCCGCCTTTCCCCGCCAACCGGCCCCTGCGCCTGGGGATGTCCGCCGAGGTTACCATCGACACCCGGGACCGCACCGGCAAACGGCTCTTGGGGCCGGAGGGGCAGTTGTCCCATAAATAAACCAGGCGGGTCCTCGTCCGTCTCCCGCTGCGGCCGGGGTCAGCCCTGGGACCTCGCCCCGGGTGCCAGGATTAATCAGGGTAGTCATTCAGGGGATTTTGCCCCAACCGTAAGTTATGAAAAGGATGGTGAGGCTGGCCTCCATGCCCGCCGTGACGGGGCGCTTAATTTTGGTGCGGTGATGCGTAGTGCGCACCCCACATTTCCGGCTGCTGCTCCAACCTTGAACTTTAAACCTTGAACCTTGAAATTTTCGAAGCAAGAACCCGAGATGACCACTCCTGACAACGGTCCCCGGTGGCGGTCAACAAATGGCTGATTACCATTCGCGGTGATGGCCGGCACCTTCATGGAGATCGTGGACACCACGGTGGTCAACGTGGCCCTGCCCCATATCGCCGGCAGCCTGGCCTCCTCGGAGGACGAGACCACCTGGATTCTGACGGCCTACCTGGTCTCCAACGCCGTCATCCTGCCCATCACCGGCTGGCTGGCGGCGCTGTTCGGCCGCAAGCGCTTTCTGATTCTCTGCATCGCCCTGTTCACCGTCAGTTCCATGTTGTGCGGCATGGCCACCAGTCTGGGGATGCTCATCGTCTTCCGCATCATCCAGGGGGTCGGCGGCGGAGCCCTCCAGCCCATCTCCCAGGCCATTCTCCTGGAAACCTTCCCGGTGGAGGAGCGGGGCATGGCCATGGCCCTCTGGGGCATCGGGGTGATCATCGCCCCCATTGTCGGGCCGGTCATGGGCGGCTGGGTCACGGACAACCTCACCTGGCGCTGGGCCTTCTACATCAATCTGCCCATCGGGATGCGTCTCCCTGCTCCTCACCTGTCTGTTCATCTTCGACCCGGATTACATCCGGCGCCAGCGGGCCGGCAGCATCGACTACTGGGGGCTGGGGCTGTTGGTCGTGGGCCTGGGGGCGCTCCAGGTGGTGCTGGACAAAGGGGAGCGGGACGACTGGTTTTCTTCCGCCTTCATCACCCGCCTGGCCATCATCGCGGTGGTGGCCTTGATCGATCCTGATCTATCATGAGCTCAAAACCCGGCACCCGGTGGTGGACCTCCGCCTCTTCAAGGAGCGGAACTATGCCTCCGGCGTGACCATCATGTTCTTTTTCGGGTTTGTCCTCTACGGCAGCATCATGCTCCTGCCTCTGTTCCTCCAGACCCTCATGGGCTATGACGCCACCCTGGCGGGCTGGGCCCTGGCCTTCGGGGGCATCGGCTCCCTGATGATCATGCCGGTGGTAGGCCGGCTGACCATGGTGATGGACAGCCGCAAAATAGTCTTTGTGGGCCTGGTTACTCAACGCCTACGCGGTTTATCTCATGAGCCAGCTACAATACCACATCGATTTTTATCACGCCTGGTGGCCCCGGTTCGTCCAGGGGTTTGGCCTGGGGGCCACCTTCGTATCCCTCACCACCCTGACCATGTCCCGCATCTCCCAGGAGAAAATGGGCAACGCCACCGGCATCTTCAACCTGATGCGCAACCTGGGGGGCTCCTTCGGCATCGCCACGGCCACCACCCTCCTGGCCCGGCGGAGCCAGTTCCACCAGGGCCACCTGGTGGAGCACCTCACCCCCCTGTCCCAGCCGTTCCTCGATTGGCAGCACCGCCTGTCCCAGGCCTTGCCGGATTTGGGGACCAACTGGCAGTGGTGGGATGCCCCCCAGGCCATGGCCGGGCTCTACCAGGAAGTGCAGCGCCAGGCGAGAATGCTGGCCTTCTGCGACGATTACTGGTTCTTCACCATCGTCTTCCTCTGCCTGCTGCCCCTGGTCTTCCTCATGCGCCGCACCCCCAAGCTGGTCGTCGCCGAAGAGCCGGGGGTAGAGCCCCTTCCTTGATCCGCCGCACTCTGATATTATCTCTGGATACCGGCCTGATCCCGGCTGGGTGATGATCTCCGCCGCCCCAGGGCGAGAAGGATGCGTGGTTGCGCCTCGTCAATCTTATTCTGCTGTTGATCGCCTCGATTTTCTTCGTCTGGATTCTCAACGAGGTGGGCTGGGATACCCTGGGGCATTATCTCCTGCAGGTGGGATGGTATTGGCCGCTGCTCCTGCTGCCCTACGGCGTGGTCAACTGGCTGGAAGCCTGGTCCTGGAAGTATATCCTGGTGAACCTGCCGGCCAAAACCACGGTGGCCCGCCTCTTCTGGCTGCGTCTCGGGGGGGAAGCCCTGAACCAGCTTACCCCCACCGCCAGCCTCGGGGGCGAGCCCTTTAAAGCCACCCGCCTCCAGGCCGACGGCGTGCCCCTCGAGGTGGCCAGCGCCTCGGTGGTGATCATGAAGGGCATCCTGGTCCTGAGCCTGGTCTTGTATATCTTTGCCGGGTTGGCCCTGGCCCCCGTCTATTTGCCCGAGGCGGCCAAGCACATGCTGTTCTTATGCCTGGCGGCCCTGGGTCTGGCGGCCGTCGGCATTATTTTCGTCGTCGTGCAGCGGCGGGAACCCTTCGGCAACAGCTTCCGCTTCCTTTCCCGGCGCGGCTGGCTGCCCCACTTTCTCAGGGATCAGGAGGGTTTTTTAGAGGGGCTGGACACGGCCATGTCCCAATTCTACCGCCAATATCCCTACCGGGCCTTGCTGGCCTTCTCCCTGTTTTTCCTCAGCTGGCTGCTCCATTCGGTGGAGGTCTACCTGATTTTCTGGCTCCTGGGCCACCCCATCAGCTGGGGCCTGGCGGTCTGCATGGACTCCCTGGCCATGCTCTTCACGGCCCTGGGGTTTTTCATCCCCGCGGCCATGGGGGTGCAGGAGGGCGGCAATATCCTGTTAGCCCTGGGCTTCAACCTGGGTTTCGATCTGGGCGCGGCCTTCAGCATCCTCCGGCGCATCCGGGAGGCCTTCTGGCTCTGTCTGGGCCTGGTGGTGGTTTGGCGGGAGAAGTGATCTGGAGCCCCAAGACTTCCGGGGCCCGAGCCTGATATGAGATCCTTCGCTCAAAGACAAAGCAGCTTTTTGCAGAGCCTTCAATTTACTATCCCATAACTCAACGGGATGACTTTATAATAATACCGGCAAATTTATATCACCTTCAATCCAATACTATGACATTATTGTAAATTCATTTGGCAATACCTTGTAATATCATTGGGATTATAATTGCAATTAATATCAACAGCGATATAATCAACCCCAATCCTCCCACTATTAAGCACCAATATACCCCACCCATTCCATCTATCCTCGTGTCAGCCTGCATAATGATCTTCCTGGCTTTAAGTCCTAACACCAGTGAAATCAATGACCCTATGCCGACCATCCAGAATATAGAGAAGAATATGCCGATTCTAATTAACGACTTAACTTTCTTTTGTACATCTTCCCTGGTTTTCTCAATAGAATCCCCTTCATGAATATCTTTCATTTGACTATTCCTTCTGATGGCCAGATCTAACCTCGGTTAAATATCCATAGGGAAATATTCGAGAATTTATTCCAGGCTCAATGATCCAGCGCGGTAGTCTCGGACGGAACATCTCACCGGATAGTCGGGGTGCCCGGGGGTGGAGCAGAATAGATTTCCCCTTGGATTTCCAGGAGACTATGCCGCGCCGAGCCCTGGCCAGGAGCGGACCTGATCGCTGCTGTGGCAAAAATGCCGGCCATGATCTGTCTGCCTGGGCGGAGTTTTATCTGGAGGGGCCTGGAGTCGGGGCGGCGGCGGCGGGGGCTGCTTGTAATCCCACTACCTCATAGAGTTCATACTCGCCGCTTTTTCCCGGTAGGGTGACCCGGACGCACCGGCCGGTCCGGACCTGTTCTTTCACCAGGGCATACGTGTCTTCGGAGATCAGAAATTGGGTGCCGGCCTGCTTGTTGGCGGCCTCGATCCGGCTGGCCAGGTTCACCGTATCACCTATGACGGTCATCCTCTTATTGCCCGGCGACCCGAGCTTACCCGCCACCACCTGTCCATAGTGCAGACCTACCCGGATCTGGAAACTTTTGTGATAGAGTTCTTCAAGATAAGGCTTCAGCTCCTGGACTGCCTCGATGAGTTCCAGTCCGGCTCGGGTAGACCGCAAAGCGCCCTCGGCGGGGTCATCAGCTTCAAAGAGCGCCATGAAACCGTCACCCATGTAATTGTTGATGACCCCGCCATGGCGCACGATTACTTCACCGACTTTCTGGAAGTACAGGTTCAGAGCATAAATAACATCGTAGGGCAGGAGATTTTCGGCAAAAGGGGTGAAACCTTTGATATCTGAAAACAGGATCAAAATATACTTTTCAACCCCGATGGAACAAGGCTCCACACCCTCGATATACAGGCTGGCTGAATCGACATCTTCGAGAATATCCGTTATCAGCCGCCTGAGTTTTACGTTACCCGTGACGACTGTCTGGCAGGCGAGGCGAACTTTAGGGTCAAGCCGCAGCATATCGGCAATGCATTGTTCCTCGGGGTTGCGCGGCGCACAATTCTCCAGACCCTCGATAATAATGACCCGGCAGGTCGAGCACCGTGCACTGCCGCCGCAGAGGTGGCTATGGGCTATGCCGGCCCGCAGCGCGGCCAGCATAATAGTTTCGCCTTCGTTTATTTCAACTTCTTTGCCATCCGGCAGAAAATGAATCAAGGGCATAGTGGGCTCTTTGGGGTAATGGGGATCAAATTCCGGGGTTCTTCCCGAAAACCTTGCTTCCCACTTTAATAATCATTTATTGCCGGTAGGCAAGAATCCCGGGGGCCGATGCCCCGAGATTGGTCGGGATTAAAGGAAAAGAACCGGGTAAAAATCCGTCACCTGCCAGGATCAAAACCCGCCGAACAACTGGACGCTCACCTCTTCCCCCTTAAAAAAACCTTCCACACCCAGGGGGATCATCACCAGGCCGTCGCTCTTCACCAGGGGGGAGAGGAGCCCCGAAGGCCCCAGGACCGGGTCGGCCCACAGGGTCGCACCCTCCCGGCGCAGGCGCACCCTCACGTAGTCCTCCCGGCCGGTGGCCCCGGCCAGGTTCCGGGACAGCCCGGCCGTCACGGCGCGTCCCCAGGGGGACTGGTCGCTGGCGCCCGCCAGGCGCAGCAGCAGCGGCCGCCCCAGCACCTCCATGACCACCGCGGCCGAGGCCGGGTGCCCCGGCAGCCCCAGGAGGGGCTTGCCCGGCGTCTGTCCCAGGTCCGCCAGGATAGTGGGTTTGCCGGGCCGGAGCGCCACGCCGTGCACCAGGATCTCGGCGTCGGGCAGGTCCCGGATGGCGGTGAGGGTCAGGTCCCGGACGCCCACGGAGCTGCCGCCGGAGATCAGGATCAGGTCGGAGGCCTCCAGGGCCGCGGCCAGGGAATTTCGTAAGGCGCTGAAATCATCGGGAATAATGCCGAGCATCAGGGGCAGGCCGCCCCACTCGGCCACCTGGGCCGCGGCCAGGTAGGCATTGGAATCCCGCACCTGGCCCGGCCCGGGCATTTCGTCCAGTCGGACAATCTCATCCCCGGATGAGATAATGGCCACCCGGGGTTTTTTATAAGCTGTCAAGCGCCTTAGGCCCAGGGCGGCCAAGAGGCCGATCTCCTGGGGGCGCAGCCGCCGGCCGGCCGGAAAAAGCTTCTCGCCCCGGGCCACGTCCTCCCCGGGTGCCAGCACATTTTCTCCCGGGGCCACGGCCCGGCGCACTTCCAGGGTGCCGTCCGGGTGCTCGGCGGTGTATTCGATCATCACCACCGCATCGGCGCCCGGGGGCAGCATGGCCCCGGTGGCCACCCTCAGGGTCTCACCCCCGGCCACCGCCCGGGTGGGGGCCACGCCCATGGGGACTTCGCCCTTGATTTCCAGGTACTGGGGCGCCCCGGCGCCGGCCCCGAAGGTGTCCCGAGCCCGAACCGCGTAGCCGTCCATGGTGGCCCGCAGAAATCCCGGCACGTCCTCCGGCGCCAGGATGGGCGAGGCCAGGACTCGGCCCCCGGCCTCGGCCAGTTCCACCTCTTCCACCCCCACCGGGGCAAAGCGGTCGTAAAGGGCCAGGACTTCTTGGCGGGTTTGCAGGCGAAAGAATTCTAAGGGAGGCATTTAGCTTTTATCATAGGCAGCCAGAAAATCAGCTCGGGAAATTCCTGCCTGGGTGCAGATGGTTCTCAAGGGTTGACGCCTTTCCTCTCGTTCCCAAGCTCCAGCTTGGGAATGACAATTGTTTGCAAAGCTCTGCTTCGCATAATGGTGCGTAAAACACACCCTACATTTCTGCAGTGGCAATCTCCACCGCCCCTGGTCCAAAAATTTTGATATGAAACCTCATGGCTGACTTGACGTCAGCCATGGCTGCCTCATAAGTATCTCCCTGCCCCACTATCACGCCCTTTAATCCCAAGGGGTAGGCGATGTAACCATCCGGATGTTTTTCCACGATAACGTTAATGGGCCTCATGGGCTGCCCTCGTAAATGATTGAGATAATCGTAGATTAGCACAGGCTGGAAGCCTGTGCCACCAGGGTTTGATTTAGAGCGGACAATGCCTGCCCGCATTTTTTGCCTTTGGGCCGGGGAAGGTGGGGCCACTGGCCCCGGTTCCCCGGCTCCCTCTATGGGGTTGGGGGATGGGGTCTGGGGAAGGGCGGCAGGGGCCACTCACGAAAAAGTCCCTGGCCCTCTTCCCCAGATTCCCCCTATCCCCGTCGAAAAAATCCGCACGTCCACCGCGAAAAGGCCTTTCTCGTAGAGCAGCAGGGGATTGAGTTCGATCTGGTCCAGTTCCGGGTGTTTGCCGGCAAAGGTGCCCAGGGCTTTCATGGCGGCCAGCAGGGCCTTGGTGTCCCGGGGGGGTTGGCCCCGGTAGCCGGTGAGCAGGGGGTAGCCCTGCACCCGTTTGATCAGGTCTTCCAGTTCGGCGTCATCCGCAGGCAGGAGACAGAAGGCCACGTCCTTATAGATCTCGGTGTTGACGCCCCCCAGGCCGAACATCAGGGTGGGGCCGTACTGGGGGTCGGTGATGATGCCCAGGATGACTTCCAGGCCCCCGGGTTTGGCCATGGGGGAGATGCTGACGCCGTGGACGGTGACCCAGTGCTCGTAGAGCCGGGTGGCGTCCATGATTTCCTGATAGGCCTGGCGCACTTCCTCGTCATTTTCCAGCCCCAGGTAGACCCCGCCCATGTCGGTTTTGTGGGCCAGTTGGGGTGAGGCGATTTTCATGGCCACCGGGTAGCCGAAGCCCCGGGCCAGTTCCACGGCCTGCTCGGCCTCCAGGGCCAGGGGTGCGGCCGCGGCGGGAATCCCGGCTTTGATCATCAGGGCGGTGGCTTCCGGGGGTGGCACCAACTGGAGCCCCTCGGGGACTGCTACCGGGGGCCGGCCGGGGGCCGGGGCGGGCTGGGGATCGAACCTGAAGAACTGGGCCAGGGCTTTGATCCCCCGCTCCGGGGTGGGAAAGACCGGGATGCCGGCTTCATAGAGCTTTTGGCGCTCTTCCCGCTCCACGTCGGCCCCGCCCAGGAAGATCACCAGCTCCGAGGCGCCGGGGGTAACCTGGTTGGCGGCCCCGGGGATGGGGTCCCCGAAGATTACCACCTGGGTGTCGTAATCCTGCCTGGTTTTGTCCATCACCTGCTTATAGAGGTCCGGGGCGCTGATGGCGTCGCCGGTCAGGTCCACCGGGTTGCCCACGGCGCAATGGGCCGGAAGCATCTCCCGGAGGCGCTCTTTAAGGATGGGGCTGGGGGCAGGGACCGTCAGGCCGTTTTTCTCGGCCTCGTCGATGGCCAGAATTGCCGCCCCGCCGGAGGAGGTGCTGATCATAAGCTTCTTGCCGCTTGGGCTTGGGAAGATAGGCCAGGGCCTTGGCAAAGTCGAAGAGTTCCTCCAGGGTGTCGGCCCGGTGGACCCGGTACTTGCGGAACAGGGCGTCATAGATGGCGTCGGTCCCGGCCATGGACTTGGTGTGGGACTCGGCGGCCCGGCTCCCCTGAACGGTGCGGCCGGCCTTGAGGATGACCACCGGTTTTTTCGCCTCCCTCAGGGCGTCGAGGAAGTAGGAGGCCCGTTTGACCCCTTCGAGATAGAGGGCGATGACCTGGGTGTGGGGGTCCTGGTTGAAGTACATGAGCACCTCGGCCTCATCCACGTCCACCCGGTTGCCCAGGGACACGAAGCCGCTCACCCCCAGGTGTTCGGCCGCGGCCATATCCAGGAAGGCGGCCCCCACGGTGCCGGACTGGGACGCCAAGGCGATCCGGCCCCGGGTGGTGATCAGCGGCCAGGAGGCGCACATCAGTTCATGGGGCATGTTGACCCCCTGGCAATTGGGGCCGATGACCCGCATGCCGGTCTGGCGGATAACCTGGGCCAACTCGTCCTGGAGGCGCTCACCGTCGGGGCCGGTCTCGGCAAAGCCGCCGGTGATGACGATGGCCGCCTTCACCCCCTTCTCGGCGCACTGTTCCAGGGTGGCGGCGACGATCCGGGCCGGAATCACCACCACCGCCAGATCCGGGGCCGCCGGGGTGTCACTGATGCTTTTATACACCTTGAGGCCTAAAATCTCGTCGGCCTTGGGGTTGATGGGGTACAGCGCCCCGGGGAAGCCGCCGTTCTTGAGATTGGCCAGAATGTCATGGCCCAGTTTGCCGGGGGCGGTGGAAGCGCCGATGACCGCAACGCTTTTGGGCTTGAAGATGGGAGTCAGGCTGGCAAGGATATCCATGGGGCCTCCTGGGGATAATTCTTGGGGTTATAGCATGTGCTCTTAATTCATTCCACGTGGTGGTTTATCAATCCCCCTAGTTCCCTTTTTCCAAAGGAGACTTTAATAGCAAATTCTTGTAGTTCCCCCCTTTGACCATGGGGGGAGGGGGAATTTTGGTTTTTAGTCCGTGTTCCCTAACGGCAGGAACTTTTGGCATTCGCTCTCGATGCATCGATGATAAAGCAGGGATAGGCAAATGGGAAGGTGATTTTTTCCCCCGGCCCAGCCTCCCGGAAGATCGACGGGTGTGGGACTGATACTAACCAAAAAAATATGGTCAATCAGATGAGTCAGGCAAAGAGAGCCACTGGCCGCACCACTCAAGGGAAATGGGGCCGTGGCTGAGACGGGTTGGCGGCAATTACCGGCGATGCCCCGGGGGGCATTCCCCGAGTTCTGACCGGGTGCTACCGCTTTAGCCGGACGTCAGGGGAAGCAGGCTGAGGAGAGGCTGAGCCCGGCGTGCCGCGGTAGTTGGACACCCTCGGGGTTCGTCCAAGCGCCCCGCCGAAAAAACCTCGCAGCTGATGGGAGGGGAAAAACTCTCCCCCCACCCGGTTGCCGGGGAGGAGGGTTGGAGGAACAAAAAAACCCCGGCTGTCACCGGGGCTCGAAAACGTAGTATTTATACTATCAGAAAATCAGAAAAAGTCAAGCGCACCAGCTCATTTTTTTTGAAAAATCTCCTGTCGCTCAGGCGAGATGCGGAGAGAAGCTGGGCCAGGCTGGTAAAAATCCCGGAGAGAGGGGCCGTCTAGTGCAAGGTCTTTTAGGATTAACCGGAACTTGCCGATAAATAGACCAGATACGCCCAGGGTCATCGGTAAGTGGCCTCGATTCCAACTGGATCCCAGGCCACTGCGGCTTATGACCGGGATTGGGCTGCGCCCAAGTTTAGGGTGGCGTGTCCGACCACTGATCGTCAGGCTTAAAACCCGGGGAGACCGGTCCCGGCTGTTGCTCTGCGGTAGAGAAAACCATCTGACGGGTGTCCGCGGCTTCACAGGATGCCCTTTTGAGGTCATATACCCCAGGAGGAATCGGGAAGGCTGGCCGCCGGCCCCGGTTTGCCAGGTCGCCGCCGGGCAAACCGGTCCTCTCCCCTGGAGTGCCGGGGTGACCTCTCCGGGGTCCCGGGCTCGCGGCCCCGGCGCGTCGCCGGCCCCAGTGCTGGCGCCGGGGTTCCGGATGCCGCGGTCCAGTTGTTCGGCTCCCAGGTTCGGTGGCCCCCAGCCATCGCACCACGCGGCGTAGAGAGATTTCATGACCAAGAAACGTTTCCTTGCCAAGCTGACTGGCGACCTCCGGGCCCGCGCCGAGAAAATCCTGGCGTCCGGGGGGACGGGCCTGAGCCCGATACCCCCGGACGATGTCCTGGAACTGGTGCATGAACTCCAGGTGCACCAGGTTGAACTGGAGATGCAGAACGAGGAACTGCGCCGGGCCCAGGAAACCGTCGCCAGGAGCCGGGACCGGTACGTCGATCTCTATGACTTGGCGCCGGTGGGATATGTCACCCTGGACCCGCAAGGGCTCATCCTTGACCTCAATCTGACGGGAGCCAGGCTATTGGGGGCCCCCCGGAACTTATTACTCAAGCAGCCCTTCATGCTGTTTGTCGCTCCTGAGTGCCGCCAGGCCTTCTATAAATACCTCAGACAATTGTCGGTCAGCGCCGCCATCCGGTCCTGCGAGCTGAAACTCAATCCCCAACAAGGCCTTGCCGGCGTGATATCCCTGGAGAGTCTGGCAATGGTCGAGGCCGGCGGCAAGGTTATCCAATATCGCACGGCCATGACCGACATCACCCGGCGGCACAACGCCGAGGATGACCTGCGCCGCAGCGAAGAAAAGTTCCGTCTGCTCTATGAAAAAGCCCCCCTGGGGTACCAATCCCTGGACGAAGACGGCATTATCCGGGAGGTCAACCAGGCCGGGCTCGACATCCTGGGATACTCCCGGCAGGAGGTGATCGGCCGCTGGTTCGGAGATTTTCTCCCGCCGGGTTACTTTGAGCAGTTTCCCGAGCGCTTTGCCTGCGTCAAGGGCGCCGGGGAGGTGTGCACTTTAGATTTTGAGATGATGCGTAAAGATGGCGCCCTGGTCACCGTCTCCTTTGGTGGGCGGGTCGCGTTCGACGACCAGGGTCGGTTCGTCCGGACCCACTGCATGTTCCAGGATATGACGGCCCGCAAACAGGCCGAGGAGGCCTTGCGGGCCTCCGAGGAGCGTTTGCGACTGAAGCTGGACTCCATTCTCTCTCCGGATGTAGAGATTAGCGACGAGGATTTAAGCAACATTCTCGATATACCGGCTATTCAATCCCTGATGGAGGAATTTACCAAACTGACGGGCACGCCATCGGCGATCCTCGATCTCAAGGGGAACGTGCTGGTGGCCGATGGCTGGCAAGAAATCTGCACCCGATACCACCGGGTCCATCCCCAGACCGCGCAAAACTGCACCGAAAGTGATCTCTTCCTGGCCCATAACTTGCGGGAGGGTGAATATGTGGCCTACAAATGCAAGAACCACCTCTGGGATGTGGCGACCCCCCTGTTCATCGGCGGGAAGCACGTCGGCAATATCTACATCGGTCAGTTCTTCTACGACGATGAACCCGTTGATGACCGGTTCTTCCTTGACCAGGCGGCCAAATATGGTTTTGACCAGGAGCCTTATCTGTTAGCGATCCACAGGGTGCCGCGCCTCAGCCGTGACCGGGTCAATCTCCTGATGGACTTCCTGACGAAATTCTCGGCGTTGGTTTCCAGGCTCAGCTACAGCAATGTCAAACTGGCCCAGGCGATGTCCGAGCAGCAGCGGATTGAGGCCGCCTTGCGCCAGAGCGAAGAGATGCATCGGCACTTGTTCGAGAACATGCTGAACGGATTTTCCTACTGCAAAATGCTCTTTGAGCACAATCAGCCCCAGGATTTCATCTACCTTAAAGTCAACAGTTCTTTCGAACAATGGACCGGGTTGAAGAATGTGGTCGGGAAAAAAGTGTCTGAAGTCATTCCGGGCATACGGGAATCTGATCCGGAGCTGTTTAAAATTTACGGGCGGGTGGCCCTGACCGGCAAACCCGAGAAGCTTGAGACTTACGTCGCAGGCTTGAAGATGTGGTTTTCCCTTTCGGTGTACAGCCCTGCAAAAGACCATTTTGTGACCATCTTTGACGTTATCACCGAACGCAAGCGGGCGGAGGCGGAGATCCTCCAGAAAAGCCAACAACTCCGGGCCTTGGCGGCCCGGCTCACGGAGGTGGAAGAGGCGGAACGGCAGCACCTGGGGCGGGTACTGCACGACCAGGTGTGCCAGGGCCTCACCGCCCTGGGACTCACTCTGGCCCTGCTCCAAACCCAAATGCCCCGGAAGGCTGGGGCAGCGCTCCGGGCCCGACTGGCCGATGCCCTGGCCCTGGTGGAGCAAACCGGGGAGACCATCCGGAACCTGACGGCCGATCTGAGGCCCCCGATGTTGGACGACTACGGGCTGATGTCGGCGCTGAGCTGGTACGGGGTGGAGTTCTTCGCTAAAACGGGCATCAGGGTGGAGGTCCAGGGGCAGGAGGTGGTCCCCCGCCTGGCTGCGCCGGTGGAACTGGCCCTGTTCCGCATTGCCCAGGAAGCCCTGACCAACGTGGCCAAGCACGCCCGGGCCCAGAGGGTGGTGCTCACCGAGGCCGAGGATCATGGCACGGTTCGCCTGGTTATCGCCGACAACGGCGTCGGCTTTGATCAGGACCGGCTGGGCCAGCCGGAGGGCCGCCACCTCTGGGGACTCATGACCATGAGCGAGCGGGCCGCGGCGGCCGGTGGCCACTGCTGCATCGAATCCCAGCCCGGCCAGGGTACCAAGGTGGTGGTGGAGGTGAGCCGATGAACCTCGCGATGGTCCTTGCCGATGATCATCCGCAGTCCTGGAAGCGAGGCCCTGACTGCCAAACCGGTTTATCTCCCCCGTCAAAGAATTTCTGCGAGCCTCGTCAGGATTTCCGCACAGACGGGAAGGACATTGCCATTAAATTAATGACCGAGGACCAAGACCTTGAGTAACAAAATCTCTGAGAGAAATGGGGCTATGGTGGGCCCCCACATCCTGATTGTGGAGGATCACCAGGGGGTGCGGCAATCCCTGCGGGAATGGCTGGAACTATCGTTTCCGCGCTACCAGTTGCTGGAAGCCACCAGCGGTGAGGAAGGGGTCACCCTGGCCCAGGCCATGTCCCCCTGCCTGGTCATCATGGACATCGGCCTTCCCGGGATGAGCGGCATTGAGGCCGCCCAGAGCATCAAAGCGGCGGTGCCCGCCACCCGGGTGGTAATGCTCACCATGTTTGACGATGAGGCCCATAGGGCTGACGCGGTGGCGGCCGGGGTCAGCGCCTATGTGCCCAAGCGCAAAGTCCAAACGGAACTGCTGCCCGTCCTCACCGGGTTGCTGGAAGAAGATAGCGGCGAGCCCCCCCCTGATTAATCCGGGGTGTGGATTTCAATCTTGCCGGGGGTCTTACCACTCAGTCATTTTTATAGGGGAAAGTATTGTCTGGGCCCGGGTCGCTCATGTTATGAACTTCGTCGCAGGCGAGGCCTTTCACGGCTTTTGCGATTAGTCCGACATCGTCAGAACTTTGCGGGGCTAAAGGTTGGTTTCTCCCTACCAGCAGGCGAGTATTTTCTTAATAGGGTAGGTCCATAACGAATGTTACTTCAGGAAAAACAATGCAATGTAACGGCCTTAGCCTCAGGGTAACCCCATCGGCCAAGGCCATTTTCATCCTGTTCTAGGTGTCTGCTCAGGACCGCAATCGTTAAATATCCAATGGCACAGTGGCGGCTCTCGGGGCAAGCGCCTCTTTTGCTTGGGCGCATCAGGTTCCAGATGGATCCAAACCTCATTGCCTTTCATGGGTGCATGCCAGATTGATGACTCTGGCCCGGCCGTCTTCTTGCATCCCTTGGGCCAGTTCCACCAGGCGCCCGTGACGGGTGAAAAAGAGCACCCGGCTTTTCTTGGACAGTTCGGCCAGGGTCCCCAAGGAGGCCGCGGCCCGCTGGCCGCCGAAGTCGACCAGGAGGTCGTCGACGACAAAAGGCCTAGCCCCGTTGCCTCCAGGTATTTTTCCAGCCTGACCGGCAGCGCAAATGGTATAAGTGAACCCCGCTTCGCGATACTTTAAAGAGAACCCTTCCGGGGACAACCGGATTTCTTACCATGCCCTGGGTGGTACGTTTATATCGCCCCTCTTCCTCCTGTTGAACTGCTGCCGGGTAGTGCCGGCCCGGGGCTTGAGTAGCGACTTAACTTTCGTCCCATAGTCCAGATTACGGGATAATCTATTATGAATATAAAAAATTATTTATTTGCTTGCAAATATATATAATGATCACCTATTGTAAAAAATAATTTCTGCCGATAAGGTATTTGTCTTAAAAAATGATCACCTGGGGCCAATATCTTGCGCACCGATTTGGTACTGACGCTCCTGGTCTTTGATTGAAGTTGAGCGGCGACTGGGGAAAGCTAAAGCTGACTGGATAAATCCTTATAGCTTGGTAAGCATATTTCGAATCTAAAGTTAAATACCCTTAAGTCGATTCCAAAAGCTGCAATGTATCTAACAAGATTATTTTTCCGATTAGTGGTTTGGTCGTTGGCGATCAATTTCTTCACCTGTTGCGCCACGGTGAGCTATGCCTATCCGGCAGGCAAACCCGCCAGATCCGCAATAATTGGTGAAGAAGGCTACCAGCGAGCCTTGGATTTGATCAAACGGGGCAAGAACTCCGAGGCGTTGCCCCTCCTGGAAACCGCCTGGCGCCATAATCCCAAGAACCCTCGTATCCTGGCGGATTATCTGGTCACCTTAGTCTGGCTCCGCCAGTACGATAAGGCCATCAAGATTTATGCGGCTCAGAGAAATAAAGTACAGGGTGTCGGCTATCTGTACCGCAACATGGCCAAGGCCTATTATGAAAACGGAAATTACCGCCAGGCCCAACCTTTGTATGTCAAGGCTTTCTCCATTGACCATTCGGATGCCGAGGCCCTGAAAGGGGTAATCTTCTCTTCGTGGAAATTAAGGCGCCACCATACAGGTTTCAAAGCTTGGCTGACGGCGTACCAGAAGCAAACCGTGGCTCCTCAGACTTTGGAGGCCATGAAAATTTATATGATGCAGCATATGGGCGCCAGCAGCCTCGCCTGGCTCTATGCCCGGCAAGTCGGGGTCAAAGATAAGCAATTGATGGCGTCACTTCAGGGAGACGTAGCCCAAGAGCGGATTAGGTGGGAAGAGTATGACGTCGCCATGCAGATCCTTGAGGAGGAACTGCGGCAAAACCCCGACAATTTCAGGGCCCGGTGTGATTATATTGTGGCCTTAGGGGAACAAAAAAGGATGCAGGAGGTCCTGGACCAGTACCAGATGATCGAAAAGTCGGGCCAGCCATCCCCTTACTGGGTGACGGAGGCCGTGGCCGACGCCCTGCTCTATTTAAAGCGGCCAAAGGAAGCAGTAAAATTTTACCGACAGCGGTTGGCCCAGAGTTCCGAAGCTCCCTTTAACCCTACCCTGGGGCTCAGTAACACCTATACCGAATTGCGAGAATGGGACAATGCCGAACAGTCCTGGGGACAGGTCCAGGATCTCTTGAAACGGCAAAAACTCAATGAGAGTGAAACCTATGATGCGCTCCTGGCCCGAGGCTGGTATTTCATCTATCAAGACAAGCTCCGGGAGGCCCAGGATTATTTCGACAATTACCTGAAGCTCGCGGGATTGGATTCGGGTTTCAGAGCGGGCTTAGGGACGGCTTATTATTTCCGGGGTTGGTCTCGCCGGGCCCTGGAACAATTCCGCATCGTCCATAATGAAGATGCCAAAAATATCCCTGCCCAACTGGGGATGGCCGCCTCCCTGAATGACATCGGCTATAAGTATGAGGCCAGGAGGCTGGCTGCGGAACTCTACCAGAAATACCCCCGGGACTTGCATGTCGTAGACCTCTATGAGAATTTGCGCGTCGAGGACATGCACACGTTCTGGGGGGATGCCCGGTTCACCCGTGAATGGCCCGGGGTGGTGGAATACCGGTTCCGGACTGGGGCCATAGCCACCATCACGCCGGTTTTCAACGTTTTTACCGATATTTTGCACATGCACTCCACCGAAAAGAGCAGTGGCCAAAAATACGCCTACTCCTGGGACAGGGTGGGGTTGGGCTTCAATTGGCGCCTGTTGCCATCCGTGGTCTTGACCCAGTCCGCGAGTTCGGATTACCTCAAGGGCCGGGACCTGGGCTCGTTTACCAAAGTGAGCTGGCAGGCTAACGATCACCTCAGGGCCACGGCTTTCTTTGACTCCTTCAGCCTGGAAATTCCCCTCCGGGCCAGGGCCACCGGCGTCAAAGGCAAAACCGCCAACCTTGATCTCTTCTACCATGAAAGCGATCTGCGGGAATACGGGATGGGTTTGACCTCAAACTGGCTTTCCGATGGCAATTACAACCCCAGCGTCATACTTTTCATGGATCAAAACGTTGTAAATAACCCCAATTGGAAATTACGCCTTGGCCCAGAGTTTTACTATGGCCGGTATAGCAAAAATCAGAATGTTGTTCCTTATTTCAGCCCAAATTATGAATACAGTCTGGCATTAAGACCGACGTTACAAATAATTTGGTATGATATGTACGACAAAAAGATCAGGACGAATATCTATACGCATGTCGGGATTTATAAAGAATGGGGCTTCGGTTTTTACCCCACGACAGGACTTACGCTTGAACAAGAAGTAAAATTGTCAAAAACCTTCAGTATGAAGTGTACGGTAGGCTATAATCTCCGGGTATATGATGGGGAATACACCAATGTGTTGGATGGCTTTTTCACGTTTGTTAAAAAATTCTAAATTATATCTTTTCCTCGTAGCTATAATACTAGGAATAGCTCCATATTGCCTGGCATCTGATCAGTTTATCTGCGTTGTTTATCACGATATTACCCAACACGTCGTTGAAAAAGACGATATGTCCGTTGATGACTTTATCAAGCAGTTGGATTTTTTTAAGGCCGACGGCTACCAGGCGATAAGTATCAAGGATCTCCAGGATGCGGCCAGTGGCAAGAAGACTCTACCCAACAAGGCGATCTTATTTACCTTCGACGATTCCTATGAAAGTTTCTACGAGTATGCCTATCCCGCCCTGAAGCTCTATAACTACCCCGCGGTGTTGTCGGTGGTCACGTCCTGGATAGAAGGAAGAACTCCCGGGATTTATAAAAAGAAAAAATTCATGACCTGGGACCAACTTAAAGAGGTGGCAGACTCGGGTCTGGTCACCATCGCGTCTCATTCGGACGACCTGCATCATTTTGTCGTTGCGAACCCCCAGGGAAATGTTGAACCGGGGCCATCAACGTTTATCTACGATCCCCGCACGAAACACTATGAAACTGACCGGCAATTTCGGGAGAGAATACGCGACGACCTGGTCAAAAGTCGGGAAATTATTAACCAGAGGCTAGGGATGAAACCCATCGTCCTCACCTGGCCTTTCGGGACTTATAACGAGCTTGGCATTCAGGAAGCCCGGCAAGTGGGGTTTCAATTGTGCCTAACCCTGGATGATGGTTTTGCCAATGTCAGGCGCCTGGATCGGATCAATCGTTATTATGCCACCCATGTATTAAATTGGGTTCCTCAATTCAAGGAAAGGCTGCAAGCTGGCCTGATGGACAAGACTCCGATTCGGGGCGTGCAAATAGACCTGGATAAAATTGTGGTTCCCGGGTCTTATGAGGAAAGCAATCAGAACCTGGGAAAATGTCTGGACCGATTGCAGAGCCTGGGCGTCAATGCGGTATTTATCCAGGGATACTGCGATACCGCGGGGACCGGAACCGTAAAATCCTTGTATTTTGCCAACAGCGTTTTACCGGTCCAGATGGACTTTCTCAGCCATGCCGTCAATCGCATTCGATCCCGGGGAATGCAGGTCTATGTCTGGTTGCCGGCCCTGGCCTATGAATTGCCGGATAGGGCCAAGAACGACGCCTTGGTGGTCAAGGAGGCGAAACGCGGCATAATCGGTCCCACCACAAACTCGTACAAGAGGCTGTCACCTTTCGACCCACGGACCCTGGAAATCTCCCGGAAAATTTTCCGTGACCTGGCCGAACGTGTGAATATGAATGGCATCTTATTCCAGGACGATGCCTTTCTTACCGACGAAGAAGATTTTAACCCCAGCGCCGGGGCGGCTTTTCAGACGGCTTATGGCACCGAGTTAACCCCGGCCATACTGGCAAACGAAGAAATCAAGAGCAAATGGACCCAGTTGAAGACGAACACTTTGGATAGCTATATCGATCAATTGATCCAGACCGTGCACATTTACCGTCCCACAGCCAAAATCGCCAGGAACATCTATAGCGAAGCCGTCTCCAACCCGGCCTCCCAGGCATGGTTTGCTCAAAATTTTGAGTCGTACCTGCAGAATTATGATTATACCGTGATCATGGCCTACTCCCGGATGGAAAAAATTGGGGGTACCAGGAAGGTGCACAAATGGATGGATCTGTTAATGGACCGGGTGAACCGGTTCAGGGGGAGAGAAAAAGTGATCTTTAAGGTTCAGGCCTTTGACTGGGCCCGGAACCAGTGGGTGGATGGGAAGACCCTGCGGGGCGAAATTTCCTACCTCCTGTCCATAGGGGCCAAGCATGTGGCCTATTACCCTGACGGCGTCACTGAAGATAAGCCCAGGCGGGATGACATCGCCAGTATCATTTCGGGACAAGAATTTTCCCTGAAAATGATCATGAAATAAAAAATGGCATAGAACTATGAATATCTTAGATATATTAACCTATTTCATATTTTTATATCCTTGCTACATGAGCTTTGTGTGGATGACCGGTGGGCTATTATTTAGTATCCGCCGGGAAGGCACGCAGTCTATAAAACTAGAATCGCACCCTTTATTTTCAGTAATAATAGCAGCTTATAACGAGGGCGATATTATAGATCTTATTATAAATAACCTGAAGGATTTAAATTATCCAAATTATGAAGTTATCGTGGTAAATGATGGCAGCACGGATAATACCAGAGATGTCCTGGATAAATTGGTTGTTGGTAACCCACAATGGCTAAAAGTAGTTCATTTAGAACAGAATGGTGGTAAGGCCAAGGCATTAAATATAGGAATATTGGTAAGCAAGGGACATTTTTTGGTAACCATTGATGCGGATTGCATGTTAGATAAGGAGGCCATCAATTGGTTTGCCTGGCATTTTCTCGCTTATCCCAGGGTTGGAGCCATAACGGGTAACCCAAGGGTTTGGAACCGGACCTCTTTGCTGGGCAAAATACAAGCAGGAGAGTATTCCAGCATTATCGGTTTGATCAAGAGAACTCAGCGCATTGTTGGAAAAATCCTGACGGTATCGGGAGTCATTGCGGCTTATCGGAAAAGCGCCATTTTGAACTGTGGACTTTTCGATTCTGATACGGTCACGGAAGATATCGATATAACGTGGAAACTGCAAAAACAATTCTGGGACGTGCGGTATGAACCCCGGGCATTGTGCCGAATATTGGTTCCCGAAACGCTGAAAGGTTTATGGCGTCAACGACTGCGCTGGGCCCAAGGCGGGTTGGAAGTACTCGTAAAACATGCCGGCATTTGGCGCGACATTAGATACCGAAGGTTTTGGCCCATTTATATTGATTATGCCTTGGGGGTGATTTGGGCTTTATCCATCACTATAGTCACCGCGATTTGGTGTATCTTGGTTGTGGGCAAATTTATTTGTAATCTCTCCGCCATCCAAACCTACTGTACTCCGCTTTATACCGTTGCGAAATCCATAACAATTTTTTCCAACCCCTTGTATCCAAGATGGTATGGTACAGTACTATGTTTAATTTGCTTGATGACATTTTTTGTGAGTTTTATTATTGACCGTAAGTATGAACAAGGGATCATGAAATATTATTTTTGGGTAGTGTGGTATCCTTTAGTATATTGGATTATCATGGCGGTTACTACAATTAAAGCTGTGTATAATGTGGTTATAAAAAGGAAGAGGTCCCCCACATGGAAAAGTCCGGATCGAGGACTTCATACCCTGAAGTCATAAACGAAAAGGGACTGAGGACTTGGAAGAGGGTTTTCATCGAAACCGGCATAACGTTGGGTTTCTGGGGACTAATTCTGTATCTGCTTGCCATTGTCATCACATTTATTCTGTGGTATTGTGGTTTTAATTTGGCATATTACCAGCTTTATGTTATAGGATTTTATGAAATGCAACGACTATTTTCGAATGCTATATTGGTAAGTACGGTGGTTGTTACATTGTCTCTTTTGTGGAGTTACTATAACGTCTTTCTTATAAAGATAAAAGGAGAGAGACGGAGAAGTCAAGTGAGCATTTGTTTTGATGAGGATATGGCAAAGTTACTTCATATTGATATTGATCTGTTGAGGAAGATTAAGGAGTGTCCGGCCATTAGTGTCTCTTTCAACCAAGATGAAATCTTCTTTAAGGTAATCGACCTTTCGGCTTCTCAAGGTACATGATTTCCACAAGTCCTCAGGGTAGCCGTACTCAATATTGAGCCCCCAAGGCGGGGTTTGACTGCAGCAAATTGACCCATGACTCTCCTTCCAGTACTGCCAGGGTGAAGGAAAAAGGAAGGGGGAGCCACGGGGCCGAGCCAAGCAAACCTGTCTGGTTAAATAATTCACTCGTGTTTATCTTTTTAACCCAGTCCCCACCCAATAGTCCTCCGGCCGGCCAAGGCGTGTTCGACCCGCCGGCACCAAGAGCCTGAGGGGCAAGCCATCCCAACAAAACTCTCCGCATGATAGAGATGACAATCGTCCGATTTTCATTCGAAGCATGGCAAGGCAAGGGGAGCAAAAAGGGTTTGGGAAGGTAATGGGGGCAGACCAGCCGCCTCAGGCTGCGTTCTCTGGCGGTCATCGCCAATGGTCCGGGAATGAGATCACCATCCGGGTGACGGCAAGACTGGGGAAATCGGTCCGAACCCCGAAGGCCTCTCCAGGAAACGGAGATTATTTCCCTTGGCAGAGTATGGTCTCGCTCACCCCTCGCCCCGGTCTAGGCACTCACCGGGGGAGAGGGGGAAATCGAGGCAAGCACTTCTTGCGAGCGCGCTTGGGTCAGTGCCCTTTCAGAATATTAAGCTTTCTTTTTGCCTCAGCATGTCCCTGGGCAGCCGCTTTTTCCAACCAGGTTATGGCCTGGGCCTGGTCTCGCTTCACCCCTTCGCCATTGGCATACCTGATCCCGAGTTCGTATTGAGCCCGCGGGTCATTTTGAGCCGCCGCCTTTTCAAACCAGGCCCGGGCCTGGGTGTAGTCCCTGCTTTGACCCCCTTGCCCTCGAGATACATGACTCCTAATTCGTATTGGGCCCGAGGGTCATTTTGGGTGGCGGCCTTTTCAAACCAGGCCCGGGCCTGGGCATAGTCCTGGGTCACGCCTTGGCCCCCGGCATACAAGAGGCCGAGATTATATTGCGCCCCCGCATGTCCCTGGGCGGCGGCCTTCTCAAACCAAGCCTGGGCCTGGGTGTAGTCTTGCTTGACCCCCTTGCCCTCGAGATACATGACTCCTAATTCGTATTGGGCCCGAGGGTCATTTTGGGCGGCGGCCTTTTCAAACCAGGCCCGGGCCTGGGCAAAGTCCTGGGTCACGCCTTGGCCCCCGGCATACAAGAGGCCGAGATTATATTGCGCCCCCGCATGTCCCTGGGCGGCGGCCTTTTCAAACCAAGCCTGGGCCTGGGCGTAGTCTTGCTTGACCCCCTTGCCCTCGAGATACATGACTCCTAATTCGTATTGGGCCCGAGAGTCGCCTCGTTTAGCGGCTTTTTCCCACCAGTCCTCGGCCTGGGCAAAGTCCTGGGTCAGCTCCCTTGCCTTCGGCATACATGAGCCCCGAGATTGTATTGCCCCCCGGTGTGTCCCTTGGCGGCAGCCTTTTCCCACCAGTCGGCCGGGCAGTCCTGGGCTCCCTTGCCTTCGGCTACATGACCCGAATTGTATTGCCCCCCTGTTTCGCTTTCACCACTTTGGCCTGGGTATAATTCTGTTTTACCACCCGGCCTTCAGCATACATGACCCCGAGTTGGTATTGGGCCTGAGCATCACCCCTGAAGGCTTGGGCTCTGGTCCTTTTGAAACTCTGAGGGGAAGCACTGGTGGTCAGGACCATGAAACATAACAAGGACAATAGAATTAACAAGGGGTATCTTCTCATTATTCCTCACTCTTCATGCCAGGTGCTTTCAAAAAGTTATCATTAGGTAGGCACATTCCTTAGCCAATTTTTGGGCACAGAATAGAAACCTGGGCGACTATCTTCATTAATTTGATTGCAATATGAGACCTCATCGCCTTCCTGAATGCTTCAGGAAACCGAGAACCACAGCAACCGTGTATAAATCCCAGCGCAGCAAAAGTTTCAATATGGGATCAGAATAACAAAATATCAGGCGTTTGTCTTGTAATTGCTTCACTTTTTCAAGACTTTAAGCACTTTTTTGGGGAACCTCCAGTTTATTTTCGAGGTTGAAGTTAATCTGAGGTTCAGGGTTAGTCTGGTAGTACTCATCAGGGCTTGGAAAGGCCAAGGTTGATTAACGATGCTATGCGTCATATTCCCGAATAGCACTGGTTATCAGCATGTGGTCCTTGGCAAAAGAGTCCCATTCCTTCAGCCAGAGCCAGTTGGCCATGAGGGCGTTCACTATCTTCTATGACCATCTTGCCTGGGTGAGTTGAAGCCGAATCATTCCGGGTTTATTCTGGAAGTCTTAACGGTATCCTGGTAGCCGTTATATAAGCGCAGAGGCAAGGATAATTTCTCAATATTCCTTTATCTCGTTATCTATCTGCTATAGATCTATATTCTGCTGACTAAATCGATTCTGATTTAACAATATTATTGATCACGAGAGAATACATTAGATAGCCTTTTTGAAAATCTAATAAAAAATTAACTTAACAATAAATATATCCTAACAATTTTATATTACTATCATGCAGACATCCTTGACATTGGTTTAGTTAGTCGGATAAGAACGGGAGGAGACTGGATGGAAGTCATCTATTACTATTTGAATCATTACAGCTATCTGGGCATCTTTTTTCTGCTGGCCCTGGGGATTTTCGGGCCGCCGGTGGCGGATGAATTGTTACTGCTGTTCCTGGGGTACTTGGTGCTCAAGGGAAACCTCCGCTTCATCCCTGCGATGGCCGTAGTGGTGGCCGGGACCCTCACCGGCGTTAGCCTGGATTACCTGCTGGGCCGCACCCTGGGCCATTATTTGCTGCATCGCCCGGATTCGTGGCTGCATCAGAAGTACCGTCGAATTTATCAATTGCGCCAATGGCTGGCACGTAAGGGAGGGTGGGCCTTTACGTGCAGTTATTTTGTACCCGGATTGCGGCACTGCGCCCCGATGGTGGCTGGATTAACGAATCTCAATTTTCCCCGGTTTGCGGCCTTAACCTATTCCGGTGGCCTGCTCTGGTCCCTGAGCTACCTTTCTTTGGGATACGTGTTAGCGGGAAGATGGAACCACGAACTGTTGCAGACCCACCAATGGCTTATCGTCATCGGGGTATTGTTCTCCCTGGGAATGGCCTATAAATTCTGGCGGAAAAAGGCGGGTTGGGCCTAAAGGCAGGAGTGAATCCCGGGAGTATTTAGGCATGCCAGTTGGGTCTTGAGGGGCAATCTTCGACACTGCGCTAGGAACAAGCTTCACCCGCCGCGGCCAGAGCAGCGTCGCCGCGAGCCTCCTGTGGCTGGCTGTAATAGCGGATGGCGCTCTCGCCGATGAGGCGGGACATGGACAAGGCCGCCAGACTGCCCGTAACCATGGACAACAGGGGGTGTAGTCCCAGGGCGTCGGCCAGGAAAGGCGCGCCGACGGCCAGGCTGGTGCCAGCCACCACCGCCGCCATCTCCGGGACCCGGGCCTGATCATCGATATCTTTGCCGTAGAGCAGGGCGATTTGCAGGATAAGGTAGAGGTGCATACGCACCAGGGCCGAGGTGCCCCCCACAAAGCCGAGGACCTTCAGGGCTTGTCCGACGCCGGGGATCATGGTGGGTAAGTCCAGAATCAACCCCCCCAACAAGGAAAGCTGGGTCTGGTCCTCAATGAGCCGCCGGGCCCGCTGTTCCGCCGCCTCCTCCGGGAAGCGGGCGTTGATGTCGGCCACCACCTTGCGGATGCGATCTTTGCGCAAACGCAGAAAAAAATAAAAAAAATCATCGGTCATCCGGCTTTGGCGGTTCGACGGTGCGAGCTCTGTAGACATAAATTATGTCCTTTTGTCATTGATTGTTGAGGGCGACTTGGTCCTGCACCATCAACCTGCAGGATTCCGGGAAAAGGGGCCAATCCTCCTGGCCTGGCGGTATCAGGAAGCCTGTAAAACGCCCACCTTATCCGTGGCTTCCCAGGGCAGATTCAAATCCGGCCGTCCCACCTGGCCGTAGGCCGCCAGCTTACGAAAAAACCCCCCCCGGTTCAGGGAGGGCAGATACCGCAGATTGAAGTTACGGAGAATGCCTGCCAGGCGGAATTCGAAATGTTCCTCCAGGAGAGCGGCAATCTCCCCGTCTTCTCTTTTCCCGGTTCCAAAGGTTTCCACCTGGATGCTCACCGGACCGGCGAAGCCGATGGAGTAACTGAGCTGCACTTCGCATTCATCAGCCAGGCCGGCCGCCACCACATTCTTGGCGGCATACCGGGCGGCGTAAACCCCGATCCGGTCAATCCGCAGCGGGTCCTTGCCACTCAGGGCATTGGCGCTTTGCCGGGAATAATCTCCATACGTGTCCACGTCGTTCTTCCTGCCGGTGAGCCCCGAATGCACCGCCGGACCGCCTACCATGAGATCCTCGATGGGATTGATGGAGATCAGGGTTTTCTCATCCGGCCGGATGGCTTCTTCGGCAAAGGCGGGCAGGATGACCGCCTCCCGGATATCATCGTGCAATCTCTGGGGGCTCACCTGGTAGTCCACGGCCTTGGAGCTGCTCACCACCAAGGTGAGGCTGTGAATCCGGTAGGGGAGCCGGTCCCGGTATTCCACCCCCACCTGGGTTTTACCGTCAAGAGAGAGATAAGGGATTGATTTATTCCTTTGCGCCTGGATGAGCTGCCGTGCCAGCTTGTGGGCCAGCCAGATGGGAAGCGGCATGAGAACGTCGCTCTGGCGGCAGGCGAAGCCAAATATCGTGGCCTGTTGACGGACGCGGATCTTTTCTATCTCCTCGGCAGACAGATTTTTCTCGTTAAAATATAAATCCGCCGAAGGCGGATATTCCTGTAAGCTGGTGAGGACACTGCAAGTCTGCGCATCGAAATCGGGGCGCCGATAGCCAATTTGGCTGATAACCTTCCGGGCCAATGTCGGGATATCCGCTCTGACCTCCGAAGCGAAACGAGCGGCGATGAAGAGAATCGAAGTGGAGATAGCGCATTCGGCCCGCACCCGGGCATAAGGGTCCTGCTCCAGGAAATGGTCCAGGACTGCGTCGCTGATCTGATCGCAGATCTTATCCGGATGCCCCTCGGTCACGGACTCTGAAGTGAACATGAAATCTTTTTTCATAAAGATATCCCTGGCATGTTTTAATGGTTACCGCCTGGGTCTGAGTTCACGGCCTATTCTCCAGGTAATAAACACCACGGTTCTTAATACGCGGAAGGTAAGGCCGAAACCGATAACCAAGGGGCTATGAGTCATAAATCTTGCTCGCGGATTTCAATTCTTCTCTCATGGGGATGGACGCCTTCTTGACCTTACAGCCGAACGGGCAGAGCCAGAATGATTTCCATAAAACCGATGCCCATGAGGATCAGGCCGGAAGCCACCCAGACCCATCTGCCGTTCCAGCGGGTCTCGATATGGCGTCCGATGCCCAGCCCCAGCCAAAAAGTCAGTATGCTCAAAACTCCCACGGCCAGGGTGGTCAGAGAGACAGGCAGCTTGATCATGGCCGCGGCCACGCCGTTGGGCAGGTTGTTGAGCATTAAGGCCAGGCCCAAGAGCGTCCCTTCCTTTAAATCGATATGGCCTGAGCGGTCCTGGTCGGCCAGAAAGGGATTATCCAGGGTGGAGACCAGGCGCTGCCAAAGGGATTTCCGGGTTGGATCCGGCCCGGGGTCAGCTGGCGGCGGCCCCTGGGATTGACGGCCCCGGAGCAGGGTCTCCTGCAGGATCACCCAGGCTCCCATTGCCAGGAGGATGGCGCCTCCCAGGATGGCCGCGGTTTCCGGGGGAATGAGCAGGAATGTCTGCCCCCCCAGGACCATGGCCAGGCACGTCCCGGCGGCGGTGAGCAGGGCGATATACAGATTGGTGCGGAAGGGTAATCTTATCCCCCGGGCGCCATAGGAAATCCCCACCCCGACATTGTCAAGGTTGCACGATAAGGCAATGAGAAACGCGGTCAATACCGACATGCCGGCCATGGCTACCTCTTACCGTGGCAAAGAATCTGGGGGAGCCTGGGATGATTCCATCTCCGGGCCCGGCAACGCCAGGGCTTTGGTGGACTCGTTCACCAGGAGCGGCAACAGGGCGGCGCCGCAAATGACCATGGCCGTCCAGCAGCCCCACCGGGGCCAGGCCCAGGATACTTCTGACGCCGGGAATGAACATGGCGCAGAATTGTACGAACAACGATCCTCCCAGGGCCAGGGTCAAGGAGCGGTTAGGAGGCAGCTTCTCGTGACTGAAAATGCTATGCGCCTCCGAACGGCAACTGAGGGCGTGCAGGAGCTGGCCGGTGGTGAGGCTGTGGAAGGCCAGGGTGCTGGCCTGGGCTCCCAGGCCATAGCGCATCATGCCGTAACCGTAGGCCCCCAAGGCGCCGGCGGTGATGCGCCCCGGATTCGAAGGTCATGCGCTTGAAATCGCAGCCGGTGAAGATCGGCCGTGGGGGTCGCGGGGCGGGCGCTTCAGGATATCGGGTTCGGGTGCCTCCATGGCCAGGGCCAGGCCGGGAAAGATGTCGGAGATCAGGTTGATCCACAGAAGCTGCATGGCGTGTCAGAGGCGAGCCCAGCCCCACCGCCAGGGCCGTAAAGGTCAACATGATCTCGCTCAAATTGGTGGCCAGAAAAAAATGCACCGATTTTCTGATGTTGATATAGGTGGTGCGGCCATCCCGGATGGCGATGATCAGGGTATCGAGATTGTCTTCCTCCAGGACCACATCCGCCACTTCCCGGGCGATATCGGTGCCGGTGCGGCCCATGGCGATGCCCACGTCCGCGGCCTTGAGCGCCGGGCCGTCATTGATGCCGTCGCCGGTCATGGCCACCACCTTGCCGGCCTCCTGCAGGGCCTGGACGATCTGCAGCTTGTGGGCCGGGCTGACCCGGGCAAAGACATGGGCCCGCTTGGCCAGGGCCCGCAAGGTCTCGGGTCGATATCCGCCAGGTGGGTGGCGTCCAGGATTTCCAGGGGATCATCGTGGCTCAGGTTCAGTTCCTGGCCGATGGCATAGGCGGTGGGGCTCTGATCGCCGGTGATCATCACCGTCTCGATCCCGGCCCGGTGGAAGGCTCGAATGGCCTCGCCCACCCCCTCCCGGATGGGATCGGCCATGCCGATGATGCCCAGCCACACCAGACCGCTGGGGATCGTCGAGCATGGTCATCCCGGTCCCCGGCGGAATAGGCCAGGCCCAGGACCCGTAGGGCCTGACCGGCCATGCCCTCGTTTTCGGCTCTCGATTCCCGCCGGTCTTCTTCGGTCAGGGGCAGACTTGCTTGCCCTGCGGAGGTGCCAGGCACAGGGCCCCAGAACTTCCAGGGGACTGCCCTTGATGGCCAAAAACGTGCCCCGCGGCCGGCTCATCGTGGAGCGTGCCCATGAAGTGGCGGTTTTCCGAGCGGTAGTTGATGCGCTGCACAGGGGTATTGCCGCCTCAGCGCGGCGACATCGATGCCCAGCCTGCAAGGCCAGGTGCACCAGGGCGCCCTCCGTGGGGGTGCCTGGAGTATATAGATCCCCGCCTTCCTGGTAAATTTCGGTTTCATTGCACAGCACCGAAACCAGCAAGGAGTTGCTGCCAGTTCCTCGCAGGCGCAGGGAGACGTGGCCCTGCCGGGCGCCACAGAATCGCTCCTCCGCCACCTTGAGGGATCGCATGCCGGTAAAAATCTCCACCACGGCCATCTCGATTGCGGGTAATGGTGCCGGTCTTATCCAGGCAGATGGTCTGCACGGCCCCCAGGGTTTCCACCGCGTCCAGATGGCGGATCAGGACATGGTGCCGGCGCATGTCCCGGATGCCCAGGGCCAGGGTGGTGGTGGCTGCGGCCGGCAGCCCTTCCGGCACCGCGGCGGCGGCCAGGCAGATGGAGGTGCGCAGCATCTCCAGCCAGCCCCAGCCCCGGACAAAGCCCACCAGAGCAAGACCACGCCGCAGAGGCCGCAGCAGACCACCACCAGTTGATCGCCCAACTGGCCGAGTTGCCGCTGCATCGGGGTGTCCGGGGCTGGTGGCTTCGCCCATCAGGGTCTGGATCAGGCCGATTTCCGTAGAGCTGCCGGCGTGGCCACCACCACCGCCAGCCCTTCGCCGCCGGTCACCAGGGTCCCCATGAAGACCAGGTTGAGCCGGTCGCCCAGGGGAATATTTTCTCGCTCCGGAGGCGCGGTGGCTCTTGACCACCGGCAGGCTTTCCCCGGTCAGGGCCGACTCATCCACGGACAGGTGGGTGGCCTCCACCAGGCGGCATCGGCGGCCACGTAGCTGCCCGGGCGGAGCACCACAGGTCTCCCAGGAGTGACTTCATCGGTGGAGATTTCTTGCAGTTCGGCCCTCCCGCATCACCAGGGCCGTGGGCCGGACCAGGGTTTGCAGGGAGCGGATGGTCTTTTCGGCTTCGCTTTCGGTCTTGTAGCCGATGAAGGCGTTGCCGACCACTACCCCGGCGATCAGCACGGCGTCCGCCAGGCCTCCGGTGAAGACGGAAAGAACCGCCGCCGCCCCCAAAAGATAGACCGGGAGCGAATTGAATTGCTCTAAGAAGATGCTCAGGCCGGAGCGCGGTTCGGCCTCCGGGAGCATATTGGGGCCGTACCGCTCCCGGTTTCCGGTCGCCGTCTGGCGGGATAAGCCGGCGACCTTGGAAGTTTCCCATTTCTCCAGCGCCGACTCGGCCTCCAGCAGGTGCCAGGGTTCCCGGGGCTGTGCCTCGACGAAGGAAAATAAATTTCTGACCGGTTCCAGGTAGGAGTAACTGCTGGCCGCGGGCAACTCAGCGGGCCGGGCGTGAACTTTGGTGCCGTGGCTGGAGAGCTGGGTGCGGCATTCCGAGACGATCCCTATAAGGAGAGCGGCAATGCTGTCGTCAGTGTTGCCGGAGTTGAAACATACCAGAACATTGCCGGTCAGGGCGCTGGCCGAGACTCGGCGAATTTCTTTAACCTGGGCGAGCCGAAACTCCAGGAGCCGCTGGAGGTCTTGAGACCGATACAGGCCCTCGACTTTGAAGCGTGCCCGCCCGGCTACCGCGGTATGGAGGGCCTGGACCATTGATTACGGTTCACTATCAGTTAAATTAGCCAGAAACTTTTTCCGGCGCCGACTTCTTGGCGCGGGCGCTTTCTTTTCTCCGGCGAGACCTCGGCTTCGGCAGGAGGCGAAGGAGGGGTCGCCGATTTGGGCAACGCGGCGCAGGCCACCTCTTTCACGCCATCCACGGCCCCCACCAGGATATCGGTGACGGCCCGCAAAGCCGATTGTCCCAGAGTGCCGGCGGCATCGATGGCGCCGCCCACCGCCGCCTTGGCGGCTACCCCCAGATTGCCGCCTAACTGGTCGGCAGCCTCCAGGACCCCGGAGATGGCTCCCTGGGCCACCTTGGCCACGTCGCCGCCGACCTCCGCGGCCCCGTTTACCGCGCCTTTGAGCAACTGGGTGGCCGCCTGTTGGACATCGCCGCCAACGTCAGCTACCCCCAAGATGATGCCTTTGGCCACACTCTTGGTGGTGACGATGAGGCCGGTCCCCACTTCTTCCGAGGCCTTGATGGCCCCCCTGATCACGTCCCGGCTGACATTGATGGTTTCAGTCGCCGCCGAGCCGGTGGCCTGCAAGGCATGGCCCACGGTGTTCCTGGCTACGGTCACCATCTGGCCCTCGATTTCGCCCAGGCCCTTGAGGCTGTCCACAATACCGTCTTTCACGGTGGTACCGGCCTGGCCCAGGGTTTCTCCCAGGCCTACGGGTTTTTTGCCTTCCGCCTCAGCCATGCGGTTCTCCTCTGAGAGACTCCTCTCTCCTGTGATTGGTTACTCTGCCGGACTTCTCTAACAAAAAAACAAAATCTGCTTGTGATTGGCACGGCCCACGACCTATTCAGCCTGTAGATGCGCACTGAGCAGAGAGGTGAGCTCGGCTACACTTACCTCCGGAAAAACCGCCGCGAAGGCTCCCTTGAGGGCCAGAAGGGAAAACAGGGAAGTGAGTTGCCGGTAATTGAAAAGGACGGTCAACCAACCTTCGGCGGGATCAACTTCCACTTGGTGAATGCCCCGGATGGGGGAGAAGTGGCCCTGAATTTCCCGGGCCAGGTCCTGATTGTCCTTCAATTCAGCGATGGCCAGGCTGAGAAAGCCCGGGCCGCTGTCCCTTACCTCAAATCCGTTCATGGTCACCCCACATTAAAGAGTTATCAAGATAACCACCACAAAATTGATTAACAATAACTCTATAACGATATATATCGGCTGACGTTAATGAGAATTCACCCAAACTGAGGCAATTTTTTAATCAAAAAATAACTATTTCCTCATCCAGTTAAAATAAACTCCGGCTACTCTAGATTAAGAGTCATATAAATTTCTTTAATGGCGACTTGAGACCGAATGAAAGCTGCGTGGTTAATTTTTAAAATTTGTAATTCAAGCTGCCCCGGCTGGCAGCGGCGTCGAGAGGGCAACGGGGGAATTCCTGCGGTGATGATTAAAAATATGGGTCTTCGTCTCTTAATTCACTGTATCAGCCACAATAAGGCGTGGAATTAACCAAAAATTAACAAAACCATTATTTTTTTATAACAAACCTCCTTTAGAATACTGACTATCACGATGAGCCTCACGGCTAAGGAGAATCATATGAACCGTTCCGCCTCATATGTCCATGCCCTGAACGGGAGACTGCGCATCAAAATTCTCGAAATCAAGGGCAACCCGTTAAGGGCCCAGGAGATTGAGAATCAGTTCAACCTGATGACCGGCATACGCCAAATCACCGCCAACCCGGTCACCGGGAGTTTGCTCTTTATCTATGACCCGCACCTCCTCAAGCAAGAGGAGATCTGGGCGGTTTTGAGAGAAATGGGGTATTTCGGGGACCATAGCGGCGGACACCCTGGTTTTCTGGATTCGGCCGCCGGCCCTCACGGCGTGGTGGAAAAAATCACCACGACGCTGGCTTCCGGGCTCATGGAAGTAGCCCTGACCCGTCTGGTAGGCGCTCTTATCTAAGGAGCAAAAACCCCTGACTGCCGCCGTCGCCCGCCCACCATTGCCTGATCTAGTTGGGAATAAGCCTCTATCGCTTTAATTCGCCAGCCCACGGAGCAACCAGCCTCTTTCCCCTCTTTCTGGCCCCAACGGGACAGGCTCAGGGGTGGCCACGTCTTTGCCCTAACCGTCAGACGCCTCAGGAACCGGGGTTGACTCTGGGGTCCCCTCCACCCACCGCCGGTTCAACATGACAAAGGTGCTGAAGGCGAACCACAGGTAATCGTACCAGGCGGGAAAACGGGTTTCTTGGGCGGTAAACAGACCGCGCCCCCCCAGGAAGAGGAGGGTGAGGGGCAGGAGGAGATTCAGGTTGAAATTCCGGGTGAGGCCGGGATGCCCCACGGTAGTGAAGGCGCCCAATAAACCGCCGGTGGTCTGAGCAGCCTCCCCCGCTTCCATCAGTTCCTGTAAGCCCGCCGAAAGTTCCTCCAAGGCCACTTCCGGGAAGAGTTCAGCAAAGATTTCACCCAAAGGTCCCAGGGTTTCCACGGAAGCCAGCATGGCGACGTCATAGAGGATCATCAGGCTGCCGGTTGCGGGGTTGGCCTCCACCCTCTGGATGCCCGGCACCTGCGCCAACTTCTCCTGGGCCTGGCGGGCGAGTCCCGGGTTATCCTTGACCTCGAGGATCTTGAGGCGCACTCTCCCCGGCAAGGCATGGGCCACCGTCACGCCTTTGAGTTTCCTCCCCATCTTTCGTGCCTTCCGTCAGGACGACTTTTTGCTCTTGCCAGCCGCGTCTGCAGCCGCGCCAGTTGCGGCCCCAGCCGCCGCGGCCGCCAGGTCCGCGTTCCTTTCCGCCCTGACCTCGGCCACCAGGTCGCTCACCTGCTCCTGGGCCTCGGCGCTAAACTCCTTCACCGTGTCCGCCAGGGCCAGGTAACCCTTGATCAGGGTCTTGGCCAGGGGGCGGGAAATGGAAGCCACGGCGGGGAGCACAATGGGGGCCGCCAAAGCTACCCCCAGGATGACCAGGATGCTCTTCGTCGATCCTGACAGCCCATCTTCTAATAATGCCATAACAGTTCTCCTCATTTCGGAAGTAGGCTTAATTTTTAACAGAAAATTAACACTATCCTCAACGATTGCTAACCGACATATGTCATATAGCGACTATGCTCATTTCTCGGCAGATCCAGCGGGATTTTATCCAGGGGATGGTGAAGATCTTTATCCTTCACCAGGCCAGCCTGGGGCCGATATACGGCAACAAAATGAGCAAGGCCCTCCAGTCCCTCGGTTATCAAATCAGCCCGGGCAGCCTCTATCCGCTGCTGCACTCCCTGGAGAAATCCGGCTTGTTTCACAGCCGCATCCGGGTCTTTAAAGGCCGGCTACGGAGATATTACGAACTCACTGAGCAGGGCCATAACTGCCTCTCCGCGCTGCGCCAGGAATTGGGAGAATTGGTGCAAACCGTCATCCTGAGCCCCCTGCCCGTATTCTCCTCCAAAACTCTCGATTCCAAACCCACCAATAAACTTCCTCTAAACGGCAGCTAACCAGTCCCGCGCCGTCCGACTTGCCACGGCTACCCGTGCCGGAAGTTGGGACCGGGCCATTTCGCAGTGGTGCGTCGGTCGGGGCCTGAGGTTGTATGGTGCTTAATCATTTAATTCTTTGATTTGCAGGGCTAAGGAAAAAACGCCATAAACGAAAAATTAACTGCAAGGAAATACGGGCCAAACAAAAGGGGAGTACAAAGGAATCACTTGTGGAGGCGGGGCTGACTCAAAGGAACGAGATACCCGGGCCTCAGCCGCAAGAGGTCCCCTTAACTAAATAAACGAGAAAGGAACAAGATGATGGAATGCTTCAGTCTGAGCGACACTCTTCTGAAAGACATTCTCCAGTTCGCCAAGCCCTTTGGGCACCGGGAGGATGCCAGGAGCCTCAACCTGGGGTTTGGGTTTCTCTATTATTCTCTGGTCCGGGCTTTGCGACCCGGGCATACCCTGGTGATCGGCTCGGGATACGGCTTCAGCGTGGTCTGCTTCGCCCTGGGCATGAAGGATAACGGCAGCGGGTCTCTCACCTTCGTTGACCCCTCCTATTCTCTCCTCAATGACGGCCCCCTGGCCACCATCGGCGGCCGCGGCATGTGGTCAGATGAAGATTCGGTGCGGGACCATTTTAAGCGGTTCGGGGTGCAGGACCTGGTCACGCATTACAAAATGCGCAACGACGAATTCTTTCCGGCCTATGACAACTACCACCTGCCGCCGGTGGACCTGGCTTTCATTGACGGCAGTCATGCCTTCGAGGATGTGAAATACGATTTTACCAACGTGCTGACCCGTTCCCGCAAGAACACCTATATCTTGTTGCACGACACCAATATTTACATCCGGGAACTGCTGACCCACGCCGGGGTTAAAAAGTGGATGAAGTCCATCAAAAAGGAAAAGGAATACTTTGAGGTGGTGAATTTTCCCTTCTCCTCGGGAGTGGCCCTGGTGAGGGTGATCGATCCCTCTATCGGCAAGGAACTGCATTGAACCTCTGGCTCTTAGTACCGCCGCTGGTCCTGGCCGCAGGTCTTCTCTTCTGGCGTCACGTCTGGTTTT
Organism: uncultured delta proteobacterium; assembly: GCA_963841475.1. GTDB lineage: Bacteria > Desulfobacterota > Desulfobaccia > Desulfobaccales > 0-14-0-80-60-11 > 0-14-0-80-60-11. The sequence goes on from CAWJCT010000003.1 coordinate 230,480, forward strand.
TCCGCAATCCGGCCCGCATCACACCCCCGGGGGAGAACATCGTCAGTCCCGCGGACGGCACCGTAGTCTACGTCAGCCTGGTAGAGCCCCATCAGGAAGTGGTCGCCATCAAGCAAGGGGTTTCCGCCCGTCTCACGGATATTGTCAGAGAGGACCTGGACCAGCCCAAGCTCTCCATCGGCATCTTCATGAGTCCGTTCGACGTGCATTATAATCGCATCCCCCTGGCGGGTCGGGTAGCCTCGGTCAAGCATCATCCAGCTATCCCCCAAAACCTGCCCATGTTTTTCATGCACTGGCGCATTTTGCTGCACCGGCCCCCATTTTATCGCAATTCCCGCCACATCATCCAGAACGAACGGACGGTGACCCGCATCGAGAGCACCTACAAGGGGCAGCGGATTTCTTACTATATCGTGCAAATTGCCGGCTGGAGCGTGGCCGGCATCGACAGCTACGTCGAGGTGGGGGAAGAAGTCGGCAAGGGGAGTACCTTCGGCATGATCCGCATCGGCTCCCAGGTGGATTTGGTCGTCCCCCATCTTCCAGACCTGGCCGTCATGGTGGGCCCGGGGGACAAGGTGCGGGCCGGGGAAACGGTTCTGGTTGCTTGATCTGATACAGGAGAAAACTGATGAAAATTGATCTTCACGTGCACTCCAAGTATTCCACCCGCCCGTCCCACTGGGTGCTGCAGAAACTGGGCTGCCATGAATGTTACACGGAACCCCTGGCCCTCTACCGCATCGCCAAAGAGAGGGGTATGTCCCAGGTGACCATCACCGACCACAACACCATCGCCGGTTGCCTGGAAATCGCCCATCTGCCCGACACCTTTATCAGTGAGGAAATCACCACCTATTTTCCGGATGGGTGCAAAATTCATGTCCTGGCTTACAACATCAACGAAGCGCAGCATCGGCAGATCCAGAAGGGCCGGAATAATATCTTTGACTTAGCAGGTTATCTGCATGGCGAAGCCATTGTGCACAGCGTGGCCCATCCCCTTTGGTCCATCAATAACCGCCTGACGATGGAGCATTTTGAGCAGCTCCTCCTGCTTTTTAAAAATTTCGAATTCAATGGCGGCCGGGATGAACGTCTTAACCAATGGCTTCAGGCCATCTGTGCAGAACTCGGCCCGGAGAGGCTCAACGAGTTAACGGAGAAACATCGGATCATCCCCGCTTTTCCCTCCCCCTGGGTCAAGAATCACACCGGCGGCTCCGATGATCACAGCTCGCTGCACATTGCCCGGAAATATACCCAGGTAGACGAGGCTTTGGGATTTCAGGATTTTCTGGAAAAACTTAATCAGGGAGCAGCCTCAGCCCGGGGGCGTGCCTCCACCCCTTCGACCCTGGGCTACAATCTTTACAGCATCGCTTATCAATTCTACAAAGATAAGTACCATCTGTCTCCCCAAGCCAAAGGCAACAGCTTGGGCGTCTTCTTAGATAAGATTTTACAATCCGAAGTTGAATCTAAGAAATATTTTCCAAAATATCAACTCTATTATAATCGTATCAGAAATTCCCTCCGTTCGGTGAGTCGAGACGAAAGCTTTATTAATTTAATCAAGAAAGAAACCTCTCAGTTCTTCACCCAAGCCGCCCTCCCGGCTGATGACTATGAATGGTTTTCTATGGTCAATCAGCTGGCGCAAAAAATGCTCACTCAGCTCCACCGCAAATTGCGCAAAGCTCTCTTGGGAGCCAATTTCATCGACCTGCTTAATTCCGCTACTTCCAGCGGGCTGGTGTATTTGGCCCTGTCCCCCTACATTGCGGCTTATTCCTCCTTTGCCGCCGACCGCAATCTCGGTCTGGATGTGGTCAAGAGATTCTTGCCCGAGTCCCATCCCCAACGGGGGGACTCGCCACAATTCAACATGGCCCATTTCACCGACACCTTTTACGAGATCAATGGTGTGGCGCTTTCTCTTCAAAGCCAGATGGAATCGGCCCGGCAGATCGGCAAAGATTATACCATCATCACCTGTGACACCAAAAAGCGTTCGGTCCAGCCGGGAATCAAGACGTTTGCCCCCATCGGGGTATTCCAACTGCCAGAATACCGGGAGCAAAAACTTTTTCATCCGCCATTTTTGGAAATTCTCGATTATTGCTACCACAGGGACTTCACGCATATCATGGCGGCCACCCCCGGCCCCCTGGGGCTCACCGCCATGGCCGCAGCCCGCATTTTACAGTTGCCCCTGTGGGGGACGTATCACACGGCCCTGCCCCAATATGCCCAATATCTCACGGAAGACCCGATGATCGTCCAGTTCATGTGGAAATATATGGTCTGGTTTTACAACCAGATGGACCTCGTTTTTGTGCCGTCCCGGAGCACGGCCGAGGAGCTTCAAAAGAGAGGGGTCAATGGGGATAAGATGCGTATTTTTCCCCGGGGGGTAGACCTGCATCTGTTCAACCCCACCAAGCGCAACGGCTTTTTGGAAAGCAGGTTTCAGGTGAAAGATAAGACCAAACTTTTGTACGTGGGGCGGGTGTCCAGAGAGAAGAACCTGGAAATTCTCGTCAGAGTATTCCAAAGCCTGATCCAGGACCATGCCAACATCCATCTGGTTGTTGTGGGTGATGGTCCCTACCTGGATGAAATGCAGCAGGAACTGGCCGGAACTCCCTGCACCTTTACGGGATACTTGCAAGGGGAGGATCTGGCGGCGGCATATGCCTCGTGCGACCTCTTCCTGTTCCCCAGCACCACCGACACCTTCGGCAACGTGGTGCTGGAGGCCCAGGCTTCGGGGATCCCGGTTGTCGTGACTGATGCCGGCGGCCCCCAGGAGAATCTGATTCCTGGGAAAACCGGTCTCATTATTCGGGGAAATAGTGAAGAAAGCCTGCTTGGAGCTATTCAAAGCCTTCTGGCTCAGCCGGAACGGCTCAAAGATATGGGCTTGACGGCGCGCGGCTACATGGAGGAACGTTCCTTTGAAGCCGCCTTTCAAGACACCTGGCGCCTTTTTGAATCGGAGGCGGGCCATGAGCATCGGCCTGAGAATTCCTCGTATTCACCCAGTCGCTGCTTTTAATGTTGAGGAGGTATCTATGGAAATCGTCCCTTTTGTGGAAGAGGCGGCCGAGGCTCTGGGGCTGCCGGAAGAATTGCGGGAAGTGATGCGGACCATCTCCTATGATCCGGGAGACGAGGAATGGTATTCAACTCACCACGAGTTCCAGGAAACGGCCATTCCCGTTGAAGTATTTTCCTGGGCCTTGAGGCTCATCGGCTGGCTCCAATTTGCCTATCCCCAGGGGCCGGCTTTCCCGGAGGCTTCATGTGGTTAACCAGGGCTATGCGAAATCCGCAGAAGGAGGGACTACCGATGACTGCTGAACATCGGCGGCTGATGGATGCCTGGCGGGAGTTATGGGGTCAGTATAAGGCGATTATCGACGCATTCGACGGAATGATCTATATCTGCTCCGCAGCGCTCGAAATTGAATTCGTCAACCGGCATCTGGCCAAGATGCTGGGCCATTCTCCCCTGGGGCAAAAGTGTTACAAAGCTTTCTATAATCTGAATCATCCCTGCCCCCGGTGTTCCAAGGAAAAGGTGCTACGGGGAGAAACCATACGACAAAAATTCTTCAATCCCCAAAGTAACCGGACTTATTATCAGGTTGCCACTCCCTTTTATCTGAAGGGTGAGGCCTTGATGATGACAACTATCCAATATTTGCCGGCGAACAGCCCTATCCAGATGATCTCCATGGAACCCGAGGAAGTTGCCGCGGTGGCGTCGGGAAGACAGGTCGCTTGAAACCCGTCAATTTTATCTCCCATAAATATACAATTAAATAAACCTGTTATCCAAAAAAACCCCCCTTCATTAAGAATTAACTGAAGCTTAATTTTCGCCTAACAAAGGTCTGCTAAGAAGGAAAGTAAATTTCCTGGAAGGGGGGTGGACTTTGGGTTTTGGCGTATGGCGGGCTGGATGGTGCCAGCATTGTTTTAAAAAAGAATTCGAAGTTAATCAAAAGGAGAAGTGGTGATGGAGCTCAAAAAGAACCTTAAATTGCTCGCAATGACCGCGTTGCTGACCTCGGCCCTGGGGTTGGGCATATCGGTCTTGCCCAACGTCGGCGTTAACATGGCGCAAGCCGAGGATCAACTCAATCCTGCGGGTTCCGCCCTGTCCGGCCCCAGAGGTGAGTACCTGCCGGGTGATTTTCATAATCATACCCCATTTAGCGATGGTACCGCCAGCGTGCCGCTCCTGGTTGGCAGGGCCATGCAAAACCTGGACTGGTTCGCTCAGTCGGGACATGGCGGGGCCTTCAGCCGTGACGGCCGTTATAGCGACCCCGAATACGACGGCAGTGGCAGTGGCGAAGGCAAATTTTTGGATGAAACGGTTGATCCGAGCGACTTTAAGGGTGACCCTGCTCCCAGCCAGTATAACCATAGAGGCATGTGGAGATGGCAGTCCATCCAGTCCTATCTCTATCCCGTCACCTGGCAAAACAGCATGACCTTGAGAAGACCCATCTGGGCGGGCGTCGAGTGGGAAGTGCCGGGACATGAACACTGCAGCGCGGGCATCATCACCGGTCAGTTTCCCCGCAACGGCAAGATAGGGAACGCCAACGCCCTGGCCCAGTTCGAGTACCTCTTCGACATGGAAGACAATGACACCAGTGCCGGGGGCGGCCAGGGCTGGACCGGGAAAATTCCCAATCCGCCTAAGACGCCGACGGCCGCCGATCCCCATCCCGGGATTACCGGCCATGCCAAGGCCGTGGCTGCCGCCCAATGGCTGGAGAAATATCACCGGTACACCTCTTATTTGGTTTTTGCTCATATCGAACGAAAGGGAGTTTGGAACCAGGATTCCGGCGGCAACAGCACCGGGTTCAATGTCGAGCACTTCCGTGATTTTAACAACGCCGCTCCCCATGTTTGTTTCGGCTTTGAAGGCCAGCCCGGTCATCAGGCCGATTCTGATCGGGGAGGCTTCGGTAGTGGCGCTTTCCCGTCCGGTAAGGAAGTCGTGCCTGGCCAAGGGCCCGTACCTGGCGGCACCTTTGGCGGCACCGGGTATTACTGCGCCGCCATCGGCTACATGTGGGACGCCCTCCTGGGGGAAGGCCGCAACTGGTGGCTCTTTGCCAGTTCCGACTATCATTCTCGGAGCGTGCCTGAATATGAATCATCCGACTATCCGGCCGACGATCCCAATTCACCCAAGGCCGTAGCCAATCCCCACACTCTTGACAGCGGCTGGCGGGGCGCCACCGCAACCACCGCGGACTTCTGGCCTGGGGAATACCAGAAGGATTATGTTTTTGTTAAACGCCAGCATAACCCCACCGCCCAGGATGTCCTCAATGGTATGCGCAGCGGCAACAGCTTCATCGTCCAGGCTGACCTCATCAGGGGTCTCAAGTTTACCGCCAAGGCCGCGGGACATGAAGCCGCCACCATCGGTGAACAATTGACGGTGGTTCCCGGACAGAGGGTGACTGTCGAGGTCATGGTGTATGTGCCTGATGTCAATAACAGTTGTCCCTACAGTTTCCCTAACCCCTCCCTGGCGCAGAAGAGCATCACCCAATCCCTGAACCGACCTGAACTCCATCATGTGGATGTCATCTACGGGGAGGTGTATGGCAAAAGAACCCCAGGAACGGCTGAGTACAAGGATCCCACCAATCCCACGGCCAAAATCGAACAGAGTGTTCTCGTCTCTGACATGAAAGATAGAGGAAAGGGCTGGAAATCTTTCTTCTTCACCTTTACTCCGTCAAAAAGCTGTTATTTCCGTCTGCGGGGCAGCAACCTGCCCCCCGATACCCCCAATCAAACCGACGCCCAAGGCAACCCCTTGTCTGACACCTTGGCGAAAAACATCACGTATGTCCATCCGACCCTTGGCCCCAACACCGTTCTCGATACAGACGTGGAGGCCTGGTCCAACCTGTGGTTCTACTCCAACCCGATCTTTGTCAATGTGCATGAAAAACCTGGCAAAGGCAAAAAGGTCCTGTAGACTAGTGCAGCCTCGGGCCTCGGTCCATGTATCATGGCTCGGGAAAGAGGGACCTCTCAGCTTGAGCCTTTTGGCTCTGCCGCAATGCTAAACCCAAGGGAGGGGGCTGTTATGGTCCCCTCCTGCTTACTGTTGGTCGAGCCTGATGGCGCCTCCATTTCGGTTAGTTGTCTGAAAAAGCCTGTCGAGATTATCTTTCCCAGGCGCCCTGGAGAAATCTGATTTATGTTACGTCAATATTTCCAGCTCGGTTCCCTCTATCTCTTGATTTTTCTCTCCGGTCTGGCTGGCCTGGGATATGAAATGGTCTGGAGCCGAATGCTCACTACCGGACTGGGGCACGAAATCACCGCGGTCCTGGCCGTGGTGGCGGCTTTCTTCTGCGGCATGGCTTTAGGGGCCTGGAGCCTGGACCAGCGGGTGAGCGCCAGCCGCACCCCGGGTCGCTGGTATGCCGGCCTGGAACTGGTTGTCGGCGTTTGGGCCGTGGCCTTGGCATTTCTCATTCCCTGGAGTTCGGGGTTCGCGGCCAGGTTGACGGGCCCGGAACCCTCGCCCCTCCTGCACTGGACGGTAGCTTTTGTCCTGCCTTTCTTGCTTTTGCTGCCGGGGACCTATGCCATGGGGGGCACCCTCCCGGCCATGGAGCGCCTCTTTTCCCGCCTGCGCCAAGACTGCCGGTGCGTGGGCGGTTTGTATGCCGCCAACACCTTCGGAGCGGTGGCCGGCGCCCTGGCCACCACGTTCATCATAGCCCCGGCCTGGGGCTTTCAAACCACTTTGTTCATCCTGGCTGCCGTAAACGTGGTTTGCGCCGCAGGAGTGTCTCTGGGCGTGGCCCCTCATGAAGCTCAACTGGAGCCGGCGGAGGTGGCTGGAGCCGCGCTGCCTCCCCCCGGACGCCTCTACGCCATCCTTTTTTTCACCGGCCTTTTGGGGATAGGCTATGAAGTCCTGGTGGTGCGAGTCCTCAGCCAGGTCCTGGAAAATACCATCTTCAGCTTTGCCTGCATCTTGTCCATCTATCTCTTGGGGACTGCCTGCGGCGCGGCGCTGTATCAAAGCATGGCGCCCAGATTAAAGTATGAACCGACCTTGAGCTGTCTTCTTCAGGCCCTGTCAACCGCCTGCCTGGTTGGGGTCATGCTCCTCTGGCACGCCGAGCCCGTCTACGATGCAGTTCGGGCCGGACTGGGAGGCGGGTTGTTCGGCTCGCTGGCGGGCGAACTGGCTTTGTCGGCGGTCATCTTTCTGCTCCCCACCGTGTTGATGGGCGCCACTTTCAGCCATCTGGCCCAGGCGGCGCGCCACCGGCGCGGCGGTTTTGGCCGCGCCCTGGGGGTCAATACTGCTGGTGCGGCCTTATCCCCCCTTGTATTTGGGGTGCTGCTGCTCCCCCACTTGGGCGCAAAGTTATCTTTAATCCTGGTGTCCACAGGTTACTTGACTTGCTTAGCTCCCGCCGGAATGAAAAAGGCTTTGCCGGCGGGCCTGCCTCTCCTCTTAGCCGTTCTCTTGCTGATCATCCCTGGGCCTTTGCAATTAGTCACAACGCCTCCGGGGGGCAAAATCCTGGCCTATGTTGAGGGGGTAATGGCGGCGGTATCGGTGATAGAAAGCCCGGATGGCGAATTCCACCTCAAAGTGAACAATCATTTTGTCATGGGCGGCACGGCCTCGTCTTATTCCGACCGGCGGCAGGGGCACATCCCCCTTTTGCTCCATCCCAACCCGAAGCGGGCTCTCTTTTTAGGTCTCGGCACCGGCGCCACCTTTGCAGCCGCGGCCGACTACCCGGGTTTGGAAGCCGAGGGAGTGGAGCTCATTCCTGAAATAATTCCCCTTCTGGGTTATTTCGTGAAATCCACGGGCGAGCTCGGCCGATATCCGAGCCTGCACCTCAAAGTGGCCGACGCTCGCCGCTTTGTGAATGCGTCCCCGAATAAATACGATGTCATTGTAGCCGACTTATTCCATCCCGCCCGGGACGGCGCCGGCTCTCTTTACACGGTAGAGCATTTTCAGGCTATACGCGGCTTGCTCAATCCCGGCGGTCTGTTTTGCCAGTGGCTTCCCCTCTATCAACTTGATTTGGAAACGCTGCGAGTCATCGTCAGGACTTTTCTGCGGGTTTTCCCGGAGGGAAAAGCGTTTCTGGCGACTTTCAGCCTCCAGACGCCGATTATCGGCCTGATCGGCACCACCGAGCCGGTGAAGTATCCGTCGGATTGGCTCGACCGCCGGGTTCAAGACTCCACCTTAAGGGGGAAGCTCCAGGCGCTGCGGTTAAATGACTCTTACGCGCTGTTGGGAAATTTCCTGGCAGGCCGGGACGACTTGGCCGCTTTCGCCGGATTAGGTCCTCTCAACACCGACGATCATCCCGTCATCACCTTTGCGGCTCCTCGGTTCATTTACAGCCGGCCACAACCTGCTTATAGGCGTCTCATGTCGCTGATAAACACCTTTAAACCTCACCCTGAGCAACTCCTAGCATCTCCTCATAATGTCGCCGGCGCCGCTGCCGCGGGGCGCCTTGCGGCATATTGGCAAGCTCGGGATCAGTTTCTCCTGGCCGGCATCGGCATTCCGCCAACCAACGATGCCAGGCAAATGCTGAAAAGCGTGCGGGAACCCCTGTTATCGGTAGTGCGCCTCAGCCATGACTTCGCTCCGGCCTATGATCCTCTCCTGGTCCTGGCTCGGCGTCTCTACCCTATTGATCCTTATCAGTCACAAGCTCTTCTCCTTGACCTGGAAAATGCCAATCCCGTCAGGGATGAGGCCCGCAGTCTACGGGAGCACCTTTTTAATTAAGCATGGATAAGGAACTAGGCAGCCAAGTCACCGGTGATTTTCCCCTTTGCAGTTGCGGAGAACAATCATCAGCCAATTTCGCCGGCGGTATAAAGTTTCCTCAGGAGAAAAGAGCTCTTTCGCCCCCGATCCTTCGCAACCCCTCCTTCTATCCAGGGAGGGAATGAAGCTTGCCTAAATCGGTTAAAAACCGTCAGCCGACGGAATGGCTCCTCTGAAGTAATGACTTGCTGGCGGGCCCAGGCCTTGAGGGCAGCTGGGGATTATTGAGAATCCTAATTTTGAGTTGAGGAGAGTTGCATTTCCTATCAGTTGTCATGAGGTTTTCCAGTGAGCTGGTATGTCTGATACGCCTGATTCCCTGCCCCTGCTCAGGTGATGCCCCTTCCCTGGCTAAAGAGGCCTGGGCGAACCATACGCCGATAACCGTTTCCTCCCTGCTATGATCAACGCCGCGGTAAAGACATCACAAAATTGGAACCGTCTTTTTGGGCCTCATACCAGATGTCGCCGCCGTAGTTTTGGATAATCTTGCGGCTCAGGGAGAGACCGAGGCCCAGACCCTGACGGCGATTCTTGGATGGCCGCATGCTCCGGATAGGCGAAAAGAGCAAGGGGCGGATAGCTTCAGGGATAATTTGCCCAGTGTTATACACATTCAAATGGCAGGCGGACCCTTGGCTCTTGAAATCGACCACGATGGTGCAGCCGCTGCCGCCGTATTTTATGCCGTTATTGATAAGATTCCGGAAGACACACTTCAGCCACAATTTGCTGCCCCTGACCGAAAACTTGCCTCGCCCCCGATTATGCAGCCGGTTCTCCAGGGTTATTTGGTGGTTTTGGATTTCAGTGGCCAGTTCAGCCAGGACCGGTTCGACAATATCAACGGTAAGGTCCAGGAGATCTTCTGCCTAGTGCTCCAGGCCGGCGCTCGGCCAAGAATTTACCGATGAAATCCTCCGTCAGGTGAATGGTTTTCTCGATCTGACCGATGGCTTCAAAGAGTTTAGCCCTGACCGGTTCGCTTATTTCCCCAGGCATGCCTTGGGCCATGAGCTTCAACGAGGCCGCGGTGGATATCATGGAGCCCCTGATATCATGGAGCATGAGCGTCATTTGCGGTCCTGCCAAATCGCCTGTCCCGGAATTTGCCGCCGCACCTTTTACCGGTTGCAGCTCCATCACCTCACGCTCTTCCAAGCAGTGGCTCACCCGTCGCCACAATTCCGTGGGGCTCACCGGCAACAGGACGTAATCATCAACTTCGACTTGATAAGCTTCCAGGGGAAAGATGGCATCGTTATTCTCACTGATTATCATGAGCTTGACTTCCGGATTGAGACGCTTAGCCCGCTTCAGGATTTCCAGGGTCTCCATCTCAACCGTGGTGATCTTGGCAATGGCCAGGTCATAGTTCCTTTGCACCAGAGCATCCAAGGCGACCTCAGGGCTGGCCGCCACCTTGACCGCAAAACCTTTATAGTTCAAGGCCCAGCCGAGCGTCTTCAGGAGTTTCGTGCCGTCGCCGATCAAGAGAATTTCGTACTTGGCCATCCGCGTACTCCTCGTCGTCCTCCGGTTTGGTGTGAAGTCCCTTCGTGCAAAGGGTAAAAGAATTCATCTACATGCTATTTAATTTCAATAAGCGGGATGAGATTGATAGGTGAAGCTGCCATTTCTTTCTTAGGTAAAAATGCCTATAAGCTGTTTCGATCACGCCGGGGAAGCCCTGGAGCGCACCGAGTCGGAATTGTCTTTGGGACTGGGTTAGGTAGAAGGGGCCCCCGGGAGGCCTGACAGGTTATCCCCATAGAGTTTCAGGCAGGTTTCCACCACGGCCCCATCGTAGAGAATCTCTTGGTTCCGGGTGATTTCATCCAGGGCTTCTATCAGGCCCAGGGAGGCGCGATAGGGACGGTTTGAGCACATGGCCTCCAACACATCGGCCACGCCCAATATCCTGGCTTCCAGGAGGATTTCCTCTCCCTTCAGACCCTGAGGATAGCCGGAGCCATTCATCCTCTCGTGATGTTGAAGGATAATTCTGGCAGTGTTGCCGGGTAGAGTGACGGGCTCCAGGATATTATACGCCACCTGGGGATGGGTTTTAATCAGAGCGAACTCCAAATGGTTGAGGCTGCCTGGCCGGGAGAGAAGGCTCGAGGGGATGGCGAGCTTGCCCAGGTCATGGAGTCTGCCGGCCATGTGCAGGTCCCGCAGGCGTTCCTCGGAAAGTTCCATCTCCCTGCCGATGGTACAGGCGATCTGGCTTACCCGCCGCTGATGCCCGGTGGTATAGGGGTCCCGGACCGCCATCGTGGACTCCAACACCTGCATGAGGACCTCCATGACACCTCCTTCCCTATCAGGGGTTCACCCCGCCGGTGTGCTGGTCGTCAGCCGAAGAAACCTTGGCCCTGTAGGGTTACCCAGAAACTTCAGCCGACCCCTGGTCCCGACCGGCATTGGACTCTCATGAGCCTTTTACAAGAGTTCCTGGCACGTGAAGGTCACCCTCGTGCCCGACAAGAGCCCTGACAAAATGGCCGCCAGTCGGTGCCACCGGCGGCAGGCGGTTAGCCTTTCATAACGTTGTTGAGATTTCTCCGGCTTGTCCGGCCTGGCCCGGCCCAGGTTTCTGTCTCCAGGAACGTCCCATCTTTTTGGAGAACCTGTCCGAAAGCCTGAAAAGCTTTTTTCCCTGAGTATTGAAACAGATGTGGTGGGTATGACCGCATTCACAGATGTAGGTATGGAAATCACCGTCTCTAGTCAGGTTAAAAAGAAAATCTGTCACCATTTCAGCTTCGACGCCGTTGAGCGTGACTTGGCGCCGATTGTGTTGGTCGCATCCGAGGTCCGTGATCGTTAGCATGTGATGTCTCCTTCGCCGTTAGATCCTTCTCTTGATGACTCCAGATCCCAAGGAAAAAATAGCCATTTACTCGTGAACAGTCGTTGGCTTTATGAGTCACCAATTTTCGGCACCGCTGAGGTCGATTATGGAAGGAAAAGCGAGGAATATCCATGGTCAGAATAACCATTTTTATATGGTATATTGCGCCAGGTGCCATCCGTTAAACTATGAGATACTCTTTTCAGTTTAAATATTGTTTCCTTCCGGCTAATCATGCGAGTTGTGCGTCCTCTTCGGGTATTAGGGCGTATCTCTGGTCAATGAGATGTGTCTGAGGAGGATAGGAGGGTTGTGGCGCCTCGGAGGAAACTTAAGGTTTTGCCAAAACTGGGGAATACCGGCCAAACTATTTGGGGCTGGGTGTCAACGGCTTTGAAAAGGTTATATAAATCCAGGTTCTACCGGCGGTTCTTCCCTTTGCTTAGGCCTTTGCTTAGACGGCTTGACTTCTTTCTTGGGGGGCACTCCCCGGGGAAAAATCAATGGCAGGTTTTCCAGATCTCGGCTGCGGAGCCAGCCCAGGGCGCCGGTGGAAGGCTGGCGAACCTGGTACCAATCCTTGGTTGCCCCGATTTTCTGCATCTGATCGTTAAACCGCAGGGTTTTAATAACTTGGCCGCGGTTCGACGGTTTGGCCCGCAAAATGGCTTTCCTTATTGCCACATAATAATATTGTTTCCGAATTTGGTTTCTCCGGGTATCCTCGATATGTTCCGAGAGCGCCGAGGCCATCACCCATCCAAGGCTGTGGCTTTTGAGTACCAGGATCCGCCACCAGCCACGGTGACCTTCTTCGACTCGTTGCACCTGTTCGCCCCGGAAAAGTAGCTGCAAGGGAAGACAATCGTCCCGAGGACACTCCAAAAGAGGGAGGGTATCCTCGGTTACATAGTAAAAACTAGTGGCAACCAGGCCAGAGCTGAGTAATTCCCGCCGAACCCATCCAACCTGCCCACTCCGTTGAAGTTTAACCTTCCACCAGGGTGATTCGCCAACATCGACCCTTTCAACCTTATCGCCTTTATATAACGAGCCCAGGACATTCCCATCGTATCCGGGGCTGTCCATCAAGTAGGTGATTTCTGAGGTAACAGAGAAAGGGCCTTCCGGTGCTTTAACCACAGGGGCTTGGGCACAGGAGCAGACCACGCCCAGAAGAAGGAAAAGTGTTATGAATCTGGTCAAACAATCAGAAAAGATCATATTTATTATAAAAATTCCTTACTCTTCCAGTTGTAAAGACTTGACCCGCCATTGACTTGACTCTCTGCCGAATCTTATCACGTAGGTCTTCAAGATGGCTTTATTTTTACGAGTAGTGATATTTTGCGCCGTGACATTCCACGTTACCCGGGCCTGAGCAGTTTCCTTGCTCAAAAGTTTGACCTCTGCTATTTTGAAGTCCATTTTTGGGTAGTCATAGATTTTCCAGGTTTTGGAGATGTGTTGAACCCTTTGCTGCAACTGAGGAAAGTTTGGCGAGTAATGGCTCAAAAGCAGGGAGAGATCCTTTTTTTGATTGGCCTCCCTTATCCCTGCAAGTACCTGGGCCAATTGGCCTTCCAATGAAACGGTTGACTCTGCCGGGACCTTGGCAGCAACTGGAGGGGCCACGGGAAGGCCTTGCCCCGGCCGATTTTTCCCATTTTGAACCTGAACTGCCGCAGGCTTTCCGCCCGTAAGGGGAGGTGATGAAGGGGGCGTTCCCTTCATGAAAAACCATACGATAAGGCCGATAAGCACTACCGCGGTACCCAGAACGGAGCCGTAGACCGGCACATACTTCCATTTGGGCTGCGAATGTGAGGGTTCCCGATTTCCGCTCATGGCTCCTAGCTTAATCCGAACATTGCGTAGCATGATATCAAAATCTCCTTCCCGAAGAAAGAGGAACCTTAAGGTGGGGACCTGAGCTGAAATGACTGGCCGCATGTCCTCAGGGGGTATTCAGTTCGGCAACTTCAGGAGTAGTTGCCCCGTTGGTTCAGGTTCCAATCTCTTTCGACCCTGGGAGAAGCTTTTATTGGGTGGATCCATAGCTGAGGCAATTGCCCGATTGTGGGGCAAGCGAGGGTATGCTACTATCAAAAAATTAAGAAAACAAGAAGTGCTCGGGGTTGCTGATGCTCCAATCATCGCTGTTCACGCCTTTAGGTTCCTCAATTTCACCTCACCCGGTGCTGGAAGCCATTCACCGCGCCTCAGCAACCGTTGGGGCTGGCAGGTATTGAATTAATTTATGGTTTTTTCTCTTCAGATTACTTACTCTGGCGGCCCCACAAAATAGAAGCGATACTGTCGCATGAAAAGATGCACGAATTTTTTCTAAATTAAAAGAGCTTAAACTGCAAAGAGGTTATGTGCTCAGATTTACTCTGATTTTAAGTAATTTTTTACACAGTATTCAAAATATAATTTGATTAATTCGTTATAAATTTATCTGTAGGTGGAAATCATGTCAGACAAAAATAATTTATTAAAATTACCCTTATATTTTATTGTTATTTTCATAATATTATCCATTGGGATATTAACTTCAGGATATTTGTACTATAGGAACCAAGAAGATTACATAAAAAGAGAGAAGCAGCAAGAACTTGCCGCCATCATCGCTCTCAAAATAGACCAAATTGTCTCTTGGCGCCAGGAACGTATCGATTTTGCGAGCACGATTTTGGACGATAATTTTCTCGCCATTCGCGTCAGCGATTTTATCAAAAGCAAAAAAAAATATATTTTCAAAAAGCAAATTATAGAACGGTTAACTGCCTTAGCTTCATTCCAATATCAAAATATTACCTTAATAAATCCAAAAGGAAATGTGCTGCTATCGGTACCTAAGCCGGAGCAAGGACTTACTCCCTATGTGATATCGTTGGCCAAGCAAGCAATAAATGATAAAAAAGTGGTTTTTTCCGACCTATATCTCGATAATAACTCAAAGGTTGGGCTCAGTATACTTGTTCCACTTTCAGTAATTCAGCGCAATACGAAGGTTACGGTGGGGGTTATCGTAATAAGGATTGAACCTTATTTGTTCCTTTATCCTCTGATCAAATCGTGGCCAACTCCGAGTCTGACCGGAGAGACCGAATTAATCCGCCGCGAGGGAAAAGAGGTAATTTTTCTGAATGAACTCAGACATCGCGAGAATATTCCCCTTAATTTACGGTTTCCTTTGGACTCGCCCCAATTGGTGGCAGCGATGATCGCCCGGGGAAAGAAAGGTATTGTCGAAGGTTTGGATTATAGAGGCGTGCCAGTCCTGGCAGCCGCTGGACTTATCCCTGATTCCCCCTGGTTCCTTGTCGCCAAGGTTGATGCTAATGAAATTTATGCTCCGCTCAAAAAGCTCAGCCAGCAAGTGGTGTTTTTTCTCATTGTTTTGATTGGCGCCGCAGGCATAAGCGTAGCTTATTTCCAGAGGAATCAACAAACCAGATTTTACCGCCGGCAATATGAGGCTGAACGCAAGCGACGGGTCCTGGCCCAGCGGTATGAGTATCTGACCAGATTCGCCAACGACATCATCCTGGTAACAGACCAGAAGCTGCAAATTGTGGAAGCAAATGACCGGGCCATAACCTCTTATGAATACACCCGAGACGAACTCCTCAATTTACATTTAATAGATTTATACCCGCCTGGATCTGAGCAAGTGATTGATACACTTATGCGTCACGCAGAAGAAGAAAGCGGGCTTATTTTTGAAGCAATGCAACAACGTAAGGATGGGACAACCTTTCATGTGGAGATAAGTTTGCGACTATTAGAGTTAGAGGGGGAAAAACTGTTTCAGGAAATCATCCGCGATATTACAGAGCGCAAGCAATCTGAAGAAGTACTCAAACAGTCAGAAAAGAACATGCGCTATCTAGCCTCTCAGTTGCTCAGCGCCCAAGAAGATGAACGGAAACGTCTCTCCCGGGAGCTTCACGATGAACTGGGGCATGCCCTGCTGGCGCTGAAGCTCCAGGTAGAATCCGTGGGAGAGCAACTTTTGCCTCAACAGGTCACCCTGAAAAGGGATGCGAGAAATATCCTCGAGTTTATCAATGCCACCCTTGAAGAGGTGCGGCGTCTTTATCTCGATCTTAGCCCAGGCGACTTGGAGGATCTAGGTCTAACCACCGCATTACATTCGCTGGTTGATGACTTTTCCCGGCTACAGAAGCGCATGAAATGGACAATTAAATTGGATAACCTCGATGGACTTTTTGGTTTGTCAACTCAGACCGCTATCTACCGGATAGTGCAAGAAGCTCTGACTAATATCGGGAAGCACGCTAAACCTCAAAACGTGGTTCTCAGAATTAAACGGGAAAAGCAAGCAGTCTCTTTTACCATTAAAGACGATGGCGTTGGCTTTGAGCGGCATAAGGCTGTCACCGAAAAGAAATCCCTGGGCCTATTAGCCATGGAAGAAAGGGTCAAGATCCTGGGTGGCGCCTTTGAACTCTGGAGCCAGGAAAACCAAGGGACGAAAATCTCTTTTACTATTCCAATTCCCGGAGGAAATTAAGCATGGATCCGTATACCATCATACTGGCCGATGATCATGCGATGTTACGGGAAGGGATTAGAAAAATCATCGAACGGATCGAGGGGGCGCTGATTAGCGGCGAGGCCAACGATGGTCTCGAACTACTGGAACTCCTGAAAAAGTCCAACCCCAATCTGGTCATCCTCGACATTTCGATGCCGAATCTCCGGGGTTTGGAAGCAATTAGAGAAATTAAAAAAACTTACCCAAAAGTAAAGATCTTAGTTTTGACCATGCATAAGAAAAAAGAATTCCTCCGACAGGCCTTGCGAGACGGCGCAGATGGTTTTTTGCTCAAAGAAGATGCGGGCAGTGAGCTCATCCGGGCTGTGCAAACTGTCAGGAAGGGCGGGAAATATCTCTCCCCTTTACTTACCAATGTATTGACCAGCCTGGCCGTAGAGGAAGAGAATCCCGAGGTCTTGACGACGCGGGAAAGAGAAGTCTTAAAACTCCTGGCGGAAGGCAAGAGAACCATAGAAATCGCCGCAGCTTTGTACATCAGCCCTCATACAGTGCGCCGGCACCGCTCCAACATCATGGAGAAGCTAAACATCAAGAATCTGGCCGATCTGGTCAAATACGCCATTTCCCAAAGCTATATTCTCGACCATGCGTAGTTTCCCATTTCCAGCCAATCAAAACAATCATAGGAAAATGATTGCTTCATTTAGGGGCTTTCCTCCACTGCTCAGCTCCTTCTTAATAAAAATTTCAGGATGAATCGCCCCCGGGGTTCATGGACACAAGTTCTTTTAAGCGGCCCAGGCGAGTGAGTCAAAAGCCGGGCATTCCGTCCTAGCCTGCCAGGGGCTTTTAAAACCGATCTTTTCCATCGCCGTCCTATCCCGCATAGTTGCATGAACAACCAATATGGTACCCTTATGCCAGGCGACTGGAGGCTTCCGCGAAGGCTGGCACAGCCTTGATGGCTGCGTGGAATCTGCTTAGTTGCAGCCAAGAGGGTTATGTATAACTCGATAAACGGCTTTAACGGGGCGAAAGGGTAGTGGATTTCGGGAGAAGGTCTCGACCCAACCAGGAACCCGCACCCAACCAGGTTTCTCCCTCAAGGCAAAAGGATCATTCAGCCTGGCGCCTACAAATTTAATTTGGGCCTGACTGCCCATGACGGCGGGAACAACGTGCAGCGAGCCCAGCGGGTTGGTGGTCAGGAAAGGGATGATAGTGTGGTCCCGGCGTGGCCCGGGGCCGGTGCAGGTGGGGTGGGAAGGATAAGCAGGTATTCCCCCTGATAAAAAAGTTTCAGACAAGAAAAGACCGAATCTCTGTGGGTCCTGGCTGCTGCGTAGTACTGTAATACCGAAGATATGTTGGGGATAGGGTTGGGGAGTAAAAAGCTCAAGGGGTTAGGAAATAGCCTAACCCCTTGAAATTCTGTGGTGGGCGATGGGCGACTCGAACGCCCGGCCTTTGGTTCCGGAGACCAACGCTCTATCCACCTGAGCTAATCGCCCACGAAAAAATCATATCAAATTCAGGCACTCTGTCAAGGCGGATCCAACCGGCGCCTGGGTGGGTTGGGGGCTGCAGGGCAGGCGAGCCAGATCCTTCTCCTGGGGGGGCAACGACGAGGCGGAGGTCGTCCGGGCCGGGGTCCTCTTTTACCCAGGGGAGCTTTACTAGCCTGAGGGTCTAATTTTTCCTTTGACTTAATGCCGGGCTATTGACGAAAGGCTTGACCAGGTCCGGTCAACCCCATAATTTGATGGCCACGAAGGGTCCCCGGTTCACCGGGGGGGTCTCCCCCTGGGCCACCCACAAGACCCGGTCAGCGGGCTCAAAGATGGTGCAGACCGCAGTGCCGGCATTGGCTATGGCAGGGTCGGCGAGGATTTTTTGTAAGTCGATGGGACCAAGGCGACGGTCTGAGGCCAACTCCTGGAGCCGGAGGTTCCGGGCCTGGCTGTAGGCCTCGGTGAAATGATAAGCGGAGAGCGTCGAATAGGGGGCCCGGGGGGGAAAGCGCCCTTTCAGTGCCTGCATGGCCGGGCTTTGATAGTGATTGGTGGTGGTGAGCAACCCGCGCTGGGGATAGCGCACCGCCAGCTGCCGGGCCGAGATCTCCAGCACCAGGGCTTCTCCGGGGCCCGCAGAGCAGGAGATTGTTGCCGATGGTGCCGGGCGCTTTGAGGACGCTGTCGGCCACCGCGGCCACCGTGTCCCCGTCTTCCAGGGCCTGCCTAAAGCGCAGCGCCGCCGGGGTCCCCTTGAGGGTGCGGTCCCGGCTCATGGACGGAGAGCTGGGCCAGGGCCACCCCGGCGGCGTTCATGCCGGTGCATACCCCCACATATCCCGGCCAGGCCAGGGAGGCCAGGCGCTGACCCTGATGCGGTGAAATGAGAAACAGGGTCTGGAAGCTGCGCCAGGGACTCGATGAAGACCGGGTAATCCAGGTTGCGCCCCATTATGTAATCCCCATCGGCGGTGCGGCGCTCTCCCACCGCCAGGGCCGAGCAACGGGGGCTGTTATTGGCCAGGTCATCCACCACATTGATCAGCAGCATGCCGCCCAGGCTTACCTCGGCCCCGGTGGCCAGCGCGGCCATCTCCTGCTGCAGATGGGGCGGGATATAGGGCCAGAACCCCCGGGCCAGCCACTGCAGCAGGCCGTAAAGAGCGGCAGGGCCCCGGCATAGAGGCTGATTCGGGCCAGGTAGGTGAGGATCCCCCGGCGCAGCAGGCGGATGTCACCGCCCAGGGTTTGTCCGTGTCGGCGTCCCCGTTCCTGGGCGTCGCCCCAGATCTCCAGCGTGCGTAACATTGTGGGCCTTCTTGCCTGCGCCCGGCCCGGAAAGAACTTCTCCGGCTCCCTCGATTAACCAGGCAGGTTTAGGGTCTAGGGCTGGGAGCGGCCGAATCGGCCGCCTGCTTGCCTCCCGGGAAACCTCATACTCTGTCCCCACATCCAACCGACTCGACGGGAAACGTGTTGCACCTGCGTGGGGCTTTATAGAGACAACCCAGTAACGACAACGACATTACTTGGCCAGGGTGGCCAGTTTTTTCAGATCCATCGCTTCAGCGACTTTGGTTAACACTTCGAGATTCTCGATGCCCTCACCGTTGATTTTCACCCAGAACCGGTCTGCCACGCTGATGTTCAGCTCACCCTGCCTTTCCTGGTTGCGAAAAGTTGCAACGGCCTTGAACCCTTGCACTGCGGTGGTGCGTACGATCTCTTCGCTGCTTTCCATTTCCACCTGTAGCCCGGTCAGGAAGGGGATGCTCTTCCCCAGGAAATCCATAATGACCACTTCCAGGGTCTGGTCCCCGGCCTTAAACGATATCCTGGCTTCGCTTATCATCACCTTGCCCTGCTTCACAGTGGTGCCGCAGACCTTGCCTTCCCTGGTCCAACCCGGGAAGGCAATATCCACAAAGGGAAACAATTCCTTGCAATTAACCACTCCTGCCCAGGCAGGCGACGTCAGACTAAAGATTATCCATGACAAACCAAGCAGAGTTGCCAGCCTGCACTTTGCTGCTAAGGCTCCATGACTTGGCATTGCTCTCTCCTCTGTACCGAAAAGTTCTTGGTGACACCGGCATCTTGCCGGCGCCGCCGAACGCGGCGGGCCCGGAGGCCCGTCCTACCAACGTGCTCAACCCCAGGTTTATCCCAGGGGACTGCTTGCCGAAACATTAAGAATATTTCCAGCCGGGTTCCAACCGGTTTGCCGGTCGCTAAACCGTCCACCCTTATCCGGTGCGCTTATGCATCGCTGCCCAGTTTAACCACAACCCCGCGGTATACCCCCAGATGGCATTGTAGAACACTACCAGCAGGGGAGTGAGGGAGCCCAGTTGCAAGCCCATAACGCCTTTGTGGGCCATCATGGGAAAAACTAAGAAAAGTTGGACCAGGGTGGGGCCCAGGCTGAAGAGGAGGCCCCGGGCCGGAAATGACCACCGGCCCATTGGCAACAGGAACAGCAGCCCCCAAAGCCCGCCCCACACCAGCCGGGGATAGAGAAAGGCCGGGGTTAGCGCCGGGGCGATGTGGACCCCCAGGGCCGGGGCGATCCCGAGCCATCCGCAGAGCCATACCGCCAGGCTGTTCCACAGGGCCCCCCAACATCCGGCCACGAAAACCAGGGAGAGGTTCCTCATCATCAGGTTCATGACATGCTCCTTCAGGAGATACCGGTGCCCTCTAGAGGCCCACCGGTGTAGAGCTTACCATCACGGGCTTTTGCCTCTCGCCTGGCCCGGTCATTTGAGGCTGCCGATAAACTTTTTCCGGTCCCGGCCCCGCCGGCCATAGGCATAGATCAAATGCTGGACGTGCGGCCGGCCGCTACCGATGTGGAAGGCGAAAGCCTGTTCTTCGAGACCCGGTCGGCCACGGTCATCCTTTCGTGCTGCCGCAGGTGCTCCATCCAGGTTTCCACGATAAAGGTTTCCAGGAAGCGGCCCGGGTTGGCCGTATCCTGGAACAAACCCCACCGGATGGCGCCGTCGCGGCGCCGGATGACACTCAAGGCCCGCATGGCCTGGGCAAATTCGCGGGACTCCGGCGGGTTAATAAGGTACTCAACGGTTACCAACACCGGCCCCTGATCCGGTTTGGGCTCGAGAATCAGGTGGGGTTCGGGCCAGTGGAGCGACGGGGTCAGGTCCGATTCCTCATCCAGGATAACCCGATAGCGGATGGCGGCCAGAAGTCCCAATCACCAGGCCCCCGGCGGAGTAGAGCAGGGCCGCCTTGAGGCCTTGATGGGTGGCGACCGCGCCCCAAACCGCGCTGCCGCCGCTGAAAGCTCCGGCAAAAACCAGCATATACACCGCCAGGACCCGGGCCCGGACCCAACCGGGGACGGCAATCTGGATGGCCACATTGAAGAGGGAGAGCGCCACCAGCCAGGCGGCCCCACTGAAGACCATAGCCGCCACCAAGGCCGTCCAAGCGGGGCACCAGGGCCGTGACCGCAATCATGGCGGCGGCGATGACGGTCATGCCGGTCAGGATGATTTCGACAGGGAGAAGACGCTGCATCCTGGGCATAAAGGCCGGCTCCGGCCACCGCCCCGGCGCCGAAGCATCCCAAGAGGATGCCGTAGTCGGCGGAGCTGCCGCCCAGTTCAAAGCGGACCACCAGGGGCAAAAGCGCCCAGAGAGAGCTGGTGAATAGCATAAAAATCCCGGACCGCCAAAAGATGGCCTGCAACCCCCGGGAATGACGCACATAGCGCAGGCCGGTTTGGATGGCGGCGACCATGCGTTCGGCCGGCAAGGCGGTGTCGGTGACCGGGCGTTGCCACCGATACAGGACGCCCATCACCGCCAGGAAAGAAACCGCATTCAGGGCAAAGGTGGCCCCGGCCCCGGCCGCGGCCACGATGATCCCGCCCAGGGCCGGTCCCATGGCCCGGGAGACGTTAAACCCGGCGCTGTTCAGGGAAATGGCCTGGGCCAGCTCGGCGCGGGGCACCAGTTCGGGAACGATCGCCTGCCAGGCGGGGGCATTCATGGCGGCGCCCAGGCCCAGCAAGAAAGGTGAAACTCAGCAGCACCCAGGGCGAGGTGGCCCCCAGGAAGGTCAGGGCGGCCAGGAGTCCCGCGGCCACCATCATCCAGGCCTGGGTAACCAAGCAGGAGCCGGCGCCGGTCGATGATATCGGCCAGGGCCCCGGCGGGCAAGCGCCAACAGGAACATGGGGAAGATGCTGGCGGCTTGGACCAGGGCCACCATCACCGGAGAGGTGGACAGCGACGTCATGAGCCAGGCGGCCCCCACGCTTTGCATAAAGGTGCCGATATTGGAAACAATGGTGGCAATCCACAAGGCCCGGAATACCGGATGGCTGAAGGGAATCCAGGGCGAGATGGCGGCCGCGTGCAGTTTTCATGGCAGGTCGGCGCAGTTTTTATCCATGCATGAAAAATTAGGAAAGACCTGGGGCTCCCGGTCAGAGTCAACTGCCAAAAGATACTGTTCTCAATATAACCATCGATTGGGGCTTGTCATGCCGGCAAGTCTTTGGCAGGCCCCGGAGGTAAAAAAATCAGAGAATCGCCGCCGGCCCGGCCGTGCCTCACCGGAACCGGGACGCATATCACCGCGCCATCAATCAGGTGGCACAGGCGTCTCGCCCGTGCAGGCGCGCACAGGAATTCATTGAAGGCAACCCCAGAGCTCTGGGTAAAACCATTTTGTCATCCTGGGCGGAGCGAAGGATCTCGCATTTTCTTGTAGTTATGGGATTCTTCGGTCGCTCCGCTCCCTCAGAATGACAGGTTAGGGGCCTTTAGCAGAGGTCTCAACTCGGTATCAGGGATTAGAACCAAGGCCCAAAGTTCTGTCCGCTCTAGCAAAGGGGGAACCAGGAGGAATGGCTCTTCAAGTCCTCCTTTGAACAAGGAGGATTTAGGGGGATTTGACAATCAGCAAGCGGAATGGATTTATGGCAAGCGCTCTCACATCGAAAGGGTGGTTGGAAAAACCGTGGCGGTGGGGCAGGGGGGGCCTGAGAGGAGTCAGACCCCCGCGCTTGGCGTGCGTATCCGGAATTAACCCAGGATGGCCTTCAGGTCCTCATCCGGGGTGGTGATGGGTTTGATGTCGAAGTTTTTCACCAGCACGTCCAGGACGTTGGGGGTGATGAAGGCCGGCAGGCTCGGGCCCAGGCGGATGTTCTTGATGCCCAGGTACAGCAGGGTCAGCAGGATGGCCACCGCCTTCTGCTCGTACCAGGACAGGATCATGGACAGGGGCAGGTCGTTGACCCCCACGCCGAAGGCGTTGGCCAGGGCCACGGCGATCTGGACCGCCGAGTAGGCATCGTTGCACTGGCCGACGTCGAGCAGCCGCGGGATGCCGCCGATGTCGCCCAGTTCCTTGTCAAAGAAGCGGAACTTGCCGCAGGCCAGGGTCAGGACCACGCGTATCCTTGGGCACCTTCTCCACGAACTCGGTGTAGTAGTTGCGGGCGGGCTTGGCGCCGTCGCAGCCGCCCACCAGGAAGAAGTGGCGGATCTGCTTGTTCTTGACGGCCTCGATGACCTGGTCCGGCCACGCCCAGCACGGCGTTCCGGGCAAAGCCGACCATGACCGAGCTTGCCGTTGCTGTCTTCGGTAAAGCCCGGCATGGCCAGGGCCTTGTCGATCACCGGCTTGAAGTTGAGGTCCGGGATGTGGGTGATGCCCGGCCAGCCCACCAGGCCCCGGGTGAAGAGGTTGGGGGCATAGATCTCCTGGGGCCGCTGGATGCAGTTGGTGGTCATGACGATGGCGCCGGGGAACTGGGCGAATTCCTTGGCCTGGTTCTGCCAGGCGGTGCCGAAGTGGCCGTAGAAATGGGGATACTTCTTCAGGCCGGGGTAGCCGTGGCAGGGGAGCATCTCGCCGTGGGTGTAGACGTTGATGCCTTTGCCTGCGCTCTGCTTCAGGATCTCTTCCAGGTCCAGGAGATCGTGCCCGGAAACCAGGATGGCCTTGCCCTTCTTGTGCCCCAGGGGGACCTTGGTGGGCACCGGGTGGCCGTAGCGGCCGGTGTTGGCCGCGTCCAGCAGCTCCATGGTCCGCAGGTTGATCTCGCCGCATTTCAGCACCAGCCCCAAGGCGGTCGTTCAGGGCCAGGTCCTTGGCCGCGGTGGCCGCCAGGCCCTCGTGGATGAAGGCGTAGACCTTTTCGTCTTCCTGGCCCAAAATCCGGGCGTGATCGGCGTAGGCGCAGACCCCCTTGATGCCGAACAGCAGGGTGTGCTTGAGGGCCAGGATGTCGGCGTCGGCGGCGGGATAGGATTTGAGGCCCACCGTTTCGGCCTGCTTGCAGCAGGCCTGCCCGGGTGGCTTCGGGCTTAAAGGTGGCCGGACCCGCGCCAAAATCCACCTTGCCGCCGGCCTTGGCTGACTTTGGCCTTCAGACTGCTCCCGGAGATCGACGCTCTTGTTGATCAACGTTGACCAGGCGCTCGGGGTCGAAGTCAACGTTGGTCAGGGTCGAAAACGCCGCCTCGCAGGTAAAGACGTTGACATCCCGGTCGCTGACGCCGACTTTGCGGCCTTCCACGGCCACCTGGGAGAGGCCCTGAAGACTGTAAATCAATAAATCCTGCAGGGCCGCCACTTCGGGATTCTTGCCGCATACGCCCTGAACGGTGCACCCTTCGCCTTTGGCCGCTTGTTCGCACTGATAACAAAACATGTATAACCTCCTGAATGCTCTATTCCGAAAACCCTTTGGTTGAGCTTGCCAAGGCCCTTATAGTGATAATCTAATTCCGGCCGGGACGTGCCGCCTTGACTTAAGACAAGAATTGCCGAAATTTTCTCGGCGGCGGAGGTTTATTTCGGTGACGCGGTTTCCGGGACCCCGAAGGTGGGCTGACGCATTGCAGGATACGAAGCAACCTCCTTCAGACTGATTGACAAAATTGTTAACCATAAAGATAGGCATTCATTTTAAAAAGCCACCTCCGGGAAGATTTTTCTCATTCAAGCGGTTGGCGCATCATTCATTCCCACCCCAGAAAACTTTCAGGTCCGGGGAACGGTTTCCCCAGGCACAAAACCCCTGAGAAGCGTCTCATATCACACGCCATTCTTGGTGCGTCACGGCGCACATAGGGCGGGAAATTACCTCTTTAGAAGCGCAGATTGGCATTAAACAGGCAGGAGCGTTCGGGTGGAACCGGACTGTGGCCCCGTAACCTTATTCCAGAAACTCTTTTAGGGCCAGCAACTCGTCCCGGATGGACTTGAGCAGGGTCAACACCTGGTTGTCCAGGGGGCGGGGAAAGGGCCGGGACGGCAGCAGGCGATGCTGCTCGGGCTTATAGTGCATCTGGCGGCGCATGGCCGCCAGGCTCAGTTTTTCTTCTTCCCGCAGGCGCTTGATTTCAAAGATGAGCTGGATATCGGCGGGGCGGTAGAGGCGGTGCCGGGAGCCGCGGCGGTTGGGCTTCAGGAGCTTGCCCTGGTTCTCCCAATACCGCAGCACATGGGTTTTCACCCCGGTGAGGCGGCTCACCTCACCGATGGTATAGAAGGCTTTGCGGGGGAATATCCTCTTCCACAAGTGGTCAGTGGCCAGTAGTTAGTGGTCAGAAAAAGACTCAAGCCTAACGGCGGGATGGACGCTTCACTTTCGCCGCCCTACGCGAGATCTTAACGCAGTTCCGCCCCCAGCTCTCTGTCCAGGGCCGTAACCAGGGCCTGATGATGGGCGTTAATCAGATCGTCCGTCAGGGTCCGCTCCGGGTCGCGGTAAGACAGGCGGAAGGCCAGGCTGCGCTTGCCCGCCGGCACCGGGTCGCCGACATAGACGTCAAAGAGGCGGGCTTCCACCAGCCAGGGGCGGCCATGCGCGTACAGGGCCTCCGCCACCCGGGCCGCGGGGACGGCTCCGGCAGCACCAGGGCGATGTCCCGGTAGACCGCCGGGATAGCGGGGCAGGGGCGTAAAGAGCGGCGGCACGGCGGCCTGGCACAGGGCGGCGAAATCGAGATTGAAGGCGAAGATCTCGCCCTCCAGGTCCAGTTTATCGCCGATGTCCCGCTCGGAGTTCCCCCAGGACGCCCAATTCCCGGTCGCCGGAAAAGACCCTGGCGCCGTAGCGCAGGTATCGCGGCAGGCCCTCGGGGCTAAAGGTCACGTCGGGGATCCGCAGGCCGTCCAGCAGGGTCTCCACCATCCCCTTCAGGTCAAAGAAATTGACCGGGTCCCGGCTGGTATTCCAGGCGGCCTCTTCCCGGGCGCCGTACATCAGCCCGGTGAGCCAGTGCTCCTCCTGGGGCAGGTCCGCTCCGGGCCGGGGCCGGAAGACCTTGGAGAGTCTCGAACAGGCGCACATCCAGGATCTGCTGCAAGGTGTTGCGGCGCAGGGTGTCCAGCAACCCCGGCAGGAGCGAGGTGCGCATCATGGCCTGCTCTTCGCTCAAGGGGTTGGCCAGGCGCAGCGCCGCGGCGCTCGGGGTCCGCTCACCAGGCTCCCCAGGCGGTCCGGCTGGAAGGCATAGGTAATCATCTCGAAGAAACCCAGGCCCAGGAGCCGATGCCGGGCCGCTTGCCACAGGCGCACCTCGGGTCCGGGCCGGCGGGTGGCCACCACCCCCTGGGGCAGGGTCACCGGGATGTCGTCAAAGCCGGCCAGGCGGGCGATTTCCTCGATGAGGTCCACCTCCCGCTCCAGGTCGCCCCGGAAGGGGGGCACTTGCAGCGCCAGGTTTTCGGCGTCCACCGCCAGGGCCGGGAGATGGAGGCGCCGCAGCAGGTGCAGCATCTGCTCCGAAGTCAAGTCGGTGCCCAACACCTGATTGGCCCGGGACACCCTGAGGTTCAGCCGGGGGTGTTGGATGGGGCTGGGATATTCATCCAGGCGCTCGGCCGCCACGACGCCGTCCCCCACCTCGCACATGAGCTGGGTGGCCCGCTCCAGGGCGTGGATCACCCCGTCGGGGTCCACCCCACGCTCGAACCGATAGGACGCCTCGGTGCTGAGGCCCAGGCGCTTGGAGGTCCGGCGGATGGTGCGGGGATTGAAATAGGCGCTTTCGATCAACACCTGGGTGGTGGACCGCGGTGACTTCCGAATCCAGGCCGCCCATGACCCCGGCCAGGGCCACGGGGCCCTCGGCGTCGCAGATGAGCAGGGTCTCGGGATCAAGCTCCGTTCGGCGCCGTCCAGGGTGGTGAAACCGGCGTCTCGCTCGCCTTGGGCAGGCGCACCACGATCTCGCCGCCCCGGAGCCGCTCGAAATCGAAGGCGTGGAGGGGCTGGCCGAACTCCAGCAGGACGTAATTGGTGACATCCACCAGGTTATTGATGGCCCTTAAGCCCGCCAGCTTGGAGGCGGCGGCGCATCCAGAAGGGCGAGGGCTTCACGGTCAGGCCGCTCAGGAGGCGGGCGGCATAACGGGGGCAGTGGACCGGGTCCAGGATGGTTACCCGGGCCTGAAGCCCGGACTCCGGCCGCCGGGGCCACGTTGACCTCGGGATGGCGCAGGGGCTGATCCAATAGCGCCGCCACTTCCCGGGCCAGACCCAGGACGCTCAAACAGTCGGCGCGGTTGGCGGTGATGGCGACCTCCAGGACCGTGTCCGCCAGCCCCAGGGCTTCGGCAAAATCCCGGCCCAGCGGCCAGATCCTGGGGAATCTCCATCAGGCCCACATGGTCCGTGGACAACCCCAGCTCATCTTCTGCCAGGAGCATGCCTTCGGAGAGGACGCCCCCGCAGCTTGGCGGCCTTGATCTTATGGCCGCCGGCCACGGTGGCCCCGATGAGGCGCAAAGGGGTAAAGCACGACCCGGCCGGCACGTTGGGGGCGCCGCAGACCACCCGGTAGGTCTGGCTGCCGGTGGTCACTTCCGTCACCTGCAACCGGTCCGCCTGGGGGTGGCGGTTCCACGTTCAAAACCTTGCCCACGACCACCCCGGAAAATTCCGGGGTCACGTGCTTCCACGCCCTCGACTTCCAGGCCCGCCATGGTCAGCCGATCTGCCAGGGCCTGGGCCTCGACGGTGAGGTCCACAAAATCCGCCAGCCAGTTAAGACTTAATCGCATAATGGGTTAATTTAACCCCCCCGGCCGCAAAACTCAAGAACCTTGATCTCTCCAAACCTGGGAGATTCACGTCAGGATCGTTTACAGGCTGATAGTCACGATCTTAGGGCGGCCGTCCTGGCCGCCGGTGCGAGGCCGCCAAATGCAAAGGGACCGCTGCCGGTCCCTTTCGAACCTCGCCCCGATGACCCGGACGTGAGGGCCGATGTGGCCCCGCCGCCTGGTTGACGAGCTGATGCCTGCCGCCGGGTTAAGGGCTTTTACGTCGTGGCTTTTTTGCGCCGGAAGCCCCGTTCTCCCAGGCCTTTTTCTTTGGCCAGCTTCCGCCGCTGTTCGGAGTATTCTTTGCACACCAGGGGATATTTTTTGGGGTCAAGGCTATACCGGCGGAAATACTCCGCCGGGGCCAGTTGATGGGCTTTGCGCAGATGCGCCTTGAGCGTCCGCATCTTCTTGCCGCATTCCAGGCAGACGACGTACTTTTCTTTGACAATTTCATCCAGCGGAATCGAGGGTTTCTTCACGACTTCGGCCTCCGGCCCGCTTTCGGCAACCCCGCCAGCGGCCTCCAGCGAGGGCCTCGCCGCCTTCAATAGCGCTTAAAACGCCATAAGATTTCTTTAATTTCATCCACTAATTCTTTAGGGGTGAGTTCGCTCATCGAGGCGTGGGAAATTACAATCTGGGCCGTTAATTTAAGTACCTCTGTCGCCATAACCGATCATTCCTTTCCGAATTATTTTTAATTATTGCGTCTGGATCAATTTTGATGCAACCTTAAGAGATTTATATTTAATTATCATTTATCTTGTCAAGATATTTTTTATCCTATTAACTTTTTTATGTGTCCCAGCCTGTTTTCCCATTAATGAGTTGACCGCAAGATGGAATAAGACCATTCAAAATTTAGTTCCCTGGGCCATATTTTGTAAAGCGACGGGGTCAATGATGGTTATCTTACCCTTATCCATTTCTATTGAGACCCAAACTCTTAAATCGGGATAAAGTCCGGGACAATGTTTCGCTGATGGTACCCAGATAAGCGGCCAACTGCGTTTTGGTGGTGGGCAATTCGCAGTGCAGTCCCTTCGCGATCTCACCATGGGTATGCTGGCAGCGTTCCAAGATATACCGGGCCAGCCGGGCTGATACTTCTTTCAGCGAAAGATCCTCCAGTTGTTTGGTCAGGTGAAACATCAAGCGACTCAAGGTGGCCAGCATATTCCGGGCCAGGGCCGGAGAGGCGGCCAAATGATTCAGAAACGGGCCTCTTGGGAAAGAATAAGGTGTGGCAGTCTTCCAGGGCGATGGCGGTGGCCGGGTAGGGAATTTCGCCGAACACCGCGGCCTCGGCGAAGGTCTCTCCCGGCGCCCACCAAGCGGATAATATATTCTTTGCCCTCCGGGGAACTCTTGAGCAGTTTGATCTGGCCGGTGATGAGCAGATAAAATCCCTGGGCCTCTTTCCCCTCCCCAAAAATGGTGGCTTGCCGGGGGAAGGTTTTCCTCACCGCCATGCGGGCCAAGGGCTCCAGGTCCGCCTCGGAAATCCCGGAAAACAGATAAATGCGCCGTAAGATTTGCTGCTTGACACCCGTGTCTTCCCTAACGGTGCGGTCCATTCCGGCCCTCCCTCGAGGTGGCAGTGATAATTTTCTGGTATTGGGTCCCGGGAATATCTTTCAAAAGTTCACAGCAATTTTTTCCCCTCCCCTGGTGGCAGAGGGTTAGGGGAGAGGGAGTTTAATTGCCCCCACCCTGACCCTCCCCCCTCAAGGGGGTGGGAAATAAGAGCGGCATGTATTAAAGGTACTCCCGGGACATAACACTATATTAAGGCGGGGACGACAACCCTCCCCGATTCCTCAACTGCGCCATTTTAGGCCGAAACCAACTTTCTGACAATGAGATTCCTTGCTAAATGGGACGCGTCAAGAGTTTACGCCCCCAGGCCGACGGTTCCGGATCGCCCTCCGGTTCTTTGCAGTTGACGGGACAACGGTGCCTTTGGTAGATTGCTAACCGACAACCGCTCAGGGAAACCTGTCCCCCCTGGTTGCATCCCAGAACCGGAAGGAGTGACTCATGATCCGACCCAAGTGGACCGTGGCTGTTCTCTTGATAAGCCTCGGCCTGATCTGGGGCTGCGGCTCCCAGGAGGCCAAAGAAATTCGCGTCGGCGTCAACGCCGAACTGACCGGGAGCAAGCCCACGGTGGGGGATTCGTGCCAAAAGGCCGCGGAACTCCTGGTGGCCCAGGTAAATCCGGCCGGCGGCCTCAAGGTGGGCGACCGAAAGTTCCCCATCAAGCTGTTTATCGAAGACAACGAAGACAAGGCGGAATCCGCGGCCGCCGCAGCCCAGAAGCTCATCAGCCAGAACAACGTCCTGGCGATTATCGGTCCCAACGCCTCGGGCAATGCCATCCCGGCCGCCCGGATCTGCGAGGATGCCGGCGTGATCATGATCACCCCCTGGTCCACCAACCCCAAGACCACGGAGGGGAAGAAATTTGTCTTCCGGGCCTGTTTCATCGACGATTTCCAGGGCCAGGTGATGGCCAAGTTCGCCCGGGGAAACCTCAAGGCCCAGACTGCGGCAGTGCTCTATGACGTGGCCTCGGAGTATAACAAAGGCATTGCCGAGTATTTCAAGAAATTCTTCGAGGCGGCCGGCGGCAAGGTAGTGGCCTTCCAATCCTACACCAAGGACGACAAGGATTTCTCTTCCCAGCTCACCATCATCAAGGCGGCCAACCCCGGGGTGCTGTTTCTGCCCAATTATTACAACGAAGTCCCCCTGCAGGTGGGGCAGGCCCGGCGGCTGGGAATCCCCTGCCCCATTATCGGCTCCGACTCCTGGGGCAGCGCCGAACTCCTGAAACTGGGCGGGGCCGACCTGGAGGGCTGTTATTTCAGTACCCACTATGCCCCCGACATCGCCACGCCCACCGCCCAGAAATTCATCAAGGACTATGAAGCCAAATACGGCAAAAAGCCGGACGACGTCGCGGCCCTCACCTATGACGCTGGCAACCTTTTGGCCACCGCCATTACCCAGGCCGGCTCCCTGGACCGCAAAAAGGTGCGGGACGCCCTGGCCTCGATCAAGGAATTCCATGGCGTCACCGGCCAGATGAAGTTCCAGGGGACCGGGGACCCCATCAAGAGCGCGGTCATCATCCAGATCAAGAACGGCAAATTCACTTACTTTGCCGAGGCGCAGCCTTAGAAGCGTGGCGGGCCGGTGGGGCGGGCCTCCGCGCCCGCTGCGACTATAAAGCCCCGGGTGCCTATAAATCACCCTACGGCGGGTGGTTCGGAGCAGTTCCCCCGGGGCCGTTGCCCGATCCAGAAAGACCAAAAAATAGCCTCCTTTTTTCACGCCGCCCGGTATATATTCTCTTTTTAACCGAACCTTGAACTCATCGTGGAATAAACCCATGTTCCAGCTCCTGGCCCAAAATGTTCTGAACGCCCTGCAACTGGGGAGCGTCTACGCCCTCATCGCCCTGGGCTACACCATGGTTTACGGCATCCTCACCATGATCAACTTCGCCCACGGCGACATCTTCATGGTGGGAACCTACCTCAGCCTGGCCGGGGCCGTCTTCCTGTTGGGCCTGCCGTTTCATCTGCCCATGGTGGTGGTCTTTCTGGGGGCCCTGACCTTCAGCATGCTGCTGACCGCAGTGCTGGGGGTGACCATCGAACGCCTGGCCTACCGCCCCCTGCGCCAGGCCCCCCGGGTCTCGGCGGTGATCACCGCCCTGGGCGTGGGACTTTTCCTGGAATATCTCACCCTGGGGCTCCTGGGCCCGCAGCCCCGGCACTTCCCGAGCCTCATCCCCATGACCCGCTGGGAGGTGGCCGGTCTCACCGTCACCCCCCTCCAGGTGCTCATCATTATCATGGCTGCGGTGCTCATGGTCCTGCTGGACCTCCTGGTGCGCCGGACCCTCCTGGGCATGGCCATGCGGGCCATTTCCTACAACCGGCCCATCGTCCCCCTCATGGGGGTGCCGGTGGACCACGTCATTTCCCTGACCTTTGCCATCGGCTCCGCCATTGCCGCGGCCGGGGGGCTCCTGTACGGCCTGGCCTACCCGGTCCTGGACCCCCTGATGGGGGTGCGCATCGGCTGGTGGGCCTTCATCGCCGCGGTGGTGGGGGGGATCGGCAATATCCGGGGGGCTATGCTGGGGGGCTTTATCCTGGGCGCGGTGGAGGTTTTTACCCCGCTGGTGCTGCCGTCTTCCACCTACCGGGACTTCGTGGCCTTCTCCCTGCTCCTGGTGCTGCTGATCTTCAAACCCACCGGCATCCTGGGCCGGCCGGTGTTTGAGCGGGTGTGAGATTTCTTGGGAGAGGGGGCAGGGGCCGTCGGCCCCTGCCCCCTCTCCCAAACCCTCTCCCCTAACCCCATAAGGGTTTGTAACGCAATGCTATGTTGAGGCAAAAGGGTTTTCTTATCTGGTCAGGCGCGGCCCTCATACTGGCCCTGGCCTGGGGTTTGCCCGCCTCCGGGGCCCTCAACCCCTATGTGGTCCAGATCCTCATGTACGTGGGGATCAACATGATCCTGACGCTCTCCCTCAATCTGGTCAACGGCTACATGGGCGAATTTTCCGTGGGCCACGCCGGGTTCATGGGCATCGGCGCCTACGTCGGCCTCGGTCCTCACCGTGGCGGTGCTGCCCCGGGCCTGGGACGTGGTAGCTTTTCCCGCGGTCCTGATCTGCGGCGGCGCCGCCGCGGCCGCGGCCGGGCTGATCGTCGCCTACCCCTCCTTCCGCACCCGGGGGGATTACCTGGCCATCGTCACCCTGGCCTTCAACATGATCGTCAAGAGCGTCCTCGAAAATATCTCCTGGCTGGGGGGCCCCCGGGGCTACCTGGGCATGCCCCGGCTCACCAGCCTCTTTTGGGTGGCCGCCTGGGTGATCCTGACCCTGTGGATCTTGCGCAACCTGGTCTACTCCAACTTCGGCCGGGGGATCACCGCCATTCGGGAAGACGAAGTGGCCGCCAACCTCACCTCCGTGGACACCCGGCGCCTCAAGCTCTACGCTTTCCTGATTTCCGCCTTTTTCGCCGGGGTGGCCGGGGGCTTGTACGCCCACCTGCTCCAGTTCATCAACCCCCGGAGCTTTTCCATCCTGAAATCCACCGACATGCTGGTCATGGTCTACCTGGGGGGCGTGGGCAGCCTCACCGGCTCGCTCCTGGGGGCCACCATCTTCACGGTGCTCCTGGAACTGCTGCGGCCTTTGGGGATTTGGCGCTGGGTGATAGGGCCGCTGATGCTGGTCGTGCTCATGATCTTCCGGCCCCAGGGGCTCATGGGCTTTAAAGAGGCCCGGCTGTTCAAACCGGATCTGCCGCAGCCCGGGGGCGGGAGCCCCACCCCCCCGGCCCCGGCGGCTGTCGCCGGCCCGTGGCGGGGGCATTGACCGGCGTCATGCAACCACTTCTGACCATCACCGACCTGTCCCACAGCTTCGGCGGCCTCAAGGCCCTGACCCATCTTTCCCTGGAGATTTTTCCCGGCGAGCTGGTGGGGCTCATCGGTCCCAACGGCGCCGGCAAGACCACCGTGTTCAATCTCATCACCGGGGTCTTCCCCATCAGCGCCGGCCGGATAACCTTCCGGGGCGATGACATCAGCGACTGGCGCAGCCACCGCATCACCGCCGCCGGGATTGCCCGGACCTTTCAGAATATCCGCCTGTTCAAGGATCTCAGCGTCCTGGACAACGTCCGCCTGGGGGCCTTCGCCCAACATCGCTACAGCTTGATGGATGCCCTGCGGCGCAGCCGACGATTCACTGGCCTCGGAGCAGGAGGTGACCCGCCAGGCCTTTGAACTCCTGGAGCGCTTTAATCTTACCCACTATGCCCACACCCCGGCCCGGCACCTGCCTTACGGGGAGCAGCGGCGGATCGAGATGGCCCGGGCCCTGATCAGCCGGCCCCAACTCCTCCTCCTGGACGAGCCCGCCGCGGGCATGAACCAGTCTGAGACCGAGGACCTGATCCAGCTCATCCGCCAACTGCAGGACGAATTCGCCCTGACCATCCTGTTGATCGAGCACCAGATGCGGGTGGTGGTGAATCTCTGCCAGCGCCTGACGGTCCTGGATTTCGGCCGAGACCATCGCCGCGGGCTCCCCCCAGGAAATCCAGCGCCACCCGAAGGTATTGGAGGCCTACCTGGGCAAAGACGGC
The DNA here is from genome assembly GCA_963841475.1 of uncultured delta proteobacterium. GTDB lineage: Bacteria > Desulfobacterota > Desulfobaccia > Desulfobaccales > 0-14-0-80-60-11 > 0-14-0-80-60-11. Next base: position 264,550 of record CAWJCT010000003.1, read on the forward strand.
GGCCTGTGGAGCGAGGCCCCGGAGCCGGAAGGGGGGACCCCATGAACGCATGAACCGGACCCCCCTCCTGGCGGTGGAAGATGTCTGGGTCTCCTATGACCGCATCGACGCGGTCCGGGGGGTCTCCTTCGACGTCGTGCGCCGGCGAGATCGTCACCCTCATCGGGGCCAACGGCGCGGGCAAGTCAACGATCTTGCAGGCCATATCAGGGATGCTGCCGGTGGCCCGAGGCCGGGTGGTCCTGGCCGGTGAGGACCTTCTCAAGGTGCCGGCCCACCTCCGGGTGGCCCGGGGCATCGCCCATGTCCCGGAGGGCCGGGGCATCTTCGGCAACCTGACGGTCCTGGAGAATCTGCGCCTGGCGACCTACCGGCGCCGGGACGGTGAGATAGAGCGGGACCTGGAGGAGATCTTCCAGCTGTTCCCCCGGTTGGGGGAGCGGCGGCGGCAGTGGGGCAATACCCTGTCCGGCGGCGAGCAGCAGATGCTGGCGGTGGGCCGGGCCTTGATGAGCCGGGCCCGGTTGCTGCTCCTGGATGAACCCTCCATGGGCCTGGCCCCCCTGCTGGTCCAGGAGATCTTCCGGGTGATTGCCCGCATCAATCAGCAGGGCACCGCCATCCTGCTGGTGGAGCAAAACGCCCACCTGGCCCTGGAAGTGGCGCATCGCGCCTATATCCTGGAGACGGGGGAGATCGCCCTTTCCGGCCCGGCCTCGGAACTGCGGCACCACCCCCGGGTCCAGGCCGCCTACCTGGGAGGGGAATGAAGACAACAAAATGGCGATTTAACTATGGCCGGGGAGATTAATTGGTCATGACCAAGATGTGAGCTGACAATCATCACACCGAGTTCAGATAGAATCAGACGTTGATGGGGAAAGTTTACGATCCGGAGTGACGAGAGTTCCATATATGATAAGCATATAGAATAGTTATTATTTTTATTGAAACTGTGTAGATATAGCAGATAGCGCCACTTCGGGTTACCTTATCTGCCTATAATCTGTCCCGGCGTATAACATCAACTTTCTTAGTCTTTCTTCACTTTCTCGTCATATTTTATACACATCTCTTCGTGCCACTTTTTTAATGCCATGAGAAACTTCCCCTGCTGCACTGGGGTTAAAAGTAACATCTCCTCCCGGCGCTGGGCCTTAAAAGTGTCTACAAGTTTGTCATGGCCCGCGGCGATTGCGGCCACCAGTTCCTTGATTTTGGCCTCATCCGGTTGGGTAACTGCCAGGGCTTTTTCCAGTTCGCTTTCTTTATTCCTCATCGGCTCTATGATCTCTTCCCGGCTTTGATCGTATCTCTCGCCTACTCCCTGGAATTCTTTGGCTTTCTCGGGAGTCAGGTTCAAATCCTTTGCCAGCTTTTCCATTTGCATGCCGGAGCTACCACCGGTTTCCTCCCTTGCCTGTCCTATGCCAGGCGTCAGGAGCGCTACCGCCAAAAGAAGTCCCAAGCATATCTGCCAAAAGTCTGTTCTCTTTTCCATGTTCTTCCTCCTTTCCCCAAAGAAGCTTTTCATTCAACCGGATTTGATTCGAGATTATGCGGCAGCCTTAGTCGCACCTATTCTAGGTTGAGATTCGGGTCCCCTTTCCTTCGGGTTCCCACCATATGATGTCCCTATTCTGCAAGGCCTTGCGGAACGATGCCGATAGCCACGGTAAGCTGGTAGGGTGTCAGCGATGTCCACCATGGCCGCCACCCCCGCCGCCATGACCACCGCCATGACGGCCACCATGACGGCCACCATGACCACCACCAATATGGCCGGGATGCACTTTGGGTCGGATGACAGAGGGGGTGTAATAGTAGCCGTGGGGATTATAATAATAAGGGGAGTAAAAATATGGGTAAGAGTTAGTGTAAGGATAGTAGTAATTTCCGTATGGATAATAGTACCCGTTCCCCGAATAAGTCGCGCATGCTGTCAGAGTGAGAGTCAGACACAAGGCGAGCAAATAGCGAGGCCACATTATCATCACCTCTCGGGCTTCCCCTGAGTCCGTCCTGGTCCGGCCCTTTCATTCATGTCCTTATCTACTTTTATGTATGACCCGGTGGTTGCCCGCCGAGGCGCTCTATACCGCAGTCATCCCCTCACGGATACCACGAAAGCTAAAACTGACCCAGGACCGCCACTTCCCCCAGCCGCGGCTCTTAGCCCATATTCCTTCTGAAATAAAGTTAATTACAATTACTTTGATAGTCAATCTGAAAAATACTTATTTATGTTCGGGGAATTTAGCCTCTGATAACTAAACTAAAATGGATAGATCCCTTGCCATGTTCGACAATGATCCTCTTCGCCGGAAAATTCCAGATATGATCTGAATAGCGACATTGACTTTAGGTGGGGGGATTTCCGGGACCCTTTACGGTCCGATGCTAGTATGCTTGCTGGGGAGGGTGCTTGGCCAAGCCTTGACCGTGGCAATCAAGTCAGTCGTCAACATGCCTTGCCGGTCTTCCGTTCCGTGATGTCCTGGATAAACCCCTCGTAGTAAATGATGGCGCCGGTTTCGTCCCGCACCGCCCGGGCGTTTACCGCCACCCAGAAGGTGGTCCCGTCCCGGCGGCACACCTGATACTCCCGGTCCTGAATGACCCCGGCCTCCTCCAGTTCGTGCCGGAATTCAAACCGTTGCTTCGGGTCCACAAAGATCTGGTGGCCCAGGTTGGCAACGCCGGCGATCATCTCCTCCGGGGAATCGTAGCCGTGCAGGCGGGCCAGGGCGGGGTTGACGCTGAGCAGGCGCCCCGCCGGCGTACTCTGGAAGATGCCGATCACCGCGTTTTCATAGATGCTGCGATATTTGGCCTCGGCCTCCTTCAGGGCCTGCTCCGTGAGTTTGTGGGCGGTGACATCCTGGATCATGGCCATCTTGGACATGCTGCCGTCGGGATGACTGATGGGGGTGTTGACTACGTACCACCAGTGATGGTCCTTGGGGCTTTGCACTTCCCAGCGCACCGTCTCCCCCCGGAAGACCCGGTCATTGACGCACCAGGGGCAGACTTCGGCCCGGTCATGGAGCACCCGGTAGCATTTCTGGCCCAGGGGGTAAGACCCCGTGCGCTCGATAAAGCGCTGGTTCATGAATTCCACTTCGAAGTTTTCCGAGCAAATATAGATATGGCCGTCGAAGGCTTCGATCATGGCTTCGTATTGGGCCCACAAATCCCGCCAGGCCTCGGAGGACCGGTGAGAGCGGGATTCCGCCTTCTTAAGCGCCGCCACCTTTTGGCGCAACGCCGCTAATTCCTTAATGAGGTCGGCTTTGTCCTTGTCTTCGTCTCTCATCTGCAGCCTTGCCTGCGTGGGGCTGATTTGCCCAGAACTTCTATTTACAATTTATTGTAATTTTATCAGAATGCAAGGGATCCTGCCATGGGCGCCCAAGGGCCGCTCCTGTATCGGCGCGTCTTTCACTCATTGGCCATCCAACGGCATTTCTCCTGGAGGGGCGGGCCCAGGTGCCCGCCCTGCATTAAGGGCCCACACGCGGCTGCGCCCCCAATTCCGCCTTTTTGGCTCGCGATCCGTTATCAGGGGGAGGGAAACCTGGACGTGGCAATTCACCCTGACCTCGCCGTCCAGGGCGGACATTATGCAGCCCTCAGTCTTGGGCAATTTTTTCGACATGGAAGACCTGAAGGTAAAGCCCCGGACCAAGGCGGGCGAGTTCGCCATAGAGCATAACCGGGTCCAGGCGCTTGAGCTTATACTTCTCGGCCTGCTCGGGAGTCACGGCGGCCAGGTCGTAGTAGCCGGTGAGGTCAGCCGTATCATAGGTGGAGAACCATTGGAGCTGGTACCACTTGATGGGATACCGGAACAGGGTGAGATAATTCCGGACTATGGCCGGGTCATAATCCAGATATTGCCAGAAATACGCCTGCACCCGGACCTTTTGGCCAGCCTTCAGGCCAGCCGGGCCCGGGGCCAGGAGGTCATGGTAAGCCAGGGAAGTGTAGGCCTGGGGGTCAAAAGCGGCCGGGTGCGGCCTCAGTTCGCCACAGGCGGACAGGCCAAACAGGCCGCACAGGAGCATGACTCCCAACCAGCCGGAAGGGCCGGAGGGCCGGGGGCCCCCGGAAGCCCCGGCCAGATGGCGCCGGGAGGATAATCTGTTCAGGGGAGTTGCCTTATCCACAGTCTGGCCCATAATAGAGAAAATGGCTTGAAATGAGAGGATGTTCTTATGGCCTGTGCCGTTATAATTCGCCGTCACGAAGGGTTACAGTCCTACCTGGTGCTGGATGACAACCCCCGGGAGTTACTGCACCACGCCGGCTTTGCCGACCAATTTTCCGTCCGGCCCTGGCTGGGGTCCCTGGACCCCCAGGACGCCCTGGAAGAATGGGCGGCAATGCTGGCGGAGGACCAGGAAAACTATACGGTTACCGATGCCGACCATCGGGATTACTGCCTGGAAAGCTCCAGTTGGGACCACTGCAAGATGTGGCCTGAGCGCTAGTGTCGTGTCCCCCCGATACCTGGCAAAATGTTGGCTTCGCTAACTCCCTCTCCCCTGGTGGGAGGGGGTGGGGGGAGGGGGATAAGCCAAGCAATGCCCGGCAGTTGCACCCCAGCTCCAGCCCGCCCCCACCGAGGGGGAGGGAGAAAAAACCTGCAACCTTTGGTAAGATAATCCCGGGACGAGACATTATCCGCAGACTGCTCAGATTCACCTAGCCTCACTCAGCCATCAGGCAGACGTGAGCCAGAACCTTGGCGTCCCCCAAGAGATGGCTCAGGAAACAAAACTCGTTGGGCTGGTGGGCGCAGTCGTTGGCGGTCATCCAGACCGCCGCGGGCAGGCCCACCTGCCGGAAGAAGGCGGCCACGGTGCCGCCGCCGATCCCTTGGGGAATGGCTTCCCGACCATAAACCTGCCGGATGGCCTGCTGCAGGGCCTTGACCACCGGGGCATCCGGCGCCGTGGGCGGCGCACAGGCCAGGGTCTGCACCGGCTCCACTTCCAGGGTGACCCCGAATTTTTCGGCCGCCTCCGTGGCGATGGCCCGGACCCGCTCGGTGACCTGGCCCAGGTCGTAGTCCGGCAACACCCGGCAATCCAGGTAGAAGACGTCCCGCCCGGGAATGGTGTTGATATTGGGAACGTTGGCCTCTTTGCGGGTGGGCTCGAAGGTGCTCATGGGGGGCCGGAACAGCGGGTTTTGCCGGGGGAATTCCCGTGGCAGCTCATCCAGGGCCACGATCACGTGGGCTGCAGCCCTCAGGGTATTTTTGGCCTTGTGCGGCCGGGAGGCGTGGCTCTGCTGCCCCAAGAGCGTCACCTTCAGCCAGAGGATGCTCTTTTCCGCCACCTCGATCATGGTGCCGTCATGGCTGCCGGCATCGGGCACGATGATCAGGTCCTGGGGGGAAAAAAGGCCGGGGTGCTCCCGCAACAGGTAGACCAGGCCCTTGTCGTTGCCGGTTTCTTCGTCCGCCACCAGGGCCAGGGCCATGGTGCGCTCCGGGGTAATCCCCAAATCCAGGAAGGCCTTGACGGCCATGAGGGACATGACGATGCCGTGATGGTCGTCTTCCGTGCCCCGCCCGTAGAGGCGGTCGCCATCCACCCGCAGGACAAAGGGGTCGGAGTCCCAGAGGCTTAGGTCCCCCGGGGGCACCACGTCCATATGGCTCAGGACCCAGACCTTTTCCGGCCTTTTCCCCGGCAGATAGGCCACCAGGTTGGGGCGCAGCCCGCCCGGTACCCGGTCATCCGGGGCCGGATAGTTGTCGACTTCAAGGCCCCAAGCCGGTCCAGCAGCTCCGTCAGGAACAGCGGCCTTTGTCGGTCTCGCCGATGCCCCCCACCTCCGGCCCCAGCGCCACCCGGGAGACCAGGTCCCGCTGCAGCTCGATGACCGGTTCTTGATAGGTATCCAGGCGCTCGCACAGACGCCGGAACATCTCATGCTTGCGTCATTATCCAACCTGCCAGTGCCGGTTGTTTTGATTGTCCGGTTAATCGTGTTGGCCTCAGAAGGCCGCGGTGTCAGAAAAATCACCGCTGGTTACGCCGGGCTTTTCCTTCCTGGCGCCATCATATATAATTTTGGTGCCTGAAGACAAGAAGAGTTTGGATGGCCCCCCAGTACCCAGTCCCGGCATCGAGGCCCGGCGCCGTAGACTCCGTGGACGGTTTGTCCGCCAACCGACCATGTTATCCAGGCAAAAATATACTCATCTCAGGGAGGAAATTTCATGAAGATCAAACGCATCGCCCATCTGGGAATCGCCGTGAAGGACCTGGACGCCCCCAAAAAGCTCTATACCGAGAACTTCGGTCTGGAAGCTGAAGGGCGAAGAGGTGGTGGAAGCCCAGAAGGTCAAGGTGAGCTTTATCAAGGTGGGGGAGAGCAACCTGGAACTGCTCCTGCCCACGCCACCCGACAGCGCCGTGGCCAAGTTCCTGGAAAACAAAGGTGAAGGCTTCCATCACCTGGCCCTGGAGGTGGAGGATATCCACGCCGCGGTGGAGGAATTGAAGGCCGCGGGGGTCAAGCTCATCGACGAAAAACCCCGGGAAGGCGCCCACGGCGCCCTGGTGGCCTTTATCCACCCCAAGGCCACCTTCGGCCTCCTGGTGGAGTTGTGCCAGTATCCCGCACTGAGGTTCAGCCTCAATGGGGATTAGCGCCTGCGGCCCTGGTGGCCCAGGTCCAGGTCAATATCCCCTTTCCGTATTTGCAGGCGGGCTACCTGGAGAAGTTTTTGCACCGGGGCCTCAATCCGGAGATCGGCCTGGACGCCTATAGCCTGGGGCATTATCCGCCCCGGGGACTTTCGCCGGGCGGCCCGGGCGTTTCACGGGGCCGGGCGGCGGATCACCCTGCACGGCCCCTTTCAGGACCTGGCCCCGGGGGCCCTGGACGACGGCGTCCTGGCCGCGTCCCGCCGGCGGCTGCGCCAGGCCTGCCGCTATCTGCCGGTATTCCGGCCCGCGGGCGCTGGTCTGCCACCTGGGCTATGAAGCCCGGCACTACCGCGGGGACCAGGAACGCTGGCTGGCCCGCAGCGCCGCCACCTGGAAGGAGTTGGCCGCCCTGGCGGCGCCGCACGGCGTCACGGTGATGCTGGAAAACGTCTACGAGACCGAGCCGGAACTTTTTCTGGAAGTCCTGGGCCGGGTGGGCGCCGCCCAACCTCCAGGTCTGCTTTGACGTGGGCCACCTGCTGGCCTTCAGCACCGGCGATTTTCCGTACTGGCTCAAGACCCTGGCCCCGGTCATCGGCGCACCTGCACCTGCACGACAACCACGGGGATGCACGACAGCCACCTGGCCCTGGGGGCCGGGCCGGGTCCCCCTCAAGGAAACCCTCGACTACCTGGCGGCCGCCAGGGCGCCGGCCCCTCGTCACCCTGGAGCCCCACCAGGAAGGCAGCCTGGACCCCTCCCTGGACTACCTGGCCGGCATCTGGCCCTGGGATTAGTGGTCCCGATAGTATCTTACAAATTATGACCCCCGTTCCAGAGACCTTTGGAGGGGCGGTCCGCGAACCGCTCCTCCTCAACCCCCAACAGAGTTAATAACATTTTCTCGAGATATATCCGAGACGCAACACTATCAGGGCCGGCAGGGCCGCCCCGCCAGAGGCGCCCTCGCCCACCTTATTGCTTTACAGCCGGGAAGCGAACAGATAGAATAAATCAGTCTGTATAACTTGGTCTATATACTGGAAAACTTCCCCCGGTCCGCGCCGGGTAACGGTGCGGTGCGGGACGTGCAGATATTCAATAAGAAGGGCAACGTCAGCTCCATGAAACGCCTGGCTATTCTTGGTTCCACCGGCTCCATCGGCCAAAGCACCCTGGCGGTGGTGGCGGAGCACCCCGACGAGTTTGCCGTGACGGGGTTGGCCGCCGGCCAAAACGTCAAGGTCCTGGCCGAACAGATCCGGCAGTTTCACCCGGCCCTGGTTTCGGTGCAGAGATGAGACGGTAGCCGCCCAGCTTGCGGGAGCTGCTGCCCCAGGAGGCGCCCCGGAAATGCTCTGGGGTCCGGGCCGGCGCCCGGGAGGTGGCGGTGGCAACCGGGGCCGACCTGGTGGTCTCCGCCATGGTGGGCGCGGTGGGCCTGGAACCCACCCTGGCCGCCATCCACGCCGGTCTGCCGGTGGCCCTGGCCAACAAAGAGACCCTGGTGGCCGCCGGTTCCCTGGTGATGGCCGCGGCCCAGGCAGCAGGGCGTGTCCATCATCCCGGTGGACAGCGAACACAGCGCCATTTTTCAGGCCCTCCACGGCCAGCGCCCGGAGGATGTGCGGCTGCTCTGGCTCACCGCCTCCGGGGGGCCGTTTCGCGCCTGGGACGCCGGAGCGCCTGGGCCAGGCCACCGCCGCCCAGGCCCTGAAACATCCCAACTGGAGCATGGGGCCCAAGATCACCATCGATTCGGCCACCATGATGAACAAGGCCCTGGAGGTGATCGAGGCTTCGGTGCTCTTCGGCCTGCCGGTGGATCAGGTGCGGGTTTACATCCATCCCCAGAGCATCATCCATTCCCTGGTGGAGTTTGTGGACGGTTCGGTCATCGCCCAGTTGGGGGTGCCGGACATGCGCCTGCCCATCGCCTATGCCCTGACCTATCCCCGGCGCCTGCCCCTGAACTCGCCGCCCCTGGACCTGTGCCAGATCGGCCAGCTCACCTTTGAGCCCCCCGATACCACCCGCTTTCCCGGGCTGGCCCTGGGATATGCCGCGGCCCAGAGCCGGCGGCACCATGCCCGCGGTGCTCAATGCCGCCAACGAAATGGCGGTGGCCGCCTTCCTGCAGGGCCGCCTGAAGTTTATGGGCATTCCCCAAACGGTGGAGGCCACCATGGACGCCCACCAGCCTCAGCCTCTGGAGAGCCTGGAGCAGATTCTGGCCGTCAACCGCTGGGCCCGGGATTTTGCCCACGGTTTGATCAACCGGAGGAGCTAAGTCGTCGTGCGCCTCTCGGGAGAAGTCCCTCGATCCTGCGGATTCCGACGATGATTTTTACCAGTTCTCTCCTCACAGGAGCATTTTAAGACTCTTTATGATAACCATATTGGCGACCATCATAGTCCTGGGGGTCCTGGTCTTCGTCCACGAATTGGGCCATTTCCTCGTGGCCAAACTCTTCGGGGTGCGGGTGGACGCCTTTTCCCTGGGCTTCCCGCCTAAAGTGCTGCACAAGCAGATCGGGGATACGGATTATCGCCTGTCCGTGGTTCCGCTGGGGGGTTACGTCAAGCTATTCGGGGAAAATCCCAGGCGATGAAGTGCCGCCGGAGTTGGAGCCGGTGTCTTTTTCCCACCAACCCCTCTGGCATCGTTTCTTGATCGTCATGGCCGGCCCCACCTTCAATCTGCTCTTCGCCGCCGTGGCCCTCTTCCTGGTCTTTACCTTTTCCGGCATCCCCTACCTCACCACGACCGTTGGCGGCGTGAAGCGAGGTTCCCCCGCGGCCCAGGCCGGCCTGCAAAAAGGCGATCAAATCCTGTCGGTGGCGGGGCAAAAGGTGAGCCGCTGGGAAGACCTCTCGCAAAAAATCCGGGGGTTCGGCGAACATCCCCTGACCCTGTCGGTGCAACGGGGCGACCGGGTCTTTCCGGTCACGCCTGACGCCCCAATCCATGGAAACCCCGGATATCTTTGGGGCCAAAGTATCTGCCGTGATCATCGGCATCACTTCCGGAGACCAGGTGGCCACGGAACACGTGGGTCCCTTTAAGGCCCTGGAGCAGGGCGTGGTTTATACCTGGCGCCTGACCTGGCTGACCGTCGAGAGCCTGTATAAGCTCGTGGCCCGGCAAGTGCCGTTAAAGAGCATCGGCGGCCCCATCCTCATCGCCCAGGTGGCGGGCAAGCAGGCGGAGATGGGGGTGGCCTACCTGGTCCAGTTTATGGCGGCCCTGAGCGTCAACCTCTTCCTGCTCAACCTCCTGCCCATCCCCGTCCTGGATGGCGGCCACCTGTTTTTTTTCACCCTGGAAGCGATCCGGGGCAAGCCCGTAGAGCTGAAGCACCGGGAGATGGCCCAGGGCTTGGGCCTGATGTTGATCCTGGCGCTGATGCTCCTGGTCTTTTATCAGGATATCTTGCGCCTGGTCCAGCCCCAGTTTTGAGAGCAGTTTTCCGTTTTCAGTAACCCGGTTAAAGCTCCTTGTATCATGTCCCAAGATTCCTTGCAAAAGGTGGGCTTCTACAATTCCTCCTCGGGATAAATTGAAGCAATGCTCAGCAATTTCACCCCACCCCGGCTCTCCGCCATCAAGAGGGTGGGAGAAAAGCCTGCAACCTTTGGTAAGATAATCCTGGGACTAGCACAGCGATGGTTAAAAGAGATTCTTTATTAACGGAAAACGAAAAATAGAGGACGGAACGCCGATTGGCCCCTGCTCATTCTGGCCCTGGATACTGCCACCGAGAAGGGCAGCCTGGCCCTGGTGGCGGAAGACCGGGTGCTGCTGGAATACTCCCTGGAAGTCCCACGGCACCTACCTGACCCGCCTGATGCCCGGGGTGGCGGCACTCCTGACCACGACCGGCAAGGAACCTGACGGATCTGGCCGCGGTGGCCGTGAGCCTCGGTCCCGGCAACTTTACCGGGCTCAGGATCGGCCTGGCCACCGCCAAGACCCTGGCCTGGTCCCTGAAATGCCCCTTGGTGCCGGTGCCCACCATGGAGGTGCTGGCGGCCCAGTTTCCCTTTCACCCCCACCCCATCGGCGTGGTCATGGACGCCAAGCGCGGCGAAGTCTTCTGGGGGCTCTTCCGCTGCCCGGACAGACCAGCCCCAGGTGCTGGAAGGGCCGCTGCGTCTGCCGGTGGCTGAACTCCCGGCCCGGCTGCCCCGCCCCTGCTGCTCACCGGTCCCGGCCTCGATGCCCACCCGGACGCGCTCACCCCGCAGCTCTCCCCGGAGATTGCCCTGGCCCCGCCGGAAATGCGCTCGCCCCGGGCCCCGACCCTGGCCCGCCTGGCCCGCCACCGCCTGGAAGCGGGCCTCACCGCCAACCCCGCCCAACTGGTCCCCACCTACCTGCGCCCGGCGTTGTAATCAAGGTAACCATGACGATGTGAGGGAAAGCCCGAGGGAACTCTTCGTGGGACTTTTTCTGGTCCCCCCCTGCCAACCTCTCGTAGGGGCGGACCCATGTGTCCGCCCAAACTGGAGGCCACACGCGGGTGTCCTCTTCTCAAGCCGGCCCGAAATATCTGCCGATAAAGTCCTGCTCCTGGCTCCGGCTCTTGACCTTCTCGTTGAGGCGGGCTTCCAGCAGGCGGTCCAGCATCTCTTTGATCAGCGGCCCGGGTTGATAGCCCATGGCCACCAGGTCCCGCCCCTTGAGTTCGGGCTTGAGATGCTTGAGGTGGGTGAAATAGAGGGAGATGGCCTTCCGGGAACCCTCGTGGCGCGATTTGGCCATCATGTAAAGGATAAATTCCGTGTCCAGCGGGCGCCAGAAGATGGTAAATCTGGGTGCGGGTCGGCTCCCCGTAGCGGAAGAGCCTGAGCAGGGCCTGCTCAGCCGCCTCCTTGCCCTTGACTGATGGCCACGGCCAGTTTGGGAGACAGGTTGAAACCGGCCGCAGCATCTCCTCCAGTTCGGCCAGGGTCAGATGGTCCACCAACCCCAGGAAATAGACCAGCCAGCGCTTGTAGCTGGTCTCCCAGGTAGAGCAGGTCGTACCAGGAGAGGACCGCCTGGACCTGTTCCAGCATGGCGGCGGGTGCCCTCGTCGAATACCAGCCGGGGATGGACCGCCGCCAGGAGGTTGAACTCCGCCAGGCGGGCGACGGCGGGAATGGGGTTTTCCTCCTGGAGGATGAGCCGCAGTTCCCCGAACAGGCGGGCGCCGGAGAGGCGGTCGAAAAAGTTGTTCCTGCACCGCATTGTTGATGAGGTTGGCGGCCAGCTTGGTGATGCGGAACTTGAAGCGCTGCTCGAAGCGGATGGCCCGGAAGACCCGGGTGGGATCTTCCACGAAACTCAGGTTGTGGAGCAGGCTGATGCGGCCTTCCTTCATATCCCGCTGGGCCCCGAAGAAATCCAGCAGGGTGCCGAACTCCCCGGGGTTGAGCTTCAGCGCCAGGGTGTTGATGGTGAAATCCCGGCGGTAGAGGTCCATCTTGATGGAGCTGTATTCCACGATGGGCAGCGCCCCGGGGGCCTCGTAATATTCGGTGCGGGCCGTGGCCACGTCGATCTTGAAGCCGTCGGGGAAAATGATCACCGCGGTTTTGAATTTCTGGAACTCCCGGGACCTGGCCCCGAATCGCGCCGCAAACCGCCGGGCGAAGACGATGGCGTCCCCTTCAATGACGATGTCGATGTCCAGGTTCTCATGTTTGAGCAGCAGGTCCCGGACAAAGCCGCCCACCACGTAGGCGCTGAACTTTAACTCCGCCGCCACCAGCCCCACCTGCTTCAGGATCTCCAGGATATCCTTGGGCAGACGCTCCCGCATCAGGGACACGATGTTCTTGGTGCGGACCGGCTGGGACCACTGGGCCTCGTCGTCCTCGGCAGATGAGCAGGTGCAGGAGGTCGGTGCGGCTGATCAGGCCGATGACCTTGCCGTCTTCCACCACCGGCAGGATGCGCTGCTTGTTGATGACCAGGCGGTCCCGAATCTCCGGCGATGGAGGCGTCCGGGTCCACGGTGGCTACTTCGGTGTTCATGTAGTCCTTCACCGGATGGCGCTTCAGGCCGTGAAAAATCCCCTTTTCCACGGTCTGCCGGGTAATCAGGCCCAGGAGCTTGCCGTCGGTCAGCACTGGCAGGGCATTGATATTGTAGCGGTTGAGGATGACTTCGGCCTCCTCCAGGGTGACCTCCGGAGTCACGGATTTGACCGGGAAGGACATGATCTCCCGGGCCAGGCGCCGGGGATGCACCCGGGCCTGGAGAACCTGGCGCAATTTTTCCTCCACCTGGGCCAGGGGCTGATCTTTGATGGTGGCGGAGGCGGCGTAGCTGTGCCCTCCGCCCCCCAATTCGGACAGGATCTCGGCCACATCCACTTCCGGCAGGCGGCTCCGCCCCACCACGAAGACCCGGTCCTCCATCTGGGCCAGGGCGAAGAGGACCTGGATGTTCTCCACATCCATGAGGCGATGGGCCACCACCGCGAAATCCGGCACGTATTCCGGGGCGGTGGTGCGGGCCATGACCACCTCGATGCCCCCCACGTGAAAGCTGGTGGAGTGTTCCAGCAGGTCGTTGAGGAGGGCCACCTGCTCGGCGTTCAGCTCCCGGGTGATGATCTCGGAGACCACGTTGAGGTCGGCCCCCTGGCTCAGGAGAAAGGCGCCGGCTTCAAAATCCTGGGGCGTGGTGGACGCGAAGGTAAAGGAACCCGTATCCTCGAAAATCCCCAGGGCCATGACGGTGGCCTCCGGGGGCGCCAGGGCGAGGCCCCGCTCCTGGATGATGCGGGTGAGGATGGCGGTGGTGGAGCCCGACATCCTCCACCACCTCCAGGCTGCCGTGCACGTCTTCGTCGGTATCCGGGTGGTGGTCGTAGATGTGGATATCCACCTCGCCGGTGGCGGCCACTTCGGCGAATTTGCCGATGCGGGAGGCCTGGCGGGTGTCCACCAGGATGAGGCGCTTGATCTCCTCCAGGCGGCACCTGCTTCATCCGGGTGAAATCCACGAAATAAAAGCTGGAGCGGATGAAAAAGTCCCGGAGGTTGCGCTCCTGGGAGCCCGGAAAGACCAGGAGCGCCTCGGGATAGAGCTTCTTGGCCGCCACCATGGAGGCCATGGCGTCGAAGTCGGCGTTGAGGTGGGTGGTGATCACCTCCAGGGTGCGGGGTGGCGGCGCCTGGTTGCGGTTATTGCGGTATTGCGGTTGGTCATGGGCGGGGATGCGATTTCTTGTGCACCAGTTTGAGGCGCTCGGCGTCCAGATGGGTGTAAATCTGGGTGGTGGCCAGGTCGGCATGGCCCAAAAGCATTTGCAGGACCCGCAGATTGGCCCCCCGGGACAGCAGGTGGGTGGCGAAGGAATGCCGCAAGGTATGCGGGCTCAGGGTCTTGATCCCTGCCTTGAGGGCGTACTGCTTCAAGAGCTTCCAGAACCCCTGGCGGGAGAGCCGGCCGCCCCGGCGGTTGACGAAGACATAAGGGCTCTCCCGGCCCTGCAGCAGCCGGGGCCGGCCTTGCTCCAGGTAAATCTGCAATTTTTCCACCGCCCGGCCACCATGGGCACCACCCGCTCTTTGGAGCCTTTGCCCAGGGGCCGCACCACGCCCCGCCGCAGGTCCAGTTGCTTGAAGGTCAGGCCCACCAGCTCCGAGACCCTGAGGCCCGTGGCATAGAGCACCTCCAGCAGGGCCTGGTCTCGCAGCCCCCCGGGGTGCCGGGGTCCGGGGCGGCCAACAGCGCCGCCACGTCGGCCTCCCCCAGTCACCTGGGGCAGCCGTTGGGGCAGCCGGGGCGAGTCCAGCAGCTCCACGGGATTGGCGCTCGACCTGCTCCTCCCGCTGCAGGAAGCGGAAAAATTGCCGCAGCGCCGACAACCGCCGGGCCCGGCTGCGGGCCGACAGCCCCCGGGCTTCCAGGGCGGCGAAATAGGCTTGCAGGTCGGCCAGGGTCCACCGCGCCCCAATCGGCGCGGCCCCGCCCCTCGACGAAAGCCCCAGAAATCCTGGAGATCCCGGGCATAGGCCGCCAGGGTCAAGGGGGCCAGACCCCGCTCCACCCCTAAATGCTGATAAAATTGATTAAGCGCCGCGTCCATGGGTTGCCGATTCGAGACTCTCTTGCTTGGGAAAGGGGTCCAGGGGCTTTTTCGTAAATGGCCCCTGCCCCTCTCCCCCAACCCCATGAGAGAAATAATTCTGCAAGGGTATTAATTTGCTATAATTAGTTAAGATTATACCCTGAGTTTCGGAAAAGTATAGAAGAATAGGGCGGCCTGTGGCCGCCGCAAATCGGCGTGCACGGCACGCCCTGTGAGCTAAAGCCTGACTGCTGAAAGCTGAGAGCAACTGCCCATGACCCAGATCATCTACGGACGCCATCCGGTCGTGGCCGCGCTGCGCCAGCCCGACAACCCCCTGGAAGAGGTCATCGTGGCCCAGGGGGCCGGGGGGCACTGGCTCCCTGAGGTTAAGCGGCTGGCCCGGGCCGCCGGGGTGCGCCTCCGGATCGCCGGAACGGGCCGTCCTGGACCGCCTCTGCGAAACCCCCAACCACCAGGGGATATGCCGCCCGCCGGGGCAGCTATGTTTACCGGGGCCTGGGCGAACTGCTGGACGATCTGGCCGGACTCACCGGGCCGGCCCTCCTGGTGGCCGCGGACAGCCTCACCGACCCCATGAACCTGGGGAACCTCTGCCGCAGCGCCTACGCCGCCGGGGCCCACGGCATCATCATCCCCAAGGACCGGGCCGTGGGGGTGACGCCCGTGGTCGCCAAGGCCGCGGCCGGGGCCCTGGAATACCTGCCGGTCTACCGGGTGACCAACCTGGCCGATGCCTTGACAGGCTCAAAGAGGCCGGCCTGGCCATCATCGGCACCGCCGCCGATGCCCCCAGACGATTTATGACACCGACCTGACCCGGCCCCTGGCCCTGGTCATCGGCAGCGAAGACAAGGGGTTGCGCCCCCGGGTGCGGCAAACAATGCGACCTGGTGGTGTCCATCCCCATGGCCGCCCCGGAGATCGGCTCCCTCAACGCCGCCACCTCCGGGGCCGTGGCCCTCTTCGAGGCCCGGCGGCAGCGACTCGTGGCCGCCAACCGGAGATTGAGCCCTTCAGTCACCGTCGGCCAGACATTGCAGGTCGGGTCTCTCACCTCTGGAGGGCCGATCACCGACTGGTACTGTTGAGTCTCACCATTAACATGACCTGAAAAAGCTGGTAGAGTACCCCCCTTTTTGGAAGGGGGCAGGGGGGATTTTATAACCGTCTGAAATCCCCCTAAATCCCCCTTTTACTAAGGGGGACTTAAGAAGCAGAGTCCGGTTATCCGTGCCGGCTCTTATGTCCAGCTCATTATGAAACGGACCAAAAGTATTTCGCCCCCCGATGCGCCACTGCCCGATGAAAAAAAGTCATTCTTTGACGAAATATGGATAAAACGCTCCAGGAGTTAGCATGATGCCGAAGCGAAGCGACGACCGGGATACGGCCTATCAGGGATTTGAACAGGGCCCCATCCGGCCCCCCAGCGAGGCCAACAGCCTCCTGCTGCGGGTGACCCGGAATTGTCCCTGGAACCGCTGCACCTTCTGTCCGATCTATAAAGGCAGCCAATTTTCGGTCCGGCCGGTGGCTCATCTTCTCCGGGACATCGACCAGGTGTATGAGGCGGTGCAAAGGCTGGAAGAGGCGCCCCAAACGCGGCGATGATGAGTCCCGCCGGCTTGGACCCCCGGGCCTGGGCCGCGGCCAGGAACTGGACCAGGTCCGGGAAGCGCCAGGTCTTTCTCCAGGACGCCAACAGCCTGGTGGTGGACCCCGGCGAGCTGGCGGCCATCCTCCGGCATCTGCACAGCCGTTTTCCGGAAGTGACCCGGGTCACCTCCTACGCCCGCTCCAACACCATCGCCAATCTGGAGGCCGGCGCCCTGGCCGCCTTGAGGCAGGCAGGTCTCAACCGGATTCACATCGGCCTGGAATCGGGGGCCGACGCCGTCCTGAAGCTCGTCTGCAAGGGCACCACCCAGCGTATGCACATCCTGGCCGGCCTCAAGGTCAAAGACGCGGGGATGGAGCTGTCGGAATACTACATGCCGGGGCTGGGAGGCCGGGCCCGGCTGGAAGTCAACGCCCTGGAGACGGCCGCGGCCCTGAATCGGATCAACCCGGATTTCATCCGGCTGCGCACCCTGGCCCTCCCGCCGGGTACGCCCCTGTATGAGGATTATGTCGCCGGGCGCTTCGACAAGGCCACGGATGTGGAGATGGCTCGGGAACTGCTCCTGTTTCTGGAATCCCTTTCCGGGATCACCAGCTTCATCAAGAGCGATCACATCCTGAATCTCCTTCCCGAAGTGGACGGCCAACTGCCCCGGGACCGGGACCGTCTGGTGGGCATCGTCCGCACTTTTCTCGAGATGGACCCGGAACAGCAGTTCCTCTACCGGCTGGGGCGGCGGACGGGGGTTTTGTCAGGGTTGAGGGATTTGGCGGACCCGAACCGCATGGCCCGGGTCGAGGCCATCGTCCAGGACTATCGCCTCCGCTCCGAGGACGTAGACGCGGTCACCGACGACCTGATGCGGCGGTTTATTTAGTCCTTCCCCCGGAGAGAAAACCTTTTCTTGAGGCGGATTTCCCCCATATCGGGTCTTGACAATCATCTCTATGAACATAATTTTATACAGAGAACGGGAGTTTGTGAAAACGAACCATCTGGTTAATGAGGGGTTAAATGCACCGCTTGCGGCGGGAGGAGTTTAGGCTTGTCGGCTCGGCGCGGCCCCGCCTAAGGAGAGAGTAGTGAAAAATATCAAAGTGCTGATTCTGGTCCTGACCCTCACCGCCTTTGCCGCTGGCAGCCTCTGGGTCGCTGCCGCCAAGGCCGCCCCCGAGGCCAAACCGGCCTCCCAGGCTGTTACCCAGACGAAATGTCCGGTGCTGGCCGGCGACATTAACAAGCAGGTCTATGCTGACTATAAGGGAAAGCGCATCTACTTCTGTTGTTCAGGTTGCGATGCGGAGTTCAAGAAAGACCCGGAAAAGTATATGAAAAAGCTGCAAGAACAGGGCGTGACCCTGGAACCCGCCCCGGCCGGAGCAGCTAAGAAGTAACCCCCCGGGGCCAGAGAAAAACGGAGGGTGGGCCTTGCCCACCCTTTTCTTATGCCGGTTTTTTCAAGTCCGGGAGTTGGTCAACGGCCCGGGCGCGGCTGCCTGAAGCAGTTTCGCACCGGACACATCTTAGGCGCCACCTGCCTAGCCGCGCGCCTACCCGGCCGGGGTCGGGCCACCCGCCGCGCCTCTCCTGTCGATGAGTTCTTTCTGAGGGGGTGGATCTTCTCTCTTCCCTGCCCTTGACACCGCCGCGGTCCTGTGGCACCTTTGAGCCAAAACCGGGATCATCGTCAAACCCATGAAAAGTTACCGTCAGGAACTCTGGTTTCAAGTCCCCGGCCGCCGGGCCTTCATCAATATCACCCCCCAGGTGCGCCAATGCCTCAAAGACAGCGGCGTCACCGAAGGCCTGGTCCTGGTCAACGCCATGCACATCACTGCCAGTGTCTTCATCAATGACGATGAGGCCGGGCTGCATCACGACTACGAGGTCTGGCTGGAAAACCTGGCCCCCCATGCCCCGGTCTCCCGCTATCGCCACAACGTTGGCGAGGATAACGCCGATGCCCATATGAAGCGGCAGATCATGGGCCGGGAGGTGGTGGTGGCTGTCACCGGAGGGCAGCTCGATTTCGGGCCCTGGGAACAGATTTTTTACGGCGAGTTCGACGGCGGTCGCCGCAAACGCGTCCTGGTGAAAATCATCGGCGATTAGGGGGTATTTGGGGCCCTACCGGGGAGGCCATCTCTTCCCGGGCCCAGGTCTGCCGCCGGTCCCCCTTAAATATTCTGTTGCAGAGAGTATCTCCACCATGCCCGACGACACCCCGGCGCCAGGCCCTCGGAAAAGGCGGCCCCCCTTGCGTCCGGTCTGGGATTTGTTGTCCGAGACCTACAAGGAATGGCGAAAAGACAATGCCCAGACGCTGGGCGCCGCCCTGGCCTTCTACACCACGTTCTCCATGGCGCCCCTCCTCATTATCGTCATTGCCATTTTTGGCGTTATTCTCGGCAAGGAAACCGTTCAGGTGGAGATCTTAAGGCGGGCCCAGGAATTAATCGGGGCACAGGGGGCCGCGGCCGTCAAAATGATGATCGGGGCAGCCTATCGGCCGGGCACCGGCCTTGCCGCCACCATCATCGGCATCCTGGTTATTCTGGTCGGCTCCACCAGCGCCCTGGTCATGCTCACTCATTCCCTCAACATCATCTGGGGCGCCAATCTCAACGCCAAGGCCCCCATCTGGAATCTCATTAAAGAGCGTCTCCTGTCCTTTGCCATGATCCTGGTCATCGGCCTCTTGCTGGTCCTATCCCTGCTCCTCAGCATCGTCCTGTCATTTCTGACCGGCTTTTTCCAAAATCTGCTTCCTGTACCGCCTTTCTTCATCGAAGTCTGCGATTTCGTCCTTTCCTTTCTCCTGATCACCCTCCTGTTCGCGGTGGTTTACAAAGTTCTCCCCAACGTAAAAATCGCCTGGGCCGATGTCTGGGTGGGCTCAGCCATCACCGCCCTCCTCTTCACCTTGGGCAAATTCCTGTTCGGCATGTACCTGGCCCGGAGCAGCATCCGGTCGGCCTACGGAGCCGCCAGCTCCCTGGCCATCATTCTCATGTGGGTCTACTATTCCGCCCAGGTCTTTCTCATGGGCGCGGAATTGACCCAGGTTTACGCCAACCGCTACGGCTCCCAGGTAAAACCCCGGCCCTGACACCGGGTTAAGCCCTCTGAGCCATTCCCCGCTCTCGTCATGCTGAGGGAGGGGCGCGACCGCAGTATCTCATCGAGACGAGACTCTGCACTCTGCTCAGGATAACAACCCGGCCTCGTGCAGGTCTCCCGTTGCGCTTATAAAGGGAAAAAATTGACTAGAGACGTAAGCCCGCGCCTGGTCAGCCCCACGACACAATCTGACCGGGGTCAGCCGCCGATGCTGACCATGGACCGGGGGAGCCAGGGAGCGGCCAGGGTGGGGGCGGGGGAAACGCAGCCCTTCAAGCGGATGGCTTCCCGGAAGATCTGGGCCAGGGCGGCGTCGGCGGCGCCCTGACGCAGCGGCCCCTTGAGATCCAGCTCCGGGGAGGCAAAGAGACACGGCCGCAGCCCACCGGCCGCGGTGAGGCGCAGGCGGTTGCAGGTGGGGCAGTGGTGGTCGCTGACGGAGCTGATAAAACCCAGCTCGCCCCGGAATCCCGGGACCCTGAAGGTCCGGGCGGGGCCGGCAGGTGGGCGAAGAGGTGACCGCGCTCCAGGGGGCCCAGCTCCGCCAGCCGCCGGCGAATCTCGGCCACGGGCAGGAAGTGGCGGCGCCAGTGGGCCTCGTCTACGGTGGGCATGAACTCGATAAAACGCACCTGGAAGGGATGGTCCCGGGTCAGGCGGGCGAAATCCAACGAGTTCGTCGTCGTTCAGGTCTTTCAGGACCACGCAGTTGATCTTGATGGGGTTGAAGCCCAGGGCCGCGGCCGCCTCGAGGCCGGCCATGACGTCGCCGAAATGGTCGGAGCCGGTGATCTCCCGGTAACGGTCCGGCCGCAGGGTGTCGAGGCTCAGGTTGAGGTGGCGCAAGCCAGTGGCCAAAAGGTCCGGGGCCAGTTCCTGGAGGCGCACGCCGTTGGTGGTGAGGCAGACTTCCTCTATCCCGGGGACCCGGTGCAGGCGGCGGATGAACGACAGGACGCCCCGGCGCACCAGGGGCTCGCCGCCGGTGACCCGGACCTTCTTAATCCCCACTCCGGCGGCCACCCCGGCCAGGCGGAGCAGTTCTTCATAGCGCAGGATTTCCTGGCACGGCAACTTCTGCCAGCCCCCCCAGGGGGAGCAGTAGAAACAGCGCAGATTGCAGCGGTCGGTGATGGAGATCCGCAGGTAATTGATCTGGCCCGGCAAATTATTTTCCACCTGATTGACTATACCT
The DNA here is from genome assembly GCA_963841475.1 of uncultured delta proteobacterium. GTDB lineage: Bacteria > Desulfobacterota > Desulfobaccia > Desulfobaccales > 0-14-0-80-60-11 > 0-14-0-80-60-11. The sequence continues at coordinate 285,249 of CAWJCT010000003.1, forward strand.
TAAATTATAGCGATTAATTGCCGGGGCGGCAGGATTTTTTCGCCCTTGGGCATCACCAGGTATTTTCTGATGATGATAGGCAAGAGCGGTCGGGGGTGGCGGTTCGACTTATGGGAGGTGTGCCGTCATGAGACTGTTGCACCGGGTGAGGGTCACATGAAACGCGGTTTGACCCGGTACCTGGGGGCAGGGCTGCCTAACCAGCAGATTGCAACCCCGTCCCGGCGGCCCGGGTGGAGATGGCGGCCCCGCGGCAGAGTTTTTGCCCCGGGGGGCCGCCTGGCACATCCTTTCCAACCAGGGGTGCGAGGACATCAGCCTGATGGGGGCCGAGTCACGCCGGTAAGCAGGGGCGCCGGGTGAACCGGAGAAGAACGGCTAGGACCTGAACTTCCGGCGGAACCCCACCAGGACCAGGAACCCGGTGCCCAGGAGGTAGACCGTGCCGGGAACGGGGACCGTGGAAATATCCCAGGCCAGGCCGTAATCCCACAGGAAGTCAGCTCCGGTGAGGGCCCCGACCTGGAGCAGGTAATTGTGGTTGGCATCCACGGAGGTCCACAGGTTTTCGGTATTGTCTAAGGTACCGTCGGCAAAGGCCACGGGATGATCGAGGTCGGTGAGGTCGTAAAGGTAGAGCCCCAGGTGGTAGAGCGTTAAATTATCGACGTCCAGGTTCCAGACCAGGGATGCGGTCATCTTCCCGTTAGCCGAGGCGGTAAAATAATAGGAGGCGGTCCGGTTGCTGGCGGGCTGGCCGGAGGACGGCGCCAGACCCCCGAAATAGGGATCGTAATCGAAGCCGTAGCGGCCGATGAGTCCGCTGCCGCCATCCTCCAGGCTATTCTGCTCGCCGGCGGCGATGATGTGGTAGCTGTTGTAGATGTTGAGCTGGCCGGCGCCGTAGGTGCTGTCCAGACCGTTAGTCGTGGTCGCATGATATCCCAAGGCCAGCTGTGGGGCGGTGCGGCTGGCCCCGGCCATGAGGGCCGCCTTGACGACCTCGGACCTCTCGGCATTGTAAATGGTATCCCCATTACGGTTCGTGGTGTACTGGACCGCCGGGTCAGTGGACAGGGTGGGGTTCTTATGCCCCACCTCCACCAGGAGGGTGGCGGCGGCTGACACCACCGGGGTGGCATAACTGGTCGCGTCTATAGGCGCCACCAGGTCCGGCCGGGTGCGGCCAATGGTGTAAAGGCTGTCCAACGCCACGGAGCCTTGCTTGGAGATGCCGTCGCTACGGCCCACGGCAATGGCATTGAAAGAGCTGCCCAGTTGGGGCTGGGTAGCAACGCCAGCGCCGTTATTCATGGCCACCACCTGGATATATTCGTCCCTGTTGATCACCCAATCGAGGCGTCTGAGGGCGTCAATATTGGCGGCGGCAATGGAATATGTCCCCACCCAACTGTGGTTAGCCACCCTGGCGCTGGTAGCTAAGGGACCAATACCAGAACCGGTCCCGAGAAAATCGCTTTCCAGCCAGTAGTCGGCATCGTCGTTGATGATTTGGGTTATGCCCGGGGCGGTGGAGGTGGAGTTGCCATAAAAAAGTTGTCCAACGGTTGTGGCGTGGCTAGAATTATAGTGAGGAGAAGTAATGTAACTGAAGGTCTTGCCGCTAAATTCACTGTTGGTGGCGTCAGGTATATAATAATATGCGCCACCAGACTCTGCCTCTACCTGGGAAACTACCACCCCGGCCCCGGTGGGGGTATTGCCCCCCAATTCGGTCTGCAACTCTGTAAAGCCGATGTCAGCTTTATAATCGGCGGCGGCGGCGGCGCCCCAAAAGAGCACCAGCAGGAGGCTTACAGCCATTCGGGTGAAAAGGCGGCTCATGGTTTTTCTCCAGCACTGCCTCTTAAGGGTTACGGGGGTTGCCGGGGTGAAACCAATCCTTGACTTTAAGATGATTCCAGCTTCTGTTCCCTGGCTCTCAGGCGAGATGCAGCCCCAACTCGGAGAAAGTTCGGTCCTCCAACCGATCCGTGAATATTATACTAGCCTTCATCGGATTATCAACAAAGCAGATAAAAGATTTTTTAAGAATTCGACTTTAGCAGGCTGTTGAAAAACTCCTATAATTGTAAATTTGTCATTCTGAGCGAAGCGAAGAATTTCGCATTTCCAACCGCTTGATATCCTTCACTTCCTTCAGGATGACCAGAAGAACTCATTTTTTAATAGCCTGTTAGGGATTGCTCCACGAGGGTGAGGCCTCCCAAAGTGGCCGGGCCGGCCGCCGGGGCCCAAAGGCCATCTGGCTGCATGAGCCCAGGGGCCGGGCCCGGGTGAGGCAACAATGGTTTCAGCGCCGTGAAAACCGGGGCTGGATTGGCGCTAATCCACCTGGAAATTGGTGCTGTCCATGGCCGTGCCGTACCCCGTGGTAATTTTAGTAATCAACTGGTAGATGCCGGAGGGGGCGTTTGCCGGCAAGGTAAAATCGATGTGCTGGGTCCTGGTGCCGTTGTAGACGCGGCTCTCAAGGCTTTTGGTTCTTCCCAGGGATTTCCCCTGGTAAAAAATTTCCCGGGTAATAGCCACCGGGAGGGACACCTGCTCCGGGGTAAGAATGGTGTAGGTGGTGGAAAGCAGGAGGGTGCCTCCTCTCCGGGCCCGGCTGGGCTTGACTTCGACCTTATCCAGGCGGAGAACGCAGCCGCCGGTGGGGCAGTAGCCTTCCCGAGCGATGATATCCTCCCGGCCCAACCGGCTCTCTTCCCGGCTGGCCCCAAAAGCGCCGAAGGTGTAATCGCTGAGAAAACCCCCTTGGGTCCGAGCCTCAGGAACGTTGAGGCATAAGCCTGCTATCAGTATTAAGCCCAGCCACATTAGATGACGAAACCCATATTTCCGCATGGAGGCCTCCAGAGCCAAGGTATATACTCGTTGTCAAAAGGTTATGTGATCTTTATCTCGCCCTCACCCCAAGCCGGTTTAATTGCCGCCGGGGAAATAGCGCCGGGCCCCGCGGTAGGAGACTTTCCAGACCTCGGCGTCCAGGCGGCTGATGAACACGCCCCGGGGGGAAGCATGCATGAAGCGGCCCCCGCCCAGGTAGATGCCGTCGTGGCAGACCTCGTTGTCGTCGACACCCGAGGAGAAGATGCCGGCCAGGATCGGACCCCGGCCCCGGGTCTGGCAGTAGCGGTTGAAGAAGACCACGTCTCCGAATTGGAGTTCGTGGCGGGCCACCGGCCGGCCGGCCTGGTACTGGTCGGCCACGGTGCGGGGCAGGTTAACCCCGGCCCGGTGATAGAGCGCCTGGACGAGTCCGGAGCAGTCCACCCCGTCAGGGGTAGTCCCCCCGGAGACATAGGGGGCGCCGGAGAACTCGCCCAGGGCCCGCTCCAGGGCCACCTCCCGGGAATTCCGGCCCACCTGGGGCAGCGGGGCCAGGGGTTCCGCCCGGGGCGGGGGTGGCGGGGCCCCGGCACAGCCAGCCAGCAACAATGCGGCCAGGGCGGCTCCTAAGAGGCGGCGATACGTGGTGGCCATAGCACCTCCATCCTGGATGGGGTGGCGGGGTCAGGGACCGGCGGCCCCCGACCGTGAGGCTTACGGTGCTGCCTTCTCTTCGGCTTCGATCCGGGGAAACAGGGCCGGGCCCTTGGCCAGCTGGCTGCCGGGGGTAAGGAGACCCCACTGCAGCACCTGGTCAAAGGGTTGCTCCCAGAGGGCCGGGCTCAGTCCCAGTTGTTCGCTCATCTTCAAGGCGCTCCGGGGCATGACCGGCCGGAGCAGCATGGCGATCCAGCGCAGTCCTTCCAGCAAGTGGTACAAGACCGTTTCCAGCCGGCCGGCGGCCTCCGGCTGCTTGGCCAGTTCCCAGGGAGCCGAGGCCACAATGTAACGGTTGAGGAGGCTGATTACCTCCCACAGATGCGACAGGGCCTTGGCCGAACTCCATGGCCGGGAAGAGGCGGAGGAAGTCGGCGGCCATGGCCTGAACCGCAGTGATGACTTCCTGGTCCAGAGTGGTGATCTCCCCCGGGGCCGGGACCACGCCCTGGCGGTATTTGAAGGCCATCCCGAGGCTGCGGGCGAAGAGGTTGCCCAGATCATTGGCCAGGTCGGCATTGATCCGGGTGGTCAGGGCGGTCTCGCTGAAATGGGCGTCGAGTCCGAAGACCATTTCCCGGAGGAAGAAGTAGCGGACCTGATCGACCCCGAAGCGTGCCACCAGGGTCCGGGGCTCCACCACGTTGCCCAGGCTCTTGGACATCTTGCCCTCGGCCATCTGCCAGTAGCCGTGGACATTGAGGTTGGCAAAAGGCCCCACCCCCATGGCCCTCAGCATGGTGGGCCAGTAGATGGCATGGGGTTTGAGAATGTCCTTGGCGATGAGGTGCTGGGCCGGCCAGAATTTTTCGTAATTTTTGCCGGCGGGGTAGCCCAGGCCCGAGAGGTAATTGATGAGGGCGTCGAACCAGACGTAGGTGACGTAGCGCTCGTCGAAGGGCAGGGGAATGCCCCAATCCATGCGGCTGACGGGCCGGGAGATGCAGAGGTCTTCCAGGGGCTCTTTCAAAAAGGCCAGCATCTCGTTTTTGTAGCGTTCCGGGCGGATCCAGTCAGGGTGGGTTTGGATGAAGTCGACGAGCCAGTCCTGGTACTTGCTCATGCGGAAAAAGTAGTTCTCTTCCTTGATGAAGGTGGGGGCGGTTTTGTGGTCCGGGCAGAGGCCGTCCTTCAGGTCCCGTTCCAGGTAAAAGCACTCGCAGCCGAAACAATAAAGCCCGCCGTACTCCCCGAAGTAAATGTCCCCGGACTCATGCACCCGGGCCAGGACCTCCTGCACCACGTGCATGTGGGCCGGGTCGGTGGTGCGGATGTAATTGTCGTAGCTGATGTCCAGGTCGTCCCAGGATTGCCGGAACCGCCCGCTGATCTGATCCACGAACTCTTTGACCGGGAGATTAGCGGCGGCGGCGGCCTCCATGACCTTGTCGCCGTGCTCGTCGGTGCCGGTTTGGAAGCGCACCTCCTGGCCCAGGAGGCGATGGCAGCGGGCCAGGGCATCGGCCACCACGGTGGTGTAGGCGTGGCCGATGTGGGGCTCGGCGTTGACGTAATAGATGGGCGTGGTGATGTAGGTAGTCATAGGCAGTGAGCAGTGAGCTGTGAGCCGGGAGCTGAGGGCGTCAAGCTGCCAACGGCTTATGCCTCACTCAATCATTTGCTGGCCTCCAGGGCCTTAATCCGCGCCAGGGCCTTCTGGAGCAGATGGGCGTCGGCGTCGGGGTTGGCGGTTTTAAGGAATTGCCGGTAGGCGGCCAGGGCCTCGTACTTGTGGCCCAGTTTTTCCAGGGCCAGGCCTTTGCTGTAGTAGGCCCGGACGTAGTTGGGGTCGAGTTCGAGCACCTTATCGACGTCCGCCAGGGCCGGTTCCGGCTTGTCCAGGGCCAGGTAAGCCAGGCTGCGGTTGTACAGAATTCCGGGCGCCTGGGGGTGCAGCTTCAGGGCCCGGTTATAATCCTTGAGGGCCTCCGGGGCCTGGTTCATATCCAGGTAAGTGTTGCCCCGGTTGTAGTAGATCTGCCAGTCCTTGGGGGCAAGTTTGGCGGCCTGGGTGTAGTCCTCCAGGGCCTTGTCGAAGACGTTCTGGCGGCTATAGGCCAGGCCCCGGTTATAGAAGGCCTCGGCGGAGTCCGGGTTCAGGTCCAGGGCCTGGTCGAAATCGCCCACCGCGTCACCCCACAGGGACAGGCGCATTTCGGCAATGCCCCGGTTGATGTAGGCTTCCTCCATCTTAGGGTCAATCTTGATGGCCGCGGTGAATTTCTCGATGGCCAGGGAGGGATTGCCCTGGGTCAGGGCCTCTACGCCCTGGTCAAAGGGTGCTTTAGCGTCGGGCTCCGGCCCGGCCAGGGCGGTTCCCAGCAGCAGGATCAGGGCGGCCAGGGCCAGGATAGTTCCGAAACAGGCTTTTCTCATGGGGTCCGCATGCTCCATTTTTCTTTTTCTGTAGTGCAGGCTGCTCCCGCCAGGGATGCGGCGGGGGCCTCGCAGCCAGCCGGCCAAGGCCGCTTGGTCAGGCAGGGTCCGGAAAATCTATTGCTCAGGGGTAGATTTTAACTACCTTTTTTCTCAGTTAGCTCCAGTTATCCTTCGGAATTTTTAAATTATTTCCCCAGGGTTAAGCGAGATGTCAGCCAATGAAGCCACCCCTCACCCCAGCCCTCTCCCCTCCCAGGGGAGAGGGGGTTTTGCGGTGGCTGGTTTCAGGCTGCGTGGCCTCCCGCTAAAGCCCCGGGGCTTCGGGTTCATTCCGGCAGCGCTCAGACAAAATCCCGGCCGGAGACTACTCCGCGTTACTGGGTGTTGCCGCCAGAAAATTTACTCTCCGGGCTCGCCATCCTGTACAGAGATTTTTTCCAAAAACCCCCTGACGTCTTTGAGGGCTTCCCGGGTGGCTTCCCGGGCGGCGACGAAATCATACATCAGGTTACTTTCGTCGGCTTCGATGTACTCGCTGTGCCGGATCATCATTTCGGCCCCCTGGAAGAGCCGGCCCACAAAAAACATGAAATAGTGCAAATCGTTCGGCATGATTTACCTTACCTCGGCAGGTGGCCGGCGGGTGTGAAATCCGCCCTCAGGCAAGTCATTTAACCTTTTCCGGGGCGCCCTGGTGCAGCGCCGCTTCCCTGAAGTCCTGGTGGGTGCAGGCTGGGTTCAAGCCCGGGCAGGCGGTTTTGGCGTTCTCCAGTTCGTCCGGGTCCACCAGCAGGGCCGGGAGGAAAGGCCATTGGCGGCAGATAAAGGGTTTCACCGGGTGCACCCGGCAGAGGCCGCCCGCCATCAAGAAGACGCAGACCCCAGTCGGCCACGGTGAGGCGGGGACCCATGGCGGAGGCCTCGACAAAGCGGCGGCTGAACTCGTCCACGGGGAGGGCCAGCAACGCGGCCATGGCGTCCACTTCGTCGGGCCTGACAAAGATGCCGCCCCGGCCGAGAGCAGCAGTCGCCGCACTGTTGGCACTGGAACACGGATGATTTGCTGGTGTTTGGGTCCATTTTTGAATGGGTTTAAGGATGGCGGGCCCGGAGGCCCGCTCCACCGTTAAAAGATTTTATGGCGTATTCCCTTTTTTCAAAGGGGGACTTCACCCCAAGTCATGGGCTCCAAGCCCGCTTTCCTGTCCATCTCAGGCTGAAAAGCTCCCCAGTCCACCTCAAAAGTTCTTCAAGGGCGGCTGGCCGGTGGATTCTATGACGCTGCGCCACAGGGGGGAGTCCAGTTCCACCTCTTTGCGACGGCCCACCGCCGCCTGCGATGGGAATGTGCACGTAGTGGCTGTGCCAGCGGCTCACCAGCATGGCGGTCTTGCCGGCCATGCCGGCGTGGACGGCGTTCTGCCCCAGAAAGCCGCAGTAGATCCGGTCATTATAGTTGGCCGGCATGCTGCGGATCAGGTAGCTGGGGTCGATATACTTCAGGTTGATCTCGATTTGCCGCTTGCTTGAAGTAATCCTTGATCACGTCCTGGAGAAAGTGTCCGATATTGCCGGGCTTGAGGTTGCCCGAGGGGTCCCGCTCCCGGTTGTCCTCGTTAAAATAGCGTTCCCCGGCGCCCTCGGCCACCACGATCAGGGCGTGGTGCCGCTGTTCCAGGCGGTATTCCAGGTCGGCCAGGAGGCCGCACCCGCCGTCCAGATCGAAGTCGGCTTCGGGGATCAGGACATAATTGACCTCCCGCAAGGCCAGGGTGGCGTTGGCGGCGATGAACCCGGAAAAGCGGCCCATGAGCTTCACCAGACCGATGCCGTTGGGGGAGCCGACGGCCTCGGTGTGGGCCGCATGGATGGCTTCGGTGGCCATCTCCACGGCGGTAGTCGAACCCGAAGGAGCGGCTCACCAGGGGGATGTCGTTGTCGATGGTCTTGGGGATGACGATGACGCCGATGCGCAATTCCCGGCGGGTGATCTCCTGGTAGATCTCCGAGGCCGCCTTGAGGGTGCCGTCGCCGCCGATGAGAAAGAGGATGCGGATGTTGATGCGGTCCAGGGCGTCGACGATCTCGCCCGTGTCCTGGGGCCCCCGGGAGGTGGACAGCACCGTGCCCCCGAAAATATGGATGTTGGCGACCGCCTCAGGGGTAAGGTCTACCAGGTCATGGCCGTACTTGGGAATAAAGCCCTGAAAGCCGTAGCGCACCCCGTAGATATGCCGCACCCCGTAAAGATGGTAGAGCTCCAGGACAATGGCCCGGATGACATCGTTGGTGCCGGGGCAGAGGCCGCCGCAGGTGGCGATGGCGACAATGCACCTTGGAGGGGTCGAAGTAGATGTCGGACCGGGGCCCGGCCAATTCCAGGGCGAGGGGCTTTTCTCCCGGGGCCAGGTTCGCCAGATAGTCCAGGGAGTCATGGACCAGAACCCGATCCGTATCCGGGACAAAGCTCTTTTCCACGATCTGGCCATAGCGGTCCACCATGGAAAATTCCGGGATCGGGGACTTTGGACCTTGGCAGTCCCCAAAGAGGGAATCCCGGTATCGAAATCGTTCAAAATTCATCGTGGCGGTTTCGCCAGGGTGTTTTTTGGTCATTGCGGCACTCTCCCATGCCTGATCATCGTCCCAGATCGGCCACCCGATGCCCGTCAGGTCGGCCCCGGCGCCCAGACTTCAGGGGCGGGCAGGCTCCTGAAAGTTTATCTTAAACCCTCCCCCCTGCAGAACACAAGAGGCCAAATCCTACCAGGTTTCGGTCATGGCCTCCATTTCGTCTTTCAGTTCCCGGGCCATCAACTTTTTGATGGCCTCTTTGGGGGCCAGGCTTTCATAGAGAATTTTGTAAGATGGCCGTCACTATCGGCATCTCCACTCCCAGACGCTTCGCCAGAAGGTGGACGGCCCGGGAGGTTTTGACCCCTTCGGCCACCATGGCCATGCCGGCCAGGATCTGGTCCAGGGGGACGCCTTGGCCCAATTTTACGCCCACCTGAAAATTGCGGCTCTGGCTGCCGGTGCAGGTGAGGATCAGGTCGCCCAGCCCGGCCAGGCCGGTGAGGGTCATGGGGTTGGCGCCCAGCCGGGCCCCCAGCCGGACCATTTCGGCCAGGCCCCGGGTGATGAGGGCCGCCCGGGGATTGTCTCCCAGGCCCATGCCCGCAAGGATCCCGGTGCCGATGGCAAAGATGTTCTTCAGGGCCCCCCCCAACTCCACGCCGGTGACATCGTGGGAGGTGTAGACCCGGAAGTAGGGGGCGGAAAAGATGCCGCTGGAGTGAGTGGGCGATCTCCCGCTGCCGGGAGGCGATGGTCACCGCGGTGGGTTGCTTCTGGGCCACTTCCCGGGCGAAGCTGGGGCCGGCCAGCACCGCATAAGGGACTTCCGCGCCCATTTCCTCCCGGACCACCCCCTCCATGGTGAGGCAGGGAGTCGATCTCCATGCCTTTGGTGGCGCTGAGCAGCATCGCCTCCGGGGGGCAGTGGGGCTTCAGGTCGCGCAGGACCTGGCGGAACCCGTGGGAGGGAACCACCATCAGGACCACCCCGGCGCCGTCCAGGGCCGCCGGAATTCCTGGGTGAAGGTGAGGCGGGAGGAGAGCCGCACTCCGGGCAAAAAGGTGTGGTTGATCCGGTCCCGGCAGCAGGTCTGCGTAGACCTCCGGCTCCCGGACCCACAGGCGGACGTCCAGGCCTTTTTCCGCCAGGAGCTGGGCCAGGGTGGTGCCCCAACTGCCCGCGCCGATCACCGCGATGGCTTTGGTCTCAGGAGAGTCCAAGGTCGGCCTCGGGCTCGGGTTCGCCGTCATCACTCTTTTCCGCCACCTTGGCCACGCTCACCACCCGCTCTTCGCGCTCCAGGTCCATGAGTTTGACTCCCTGGGTGACCCGGCCGATCAGAGAGATGCCCCTGGCGATCAGGCGCAGGATCTTGCCGCCGTCGGTGACCAGCATGACTTCGTCGTCTTCGTTCACCTGGAGGATGGCCATGATCGGGCCGTTGCGTTTGGTGATCTCGAGCCCCTTGACCCCCTGGCCGCCCCGGTGATGTTCGGGGTATTTCTTCGGGTCGGTGCGCTTGCCGAAACCCCGCTCCGTCACCGTGAGGATGGTGCCGCCGGGACGCAGCACCTCCATGCCCACCACCTCGTCTTCCGGGGCCACTTCCATGCCCTTGACGCCCCGGGCGCGTCCGGCCCATGTCCCGGACCTCGGACGAGGGGAAGCGGATAATCTTGCCGTAGGCGGGTGCCCATGAGGATGCTCTGGTCCGGCTCGCTCAAGGCGGCGCCGACCAGTTCGTCTTCGGCGTCCAGGGAGAGGGCGATGATGCCGCCGCTCCGGGGCCGCTGGAAGTTCATCAGGTCGGTTTTCTTGATGATGCCCCGCTGGGTGGCCATCACCAGGGAGGGCCCGGGGATGAATTCCCGCACCGGCAGGATGGTGGCCAACTTTTCGTCCTCGCCCAATTGCAGCAGGTTGACGATGGCCTTGCCCTGGGCCGTGGGCGAGCCGATGGGAATCTCGTGGACCTTGAGCCAGAACACCCGGCCCTTGTTGGTGAACACCAGGAAAAAGCTGTGGGTGGAGGCGATATAGAGCTGGGAGACGAAATCGTTTTCCCGGGTGATCATGCCCATGCGGCCCTTGCCGCCCCGGCGCTGGCTGCGGTAGATGGTCAGGGGGGTGCGCTTGATGTAACTCCGGTGGCTGATGGTCACCACCATGTCCTCGTCGGCGATGAGGTCTTCGGCGGTGAATATCCTGGGCCTGGGGCACGATTTCGGTGCGCCGGCCGTCGCCGTAGCGCTCCTTGAGTTCGGTCAATTCCCCGGCGATGAGGGCCTTGACCTCGGCCTCGTTCTGCCAGGATCTGGCGAAAGCGCCGGATGGCGGCCCGGACCTCTTCGGCCTCGTGGATGATCTTCTGGCGCTCCAGGCCGGTGAGGCGCTGCAGGCGCATGTCCAGGATGGCCTGGGCCTGGATCTCGGAGAGGGCGTAGCGGCTCCGGGTCTCTTCCAGGGTGGCGCTCGGGCGCCGCGGCCAGGATGAACAGCCCGGCCATCAATTGCTGCTTGGCCTCGGGCGGGTTGGCCGCGGCCCGGATCATGTCGATGACCTGGTCCAGCCAGTCCAGGGCGATGAGGAAGCCCTCTAAAATGTGGGCCCGGGCCTCGGCCTGCTTCAATTCGTAGCGGGTGCGCCGGAGGATCACCTCCCGGCGGTGCTCCAGGAAATGGTGCAGCAGGTCCTTGAGGCCGAGGAGCTCCGGCCGGTTGTGGACGATGGCCACCAGGTTGATGCCGAAGGTGACCTGCATCTGGGTGTGGATATAGAGCTGGTTCAGGATGGGTTGGGCCAGCTCGTCCTTCTTGAGCATGATGGCCACCCGCAGGCCTTCCCGGTCCGATTCATCCCGGAGGTCGGAGATGCCCTCGATCTTTTTGTCCTTCACCAGTTCGGCGATGCGCTCGATGAGCCGGGCCTTGTTCACCTGGTAGGGGAGTTCCCGGATGATCAGGCTATCCCGGCCGCCTTTGTGCTCCACGCTCACCTTGGCCCGGAGGCGGATGAGGCCCCGGCCGGTGCGGTAGGCCTCGGCGATGCCTTCGGCCCCATAAATGAAGCCGCCGGTGGGGAAATCCGGCCCCGGGATGAGGGCCATCAGTTCTTCCAGGGTGATGTCCGGGTTGTTGCAGGGTGGCCAGCAGGGCGTCGCAGACTTCGTCCAGGCTGTGGGGCGGGATGTTGGTGGCCATGCCCACCGCGATGCCCGAGGAGCCGTTGATCAGCAGATTGGGCAGGCGGGTGGGCATCACCAGGGGCTCTTTCATGGAGCCGTCGTAGTTGCCCACGAAGTCCACGGTGTCCTTGTCCAGGTCCTGGAGGAGCTCGTGGGCCAGGCGGGTGAGGCGCACCTCGGTGTAACGCATGGCCGCGGGGGAGTCGCCGTCGATGGACCCGAAGTTGCCCTGGCCGTCCACCAGCGGGTAGCGCAGGGAAAAGTCCTGGGCCATGCGCACCATGGCGTCATAGACCGCGGTGTCGCCGTGGGGATGGTATTTACCGATGACATCACCGACGATGCGGGCGCTCTTGCGGTAGGGCCGGTTCCAGTCGTTGCCCGCCCTCGCTCATGGCGAAGAGTATGCGGCGGTGCACCGGCTTGAGCCCGTCCCGCACGTCCGGCAGGGCCCGGCCGATAATGACGCTCAGGGCAGTATTCCAGATACGATTTGCGTATCTCATCCTCAATGTTGATGGGTACGGCGCGTGTTTCAATCATAGTGAATAGGCTCGGTTGTTTGTTGGTTGGGTCCAGGGTTGATTACCCTCAATCTAAAAATTTTACGGTAATATTTCCGTATTGGGAAATAGCATCAAGTTTCAACATCAGGCGGCAGGGGCGGTATCAACGGCCTGATCTGGTCAATCAAGCGAGGCAGGTGAAAAGTGACCACCTGCCAGATTTCTCTATAATCGATATCATCATATTCATGGATCAAGACATTGCGCTGGGCGATGATCTTCCGCCAGGGGATTTCGGGATGCTCTTGTTTCAGTTCTTCAGAGATGCGGCGCGCCGCTTCGCCGATAATTCTCAGGTTTCGTTCCACCGCGGCTCGCAGCAGGTCATCGCCAAGGAAATCATCTAAGGTCTTATTCTTTAAGGAACTTTTTAACCTTTTCCGCCGCTTCCAGCATGTCAAAAAGATTTGCCGGGTCCCTCTTGCTAAGCGGCATAAACGACCTCTTTGGTCGTTAAGATTTCATGACGCCGAAATGGGTTGCGAATCGTATCCTTTGCCACCAGATCGACCGGGCGCCCAAAAATACCGGCAAGCTCGTCCAGCATTTCCACCCGATTATCGAAAGTGATGCCACCATCCGGTTCGAAGCTCACCAGCACATCAATATCGCTGTCGGGGCGAAATTCTTCCCGCAAGACCGACCCGAACAGGGAAAACTCTTTGATCTTCCACCGCCGGCAGAAGTCTTCGATCTTCGCTTTCGGGATATTAATCTTGGGTTGGGCCATAGGTAATCTTCACGGATTAATCGTCGTCTGATACACAAACTTCCCTTGTTCCACCTTGATGATCGTGACGCCCTTGACGGGGTTGTGGTTGGGGCCCATGGTGATGACCCCGGTGACCCCGGCGAAATCTTTGGTCGCGGCCAGGGCCTGGGCTACCTTGGGGCCGTCGGTGCTGCCGGCCCGGGTCAGGGCCGCGGTCAGGAGAAAATAGCTGTCGCCGCCCAGGGCCGCAAAGGCGTCCAGGGGTTTGTTGTAGGCCGCTTCATAAGCCTGCATGAACTTCCGGCCGAGCTCCGTGGTGGCGCCCTGGCGGTGGAACAGGGCGGTGAAATACATGCCGTTCACCGCGGCGCCGCCGATGCTGACCAACTCCGGCACCTGGGCCCCATCGCCGGTCAGGATCGGGGTTTTGACCCCCAGGTCCTGGAGCTGCTTGGCCAGCAGCGCCATCTTCGGCTATAATAGTTGGGGGCATAGATGAGGTCGGGATTGTTCCCCTTCAGGGCGGAAATCTGGGCGCTGAAATCCTGGTCGCCGGTCTGGATATAACTGGTGGAGACGATCTGGCCGCCCCGGCGCTTGAATTCCTCCGTGAAAAACTTGGCCAGGCCGACGCAGTAGTCCTGGGCCTGGTCGATGAGCACCGCCACGCTGCCGGGCCTTGAGGTTTTCGTAGGCGAACCGGGCCGCTACCTTGCCCCTGGAGGTCATCCACAAGGCGGCCCGAAAGGCGAAGTTGCGGTTCTGGGTCACCAGGGGGCTGGTGGCGGTGGGGGAGATATTGGGGATCTGCGGCCCGCTCGGCGATGGGCACCCCGGCCAGGGTATCGCTGCTGATCACTTCGCCGATGATGGCCGCCACTTTGTCTTTCTCAATGAGGCGGCTGACGGCGTTGGCCGCTTCGATCCGGTCGCTCCGGGTGTCCACCAGTGACCAGCTCCACGGGTTGCCCTAAGACCTGGGGCTGGAGTCTGATGGGCCACCTGCACCCCTTCCCAGACCATCTGGCCCATGGCCGCGGCCGACCCGGTCATGGGGAGATATAAGCCGATCTTGATGGCCGCCGCGGCCGGGACCGTCAAGAAGAGGCAGAAGGCCGCGAGGAGAGGCAAACTCTTTGACGGACAAGGGGAAAGGGCGAAAAGGGACAAGGCAAGACTTAAGCTTTTCCGCCTTGTGGCTTTTTCCTCCACTTTCCCCAAAGTTCTTAAAGCTTGTCCCCCACCCATAACATAATTATAATAGCAGAAAAAACGTGCGCCGGAAAGGAATTCCGGCCCCGGTGACGAGGTGCGCCCATGGAACTGCAACTGGCAAAACTCATCATTCCCGAAGGGGCCAATCTGATTTTGGGCCAGAGCCATTTTATCAAGACCGTGGAGGACCTGTATGAAATCCTGGTGGGCGCCGTCCCGGGCCTCAAGTTCGGCCTGGCGTTTTCCGAGGCCTCCGGGGACTGCCTCATCCGGGTGGAAGGCAACGACGCCGACCTCACGGCCGCGGCCACGGAGAACGCCCGCCTCCTGGCCGCGGGCCACACCTTCAATATCCTCATGAAAGACGCCTTCCCCATCAACGTGCTCAACGCCATCAAACTCTGCCCCGAGGTCTGCCGCATCTTCTGCGCCACCGCCAACCCCGTGGAAGTCATCCTGGCCCAGACCGAACTGGGGCGGGGCATCCTGGGGGTGGTGGACGGCGCCTCCCCCAAAGGCGTGGAAGACGCCGACGGCCAGGCCTGGCGCCACGAAATCTTGCGGCAATTCGGCTATAAGAAGTGAGCGGTGAGCGGTGAGCAGTGAGCAGAAGATGCTGCGAGCTATTGAATCGGTTCTCATTAGCGAATTCTGTTCGGTGGCACAGGTATTTTATCGGTGCGGGTGCACAGGCTGAAAACCTGTGCCACCAAAGGCGGCGGGCACTGAGGCCCGCCCCACCAAAACTTTTATGGGTGGGGCAAAGGCCCATGAATGACTGTTGAAAATGGAGAAAGTATGCAGCTATTTTTCGAGCCCGGCTCTGTGGTCCTCATCGGGACTTCCCGGCAGACCGGCCCCGGGGCCTACAACAACCTGGAGATGCTGCTGAGCTACGGCTATGCCGGGCGCATTTACCTGGTGCACCCCAAGGTGCCCGGAAATCCTGGGGTACAAGACCTACCCCCGGGTGGCGGATCTGCCGGAGGTCCCGGACCTGGCGGTTATCTCCCTGGGCCGGGAGCGGGTGGGGCCTGCGGCCGCTGGATGTGCGCAGCACGGCATCAAGCGGCTGGTGGTGATCAGCCAGGGGTTTGCCGACGCCGACGCCCGGGGCGAGGAATTCCAGGCTGAACTCGTGGCTCTGGCCCGGGAGCACGGCGTCCGGATATTGGGGCCCAACACCATGGGGGTCCTCAACCCCTTCTGCGGCTTTACCACCGCCTTCATCGACGTGCCCCGGGACCCGGAGCCCGGCGCCCCTGACCATGGTGGCCCAGTCCGGGGCCTTTCAGGTGGGGGCCGCGTCCTTCACCGGCCAGATGGGCAAGGCCATCGACGTGGGCAACGCCTGCGACCTGGACATGGTGGATGTCCTGGAATATCTGGCAGGACGATCCCGAGACCCGCATCATCGTCCTGCACCTGGAAGGCATCAAGCGGGGCCGGCGGTTTCTTAACACTGCCGCCCGGGTCGGCCCGGACCAAGCCCATCATCGCCTTGAAAACCGGGCGCAGCGCTGGCCGGGGCCAGAGCCGCCATGTCCCACACCGGCTCCCTGGTGGGGGAAGACGCCATTGTCGATCTGGCCCTGGCCGCGGCCGGCATCATCCGGGTGCGCACCCTGGTGGAACTGCGGGCGGTGTCCCGGGCCTTCCTCAAGTTCCGGCCCATGGCAGGGCCCCGGCTGGGGGTGGCCACCGCCACCGGCGCCTTCGGGATCATCGCCGCGGACGCCTGCGAGGACTACGGCCTGGAGTTGGCCCCCTTTCCCGAAGGGCTCCGGGGGCTGGAAGAAGAGCGCATTGCCTGGCACAAGCTCCAGAACCCGGTGGACCTCTGGCCTCTGGGCATGGTGACCGGCTCCTTTACCGGGGTGTTCCAGCGGGCCGTGGCCGGCCTGTTCGCCGACGAGCAGGTGGATGCCGTCCTGGGGGTGGGGCCGTGCTTCACGTCGCCCCGCCACGCCGACCTGGATATACCCGCGGCGGTCCGGGAACTGCACGCCGCCAACCCGCTTCACAAGCCCCTGGCCTTGCTGCTCTATGGCGATGCGGCGGCCCACCGGGCTCAGGTGGCCGGAACTGGCCGGGAAGCCCGATGTGGCCTGTTTCGACACCATGGATGAGGCCGTCATGGGCCTGGCGGCCACCTGGCGTTACCGGCAATTTCTAGAGGCCCCGGCGCCCGGAGATTTCAGCCTGCCCTTCACCCTCGACCTCGAAGCCCGGCGATCCCTGCCGCCCGAGGGGGTGCTGGTGGGGGACGCGGCCAATAAGATCCTGCGGGCTTACGATTTGCCCCTGGTTCCCGGGGTCCTGGCCGCCGACGTGGCCGGGGCCGCGGCCGCAGCCGGAGAGGATGGGCTACCCGGTGGTGCTGAAGATCATCTCGCCGGAATGGCTGCACAAGTCCGACTTGGGGGGCGTGCGCCTCAACGTGACCACCGCGGCCGAACTGCGCCAGGCCTACCTGGACCTGGAGGCGCGCTTCCAGGCAGCGGACCCCCGGCGGGGCTCTGACGGCATCCTGGTGCAAAAGCAGGTCAAGGGCGTGGAGCTGTTCATGGGGCTCAAGCGGGACCCCCAGTTCGGGCCGGTGCTGGTGGCCGGGGCCGGGGGGATTTATACGGAAGTCCTCAAGGACGTGGCCCGGGCCCTGGTGCCGGTGAACCGTGCGATCGGCCCTGACCTGCTCGACACCCTGAAAATCTCTCCCATCTTGAAGGGGGTCCGGGGCCAGGCCGGGGTGGATCTCCCGGCCCTGGCCGCGGCCCTGGTCAACCTGTCGCGCCTGGCGGTGGATTACCCGGAAATCCGGGAACTGGACCTCAATCCAGTGGTGGCTACGCCGAGGGCTGTTGGTGCGTGGACTGCCGGATGGTGCTGGGGGAATGACTTGAGGGGAGGGCCGGGGGACGTTTTCATATTTTCGTAAAGATCCCCCGCCCTCCCCTCAAGCTTCCCTTGCAACCTCCTGAAAGGGCGGACACACGGGTCCGCCCCTACGGGAAAATCACGTACGGGGTTGGGGATGGGATTTGGGGAAGGGGTAGGGGCCACTTACGAAAAGCCCCTAGCCCCTTCCCCCAACTACCAAAGGAGATGCGCCGGTGAAAGCGGCCGTGTTGGCGGCGGGGTTGGGGACGCGGCTTCGCCGCTGACGGATATCTGTCCCAAGCCGCTGTTGCCGATGTTGAACCGGCCCCTGTTGGGGCTGGTGCTGGCGCAGCTGGAGGCGGCGGGCTGTTTCCAGGTGGCGGTGAACACCCATCATCTGGCGGATCAGGTGCACGATTTTCTGCCGGGCCTAGCCCTGGAGCTTCCCGCTCAGCGTCAGCCACGAGCCGGAGATTTTGGGTACCGGCGGGGGCTTGCGGCAGTTGGGGGAGGTCCTGCGGGGCGGGCCGTTTCTGGCCATCAACGGCGATATCCTGACTGATCTGGACCTGGCCGAGGTGTATCGCGCGCCACCGGCCGGGCGCGGTGAGCACCCTGGTGCTCCATGACTGCCCGGCGTATAACAACGTCTGGGTGGCGGAGGGACGGGGTGGTGAGCATCGGCGCGCCGCCGCCCGTCGGGCCGCGCCGGGCACGCCCCTGGCCTACACCGGGGTCCAGGTGGTGGACCGGAAGATGTTGCATTATCTCCCAGCCCGGGCAGCCCTATGATCTGGTCCAGGCCTGGCGGGAGGCCCTGGCCGCCGGGGAGCGGCTGGCTTTCCTAGGTTAGCGGGCCATTTCTGGCAGGACCTGGGCACGCCGGCAAACTATCTGGCGGCCCACCGGCGGCTCCTCACCGGGGCCTGGCCGAGGCTGGCGAGATATTTTCCCGGTCTGACCGACCCCCTGATGGGCCCCGGGGCCCGGATCGGGGCCGGGGCGCGGTTTGGCGGCGGGGTCTGCCTGGGGTCAAACGTGGCGGTGGGGGAGGGGGCCGCTCTTGAAAAATACCGTGGTGTGGGACCGGGCCGTCATCGGTCCCGGTGTGGAGTTGGAGGATTGCATCGTGGCCGCCGGGGTGCAGGTGAAAGATTCCGCCCGGGGGCAGGTGCTGGTGGCGTGACGGAGTCATGAGACGGGGCATTTAATTGATTGCTGGTCTGACAAGTTCAAAGTTCAAGGTTCAAAGTTCAAAGTCAAGAGCAGGGGCAGGCAAGAACTTTTCATAATTTATGGGTGGGGCAAGGGTCCATGAGGAACTGGTCTGAAAAAATTTTGGTGGCACCGGTATCTTACCGGTGCGGGTGCACAGGTTAAAAACCTGTGCCACTAACGGGGCCCGGAGGCCCGCCCCACCATATAATGCGGTGGCACCGCCAATACCAGCTTTTCATGCTTTACGGGGGAGCCAACACCCAGGCGCGACCGCTCAGAGTAACAGGGTACTGGTCGCCGATAAGTAAGAGGCCCCTTGAGGGCCTGAAAGGTATTTATGCCGGATTATCTGTGGACCGAGCGCCTGGAGGCCGCCGCCAAGGCCCGGAACGTCAGCCTCGCCTCCCCCCAGACCCTGGCCGGCGACGGCTCCGACCGGCGCTACTACCGCCTCTTGGGGTCCCCCACCGTGGTGCTCCTGTTCCATCCCTTCCCGCCGGGGGGGGCAGTGAATGAAAACGACTCCTTTTACCTGGTGGGCCGCCACCTCCGGGGGCAAGGGGTGCCGGTGCCGGAGATCTATACCTATTGCCGGGAAGAGTTCTGGATGCTGCTGGAGGACCTGGGGGACATCAGCCTGGAGTCCGTCATCATGCGGCAGTCCCAGGAGAGCCAGATCCGCCACTGGTACCGGCAGGCGCTGGGAATCCTGGTGGACATGCAGATCAAGGGGCGAGAGGGGTTCGACTCCTCCTGGTGCTTCGACACCCCGGTGATGGACCGGGCCTTTTTGCGGGAGCGGGAGTGCGGTTATTTCGTCAAGGCCTTTCTGAACAACTATCTGCAATTGCCGGTGAGCGTGGCCGACCTGGGGCCGGATTTCGAACGCCTGCTCACCGGGGCGCTGGCGCCGGGCCCCAACTATTTCCTCCACCGGGACTTCCAGTCCCGGAATCTGTTCATCACCAGCGGGCGCCTCAGGGTCATCGACTTTCAGGGGGGGAGGTTGGGGCCGTTGGGCTATGATGTGGCCTCCCTGCTCATCGATCCGTATGTCAACCTGAGTCCCGCCTGGCAGGCCGAACTCCTGGACTTTTACCTGGACCTCCTGGCAACCCGACTGGAAGTGGACGCGATGGCCTTCCGGGAGCAATACGAGCACCTGGCCCTCTGCCGCAACCTGCAGATCCTGGGAGCTTACGGCTACCTGACCAAGGTGAAGGGCAAGGATCAGTTCGCCCGCTTCATCCCCCCGGCGGTTTTGGGACTGCGCCGGCGACTGGCGAGCACGGCCAGGGGCCATGCCTCACCTGGAACAGCTGGTGGAAAGCCTGGCAGTGAGGGTCAAGAAAAGTTAAGGCGGGAAAAGGCGCTGCGCCCCTGAAGGTGAATGCTCGGAAGGGTTTTTAGTCTGGCCACCGGGATGCAGTTATGATAACCAGATCATCTCGCGACCTGCCGGGTAGCTGGTCGGGCTTAACTATCAGATAGCTTCAACCGAAGGTTTTTAAGCGGTTTTCCAGGTTCAAACGGCCAGCTCAGATTGCAGGTTCTTAATCACTCTGCTTAGTAAGGCCTTAGCTACTCCCGATTGCTGAAACAAAGCTCGGATTTGATCTGAACTGCGAAGAGGGTTTTTCAGAAGCCTCGTTAATATTATATTTTTGTATGAGATTATAGAGCATGGACCTACTGGTCCGCAAAGCCTTGGCAGCCAGCAAAACGTTGCCGTTATACTTTCCCAGGACCTGGGCGATCAGTTGGGCTTCGAACTTGGCCTTGGCCTCTTTGAGACTCAGACCATCACAATACGGTTCGGGGTCAAGAAGGGAAACCACTATGCCTAAGTGCTCAGGAGCAATTAAGGGGCCGTCCGCCATCACCACGCTGCGGCGGATGCGGTTAGTGAGTTCCCGGATATTTCCCGGCCAGTTGTGGGACTGGATGGCGGTCATGGCCTCTTTCGAAAACCGCAAATCTTTTTTCCCCACCCGGGAGGAGTACCGTTTCAAGAAGATGGTAGCCATAATCAAGAGGTCATCGTCTCGATCCTTCAAGAGGGGAAGCTCGACGCTCAAGACGTCGAGACGATAATAGAGATCTTCCCGGAAGTTGCCCTCCTTGATCATGGCCGTCAGATCGCTGTTGGTGGCGGAAATGACGCGCAGATCCGCTTCTATGGTCTTGCGGCCCCCCACCCGTTCAAAGGTAAACTCCTGGAGGAACCGGAGCAATTTGACCTGCAGTTCCAGGGGAAGTTCCCCCACTTCATCCAAAAAGAGGGTGCCTCCCTGGGCCCGCTCCACGGTGCCGATAGAGGTCCGATGCGCCCCGGTGAACGCCCCCTTTTCATGGCCGAAAAGCTCCGATTCCAATAATTCCCTGGGGATGGCGGCACAGTTAATCGCCACGAAAGGCCCTTCGGCCCGCTGACTCCGCTGATGAATGCTCCTGGCGACCATTTCCTTCCCAGTGCCGCTGGCCCCGGTTATCAGCACCGGCAGATCGGTGGCGGCGACCTTGCGAATCAGGTTAAACACCTGCCGCATGGGTTCGGACACCCCCACCATTTCTTCGGGTTCTCCGGAGTTGACATCATTTAACCAATCCTGGTAGCCAATGACATGGAGATCCTGGGGCAAACGGCACGCCGGGCAGAATTTGACGCCGCGCCCGGTGATTTCCTTGCCGCAAAACGGGCAGATCTCAAAATTGTGGGGCAGGAGAGGCAGCAGGGAATCCCATAAGCGGGACCGGTTGTGGCTATCGAGATCGAGAAATTCAACCCCGACCCCGGAAGCGGAGGAGCGGACTACCCGGACCAACACTTCTATGTCAGGAGACTTTGTGGAAAAGAGGGGAAATTTTAGATCGATAAGGTGGACATGCAGCTTCACCTTCTCCGGGAAGGCGATATGGGCCCCGGTGAGGCTCAAATCGGTTATCCGGCCTTTAACCGTTTGGCTTAATAAATGCAGGTTTGCCGGCAGGTCCACGGGAATTCTTGGTGCTCTCCTCATGACAATTCTCCGAACAGATTGCTCCACCGCAATTGTGCGTCAACCTCGACCATCGCAGTCAACAAAAAGTTTCGACGGCATCTCTCTCCGAGTTTGAGAAAGTGCCTATTTTGGCAACCAAATTGCTTGATATCCGGCACGTTAGCAAGATTTTTATCGGCTAAGATCTTTAAGATGCGTCCACAATAAACCAAAGAAGATTATAACGCATTAGGTAATAGTGCCTATTTGCCTATGGGTGTTTCCACCTATTTAGAGAGGGGAGATTCCCGGAGATGGGCTTTGGTGAACTGGATGAACCGTTGAGGCTGCCTTTCATCCGGAATGGCGATGGGCTATCTGCCAGTAGGCGAAAATAGCGGCTATCCTGCCATTATCATGGACTTCTTATAATTTTAGTAAGTTAGCGGTATGATCTGCCTAAAGAAATGTGGTTCTGGGGGGGGATTTAACAGGGCAGGGGCAAAACTGGAGGTTAATCGGCCGGGGGCCGGGAACGTTTCATCCAGGTATGCCAACATTTATATAAATAATCCATCCGTCCGAATGGTAGGGTGACAAATCCGTTGAAAATGATGCCATCATGGCCATCATTTCTTGGCCGTTGCTGTGGCCAGATCGAGGGCCCTGGTATTTGTCTATGGCCCCTTTCCCGGGCTCTTTCTGGCCCTGGCAGTCGCCTCGGTTCGCTAAGCCGGCCGGCTGAGGGCAGGTCTGGCCCATGACCCTGTTCACAAGAAGGTTTACCCATGCGGTTCGTCAGATCATTTTTCCTTTCAGTTAAAGCCATGGATCCAGGCATCGGGCTGTGCTTTCGGGCCGGGGTGCTTGGTATCGGGATGATATGGATCTCGGGGTGCGGCTCGCTCCTCACCGCCCGTTCGAGCACCTTGTCGGCAATTTCCAATCCTGCTTCTCCGCACCACACGGATTATCTGGAATATCAGCAAGGGCGCCTCACGGAAGCGCAACTGCTGGACCGCCTGCCCCATATTGCGATGGTCGGCGACAGTCTGAGCCGGGATTTTTATGTGTCCTCCCTCCTCAGCTGCGTATGGCGTTCCAAGATGAACCATGGTCACGACTGGTTTCTCGACACCGACCCGTCCGCCGACAGCGTATACAGCCTTTATGAGCGACTTGCCCAGGAAACGCCTTTGGTGGCCTGTGAATATTCGAGCGTGGGAGGGAGGGTTGATTCGGGCGGAGGCGGGCATTGCGTTCTGCGGGTCCTGGTATCCCTTCAATTTCTCCCAACAGGTGGATTTGATTTTAGAGGAGAAACGGTTTCCCGGATTTGGTGTTGATCTGGATCGGGCACAACAACTTGCACTGGGAGTGGCTTGTGGATCCCCGCCAGCCGGAGGAGATCGAAACCGGGTTGCAAAAGATGGCCGCCAATTTTCGCAAGGACTATGAGCGACAGCTTGGCCGCCTGGTGGAACGGGCGCGGGAGCAAAAACAGCGGCGGGCCATCATCGTATTCGGCCTCGTAAATTTCAAGAGTTTTTTCGAAGCCAGGGACGCGGCGGAACGACTCCGGAAAGAGAACCCGAAGCTATACCCCTATTTTGAGGTGGATTATAAGCACTACGAGTCCATGAAACCGGAGTATCGGGGGAACATGATGAAGCTCGCCCTGATGATCAACGAGGAGCTGCGCGCCATGGTTGGCGAGTTCAACCGGAAATTGGGCGCCGATTCACAGGTGCGCCTCGAGTACTCGGACGCGCTGGCGACCGTTGATCTCAGCGACGTGGAAATGATTCACCGAGTGCGACGCCTGGCATCCTTCTAGTCAAAGGACACAACGTGCTCGCCGAGGCCGCGTTTGGCGCCCTGGGCCCCAGCCTGAATTTCCTTGGAATCGTGCCGCTCCAGAAAAATACTGATTTAAGGTAAGACCCGTCAACCGAACATTTTTTATGGTCCGTCAATAACGAGGTGCCCTTGCCTGCCATCGAGGAACAGATTGCCCAGCTTCGTTCAGCCATCAGCGCCCAGGAGACGCTGCGGCCCACCCTTGGCGATGCCGTGGTTGAGGTTACCCTCAAGGCTCTGCGCACGCAGCTTGACGCCCTGCTCGCCGAGCAGCAGGACGAAGCCCAGCCGAAACCAGGGCCGTCACCAGAGGCCCTGCTCGCCCAGCTCCAGAGCTATGTCCCGAAACAATTGGCCGACAAGACGCGTGCGGCAGGGCAAATCGAGGGCGAACGCCGACAGGTCACGGTCGTTTTTGCGGACATTTCCGGCTTTACCGCGCTCTCCGAACGGCTCGACGCCGAGGACGTTGCCGGCCTCGTCAACGACTGCCTCAAGGAACTCGCCCTGGCGGTTTACCAATATGAAGGCATGGTCGACAAGTTCATCGGGGACTGCATCATGGCCGTCTTCGGCGCTCCGATCGCTCTGGAAGATGACGCGGAACACGCGCTGCGCGCCACCATTGCCATGCGCGAAAATCTCCAGAGATTCAACCGTCGCTGGATCGAGAAACTGGGCCAACCCCTGGACGTGCACATCGGGGTCAACACGGGAATGGTGATTGCCGGGAACATCGGCAACGACCTGCGGATGAGCTACACCGTGATGGGCGATACCGTCAATGTCGCGTCACGGCTGGAGGACGCCGCCAAAGCGGGCCAGGTTTTCGTGAGCCGCAACACCTACCGTCTGACCCGCGGCGCCTTTGCCTTCCAGGAAATGGACCCCATCAAGGTCAAAGGCAAACAGAGATCCGTTGACGGTCTATGAGCTCCTCCATGCGAAACTGCAGCCGGACAAGTCCCGCGGGGTCGAAGGATTGTCCTCCCCTCTCGTCGGCCGCGATGCGGAGCGCCAAGCGCTGGTTGAATACCTTGAAAAACTCCAAACCGGCAGGGGGGAGGTTGCCACGATTCTTGGCGAGGCCGGGATTGGCAAGAGCCGCCTGCTCGCCGAAATCCGCCAGCGTGAAGGGAAGGACCTGACCTGGCTTGAAGGCCGTTCTTTTGCCTTCAGCAGGTCCCTCGGTTACGGGGTGTTTTTGGACCTCTTACGCCGTTATGCCGGTATCGCCGACGAAGACACGGAAGCCGAAGCCGCCGCCAGCCTGAAAGAGCGGCTGAACGGCATTTTGCCGGGCGATCTGGAGATTTATGCCGTACTGGCGCAACTGCTTTCCATGCGCCTCGACAGCAAGGAGACGGCAGCCGTCGGCGCCGTCACCGGCGAAGCCTTTCGCAATCGTTTATTTGCCGTATTGGAGCGGCTCCTGCTGGCGCTGGCGAAACAAAAGCCCGTGGTCGTTGTGTTGGAAGACTTGCATTGGGCCGATCATAGTTCGCTGGAACTGCTGGACCATCTCTTCCGACTGATTACTCAAGCCCCCATTGCCTTCATATTGCTCAGCCGTCCGAAACAGGAATCACCTGGAAACTGGGAAAAACTTGGTCCCGCACTGGAGGGTTATCGACCGTATCTTCTGGAAATCCCGCTCAAGCCATTATCCGGCGAGGCGAGCGGCGATCTGGTGCGCGGACTTCTCGATGGCAGCATGCTTCCAAAAGAATTATCGGAGGTCATTCTGAACAAGTCGGAGGGCAATCCTTTCTTTGTCGAGGAGGTCCTCAGGTCGCTGATTGAGCGCGGTGTTCTGGCGCGTGAAAATGGCGTCTGGAAAGTCACCGATCTGGTCGAGAACATCCAGGTGCCCGACACCCTCCAGGGAGTGCTTCTTTCCCGTCTGGATCGCCTTCCCGAGGAAACAAAACGGGTGATCCAAAAGGCGGCTGTCATCGGGCGCGTCTTTCTTTTCCGGGTGCTCGAACACATGGCGTACGAGGAAACCGATGCTGGAATCCCAAATGGCTTTGCTCGAAGACGCGGCCCTGGTCCGGGAGCGGGCGCGTGTTCCTGAAATTGAATATGTCTTTCACCACGCCCTGGCGCAGGAGGTCGCCTATCAAACGCTTCTGGCTCCATCGCGCAAACTTCTGCATCAAAAAGTCGGGGAAGCGATGGAATCCATTTTTTCCGAGCGGATTGACCAGCACAGGGCTCTCCTGGCCTATCACTTCTTCATGGGGGAAGACTGGGAAAAGGCCTTCGAGTATTCTGTCGGCGAAGCGGACGCAGCGGTACAGCTCTATGCCTACGCCGAGGCTCGCGAACATTATCATCGCGCCTTGGTCAGCCTCAAACATCTGCCCGATAACACCTCAAACCGTGAAAAGCAGGTGGACATCAGCGTCCGGCTGGTGAATGTCTCTCTCCAGTCTGAATCGCCTGAAAAAAACCTGGCGATTTTGACGGAGGCCGAAGACATGGCCGCCTCGCTGGCGGATGAAGCGCGCCTGGCGCGCGTCCATCTTTGGATCGGGAGGGTGCATTATCTGGCGGGACGATTGCTGGAGGCAATTTCGTATTTCCAAAAGGTGCTCGCGGTGGCTCCAAAATTTGGCGATCCCGAATTGATGGCCCTGCCGGGAGCCGTCATCGGACGCGTTCTGGTCCTGCAAGGCCAGTTTGCGAAGGCCCACGAACTATTGGAAAGGACCGTACCCCTTCTCGAGGCAACGAAGAACCACCACGAGCTGTTGTTCGCCTGCTTGTACCGCGCGGTTTGCCCGAGCCTGTCTTGGCGATTACGCCGCCGGATCCGCTGAACTCGACCAGGTCCTGAAAATGGCCCAGGCAAGCCGCAATCAAAACGCTGAAACCATGGTTCACACGGCCTTTGCCATGATCCGCCTCGTCGCCGGCAAATACCCTGAGGCCATGGGAGCCGCCCAGGCTGCGCTTGCGGTGGCGGAGAAGAGCGGCGACAGGATGTTTTGTTACTCCAGCAATTCGTTCATGGCCTGGGCGCTGACGGGATTGGGAGAGCATCAGCGCGCCCTGGAACATTGGTCTGCCGCTCATAAAGCCGCCCGGTCTTTGGGCGGCCGCCTTTTGCTCGGTGAATGGCTGGCTGCCATCGAAAGCGACACCCTGCTTGGAGCAGGAGATATTCCTGCCGCCCTGAAAAAAGGAGAGGAAGCCCTGGCCATCGCCAAAGCGGCGGGCAGCCTCATTGCTGAGGCTTTGTCCGAAAGCGCCATCGGCAATGCCCTGGCGGCCGGCTCCACGCCAGACTATGAAAACGCCGAAGCTCATCTGGCCAGAAGCCTGTCGTTGCTGGAAAGCATTGGGGCCAAATTCGATCTGGCGCGGGTATCGCTGGCGCTGGGTCGGGTCCGCATCGGCGCGGAAAGACTGGGAGGGCGCCTCAAAACTGCTGCGGCAGGCCTCCGCCCTCGCCTCCCAGTGCTCGCTGCAAATGGAGGAAGCAAAGGCGCAGGACCTCTTGAAAGAGATCGAGACGGCCCGGGTTCAGGATTCGGCCAGCTGAACGAGGTTTTGAAGCGGTTCGCCTGGCGCAGGCGCCTCCGGCCTGGGCGGTATCAGTAGGAGAGTCCGCCGACAGGCAGACACCGTCTCCCTGCCGCCGCTTAAAAATCGTAGTTGAAGAGCACATCGGCGCCGGAGTTCCGGGGTCCGAGCTGAGATTCAACGCTCAGGTGCTTGTTGACCTTGTACTGGATCCCCACCTGCTGTTCATACACCCCGCGCTCCTCGTTAAGATTGCGGCCGACGAAGACGCTGACATTCTTGACGACTTCCTTGCCGACGCCCACGGTGGGACGGCCGCCTAACATGCCGCTTCTTACCTTGATGCCGCTCAAAAACGGGATGGTTGACCCCAAAATTTCGCTTAATTTGTTGGCGCTGACGCCACCCAAAACCCCCAATTGTTGCGCCCCCATAGCCATGTATTGTTCCTTGTTCAGGGTGGCGGACGGCGCGCCGAACAGCAGGTAGGACAAGACGTCGGCCGGCGGCAGGGGCGGCAGGCTCTCCAGGCGGATAATAGGGTTGGACATGGTGCCGCTGACGTTGAGCACCAGGGTGATGTCATCCATTTCGTGCACGGCGTTGGCATCTATGGTCATGGGCCGGCCGGGCACGCCGGGCATCCGCAGTAAGGCCCGTTTCACGGTAAAGGTGCGATCCTCGATATCCAGGGTGCCTTTGATGGCGCGCACCTCTCCAGCCATCGTCAGTTTCTGCCCCGGGGCCTTACTGATCTTGAGGTGGGCCAGCATTTCCACTTTGCCCATGCGGTCGACGAGCCAGGCATTGCCCGAATTCTCCAGGGTGACGTCGACACGCAGGTTCCGATAGATGGCCGGGACCGCAGTCGGCTTGTCCTGGGGCTGGGATTTGACGGGCACCAGGATGACATCCGGCTCCATGCCGGAGCGGAAAAAGGTGGGGCGAAATTGGGCCTTGGGTACCACCAGGCGGCCGCTGGCCACCAGGGCCTCGAGGGGACCCTTGAGATTGAGGACGCCGTTGGTCCAGACCTCGTTGCCCCCCCGATCGATGAGCAGGAAATTGTCCACCTGGACCCGGGCGTGGGTCTGGGGGGCGTCGGCCAGAAGGATTTCCCCGGAGAGCCGGATGGTGCCGTCGCTTTGGATAATCAGACCCGGAATCACGATCTTTTCTCCCTGAAGGCGAATCTCCCCGGGGGCCAGGCGGTAGAGCGTCCCGGCATGGAACAGTTTCAGGGAACCGGCGCGCCAGCGCAGATACCCGGAAACCTTGGGGTGGCGCGGATTGCCCCGGGCTTCCGCCACCAGATCCAAGGGGCCCTCGGCGCTTTGCACCTCTTTGCTGATAGTGGTCAACAGAGAGAGGTTGACCTGTGCACTGTGGAGTTTGAGGTCCAGGCCGTCCCGGCCCAGGTCAAAGGCAAAGGGGAGCAGGGAGATTTTGACCGGGACCGACCCCTTCCAGATCAGCCGGGAGTGGAGGGGGCCGATTTCCAGGGAACCGGCCACCTGCGCCTGTTCTGAGCGGTAATTGAGGGTGGTGGTCAGGGTCTGAATGGCAATATCTTTGATCTTCCCGGCGCTCAGGGCGATCTGGCCGTCGATGACGGGGGTCCCGGGGGTGCCGCCCAAGGTCAGTCTGCCGTTGAGCTTCCCTGAGGCGGGCAGACCCAGGGGCGCAAAGAGGCGGGCGTCCAGATCCCGGAGCGACAGCTCGCCGGACAGTTCCTGGTCCCGGGCCAGGCCGGCGACGGTCAGGGCGCCGCCGTTGACCTGAAGAGTAGCTGGAGAGATTTCCCAGCCGGGGAGGAGGCGGACTACAAAGGGGGCTTTATTCTTGACGGTCAGGGTCTGGCTGTGCCAGGAGATCCGGGCGACGTTCAGGACCAGGGGCCTGGTTGACAGGTCGGCGGTCCCGGCGGCTTCGAACCTGGGCTCCTTGTTCGAGGCGGCCGCCACCTGGAACTGCCACCGGCCGTCGGCGCCGGAGGCAGTGACCTTGAGGCGGGTAACCTTGCCCCCGGGGGCCCGAAGCCCTGCCCCCACCACCTGGAGGCTCCCGGATTGGGGTGGCCAACCGGCCAGGTTACCGTTCAGGTTGGCCGATTCCAGGGTGATGTCCTTGAAGGAGAGTTTCCGGACCTGGGCGGTCAGGTTCACCTGGGGGGCCTTCCAGGGCCCCCGGACGGCGCCTTCGGCCGCCAGGGAGGCAAAGGCCGCCCCCGGAGGCAGGGGCAGGGCACGGGAGCCGGAGACCGCGGCGCTAAAAGTGACATCCACCCCGGATTCGGTGAGAGTCCCCGTGAAGGAGGTCGAAAGGCCCGCCAACTGCACGGTGGCCCGGGAAATGGCCAGTTTCTTCCCTTCCAGGACGAAGCTGGCGTCCAGCCCCTGGAGGGGTTCCTTCTGGACGCGGCCGCTGGCCTGAAGGTCGCCCGCCAGGTGGAGTTGGGCCAGGGAGAAGGTGGCAGGCAGGCGGAACTTGCCGGTAAAACAGGTAGTTATACTGCTGCCCGAAAGGTTGGCCAGCCCCAGCAAGGCGGGCTGTAAGTCCCCGGTCTGCAGGTTCAGATTACCGGAAAGCCCCTGGCCGGTTGCTCCCAGGGGCAGGAGATGGCCCCGGGCACCCAGGTCCACGGTCCCGAAATTCCCCGCCAGGGAGGCCTGGAGTTCCTGGTTCCCGGCATTGCCGGAGAGTTCAATTCGCACCTTATCCACCTTGAGGTCCCGATACTGGAAGGGCGAAAGATCCAGGCGGGTTTTGACGGACTCGGGGTTCCAGGGCAGGCCCGTACCCTGGAGGGAGAGGTGGGCATCGACCGGGCTCAGCCCCTGGATTTGCTGCGCCTTGAGGGCCTGGAGCGCCTGGAGCTGGGGTGCGGACAGGCCTTTGAGGTCCAGGTCCAGCTTGAAGACTGCGGGCTTAACCTTGGTGTCGAGGTCTCCGGTGAGGTCGCAGGTTGCCTCGCCGATCTTCCCTTTTACCTGGATTTTCCCCCCTTCCGGAGTGCTGCTGAGGCTCAAGGCGCCGGCCAGGTCCCACTGGGCGGGCCAGCGGGGCCATAAGGCGTGGATCAGGTCACCTTTGATCAGGCCGATTTTGCCGGCCAGCGTGCAGCTCAGCTTCGTGAGAGGCGTGCAGACCTCTCCCTTCAAGGAGGCCAGGGTCCGGCCGTCAAGCTTCAGATTCAGGGCGTCGATCTGGGTGGTGCCCGCGACAGAGGTCAGCTGGGCCGCCAATTCCACCCGGCCCTGGGAGGTGTTGACCCCCAGGCTGGAGATATCGAGCTTGATTTCTTGCTGGGGTTGTCCCCAGTGGAGGAAGGACAGGTTGGCTTTGAGGTCCAGGCCGGAGTAGTGGCTGGTACGGTCGCCTTCGGTAATAAACAGCTCGCCCTGGTGGATCAGGATATTGGAGAGATCTATCCCCTGAAATACATACGGGAGGATTTTTTTCATGAGACCCTGGGATTCGTCGGGTTTGGCAGGCTTTTCTTCAGGCTTGATGAGGTGGTTGAAATTCCACTGGCCGGATGGGTCCCGAAGCAGGTAAACCCGGGGATTTTGCAGGGCCAGGGTCCCCAGGTCCAGGCGGAAGTTGGGGATGGAGGCCAGGGAGAGGCGCACCTCAAGGTGGTCGACGCTGAGAAAGACCTGGCCATCCGGACCGGTAATCGTCAGATTCTTAAAAACGACCCCCGTTAAGGGATTGCCCGAGATTTCTTTAGCCGTAACCTGGCCGTTCACTTTACTCTGCATCAGCGAAAGCAGGGAAGCGCCCCCCCAATTGGTGAGGTCCGGCAGGATGGCGCCGGCGCCGGTTCCCCCCAGGCTCAGGAGGAACACCAGAGCAAGTATGAGCATCATGAGAGGGCGCATCATGCCTCCTTTTCCCCTAAAAGCCATAGCCCACGGAGAAGTGGACCTGATAGGGGCTATCCTGCTGGTAGTTGATGCGGTTGGTGGGAAAGGCAATATCCACGCCGATGGCCCCGATGGGGGAGAGATAGCGCAGCCCGACCCCCGGTGAATATTTTAACTGCCCCAGGTCGAGGTTGTGAATCCGGGGAAAGACATTGCCCGCATCGATGAAGATCACCCCGCCGATTTTTTCGTAAATAGGGAGGGGAAAACGGCCTTCGAGGCCGAATTCCAGGACCGCTTCGCCACCGACCGGGTCATTGGCTGAGTTCCGGGGGCCCAGGTAGTCGAGTTTATAGCCCCGGACGCTGTTGGCGCCGCCGCTGAAGAAGAGTCGGGATATGGGGATTTGGGTGGTGGACTGGATGGGTTGGATGAGGCCTAACCTGACACGCCCGGCCACCACGAACTTGGAGTCCCCGATGGCCTGGTAGCGCCGCCAGTCTACCACCGACTGGACGAACTGGAGTCCGGAGCCCAAAAAGGTGGGGGCGAACTCGCCGCCCAGGTTCAAGATCCCGCCCCTGGTAGGTGCGACGTGACTGTCCGTGGTGTCCTGGCGCAGGCCCAGGAGGGCATAGGAAGCCCGGTAGAGCTTTTCCGGTTGGGTCCCCTCGAGGCGGATCAGGGTTTCTACCGGGAGGTTGAAGGGGCGGGCGAATTCCAGGCCATGACCGAAATAGACCCGCAGATCCCAGGGAAGGTCCCGTTCCAGGCGGGACTGGTTATAAAAGGCCCGATCGTTGAAGCCCGGCAGGTCCCGGCGCCGGGCGCCCATCTCTTGTACGAAATCATAGCGGGAACCGAAGACCACGGGATTGGAAAATGACTCCGAAACCAGGAAGCCCAGGGAGGAATAGCGGGCATTCAGGTCCAGGAGCCGGCCGCCGCCCCACAGGTTCCGGTAGCGCAGCCCCAGGCGGGCCCGAAACTTTTCTTCATCCCCATACCCCAGGCCCCCCTTAAAGGACCGTTTCTTCTTCTCCGCCAGTTCCACGATGATGGGAATGGTGGATTCCTGGATGGGGACCTGGTCCGGCGTCAGGACCACACTCCTGAAGAGATCAGTGGCGTAAAGTTTCCGCTGAGTGTTGAAGAGCTTCTCCTGGTTGAAAAGTTCGCCGGTCTTGAAGGTGACCCTCTCCAGGATGGCGGCCTCGGGAGTCTCCAGCTGCTCCGCATCTTTGATCCGCACCGCACCGAAATAGCACAGGGGGCCGGGATCGACGCTGAGGTGAATCTTGGCGGTATTGGTCTTCGGGTTCGCATAGACCCGCCCCCTCACTTTGACCTTGGGGTAGCCGTGGTTGGGCAGATAGTTGAGGTAGAGATTTTTGAGGTCGTCGTAGGGTTTTTCGGCGAAACGCTCCCCGGGGTTGAGGGGCCATTTCTGCTGCAGTTCCGACAGGTCTATCGGCCCGGCAATGTCGACGTCAATATCGGTGACCTTGACCCAGGGGCCTTCGTCAATCTTCAGGGTGACATCCACCGTCCCTTTCGAACCATACTTGATTTCGGATTTGATCTCCGTGTGGAAAAAACCCTGGCGGCGGTAATAATTCTTCAGGCGTTCCACGTCGTATTCCAGGTCCTGGGACCGGAATGGGGGCAGCGAAGCCCAGGGCGGCCAGAAAGACGGCAGCTTTAAGGATAATTCTTTTTTGAGGTCCTTGACGGATTCCGTTTTGGCCCCGACGATGCGCAGCGAGTGGAGCGTGAGGGCCGGATGGCCGGGGGTGGAGGCGGCGGGCGGCTCGGCAGGGGTGACCTCGGCCCCCAGGCCCTGGGAAACCCCCATAAGGGTCAGCACCAGGATGAGGGGCAAAATCCAGCTATGGAAAACCCCGGGAACCTGCATCCGCTTCTCAGGCGCTCCTTTACCGTGAAAGATCAGAGGGAAATCCCCTTCAAGCCGCGGGAAAAACTGCAATACCCCGTTAGGGGCAGGTCTCCCCGGCCGTGGTTGAACGCCGCTAATTTATTGGACGGGCGAACCCCGCCAGGACGAAGGCACACAAGTGAACGGTATTAGCCGTGGCCCAGCAAGGTGCTGCGCTCGGCCGGGGTAAAGAGGCGAATCTCCCCGATAAGCGCCGTCGTAGCCCCCATTGATGTGCACCTCACTCCGGCGCATCCGGTCAATGCCGTGGGCCAGGAGGATCCTCCCTCCCGGGCCAGGGCGTCCAGGGGCTGCCGGCGCAGGATCTCCAATTCGGGCCCCAGGCTTTGCCAGGAGCCGAAAATAAGCCTGGCGCACTTTTTTGCTGGCGGCGTTTTGACCCCCAGGACTTCGGCCAGGATGCCCGGCAGGCTGATCAAGGACTCAAACGGGCTGGGCCCCAGCCGGGGCGAGCCCCGTTCCGGCGGTCGGCCAGGTCCTGGACGCGATGCATCACCCCCTGAGTCAAGGGTTTGCCGCACCGGGGACAGAGCCCGCCCAGGCGCTGGGCCTCATCCGGCTCCAGCCTGAGGTCGCAATGGCGGTGGCCGTCCAGATGGTACTTGCCTTCCTGGGGGAAAAACTCGAGGGTGCCCCCAAAGCCCTCCCGGGTGCGCAGGGCCTGGGCCAGGTCGGGATAAGTCGGGGGGACGTGGAAGATATTGGCCTCCCGGCCCAGTTTCTGGGGGGAGTGGGCGTCGGAGTTGGACACCAGCACGAAGCGGTCCAGGCCGGATACCCGCCAGTTCATGGCCGGGTCGGAGGACAGCCCGGTCTCCACGGCATAGATGTGGGCGGTGCTGGACTCGAAGCACTCCTCCAGGGAGTCGAAGCCGCTCTTGCTGCCCAAGACCGAAAACCAGGGAGTCCAGATGTGGGCCGGAATCACCAGGGCCTGGGGATCGATCTCCATGACCAGTTCCAGCACAAACCGGGCGTCCAGGCCCAGGATGGGGCGGCCGTCGGAGGCGACGTTGCCCAGGCGGCCCAGGCGCTGGGAGAGTTGTTGGGCGGCCGATAAGATCAGGGAGCACCAGGAGCAGGTGGACCTTGCGGACCTTGCCGGCCTTCTTGTAAATGGTGCTCACTTCGCCGGTGATCACGAAGTTGACCGGCGGCGCCGCCTCCCAGCCTGGCCCCTCGAGGTTCAGCGGCAGGGCCAGACCGGGTTTGAGGGTGTACACCCCCGCCGCCTGCCGGTTCGAGTTTGGCGGCCAGCTCGGCCAGCCACTGGGGGTGGGTGCAATCGCCGGTGCCCACCACCTGCAGCCCCTTGTAGCGGCCCCAGAGATCCAGGTGCTCCAGGTCGGCGTCCCGGCCGGTGGCAATGGAGAAGTGGGAATGGATATGCAGGTCGGCGATGACTTCCATTTGGGGATAGACCTTATCACAAAACCCGGGGATGCGCTAATCCCGGATGGCGTTTCTCTGCTTCTTAATAGATGCGGGTCCAGGGAGAATCGTTAGCGTCCCGGCGTAAATGGCCCGGTTTCGCATCGATAAGTTGAAAGTTGAGACCTCTGCGAAAGTCCCCCAATCTGTCATTCTGAGGGAGCGGAGCGACCGAAGAATCTCATAAATACGAGAAGATACGAGATCCTTCGCTCCGCTCAGGATGACAAAAGAGCTTTTCGCAGAGGTCTTAAGTTCGAGGTTCAGGGGTGATGTCTTCCCTAAAGGGGGTGCAGTGCGCGGCACCGACGGGCGGGACGCCCGCCCTACCGGTTTTGCCGTGATTTACCGGTAAGCGAAGTCTTATAAAGAACTCTGCCAGCCGGCGTTCAGGGGCACGGGGTGGCGGGGAGTAAACGGGTGATTTTACCGGAGCCGACCCTCTTGATTCGGCGCCGGGAGTAAACGGCTCTTTATCATCGAGAGAATTTGGGCTCCGGCAAGGGGCCTATTTTATCATTTTGAGAACCGCGGTTTCCCGACGTGCAGGCAGGGATGGTTTGGAAGGCAGAGGGGACAGGGAAAGCAGAGGAAAAAGTTCATGCCGCTGAAATAACAAAGCCCCTCCGTGGAGGGGCTTGTCAGTTGGCCCATGACACCCAGATTAGAGTGAAGCTTTGGTCTTAGTGTCCGCAGCCCAGATCTGCGGGGTAACTTCCTCAAAATAGGGCTGAAAGACATCCTCGTCCAGCCGCAGCATCAAGCCGCCGCATTGGGTGCAGAGGGCGGTGTGATCATCCAGACCGGCCACCCGCTGATCCCGACCGGTACAGTCGACACATTGGTACTCATAAATTGGCATAATCATCTCCCCCTTGATCGTTATATAATGCAACAACTATGCCTAAAAATCTTATGTTTAAAACTTAATACGTAATACATTAATGTCACAAAATAATTTGTCAACCCCCCCAAGCGTTTCTTTTTGAGTTATAATTTATTGCAGTTCTGTAAGAGAGATTTGTGGCTTTTTTTCCCTAGTGTATGGAATTTCCGCCCACTTAAGACCCACGCACGTTTTTCAAGGAACGAGGAGGTAACACCCACTGTGTTGCGCGACCAGCGACGGACTAAGATTGTATGCACCCTGGGGCCCGCCAGTGACGGAGACATTCTGGCGGGACTGCTGGCGGCCGGCATGAATGTGGCCCGGCTTAATTTTTCCCACGGCACCCAAGGGGAACATGGCGCCCGGATCACACGCCTCCGGGAGTTGGCTGCGGCCGCGGGGCTGCCCCTGGCCATTTTACAAGATCTGGCCGGTCCCAAGGTTCGTATCGGCGAGGTGTCCGGGGGCGAAGTCAAGGTGCGGGAAGGTGAGGAGTTTTGCCTCAGCGCCGTTCCCCTTCAGGGAGGCCAGGCCGGAGTTATCGTGGATTTTCCGCAGGTTATCACCGAGACGCCCCTGGGCGCGCCCATACTTTTGGCCGACGGCACCATTGAGCTTCGGGTGGAAACTAAGACCGATACGGCCCTCAATTGCCGGGTGGTGGTGGGTGGGGTATTACGCTCCCGGGTAGGGATAAATTTCCCCATGCACTCCCTGTCGGTGTCGGCCTTCACCAACAAAGACCGGGAAGACCTGCGCTTCGGCATCGCCCAGGGGGTGGACTTCATTGCCCTGTCCTACGTGCGCTCCCGCCAGGATGTCCTGGAGGCCAAAGAGTTCATGCGCAGCCTGGGGGCGAACATCCCCATCATCGCCAAAATTGAAAAGCACGAAGCCCTGAGCTGCTTAGAGGAAATCCTGGACGAGGCCGATGGCCTGATGGTGGCCCGGGGAGACCTGGGGGTGGAGATTCCCCTGGAGGAGGTCCCCGTGGTCCAGAAGCGGATCATCGCTGCGGCCAACCAGGCGGGTAAGCCGGTCATCACCGCTACCCAAATGCTCCTGTCCATGGTGACCCACTCCCGTCCCAGCCGGGCGGAGGCCACCGACGTGGCGAACGCCATCCTGGACGGCACCGATGCGGTGATGTTAAGCGAAGAGACCGCGGCGGGACAATTCCCGGTGGAAGCAGTAAAGTTTTTGGACCGGGTGAGCCGGGTTACCGAGGCGGATTTCCCCCACGCCGCCTGGCTCCGGAGCCGCGCTCCCGCGGGGCCCCAGGAGATCCCTGCGGCCGTCAGCTATGCGGCCTGTGAAATGGCCCAGGACCTGGAGGCCAAGGCCATCCTGACCAATACCGAGTATGGGGGCACCGCCCGCCTCATCAGCCGGTTTCGGCCCCGGACCCCCATCGTGGGGGTGACCTCCCGGGAGGATACCTGGCGCCGGCTGAGCCTGTCCTGGGGGGTTTTCCCCCTGCTGATCCCTAAGATCAGGGATATTGACGAGATGCTTCTGGTGGTGGAGGCCGAGGCCCTCAAGGCCGGGATGCTGGGCCACGGCGACCGGGTCATCATCACCACCGGCACCCCTATCGGCACTAAAGGCAGCACCAACCTGATCAAGGCGGACGTTATTTCTTAAGAGTTGGCAGCAATCAGCAGCCAGCTGTTCTTGTAAAAATCCAGCCGTAGGGGCGGGCGCTCACCGCCCCTGCAGAGAATTTCATAATTAGGTGTGACCCCAAGGGGCCATGGCGCGGCATCACGGATTGGTGTCGGAGGACCCGCGGGTAGGGAGGTGGCCAGCCCTTAACAACATTGTCCCTTAAAATGACAAAATGGTAAAAGCATCGTCTCTTGACCCAAGAACCTCTAGATCTTATAGTAAGAATTAAGTTTTTCGACCTTCCCTAACCTGTTCTCTTTTCCGCCAGTCACCACCGTTCTTTGCATGGAGGACCTCATGGCTGAACCGTTAGGATATTTCACCTTTGTGCTCCATTCCCATCTGCCTTATGTCATCGGCCACGGCCACTGGCCCCACGGCATGGATTGGCTCAACGAGGCCGCGGCCGAATCCTACATCCCCCTGCTCCAGGCCTTCAGGCGCCTGGGCTCCGAAGGCCGGCGCTCCGGGGTTACCCTGGGGATTACTCCTATCCTGGCGGAAATGCTGGCTTCCAAAGTCTTTTGCCGGGAGTTCAAAGATTACCTGGACCAGAAGATCGAGGCGGCTACCGCTGACCTCGCCACCTTCCAAAAGCTGGGTGATGACCATTTCGCCTCCGTGGCCCAGATGTGGGCTACCCACTACGGGGAACTGCGACGGGCTTTCAGCGAGGATTTTGGCGAGGACCTGATCGGGGCGTTCAGGCGGTTGATGGATGAGGGGGTCCTGGAAATCATCACCTCCGCCGCTACCCACGGCTATCTGCCCCTGTTGGGGCGGGACACCGCGGTCCAGGCCCAGGTGAAGCAGGGGGTGGCCACCTACCGGCGCCACTTCGGCCGGGAGCCCCAGGGGTTCTGGCTGCCGGAATGCGCCTACCGGCCGCGTTATCCCTGGGTCCCCGCCCCTGAAGGATTGGGCCGGGGAACCGGTGCTGCGCAAAGGGGTGGAGGAGTTCCTGTCCGAGAACGGCCTCAGATATTTCTTTATCGACTCCCACCTCCTGAAAGGGGGCAAAGCCATCGGGGTCTACAAAGACCGGTTCGAAGCTCTGGAGCGCCTGTGGGAGCGTTTTGCGGCCCAATACCAGGAGCGGCCGGAGGAGGAGGATAAATCCCCTTACCAGGCTTACCTGGTGAGTTCGGCCCCCGAGACCAAGCGCCCGATGGCCGCCTTCACCCGGGACCCCAAGACCGGGCTCCAGGTGTGGAGCGGCGAATGGGGCTATCCCGGGGACGGCAACTATCTGGATTTCCATAAGAAGCGCTTTCCCGGCGGCCTGCGCTACTGGCAGGTGACCAGTTCCCAGGCCGATCTGGCCGACAAGCTGCCCTACCATCCCGAATCGGTGTCGGCCCGGGTTAACGACCAGGCGGACCACTTTGTCTCCCTGGTGGTGGGGATTTTGTCGGAATACAAAGAGAAGGAGGGGCGGCCCGGCATGGTGGTGGCGCCCTACGATACCGAACTCATCGGCCACTGGTGGTTTGAGGGGCCGGAATGGCTCTACCAGGTCCTCAAGCGGTTCCACGACCACACCCAGGTAAGCCTGAGCCCGGGCGGCGAAATCCTGGCGGCCGTGGCCCCCCGGGCGGTCATTTCTCTGCCGGAGGGCTCCTGGGGTGAAGGGGGCTATCACTGGATCTGGCTCAACGAGATGAATGACTGGACCTGGCGCCACGTCTATGCCGCGGAGGAGGACATGGAGGAGATGGCCGGGCTCTGGGCCGACGACCCCGACCCGCGCCTGCAAGACCTCTTGAAGCAGTGCGGCCGCTCCCTGTTCCTGCTGGAGTCCTCGGACTGGCAGTTTTTGATCAGCACCTTCAGCGCCCGGGATTACGCCGAACTCCGGCTGACCATCGCACAATGACGATTTCCGCCGCCTGGCGGCCATGACCCGGCGCTACGCCGATGAGCGCCAGTTGCCTGCGGAGGACTGGAATTTTCTCCACCTGTGCCGGGAGCGGGATGAAGTCTTCCCGGATATCGATCCCCATTGGTGGGCCAGGGTCCAGTATCCGCCGGTGGAAGGCGGGTGAGCCTCGGGAATTTGTGGGGCTTTTGCCACAATCGCCGAAAAGTTGTGTCTTTTTTACCACACCCGGGGCCGGGCCGGAAACCCGGTCGGGCCCTTTCATACAGAAAGATCAATTATAGCTGCAAGTTAACCTTTTGATGGCAAAAGGTTTCCAACCGCAGAATCCTGGTACAGGCCTTGCAATCTATTCTGGCGAGGGGAGAATGAGCATGTGGCAACAGACGCTGGCGCAGCCTTTGACTTTCTCCGGTATCGGCCTCCACTCCGGGCCGGCCGGTGAGAGTCAGCATCTATCCGGCTGCCGCCAACCACGGCTTGCGGTTCGTGCGGGCGGACCTGCCAGGCCAGCCGGAGATCCCGGCCCATTACAGCAAGGTGGTGGATCCCCCGGGCCACCACGCTGGGGGAAGGGAGGGCGACACTCTCGACGGTGGAGCACCTGCTGGCCGCCCTGCGGGGCGCCGGGGTGGACAACGCCCGCATCGCGGTAGAGGGGCCGGAGGTTCCCATCATGGATGGGAGCGCCGGTCCCTTCGCCGTACTTTCTGGCCGAGACCGGGCTGCAGGAAGCTGCCCTGGCTCCGGGCCTATCTCCGGGTACACCGCCCCGTGGAACTCCGGGAGGGGGACCAGTGGATGCGGGTGGTCCCGGGTGAGCCCCGGATCACTTACAGCATCGATTTCAGCCACCCGTTGATTAAGCGACAACGTTTCACCGTGCCCCTGGCCTCCGAGGCCTTTGCCCGGGAGATCGCCTCGGCCCGGACCTTCGGCTTCCTGAAGGAAGTGCAATATCTCCAGACCCATGGCCTGGCCCTGGGGGGCTCCCTCGACAATGCCGTGGTCCTGGATGATGCCGGCGTTTTGAACCCTGGCGGCTTCCGCTTCCCGGATGAGTGCGTGCGCCACAAGATTTTGGACGCCATGGGCGACCTGGCGCTGCTGGGCCTGCCGCTGTTCGGCCGCCTGGAAGTGAGCCGGGGCAGCCACGAATTCCATTTACGGTTTTTGCAGCACCTGATGGCGCAGGAAGCGTCCTGGCGCATCTGGGTGCCGTCGCCCCGGATCCGGGAGAAAGCCCAAGCCTGGTTCCAGCCCAACCTGTGGGAGGGGGCTGCCCGCTTAAGAGTTCCGACGTGTGGTTATGGGGGGGGATGGGCAGGCCGCGGGGCCTGCCCTTTTTTGTGGGGAAAAAGCTTTCAGCGGTCAGTTATCAGCATTTGATTATCCATAACATATCTTGAATGTTTAGAAGTCCGACGATAATTATTGATCGTGGCAAGTGATCAGCAAGGGGCAAAGTTTCTTACCATTTCGGCGGCCCAATTCTGTGCTTTGACAATTTCATTGAAATTTATGCTATCTTGGAATAAATTTCTAACATAACAGTCGAAACTTAATATCAGGTCAGGGAAGGGGGACTCCAAAATCGTTTTTTACTGCGGTACACAACCTTGCCGCGTAACCTCGGATTATACAGAATAAAGCAAAGTGTTTAATGATAATTGAGTTTAATATTATCTTCAATTAATCCCTAATAATTGAGGAGAATACTATTATGGAAAACAATCATTTTCCTTATCCTAAAAAAGGTGATGACCTATTTAAAAAAATTCCTGGTTTTCATAATGCTTGTTTGAGTCCTTATGCTGGTATGAGTCCTTCCGGCGACAATTTCGCCAAATATATAGGGGGATATAAGGACGCATCTGATATTTTAGTAAAAAATATTATAGAAAATAACTTAAGACCAGGTGCTAAAATAATGCCCATAATATTTTTATATCGGCATTATATTGAATTATCTTTAAAAGCCATAATTAAATATGGCAACCAATTATTTAATATCAAGCATGATTATCCTAAGATACACAATATTAGTGAGTTATGGAAAGGTGGGAGATGGAAGGGTGGAAGAAGAATTATTGAAATGAGATGGCCCAATGGAGAAAAAGAAACCTTAGATGCAGTGGAATATCTGATAGAACAATTTGCAATAATAGACCCAGGGGCAGATAGTTCACGTTATTACGAACTAATAAATGGGTCTCTTGCGATGGAAAACCTATCGCAAAATCAAATATATGTAAATATTGAAAACATGTATGAAATTATGAATTCAATGGATAATTTATTGAGTGATGTAGTTGATGGTATATATATGTCAATAGGAAATAATGAAATGTAGCTTAATAGTCAACTATAGGAGAACATAATGAAAATATTCTTAATCTCGATCTTATGTTTACTTTTATGTTTCGTTTTTTATCTAACTACTTCAAGAAATACCGCATTTTCTCAAACTTTCAATGAGGAAAAAGAAGATGCTGAAAAAGGCAATGCCAAGGCACAATTTAATGTTGGGCTCATGTATGCCAAGGGTCAGGGAGTAACGCAAGACTTTGCAAAGGCCAAAGCCTGGTTTGAAAAGGCCGCTGCCCAGGGGTTACCCGATGCGCAAACTAATCTTGGAGTCTTGTACAGCGAAGGCCTTGGCGTAGAGCAAGACTTTGCAAAGGCCAAAGCCTGGTTTGAAAAAGCCGCCGCCCAGGGATTCCCCGACGCCCAAACTAATCTTGGGACCATGTACGCCCAAGGCCAAAGTGTACCGCAGGACTTTGGGAAAGCCAAAGCCTGGTTTGAAAAAGCTGCCGCACAGGGGGAACGATTAGGTAAGGCGCAATTTAATCTTGGAGTCTTATATTACGAAGGCCTTGGGGTAGGGCAAGACTTTGCAAAGGCTAAAGCCTGGTTTGAAAAGGCCGCTGACAAAGGTAATGCCGGGGCGCAATATAATCTGGGGATTTTGTACGGCGAAGGCCAAGGGGTACCGCAGGACTTGGCGAAGGCCAAGGCCTGGTTAAAAAAAGCTGCCGCACAGGGTTTTACGCCAGCGCAAGAAGCCCTTAAAAAATGCCCCAAGTAAAGGAGGAATAATGCCAGAACCTAATGTTGAATCTATCCGAGATCAGATCGAACTCTTGAAGGGTGAAATCGCCGAGATTGAGAGCCATATCCCAAAGTGGGATGCGAATAGTACCCATGGTGGAAATTACTCCGATAAGCGAGACGCATTGTACTCTCGACAAAACGTCTTGAGGTATTAGTGAAGGAAAATACTTACTCTCCATAACTTAAACTTCAAAGATAGAAAAGTGCCACGTATCTCATATTGAATTCTTCCCCTTGCACGAGGCATATAAAGAAAGGAAACAAAAACTATAATTCTGTTCCATCCTGGCCCCCCCAGAGGGATAGAGAGCCGAAAAAATATTTGGCCGTAGAAAGATGAAATGCCTATTATGTAAAAAGATAAATCTTTTGTTTCCTTTTATTGGGTTACTGCTATATAGGCGCGATTTGTGATTTGGTGAGCAATATATTGATATCTATCAGATAGATAAGAAAAATTGGAAACCAGCAGCAATCGGTATCAAGGCTTGTCCACCGCTTCTCCTACCAGCACTTCCCCCTGGCGCCGGTCAAAGCGCACTTTAACCCGGCGGTTGCGCATCGTCGGGCGGGCCGGGAAAGGTGACCCGGAGGTAGTGGTCGCTGAGGCCCTGGAGCCTGCCGGGCTGTGCCGCCGGGCCTTCCACCAGGACTTCCCGGACTTGGCCCAGTTGGGCCTCAAGAAAGGCGTGTCTTCTTGGCCTGGCCGAGCTCCCGCATGATCCGGGCCCGCGCTTGCACCACGGTGGCCGGCAGGGGGGGCAGGCCGGCGGCAGGGGTACCGGGCCGGGGGGAATAGGGGAAGACGTGGAGGTAGGTCACCGGGAGTTCGGCCACCAGGGACCGGGTGGCCTCGAAGTCGGCGTCGGTTTCGCCGGGAAAGCCCACCAGGACGTCGAGCCCTAAGCCGGGGCCGGGAAAGCGCCGGGTGATCTCCCGGACCAGGTCCCGGAACGCTTCCGGCCCGTAAGGGCGGCCCATGGCGGCCAGGACCGGGGCAGCGCCGCTCTGAAGCGGTAAATGGAAGTGAGGGCAGAAGTTCTGCCAGGCCGCCAGCTCATCCAGGAGCTCCGGAGTCACCATCATGGGCTCCAGGGAAGAAAGCCGCACCCGGAAGGGCCACGCCTGGGCCGCCAGACGCCGCACCAGGGCGGCGAGGCTGGTGGGCGAGGCATGATCCAGGCCATACTGGCCCAGGTCCACCCCGGTGAGGACCACTTCCTGGTAGCCCAGGCCGGCCAGGTCCTGAAAGGCCGTGAGCACCGCAGCGGGGTCCAGGCTGCAGCGGGGGCCCCGGACCTGGGGCACGATGCAGTAGCGGCACTGATGGCTGCAGCCCTCCTGGATCTTGAGCCAGGCCCGGGTGTGGCCGGGAACGGCGTGCACTTCCCAGGGTTGAAAGGGGGGAGTGGGGGAGAAAGGAGCTACCAGACTCCGGGGGGCGCCGGAAGAAGGGGCAACCCCAGTTTCGGCCTCACCCCCACCCCAGCCCTGCCCCATCAAGGGGGAGGGTGAATCGCCACCCCGGGCCATGTACCCCAGGGGGAGGGTGAATCGCCTCCACGGGCCGCGTCCTTCAAGGAGGTGGGAGAATCGCCCCCACCCCGGGCCTCGTCGGTCAAGGGGAAGGGAGAATCAATCCCATCCCGCGCCTCGTTCGCCGGGGGGGAGGAAGATTCAGGGCGGGCCAGAGGGGAACGGGCCTCGGTTGGGCCGGGGGGGCCGGGAGAGGCGGGGCGGGCCAGAAGTGAAAGGGGATCGGCCAGGCCAGGGGCGCCAGTCGCGGCATCTCGCGCCGACGAAGATTGGGGCTCTATCAGGAGGTGGGCCAGGCGCACTTTTTCCTGGTTGCCGAACACCGCCTGTACCCCCGGCAGGTCCGCCAACTCGGCCGGGGCCCGCTGGGCATAGCAGCCGGTGACCCAGAGGGGGGTTCCGGGGTGCTCCCGGGCCAGGCGACGGATAGCCTGGCGGGCCTGTTGATCGGCCCGGGCGGTGACGGTGCAGGTGTTGACGATCAACAGGTCCGGGGCCGCCCCCGGGTCCGCGGCGCGCCAGCCCCGGAGCGCCAGTTCCCGGGCCATCCCGGCCGTGTCGCACTGGTTCACCTTGCAGCCGAAGGTGATGAGGCGGAAAACAAGCATAAGGTTATTTTGCCATAAGCTGGGAGAGGGGGCCAGGGGCCGGCGGCCCCTCCCCCAATCCCTTAAAGGGTTGGGAGGGGGTGCCGGGGGAGGGCAGGGACTTTCGTCCTGGTCCTCCCCCGGCACGGCTCATTTCATCCGTGCCTCGATCCAGCCGCCGCCCAGGAGGCGGTCGCGATCGTAGAAGGCCACGGCCTGGCCCGGGGCCACCGCGATCTGGGGGGTGGCAAAGACGACCTGGACATCGCCGCCGCCCCGGGGGGTAATCAGGGCCCGGACCCCGGGATGGCGGTAGCGGATCATCGCCGTGGCCTCGATCTCGGCCTCCGGCGGGGGGATGAGCCAGTTCATCCCGGAGGCCGTGAGCCCCGGGGAGAGAAGCACCTCCCGGTATCCCAGGACCACACGGTTCAATTCCGGTTGGAGGTCGATCACATAGAAGGGTTCCCGGGCGGGGATCCCCAGGCCCCGGCGCTGCCCCACGGTATAGTTTTCCAGGCCGCGATGCCGGCCCAGGAGGCGCCCCTGGGTGTCGACGAAATCGCCGGGTGGTCCCGAGAAGCCTCGGCGATCCTTGAGAAAATCCTGGTAGCCGCCGGCCGGGATGAAACACAACTCCATGCTTTCCGGCTGGTTTTCCTGGACCGGTAATTCCGCCTGGCGGGAGAGGCGCCGCACCTCGTCTTTGGTCATTTCTCCCAGGGGAAAAAGGAGGCTCGGCAGCAGGTTGAGAGGCAGGCGGCTGAGAAAATACGACTGGTCCTTGCCGCGATCCACCCCCCGGAACAGGCCCGGGGCGCCGCCGTCGGCCGGGCAAATCCGGGCATAATGGCCCGTGGTCAGGTGGGTAAAGCCCTCTCCCTGGAGATACTCCCAGAGGCGCCCGAACTTGATGGCGGCGTTGCACCGGACGCAGGGGTTGGGAGTGCGGCCCCGGGCATACTCGGAGACAAAATAATCCAACACTTCCCGGGCGAATTCACGTTGCAGGTCGATCACCCTGAGGGGAATATTCAGGTACTGCGCCAGGGCTTCAACCCGGCGCGGCGGTGGGGACTGGGGTGACAGGCGCAGGTGGACGGCATGGAGATCCCAGCCCTGGTGCGACAAGAGGGCGGCGGCCACGGCGCTGTCCACCCCGCCACTCAAAGCGATGGCTGCTTTAGGGCAGGAAGACATGGCGGCCCGGCCAAAGGTTCTCTCTGCCCCAAGGGGAGAGGGGATTATACGGGGGGAAACCAGGGGTCATGTCAAAATCGCTTTTCGGCGCCATTTTGCCTCATCCGAGGGAGCTTAAGTAGGGAAAGTAT
Organism: uncultured delta proteobacterium; assembly: GCA_963841475.1. GTDB lineage: Bacteria > Desulfobacterota > Desulfobaccia > Desulfobaccales > 0-14-0-80-60-11 > 0-14-0-80-60-11. The sequence goes on from CAWJCT010000003.1 coordinate 330,188, forward strand.
CGCCCCGCTTTTAACCTCAGTTCCCAACCTTTAGCAGGCTGAGAGCAGATATCTGCCGCCGAAAGATTGGACAACAGGTTCTCGTGGCCGCCAGACCCAGGCTTAGGCAGGAGATTAATTGTCGCCTATTTATGAAACTGTCAGACATGAACCACAGGCATTCACCAGGAGCAAAACGTCAATTTTTCGGGCCCTGACTCTTATTATATAATTAATTTAGAGCCCTGCGCAAAGCCGTTTGCCATCCTGAGGGGAGTGAAGGGTCTGGTAATTTCTCGTTTTTAGGAGATTTTTCGGTGACGCCGCTCCCTCAGAATGACAGGTCAGGGGACGTCAGCAGAGGTCTCTCGTCGGTATTGATATTTATGGTCGGGCGGGAGCTGGTTTTTCCGTTCAGGATTTAAAACATTTGCTGGGGAGGGGTGGCACAAAAGCTCAAACCTCCCAGGAAGTTCAGGGCCACTCCGGCCTGGGGGTGATTGGGGGTGGGGGGATCGAAGCGTACTACTTCGCCGGTAGCCTGGAGATGGCCGATATCGGAGTCTTCCAGGTAGGGCAGGGGGGCGCTAACGGTAAGGGAGAGGATCTGACCCGGTTGGAAAGAAGTGGATGGATCTATATGGAAATAGATACCGCTCAGGCTGATATCCCGCAGGACCCCTTGCCCCCGGAAAGGGGCGTCGGTATCAGGACGTCGGGCATGGAAAGCCACTGGGAGGGAGACTATAATCCGGTTAAACTGCCTTCTTTCCAAGGGGAAGACCATAAACCAGCCTTTAAAGAACTATAACAATGTTTGAGACAGCTCAAATTTTAATGCAGGGGGTGTGCCATTTTGCAACGGAGTGGGGGTAAAAATTGTTCTGGCGCCCCCGGGCAGATAATCCTTGACGGGGTTCCACCTATACTTTATCATACGAAAAAAATTACTAAAAAGTGCCGCAGCAAACGGCTTGAGTCCTTATCATGTCCCACATCGTGGCGATCATCAACCAGAAGGGCGGTACAGGTAAGACCACTACCACCCTTAATCTGGGGGCCGCCCTGGCCTATCAGGGATACCGCACCTTGATTGTGGACCTGGACCCCCAGGGGCACACCAGCATCGGCATCGGCATCGAGCCGGACGTCATCGCCGCTTCCATGGCGGACATCCTCCTGGTTCCCAAAAAGCGCGTCACTGAGGTGGCGATGCCCAGCTACATCCTGGGGCTGGATGTCATCCCGTCTAACATTCATCTGGCCCGGGCCTCGGAGCAGGTCTATACCCGGGTTTTCCGGGAAGCGATTCTGGCCAATGCCCTCAAGGATGTTGATTATGACTTTGTCCTCATCGACTGCCCCCCCTCTTTGGGGGTTCTGACCACGAATTCCCTGTATGCCTGCGATTTTATCATCATTCCCTGCCAGATATCCCGCTATTCCCTGGATGGCCTGGCGGACCTGCTCACCACGGTGGAGATGGTGAAGAACGTGTCCATGGAGGACCTTTTCCAGGAAGACTTGTTCAGAATTCTGCTCACTATGTTCGACAAGCGTAACAGCATCACCAACGAGTACATCCTGGAGCAGTTGAAACCTTATCGGGAAAAAACCTTTGAAACTATAATTATGAAAAATGAAGCCTTGAACCAGGCCCAGATAGCTCAGAAAGCGATTTTCGATTACGAGCCCAGGTGTCCCGGATCCTTGGATTATTCAAAACTCTGCTTTGAGTTTCTGGAAATATGGCGAAAAAGAAACAGTTTGCCGGCAAAAAGACCAAGCTTGCAAGGCTGCCTCTAACCCAGGCTCTCACCAGCCAGGCCGAGGGCGACGCGACTTTGTCGCCGCCTCCGCCCCTGTCATTATCTCTCTTTACCCAGGCGCCGCTGACGTGGGATGAAGTCAGGGCCGGCCGGGGGGGACCGATGGCGGCGGCTTTCCTCTTTCTGGTCCGGGAACTGGCCGATCTCAGGTCAGCATTGCAGGCCTTGCCGGGGCCGGCTACGGCCAATCATCGAAGCTACCTGCCCGACCGGGTGCCCCAGCCTCCCGGGATCAAGGAGGCCCTGCGCCAGGCCCGGCAAAGCCTTCAGGAACTCCAGGGCCAGTTGTCCCACCTCTAGCACCGCTCACCGAGCCAGTCTCAGGCTGCCAAGATGTTCTCTCAACCCAAATTATAGGGTTGGAACGCAGGTTTTTGTGCGAAGTTGCAGTCACAAGACCATAAGTATTGATGTCGTTCTGAACGGAGCATCACGGAGTGAAGCATCTCGTCGGCTTCAAAAGAGAGATTCTGCGCGGCGCTCAGCATGACAAAAAATAGTTTTATGATTGCTCCTAGCATAAGTCCCCCTGGCCTCAAGGGGGATGATCCGGCGCCGGGTGAATCCCCACTGTCTCGGTGGAGTAAAGGAGGGTAATGCTCTCCCCACGTCAGCTCCCCTGGTCGAGGCGACCTGACGCCGAAAATCGGTTTGGTCATGACTTCCCGTCACGCCAAGTCTCTGCCGGTTGGAGTCGTATGGCCAAAGGCCGGAGGCGTTTCCCGGATCTCTGGCCTGAGGGGGATTTTGACCGGCAAACTAGCGGGGAAATGCCTTGAGGACTTCTGAAAGATTTGCGGCAAGCCGGCGGCGGAAAAGGTGAAAGGGCCAGGGGGGGGTCTTGCGACCCCTGGCCCCCGAAATGAAATCAGCTGAGGGTAAGAAAGTTAATTTCGATGCTCATCATCCAATAGCGCCAGTAAAAAGAAAAACGGGGCGGTGGGGGCCCGAAGGCCCCCAAAGATTACTTTGCCTTCTGCTGAGGCGGGGTTGGCGACATCGGGGGCGCGGCTAACTGGGGGCGGAGCAGTGCCGGTTGCTTTGATCTTAGCTTCGAGCTTCTGGATATTCTCCTGGATGATGGGCGCGATGGAGCTCTTTTCGCCTTTCTCGCGCAGGGGTTTGACTGCCAGACAGCCGCCGCCGGCAAAGCAGGTTTGGGTCACTTTGTCAAAGTACTTATCGGCATAGGTTGTGGCATCTTTCAGGTTGGCCAGCGCGTCGTTCAGTTTTCCTTCCCGCTCTTCCAGGACCGCCATGTTGTTCAGGGCAAAGGGGTTGTGGCGATCCCGTTTCACCGCGATTCGCGAATTGGTTTTTAGCGGCTTCATATTTGCCTTCCCGGACGAAATCATAGCCCTGGGCAATGGGGGTGAAGACATCCATAGCCATCAGGGCGCCGCCCTTGGGCTGGGCCATGACCGGCACCGCCATGCACAGGCAGAGTGCCGCCACTACGGCTAAAATTACATATTTACGGGTGTTGCGCATAATGTTCTCTCCTTAGAATTTAGAGCTTAAGTCAAACCCGCCCCGTTCGACTGAATAGATATTTAAGGATTTTTTCATCAATGTCAAGAAAGTACTGTCGTAAACCTCTATTAAGGTTGTTTTCCAGTAAAAAATTATGCTTGCGGGTTACCGGGAGACTCCCGGCGCCCCCCTGGCATTTCGGGAATATTCGTTCCCTGGCCGGCAATCCCCGGCAGAGCGGTGACCCTACCCTCCGGCGCTTCACGCCTGGATGCCGAAGCGCTCCCGGATCACCGGCCGCCAGCGCCGGGGGCCGTCCAGGTCCAGGTTGACGGTGATGAGCGCTTCGGTGTCCCCGGCGCAGTTGACGATCCACTCCCCCAGGTCATCCCAGTCCCGCACCTGCCGGGCCAAGGCGGCCTTATCCGCCGGGGCCGAAGGTTGGATGGCAAAGGAACGCCCTCCCTGGAGCGGGTACTGGCGTCCGGCAATTTCGACCGTGGTTGTTGCGGTATTCACTCCCACCACCGGCAGGTAATAATCGAAGGCCCGGGTCAGGGCCCCAGTCTGCCAGTGTCCCCGGAGAATGGGGAAGATGGCGGGATTGACGATGAGATCCGCCCCGGCCGCCGCCAGGCGCCGGGCCGCTTCGGGCTGGCCCCAAAAATCGATGCACACCGGCAGGCCCAGGCGCCCGAAGTCGGTATCCAACACCTGCCAACCCTCACCGGGGACCACGCCGAAGCCCCGGCGCTCCAGGTTGCCCAGCGTGTGCTTCCGCTGACGGCCCAGCAAACGGCCCCGGCGGTCGAACAGGGTGGCGGTATTGTACCGCTGCCCGCCGGCTTCTTCCACCAGACCGGCGACGATATGGGCCTGAAGGCCGGCCGCCGCCGCAGCGAGTTCCTTCTCGCCCGAGAAGGGGAAATACTCGGGAAAGCAGATCAAGTCGGCTTCCAGCCCCTGGCAGCCCTGGAGCAGCGTCAGGGCCCGGGTGAGATTCTCCGGGCTTTCCAGGGAGGACGCCGGAAGGGCCTGGATGAGAATGATTTTTGCCATGCCGTTTTCCTTATCTATCGGTCAGTCAGCCAATTACCCGACCAGGGGTGTAGCAGTTTTGCCTCGAAACTCCAGGCCGCAAAGGGGGCACCCCTGGCCCGCCATTCATTATGGCTTCCTGGGGGGGATAGGCCTCTTCCCCCAGCAATCGATCTTCCCAAAATACGGAGAAAGCATGACAGAACCTGCCACGATCAACCGTTAATTAATGCAATGTACCACCGGGACCGCCAGAACCCCAAGGATTTATCAGGCCCGGATCTCCCCTCCCTTAAGGAAATTAACCTTTATTGAATATAATTCCGAAGGATGAGAGAAACAGGAGATGCTCCCCTCCGGAGGTGAAGTTGTCCGACTGGCTGTCTGGCCCAGGTCCCTGGCTCAAAGCCCGCCCTGACCTAATCCTGCCGCTGCTCCTCAGCCTGGTGATCGCGATTTGTGATCTCAAGACGCGGCGTATTCCCAATTACGTGACTTTTGGCGGCGCCCTGGGGGGATTATTATTTCAAATGGGGTATCACGGTCTCCCGGGCCTCCTGGATGGGCTGTCGGGTTGGGGGCTGGGGTTCATCCTGCTGCTGGGGCCCTATCTGCTGGGGGGCCTGGGGGCTGGCGATGTCAAGGCCAGTGCGGCCCTGGGCGCCTGGCTGGGACCGTGGCGCACCGCGACCCTCTTCGTCTATATGGGACTCTCCGGAGGGCTGATCATAGTGGTCGTCTTGCTGTGGCAGGGGCGCCTATGGGCCGGGATCATGGAGGGATGGAATTTCCTCCTGAACTGGCTCCTCTGCCGGGCTTTCGACTCCAAACCCCCGCCGCCTGCGTCCACCATGCAAACCATCATTCCCTACGGGGTGGCCATGGCTTTGGGGATGGCGGTGCTCTGCTGGCGTCTGGCTTAAGGAGGCCTGATAACGGGGTGGCGCCCCTCGAAGCAAGAAGAGGTCAGGGTAGGTAAGGCGCCTGTGCGTACGCGACCAACCTGAGGGCGGACACTTGGGTCTGTTTCTGAGGGAGATGGATTACCCGTCTGATCGCGTTTGAGAGCTCTGCGCCGAGCCATTTTGTCATCTTGAGCGGAGCGCAGGATCTCGTATTTTCTTGTGATAATGAGATTCTTCGGTCGCTCCGCTTCATCAGAATGACAGGGTTAGGGGACTTTGGCAGAGGTCCCAGTCTGATCTGAATTTTCCTCAAGAACTCCCGCTCTCCTGATGGGCCCGGCCAGTTAGGGTTTTTCCCCTGAAGAGAAGTCGCCTCTCCCTCAGGCAATGAGGCATTTATCCCCTCCGGTTGCTTTTGGCCCTGATCCCTGGTAAAAGAGAAATGGATGCCGATTTTTCTTCGCAGGTGTGAGCCCTTCCGGGCGTCAGCCTGTTGTCAGCCTACCATGGCGGCTGGCCCTGGCACCCGCATCTTAACCGTGGCGCTCAGTGGAGAGTTACCATGCTCATCGTAATGGACAAGGACGCGACCGACTCCCAGATTCAGGCGGTGGTGGCCAAGATCGAGTCCCTGAACTTCGAGGCCCAGCCCATGCCCGGCGGGGCGCGGGTGGCCATTGCCATCCTGCGCAATCCCGGTCCGGTGGATGCGGCCCTGTTCATGGATATGCCGGGGGTTATCCAGGCCATTCCGGTTTCCCGGCCCTACAAGCTGGTGAGCCGGGAGATGAAGCGGGAAGACACCGTCATCCACCTGCCCGGCCTGGACCTGGGCCGGCGGAATTTCGTGGTCATCGCCGGCCCCTGCGCGGTGGAAAGCGAAACCCAGGCCCTGACCATCGCCGGGCACGTCAAGGCCGCCGGGGCCACCATCTTCCGGGGCGGCGCCTACAAGCCCCGCACCTCCCCCTACAGCTACCAGGGCATGGCGAAATCCGGCCTGAAGATCCTCGCCAAGGTGCGGGAGGAGACGGGGTTGCTCATCGTCACCGAGGCCGTGGACCAGGATTCCCTGAAACTGGTGGCGGAATATGCCGACATCATCCAGATCGGGGCCCGGAATATGCAAAATTTCAGCCTGCTGCGCTGCGCCGGCCGGACCAAAAAGCCGGTAATGCTCAAGCGGGGCATGTACGCCACCCTGGACGAGTGGTTCATGGCGGCGGAATATATTATGTCGGAGGGCAACTCCCAGGTCATTCTCTGTGAACGGGGGGTGCGGACCATCGGCGAGCATGCCCGGAATCTCCTGGATTTGGCCACCATTCCGGCGGTGCGCCGGGAGAGCCATCTGCCCATCATCGCCGACCCCAGCCACGCCGCCGGGCGCCGGGACCTGGTGGCCCCCCTGGCCCGGGCCGCGGTGGCCGCGGGCGGCCGACGGGCTGATGATCGAAGTGCATCATGAGCCGGAGAAGGCCATGTCCGACGGGGCCCAGTCCCTCTATCCCGACCAGTTTCAGACCTTGATGGAGGAAATTCGCACCCTGCGGCCCGGAGGCTGGTAATGCAGGAGATTCGGCTGGCTCTCCCCGGCCGGGATCTGAGCTACCGGCTGGTGATCGAGCCGGGCCTGCGTCACCGGTTGGGATTTCTCCTGACTCCCTTCCGGTTCCCTTCCCAGGTGGTGGTGATCTCGGACCGCCGGGTGGCCCGCCTCCACGGCGCTGCGGCGCTGGACTCCCTGGCCGCGGCCGGCCTGGCCCCCGTGCTTCTGACCACGCCTCCCGGGGAGCGGGCCAAGACCTGGGCCGTGGTGCAGCGCCTGGCCCAAGAACTCCTGGCCCGGGGCGCCCACCGGTCCACCCCGGTCATCGCCCTGGGAGGCGGCGTGGTGGGGGACCTCACCGGTTTTCTGGCCTCCATCTTCATGCGGGGGCTGCCCTTCATCCAGGTGCCCACCACCCTGCTGGCCATGGTGGATGCCGCCATCGGCGGCAAGACCGCGATCAATCTTCCGGACGGCAAAAATCTTCTAGGCACTTTTCACCAGCCTCAGTTGGTGGTCATCGACCCGGAATTTTTGCGGACCCTGCCCCGGACCGAGAAGCTCAACGGCCTGGCCGAAGTGCTGAAGGCCGGGTTTATCCGGGACCGGGACCTGCTGAAGCAGGTGCATGCCGCCGGGGCCCGGGTCTTTACTGATGAGGCCGAATTGACCGAGACCATCTTCCGGGCCGCGGCCATAAAGGCCCAGGTGGTGTCCCGGGACGAGCGGGAAGGGGATCTGCGGCGCATCCTCAACTTCGGGCACACCCTGGGGCACGGCCTGGAGCAGGCTTCCCGTTTCCGGCTGCCGCATGGCCGGGGGGTGGCCTGGGGCATGATGGCCGCCCTGACCCTGTCGGAGCGCCTGGCGGGCCTCGATCCCGCCGAAGCCGAGTGGGGCCGCAAACTCATCCGGGGCTTCGGCCTCTTGCAATCCCTGCCGGAACTTGACCCGGAAGCCGTGATGGCGGCCCTGCGCCTGGACAAGAAGCGCCAGGAGACCGGGGTGCCTTTTGTCCTGCTGCCCCGGCTGGGGGAGACCGTGATCCAGGACGCGGTGCCTCTGGGGTTGGTGGCCGAGGTGTTGAAAGGAATATTGGAGGAGGGGGCCAGGGAGTTTTCGTAGTGCCCCCTGCTCCTACAAAAGCTCCCCCCAACCCCATGGGGGGGATAGGATTGGAAAACCGGGACCCGTGGTCGCGGTCATTCCGGCCCCGATAAGAAGATGCACAGCCTGGTGATTTCACTGTTGATTTCGGTCTTATTCTTTTCGACGTCTGGTTATGCCGGCGGCCCTGAACAGAAGCAAAATGAGGTGAGGAGAACAACCATCAAACCCATCTGCATGACCCCCGTCGGCGTGGTGAAGAAACAGGGGCAGCGCGCCTGGCTGGAAATTAATCCGGAATATGCGCCGGCCCTCGTTGGTCTCCAGGGGTTTTCCCACCTCTGGGTGATCTACTGGTTTCACGAAAACGACCGCCCCGAGGAGCGCCAAACCCTCCAGGTGCACCCCCGGCGCGACCCGGCCAACCCACTGACCGGTATCTTCGCCTGCCGGGCCCCGGTGCGCCCCAACCTCATCGGTTTCACCGCCTGCCGCATCATCAAGGTAAAGGGCAATATCGTTGAGGTGGCGGACCTGGACGCCCGGGAGGGGACCCCCATCCTCGACCTGAAGCCCTACATCCCCGGCGGGGACGCCATCCCCGAGGCGGTCACCCCCGAGTGGCTGAAACGCTCCCGTCCCCCGGCCGATTAACCTCCCGTTTTGCCCCTGCCGCAGGAAATTCCCCCGGGTAGGGTCTCCCTAGTGCCGCCGCAGTTCCCCTGGTCCAAAGTCACCGAGCTGTGCCGCTATTCCTGGTAGTGAGTGGTGGGGTCTGCCCGGAATCCAGGAAACTGTTTTTTTAAAATTAAGTGGTATCATGGCCCCGGGGTTGGCTGTCACCAACAAGGGGGCCAGGTGGGGAGTGGTCCCGGGAAAGAGATTTCGGGCAGAGGATAGGGGTGGGGCAGGCGCCCGGACAATCCCGGATTATGAAAAGTAGCACTCATGAAACTTCATTAATGACGCCCGGGTCGTTTTTTCGGGAGAGCGGACCTGGGGCCGCCAGGGCGGGGAACTCCGGTTCGGCCAGGCAGGCCAACAGGCCGGCGGCGGCGGTGAGGCCGCAGGGCAGGGCGGCTTCGTCGGGGTTGAAGTCGGGGGAGTGGAGGGCCTGGCCCCGGCCGCCGGGGGTTCGGACCCCTAAAAAGAAGTAAAACCCGGGTGCTTTCGAGGCGTAGTAGGGAAAATCCTCGCTCCCCATGGCCGGGCGCAACAGCTTGAGGCGTTGGGGCCCCAGGAGGGTCTGGAGCACCTGCACCGCCTGATCGGTGAGCTCCGGGTCGTTGCTGAGCATGGGGAACAGAGGCTCAACCGTGAGTTTGATCTCGGCCCCGGTGGCCTGGGCGAGCCCGGCAAACTGGCGCCGCAGGCCGGTTAGGACCTCCTGGCGCACCGATTCCTGGAGATAGCGGAGGCTGCCCTCCAGGACGACTGCATCGGCCAGGATGTTGAAGCGGTTGCCCCCCTGGATGCGGCCGAAGGTGAGGATTTTGGGGGACCGGGCGTCGATCCTGCTGGGTCAGGAACCCCTGGATGTGATTGAGCACCTGGGCCGCCACCAGGATGGGGTCGACCCCCCGGTGGGGGGTGGCCCCGTGGGCCGATTTGCCGGTGACGGTGAGGATGATGCGGTCGGCCCCGGCCATGACCACGCCCGGGCCGTAGCGGATGTGGCCCACGTCCAGGTTGGGGGCCACGTGAAGGGCGCACACCGCCGCCACCTTGGGGTTATCCAGGACGCCGGCGGCCACCATGCCTTTGGCGCCGGAATCGCCCAGCGGCGGGCCTTCCTCGGCGGGCTGGAAGATGAAGACGTACTGCCCGGCCAGGCGGTCTTGCAGGGAACTGAGGAGACGGGCAGCGCCCAGGCCGATGCTCAGGTGGAAGTCATGCCCGCAGGCGTGCATGACCCCCTCCGCCTGTGAGCGCCAGGGGAGCCTGACCTTCTCAACGATGGGCAGGGCGTCCATGTCGGCCCGCCAGGCCACTGCCCGGCCGGGGCGGCCGCCCTTAAGCACCCCCACCACCCCGTGGCCAGCGATGCCGGTGGTTACCTCCAGGCCCAAATCCCGGAGATAGTCCGCCACGACCCGGGCGGTTCGCTCCTCCTGGTGCGAGAGCTCCGGGTGCTGATGAAACTCCCGACGCCGGGCCACGAGGTCCGCGGCCAAATCCTGAGCCCCGGCCTTGATTTCTTCCAACAATGGCATCATAAAGGCATTGTACCGCGGTCCCGGGGTGCGGGAAAGGGAATAGTGATGGCCGGGGCCGGCTAACCGTTCATGAACTATAAATGCTTCGCCAGAGAATGAAAAATCCCCCCTGCCTCCCTTTTCCGCAGGGGGGGATTGTACGGTATCCCTGAGAAGGTCCCCCTTAGGGAAAGTGGGATTCAGGGGGATTTGACAGGGGTTTTGCGCGGTCAAGCTCGCGGCTGTATTTGTCGGGAATGGCAAAGGGGCGACCCACCGGGTCGCCCCTACATTTTGATTCATATGGGGGTAGGGGAGGGGCCGTCGGCCCCTGGCCTCCTCTCCCAATATTGTCCCACCTATGCCGCCAGTTTCTCGACTTTGACGGCGCAGACCTTATATTCCGGGATCTTGGCCACGGGGTCGCAGGCCGGATTGGTGAGGACGTTGGCCGCGGCCTCGGCGAAATGGAAGGGGATGAAGACCACGCCCCGGTTCACCTTGCGGCTGATCCTGGCCTTGATCTGGATTTCGCCCCGCCGGGAACTGACCTTGACCCGTTCCCCGTCCTTGATTGCCATGGTTTGGGCGTCCACGGGACTGATCTCCACATAGTTCTCGGGCAATTCGTGCTCCAGGGTCGGGGAGACCCGGGTCATGCTGCCGGAGTGGTAGTGCATGAAAACCCGTCCGGTGGAAAGCAGCATGGGATAATCCGCATCCACCTGTTCCGCCGGGGGCTTGTAGTCGATGGCCGTGAAGGCGCCCTTGCCCCGGCTGAATTGGCCCTTGTGCAGGAAGACGGTGCCGGGGTGCTCCGGGGTGGGGCAGGGCCACTGGAGGCCGGCGGCCGCCAGGCGGGCATAGCTCATGCCGGCGTAGCTCGGGGTGAGACTCTTGATCTCCTCGAAAATCGCTTCCGGAGAGGCGTAGTGCATAGGATAGCCCACCCGGGTGGACAGGTCTTGAACGATCTGCCAGTCGGGGCGGGAGTCCCCCACCGGCGGGATGGCCTGGCGCACCAGCTCCACCCGGCGTTCGGTGTTGCTGAAGGTACCGTCTTTTTCGGCGAAGGACGTGCCGGGGAGGACCAGGGTGGCTTTTTTGGCGGTCTGGGTCAGAAAGATATCCTGGACGATAAAGATATCGAGTTTTTTCAAGGCCGCTTCCACGTGGCGCAGGTCCGGGTCGGTGACCAGGGGGTTTTCCCCCACGATGTAGAGGGCCTTGATCTTGCCCGCATCGATGGCATGAAACATATCCAGCATAGTGAGCCCGGGTTTTTTGGGGAGGTCCTTGCCCCAGGCCTCGGAAAATTTCTTATTGGCGGCTTCATCAGCCACGGGCTGATAGCCGGTGAAGACGTTGGGGAGGCCGCCCATGTCGCAGGCGCCCTGGACGTTGTTCTGGCCCCGGAGGGGATTGACGCCGCCGGAGGCCACGCCGACGTTGCCGGTGAGCATGGCCATATTGGCCAAAGATTTGACGTTGTCCACGCCGGTGGTGTGCTGGGTGATCCCCATGCAATAGACGATGGAGGCGGGTTTGTTCTTGGCGTACATTTCGGCCACCTGGCGCAGGGTGGCGGCATCGATGCCGGTGATCTCGGCCACCTTATCCGGAGGATATTCCTCCAGCTTGGCGGCCAGGGCCTCGAACCCCTCGGTGCGCGCGGCGACGTAATCTTTATCGTACCAGCCTTCCTTGAGGATGATGTGCATCAGGCCATTGATCAGGGCCACGTCGGTGCCCAGGCGCTGCTGCACCGACAGGTCCGCCAGAAAGGCCATCTGGATGAACCGTGGGTCGGCGACAATGATCTTGGCGCCTTTTTCTCTGCCCCGGAAGATCCACTTGGCGGCGATGGGGTGGTTTTCAGTGGTATTGGAACCGATGATGAAGATACACTTGGCGTCAGCCAACTCCGGCAGAGAGTTGGTCATGGCGCCAGAGCCAAAAGCCGCGGCCAGACCGACCACGGTGGAGCTGTGTCAGAGACGGGCGCAGTGATCGACGTTGTTGGTGCCGATGGCGGCCCGGGCGAATTTCTGGATCAGGTAGTTCTCTTCATTGGTGACCTTGGCGGAGGCCAGCACCGCCACCGCGTCGGGGCCATACTGAGCCACGACCTGCTTCAGGCCCTGGGCAGCGGTGTCCATGGCCTCGTCCCAACTCACGGGCACCAGCTCGCCGTCCTGGCGCTTCAGGGGCTGTTTCAGGCGCTGGTCGCTGCCGACAAACTCGTGAATGTTCCAGCCCTTGATGCAGAGGCTGCCCTGGCTCACCGGGTGGGTTTTCACCGGCAGGGTGCCGATCACCTTATCATCCAATACCTCCAAGAGGAGGCCGCAGCCGCAGCCGCAGTAGGAACAGGTGGTGTTGACGGTGCGAAAGTCCATGACAAACTCCTGATTCAGCCAGTTTGCTCGAGAACCGAAGGCCAGACTTTATGAACTAATTATCATAATATGTTAGCATAATTGAATGGCCAGTCAAGGAGGAAGGCCCAGCCAAGAGGAGATCCCCCCGGATATTTACCGGCTTTGCCGGATAAGGTAGAGGGGCCGGGGCAGTTGGGGCCTTCGACCGGGCAGGATTACCCCGGGCTGAGGCGATAAAGATCAGCCTTCGGCGCGGAAAGGTAATTTTCCTCTTGACAAGTGCGCCGATTTTTAAGACAAAAACAAGATAGAGCGGGAATAACTCAGCGGTAGAGTGCGACCTTGCCAAGGTCGAAGTCGGGGGTTCGAATCCCCTTTCCCGCTCCAGAGGCGGCATAGCCAAGAGGTAAGGCAGCGGTCTGCAAAACCGTTATTCTCCAGTTCGAATCTGGATGCCGCCTCCAGCTATTCCAGGTAGTTAGCCCTTTCTCCTTCCCTCCGAAAATTCCTTAGTGAATATATAGGTGAATATCCTTACCGATTTTCCCCTACCAAAGCCTTTAATTCCTCCCTACTCACGGTATTGTATCTTTTGAAAACATTCATGGTTTTATGGCCGCTTGCCGCCATGATCCTGAAAAAATCATGACCTTGAAGCCGCCAATTATTGATAGCTGTATGCCTCAAGTCATGGAAAGTGAAATCTTCAATCCCCGCTCTTTTCCGGGCTGTTTCAAAAGCCTTTCTGAAATGAACTCCCAAAGGCTTTTCCTTTGTAAGGGAATACCCGCACTCCTGGCAAGCCCCTGGGCATGGTCCTGTAACATCTCCACCATCTCCCGGTTAAGAGGCACTAATCGCCCCTCATTAGTTTTGGTATCCTCTGGCTCAAGGCAAATAAACCCCTTCCTTCAAATCCACCCGGTCCCAAGTCAAATTTAAGAATCTCTCCCTGTCTCATGCCTGTATGGTAGGCCAACTTGATAATAGGCTTAATCTGGGGGGAGCAATGGGCTAATAGCCTTGCGATATTCTTCCGGGGTTAATAGACGATCCCGCTCATTATTCTCTTTTAGCATTTTCACCTTTTTGCCCTGGAATGGGCTACGCTCTGCTTTATCATTAGCGATAGCCTTGTTGAATATAGCCTTGAGGCAGGCCAGCTTCCCGGTTCACTGTGGCGGGAGCGGTTAGATTTGGTAGGGGTGCGCCCTGAAGGTTCAGCAAGGCGCTTTTGTTTATATGCTTCCACTAAGGCCGGGTTAATGTCCTTTAAGAGCTTATCCCCGAAAGGAGGGAGCAAATGGGCCTATCAACTCCTGATCCCGTTTATAGCTCCGTTTGGCCCTGACTTCTGACAATTCAAGATACCATTGGCGCCAGGTCTTTAAACAGAGTAGCGGCTATCCGGGCTTTTCTTGATATACCTCCCCTCAGTCCTGGCGCTCATAACCTCCCTATACCTTTGCTCTGCGGCTGCCTTGTTGGGGCCTATGCGCTCTCTGTCCTAAGGCGCTTTTCATGATCATACTATTCAATCCACCATACCCGGCCAGAAAACTTCGCCAGGGCAAAACCGCACTTACAGCTTTTAGCCTTTTGGCTATTCCGCTTTTTGCACTCCGGGCATTCAACTAACAGGGCCATGATTTTTCTCCTTGCTTAAACGGTTTTCCAGGGCTTCCAGGGCCAGGGGGAGTAAAGGGGGAATATTCCGGCTCCCCCATTCCCAATAGGCCAGGGCTGTAGGGGTGACCCCCAGCATTCCGGCTAACTTCCTCCGGGTCATGCCCTGGCCTTTGCGCCAATCTTTTAGGGCTTCCCTATTCATGATGATAGTATAACATTGTTATATTTTTACGCAAGGGGAAAAATGGGGGCGATAGGCTTTTCGGAGGGGGGGCTATAACCCCTTGCCTCCCCCTCAATCGCCTCTCCTGGGGCTTCTCAGGGGGTCGTTTTTGCCGGGGGAAGGGGCAAGCCGGGGGGAAGCATGGGCAAGGGGCCACCATGCCGCCATGGGGCTTCTCATGCAACGGGGGCTTGGGGAAATTCAGGCTTGGGAAGGCTGGGGCCTGGGGGCTTTCGGGGACCGACCCCATGACCCCCTCAGCGGGTTTGAGTGCGAAACGAAAAGGCTCATTTACCTTGCGATGCAATTTTCTAATGCACTTAGCAAAATAACATTCCCGACAAAATTATTTTGAAAAGTTTCTTGAAATTTAAATCATCAAGTGGTATGGGTCGGTAAAATGATAATAACGGTCATTAGGAGAAAGCCATGGGAATTCAAACTCAAACTTACGATGATCTTTATCGTAGGCTATGGAAGTTAGAAAGGCAAAACTGGTGGCTCAGGATTTTATGGTTATTATTATTTGTTATCTTTCTTGTATCAATCTCAATTATTTACTATTATCTCGGATATACCCATAAAATTAATCAAACTCAAATTATAAAGGCAGAGAAATTTATTGTAGTTGATAAACAGGGAAAACCAAAGGCTATTTTGGGGAATATTTTTAACGAATTACGAGAATCTTATAGTTTAGAAAATCCTTATGATGCTGCCTTGGAAAACAAAGGCGAGTCGTCTATTATCGTCAATGGTCTTTTATTATTAGGCCAAGATGATAAACCCCGCCTTTGCATGGCATTTGGAGATGATCCATCTAAACAAGACCAAGAAGGAAATTTATTCGTACTTTTTGGCCCAAACCATAAAAAAAGAATAGAGATTAAGAACCAAAATGAATATTCGACTATCGGCATTTTTGATGAAAACGATAAAATTCGTGTTGGTTTAGAATACGGTACAGTTGGTAAATATGAATCAGGAGAAAAGATAAAACAATCAAGGTTGTTTGCTTGTGGTGAATCTCACATGGCGTCCTTAGGTATAACTTACTCACAACTTTTTACACAAAGTTTTAAATCTAAAAAATCGATATTTGGAGAATACCCAAGTTTAACTTTATCGTGTAGTACGTTAAACAAACCTGGACCTAAATTATCTTTGAGCATCTTCGAAGGAAATTATCCGTTACTAACTATGGAGAAGAACACAGGGTTAGTTGAGGATAAAAAAGCAGAGGGTGGTTCAAAATTAATAAATGAAGGAAAGTTATTAATTGGTTTCGATGATGGTAACACCCCTATCATTAAACTATTTGATGAAAAACAGCATTTGAGGGCGACGATAGGTAGTGCTGATCTTGAAAGTAAAACAGGGACTAAGATAAAAACCCCTCTATCCTCAATGGTTTTCTTCAATGAAAAAGGAAATGTTATATGGAAAGCCCCATTAGAATAAGTTAATTAAACAAATAATTACAAGATTATATTTATAGTGGCGAAACCAATTTTAGAGCTAATATTTACCTGTATTTATAAATCTAATATTTTAGTATATTTTTCTCCCGATCTATCTACATAGTTCCTAAGCGCTTTGTAAGCGACAATCCGGTTATCATATGGCCCATAAACATAGGTTTTAGTTTCAATCCAGAAGTACCAGCCACGTGTGGTAAAGCCACAAAACTCTGGCGCTATAATGAGGTCTATCCATTCTACATATTCTATAAATCTTGGATCGATAGTTTCGCCGTCCTGTACGTGACCACGGCCCATGCAAAATAGGCATTCTTTGGACTCTGTTGATAAAATACCCGTTCCAGTACAATATTTACACTGTTTTCTTGCCATGTTCTTTCTGCCAATTTCCGAAAGATATGAGCTAAAATTTACAGTTGATATAGGTCTGCGCTAATCTTTGGCGAAAGCGGAAGTTCATTCGTTAACATAAAGGTCATTAATTAATTCATTTTTAATATTATTTATTAGATTTGAAAGTTCTTTATGTCGTTGATATTTACCAAATGGATAGCGCTCTTCTAAATCACTTTCCATCAATTCTTTTAATTCTTCAAGGAATGAGAAGGATTCTTTAACAATATTTCTCATTAAATTTGCTTCTCTAATTGTATACATACAATTAATACATAAACCTTCTCCCTTCGATAAAGCGTATATAATAACTGCTAAAGATATTCCTATCCCTAATATTGGCAAAAACATTATAGAGGGCTTTCCCAATAGAATATTAAGGACCGAAGTCCTTAAAATAGCTATAACCATTGGAAATATAGAAATAATTGATAAAAAAATACCTCCGATAATGGCAACTTTCTGGTATTTTTTCATGTTAGATTCTCTTATCCTCGCTGTTTTTTCTTTCTTTCCTCCATAGGGAAACCTATGTTTTAAAACTGCAAATAACATAGTATTAATTAAAATGTCAAGAATAAAGTAAAGGGTTATCCCCATGACCCCCACGGGGGAAGCCGAGGGCAAAGATGGAAAACCCTATATACGGCTACCAATGTGGCTTTTAAACAGGCCCCTCAAACCACTTCACCGGCCTTCCCGGTTAGCTATTATTGCCCCTCTTTTAGGGGCCTTTAAAGGAAAGTTCTCTCTTAATATATGGGCATTATAAGAGTTATCCAATTATACGTATTTCCCCGACTTTGAAGCCTCTCTTAGTATTCTTCTGATTAGCTTACTTTTTGAGATTCGTTTCTTCCTGGCAGCTTTTCTGACAAATAGATCGAGAGTGTCGGTTAACTTGACAGAGATTGCGAAAGGGTACATTGAAGGTTTTGGGCGGCGCTGTTTGTTGCGTCTTGGCTTTGCATTCCACATTTTCAACTCCATTTTCACTATGGCAAGTTAGCGGATGAAATTATAGATGGGGCCTTGCTGAATTATGCAAGGCCCATTATCTATATAGGGCGCTTTTAGCAAAAAGCGATTATTGAATGCTAACAATATCAATAAGTTATGAAGACTTTTTTGCAATTTGCAGATATCCCTTTTGCAAAATTCAAATTGACTTAATTAATTAACAAAATTAATAGGTTAGATAATGCAAAACGCAAATCTTGCATAATATTGCAGATTAGCATTAAGCATAATTAGGGTATCGAGATAACCCGCAAGATAGTTTTGGGTTTTCCTTTGCCGCTTTTGCTTTGTTGTTCCTCTATGAGCCATCCCTCACTTAAAGCTAACTTAACAGCATTGTCTATATCTGTAGACCTTACGAATCCATGTATTTTACTTCTAAGAGTGTCGATTATTTGAGAGGCAGATGTGCTAAATAATAAATCTCTCTTACTGTAACAAATTCCATTATTTATATCATCGTCTAATAATGTCAATAATTCAATAGCAATAAATATTGTTCTATGTGCTTTTATATTTACATATTTTAAAACCCCTTGACTATTTCTTTGAAAATAAATTGAGGTGATTAATTTAGGAGAGTAGTTGTTTTTAGTTATATCAAATTCAATATAGTCTTTCTGATTTATACCAAATTTATTAGCCATAGTAGAACTAATGTTACGCAAATTTACAACCCATCTGCAACCATCTGTAAGTGCTGAGCCACCACGACTTGAAGTTTGAGTCATATCACCTGTGCGGGCTTTACTTTCATGATGTGTAAAGAGTATAGTTAAATTATGTTTCCTTGCCAGAGCTTCTAAAGAAGCTATCCACCATGCACAATGAGAATTGTTATTTTCGTCTAAGCCAAAAAATTTACTTAATGGGTCAATTATTAAAACCTCTACATCAGATAAGTTGCTTAGAGTTGTATCAAGCCAATTATAATCTTGGGAATGGGTTAAATTACCTTGACGATCACTTTTCAGTAGAGGCCCGACCTCTCCCACAACAGACCTTGCATAAAAATTTTCCGCTAACTCTTGAGGAAGGTTAGTTCCGAAAAATGCTTGAGCGGTATGAAATATCCGTTTGTGCAATTCTTCTAGCGGGTCTTCCCCGGCCAGATAGAGAACTTTGAACTTTTTAGACGGTTTTAATGGCCCTAAATCCTGTCCTGTAGCTAAAGCCAAACTTAGAGTCACCACCAAATAACTTTTCCCTGTCCCCCCAACTGCCACAATCGCCCCGACTATTCCGGTTACTAAGTGCTCATTAAAAAGGTATTCACGGTTTGAGGGTTCAGCGATAATTAATTCAGATATTTTTACATCTGAATCTTTTAATGGGGGTAATAATAAAGAACTGTTCATAAGTTTTAGTTATAAATTAATGTCCTTTCCTTGAGTTGATTACGTTCTCGGTTTTTCCTTCTTTTCGGCCCTTTCTGGAAAGCCTCCCGGCTTCAATGGCCCGATCCCCCGATGCCTTGCCCTGGTCCAGGGCTTTTTCATTTTGCCTCCCGCTTGGGCCTGGGTTCAACAATACTTTTTTCGATTAATTCCCTTAAATCCTCTGGCCTAAAGAGGACCCTGCGGCCAATTTTCACAAACTTGATTTCCCGGCGTGATATTTTGCCTCGTAGAGAAAGGGGCGGAAGCCCAAGCTCTTTAGCGGCCTGATTAATATCTAACAGCATTGAACACCTCCGTTTTGATGTGATCGTATGCTATTATTGTAAGGCTGGAGAAATCAGGGTGCAAGTGTAATATGCTGAGATAATTAAGAAAAGCTGCGACAAAAGGGCCAGATAAAGCCCTTTTTATTGATTTTTGTCGCAAAAAAGGGGGGGGGGCTAAAAGGGGGGAAGATATCGCTTATTTAATCGGAGGGTTCGTTCTTAGCTTTTCTTTGTATGGACCTAAGAATAGTACGCTCTCTTTAATTTCAATACCAAATATGCGAAGTATTGAAAAAATAGCCTTATCAATATGGGTATCAGGGGTTTTATCTGGTAAATAGCTTTTAAGTAAACTGAAAAGCTGTTCATTCAAGTTTGATTTTATTTTAGGTTTTATTCGAAATCGTTCTCTCATAAGATTAAGTTCTCGGAATAATGCTATCATACCTCTCGTAACACTTTTGGTCTGTTTTGCATTGTTTATTATATGGCGCAATGAGTAGTCCAGAGTTTTAATTAGCATAGTTTTTGCTTGAGAAAAGGCTTGGGATATTTCTTTTTCTTGTTTGGATACGTCTTTTAGCCTATAATCGGCCTCTATTAGAGAAGCGGCCTTGTAAGCAAATCCTCTAAAATCTTTTAGCGGATAAAGTTTAAGCCCTTCGGCTGTTCTCTTACCTGTTAGCTTTTCTTCTTTAAAAATGCGGTCAGCCTGCATGATAATGTAAGCCCGGATATGAACATTTTTTACCATTTCAGGGTCGGGAGTGAGCATTAATTCAAGGAGGGCTTCAAGAGCGGGGTCTTTAATTTGTGTCTCAGGGCCTTTTTCAAGCAAGCTCCTTAACTCTTCCAAGGCACTTTGAGACATGGGGCCACCTCCCTTTTGTGGCATTCCCTTGGGTTAAGCTCCCCAAGACGGCCAGGGATCGCCATCATGTCCCTGGGGTAGCTAATCCCAGGTGAGGGGAGCAAAAGTCAAAAAATTTAGGTGTCCATATAGGTGTCCAGACACCTGATTTTTACTGGTTTTCGGTACTTTCTCCTGAACAATATCATAAAGGATAACATATTGAAAATAAGACTGTATTGGTCAATCTTGCTTTCTCTTGTTCAATACCGGAAAAAGCCTCTTTGAGCACTGCAAAACCGTTATTCTCCAGTTCGAATCTGGATGCCGCCTCCAGTTATTCCAGGCAGTTACGGTAGCTACGGCTACCTTTTTTTGTTGGTGGGAGCACTGGGGGAGCACTTTTTTCCCCAGAGCATAATCTGCCAGTAGTTGCCACCTGCTACTGCCGGGCCAAAAACCATCAAACTTCTCACAGTCTTCCCTGGCGTCCGCAGCGTCCACTGTATTCTAGCGGTCAAACATGGCCGCGGTTTGGTCTCTTATCCGGGAATTGCTCCGAAGAGGGGTTGAGGAAGGCGTTTGGGCCCGAGGTGCTCCAGGACCTTTTCCGGAAAGCCCACGAGGCGGGAAAGCGGTTGCAGGTCAACGTGAATACGCCTCCTCTCCAAAAAAGTCCTCAGGGAATCTGTTTTTTTATGGAAAGGGCGGTGGTTCTGGTAACGGGGAAGGTCTTCCCGTGTCATGCCATGGCGCCTGGTTATAAAACCCCAACCAGGAATCTCTCCTTTGGCGATGTGCGCCGCACTCCGCTCCTGGAGATCTGGAACAGTCCGGAATATCGAGAATTCCGGAGTCGCGTCCTCACGGAAGATTTCCCGGCGGTATGCCAGGGGTGTGAGGTTAAGGCTTATTTGGTCCCCTAAAGGGGGGGGGACAGGTTCAAGGGTGCGGGCCTGTTCCCAGGCAGCCCGGTCAGAGGGGCTGTTCCAGGCTTTCAGGCGATACGTGCCTCACAGCCCAATTCTCTGATTCCAAGGGAAAATGATTGTTTTTTGAGGATTACTTGGCTATTCTGCTTTAAAGATATCGTCATGAAGGGTAAGAAACCTGATCATGGCCGAGGGACCGCCCTGGCCGCCAGCCCGGAATCCCACGGCACCCAAATCAAAGGTCGCCTCTGGATTGAAAAACAGGGGGAGACCTTCTTGAGTTGGGGTCGGGTGGTGTTGCTGGAGCGCGTTCGGGAAACCGGTTCCATCGCCGCGGCCGCCCGCTCACTGGAGATGGCCTACAGCCATGCCTGGACTCTGGTGGCCAACATGAACCGGCTGGCCGGGGAAGATCTGGTGGCCCGGACCTTCGGAGGCAAAAACGGCGGCCGGGCCTGGCTCACCCCAGCCGGCGAAGCGGCCATCGCCCAATTTTGGGAGGTGGCGGCCAGGTTTCAGGAATGGCTCCAGGATCAAGACACCTGAGTGAACTCAGGCTTTATTTTTTGGGGATCGCTATACTATTGATGAAATAGCGCTTTGGCGGATTCTGATTCCTGTCCCAGAGGCTTGGGCATCACTCGCCAGGACTTGGCGCGCCTGGCCAACGGCGCTTTCTGCCTGAATTGCAAGGTGTGCACCTTTCCCCAGAAAGGCTCATTCGGGAAATAAGATGATGGCTCGGACCATTTTGAGCCCGGCTGTTAGCAGGTTCAACTCTGTCACCCTCGGGGGACCAGGGCCGGCAAGATTATGAAGATTCTGGTGGATATCAAAAAACGGCTGTGGGCGGGAAGGCAGGTCTTCCGCCTGGAAGTGGCGTTTGCCACAGATAAAGATTTCATCGTCCTGTTCGGACCCTCGGGGGCGGGCAAAAGCCTCACCCTGCAGACGATCGCAGGCCTCATTGCCCCGGATGAGGGACGCATCGTGGTGGGAGAGCGAATCCTCTTCGATTCCTACCGGAAGATCAGGGTGCCGGCCCGTCACCGGAACGTGGGTTACGTCTTCCAGGATTACTCCCTGTTTCCCCACCTGACGGTGGCCCAGAATGTTTCTTTCGGCCTGAAACAAGGTTGGCCCTGGTACCTGCCGCAGGGAGAACGGTTGGGCCTGGAAGAGGTGCTGGAGATTTTCGAATTGACCCCCCTGAGATATTCCCTGCCCCGGGACCTTTCCGGAGGACAACGGCAGCGGGTGGCCCTGGCCCGGGCCCTCATCCGCCGCCCCAGCCTGCTGCTCCTGGATGAACCGTTTTCATCCCTGGATACCCTGCTGCGAGCCAAAATGCGCCGGGAACTTTTGAGGATCAAAGAGCGGTTTACCATTCCGGTCGTCCTCATAACCCACGATCCCGAAGACGTGGCGGTTCTGGCGGAAACAGTGGTGGTCTATGAACATGGCCGGGTGAGCCAAATAATTTCCCCACCCAAACACGATTACCCGATAAGCGAGACTCCCCTCGCGACCCGATTGCCGACGCAATAACCGGGTATCTGGCTACAAAAATGCCCGGCCCGTGGTCCGTTAGCCCCGTATCTTTGAGGCGATTAGCGTTAAAGCAAGTGAATTTCCTCGACGCGGGTATTAATTTGTATAGGCATTAGTACCTATACGTATTTAGGTATTTGCGCCTATTGATCCTGCAACATAAGGCCGTAAAATAGGTAAGCATCTAAAAATAAGTGATAAATTAACCACAGGATGGTCCAGGGTGAATGCCTTTTGAGATACGAATCAGTGGGATAATTAAAAAAATGAATATTGGTTCCTGGCCGGCACAAAATTATAATTTATTTAAAGGATTTTATTAAAATATTCCAAAAGGCTGGAAATCTTGTAATTGATTGAATTTATTTATTTAATAGGAAGGGGATTAAATTTGTTCCAATATTTTATAATTATTCTTCACCTTCTAATTTTTTTAATTACTGATAAATATAAAAAAATTAATAGGTTAGCTGGTTGGTATGATGGATGCATAAGGAGTATGTTGACTAGACAGGTTCTTAAGAGGACGAGTGTGTGGCATATAACTATTGAGAATATCCACAAATAATGGCAAAGGACTGCCGTGAACCAAAGGGACAAAAAATTCAGGATGGTCTCAGGGGGATTAAGGCAGTCAAAGAGGTTTTGCAATTTATTTTTTAGAAAAAGCTAAACCCATCGTAAGGTGGGGACGGAAAGCCACGGGTCTTTCGTAGAGTTAAAGACAGCCGGGTTGCCTCAGAAATAAGAAGTCTTATGGGTCTTCTCCCCTAACCTCTATCCCCAAAGAAGTCGGCAATAAACCCTGTTAGGCTAGCCAGCGGCTTTGCCCGAAGCTGGAGTTCGCGACCAGGCTAGAAGACATAAAATATAATCTATTTAATATATTATGCTATTCAAAGGTGGAATAACGACTTCAGTGAGGAGGTAATGATTATCGGCTGAGGAACTAATAAAGGCAGGCTGCGCGACCACGACCGTGCTTCACAATCCCTGGTTTTTTTCAGGTCTATGATATGTGAAGCTGGCCGGCCAGGTGGGCTAACACCTGGCCAGCCATGATCCATAACCGACTTTCGGAGGATCGGGCAATGAATCAATTCGATTATAGCACAAATTGCCAAAGATTCGTCCCTCGCCAAAATAGCGTGCATTATTGGCGGGGACCCCTGCCGACCCCTCCGTATTCACCTTTAAGCTCATATCTCTGCAATGGAGAGTGCTTAAGTAGCCTCTGTGGCTCCGTTTTAATTACCTGAGAGAATCCAGAGGCTTTTTCCAGAGGACCCATGGGGGTCATATGGGGGGTAGATTATGAGAACCACACGCGGCATGGCAAAGATCATGGCCATCATGGTCTGTTTTACCTTTACTTTGTCAGGAGTGCCGGGATTGGCCCTGGCCCAACCCCAGGTGTCCTCCCTCAAAGACGTACCGGTACCCGAGCCAGCCAATCTCTACGATTTCGTCAAGGACAAGCAGGCCGCCATCGCTTTGGGCAAAGCTTTATTCTGGGACATGCAGGTCGGCAGCGACAGCGTCCAGGCCTGCGCCAGTTGTCATTTCCACGCCGGGGCCGATGACCGGACCAAGAATCAGATCAACCCTGGTCTGAACGCCAATGACACGGTCTTCGGTAATTCCGGCATCCCCGGCTTCCCCGCGGTCCCGGGTTTGCCGCAATTAGGGCCAAACTATCAGGTCATAGCCAGCGATTTCCCCTTCCACAGCCGCGACCCGGAAACGGCCGGAGTGCCGAGACTGCCTTTACCGGGAGAGGAGTTTGGTAATGTGGTCCGGGATTGCAATGACGTCATGTCCTCCCAGGGCGTTCGCTTTAGCCAGTTTCTGGGGGTCGTCAAGGGAAGGTCTATTGACAAAGGCAAGCCCTTGGACGATCCGGTATTTAATCTGAAAAATAAAAATACCCGGCGAGTGGAACCCCGGAACACTCCGTCCGTGATCAATGCCGTGTTTAATGCCGATAATTTTTGGGATGGCCGGGCCAGCATGGTTTTTAACGGGGTCAACGCCTTCGGCTTCCGGGACCAAAGCAGCAGCGTGAAGAAGAATGTCAACGGCACCCTCACTGATGTCATAGTCCGCATCCCCATGGGCAGCCTGGCGTCCCAGGCCGTGACGCCGCCGCTCGCCGATTTCGAGATGTCCTTCCAGGGGCGCGATTTCCCTTCGGTGGGCCGCAAGATGTTGAGCCTGAGGCCGCTGGCCCTGCAGCTGGTTCACCCCCAGGACAGCGTTCTGGGAAATATGTCGAGAGCCCTGCTGATTTTTGGCAAGGTACGCGGTCCTAAAGGCCTGAAGGTGGCTAACTATGCCGAAATGGTCAAAAAGGCCTTTAAGGATGAATGGTGGAACTCCCAGGATGTTTGCAGTGTTGATGGCAGCACCAAGTACATGCATAGGCCGGAAAGGCAGAACCCCCGGACCTTTTTTGCCAATCTCGGCAAGGCCATCATCACAAAATACAAGAAAGGCATGCGCCTGGGCCCCAACGACTTTACCCAGATGGAATATAACTTCTCCCTGTTCTTCGGGCTAGCGGTGCAGCTCTACCAGTCCACTTTGGTGGCAGACGACACCCCTTTTGATCGGTTCGCGGGATCTACTTTGAACGTCAGAGGGGATGGAAACCCCATTCCGGCGGATCCTAACGCTTTGACGGCCCAGGAGCAAAAAGGGCTGGCTCTGTTTGGGACTAACCCGGCAACTGATCCTGGTTTAGGCTGCGTCCTCTGCCATACCCTGCCGGAAACCACCGAACACACCATTCGCAACCTGCAGGTGGACAATAGCGGCGTACCCCATAATTTGCTCGTGTATCTCCCCGACGGGGATGGCGGTGGGTTCGGCCTTCCCAACGCCTTGCCGCAAGCGTATATCGACTTCGGCATGCGTAATCTGGCGCACCGCCCCAGCACGGATGACATTGGCCGGGCCGGGACCGCGCCCAACTTGCCCCCCTTCCAGAACTCCCTGGACTCCGATAACCCCCTGCCCCTCTCCTACGTGGAGTTGGCGAAGTTGAAAAAGGCAGACAAACTGCCCCCCGACGTGGCATCTTATGTGCCGGACCTGTCTTCCGCGTCTGCGGTTATACCCATTCCAGGCACCCCGCTGCCCGTGGATGACAAGTCGGTGACCAAGGGCGCCTTTAAAGTGCCCAACCTGCGAAACGGCATGTTTACCGCGCCATACATGCATGACGGCACCTATTCGACCTTACGCCAGGTGGTGCAGTTCTACGTCCGAGGCGGCAACTTCCCCAACACCAACTTTAATGAGATTGCCCTCGGCATCGTGCCACTCAATGGTCCGCCCGCCAGCCCGGTTAACATGAATCCTGCTGAGCCTGGGTTGAGCGATGCGGAAAAGGCCGAGGCCGAAGCGAACATCGAAGCCCTGGTGGCCTTTCTGGCCCACGGCCTGGCCGATCAACGGGTGGTGTACCAGAAGGCCCCGTTCGATCATCCGCAGCTTTTTGTTCCCGATGGGGCTTCGGACAAGAATCCTAAGAAAGACTTGATGGTCGAGGTTCCCCCGGTGGGAGAATACGGCGCAACCACGCCTATTCAGACCTTTCTGGGGCTAGATCCTCAAACCCCGTAAGCCAACGCCAAAACCCCATTCCGGCCCTCTCCCTCAGGGGAGGGGGCCGGAATGGGTGTACCTGCTTCAATCTCACCCCTCCCCGACTCCCCCGGAAAGAATGGCTCGCTCAAAAATGCTTGACAGTTAAGGACATGAGACGACAGAGAAGGAGTAACTAACCAGCAAATTCGATAGATAAAAACAGGCCTCATGCCGTACAGCTTGCGACTGGCACAGCTTCTCAACAATTCCAGGGAGAAGAGGGTAATCCCCCTTTCGAAACGGTTCACCCCTAACCTGGCCCTCGATGCTGCTGCAGAGGAATTGGGGGCGCCACGGGCGGTTTAGTAGCCCAGGTCCTCTCCCACCAGCTTGACGTGGATGCGGTCGGCCACCAGGTGGCCTTCGATGATAGACCACATGTTGCAGATGCGCTCGGGGCTCCGGCAGTCGGAGCACAGCCCCGTTTCCACGCAGGGGGTGGCCCGGTTGAGGCGGATGGCGTTGATGGGGGCGGCGTGGTGTTTCACCCGGGCCATGGCGGTTTCCAGGTCCGGGGCCACCTTGTTCAGGCCCACTACCAGGATGACCTTTTTGGGGCCGTAACACATGGCCGCCACCCGGTTGCCCTGGCCGTCCAGGTTCACGAGCTTCCCGTCCAGGGTGATGGCGTTGGTGCTGGTGATCATATATTCGGCGGTCAAGCCCCGGGCCCGCAGGCTGACGCCCTCTTCCGGCGACAGCCCCGGGCGATAGGGGTCAATGATCGTTACCCCGGGTTTGGCGGCCAATGCCTCCCACAGCCCCATCTCCACCAGGGACATGGAACCGCAGCGGCTGACGGTAACTCCGGCCGGAATCATGCCCAGGATTTCGTCCCGGGCCTGGGCCGCGGTGGGGGCGTAGCTTGCCTCAAGCCGGCGCTTGGTGAGATTCTTGATCAGGTGCTGGGCCAATTTTTCGCGGTAGGAGATCTGAGGCTGGTCCATGGGTGCTCCTCTCTGCAAGGGTTTGGGGTTGGGAGATGGAGGTCAACCACCTCCAGGGCGCTGCCTGCGATAGGCAGACTCTACCGGTGATGGCAACCGCCCGCACGGGTTTTTCCATCTTTGCCCGGGAAAATCCCACCTTGAATCAGGAAGGGTATCCGGGCCCGGGCCCGGCCTGAAAAACCGGCCACGGGTAGCGGCGGCGCGAGCCTAAACCCGGCGGAGACCGGTCTCTATATGGTCAGGGAGGTCCAGCCCGATTTCAGCATCTCGGTCAAAGGCTGGCCCATATACATGACCTCGACCCCCAGGGCATGGAGCTGGTCCGCCACCCCGTAAAGATCGGCGCAGGCCTTGCAGGCCACGAGTTCCACCCCCGCGGCCTTGAGTTCCTCCAGTTCCTCCTGGAGCTCCAGGTCCACCGCCAGCAACTGCGCCGACGGACCCCAGACCACCAGGCGCACCCGGCCCCACCAGTCCCGGAGCCTGGAGTTCTTGGTGTACATGAACACCATTTTTTTGGCCACTTCCCGGTCGCCCGAGGTCCAGACCACCACCAAACTATCTCGTTCGGCGTTCTGCTCCGCCATGATGCCATCCTCCTGGGTAGAATTGCCGGGGCTGACCTGCCGCCCCGGGAGTTAACTGCAACCGGCGTCCCGGGCCTCGCCCCGGGCTTTGGCTCGAAAATTTAAGATAAGACCGTCGATGGCAAGAAGCTATAGCCCCGGCTCTCCTGTAGCCCTCTGCCTGCAACCGGCTAAATCCACTACCGAAACCAGGCTGCCACCTGCCCGCCGGGTTTGCCGGGTTGGGTCAGGGGGCCCCAGGCAGGGCCCGGGACCGGCAGTCGCCCTGGGGGCGGATTTTTTTTACTATAATCAAAAATTCATGGTGGCTTAACGTTATCTGAATACATGGACGCTAAACTTATCAGCTAAAAGACCGAAACGTGAAGATGGGAGCGCCCATGCTGAACTACGACCTGAACCTTGACACTCTCGTGCCTGCTGAGACCCCGCAACTCACCGTCCCGCCGCCCCGGCCCGCAAGGCCGGAGAGCCGGCTTGACCCCGGCCGATTCCTCACGCACTTAGGCCCCAGTATTGCCTCATGGCACCACCGGCCCCACCAGGGGGGCAGCCAGATAATCATCCGGTTTGAGAATGGCTATGGGGCGATCATTTCGCAGTATCGTCATCTGGCCGGGATCTATGAGGTTTTGCCCCTGCGGTTTACCGGGTCCGGCCCGGATGATTACGCGTTCCACTTCCGCTCTCATGTCCCCGACCTGACCTGGTGCTCCGGGTGGGAAGAGATTGTGGGGGTCTGCGACCAGATCTCCCGGTTGCGTCCCTCCGGCAGGGTGTAACGCCTGGTTGAGACCCCCGGCCCGGGGGGACCCGCAAGTCTCGTCGGCGAGGCGCGTGTTGGGTTGATGGAGGCGTCTGGCCCACGCCAAAGTTATAACTCTTTTTTCTGGGACATGGGGCAACCAGGTTCCAGGGCACGACTGCTCGCCGGTGCATAATCCGCCATCCTCTCGACGGTCACTTATGTCCCCGGAAATCCAGGAGGGGCGGGAGTGGTGGTGGAAAAAACCTCCTTTGACTCACTGGTTCAAGACGTCCTAGCCCCGGCCTGGGGACTTTTTTCTTAAGTTGGCCTACGGTTCAGCCGATAGGGATAGATATCTGCAAACCATCAGGGGTTAGCCGGGTTGCCGTTAATCTTCCGGAGTTGTCAATCGGGAAGGGGGTCACCCAGAATCAACCGCTCTACGGACGAGAGGAGTTGCTATGGACAATCGGCGTCATCCGCGACTTCATCTCCAACTGCCCATCCGGTTCATCGTGGAGCAGCCGGAAACGCGAGATTCCCAAGTCGGCCAGGGGATGTTGAAAAATATCAGCTATGGGGGGATTCTCTTCGAGGTTGAGCCACCTCTGCCCGTGAAACCGGGTAATATCCGGGAGTTCTCTTTTTTCTTGAACACGGAAAAAGACCGGGGGAGCGACCTGGCGCATCTCCAGGCCCAGGGGCTGGTTCTCCGCATCGAACCCCCGGACCCGAATTCATCGGCCTACGGGGTGGCGGTCCAGTTTCTCACGGCGTTAACCAAGAAGGACGTGACCATTAAAATGACCATATCTTCCCGGCGCCGGGCGGCTCATCCTTCTCGACCGAGCCGGGACGAGCGCTGACGGGCCTGGCGGGACTCTGACCCAGGGCCGACGCCAGTCCGCCTAAGGGTTAGTCTTTTGCCGACGGGGTACCTGCAGGCGTGCTGGTCTTATTTTCCTCCCCTTTAATGGGAGTGGCAAATAATCATCATTGATTACCATAGCTTAACCGAAATTAATCTCCCCCTGCCTTCCTTTCGCCAGGGGAGGGGGAATAATGAGCGTGGCCTTTTGTAGGATATTCCCGGGAGACAATGCGAGAGCCTGACCGGGCCGGGTGGTCCGCCGGGCTGAAGATTCCGGTGTTATTGCCTCAGGTTGGGTGGTTCCCCCCGCCGCCCCAGGTTAGAGACCCACTCATACACCTTCCAACCCACCATCCCCCAGGTGAGATTATAGACCCCGGCGTATCCCTTTTTTCGCAAGGTGGAGGCCACCAGGGGCGAGCGGTGGCCGGTCATGCAGATAACCACCACCTCCTGAGAGGGGGAGACTATGGGCATTGGACCGCTCCCGGTCAGCAAATCGGGACGATTTTGGGCCCCGGGCAGGTGAAACCAGTTAAATTCCAGGGGGGTGCGCACGTCCAGCAGGACCAGGTCGGGGGCGCCGGCGCTTAACCTGGCCTTGAGTTGCCAGGGGAACCGGGGTTTTACTCCCAGAACCCACCAGACCAGGTCCCAGAGCACAAAGAGCACAATAACGGCCAGCAGTAATGGTCTCATGGCGACGCCTCCTCCCCGCAGGGATGTCAAAGCACTTCCCCTAAGATAATTATTTATTTTGCCTTTGTCGGCGCCGTCAACGTAAAATAGCGTTGATGGGGGCTGGCGGGGTTCGTGCCGATCGAACCGATCACCCCCGGGCCCGGCTGCGATAAAACCGAAACCAGGAGCAGGCCGGTCCTGAGGTCACCTGCGCATGAAGATTCTGCACCTGCTCTGTCAAAGGCCGGAGGGCACGGGGAGCGGTATCTATATTCAGGCCATGATCCGGGAGGCCGCTCGCCGGGAGCATGAAAACTTTCTCCTGGCCGGGGTACCCCGGGGAGAGGAGGTCCAGCCGGCCGGCCTGGCCTCCACCGCCTGCGAATTCGTGACCTTCCACGGGGGGGATCTCCCCTTCCCGGTGGTCGGCATGAGCGACGTCATGGCCTATCCGAGCCGGCGTTTTTCTGATCTGTCGCCCCGGGAAGTGGAAGCGTATGAATGGGGTTTTGCAGACCGGCTCCTGGACGTGGTCGCCAGGTTCCAGCCCCAGGTTATCCACAGCCATCATCTCTGGCTGCTTACCTCCGTAGCCCACCAACTCTTGCCGCATCTGCCGGTGGTGGCCACCTGCCACGGTTCCGACCTGCGCCAGTTTCATTTCTGTCCTCACCTGCGACATCGGGTGCTGCCGGCTGCCGGCATCTGGAAGGCATTATGGCGTTGAGCGGGGCCCAAAAACACGACATCATCAGACTGTATGATATTCCCGGGGACCGCATCAAGGTGGTGGGGGCCGGCTATAACGAGGCCCTGTTTCGCCCTCAGCGTAAATCAACCACGGACCCGGTCCAACTGGTCTATGCCGGCAAGTTGAGCCGGGCCAAGTGGCTACTGCGGGCTTTGGGGAGCCTGGGGCATCTGCCCTGGCGGCTCCACCTGATAGGCGACGGCAGCGGCGAGGAACGGGACGAAGTGCTTACCCTGGCGGCCGCCCTGGGAGACCGGGTCCACCTCTGGGGGCCGCAGCCCCAGGAAGAGTTGGCCCGGCTTATGGGGCAGGCGCACCTGGTGGTGCTGCCCTCATTTTTCGAGGGCCTGCCCCTGGTGGTCCTGGAAGCCCTAGCCTGCGGCTGCCGGGTGGTGACCACGGCCCTCCCCGGGGTCGAGGCAGTGCTGAGCGGTTGCGATACCGAGGCCATCCTGCTGGTCCCCCGGCCCCGCCTCCTGGGGCAGGACAGGCCGCACCCGGAAGACGAAGACGGCTTCGTCAGCGACCTGGCGGACGCCATGGCCGGGCAGATCTTCGCCTCCCGGGAACGGCCGGAGATTGACCGACGGGGATTTAGTGAGATCCTGAAGAATTATTCCTGGTCTCAGGTCTTTGCCCGGGTGGAGCAGGTCTACCTGCGGGCTTTGGGCCACGAGCCCCATTGATGGCCGCCTGCCCGAGGGTCTGCATGGTGGTGAGTAGTCCTGCCGCCTGAATCAATAATAGGTAATGACCAATATTCGAGCTGACAAGCATCAAACCGAGATAAGCTTAGGCCTGATCCTGGGGACGAAACGCGACGTGCTGCGAGGGTCTTAGATAGAGAGAGGATATCCTTATCAACCCACCTGAATGGATTTTCTCTGGGTGGATGGCAGTGAGCAGTTCTTAATAAAAAGAGCATGGTCTATGGTTCGAGCCTGGGAGCCAAGATCAGAGGGGATAGCCCCACCTGATTGGAGAAAAACAGGCCTTTCCGAAATTTTTACGTCCAACGGGTGATTATGAAATCCGAACGCTTATATTCTATGTAAATGTCAATCAGCATTAAGATTGCGGGGGTTTTAAAAAATGGCAGACAGAGAGGTCGTGGCCACAACAAGACTCTTGGTGTGCGTTGGCCCTAGCCCTGCCGGCGCAGATGTCATAAGGGCTTCCCGGCGCATGGCCGCCAGTTCAAAGGAGCCATGGTTTGCGGTCTATGTAGAGGACCCCAAGACGCTGCGGTTGCCGGAAGCAGATCGCAATCGCGCCATCTCCAATCTTCGGTTGGCAGAGCAATTGGGGGCGGAAACCATAACTTTGAGAGGCCGCCGCATCGCGGAAGAAATTGTCAACTTCGCCCGCCAACGGCAGATCACCACGATCGTCGCCGGCAAACCTGCCAGTTCCCGCTGGAAGACTATTTTCTCGGAGAGTCCGGTAGATGAACTGATGCGACAAAGCGTCGGGATGGACGTGTATGTTATTACCGGGGAGCCAGCAGAACAGGAAGAACAACCTGTTCTGGTGCAACCGAGACTCATGCGGTTACCCGGCTATGAACTGGCCCTCATATACCTTATCCTGGCTACCGGCCTGGCGTTTTTGATGTATCCCTACTTCGACCTCCCCAATCTCATTATGGTGTATCTGTTGGGAGTGATGGCTACCGCAATTCATTGCGGCCGGGGGCCGGCTATCCTTAATTCAGTTCTCAGCGTGCTGGCCTTTGATTTCTGCTTTGTCCCCCCCGCTGGACCTTCACTGTGGAAGAAGCCAAATATATAGTGACCTTTGCGGTGATGTTCATGACCGCAGTGGTCATCAGCTATTTTGCCACGTTGATAAGACGGCAGGCCGAAGCCGCTTACCTGCAGGAGCGCCAGACTGCGGCCATGCATGCTCTCAGCAAAGAACTCGCAGGCACCAGGGGCGTTGAAAACATTTTACGAGTCTCCGTTAAACACTTTTCGGAAATCTTCCAATGCGAGGTGGTGGCGCTGCTACCGGATGGAAATGGCAAGTTGCGCTCGGCCGCCGGTGATCTCGCCTCCGTTTTCCACCAGGATGTTTTAAAAGAACTGGGGTTGGTCCAAAGGGCTTATGACGAAGGTCAGATGGGTGGGTGGGAGACCAAGACCTCACCGGACTTGCCATTTTTCTCTTTACCGTTGCAAGCGACCAAGGCAGTGATCGGAGTTTTGGTCATGCGGCTCAAAGATCCCGAATCCGGAATTTGGTTGTTGCCGGAGCAATTGCGCCGGGGCCTCCTGGAATCCATGGCCAAACAAGTCGCCATGGCTTTGGAAGTGGAGCGTTTGGAGAAGAGCGCCTCGGATGCGAATCCAGTTGCAGAAACTTAACCCAACTGATCAGTTCCTCCATGGCTGATAACCTCTGATGATCAACCGCGCTCGCGTTCGCCCGTTGAATCAGCACCACCCCGGTCAGGGGCCGGTGGTCTACTGGATGAGCCGGGACCAGCGGGTCCGGGACAACTGGGCCCTGCTCTATGCCCAGGAACTGGCCTTGAGCCTGGGCCAGCCCCTGGGGGTGGTATTCTGCCTGGCGCCGGCCTTTCTCGGGGCCACCCTGCGCCAGTATGGCTTTATGCTCAAGGGGTTGCAGGAGGTGGCCGGGGACCTGGCCGACCTGAACCTGCCGTTCTTCCTCCTGAGGGGGGAGCCGACCCGGGAGCTGCCCGGCTTTGTGGCGCACCAACGGGTAGGGGCCGTGGTGAGCGATTTTTCGCCGCTACGCCTGGTGCGGGGTTGGAAAACCGCGGTGGCGGAGGGAATCGGGGTTTCCCTGGAGGAGGTTGACGCCCACAACGTCGTGCCCTGCTGGGTGGCCTCCCCCAAGGCGGAATACGGCGCCTACACCCTGAGGCCCAAGCTGAAGAGGCTCTTGCCGGAGTTTCTGGAAGAGTTTCCCCCGCCAGTCCGGCACCCGGCAGACTGGGCGGGCGGGCGGCCGGAAATCCCCTGGCAGGAGCTGCCCGCCACCTTGGGCCTCGACCCTGATGTCCCGGAGGTGACCTGGATCACCCCCGGGGAGCGCCAGGCCCGGGCGGCGCTGACGCATTTTCTGGAACAGAAGCTGGCCTTCTACGGGGAGCGGCGCAACGACCCCACCCTGGACGGCCAGTCGGGCCTTTCCCCGTATCTCCATTTCGGGCAGATTGGGGCGCAACGGGTGGCCCTGGAGGTGGAGAGCCGCCGGGGCCACGACACTTCCCGGGAAGCCTTCCTGGAAGAGCTCATCGTACGCCGGGAACTGGCGGATAATTTCTGTTTCTATCAGCCGCACTATGACACCTTCGCCGGCTTTCCGGCCTGGGCCCAGAAGACCCTGAACCAACACCGGGGAGATCGGCGGGAGTATCTCTATAGCGCGGCAGAACTGGAATCGGGCCGGACCCATGACGAGCTGTGGAACACGGCCCAGGGGGGCATGGTCCGGCGGGGCACAATGCACGGCTATATGCGCATGTACTGGGCCAAAAAAATCCTGGAGTGGACCGCCTCCCCGGAAGAGGCCCAGGCCGTGGCCATTGATCTCAATGACCGGTACGAGTTGGACGGCCGGGACCCGAACGGCTACGCCGGCATCGCCTGGAGCATCGGCGGGGTCCATGACCGGGCCTGGTTCGAGCGGCCGGTGTTCGGGAAGATCCGGTACATGAGTTACAAGGGCTGCCGCAGCAAGTTCAAGGTGGAGGTTTACATCAAGCAAACCCGGGAGGAATCGAGGGCCTCATCGCATGCCCCGCAACTACTCTGATACGTTGGTTTTTATAAGTCTCCCGTGCTTGGCATGAGGGGGTGAGGGGGAGGTGGATAAGTCAAAGTAATGCGAGCAATTTCACCCCCACCCCAGCCCTCCCCCCTCAAGGGGGAGGGAGGAAAGACCGACAGGTAACCAGGGGACGGGAGAATGAAAAATCCCGGGGAACGCTTGCGGGGCCGGACCGGGGCCTTGACAGCCAGGGGAGGACCGGATGCAGGATACACAGGAAATACTTGATCTTATCGGGAACCTGCTGGAATCGCAGCAACTGGCGGTGCTGTCCACCCAGAACCACGGCCAGCCCTACTGCAATCTCATCGCCATCGCCGCCACCGACGACCTGAAGTACCTGCTCTTTGCCACCACCCGGGCGACCCGAAAGTACGCCAACCTGATGGCCGATTCCCGGGTGGCACTGCTGGTGGACAACCGGCGGAATGAGGTGGCGGATTTCACCGAGGCCGCGGCCCTGACCGCCCTGGGAAAAGCCTGGGAGGTGCAGGGGGCGGAACGGCAGCAGCTCTTGAAGGTGTACCTGGAAAAGCACCCGCATCTGGAAGAATTCGTGACCGGGCCCACGTGCGCCCTGCTCCGGGTCAGAGTGGACCGGTACATTGTGGTAACCCGGTTCCAGGAAGTCAGGGAGATCCAGATCCCGGCCTGAGTTCCGGCTTCGACGCCCTGCCCCGCCCGGGCCCGGGCCGGCTTGACATTGGCAATGATTGGTCTATGATTAACCACCTTGTGACCCGAGGGGCCCGGGAAGGGTGAAAGTCCCCGGGGCAGGACCCGGAGCGATCCAGGTATCGCGATTGTGAAAAGTTTTTTGGGTTATAAAACCTGCTCCAAGGACCCAAATCCCCCCTACCCCCCTTTCCCAAAGGGGGGAACTTAGCGGAACTCCTTTGAAAATCCCCCTTGGAAAAAGGGGATTTGAAAGCCATCGATGGGCAAGGAATTTTTAGCGCACGTTCCAGGCTAAGATGAGACGACGGTGATGAGGCCGGTGACTTCGCCGGAGGCCGGGCCCCGGTGACGGGAGGCCCAGGGAGCAGCAGAACTGTGTGAGGAGGAAGGCATGATGGGGAACCGGAGGCGGGCCGGATTGAACGCGGCCATCGGGTTAATGTTTATCACCCTGATGTTTTACGGTTGTGGCGGGGGCTATCCCGGCGGCGGTATGCAACCCCTGCAGTCTCAAGTAACGACGGAATATATGTTGGGCCAGGCCGGATTTACCCAATATAAGCCGAATATGGAAACCCCCAGGACCCAGGCGCTCTTGGACGCCCTGCCCGAGGGCACCATTACGACTTTCAGGGCCAACGGCGTCCCTTACCATGCCTATCCGGACAAGCGGTCCAACATCCTCTACGTCGGGAACCAGGCCGCCTACGAAAAGTATGTTGGGATGGCCAAGGACCAAAAGGTTTGCCGGCGGGTAGAAGCCCCGGACTCGTCGGGATTTTGGGGTTGTTTCCAGGAGATGCAGCAGAAGGGCGCCAAGTAGGCGGTAGTCCACCCGGCTAACGCTTACAGATGCCGTGGATGGAGTCGCAGGTCTGGGCGTAGAGCCGCTCGATCCAATCTCCCTGGCGCAGGTAAGGCGTGGCGGCCGCCCCGGCCGCCGCCTGCTTATCGGCCAGCCGACGCAAGATGCGATGGGCCGTGGCAATATAGGTGGCATGGCTCCAGGTCAGGGGAGACACGGAGATGGACTCCCCGGTCAGCGGGTTGATCTGCTCCGGCAGCACCCCGGAAGGCAAAGCGTGGGCGGCCACCCAGGACAGAATATCCACTGCCTGTTTCAGTTCGCCGTCGTCGCCGTTTTTCTCCGCCAGGTAGTCGGCCAGCCACAGGGTGCAGATGAACCAGGGGTTGCCCGGGACCTCTTGAGTGACCCGGTGGTAGTCGTCGTTCTCATAGCGGGCCAGGCCGCCGATGGGGGTGTTGATCCATAATTTTTCCCGGAGGGCCGTCATGGTGGCGACCAGGCGGGGGTCGTCGGCACGGTAGAGGCCGAAGGCAAAAAGACCCCACAAGCTGGCGTCGCAGGCGCCATCCACTTCCCAGGGACCGCCGTGATTGCGGTGGATCATGCGGCAGAACCTGTTCAGTTCCGGGCGCCAGAGATGGGCGGAGGCGGCATCCCGGATCTCGGCGGCAACCTGTTGATAATAGGAAGCCTTCTCGTCCTCACCGAAGACCTGGCAGAACAGGGAGGCCGCGGTGAGCCCGCCAAACACCGTGCCCACCGTGAAGCCCAGGATGCCCCGGCGTTCTTCCCAGAGGTCATAGGAGGGGGCGGGCAGGCCGGTCTCGGCGTCCCGGTACTGGCACATGAAATCCGCGGTCCTTTTCACCAGGGGCCGGTAGAGGGGCTTGATGAAGTCCAGGTCGCGGTAGAGGACGAAATGCTGCCACAGGGCCCAGACCACCAGGGCGGTGGAGTCCTCCTGGATGGGCAATTGGGCCTGGCCCTCGTGGTACCAGGGGTGCCAGGAGGAGGCCAGGGTGCCGTCGGGATTGAACTTGTGGAGCAGGCAGCCCTCCGGTTGGAGGAGCCCGGAGATGAACCGGAAGAAATTCCGGGCGGCGGTGGGGTGGCCGGCCTGGTCCAGGGCGTAGGCCACCAGGGCGCCGTCCCGGGGCCAGACGTAGGAGTAGGTGTCCCGGTTAAAATAGACCACGTCGGAGTCGTTGGCCGCCAGGATGCCGCCTTGCCAGTCGACCTGGGTCCGGATGACCAGGAGGCTGCGGCGGTAGAGCTCCGCCACCGGCTCGGGCAGGAGCTCCAGCCCCGGTGATTCCTTCCGGAGCCAGAGGCGCCAGTAGTCGCCGGTGCGTTTGAGGTGGCCGGCGGGCTGCTTGTGTTTGACCAGGCCGTCGAGACGCAGGACGTCTTCCCAGCTTTGGCCGGCGGCCAGCCAGTAATAGGCCTGGCCCGTTTCATAGGGCGGCAGGGTGAGGGTCAGGCCGATGACCGAATCCACCGACCCCTGGGCGATGGGGTTGCCGGAGAGGAGGCCGTCCTCGGCGTCCTTAAACGTCCCTTCCCAGCCCTCGAACCCTTTTTGTCCCACGGCAAACTGGCTCAGCCCCTCCCCCCCCATAGCCATGCCCCCGGCCAGGAAATAGCGGGGTCCCTTGTAGTGGACCACGGCGCCGGTCTTGGGGTCGTAGCCGGCGGTATCCCCCAACTCGTTCCCGGAAATAGCCAGGTCAAGGGTGAAAAACAGGCGAATTTCCCGGGGGGTGGGGGCGACGTTGGTCACCGCGATTTCCCGGATATAGAGGTCCTCGTGAAAATCCACGGCGTCGTGGCAGGCCAGGGCCACCCCCAGGCCCGGGTGGGTGAGCGTGACGTCGGTCACCAGGGTATCCGGCAGATAGCGCAGTTCCCGCTGCCAATCGGGTCCCACCCAGGAGAACTGCCCGTCGACCCAGACCCCCAGGCGGCAAAACCTGCCGCCTACGTGGTTCTCGAGACCCACATGGGGGAAATAAAGTTCCCGGATGCAGTAGTTCTGGTCAAAACAAATGAGCAGTTTGCCGTTGCCTACGGGGAGGTCGCGGGGCATGGGGTGATCCTCCGGAAAATCGGGCCGTATGCCTAAAAATAAGCCGAAGAGAGGTTGATTTCCAGGAAAAGTTATTATCCCTGACATCATAGCATTGATGAGACCGGAGGAATAAGGAATAGAGAGGAAAATGAACTATGAGGCCGAAGAAAGACGGCCTCATCGCCGTTTGCCAAAAGCTGCCCCGGTTGAGGTCCTCCTTTCCTTTGGAAGCCTGACACCCCAGGCAGCACTATCAGTAATTCCTCTCGGGGAAATCAGTAGATTTACGGATTTCTTTATGGGGAATTCCCTGTAAATTCCAGGCTACGGGTCAATCTCATAGTCGCGAAGGAGAGCCACGATGGAATTAGCCGCTATCCAAGAGAATGACGGAAGGTATCCGGATCACTTATCGCCGTGTATTCGCCCCCAGCCTTCCTCGATAGAAGATTTGGGGGTGCCGAAAGGTTTCCTGGCGGAAATTGCTTTGAAGCATGCCTTTTATCTGGATGTCTTCGGATTATGACGACGATAATCGGGAGTTGTCAGCTTGCCATCCTCGTGATCTGGTGGAACAGATGTTGGATTTCTGCCGGTTTAACAAGCAACCGCTGGTTTTGGAGCCAGAGTCATTAGACCGGGTTTGCCAGATGTATTTTGCGGAATAGGGTAATTGAGCTGCGGGCAGGGAGGCGTGCGGCAAAGCACTGCCTGGGAACCCTGCCCGGTCAGGAGAAAGATCAGCCCCCCAGCCCGCACAATTCCTTGCGGTTCCGGCGGGCTTCACCAGTCCGCCCCGGCTCCGGGGCTTGAGGCTTTAGGCGGTCTCCACCACGCCGTTATCGCAAAAATAAAGGCCGGACCCCGCAATGGGAAATCCCGGTTTGACCGGCTTCGCCTCGAGGTCCGGCATCAGGCCGAATTCAGCCATGCCGGAGCCTCCCGGATCCTTGACCCGATAGCCGCACCCCAGGCCCGCCAACCTCTCGCACAGTTGCGCCCATCTTTTCCAGAACCCCAAGCGCGCTCGTGGTGGACCATCTTGCCACTCAGCACACCGCCTGCACATAATTAAAGAATTGTAGATAGGGCTAAGAGAACAAACTGTCAGGCAAAGCAGCGGGTAGCTCTCATTTGGTGCAGCAGCGCGGCTTGAGAATCAGGGAAAGACCTGCCACCCTTACGTTCCTCTCATGGAAGGTCTATCCTCTGACTTGCCAACAGCAGCCGGTTTGGGTAGGATGGATGCATGAGCGCGGCGTTCAGCTTTTTTTTGCGGTTGTTTCTCTGCTTCGCGGCAGCCAAATTACTTCTTCGGGCCATCGGGGTGGAGGGCCGGGATTATCTGGTGGGGTTGACCCTCCTGTTTCTGGCCAACGTGTACTGGTTCAGTTACCTGGTGTTCCGGGAGCGGAAGGCTCCCGCGGCCAAGGGAGACCGGAACCACTCCGGGAGTGTGGAGGCTGCGGCCCCCGAGACGGAGGAACCCCCGGTCAACCCGGCGCCGCCCGAGGCCTGAAAGGTTCAAGGTTCAAGGTTCAGGTTAAAGGCACACCTCCTGCGCACAGGTTGAAAACCTGTGCCACCAAAGGCGGCGGGGACGGAGGCCTGCCTTTCAGGCTTGACGGTTGGGCCAAGGGCTCATAAGTGGCTGTTCTGATGCCGTGGGGGGGCTCCTGAGAAAACCATTTTGTCATCTTGAGCGGAGGGCAGGATCTCCTATTTCCTCGTAATTTTGAGAGTCTTCGGTCGCTCCGCTTGCTCAGAATGACAGGTTAGGGGACTTTAGCAGAGGTCTCATTGGTATAAGCGGATCAGTCTTGGGGGCGGTCCCCGGGGAAATTCCCTTCGCCTTGGCGAGGTCGCCAACCCCGCAAAAATAAAGCCGCGCAGAAGTCATGCTATCCCGAAAGGTTAGGTGGAAAGGCGCTTTGGCGGTGATTTTTTCCTTGACACTGAATTTGTGAATGTTTTAACATTCACTAGCATACAGGTCTAATCCGGTTCTTGGGTAAAACGAAAAAATCTGATGCAATTAGCCACTCACTTAGCTCAGAAAAAATCCGCCATCCTGGGTTGCTGGCTCAACATGATTTACGAGAGCTATCCCCCGGAGACGGCAATTTTTTTGCGGAAGGAAAAGAACCACTTCGACAATCCGATGGGATTTCGTCTCTCCGAGGGTCTGGAAGGATTGTATGAGGCCCTGGTCCAGGAGATGGAGAGGGAGAAGGTCCTGGCCTGGCTTGATGAAATCATCCGCATCCGGGCGCTGCAGAATTTTACCCCCTCCCAGGCCCTGGCCTTCATCTTCCTGTTGAAGAATGTCATTCGCCAGGAGTTGGCCGAAGAAATCCAGAAAGAGAACCTGGCGGCGGAGATGCTGGATATGGAGTCCAGCATCGACGGGCTGGCCTTGTTGGGATTCGATGTCTACACCAAGCGCCGGGAAAAGATCTACGAGATCAAGGCCGACGAGGCGAAGAGAAGGATCAGCGGCTTTATGCGCAAAGCAGGCCTCAGTGAGCGACAGCCTGTAGTAGGTGTTGGCAGCAACCGGTTAACTGAAACGAGGTGACAGTACATGGATTTTTTTAAGCGTCATTTCTTTGTGGCCTTGTCTGCGGTCCTGGGACTGATCATTGATCGCCTATCGTGGGAGCCAGGGGCAATCTGCAACTCGTGTTCGGGGTGGTAGTGCCCTATATGGCCGCGCTCATCTTCGTGGAAGGCGTAATCTACCGGGTCATTCAATGGGCCCGGTCGCCGGTGCCCTTCCGGATTCCCACCACCGGCGGCCAGGGGCGGACCCTGCCCTGGATCGAGCGGGACCTGGGGGAGAAGCTGGACAACCCCTCGGACTTCAACTATCTCATGGGGCGTATGGCCCTGGAAGTCCTGGCCTTCCGGAGCCTGTTCCGGAACCTGCGGACGGAA
This sequence comes from uncultured delta proteobacterium, assembly GCA_963841475.1. GTDB lineage: Bacteria > Desulfobacterota > Desulfobaccia > Desulfobaccales > 0-14-0-80-60-11 > 0-14-0-80-60-11. The sequence continues at coordinate 370,920 of CAWJCT010000003.1, forward strand.
CTGGTGAAAGACCCGGACAACCCCGAAGGCGCCCGGCTGATTCACTGGTCCTACAAGTGGTTGTGGCTGGGGGCCATCGCCTTCCACTACGCTTTCCTGATGGTTATCCTGCGCCATCTGCGGTTCTTCACCGAGCCGGTGCCGTTTCCCATCAACCTGCTCTCCGAGGTGGACGGCTTCTTCCAGTTCTTCACGCCGGCGGTGTACCTGAGCGGCGTCGTGCTGGTGGTGGCCGCGGCTTACCTGCTGATCCGGCGGATCACCAATCCGACCCTGCGCTACATCTCTTTGGCGGCGGATTATTTTCCCCTGCTCCTGATCCTGGGCATCGCGACCTACCGGGATCCTCATGCGGTATTTTTTCAAGACGGACATCATTGCGGTGAAAGAATTGGCCATCGGCCTGGTGACCCTGCATCCCAAGGTGCCGGCGGTGCCATCAGTCCCCTCTTTTTCGTCCATCTCTTTTTGGTGTAGTGCGCTCTTTGCCTACTTCCCCTTCAGCAAGCTGATGCATGCCCCCGGGGTGTTCATGAGCCCCTCCCGGAACATGGTCAGCAATAACCGCTGGGTCCTGCACGTCAACCCCTGGAACTATCCTGTCAAGTTCCATCACTATGACGAATATGAAGATAAGTTTAGGGAAGCCATGATCGAGGCCGGGATCCCGGTCGAAAAGGAGCAATGAGTTTATGGCCAAAGTTCCGACACCAGCAGAGATACTCCCGGGTTAAGCTATAAGCCGCCGGAGAAAGGCTGGATGGACGTCAAGCCGGACTTCCGGCCGGGCACCTATTGTAATCCCGCCAGCCCCAAGTGGATGGAATGGATCAACTACCCCTACCCGGCAGCCCCGTTCGATTCCCGATGAGGAGTGGGAACTGCCCAAGGATTGGAAGGAAATCGTCCTCCAGGGCATGGAAGACCGGCTGCAGCGCTTCCGGTCCCTGAAGGTCTTTTTCGATATCTGCGTGCGCTGCGGGGCCTGTGCCGACAAGTGCCATTTCTTCCTGGGCACGGGCGACCCCAAGAACATGCCGGTCCTCCGGGCCGAGCTCTTGCGGTCGGTTTACCGGCGCTACTTCAAGACCATCGGCCAGGTGCTGGGCGAGATCGCCGGGGCCCGGGACCTGACGGAAGACGTCATCAAGGAATGGTTCTTCTACCTGTACCAGTGCACCATCTGCCGGCGCTGTTCGCTGTTCTGCCCCTACGGCATCGACATGGCGGAGATGACGCTCCTGGGCCGGGAACTGCTGGCCTCCATCGGCCTGAACATCGACTGGGCCCTGGCTTCGGTGGCCCAGTGCTACGACAAGGGCAGCCACATCGGCGCCACCACCTCAGGCCTTCAAGGACATGATCGACTTCCTGGCCGAGGAAAACGAGCGCATCACCGGCATCACCACCATCCCGACTATTAACCGCAAAGGGCGCCGAGGTCCTCTTTGTCATGCCCTCCGGCGACTACTTCGCCGACCCCGGCACCTTCACCATGATGGGCTACATGCTGTTGTTCGAGCACATCGGCCTGGACTACACGCTCAGCACCTACGCCGCCGAGGGCGGCAACTTCGGCTGGTTCATCTCCCACGAGATGGGCAAACGGCTCAACGCCAAGATCTACCACGAAGCCAAGCGCCTGGGGGTGAAGTGGATCCTGGGCGGCGAGTGCGGCCACATGTGGCGGGTGTGCAACCAGTACATGCCCACCTGGTGTGGCCCGGTGGACTTCCTGGAGGAGCCGGTATCCCCCATCACCGGCACCAAGTTCGAGAACGCCGCGGTCCACAAAATGGTGCACATCTCCGAATTCACCGCGGACCTGATTCACAACGACAAGTTGAACCTGGATCCCCAGCGCAACGCCCATATCAAGCTGACCTTCCATGACTCCTGCAACACCGCCCGGGGCATGGGGATCCTGGAAGAGCCGCGCTACATCATCAACAACGTCTTGCCCGAGGGTAACTTCGTGGAGATGCCCCCCAACACCATCCGGGAGAAGGCCTTCTGCTGCGGCAGTTCCAGCGGCATCAACGCCAACGAGAACATGGAACTCCGGATGCAAGGCGGCTTCCCCCGGGCCAACGCCGTGCGGTTCGTCCACGAAAAATACGGGGTGAACCACCTGGGCTGCATCTGCGCCCTGGACCGGGCCACCCTGCCCACCCTGATGCAGTACTGGGTGCCGGAAGTGGAGATCACCGGCATCACCGAACTGGTGGGCAATGCCCTGATATTCCCGGACGAGTTGGAGCGTACCACCGATCTCCGCGACCGTGACCTGGTGGGCTTTGGCGAGCTGGCGGAGGAAGGCGGGGAGGAAGAGGAATAACATGGCCGACTACAAAAACGAATTCGGGTTTTTTGCAGAGCGTCCGAAGGTCGAAAAGAAGCTCTTCGACCGCAATAGAGTCATCGCCGGCCTGGTTATCTTCGTCGTGCTGATCACCATCCCGCTATGGCAAAACCTGGGGAAAACCGTGGCGGCGCCGGCGCCCAAGCTGGATACGCCGGCCATCCAGAAGCTGGCGGAGAAAGACAGAAAGTGCGTCATGCCCACGGAATGGATGCGAGCCAACCACATGCAGATGCTGATTGATTGGCGGGAAAACGTGGTCCGCACCAGGGAGACAGAAGGTTACCACCAGCCGGGGCCGTGAATTTGTGGCTCCCGATGGCAAGACAATACCTTGCCAGCCTGACCAATACCTGTATGGAGTGCCACTCCAACAAGTCTGAATTTTGCGATAAATGCCACAATTATGTGGCGGTGGCGCCTAATTGTTGGGGGTGCCACCTGGCAAAAGGCAAGAAGCTGGCGGAGGCGAAGTGATGGGTATGGACAGAAGAGAATTTATCAGGATAGCCGGACTCTCCACCCTCCTGGGGCTGGGAGGCAAAGGGGCTTTTGAATTATTGAGCGCCCGGCACAGGTGGAGGCCGAAATGATGCCGGGCCCGGGGGTGATGAAGGCTAAGCGCTGGGCCATGGTGATCAATCATGAAGAAACTGGACGATGCCACCGCCCAGGCATGCATCGCGGCCTGCCACCGGGTCCACAATGTCCCGGATTTCCTCAATCCCCCGGATGACAAGCTGAAACTCAACCCGGCGGTGGCCCATCGCTACCAGATCAAGTGGATCTGGACCGAGCACTTTCACAACGCCTTTCCCGGGGAGGAGCAGTCGCAACATGGCGGAAGAGCTGGAGCACATGAATTTTCTGGTCGCTCTGCAACCATTGCGCCAATCCCCCCTGCGTCCGGGTGTGTCCCACCAAGGCCACCTTCCAGCGGGAGGACGGCATCGTCATGATGGACATGCACCGCTGCATCGGCTGCCGCTTTTGCATGGCCGGCTGCCCCTTCGGCGCCCGGAGCTTCAACTGGCGGACCCCCGCCCGTACGTCAAAGAGATCTCCCCCGGCTATCCCACCCGGGAGATCGGGGTGGTGGAAAAGTGCACCTTCTGCGCCGAACGGCTGGCCCAGGGGTTGATGCCGGCCTGTGTGGAAGCGTCCGGAGGGAGCCTTGATCTTTGGGGACCTGGAGGATGAAAAATCCCAGGTGCGGGAGAACCTCCGGACGTACTTCACCATCCGGCGGAAAGCCCATCTCGGTACGAACCCGCAAGTTTACTATATCGTGTGAGGTAGGTCATGCTCGAAAAGGCGCTGAGTCGGTACAAAACGGTACTACGGATTGCTGGCGATCCTGGCGGGCACTGTTCGCGCTGGGGTTTTTCTTCTATTTAAAGCAGTTACATGTTGGTCTGAGTATCACCGGCATGAGCCGGGACGTCTCCTGGGGCTTTTATGTCGCCCAGTTCACCTACCTGGTCGGGGTGGCGGCCTCGGCGGTCATGGTGGTCCTGCCTTACTACCTGCATAACTACAAGGCCTTCGGCCGGGTGACCATCCTGGGCGAATTCCTGGCGGTGGCCGCGGTGACCATGTGCGTCACGTTCATCACCGTGGACCTGGGGCGTCCGGACCGGATCTTGAACGTCCTGAAATATCCCACCCCCGGTTCGGTCCTGTTTTGGGACATGATCGTCTTGAACGGTTACCTCTTCCTCAACATCGTGATCGGCTGGAACGTGCTGGAGTGCGAGCGCCATTCCATGGCGCCGCCCAAATGGATCAAGGTGTTGAGTTATATTTCCATCCCCTGGGCCGTCTCGCATTCACACCGTGACCGCGTTCCTGTACGCCGGTCTGCCCGGCCGGGGCTACTGGCTCACCGCCATCATGGCGCCCCGCTTTCTGTCCTCGGCCTTTGCCGCGGGCCCGTCGCTTGCTGATTCTCCTGTGCCTGCTGGTCCGGAAATACAGCAAGTTTGATCCGGGCAAGGAGCAGATCCAGTCCCTGGCCAAGGTCGTCACCTATGCCATCCTGATCAACGTGTTCTTCTTCTTCTGCGAAGTCTTCACGGTGTTCTACAGTCAGATTCCCGGACCACATGCTCCACTTCAAGTACCTGTTCGTCGGCCTGGACGGCAAGACCCAGTTGGTGCCGTTTATGTGGTTCGCCCTCGTGGGCATGACCGTCGCGGCCCTCTTCATGGTGAATCCCAAGCTCCGGAAAAATGAGACCACCCTGGCGGCCCTGTGCGGCCTGATAATCATCACCACCTATATCGACAAAGGGCTGGGGCTGATTTCCGGCGGTTTCATCCCCAATCCCCTGGAGCAGGTCACCGAGTACTGGCCCACCGTGCCCGAAGCCCTGATCACCCTGGGGATCTGGGCCATGGGGTTCTTGATCCTTACCGTCCTCTATAAGGTCGCGGTCTCCATCAAGGAAGAAATCAAGGCGTGAGGGATGTCTGACTTTCTGTGCTCAAGGGAGGTGAATCGTAATGGGTTGGCGAGTCGAAGTGGATACCGACAAGTGCACCGGCGACGAAGAGTGCGTCAACGTTTGTCCCGTGGGCGTCTTCGAGATGCAGGATGATAAGGCTGTGCCGGTCAACGAAGATGAGTGCCTGGGGTGCGAGAGTTGCGTAGAAGTCTGCCCCTCAAGCGCCATCACCGTGACCGAAACCTAAACCGAACTGGTCAGGACCCTAAGACGTCGGCCTGGCAGTCCAGTTCGGCGTCTCTTTGTGTTTTCCATATTTACTCATATATAAGGGAGGTGAGTTTCATGGGTTGGGAAGTCGATATCGATGCCGATAAGTGCACCGGGGACGAGGAGTGCGTCAATATTTGCCCCGTGGGCGTGATCGAGATGCAGAATGATAAAGCCGTTGCCGGTTAATCTCGACGATTGTTTGGGTTGCGAGAGTTGTGTAGAGGCCTGCCCGTCGGGCGCTATTGTCGTGACTGAAACTTGAACTGATTATGTTGTGCCATATAAAAACGCCGGTCTCGGCCATGAGACCGGCGTTTTTTATCTGGCGTTTGACAGCAGGGAGAGGGGGCGATGTGCCGTTCCGCCTCTCGCGACCGCAGGGTGGCGGTAAATCCTGTGCCCCTGTAACCCTTGATGGGGGGTAACGCCAGGCATTCGAAGCGGCTGCTGCAGGACGATTGTGCCAGGGCTGTCCCGGTCACAATCATCTACCCCTGGTTCATTTGTTATAGGGATTGACCAGGTGGACCGGCACCGGGGATTTGGCCAGCACTTTTTGGGCCACGCTGCCGAAATCGGTGCTTTTCTGGTCCAACTCTTCGTGGCCGCGGCCATGGCTGGTCAGGACCACCATGTCAGCCTTGGCGTCCTTGACCGTCTTCAGGATCTCGTTGGCGGCGTCGCCCTGCACCAGCTTGACCTCGATATTGGGACAGGCTTTCAATTCCTTGGCGCAGACTGTCTCCAGGTGCTTTTTGGCCTGCTTCATTTCCCAATCCTGAAAATGCTGCACTTGCTCCCCGCTGGGATCACCATAGGCCGGAAAATGGACATCAAATCGACCCCGACATACAGCAGCATGACTTTGGCCTGATACTTCTCGGCGAGTGAGGACACATGTTTGGCGGCCTTGATCGAATTCTTGGACAAATCTGTGGGCCAGAGGATGGTGCGTACTTCCATCGAAGACCTCCCTAGTTCCTGGTAAATTGTCCTAATAATATAAGCATATCACCCCCAATTTGGAAAGGGTTTTTATCCGCTTCGGGCCCTTTTTTTCCGGCATTTCGGCGATCCCTTCAAGGCGGTGAGGCGGGCAGTGGCCGGGACGGTTCGGGAACCGCCCCTATGGCTCCCGCTCCTCCCCTCAACTTCCCTTATCTCTGGCTTCGCCAGCCTTAGCTGATTACCTTTTTGCGCAGGCGGATGGATTTGGGGGTGACTTCCACCAGTTCATCGTCGTTGATGAACTCCATGGCCTGCTCCAGGGTGAACTGGCGGGCCGGTACCAGGCGCAGGGCCTCGTCGGTGCCGGAGGCCCGGATGTTGGTCTGTTTCTTTTCCTTGGTAATGTTCACCACCATGTCGTCGGGGCGGGTATTTTCCCCCACGATCATGCCCCGGTAGACCGGATCGTTGGGTTTCACAAAGATGGTGCCCCGGGGCTGCAAATGGAAGATGGCATAGGCCACGGCCCGGCCGGGGCGGTCGGCGACGAGGACGCCGTTGATGCGGCCGACGATTTCTCCGGCATAGGGGGTGGTGCCCACCAGGAGGGCGTTCAACAGCCCGGTGCCCCGGGTATCGTTCAAGAACTGGCCCCGGAAGCCGATGAGGCCCCGGGAGGGGATTTCAAACTCCAGGCGGACCCGGCCGGAGCCATGGTTGACCATCTTCATCAGGCGGCCCCGGCGGCTGCTCAGCTTTTCGGTGATGATCCCCACGAATTCCTCGGGAATATCCACCACCGCCAGTTCCAGGGGCTCCATCAGCTCACCGTCGACTCTCCTGGGTCACGACCTTGGGTTTGGACAGGGACAGTTCAAACCCCTCCCGGCGCATCATTTCGATGAGCACCGCCAGTTGCAGCTCGCCCCGGGCGCTGACCTTGAAAGGCGTCCCGGGTCTCGGCCGGCTCCACCCGGATGCTGACGTTATAGAGCACTTCTTTCTCCAGGCGCTCCTTGATGTGCCGGGAGGTCAACAGCCGGCCTTCTTTGCCGGCCAGAGGCGAGGTGTTGACCGAGAAGACCATGGAGATGGTGGGCTCTTCCACGGTGATCGCCGGCAGGGCCGGGGGTCCAGGGGGTCGCCCAGGGTGTCGCCGATGAAGGCCGCCGGCACCCCGGCCACCGCGGCGATATCCCCCGCGGCGATAACCTCCCGGGAGGTGCGGTCCAGGCCGTCGAAGCTTACAATCTGGCTGAGATGGGCCTTGCCGGCTCCTCGCCCCTGTTTGAGCAGGGCCACTTCCTGGCCCTGGCGCATGCGCGCCGTTGACGATTTTTCCCACCGCGATCAGGCCCACGTAGTCGCTGTAATCCAGGTTGGTGACCAGAAACTGCAGGGGCGCCTCCGGGTCATAGGTGGGGGCGGGGATGCCCGCCAGGATCGTCTCAAACAGGGGCACCAGGTCCTTCCCCTGGCCTTCGGGCTCGGTGAGGGCGATGCCGGCCTTGGCGTTGGTGTAGACCACCGGGAATTCCAGTTGCTCTTCGGTGGCGTCCAGATCGATGAACAGATCGTAGACTTCGTTCAGGACTTCCTGGATGCGGCGGTCCGGGCGGTCGATCTTGTTGATGACCACGATGGCGGGCAGCCCCTGCTCCAGGGCCTTGCCCAGCACGAACCGGGTCTGGGGCAGGGGCCCTTCGGTGGCGTCCACCAGGAGCAGGACGCCGTCCACCATGTTCAGGGTGCGCTCCACTTCGCCGCCGAAATCGGCGTGCCCCGGCGTGTCCACGATGTTGATCTTGACGCCCTTATAGGTAATGGCCATGTTCTTGGCCATGATGGTGATGCCCTTTTCCCGCTCCAGGTCCATGCTGTCCATGACCCGCTCCACCACCTGTTCATTTTCCCGGAAGATGCCGCTCTGCCAGAGCATGGCATCCGCCAGGGTGGTCTTGCCGTGGTCGACGTGGGCGATGATGGCCAGGTTGCGTAAATCTTCGCGTAGCTTGCATAAACTCTCCGATAAGTGCAAAAAGCTGAAGGGCACGGCGGGTCTGGCCCATCAGGCAGGGGTGGTTTGGAACCCGGCCCTGCATCTAAAATATGGGGCGGGCTGGGCCCGCCGTGTACGGTGCGTCCTACGCACCAATGTCAAGCGCCGCCGGAAGGCCGGGGCCACCGCTTAGCTAAAATTTTTCACATGAGATGACCGCGATTCCGACCCGGACTGAGGGAAAAGGCCCGGCCTGTCGGTCTTGGCTGGTGGTGTTCCGCGGCAAGGTCCCGGCAGCAATCTTCTTAATCTTTAATTATAACTGACTGCACCTCGATTTCGCAAGACGCGCCTTGGCGCCGGCCCCGGCAGACATGCGGAGCAGGGGCTTGGCAACCAGGTGCGCCCCCAAGTGGGAACCGGGGCGAGGGGAGCACCTGCCGTCAGTTGAAACAACGGAGCTATCCCCGGTGCTGGGAGGATTCTCGGTATGGTCTTAACCCGGTTGCTTGTCAGGGCGACACTTGTCGGGTGGCCATAGGGGGCGGACACCCGGGTCCGTCCCTACAATGTGCTCCGATGTGCTATCCCGCTTTTCCAGAAAATAGCCAACCAAAGTGGCAAGGTTATGCGGCCGGCAGGCCCAGTTCCGCCTTGAATGTGTCCAGGCCGATCTCGTCGATGATCCGGCCCAGGCGCTTCTTTTGCCGTTTTTCTCCTTGAACCAGTCCAGCACCCGCTCGGACAGGGTCAGGGCTTCGGCATCGCTCAGGTCGGTGGCGATGAGATCCGCCAGGCGAGGTTTGAGGCCCGAGGCGAAGCCGCCGGCCAGCACCCGCCAGCCCTTGGGCGCGCCCACCAGGCCCAGGTCCTTGATGACGGATTCGGAACAATTGTTGGGGCAGCCCGAGACCCCGATCTTGAACTTGAAAGGCAGGGGCATGCCGTGATACTTTTCGTCGAGCTGGAGCCCCACCCCCACCGCGTCTTGCATGCCCAGGCGGCAGAAGGTGGTGCCGGGGCAGATCTTGATGGAGCGCACGCACAGGCCGATGGCGGCGCCGGGCACCATGCCCAGTTCCTGCCAGATCTGGTCCAGGTCCTCGAGCTTGAGTCCCACCAGGGCGATACCGCTGGGCCGAGGTGAGCTTCATCGCCTTGACGCCATATTTTTCCGCCACGTCGGCCAGCCGCCGCAGCAGGTTGAAATCGGTGATAATCCCGCCAGGAATATGGGGCGCAATGGCATAGGTTTCTTTATCGCGTTGCACAATGGCGCCCTTTTCCAGGATATCTTCAGCCATGTATTCCTCCCATCAGAAAATATCAACTATCGCCTAATAATAATTCCTCCGGTAAAACTTGCAAGGCCTGAATCCTGGCATGGAGCAAAAAAGCCGAGGTTTCATCGCTAAATGCCATGGAAGCGGCGGCATCTGGCCCCTGGCCCGAGGGGGTGCGACAATCCGCGGTCAAGGCTGTGACCTCAAGGAGGTTGGGTAACCTCCGGCCGGCCTCTCAGGACAAGGGGATCATTTAAAGAGCCACCCCGGAACCCAGGTAAATCTCCTTGAAAACCCCCGCTACCTCAGGTACATTACACAGAAGTGGCTGGTTCACTTTTTTCAAAGACTGCGCCAATCCAAGCTCGGTCAACCGGCCGGATCGGTGGTTGATTGCCGGGGGACGGATTTTGGGGAGACGCTCATGATCGCGGCCCCAGAGCTTTTTAGTTCAGAAACGTGTCATTTCTAGCGTGTTGCCCCGTTAAAACCCACGCATTCATTAGGAATTAATCTTCATTAGTATCCGGAGGCAATAAATGGGCGAGATTACCAACCCTATAAAATACTTAGGCAATGAACTCAAGTATATAAAACAAGTTTTGGAGGGTGAATCGTGGTCAGCAACAGGTGGCAGCTGGACCATAGGTTTAGAGCGTGCCTTTGCTAAAAAGATCGGCACGAAGTATGCGGTTGCCTTCAATTCAGGCACATCCACGCTCCATGCGGCCCTTGAAGCAGTCGGCGTTGGGGCAGGTGATGAAGTCATATCGCCGGCAATAACGGTCATCATGGATACTACTGCTACAATGCACGCCAATGCTGTTCCAGTATTCGCTGATGTCAATCCCAAAACCTTTACCATGGACCCAGAGGATGTGGCCCGCAAAATCACTCCCAAGACCAAGGCAATTATAACCGTCGCCATCTACGGTCTATCACCCGATATGGACCCCATCCTGGAGACGGCGAGAAAGCACCAGATACCTGTCATCGAGGACAACGCCCAAGCCGTACTGAGTTATTACCAGGGACGCAGGCTCGGGACCATTGGCGATATGGCGAGTTTCAGCTTCGAGAATACGAAACACATCTCCTGTGGCGAAGGCGGTATGATTGTTACCGACAGCGAGGCCCACGCCGAAATGGCACGCAAGATTGGCGGTCACGGTTTTAAGAATCTTAAAGCCGATGAGGGTCGAATCAGGCTAAACCAAGATGTATTCCAGAATCCACACTATAAACGCCATGATGTGCTGGGGTGGAATTATCGGCTTTCAGAGTTCAACGCCGCCATTGCCCTGGCCCAGCTTGAGCGGGTTGAGGAGTTGGTCGATCTGCGCATAAAATCGGCCGGCTTCTTCATTGATGCGATGAAGACCTGTGATTATTTGGTCCCCCAAGAGATGCCCGACGGATACGTCAACTCCTACTACACCCTGGGCGTGATTTACGAAGGTCAGGACAGTATCGGGGTATCCTGGGAAGAATTTAGGAAGGCCTATATCGAAGCAGGCGGTGACGGTATTTACGGCGGCTGGAGTGTGCCATATCTCGAACCCATGATGGTGACGCGCCAATTTGCCAAGCGGTGCCCGTGCATATACGAGAATATCAGCTACCCCCAGGGCTTGTGCCCCGTGGCTGAGAGAATTCAGCCGAAGATCATGCAGTTCAAGACGAACTACCGCGATGTGGAACTCGCAGAAAAGAAGGCAGAAGTGCTCGCAAGAAGTGATAAAAAACGGTAGTAGCTTAGTATGCCTCGGAGGGTTATTCATGAATAATGATATAATAATTGCCGGTTCAAGGGGCTTAATAGGATCGGCGGTGACATCATATTTTAGAGAAACGCAGAAGGAAATGATGTTAAAGAATTAGACGATCAATCTCTCGGACATGACTTATCTAATGAATCTTTTGTCAAGGAGTGGTTTAAAAAAGATCCTGCAAAGGCGTTGATAAATTTGTTTGCATTAAATGATCACGTGGATTCAGGGAGATCAAGTAATAAATTAATGGGATATTAGCTTAGAAACATTTGATAAATTTCTTCATATTAATCTGACAGCTTTGTTTTCGGTTTGTAGGGAATTTGCCAGATCAGATATGGGTCTCCTGACGAGCGAGGATACCGTCTTATTAGTTAATGTAATTTAACGTCGACATATGGTTTGGTGTCACCACATATTAGTCTATATGAGGGTGATGAAAAGAACATTGCCTACGGAGTCTCTAAGGCGGGAGTCGTGCAGTTGACAAGGCATTTGGCGGTGCACCTTGCACCTGATTTCAGAGTTAATTGTGTGGCTCCAGGTGGGGTTAGGCATAACCAAGATGACTCTTTCCAAAAGGCCTATGGAAAATTGACGCCGCTTGGCCGTATGATGGAAGTTGGAGAGCTTTTTGGATTGATCGACTTGTTGGTCTCTGATCAAGCATCGTATTGTACTGGGGCCGTATATAAAGTAGATGGAGGATGGACAGCCTGGTAACTAAAAGATCTGATTTGTATGGATAAAGTTGTGATTTTGAAATGATATGTAGAGCCCGGTAAAAATACGAAAATAATCATGTTGGGGGACGAAATGATTGAGGATTTTCTGTAATAATTCATAGAAATATGGTTTTTGTGATTATATATTTGGTTAGATTATTGATATAATCGACAAAATAAATAAATAATACAAGCAATATAGGTTAACTATACGGTAAAATGGTAAAAGTAGCTTTTGATATCAATAATGGTGAGAGAAAGTAGAAATGAAAACGATCCAGATCAATGGCCAGCTTGTTGGTGACAATCAGCAGGTCTACATGATCGCCGAAATAGGCCTCAACCATAATGGCGATATCCAAATAGCGAAAAAGCTCATCGATGCAGTCTTCGCAACGAACTGGGACTGCGCCAAATTTCAGAAGCGTACCCCGGCGATATGTGTTCCCGAAAGTCAGAAGAACGTGATGCGAGATACGCCCTGGGGAAGAATGACTTATCTCGAATACCGCTACAAGGTGGAATTCGAGAAGGAGCAGTATGACTATATAGATAAATACTGTAAGGAAAAACCCATCGCCTGGACGGCATCTGTCTGGGATATGAAGAGTCTGGAATTTATTATGAGTTATGACGTGCCCTTCATCAAGATCCCATCAGCCAAACTGACGGAACATGCGTGTCTTATAGAGGCTTCAAAATCTGGTAAACCCGTCGTATTATCGACCGGCATGAGCACCGTCCCGGAGATCGATGCGGCTGTTAATCTACTTGAAAAACATGCCGCGGCAGGCTACGTATTGATGCATACCAATTCCGTTTATCCCGCGCCGCCCGAGGAGCTCAACTTGCGGGTGATAAACTCCCTGAAGGAGCGGTACGGCTGCATCGTTGGTTACAGCGGCCATGAGGAAGACCTGGAGCCGTCGGTAATCGCGGTATCGCTGGGAGCCAGTCTGATCGAAAGGCACGTGACCCTCGATCATAAAATGTGGGGCTCCGACCATTTTGCCAGCCTCGAAGTGCATGGCATGAGCCTGCTGCTCAAGAGGATAAAGAACATCAAAGTTATCCTGGGCGACGGGGTCAAGAAGCTTACGGAAAAAGAGACGGAAGTCAGAAAAAAACTTAGGGGATAGTCATCCTATGAAGAGCGCCATTTTTATAACAGTCAGGTCCGATTCGAGCCGACTCCCCCAAAAGGCTTTGCTTCCTATACTTGATAAACCCACGATAGAAATGGTCATATTGAGGGCGAAGCTCGTCAGGAATGCCGACACCGTCATCGTCTGTACCACGGAGAGACCTGTGGACGATGGCATAGTGGAAATTGCCTCTCGTTGCGGGGTCCAGCATTTCCGGGGTAGCCTGGAAGACAAACTGGATCGCTGGCTTGGTGCGACGAGGAAATTCAACATCGTCTATTTCGTTACCATGGATGGAGATGACTTGCTCTGCGACCCCGAACTGATGGAGGCGGGCATTGAGCAACTCAAGACCACGGACGTAGATTTCCTGGAGGCCCCTGAAGGGTTCATCTGTGGTGCCTTCACCTATGGCATCCGGTCATCGGCGCTTGAAAAGGTTTGTACCATAAAGGGCACCAGCGATACGGAGATGATGTGGGTCTATTTTAAGGACACCGGCCTGTTCAACGTGGCGACGCTCGCGGTGCATGACCCCATTTTCTTTAACCCTGATATCCGCATGACTCTCGATTATGAGGAGGATTTGGCATTTTTCCAGGCCATTTTCCGACATTATCAATGCTTCAATAACGATACGCCGTTGAGGGTCATAGTGCCATTTCTGAGAGAACATCCAGAAATTGTGCAGCTTAACGCTTTCAGGCACCAAGAATGGGCTGCGAATCAAGAATTAAAAACGAAACTCATTTTAAAAGATACAGGAAATCTTTAGATTTTCTCCAGTTGAATGGCATTTAAAAACTATTGATGAAGAGATTTCTAAAAAATATTATAATAATTATTTTAACGCGGGTAGAGATTGGTTTGGGAAGAATATGGTTATGGGCTTATACATCTAATCAAGATGCCCCAGCGCCATTTTGGGGCAAACGCAGCTTGATCGCCGCATGACCTCGGTTACAAAGGTTTTTTTCGCTTCAACCTTTGTTATAATAAACGGCCCTTGTGGCTAAGTTCCGTCAGTCGGCGCCGCCGGATTTCCACGAGCCAGCGAAGGGCCGATCCGGGTCAGATGCCGGGTAAAATAAATTCTGGAAAGTGAGAAACTCGAGCCTTGCATAATCCACCGGATGATGTTCTGGAAAAATCGGCTGCCGGGAACGGGGCGTTTTGCGTCTGGTTGATGGGGTTGAGCGCTTCGGGGAAAACTACCCTGGCCCAACTGCTGGCCCGGGCCCTGACGCAACGGGGTCTTAAGGTTGAGGTCTTGGATGGCGACGTGGTGCGGACAACCCTGAGCAAGGGCTTGGGCTTTACCCCGGGGGATCGGATAACCAACGTCCGGCGCATCGCCTCGATGGCTCAAAGCCTGGTCACCCAAAAGGTGGTGACCATCGTGGCGGCGATCTGCCCTTACCATGCAATTCGGGAAGAGGTCCGGACCATCATCGGCGAATATGTCGAAGTCTACCTTAACTGCCCGTTGGAAGTCTGTATCAGCCGCGATCCCAAGGGTCTTTATCGGAAGGCCCTGGCCGGAGAAATTCAACAATTTACTGGAATTAGCGATGTCTTTGAGACCCCGAGGCGGCCGGATATTGAAGTCGCAACCCACACCGAGGACTCAGAAGAGAGCCTGGCCCTGATCCTCCGCAGCCTCGAGGGCATGCGGCGTCTCTCTCCGGAAACCGCGTCCCCTCCAAAGAAGGAAAACGAAGAACAGGAGCAGTCCCAGCCCTCCGCGGAGTTTCCCCGATAGCAACGAATGTGCCGACCGCAGGCCCCGTTATATGGACATCGCCAAGCTGATATGTCAGGTCGTTAAGGCTGAAAAGATTGTCCATGAATCTTAAAATGAGCCTCACCCAGATTAGCCCAATCCGGCATCAGACAAATACAGCTGACCATGAGTAAGAAACTGAACCTTAGCGGCAGCATGCCAGGCCGCCTGTCGCCGGTAAGCGGCCGGCGGGGCCCCGCCGGCCGGAGTGGCGGCACCCCAGCGCTTCCTCCTCCAGTGGGCCTCACGGCTGGGATACCGGTATAGGGTCCCCCTGCCTGGTCGATTTTCTTATCGTGGCGCAGCGAAGCGGAGCTATCCGGGTTCCGGCAATCCTTGGCGATGCCCCGACCAATGGCCCAACAGGCGGGGAGAGAATTGCTTCTCGAGAGCGGGCCGAATCTCCGCTCCTGACGTCTCCTCTCAAATGGCCGGGGCGGATTTGGCCTTGAATGGCGGTAGGACTTGTGGGTAGGTATCTCATTGAGCAATTACGGTACGTTACTCAAGAATAATTTAATTGTTCTATCCGGGCATTTGCTGATTTATGGGCAAGGCATTATTCTGATGCCCATTATCATCAAAACTATCGGGGTGCAGGTCTATGGCGGCTATAGTATCCTGGTTACCATCGTCGGATTTATTATAGGAATTTCTTCTTTGGGGGTGGGGTTTAGGTGCAACCGGTTCCTGCCCTCGGCACCGGACCCGGAAACCCGCCGGGCCTTGTTCTATCCGCAATTCATTTTTCGATTTGCCAGTCTCATGCTGTTATCACTGGTCCTGATCTGGTCGTATCCCACTCTGGACAGGCTATTATTCAAAGGTGATGTAAAGTTCTCAATAGGGCTTGTTCTTCCCTACTTTATATTTTATTTCATGTATAGTCAGACCACCGACTATTTTCGCTACACCCACAGGATAGGCTTTTTCAGCTTGGCCACATTATCTTATGCCTGTTTCAATATCGCCTTTATTCTGATACTTTTTTCCCTTGCCTACAAGCTAACCATCAACGTTCTCTTCACCCTTCAAATTATCTCTGCCGTGTTAGTAGCTATACCGCTAACCCTCAAGATGGTCCGAGAGATCGGTTTTACCGTCACCCTGCCCAACATCCCGCAGCTGGTGAAAGATATCAAGTTGGGGTTCCCGTTGGTCATGGTTTATCTGGTGGATTTCATCCTTAACTCCAGTGATCGATATGTGGTTACCGCCTTTATTTCCGTTACGGCCGTAGGTTATTATAATTCGGCTTATGCCATGGGTTCCTTTATAGCTTTGCTTCCGAGAATCACCGGGGTAGTGTTGCCACCATTGCTTTCCAAAGCGGTGGATACGGCCAATGAAGTCGAAGCCCGGCATATGGTCAATTATACGGTTAAGGGGTTTTTGATGATGGCTATTCCCTTTGTGGTGGGCAGTGCCGTGATGAGCAAATCTTTATTGACCCTGCTGGCTAATGCCGAGGTAGCCGCTAACGCCTTTCTCGTAACCCCCATCGTGGCTTTGGGGACTCTCTTTTATGGCCTGAACATCATCCTGTCGAATGTGCTCTTTGTGCGGTTAAAAACTAAGGTTATATTAAAGATGAATGCGATTGCGGCAATTATGAATTTAGGTCTTAATATATTGATATTTTATTTTTTGCCAAATATATTGGTGGCTGCTGTTACTACCTTATTAAGTTATGTTGTTGCCTTCATATTTATTTATCGGGTGACAGCCACTGAGTGGCCTATAGATTTTGATCTTACAATAATTCTAAAATCTGTGACAGCCTCTTTATGCATGGGTATGGTGTTGATTTGG
This sequence comes from uncultured delta proteobacterium, assembly GCA_963841475.1. Taxonomy (GTDB): domain Bacteria; phylum Desulfobacterota; class Desulfobaccia; order Desulfobaccales; family 0-14-0-80-60-11; genus 0-14-0-80-60-11. Next base: position 387,469 of record CAWJCT010000003.1, read on the forward strand.
ATATCGTCGAGATTGGTACATGGTTCGCCGGGATTATCTTTTGTTATGGGGGAAATAGTTGTAGGAATAATTATTTATTGTTTGATAATCTTGCTTTTAAGAACTTTTTCTGTTACAGAATGGCGAAAGCTGAAAGAGATTATTGGCAAGGGAGAAAGATAAGTTGAAGGGTAAACCGACGGTCTTGGTGGTGTGCCGGGGCCTGAGCGAAATTGATCTCCTGCAGCAATTTCAGCCGCGACCTGACTGCTGTTATATTGTGGCTTCGGATGATTTACGGGTGCACCTGGAGAAGGAAAAATATCCATGGGTTGAGGCGGTCTGCTATCTGGAACGGATGGAATCCCTCTATCCGGTCGCGGCTGACGTGATCAAATTTGTCGAAACAATTAATAACTGGCTGAAAACCCTGGGAAATGTCCCCAAGGGTATTGCGAAAGACCTACTTTTCTGGATCCGGCATTGTGAAGGAGGCAAGACCACCCAACGGATCCAAGACCTGTTACTTTTGATCCGTTCTTACCGACATCTTCTGGAGACCTATAATATCAGCTCCATCATCATTCTGAGCCATCCTCATGCGGAATGGGAAGATAATGTATTAATCAGGGTAGGCCGCAGGAGTGGGATAGAGGTTAAAATCCTGGGACGCTTCCGCCTTAGCGTTATGAAGGCAAAGCTCCTGGCCTGGATAAAGTTACTTGCCCGAGAGCCTTATTATATTTTGTATATTCTTCTGGCCAAGATACGCGGACGCGTAAGGCGTGATCGGCCACAGATCTTGACAAAAGAAATAGTTGTTCAACTTTGCAGTCCAGACCCGAAACATATCGGCAATATTGTTCCACTTCTGCAGGCTATGAAAAAACGGGGCTATTCTCCGGGAGTCCTGCTTTGGCGGGCCTCAAAGGCCAAAGAAATTATTCAGCGGGAAGGCCTTAGGGCGGAGGAGTTGGAAACCTATTGTCCCGGCCCGGCCATCTGGTCGGCGCCTTTCCGCGTTTGGCGGACCTGGCGCCGGGCCAGTCGTAGACGTCATGAATTTTTTGGACATGCGGACCTGCAATACGGCGGCATCCCGTTGGGCCCCTTGTTATGGCCTTCCCTGCAGGCCTTCTTTTGGGAAGAATTGGCCCAGAGGTACCGGCTCCAACAGGCAGTGCAGCGATATTTTGCCAGTCATTGCCCGCAAGCTATGAGGGTCTGGGGCGGGGGAGTCCTCTCTGAAGGGGCAATTATGTTAAGGTGCCCCAAAGATAATCAAAAGCCCCTTAATTTCTTCTGGATTATGAACTATTTTGATAATCCTTATTTGTCTAACTATGCTGCTGTTGATCTTTTTTTAGCATCAGGGGATAGTCAAAAAAATTTTTTGGAAAAAATGGGCGTGCTTCCCCGGCGCATTGTCTCAGTGGGTTTAAGCCGCTACGATCATCTTGCTGATTTTCAGAATAGATACAGCCCATTTCAATCGCGTGCTTACCTGAATATCCCCCAAAATTTTCAGAATTATATTCTTTTTGATTCAAACTATCCCTTAAGGGGCCACCTAACTATCCAAGAACTATCCCTGGTAACGAACGCACTAATAAATTTTGTCCGGGAGCATCCGTCGGTGGCATTAATGATCAAACCCCATCCAGCGCATCGCCCCGGTTGGCTTGAGGACTTTATTGACTATTTTTCTTTGCCGAATGTTTATTTAATTGATAAAAATATGTTGCCCTATCACGTCTTAAATGCTGCAGACCTACTCATAACCAAGTTTTCGACCCTTGCCCTGGAGGCCATGCTTTTCAAGCGACCCGTGGTTTCCATCCTTCTAGATGGGGGAGAACGGTTTAGGATCTATGGAGACGCGGTCGAGTCTGTCAATAGTCTTGGGGCGTTAGACGAGATACTCACGATGATGACCAGTGATGCGAACCGAAGAGCTGCGTGGGTGAAGAGTCAGTTACAAAACCAGGCGAGATTTTTGAAAGAATATTTTTGTGAAAGCACCGGTGAATCAGCTCAATTAGGTGCAGAAGCTTTAGATAAGTTCCTCAAGAAAAATAAATCAGGGTAGCGGCAAAGAGACTAATATGTTTGATAAATTGGCGACGTTGCTAAGAAGATATGAGGAATATTTCAGGGATTACCTGGTTAATAAGCCTTTTACCAGATTCATGCCGAAAGATCCCTTGCATGATGATCTCTATATTGTTTCATTTCCTAAATCAGGCACAACCTGGTTGAATTTTATCATGGCCAATGTGCATCTTAAGATGAGCCAGCGGGAACAAGAAGTAAATTTCTTTAATATAGCTGATTTTATTCCGGATATTATGCAAAGTCGCTACATAAAACGCAATATCTTAGCTTTTCCGGGACACCGAGTCATAAAGAGTCATGCAGAGATGAATCCGCTTTATACTAAAATTATTTACCTGATTCGCGACCCTCGCGACGTCATGGTATCCTATTATTGGTTTTTGAAGATGCTGGGAGAATGGACTGAGGACTTGCATCAGTTGATTCACTCTCCTGCCTATGGTATCGAGGCGTGGTGCCGCCATGTCCAAGGCTGGGTGGAAAGAACCTCGGTCGCCAACCGCATCGATTTCATCCGTTACGAAGACATGAAGGCAGACGCCCTCCAGGTGGTGACCCGGATCTACACCCGCTTGGGGCAGAGCATACCAGAAGAGGTATTGAAGCAAGCGATTGAATTATCCGCATTTGAGAATATGAAAAAGATGGAAGCCGAGTATAACCATGGTGGAGACTTTCGTTTTCCGGGGTTCAAATTTTTCAGAAAGGGGAAATCGGGGGTATCGAACCAAATGTCAAACATCGTGAGTTTTATCAACCACAAAGCGGCTCATTGATTGGCGATGTTGTTTAAATATGACGTTGATTGATTCATAATGAAAATGTTTAGAGCGGTTCGCAAAAACATGGCTCTTTCTTCTTGGCGCAATTAGTTTTCAATGCAGGCAAAGTTGAATTTATTCGACCATGGGATTATTAATAAAATTTTAGCAAAACTTCTTTCCTGCATTTAGTCTTTTTTGATCCGTTGTGGCGATCCGCTGATCAGCTATAATCTTCGCGGGTTCTCAGATTATCCTGCGGCTCTGCATGAACTCCCTTTTTATCGGAAGATATTTCCTCGTTATGCTGTTAATGTCGGGAAAATCGCCCAATGGGTTAAGACCAAGTATCCCGACCTGCGGGTAATAGATATCGGCGCTAATGTCGGGGACACAGTGGCGGTCTTTCAGAGCTCGCAGTTCCCATCCTTTGTATTGAAGGGAATGCCAGATATTTCGGCATTATGGAAAAAAATCTTGAGGTTTTAGGCGGAGATATTTATTACGAAGAATCCTTTATCGGCGACAACTTCGGTAGCTTGCTGGGAAAGCTAGAGGAAGATGGAGGGACGGCGTACTTCAGACCAAATCCGGCACGCCCGAGGCCCTTGCCGTCAGCCATCTGATATTTTAGTCCGACAACCTCTATTTCACAGCTAAAAATGCTAAAAATTGCTCGCGGGATAGAGTGGATTTTTAATATGCTCCTGTATGCAGTGAAGAGGAGATGCTGAGTAAAATCAAACCGGTGATCTTACTTTCGAATACGATCCGGACGCGGCGGCAAAATATGGTATCAATTGCTTCTCAGTTTTTGAAATGCTAAGAAATATAAATTATAAAAGCGTCATAGTTTATGATAATTTGGGCAATTATCACATGATGGCCACCCTGGATAACTGTACTCTTTTAGAGGATATTCACCATTATTATGCAGGATGTCAGAGCAAAAGATATGCTGATATAATAGCATTTCATGAAGAAGATTTAGATCTTTGTGATACGATAAGATTGGATGAAATAAATTAATTAATCTGCTATTGACCAGTTATGTTGTTAATTACTTTATTGAAAAAATAAATAACAAGAAGAGGATAAAATGGATGCAATACGAAGTTAATTGTAGCCTTTGTAACGGACATCAGAGAAAAACATTTTAATAAAAAGATATTTGATGGTTTTGAAATTATTATTATTGTAACAATTGTGGTCTACTTCAAACTGAACAACCTTATTGGTTAGATGAGGCTTATAATAATGCAATTGTAGCGGCAGACACGGGTTTAGTTCAAAGAAATTTATATAATTCCAAGGTTATTACATGCTTATTCTATTGCTTATTCAGTAAGCAAGGAAAATATTTGGACGTTGGTGGTGGTTATGGGTTAATGACTAGATTGATGCGAGATTACGGTTTTGATTATTATTGGACCGATAAATATTGCGAGAATAAATTTGCACAAGGTTTTGGCTCAAACAGCACCAATCCCCCTTTTACGGCAATTACAGCTTTTGAGGTATTAGAGCATATTTATGATCCGTTATCTTTCTTTAGAGAGTGTTTATATAATTTTGGGACCAGAACCATAATTTTTTCAACCGAACTTTTTGAGCTCATCCGCCAAAGCCGGAGGATTGGTGGTATTATTGTTTTAATACTGGTCAACATATTAGTTTTTATGAATTGAAAACTCTAGAATTCATTGCAAAAGAACTTAACCTTAACCTTATATCACATAAAAATATCCACATTATCACTGATTTAATTATAAACATAAATAAAGTAAAATTAGTAACAAGTAGTATATGTTTTTTATTGTTTGAATATATTAAGAGAAGAAGGTCAAAAACGGTTTCTGATCACGTCAAGCTATTAGGATAATTGATTGTTCATTGGGGTAATACTTTTTGCCACGTATAATATATGACCATCAAATGTTTCATTAGAGGAATATGGTGGAATTTCACGCTATTTTTTTGAAGTGGCAAGGCGAATTGCTGGATATAAAGGTTTTGATATGCGAATCATGCACCGATTTATATCAATAAATATCTTAAACACAATAACTCTCAGCTTATAATGGGGAAATATTTTCCACTAATTCCTAAAACCACAAGATTAAGGGGATATTTTAATAATGTAATCACTGAGGGATTAATGAAAATAAGTGAGACCAGATATTGTGCACGAGAGCTTATTATGCTACACGTAAATTGTTCTTCCCAAAAGTACTAAGACGGGTTTTTTTACTGTAGTAGATATGATACATGAGAAATTTAGAAAGTATTTTCGGGAAGGTGATAAAACATCGTTTAATAAAAAAAGCGCCGTCAATCGGGCCGATCATGTTATCTGCATCTCAGAGAACACGAAAAGGGATTTAACCGAAATATTGCATGTGGAACCATCAAAAATTTCAGTTGTCTATCTCGGTCACTCTCTTGCAATAACCGCCTCAAAAATTGAAGAGCGAATCATTGGCAATCCTTATATCCTTTATGTCGGGGTACGGGAGGATATAAAAATTTTTCCAGTTTATTACAAGCTTTTTTGCGGCGTCCGCAAGGCTAAAAAATGATTTCAGCCTGGTATGTTTTGGGGGGAGGGGGCTTTTCGGGTGCTGAATTAGACGAGATTAACTCACTGGGGTTTGCACGGAATAGAATAGTGCAGGTTGCTGGTGATGACAGAGTATTGGCTAATCTTTACCAGTATTGCTTCCATACTAGTCACCCGTCGCTTTATGAAGGATTTGGGATTCCCCTTTGGAAGCCATGTCTTTCAAGTGTCCTGTAGCTTGCAGTTATACAAGTTCATTGCCGGAAGTGGCCGGGGATGCGGCGGAGTACTTTTGACCCTCTCGATACCGAAAGTATTCGGTCAGCAATAGAGACTGTGGTTTATTCTACGGATAAATCAGCAACGTTGATCGCTCGGGGATTGGTAAGGCTCAAATTATTTAGCTGGGAAGCCTGTGCTCAACAAACCAAAGCGGTTTATGCTTCTTTATTGTGAGTAACGATTATAACGATAATTGATTAATAATTATATCGATCATGAAAAACAATCTTACATGGAACAACTTAGGAAGCTTTATCAGGAGAAGGACACTTCATTTCGCGGTTTCCGTCATACGTGATGATGAGAATGATATTGTTTAAAAGATACCTATATGACCGGCAATATAAAAAGATATTAATAATAACAATTCTATTTAACGTTGTTATATTTTCATACTATCTGGCAAATTCAGATATCAACCCATCGGTTGATGCCTTTTATTATTTATCCTTAGCAGATTCATTTCACCAAGGCACAGGTCTTGCCAATATAACCACTGATCCTCCTCAACCAATTTATACCCCGCAAAATGGTATCGTTTTTATCCATATTTTACTGCAATCTATCGGGTTCCATAATGCGGAAACCAGGTTATTAGTTATAAAATTGATTAATTATGTTGGGTTTCTTCTCCTTTTATATATTTTTTATAAAATATTCATGCAACTTAAGGTGTCATCAGAAATCACCTTTTTGTCAATAGGAATATTATTATCTGGAGCGCATTTTGTTAAAACATTAATCCAGCCATTAAACGAAGGGTTTTGGTGCGTATTAACGGGAATTGTATTTTTTCTGGCAATTTCAAATGATAATGAATGGAGTTATATTAAGATAGCACTGATGGCTCTTTTGGGTATTGTGCTGGCAAATTTTCGATTAAATGGACCGATTATATTATTAAGTGTTGCGTTTACCTATATTATATTGAAAAAATTTAAGAAATCGATGGTATTCTTTGTCATAGGCATTGTGTCATATGCCAGCATTTATACTATTCTGGGAATGCTCAAAACAGATTGCAGTGGTTTCAAAAGTGTATTTTCTATTTATTCTTATAACTTTATTATTAATCACCCGCTGATGACTTTGATATTTACGGTGCCGGGAGTATTCTTAGGTATTACTGGCAGCAGATATATGACATTATATCACACGGCGCCGCGGGAATCATTGATCGTTACAGGAAAGTGGTTAGTTACTTTCCCTTTATCACTCATATTAATTCTATTTTATAGCCTTTATCTTCGAAAATTTATTAAATTGAAAGGTTTTCCGAATATTCTCCTGATACTTTATATAATGCTCTTGGTGATTGTTTTGCAATTAATGCCTGGAGGGGATTCGCGCTATATTATAATGATATTGCCATTTACTCTCTTGGCCATTGCAACCTATTTTAATGATAGTAGAAAACTTAGAATGTATTTAGGGATATTTTTATTATTGACAATTTCCGTCAGCGTATATAGGATGGTCTGGCGTGACAGCTTATATTTCAATAATAATCAATCATATGTCAATATACGTCACAAAATGACAGAGTCATACGCCTTAATCAGTGAAACTCCGAAATATTCTTATTATATATTTGGAAAGCAGAGTAAACAAATAAAAGATATAAATAATTACTCCAAATATATTGTGCTGTTTGGCACGGATAAATATAATAAAATGATGCTGAAGTCTATAAAAGATAAATTCAATATAGATCACATTGAATATCTTGATGATAAGATTATTGTATCGGATAATCGAGATGCGAAACTCAATACTATCAAGATAACCACTAACCCTGCGGTCCGGTCGGTAAATTGAGTCGAAAAGGAAAGGCACGGCCATAAAATGATTGGTCCGAAAAACGCGAGGGTGGAAGGTATGCAGGCTCATGGAGGGGAGGAAAGTGCTCCCGCCATATATGCTGAACTACCCGAAATCTCTGTAGTTATTCCTTGTCTTAATGAAGCGGAAACGCTTGCAACCTGTATTGAAAAAATAAAGACATCTTTTGACGGCAACGCCATACGTTACGAAGTTATAGTAGCTGACAATGGGAGCACCGACCTGTCTCCAGAGATCGCCTTGGAGAGGGGAGCCCGCCTTATTCATGTTCAGGCCAAGGGCTATGGCAATGCCTTGATGGGGGGCATCTCCCAGGCAAAGGCTCATTTCATCATTATGGGAGACGCGGACGATAGTTATGATTTTACTGCCCTGATGCCATTTCTGGAGAAGCTTCGGGAAGGCTATGACCTGGTTATGGGGAACCGTTTCTTAGGGGGAATTAAGGCGGGGGCCATGCCATTTCTCCATCGTTACCTGGGAAATCCTGTGCTTTCCGGAATTGGGCGCCTTTTCTTTCGCACTCCCATAGGGGACTTCCATTGTGGTTTACGAGGCTTTACCAGGGCCGCCTACAACCGAATGGATCTCCAGACTACCGGGATGGAATTTGCCAGTGAGATGGTCGTAAAGGCATCTCTGCTCGGATTGCGCATTACTGAGGTGCCCACCACTCTCTCGCCAGACGGACGCAGTCGGCCGCCACATTTACGGACCTGGCGGGACGGTTGGCGGCACCTGCGGTTTATGCTGCTCTATAGCCCCCGGTGGCTGTTTCTGTACCCGGGGTTTATGCTCATCGCGCTGGGCCTCCTTGGCATGCTTTGGTTATGGTCCGGTCCTCGACAATTATTTGGGGTAAAATTCGACATCCACACCTTTCTTTACGCCGCCATGACGGTCATCATAGGATTCCAGGCTATTTCCTTCGCGGTGTTTTCCAAGGTCTTCGCCATCAGCCAGGGCTTGATGTCAGAAGACGCAAGGTTGACCAGGGTGTTTCGCTATATCAATTTGGAAGTTGGGCTGATTGCGGGTGTAGCCTTAATTATCCTGGGACTGGGTGGATCAATCTATGCCGTGCGGATTTGGGAACGAGCCTCCTTCGGCCCATTAGAACCGGCCAAAACCCTGCGGATGGTTATCCCTGCAGTTCTCATGATGGTGTTGGGCTTTCAGGTAATTCTCTCCAGTTTTTTGATGAGTGTTCTTGGCTTAAGAAGAAAGGGTTCCAAACTGCAATGAGGGCCCTGGACAGGTTGTTACAACGCTGGCGCATTGCCAAGGTGCTTCCCTTCATTCCAGGGGAGGCTCGTGTTCTTGACATCGGTTGTGGAGATGGCGCCTTATTCCAACGTTTAGGAAACCAGATGCGCCAGGGTATCGGTCTGGACCCGACACTGCCTTCTCACATCCAGGGGCAGGGCTTTGAACTGATCCCTGGCAATTTTCCAGAGGCCCTCACTGAAACCGAGCCTTTTGATGTCATTACCATGCTGGCGGTACTCGAACACATTCCCGAACCGGAACTGCGTCCGTTTGCCGATAATTGCCGGCATAGACTTAAGCCAGGCGGGTTGCTCATAATCACCACGCCTTCACCGCAGGTGGATCACATTTTAGATGTACTCATGGCTTTGCGACTCATCGACGGGATGTCTCTCACAGAGCATTACGGATTTAATCCACAACAAACCCGGGAAATTTTTTCCAGGCCAGCGTGGAACCTGGTAAAATCGGTTAAATTTCAATTGTATTTAAATAATCTTTTCATATTTCAGAAGGCTACCGAGGAAGTAAATTAGAGATAAACACTATCCGTCGAAGATTATATTAAATAACAACTTTGATTAATATAAGGGATTATCACGAGATCCTGCTGGGAAAATAGGGGGCTAACCTGGGCAGGGCATGAGGCTCCTGCCGATGGTTTCCTCCCCGAATTCATCCAAGGTTTTGTTCCGGATAGACAATCCCTTCAATCATTTCCTGGGTACCCGTTCTTTTGTAGGTTCCGACGCCTCCGATTGGAGATCTGCCCAATTCTGAGGCTTAACAGAGGCCGGCCATTGGCGAGTTGCTCTTCATGGGCTCATGTCAGTTTGGTGTGGCCCCCGGCAGGCTGGTGACGTGCCATTTTTGTGGAGAGGGGAGGGAGAACTACGCCATCCCTTGCCGCCAAAGCCAGGAGGGGGGGTCAGGTTGGACCGGCTAGTTGACAAGAATCAAAGCTGTTGGTATAGTTATAAGGGAGAAATGATGAAGAGGTGGTTGATGATTATGGATTATGGTAATAGAAAGTTTGGTTTAAAGATTTTCCTTTTTTTATTAATCCTGTTACTCGCGATTCCTTCAACTGCTCTAGCTTATATTGATCCCAATACTGGTAACATCATTTTTCAGATTCTTTTTCCAATCATCACTGCAATTGTGACTGGCTATCTTTTCTGCAAAAACGCTATCTATAGAAAGTTCAAAGCCTTAAAGAACCGTCTTAGCAAGAAATCCTGTGGACAAAATAACGGTGAATAGACACATCTGGCGATTTTCCGCCCACTTTTTGCGGCATGTTTGTCCGGAATCGCCAGTTAATCTACCCGAATAGTGAATTTAAGCCTAACGTGAAAGACCACTGCCGTCCGAAGGTCCCATGCCGCCAGGTAGGGGCGTTCGCCAAGTGATCGACGCATATCCCGGTATGCGCCGTAGTAATTGAATTCTGCATTTGAGCCAACGGGCCGTAAGCCCAATAACTCCTTCCGGCACTTGGTTTTTTCGCTCAATCACTCTTGCGGCTGAATAGTGGTGATCAGGAATATCTTCCTCGTTGTTTCACGTAATATCTGCTGAACCGCGGTGAGATTTGTTTCTCTCACCTAGTTTCCCTCAGGAGGGGCCTGGAAATCAAAAAGCGTAAGGTCATGATCCTGGGAATTGACGGACTCGATCCGAATATCCTGGTCAAGATGATGGAGAGGGGCGAACTGCCGCATTTTTCGGCGTTGGCGGAAAAGGGGTTTTTCCATCCCCTGGCAACGGTGGCCCCGCCGCAGAGTCCGGTGGCGTGGACCACCATCGCCACCGGGACAGACCCGGCCCAACACGGCATCTATGACTTTCTGACCCGGGACCCGGGAAACTACACCCCAAAACTGTCTATTCTCAAGCAGGGTAAGCTTGGTTACGTGAGGCCTTATGATGTCAAGGCTTTTTGGGAGATTGCCTCGGACGGGGGCGTGCCGGCAACCATTATCAAGTGGCCTCTGACCTTTCCCGCCACCCCCATCCTGGGTTCTCTGCTCTCGGGTTTGGGGACCCCCGATCTGCGCGGCACCCTGGGCCGTTATACTTTTTTTTCCAGTGGGGAGGTGCCGGAACCTGAGAAGAAAAAGGGGACTGTGGTCAAGGTTGATACCGCCGGTCGCACAATATCCACCTGTCTCACCGGGCCGATGGGTCTTTCTTTTCAGGGGAAGGTGGAGACCACCACGCCCCTCGAGATCGAGTTGGGAGATGGGGGTATTCACTGCCGCCTTGATCGCACCTGCTTCACTCTGGAGGAGGGGCGGTGGAGCGACTGGGTGCCTGTGCCCTTCAAGGTAGGTTTCATGCGAACCGTAACCGGCATGTGCCGGTTTTATCTGGAGAGCCTGAAACCGGAATTCAAACTGTACGTAACCCCGGTCAACGTGAGCAACCAGATGAAATACATGCCCATATCCTATCCGTTGGGCTATGGCCAACAACTGGCGGAGGCCGTGGGTCCTTATGCTACCCTGGGTCTCGCCGAGGACGCCAACGCCCTGAACGATGAGATCATCGGCGAAAGGGGTTTTATCTCGGGCTGCGACTTGTTGATGACGGAGCGGGAGAAAACGTTCTTCCACGAACTGTCCCGGTTCCAAGAGGGAATTCTGGCCTGCGTCTTCGACACCACGGACCGGGTCCAACATATGTTTTGGCGTTACCTGAACGAGGCACATCCGCGGCACGACTCCAAAGGAGCCCAGGAGTATGCGGGGGTGGTGCCACGCATCTATCAGAGGATGGACGGTATTCTGGGGAAAGTCTTAGAACGGCTGGACAGCGACACCCTCCTCATCGTCTGTTCGGACCATGGTTTTACCAGCTTTAACCGATCGGTCCACCTCAACACCTGGTTGGTGCAAAACGGCTTCATGGCCCTGAAAGAGGGGAAGACGGCGGGGGACGCACTATTTGCCGATGTGGACTGGCCCCGGACTAAAGCCTTCGCCTTTGGTTTGAATAGCCTCTTTTTCAATCTTAAGAGCCGGGAACCGCAGGGGTGCCTGGATGGCGACGGGTTGGCAGCCGCCAAAGCGGAACTGGGGATGAGACTGCGGGCCATGACCGATGGCGTGAATTCGGTCGTCCTGGGGGTTTGCGACCCCGCCGAGCCCAATGAGCTGGGGGCCGGTATGATTCCGGACCTGATCATCGGTTATAACCGGGGATATCGCGCCTCCTGGCAGACAGCCCTGGGGGAGGCCCCGGCGGGAGATATTGCTGAGGATAATCTGGGCAAGTGGAGCGGCGACCACTGCTGTGCCCCCCAGTTAGTGCCGGGCGTATTTCTCACCAACCAAAGAACTCTCCTGGCAAAACCGCATGTTAAGGAAATTTGCCCGGCAATTCTGGATTATTTGGGATTATAGGATTTGATCATCAGGCAACAAAGGCCGATGGGGGATGAGATGTTTGGCCGCGATACCTTTTTATTTTCTTTTAAATGGTGGCTGTTTATTTTTGTCAGCATCCTTTTGCCGTTGGCCTTTATCTATCGGTTCGGCTCCCTGTGGATAGCTTTTCCCTGGTATCAGCTAGGGATAAATCTCGCATCGTTGGTTGTTTTCTTTGTCCTATTGGCGTTATGTATCGCCTCTTTCTCTTTGATCGCGCTATTATTACTGCAGATAGTTACAAAGAGAGGAGAACTTATTGTTAAAGCGGTCAATGCAATAGTCGGCATATTCATGCTGCTGCTGATTTATGCATGGTATTTTGCCGTGTGGATAAAGAAATTGTTTCCAAAAATATTTCTAATTAGTAGCAATATTAAATATAGCATTCTTTTAGTTATTATTGGATTATCGATATTAGCTATTATCTATTGCAATAAGAAAGTTTCTCTGCTTGATAAGATTTCAACGTTATGTTCTAAATCGTTTAAATATAATATTGTAATTGCTCTATGTAGTTTAATTGTGATAATTATTGTTGTTTCTATTAATATCTGCCATAGGTATGGTGCAGTCATAGCAACCCCTGAAGTGCAAGCAAACGCATCGCCATCAAATAGGCCAAACATAATAATCATCACTTTTGATGCTCTTTCCGCAAAACATACATCATTACATAATTTTATTCGGAATACCACACCTGAGTTAGTTAAATTTGGACATGAAAGTTATGTGTTCAACAATATGTATTCAAGCTCCAACTGGACGCTCCCTAGTCTGGCAAGTTTAATGACTGGAAAGCAGCCTACGAAGCATCATATGAAAAATAGTTATTCTTATTTCATCGGGGAAAGTAAGAATGAAAACTTGCCGCGTATCCTTAAGGAAGCAGGTTATAAAACTGCGGCAGTTGTGCGTAATAATTTGGTCATTCCCTGGAGAATTAATTTGCAGGGGTTCGACCATATTGACTCGTGGTTTAGTGGATCCGAAAACATTAATACAATTGTAGAGCTTCTTTATACGTATGGGATAAGATCCGCAACCTGGTTGAAGTTAATGTACCACGATTCGCTGCTTTTTAAGATCAAAGAGAAGTGTTGGGACATCTGGTATGCGTGCCTCGGAGTGCGCCATGAAGGTGTGAACCAATCTAGGGTGGGTACTCCGGAACAATGCTTTGAAAAGGCTGCTAACTTCCTGAACCAGGCGCCGTCGCCATTCTTCCTCTGGGTACACATTTTACCGCCTCATTCTCCATATGTTTCTAAAAAGGGGTTCCTTTATACTTTTCTACCGGAAAGAGAATTCAATAGCGCCAAGAATTTTAACAGAGATATCGGCATACTCGGCAGGTCGTTAACCTTTCAGCCAGAGGATGAACCCAAGTTAGAAAAACTTTCTCGGCGTTATGATGAGGATATCCTTTATGCTGACCATGAAGTGGGAAAGTTTTTGTCATTTTTGAAAGAAATAGGGGTCTATGGCAAAACGATCATCATCGTCTCATCAGATCATGGCGAATCATTCGAAAAAGGTTTTTGGTCGCATGGAGGTCCTTATCTTTACCAGAGCCTCATTCATGTGCCACTGCTTATCCACCTGCCCGGACAGATTCAAGGAAAGCGGATTGACGCCAATGTCAGCCATGTGGATCTCGCTCCCACCCTTTTGGATTTAGTTGGCATCGAGACGCCGCGCTGGATGCATGGCAAATCCTTCAAGAAAGCCCTGGATGGCGGCCCTTACCAACCAGGCACAAAATTCTCCATGAACTTGACCTTGGAAAATTCTCCCACAAATTTCCACTCATTTTCCATCGCCGCGATTCACGGAGACTATAAGCTCATCGAGTACTTGCGGGTCAAGCGGTATGAGATGTACGATCTGAAAAAGGACCCCGAGGAAGAGCATAATCTGATCGGTCAGGAACTGACAAAATTCCAGTCACTCAAAGAAGATATCGATGGGTTTCTCGGGGCCACTATTTCACATTAAACTGGAGATCCTGCCGAATGCAGACTTTAGCTGAGAAAATTGAAGAGAGTTTAAGCGTCTTACGCTACGCCCTGGAAACCTTTGAGGGGGCTCTGGCTGTCACCTTTTCCGGCGGCAAGGATTCCCTGGTGGTCTTGCACCTGATTCGTTCGCTGTATGAGGACAAGATTATCCCCTTACCGGTACTCAACCTGGACACTACGGCCAAGTTCCCGGAGGTGCTCCAATTTCGGGACCACCTGGCTGAACTCTGGAATTTGCGCCTGGTTATTCTGGGGAACGCCGAAGCCGCCGGGCGCCTGGAGATCGGCAAGGACAAGAAAGCCTGCTGCCTGGCGTTGAAAATCAAACCCCTGAATCAGGCGATCGTCGAACACCGCCTCCGGGGTCTCATCACCGCCATTCGGTGGGATGAACAAGAGGCCAGGTCCGAAGAGCAGTATCTCTCCCCCCGGGAAACTCCGCCCCATACCAGGGTCCATCCCATCCTTCACTTCACCGAGGCCGATATCTGGGACTATATCCACGCTTTTAATTTGCCCTACTGCCAGCTTTACGATCAGGGGTACCGGTCCCTCAGTTGTATCCCCTGCACCGAAAAAGCCGGGGAAGGCGGAGACGAGCGACATGGTCGGTCCAAGGGAAAAGAAGCCATCATGAAGGACCTCAGGTTGTTGGGATATATTTAGGCCTGTCGCGCCGCCCAGAGATGGGCAGGCGATAGACCACCAACCCTGGGGGGATCAGGAAAGCTCCTTGCCGTGGGGAAGGAGTTTCCGGTAACTCACCCGCCAGACCCAAACTCCGGGCCGGGTGTTGCCCACGACCACGTGATATCCGACAACCCTCCTCCCCAAAGAGCGTCCCGGACAGCAGAGAATTGGCGGTGGCGCTAGGTGCCGGCGGCCCCGCCCTTGCTCCTGTTTCACCACTACCTGGCGGTGCTGGTATGCCAATTATCCGGGAAGGATTTGGTTTTTCAGGGAAAGTCATGCTATGCTGCGGCCGATGCAAGGACGCGGCGATAAAAACAATCTCGGGGGTTGTCCTTAGTCGCCGGATTTAATCCGTATCTGTGTCCAAATAAGGGTGGATTTTTCACGGAAATTACCTCACTGATAATAATTTGGAGATAGCCATGGTTAAATCATTGGCACTTATTTTTATCAACATAATCATTGGCAGCGTTGGCCAGCTTATGTTTAAAAGTGGCATGATGCAGATCGGCAGGATTGGAATTGGGGAGATAAGCCGGCCGTGGGCAACGTTGGGAATGTTTTTTACTAATCCTTATATATTATTGGCCCTGCCCCTCTATGTCGTCGCGTTAGTAATATGGCTGATCGTTCTCTCCCGACTGCAACTCAGCTTTGCGTATCCGTGTTTGTCCTGGCTTATGTGGTTAATGCGCTACTGGCCCAAGCAATCCTGGGAGAGCATATCTCTGTTCTCAGATGGGTTGCCATAGGCCTCATCTGTTGCGGGGTCATAGTGATGACTCGCACTGCCTAGGCACAGTGCGAAGGCCCTGCCGAACCGGGTACAGTTGCCGAGGCACCGGCCGGATGAGGGCCCCATCCGGAACTTGCCCCACCGAGCGTGCTCCCTGACGGAACGCCTGAACCTGTGGGCGTGCCTTGCTTCAGGCCAACCCGTGCCAGCCGCTAGTAACCGCACCCTGGAGGTTCATGGCCAAAGAATTGGGCCCCGCTGCCGCACGGTGGCAAAGTGTGGGTGCAGTTCCCGGGGTCAGGGGCACGGCGGCAGATAAACAGCCGGAAAGCGGCCCCGTGAGTTGGCCAGGGCAATTAGAAGGGAAATATGCAATAGTTATTGCAAAGAACTTAAGGTTTGCAAACATTGGCCACGAAACCCCCTTATATTTCGGTTATCACCGTATCCTTTAATGCCGCGGATTTTATTGAGCAAACGATTCAAAGCGTCCTGTCTCAGAGCTACCCTGCACTGGAATACATCATTATTGATGGCGGCTCCACGGATGGTACGGTGGATATTATCCGCCGCTATGCATCCCGTTTGGCTTACTGGCACAGCCGGCCGGACCGCGGCGTCGCCCCTGCCTTTAACTTGGGATTGGCGCAGGC
>CAWJCT010000004.1:0-795504 GCA_963841475.1 uncultured delta proteobacterium
GGTCGATCAAGGTCTCGTGGGGTGATCTTGCGATACGTGAAGGGCTTCTTGGCTTCAAACAAGATGCTTTCGAAGTTGGTGGAAGCGGAGAGGGCGGAGTCGGTTGACCTGACAAACCGGGTCACGATCCAGGTGGCCACCTGTTCTTACCGGAGCATCCGGGGCTTCACGGTTGTGGCGGCGATTTGCGATGAAATAGCCTTTTGGAGAAGTGAAGAGAACTCAGCGAACCCGGCGAATGAGGTTTTGCGGGCGGTGCGGCCTTCCCTGGCGACAATCCCGGATTCCTTGCTTCTCTGTATCTCTTCCCCCTGGGCCAGGACGGGCCCCCTTTGGCAGGCCTTCAACCGGCACCACGGGCGGGATGATAGCGACGTGATGGTATGGTCTGCGCCCACCGTGACCATGAATCCCACCATAAAGCAGCGTGTCATTGACCGGGATATGGAAGAGGACCCGGAAATGGCCCGGTGTGAGTGGGGAGCAGAGTTTCGGTCTGACCTGGAATCCTACCTTTCCCTTGAAGCCCTGGAAGCAGTCATGGTTCAAGGGCGCCTTGAGTTGCCCCCGGTCCATCCGAGTTTTTATGCGGCCTTTGTCGATCCTTCAGGCGGCCGGCGGGACGCGGCAACCCTGGCCATTGCGCACCTGGACCACGGGCGGGTGATTCTGGACGTGGCCCGGGCATGGAAGGCCCCCCATGATCCGGCTCAAGTGGTGGGGGAAATGGCGGTGGTCCTGAAGGCCTACAACGTCCACCAGGTGACAGGTGACAGGTATGCAGGCGAGTGGCCCCGGCAAGAGTTTATGAAGCAAAGGATCACTTACCAGACCGCGGATAAAGATAAAGCAAGCCTGTATCTGGACTTCCTGCCCCTGGTGCTATCCCAGCGGGTAGAACTCCTGGACCTGAAGCATTTACGAAACGAGCTTGTCTCTCTTGAGCGCCGGGCCCGGAGTGCCGGCCGTGACCTGGTGGACCACGGCCCCCGGGGTCACGATGATTTGGCGAATGCGGTGGCGGGGGTGTGTTCGGGGCTGGGGAGTCGGCCGATGCTGACATCCGTCTCCATGGAATTTCTGATTTAGGGCGGTGGCCATGCGGACCCCACGGCGACGGGCAAGAAACGAGCGGCGGCGGATCAGGGAGGTGGTGACTATGGAAAGGTGCGAACTGGCTTCAATCCACGGATTACTGATGATCGGCCGCGGGTACTCGTTGCAGGTCCTGGCCGAAGCCGAAACCCAGGGCGATGAGCGGCAGGCGGCCCGGGCCCGGCGCGAATCTGGCAAAGGCAGATCGGGCGATTGATTTACTTGAAGCTGAGTTGGTGGGAAGCCAAAGGAGGCAGCCATGAGCAAAAAGCGCCGGGGCATGGGGCAAACCGTTGTTAAGGTTTGCGAAAAAAGGCTAAAGCACCGGACACACCGACCGACAAGGAGCACCGCCGGGAGAAATGGCAAAAAAGAAAACGGGATAGGAGAAAATCTTTATGAGTGCATATGAAGAAATGCAAAGTTTTTTGGCAGAACTGCAAGATTCCAAAAATCAGCTAAACGACCGAAAAATTGTCCTCGTTTCGCAGAGGGCGGCCAAGGCCGCAGAGATTGACGAGGCCCTGCTAACCGGGGATGGTGCAGACATTCAAGCGGCCCTGGACGCCATTGACGGCGAGACGGCGGCGATAGAACAGCGTATCCGGGTTATCGATGCCACCTTGTCAGGCCAGCGCAAATCTCCCCAGCTTGGCGACCTGGCGGCGGCGGCGGTTGCCGAGAGCCGGGAGAGGATTGTTGCATTGCAACAGGATTGGGATTCCCTGGCGGAAAAGCTGGCGGAACTGGACGTACAGCGCCTGGAACTGGTGGCCGACCTTGGCAGGATCAACCGTGAGGCCCAAAGCCTGACCTCCCGTGCGGTTGCAGCGAACGACAAAACCATGGGTCCCCGGACGGCAGCGCCGAGTTTGGCGACAAACGTTATCATCCGGCATGACCGGCGAAGTGGGGTTATCTTCCCGGACCATGCCAGCATCGAAAAAACTTTCAAAGGAGTGTAACCAATGAGCGATTTATCAGAACTGAGGCTTAATGAAGTTTCGGAGCAGTACCCCGGCGTCCCCACGACATTCTGGCCCCGGCGATAGACAGCGCCGGTATTGTGGATGTAACCCAGTTGGGGCATATCATCCGAGCTTATCAGGCGGGGGCATCGGGGCGAGTTGCCGCACAGGGAGTCCAGAACACAGAGCAACTTAAAAACTTGACGGCGGCTTATGCTGAGGCTAAGACCCGCGGTGATAGCGTGGCGATGGTAGGTATCAAGCGCCGGGTGCACGAGTTGGGCGGGGCTGTTTAACCCCATAATTTCAAGGAGAAAAAAACATGAAAAATCTGAACAATGAAGCGGCAAAGGCGGTTGATGAGTTTGGCAAAGGGCAGGCGGCGGCGGAACAGGCGGGGACCCCCGGAGCGGTTGGCACGGTGAAGGAGCCCGCGGGGACCCCTCCCGACATTTCCGGGAAACCGAAGGGGCAATAACATGGGAACCGAAACCTTAACTCACCCCTTGGGGCAACGTTTCCCCAGGTTGGTAAAACCGGAGCTTTCGGGGCGACTGAACACTTACTATAACACCTTACAAAAGGCCATGGATGAGTATGAGGCCGCCATTGACAAGGCCAGGAAGGTGTCCCCGGATTACATCCCAGCGAAGCGAGCAGCCCGGCAGCATGAAATCTTGAGCCAGGCCAGGAAGAAACTTAACGATACCCTGGCAAAAGAGTTGCAGCCCCTGGGGGCTTCGATTGAAAACTTCAGGTCCGAAATCAGCATGGCGAGCCGGGCCAAGGCCCCGGAAACCGAGTTTGGGCAATTACTCGCTTATCTCAGGGAATCGGAACTCAGGCAAGAGTTGAAGGGCATGGACGGCGAGTTGAGGGCCAAGCTCCTGAGGGAATCGGTGGCCCGGGGGGATCGGAGCATTTTGACGGCCCTGGAGCGGAGCCTAACCCCAATTTGTGCGCCGGTTTTACTGGACGCGGCGAGGGAGAGTTATGCGGAAGCCGTCGCCTCGCCCACCTTTGAGCGGCTTGCCGATGCTGAGGAACTTTACGACAGCGCCAAAGAAAGCTCAAGGCGCGCCGGGTACGAGGCCGAAAAGCTGGTTAAGGGTACGGAGGAAATCTTACCCCTGCCCCCCGGTGAGCGTCCCGCCTCTCCCGTGGCCGGTTTGGATGATTCCACAAAGGCCCGTTTGATAAGTAAGGTCGGGGGGGCTGGTTATCAGGCGATCATTAAGGGAGAAATGAACCTACCCTTAGAGTTTGCCTTGACCGATGAGCGAAAGGCCGAAATCATGGAATCGGTGGGCGAATCGAGGTTTGCTGAAATCATGGCAGGCACCCGGGAACTCCCCCCACAGTTTGCCCCGGCGCCGGCGGAATAGCTTTACCTGGGGATCTTCAACCCCTGGCCTGACTAAGAAGGGCGGGCCAGGCCGGGGCTGGCGGGATGCTGGCCCCGGAATTTATTGAGGATTGAGCTTCTGAGAACACCACGGGCCGATGGGTCGGCCCCCTGACATTCCCCTTCAGCTGGGCGGATCATGACAGGGCGGACGGGCAGAGTAGGCCGGGCGGCGGAAATTAGGGCATGTCTATTATCCCCATGAATACTTCATCTCGGTCATCATATGGCACAGTGATTGTTATGGCTTTTTTCTTATCTTTGTCGAAAATCTCAAAACAGAGAGAACGGGGAGGTGCAGCAAAATCATCTGAGACCATTTCATGGATAAGTTCACGTCCACTTGAGAAATTAAGTGGTAGTTGTCCGCCGTCTACAAGTGTCAAATAAATGCTAAGATTCTTCATTCTCACTCTCCAGTCCCGGATTTTTGAGGGTGAAAGGCCATCTAAGGAAAATCAATCTTCTCTCCATCTTTTTTAATAGTTATGAAAGCAGGCCAGGTTGATTTGTTTTTGATGTCCCATACCCACATGCGATTTTCAGGGTTGCCCATTAAAAACTGCTCAATTTCTACTTGATCACGAGCATGTTTCGGGATATTAATTTCAATCTCATAACGAGGCTTCCGTGTCTCAGTATCAAAAGGGCCGGCGTTATGTCTTATTTTGGTCCCTGGCATTAGGCAAAAGGTGTAATCTTTTTCGTCTGACATTCTTCTCTTCCTCCGAGATACAGGAATGAGCTTATGTTGGCGACTATAAAACAGGGTTTATTATAGAGCAAGAGAAATTAATTCAATGATAACCAGGATAGCCCGAAGCTCTGAGAGCACCCAGGTTGAACGATGGGGGCAGACCCTTCCCTTACCTGGCCTGGGGGTGGATCGGGGCGCGGTGGCCGGGGAGAGCGCGAATTTTGGGGGGATTTTGGGGCATGGTGAGGCGGGGCCAAGAGGTTTTTTGACCCTGCCTTATTTTTTGCTATAAAAAACACTTGACAGTCATATAAAGCTATATTAAGATATATCAAAACTAAGCAGAGGTTGCCCATGCCTGACGAACGTTATCTTTCCCCTGACGATGTGGCCCACAAGTTGAATGTAAAGCCCTTGACGGTGCGTAGGTGGCTTAAGAGCGGCAAATTAAAGGGGCTCAAGGTGGGCCGTTTGTGGCGGATCAGGGAAAGCGAACTGGAAGCATTTTTGGAACGGGGGCAGGGTTAATGCCAGGAAGGAATTACAAAGGGAAATGCCTTGAGGCTGCTTTTGAAGCGGCTTGCGGCCTGGCGGTGGATAAAGAACAAATCTTTATTGTCCACGGCTGGCGAAACGGTCCCCCCTGGGTATTTCATGCTTGGTGCGAATTTGAGAATCAAGTTATAGACCTGACAACCCAAAAACCACCCTTATCCCGAGAGATTTATTACGAAGAACGGGGGATAACAGAAGAAAGATTAAGGCGTTACCCCTTTATCGAATATGCCCGCCTTATGACGAAAAAAGGGAATTATGGGCCGTTCGATAGAGGGCTTTTCTCAAAGGGTAACGTCTCTTTGCAAGACCCATTAAAGGAAGGCGAGAGCAAGAAGTAAACGGCAAAAGCAGGCCGGCCAGGTGTATGCGCACCCGGCCCGGCCCTAAACCCACAACCGATAACCCATAGGAGGATCGGCCATGAGTCTGAAAAATCTTACCACAAAAACGGCGGAAGAAAGAGTAGAGAGCATCGAAAAACATCTACGCAACCTTCAAAACTCTGCGAACCATTTCTTATCCCTGTACCATTATTGCCGGGATGCCGAGCATGAGGCTTTCAGCTTGAGCCTTGATGACATTGGCTATTTTCACGGGATCATGAGCATGGCGGTTGACACCCTTTCGGCTGAGTTGGGGATGCTGAAATATGAAGGAAAGCCCCATGCTGAGGCGTTTGTGCTCCGGCCCCAGGCCCCGGCCCAGGAAGGTTTTGAACTGGACCATGTAACCCGGGAAAACCTTATCAGGGATATGGGGAAGCTGGCCGGCATGAGCCCGGAGCTTCAATTAATGGCTGAGGGGATTTGTAACGACTTGGGGCTTCCCCTTCCTCCGGCTATTCAAGAGCGGATTGCCCGGGAGAAAGCGGCCCGTGGTGCGGCCCAGGACCCCGAGCCCGCACCCCGGAAACTGAATCACTACACCCCCGGCCTGGCCAATGCAAAGATATCGCTTAAAGCCTTTTGGGGATACCTGGAAGGACCTGGAGCTTGCGGCGGATGATCCGGCCAAGGTGAGCGCATGGGCGGAAATGATTCACGATGAGCTGCAGAAGTGTGAAGCGGCCTAACCCACAACCGGGGCGGGGTTCGCAGCCCTGCCCCTCACAAGGCGAGATGAAATGGGCAAAGAATCGACTGAAGGGAAAATGGAAAAAATGCGGGCACAATTTCAAAAACTCACTAAATCCCTGATTCCAAAAATCGACGACCTCATGGCCAGAAATAAGGAAGTCGCTTCCTGGGAGGAACTTTCCGAGCAAGATTTACACATTCTTAATTCGGAAATCATCGGAGGATACCTTAATAATTGGAATTTTGAAAAAGCAGCCAAAGATGGTCTTATCAGCAAGGAAGATGCTGCAAAGATCAGGGCATTTACAGAATGGAATGAATTTTTAGACGGCTTTGACAATTAAAAGCCCCCAGCACTATGGACCCCACCATGAACAGAGGCGGTTTCTCCTGGAAAAGAGCCCTGGGAATATCGGCGGCCAAGGCCCGGCTATCCCGCAAGATCGGCATACCCTTAACCAGATCAGGCCGGGAACGCAAATTGGGGGCGATGTTAGGGTGTGCGGTGCCCCTGGTGGCCACCTTAATTTGTGTCTTGGCAGTTATCGCCTATGCCTGGCATGGGTAGGTAGGGAGGTTTAGATCATGGCGACAATCCGTAAGCGAGTGAACAAAAAGGGCACGTCCTACCAGATCGACTATTACGACCCCCAGGGCAAACGGGTAATGAAGTGCTTTCCCCTCAAGAAAGAAGCTGAGGCCTATCTCGCCAAGATGGGAGTATGCTAAACAAGAGGGCAGCTATGAAGAAATTTTCGGCCCAAGAAAGAAGAACTCATTACCTTTGACGGCCTGGCGGATCGGTATGTGGAAAACTATGGCACCCAGAAATCTTACCGGAGCTTCAAGCGCCATGCGGTAAGCGTATCTCCGGGAAGCCTTTGGAGATATGCGGCTAAAAGACCTCTCTTATCTTGACCTGGAAACCTACCGGAACAAGCGGAAGGCAACCCCTCTCGCCAGTGGGAAGATCAGGACCGATGCCACGGTCAACCGGGAAATGTCGGCCTTAAAGCACATGCTGAATAAGGCGGTTGAGTGGGGGATGCTGGAAGTGTCGCCCTTCCGTAAGGGCTCGCGGTTGAGTTTCCGGGAGAATAACCAGCGCCAACGGTATTTGATGGAAGCCGACATTGAAAAGCTGCTCAATTCTTGCACCCCCACCTGCTCCCCATTGTGGAAATCGCCTTGCATACCGGCATGAGAAAGGGCGAAATCTTGTCCTTGAAGTGGGATCAGGTTAGGAATGGCTTCATATACCTTGAGGGGGGGAATCAAGAGCGGTAAGGATCGGCAGATACCTCTTGACGGCCGGGCGGCCCAGAGTCCTCAAGGAACTGCAGATCAAAAATAAGTGGAAATCACCCTTTGTCTTTGTGGGCCCCGATGGTAAACATTTACTGGACGTTAAAAAGGGCTTCGCCGGCGCATGTAGGCGGGCTGGGATTGAAGATTTTCGCTTCCATGATCTCAGACACACCTTCGCTTCGCATCTGGTAATGAAGGGCGCAAACCTTAAGGCGGTGCAAAGGCTGCTGGGCCATTCAGATTCAAAGATGACCGACCGTTACTCCCACCTTTCACCGGATCACCTGAGGGAGACGGTAAACCTCTTGGGCGGCATTCCTAGCGGTAAAGAAATGGTAAACATTCTTCCCCTCAAATCTCTGTAAGCTGGAGCCGGCACGGGGGGTCGAACCCCGGGCCTGCTGATTACGAATCAGCTGCTCTACCACTGAGCTATGCCGGCTTTACCGAGCGAATTTTACACTGCTTATCCGAATTTGCCAACCCTGCAATATCCTCTTTCAGGGAGTAATGTTTCTGAGACCTTACCGCTTATGGGTTAGCCGGGAGGTAAATCCGGCTTTGGAAGAGCCTGGGGCCGTGATGATGCGGCCAACCAACTTTACGAACTCAGATAAGTTTCTGAACCAGGCCTGACCCGTGCAGGCGCACGGGTTCACCCTAGCGCCTGCTGACTCGGATGGCGTTGGCCCTTGCGAGGCACGGTCAAGCCGGCCGTTAAACCAGGAGGGCCAGAGCCAGCCTTTCAAGAAGGCCCTGGTTTTCCAGTTTTTCCCGCCAGAGGGCGGTGATGGCCGTCACTCCCAGGTAAGCCCCAGATATGGCCCCCGCCATTGCCCCCAGAGTATCCCGGTCACCGCCGTTCAGCACCGCGTCCAGGAGGCAGTCCTCAAAGGAGTGGGGCCGGGCGAGAAAAGCATAGAGGGCAAAGGGCAGGGATTCTTGGATTTTGACCGATTTTCCCAAGATTTCGGCGGCCTCCTGTCCGGGGACCTCACCCTTCAGCAACGTCCTGACCAGGGACAATTTCTTCTGGATCTCAGGGGTCTTGGCCAGGGTGAGCAGCCGCCTTAAAAAAGCGTCCCGGGGAAAAGGGTTTTGCGGGTCCAGGTGCAACGCCAGGGCCACGGCGGCGGCCTGGACCGCGGCCCCATCCTGGGCCAGGGGATGGCCGTGGGTGACCGCGGCGGCGGCTACGGCCCGGTCATACAAGTTTGGGGCGTCGTGAAAGAACAGGCCCAGGGGCGCCACCCGCATGGCCGCCCCGTTGCCCTGGGAGCCCTGCCCGCCAAACAGACTTTGGGCCGCCTCCTCGTAAGTGAGTCCCGACTTTTCCACCAGGTGAAAGATCGTGGGCGGCCCGGAAGCATACCCCCGCCACGGTTCGCGATTGAAATTGCGGTGAAAGGTCCGGCCCAGGTGCTGGGGGTCCAGGTCCCCCCTCTCTGCCAGGGACTCGGCCAGCCCCATGGCCATGGCCGTGTCGTCGGTGTAGAGCAGGACGGGGGCAGCGGCAATGGCAGCCCGGAGCCGGTCCTCTTCCGGGAAGCGAAAGGCCAACTCCCCGATAGCGTCCCCCAAGGCGCTGCCGAGCATGCACCCCAGGTATTTACCCCACAGCTTTTCTTTGGTTCCCTGCATAGACCCGGTCTTCCCGTCCTTCTTCTCTATATCCAGCCTGAAAAAGATTCTCTGCGTCAATCCTGGATGGGCCTTGGGCTCACCAGTAACTTATCATAATGGGCGGGTAGGGGTGGGTTTTCAACCCGCCCCTCCGGCCCAGGCGAGACGCCTGTGCCAGCGGTTAATAATCTCTTTTCGGAACAGAGCTTATGAGAAGTCTATGCCTTTGGCGCATCCTCCCGGCAGAGTTCCCGGATAATCATCCGGTTAATGGCGTCCCGGCTTTGACGGTAGACTTCCAGGCTGTCGCCATAGGGGTCAAGTACCGGTCGGTGGAGCACTCTGCCGGTGTAAGCCGTTGGGATGCGTCCTTTCAGGAAGTGCTCGGTAAGATTGACCAGGAGACGATACCCCGCAAAATCAAACTCTGACAGCCCCTTGGAGCGCAGGCCCGCCGGGTTCACGCCTATCTCGGCCAGTACCTGAAGGGTCTCCGGGGCCACAAACCCCAGCGGGGTGAGGCCGGCGGAGGCCGCCTCCCAGCGATCCCCGCACCGGTGCCGGACCAGGGCCTCGGCCATGATGCTGCGGCAGGAGTTTCCCAGGCAGATAAACAGGACCCTGGGTTTAGGCATGGTGACTGGTCTCCCGCACAGGCGAGACGCCTGTGCCACCACTCTGTCTTTCCAGGACGCTGGGGGGAGTTTGCGGGGAGGTCGGGGGACCCCTTACGACAAAGGTCCCCCGGTCCTCCCCTCAAGTTTCATTCTTCCCCCACCATCAGCACTGCCGCCCCCTGGATCTGGCCCCGGCGGAGCCGGTTTAGGGCCTCGTTGGCCGCCTCCAGGGGAAAGGTCTCAACCTCGGTTTTGACCGGCACCCGGGGGGCGAGTTGGAGAAACTCCTCGCCGTCGGCCCGGGTCAGGTTGGCCACCGAACGGACCACCCGCTCCCCCCAGAGCAGGTCGTAGGGGAAAGACGGGATGTCGCTCATGTGAATGCCGCCGCTGACCACGACCCCGCCTTTGGCTGAGGCTCTCAAGGCCGCAGGGATGAGGGGGCCCACCGGCGCAAAAATGATGGCCGCGTCCAATTCTTCCGGTGGTCTGGCGTCGGAGCTCCCAGCCCATACGGCCCCCAGCCGCCGGGCGAACTCCTGGGTCTCGATGTCCCCCGGCCGCGTGAAGGCATAAACCTTTTTCCCCTGGTAGACCGCGATCTGGAGGGTGATGTGGGCGGCCGCCCCGAACCCGTAAATCCCCAACCGCTCCCCGGCGTCACGGGCCATGCGGTAGGAGCGGTAGCCGATCAACCCGGCGCACAAGAGCGGCGCCGCCTCGGCGTCGCTATAGCCCGAGGGTAGAGGGAAACTGTAGCGCTGGTCGGCTACGGCGTAGCCGGCGTAGCCCCCGTCCAGGGTGTAGCCGGTGAACCCGGGGTTATCGCACAGGTTCTCCCGGCCTTCCCGGCAGTAGCGGCAGACGCCGCAGGTGCGCCCCAGCCACGGCACCCCGAGGCGCTCCCCTCCTCGGAACTGCCGGACTTGACTCCCGGTGGCCACCACCGTGCCCACGATTTCGTGGCCCAGGATCAGGGGCAGTTTGGGGTGGGGCAATTCGCCGTCCACCACGTGCAGGTCGGTGCGGCAGACCCCGCAGGCGTGGACCCGGATGAGCACCTGCTCCGGGACCCGGTTGCGGCACCGGCACTTCCAGCCATTTCAGGGGTTGCCCCGGTTTTTCCAGCACCATGGCCCGCATCTGGTCGGGAATCTTCATCGGCAGCAGTCTCCGAAGCTATTATCCGTGTACCGCGGATACCTGGCAAGAATTTTTCTTCAAGAGCTCCCATTCCCTGGTGGGAGGGGGTAGGGTGAAGCAATGCCGAGCAATTTCACCCCCACCTCGACCCTTCCCCAGCAAGGGGGAGGGAGGAACAAACATTCAACCTTTTGTAAGCTGATCCTGGGACACGGCACTAGACTCGTTATCAAAGGTTTGTGCTCCGGTTGCCCGGCCCGGCGAATTGTGCTACAAGGAATCCATGCACCATAGCTATCTAATCAAGTGGAGTCTCCCATGAGCGTTTTTAAAAATATGTCCCAAGACCTGGTGGTGAGCCTGGCGCTCAGCTATGAGCCCGTGGGCGTCACTCTTTACCGGGAAACCGACCCTCTCCCCACCGATCTGCCGTTGGCCCGGGAAAGCCTGAAGAGCTACTGCCAGGCCCTGGCCCTGGCCGGGAAAGGCCGCGCCCTGCTCTTGGCCAAAGAGCAGATGGGCTGCAAGCTGGGCACTTCGGTGCTGGGGTTCGAGACCGACCCGGAGGCCTTTCTGGATGACGGCGTCCTGGAGAAATACGGCGTGGGCCTCTACGGCACTGAAGAGGCATCAGCCGCCACCATCCTTAACTCCACCTACCTGGAGCCCGGCAAGACCCGGGCGGCGCGCATCGCGCCCCTGGGCACCTTCCGGGAGCTGCCCCAGGTGGTGGTGTTCACGGCCGACAGCGAGCAGGTCATGTGGCTCCTCTACGCAGTGAACTACGATAAGGGCGGCAGAATGGACCTGCCCCAATCGGGCGGGGCGCTGGGGGGCTGCGCCGATATCACCGCCCTGCCCCTGCTCCAGGGGATCGCCAACGTCACCTTTCTGGGGCTGGGGTGCCGCCTGAAGTCGGCCCTGGACGCCTGTCACCTGATGATGGGGGTTCCCGGGACCAGCCTGGCGGCGCTCCATCACCACGTCCTGGACATGGCCAAGCCCATCGCCATGCTCAAAAAAGCCCGGGACGGCGGCAAGTAATACCGAGTCGCAAGCGAAAAATGGGGAACTGCAGGGGCGCACCTGCTTGTGCGCCCTTCATTCAGGCAGAAGGCGGGAGGCGCTTCGCTTTCCCGCCCTACGGCAGATTGTCCGATCAAATCCTGTTTTAAGGGACAGGAGAATCAGCGTTTTGACCCGGCAAGTCCGGGCCTATCTGGCGGGCTGTTTCCCAGTCCCTCCTGACCGACGCGGCTGGCTGGCCTGAGGACGTGTTCGGCCACCGGGACCAACTCCTTCAGGATCTGTTCCCCCCCCGCATCTTCAATCATAGCTACCAGGATATAGCGCCGCCAGCCCTTATCCCACACCAGGACCGAGTCTGCATGGAAGCCCCGGACCTCCCCTGACTTGCGGTACAAGCGGCCAGGGGGCACGTCTGTCTCCAGCACCGAGACAAACTTGCCGGGAAGATCGGGAAACGCCAGAATTTTCAGCATTTGGCGCGAGCGCTCCGGGCTGATGAGCCTGCCGTAGGCCAGCAGATAGTAGAAACGGCAGAGCTGGTAGGCCGTGGCCGTAAAGGACAAACCCGTCATGGGTTCGGGATTGTTCTCGCCGCCGGAGGAGTAAGTGCCCCCCAGCCAGATGCCTCCGCCGTTTTGGGGGTCGTAGAACCGGTAGCGACGATCACTGGCCAGGGCCTCGATTTTCCTCAGGCCGATCCGACCGATCACCTGACTGGCGGCGTGGTTATCCGAGCGGCGGATCATCTCGATCAGGTCCCGGTGAACCTCAGGGGTATCTTTCAGGGTACCATTTTCGAAACCCTGGAAGGCCGCCAGCAGGACCATGAGTTTCGGCAGGCTGGCGCCATACATCATGGTATTGCCGTTCACCCGGGCAAAACGCGGTATTTTGGGGTTGGACAGATCCACCAGGCCCATCGACATTTTGCCGGCGCGGATCAGGGACATCCAGGAGTTGTGCTCTGCCAAGGCCTGGTCCAGCCGGGTTTGCAACCTCTGGTCCCCCCTTTGGGACAGTGGTTGCCAGTCCGGGCCGCTCTCCCCGAGTGGGAGGGCCGGGCTGGCGGCGCCAGCCGGGTTCAGGCCGATCACCAACCCCCCCAGCACGGCCACAACAATGGCGGCAAAAACTTTCACCCAACTCTCCAGGGTCAATGCAAGTCGCCCGCGAGCACCTTGCCCTTTTTGGCGGCGAACATGAGGTTTGAGGTGCGCACCCGGTGTCGGTAGTCAAACCCGAAGGGAAGAGGCTGGACATCCCCGTTGCAATAAATAGTGGCCATATCCGCCTGGTAGCAGTTGCTGAAGAGGGCGATGGGGCCGGCGTAGGTGCCGTAAAAGCGGAGATTCCATTCGGCAGGGTCGAAGTACCTCAGGGGGATGCCTGAATCACCTTGCAGCACGTAGAGGCTCTGATCCAGAATGAACTGCCGGATGGCAGAAAAGTGAGGCTTGAACATCAAATAAGAGGCGGCTTTGGTGAAGGTCGTCACCGGGCCGAAGCTTTTCAGGAAAGAGACAAACTGCTGGTTTCGGGCCAAGGAATCGTTGGCGAGATTGAACTGAAAGTAATAGAGAGTCTGATTTTCCGTGGAGCCCGGGCCGGTGAAGACGATCCGCACCCCCGGAATGCCGGTGGCGGAAGGCTTCGCACCCACCGCCGGGGACTCATTGATGGTGCCATCCGGCTCCATGACCCAATACTGGACGTCAAGGACCCGGGCCTGTTCCCGGGCCAGAAAAAACATGAGGACCGGGAGAGTGCCCTTGAGGTCACTTTTGCCCAGGGAGGATCTCATCTGGTTCGTTTTGAAAAAGTCCAGTTGGAGAAGGTCGTAAAGGGACCGTTGCAGGCTGGCAAAAAAATTCTGTTCCTGGCACTCAGAAAAATCCGGGATCACTCCCACCGGTTCCAGTGCGATCAGGAGATAAGTTTTGGCATGAGGGAACAGGGCGAAAGCATTGACGAAATCAGGGCCACTGAAGGGATAAAACACGGTGGCGGCCGAGGCGGAGCCGAGTTCCTGGGAAGCCCACTGGCGCATGGGCGCCAGGCGCGTCCTGGTGAAACTCTCCCAGTTACGGTCGAAAAACCTGGCATGCCTGACCC
The DNA here is from genome assembly GCA_963841475.1 of uncultured delta proteobacterium. Taxonomy (GTDB): domain Bacteria; phylum Desulfobacterota; class Desulfobaccia; order Desulfobaccales; family 0-14-0-80-60-11; genus 0-14-0-80-60-11. The sequence continues at coordinate 13,632 of CAWJCT010000004.1, forward strand.
AGGCCGGCTTATCCTGATATGCAGCCAGAGTGCTCTCGGGGTTGCTGATGCCGGCGATAAAGAGAGCGTAATCGTTATAAGCCGGGAGGCTTTTGGCGGATTGGCCGCCCTTTGGGACGGCACACCCTTCAGGGGTGCAGATTAAATCCGAACCGGCGCCAAAGGCCGGGACCGGACCCAATGCCAGGAGGAGCACTATCGTTGCCAGGCCGAACCAGTTACCTTTACGCATCAACGTTTCCCTTCGCGTTTTCTAAGATATCGATTTTCCAACAATATTTTTTTGGGACCCGGGGGACCCGGTGGTCGCCAGCAGCTTGTACAACAGGAGTCCCGAGGCCACGGTCAAAAGGCCGCACACCGAAGGCAGGGGCCGCTCGATGACTAAATAACAGATCATCCAGCCGTAGAGCACCAGAAAAATTACCGGGGTCACCGGATAGCCCCAGGTCTTGAAAGGTCTTGGCAGGTCCGGGTGTCTGATGCGCAAGACGAATACCCCCAGTACCGTCAGGGAGGCGAACAGGGCCAGGGTGAAGCCCACATAGGTTAAAACCGCATTAAAGGTCGCGGTCAGGGTCAGAAAAATTGCCACCAGGGCCTGCAGGATAATGGCAAAGACCGGGGCCCCCCTGGCATTTCGTCTGGCAAAGAACCTCAATCTGGCCAGGTCCTCGCTCATGGTTTGGGTCACCCGGGGGCCCACCATGATGAGGGAACTGAGACTGGAGATCAACGCCAGACAGACCAAAACGGTCATCAGGGTGCCGCCTCTCGGCCCGAAAATGGCTTTCGCCGACAGGTAGCCAACATCGATTTGGCCGGAAAGCTCGCCCATGGGTACGGTATAAAGAAAAACATAATTGATCAGGCAATAACAGACGGAAACGAAGGCAGCCCCCAGAAATAAAGAGATCGGCAGATTTCTCTCCGGCCTGAGAATCTCTCCGGCAATGTAGGACGAGGAGTTCCAACCGGAGTAGGCATAGAACACATATACCAGTGAGATCGCAAACTCCGGGCTGAACATTGATCCCAGGTCGCTACGGGATGGCACCAGGGTGAGGTTTTGGGGGTTCGCTACGAAAAAGCCCAAGGCGATAAACGCCACGATCAGGAGAATTTTCCCCCCGGTAAACAGGTTTTGAAATTGGCAGCCAAACCTCACGTCCGAAAGATGTACCAGGGAAAGGATCACAATTATTGACACTGCGATGACCGTCTTGTCGATGCCTGGGACGATGGCACCGGAGTATTCACCCAGGGCGATGGCCGCCAGAGCGATGGGAGCCGCAAACCCGGCCACCATGGAGACCCATCCCGACAGAAAGCCGATGGCGGGATGATAAATTTGGGAGAGATAGGTGTACTCGCCGCCGGACCTCGGCATCATCGACCCCAGTTCCCCATAGCACAGGGCTCCGCAAAAGGCGCCTACACCCCCCAAAACCCACAGCATCAGGACCGCACAGGGAGAGTGCAGGCCGGCGACCTGGAAGCCCAGGGTGGTAAACACGCCGATCCCGATCATATTGGCAATGACGATGATGGCGGCTGAGAAAAGAGTTATCGGCCTTCTCGCCTCGGGAGAGTCTTTTATGCCGCCTTTGCCTTGGTCAGTCAACGCTTTGCCTACCTCGCGGCCCACACTAGGTCAAGTCAACGGGACGCCGGGCCCCAAAATGCTCAGGCTTTGGTATCCGGGCACCTCTTTGCCAGATCGATTTTACCTGAATCTGTCTGCCAAGAAACCCAATTTTTCTTCCCCGCCAAGCCTAACAGTTAATCAAGGCTCGGTGATCACCGCGATTTCCCGCCAAGGGAACCCCGAAAAGCCGCCGATGACGGTAAAACCGGTTGAAATACCCGGCTGCCTGCACCCACCACCTCGACCCCTGGTCCGCACCCATCCCCCCCCTGGCCTCGAGCCTGCCTCAACCCGGCCAGGATTTGGGCGCAAATCCTGGGTCTCCCCCGGGGTGCTGAGATGGGGACCGCAGGGGTGGTCCATGCCCCTCATATCCGCATGGATAAAGACTTCGGGTCATTTCTGCTTGCTTTCCGGCAAATATTATGTTAGCTAGACAAACTGTGGCACAGTCTTTGCCTAATTAGATGCCATTAAGTTAGGTCAACCCGCCGACACGCCTTCTGAACGACGCCAGTCTTCTTACTCCCGTTGGTGCCTGACCTCAACTAAAAGACCAAAACTTCAGGAGAAAAACTATGCTAAAAACATTGGTCATATTTCTGCTCTTAGCCATCCCAGCCGCGGCCCAGCCCTGGCCCCAAACTCCGCCCCCCATAGGCCATCTTTTCTTAAAGCAAGAATACTGGAACTACATCAAGGAAGCCGCCGAAAAATACCACATTTCACCTTACCTCATCCAGGCAGTATGCGCCATTGAATCGCGATATGATAAGGACGCCAAATCGGGGCGATGCTTTGGCCTGATGCAATTGCACCAGGACACCGCCAAAAAGTACGGGGTAGACGCCCACGACCCCCGGGCCAATATCATGGGCGGGGCGGCGGTCCTGGCTCATCTGATGGAGAAATACCACGGAGACATCAGGAGAGTGTTGCACACGTATAACGCTTCCTGCACCGCGGCCTATGAGCGCGAGGTCATCCGGGCTTATAACCAGGCCCAGCATTTCCAAGTCTCTGCCTTATCTTCAGATAAGCCCAATAATTATTAGGCTGCCCATCCAGTCCCGCTGTACGTTCGGATTACCCCAGGTGCATTCGGTAGGGATGGGTTCGCCTTGGCCGTGGGAATGGCGATCGTTGGCCGGGAGTTCCTTCCAATCGGCGACCATGCCGTCAAGGATATCGTTCCTGCAGGAACCGGTTTCTCACTTGTGGTTCCCCTGATAAGGAAACCGCAGGTGAGGGGACTGGCCTGAAGAGGGAGCCGATCGCCTGATCCGGCCTTTGTGAAGCTAAGTGCCTTAAGGGCGGAGAGCGCAGGCCAGGATCCTCAACCAGCCTAAACTTGCCGGTTCTGGCGGTTCATCACCAGCCTTCCCGGTAAGATTGGGATCCTGGTTTATGAGCCAGGTTCCGCATCATTAACCCTGGCTCGCATGCCCATTGCCTGAAGCTGAATCTGTCGGCGTCAGCTCTCACTATGGCGACATGGTGTACTTCTGCTCGCCCTTGGGGACGTACCACTTGATGAAGTCGTAGTCGATCCCGGCGGGCGCGGGTTTGATGCCCCGGAAGCGGCGGGAGATGGCCGGCAGGGAGTCGGGGACGAAGAGGAAGGTGTAGGGCTGGTCTTCGGCCAGGATCTCCTGGAAGCGGAAGTAGGCCCGGCGCCGTTTTTCCCGGTCAAAGGTGTGGCGGCCCTCCGCCAGCAAAGCCGTCCACTTCGGGGTTTTTATAGCCGATGACGTTGAGCTCGCCGGGCTTGGTCTTGGTGGAACTCCAGATGTCGAACTGGTCCGGGTCCAGGCCGGTGTTCCAGCCCAACAGGATGGCCTCGAACCGGCCCTTTTGGATGAATTCCTTGAGGAAGGCGGCCCACTCCACCTGTGCGGATCTTTACCAGGATGCCAATGGCCCGGAGCCGGCTCTGGATGATCTCGGCGGTGCGTTGCCGCGTATCGTTTCCCTGGTTGGTGAGGATGGTGAAGGCAAAGGGGTGGCCGTCCTTGGTGAGGATGCCGTCGGCATTGGGGGTCCAGCCGGCCTGGGCCAGCAAAGCCTTGGCCTTGGCCGGATCGTAGGGAAATTTGGGCACGTTGGGGTTGTAGTACCAGGTGCCGGGCTTATAGGGGCCGGTGGCTTCCTCTCCCAGGCCCATGAGCACCCCTTCGATGATCTCCTTTTTATTGATGGCATGGGTCAGGGCCTGGCGCACCCGGCGGTCGGCAAACCGGGAATCGTTCAGGTTGTACCCCAGATAGATGTAGGAAAAAGGCATGTAGCGATACTTTTTATACATCCGGTTGAACTTGGGGTACTCAGTCTGGCGGGTATATTGTATGGCATTGAGGTTCATACGGTCGAGGTTGCCGCCCTTGAGCTCCATGAACATGGTGGCCGTGTCGGGTTTCACCTGGTAGACGTAGCCGTTGAGATAGGGGCGGCCCTCAAAATAATTGGGGTTGAAGGCCAGGGCGATCTTCTCCCCGGCCCGCCACTCCTTGAAGATATAAGGGCCGGTGCCGACGGGGTGCCGCCCTAAGGGGGACTTGGTGAGGTCCTGGCCGGCCAACAGGTGCCGGGGCAGGATGGCCAGGCCCCAGGAGCCCAGGGCGGGGGCGAAGGGCTGGGGATAGGTGACCCGGAAGGTATAGTCGTCCGGCGCCTCCGCCTTTTTCACCTGGAGATAGTCCCCGGAATAGGCGGTGGGGGTCTTGGGGTCCACCATCACCTGGTAGGTGAACAGGACGTCTTTGGCGGTGAAGGGGGCGCCGTCCTGCCACTTGACCCCATGGCGCAGATGGAAGGTGATGGTCAGCCCGTCCGGCGAGACGTCCCAGCTCTCGGCCAGGTCCCCCACCAGGTTGAGGTTGCCGTCATACTTCACCAGGCCGTTGTAGATCAGGGAGTTGATGCTGGCCGAGGCCGCATCCATGGCCAGGGGCGGGATCAACGTGCTGGCGTCGCCGATGGAGGCGTCGATGAACAGGTCGCCGTAGGCCGGGCCGGTATCCGGGCCGCCGTAATGCTTCTCCTCCTCCTGGGCCTTGCAGCCGGCGAGGACCGCGGCCATAAGAACTATCAGCAGCAGGAAAACCAACCACTTCCTTCTATCAAGCCCCTGGTTTGCCAAACGGAATCTCCTGGTTTGACCTCAAGTAGTACAGGCCTCTGGCCTGTGTGCCAAGGCTGGAAGGCCTGGACTTACAAAATTTTCATATCTGCCCGTAGAGGCGGGTTTGAAACCCGCCCCTACCGTGAGGACAACAGACTTCAGGGAGCCGGGGCCAGAATTTCTCTTGCCCCGGGGCCGCCTTTTGGATACATTTAACAAGTCGGGACGTGGCTCAGCCTGGTAGAGCACAGCGTTCGGGACGCTGGGGTCGGAGGTTCAAATCCTCTCGTCCCGACCATCTTCCCGGGGCGGTAATGAGACAATTACCTGCCGTTGCACGTTAAACCAGCTTTTCCCCCCAGAGGGGACCTTCACCCCTGAATATCCCGCTTCATCTGCTCGAACTCGCTTTGCTGATTTCCCCTTTGGCGTAGCGCTTTTTCAGGATATCCAGGGCGGTTTCGTCCCCAAAGCCGCGGCCGGGTACCCAGGTCCGGCTGGACCGGCGGCGTCCGAAGATGAAGTAGAGGCACAGCCCGATGATGACGAGCCAGAAGATGGGCATGAACAGGGGGAAGACCCACCAGGTGTGCCATTGCCAGTACTGTTCGGGATACATGGTTGACCTCGGTTTGGCACGGGCTGGAAAGCCTCTGCCACCGGACAATCTCAAGGGCGACCCGGCGGGCCGCCCCTGCGCACGGGATTGGGGAGGGGGTGGGGGGAGGTTTGCAGGCGTAAGGGCAGGCGCCCCTAGCCCCTCTCCCACGACTCTTCTCTGCCTCTCTCGCCCTCCCTACCCCTTCCGGCGCCAGCGGGGGCCAGTTGGCGGTGTCGGTGATCTCGATGCCCCGGGCGGCCAGTTCATCCCGGATCTGATCCGCTGTGGCCCAATCCCGGCGCTGCCGCGCCTCTTCCCGGGCCTGCCAGCCGCGCCTGCGATCTCTTTATCTTCGGCCTCTGCCGGCGGCGCCAGGTTCATGACGCCCAGGACTTCGTCCAGTTCCTGGAAGCGGGCCAGGATAGCGGCGGCGGCGGCGTGCCCCAGCCGGCCGTGGTCGATGTCGGTGTGGAATTCCCCCACCGCCGCGAAGATGGCCGACAGGACCCGGGAGATGTTGAGGTCGTCATCCAGGGCGGCGGCGCACTCCTTTTTCAGCAAAAAGAGGCGCTCTTCGATGGCCGGGGTCAGGGGGGCCTCACCGGTGATCAGGGCCAGGCGCTCCAGAAAGTGGTCCAGGCGGGTCCGGGCCACCGCCGCGGCCTTGAGGTTGGTGTCGCTCACGGCCAGGGGCTTGCGGTAGTGGGCGGCCAGGAGGAAGTAGCGCACCTCCTCGCCCCGGTAACCCTGGGCCATCAGGTCCCGCACCGTGATCTGGCCCGCTTCTTTCAGGGGGCGGCCGTCCTTCAGGACCCGCTCGCAGTGGAGCCAGGCCCGGGCCATGGGTTTGCCCGTGGCCGCGGTGAACAGGGCGTTTTCGTTTTCATCGTGGGGGAAGAGCGATTCCACGCTGCCCACGTGAAAATCCACGGTTTCGCCCGGATGTTTCAGGGCGATGGCGGCAGACTCCAGGTGCCAGCTGGGGCGCACCTGGCCCCAGGGAGTGGTGTAATAGAGGCCCTTTTTCAGTTCCGCCAGCTTGGCGCGTTTCAGCAGGGTGAAATCCCGGGGGTTTTCCTTGGCGTACTCGTCCAGGTCCACGGTCTTGCCCACCCGGATCTTGCTCAGGTCGACCCCGGAGAGGCGCCCGTAGTCCTTGAAGCGGGAGATGTCGAAATAGACCGAGCGCAGTTTTTCATAGGCGATAGCCCCTTCTCCAGGAGCTTCCGGGTGAGGTTGACCATGTCGTCGATGTGGTCGGACGCCAGGGGGTAAAGGACGCCGCTCTGGATGCGCAGGGCTTGCATATCCCGGAAGAATTCCTGCCGGTAGTGCCCGGTGAATTCCTGCAAGTTCTGGCCTGCGGCCGCGGCTCCGGCCATGGCCCGGTCGTCCAGGTCGATGAGGCTCACCACCTGGCGGATCTTGAAGCCCCGGAAGGCCAGGTAGCGGTGGAGCAGGTCGGCCACCACCAGGCGGCGGGCCACCCCCAGGGAGAGATGGTCGTAGAGGGCCGGACCGTCGGCAAAGATGGTGGCCTCGCCCGGCACGCCGGGGTTCGAAGGCTTCCTTGGCCCGGGCCAGGGTGTTGTAAAAGCTGAAGGCTGGGGGCCTCCTTTTCCGTGAACAGGGAGGTGGAGAGGTAGCGTTCGCCGCTATCGGGGGCGATGGCCACGATGAGGCCGCCCTCCAGTTCCCGGGCCTTGCGGATGGCCACGGCCACCGCGGCCCCGGAACTCATGCCCAGGAACAGTCCTTCCTGGCGGGCCATTCGCCGGGCCGTCTCATAACCTTCTTCGTCCTCGATGTTGACGATCTCGTCGGCCTTGGTCTTATCGAAGATCCCGGGTTTATAAGATTCCTTCATGTTCTTCAGGCCCTGCAGGGCATGGCCCAGGAAGGGCTCCACTCCCACCACCGGATGTCGGGATTGAACTGCTTCATACCCTCATAGAGGCCCATGAGGGTGCCGGTGGTGCCCATGGTCGCCACCACCATGGTGACCTTGCCTTCGGTCTGCTCCCAGATCTCCCGGCAGGTGGACTCGTGGGACTGGCCGGATTGACGGGGTTATTGAACTGGTCCGCCAGAAAATATTTGTCCGGATTTTCCCGGGCCATCCGATAGACTTCTTCAATGGCCCCGTCGGTCCCCAGGTGCGCCGGGGTGAGCAGGAGCTCGGCACCCATGCCCTTGAGGATCCTTTTGCGCTCCAGGCTGGCGGACTCGGGCATGGTCAGGAGCAGGCGGTAGCCCTTGACGGCGCACACCATGGCCAGGCCAATGCCGGTGTTGCCGCTGGTGGCTTCGATGATGGTCTTCTCCGGGGTCAGCTCGCCTGCGGCCTCCGCCGCCTCGATCATGGCCAGGGCCGGACGATCCTTGACGGAACCGCCGGGATTGAAATATTCCAGCTTGACGTAGATCTCCACCTGGGGATGGGGATTGAGACGGTTCAGGCGGACGATGGGGGTCTGCCCGACGAGCTCCAGTATGTTATTGGCCTTGCGCAGCATAGCGGGATTCGAACTCCTGGCGTTGGCGGCGGCGCGCCCTATTGAGGACTATTCTTCCTTATCCGTAGCGACACACTCCCCCGGGTTCTCCATTTCTTCGGCCAGATAATTATTGACCAGGTTAATCAGGGTGAGGATGAAAAACCGGCGGGCCTCCGGCGCCTCATGCATCACTTCCATGAGCCGGTAAATCAGGGCCAGGACTACCATCCCCGCCTGGGAGGGCGAAACATTCTCCTGGTTGAAGCGCTCCAGGATTTCATTCACCAGAGGACGGACTCTGGCTTCCATCTCTTCATCGGAGGCAAAGGCCCCAGTATCGATTTCAGTCATGCGATTATCCTTGGGGTTTCCTAAAACTCTTTAATTATAAGGGAAAATCTACCATATTCCCAAACGCTTTGCAAACTCGGGGAACCAGGGGGTGCTCCCGGTTCTACCAGTCCAACCGCGTCTCCCCGCGGCATCCCTGATGGGGACGGTGGGCAACTCTGACGCAATAATGATGCGGGTGATCTCTGCCGACTGGACCAAGACTGCCCCACGAGGTCCTTTCCTCCAGCTCTCGGGGCCTCGCTTTATGACAGTCTCATTTTTGGGCAGCGCCTCAGGACTTCCGCCCCTTGGCTTTAGGAGGGATTTGTACTTCTCTAATTCTGGCGAGGCCCTTCGAGGGGGCCCCTAAATTTGCTGACCGATGGGGTTCACGGCGCGCTGCGGCCGGGGCCGATCTAGCCCAGGCGCCTCGGCAGGCCCAGGCGGTAAGTCTGGATTGGCCTGGTTCTTAAAGAATAATGTTCGCAGGAAGAGCCCTGGCTTCAGGGAAGCAAAGACCAAACATTTCCCCTCAAAGTTGGAAAAACTCAAGGGGCGGCCACGGCAGATTCCAGTCGGCCCAAGCGCTCGTCGATCCTGGCCAGAGAGGCGGCCAGCTCTTCCGTAGGGGCCTGGGGGCTGAAGGAGGGGTTGGCGACCCACCAATCTATCCCCAATTCTTTGGCCTTGTCCACCGAACAGATCACCAGGCGAATCTGCAGGGTGAGGAGTTCCACTTCCACCAGCCGGATCTTGATATCTCCGGCGATGACGATACCCTTGTCCAGGATGCGTTCCAGGAGATCCGCCAGGTTGGTGCTCTGAATGGAACTCTGGATGCCTTTTTGTCGTTTCCATGTGCGGTTCCTCCTAGAGGAGTTGGCCCAGGGGGCCAAGGTCGATATTCAGGTCTTCTTCTTCCAGCCCGAACTCCTGCCGGAGCCGGTCGATCTCTTGTGACTGTTTCATCAAGGTTAACCCCAGCCGTTCGATCTGGTCGTCGGTGAGGGACCCGCCCTCGATGCGCCGGATGCCCTGGCGCTCCAGCAGTTCGTGCAGCAGTTTCACCAGGGTCAGGACCAGTTGTCCCAGGCTGTTCTTGATATTGTCCTGGTCCAGGTTGATCCGGGGAGGCTGGCCGCGGCCCGGGGAGCCGGCCATGGACGGCCGCCGCCCTGCATGATCCTGGCGAAATCGCTCAGGGCCTGGGATTCAACCTGGCCCGGTTCCGGCAGTTTCATCAGTAAACTCCCTTGTCGAAAATATTCGGACCCCACTTGCCCCTCCTGGAGGCAGGCTTTGAGCCCTTGGCGGTTTCCATGGAGGCCAGGATGACCTGGAGGCCCAGGTAGACCAGGTCGATATCGGCCACGGAAATCATCACTTCCCCAAAGAGCACCGCACCTTTATTGAGGATGCGGTCCAGGGCCTCGCACAACGACACGTCTTTGCTCTCCAGGCCGGGAGGTTGCCCCCAGCATGGGGTCCGGGTACAACATCCTCCAGATTCCGGTTCATCTATCTCCGGCGCAGGGGAGCAGAGACCATCTCAGGGACGCGGGGGCCGCGGCATCCGGGGCTCCTCGGCTCTGCCGATGAAATAACGGCGATCTTCCGGAGCGGCAGGTCCCGCAGGTCGGCGCCGGCAAGCCGGACAAGTCCGGCAGGGCAGGGGTAACTTAGCTTGACAATGCGGGCATATCAGTAACAGCCCCATGGTGGTTCTCCATAATCCCGGGCCGGTACAGGGCCTGGCCCAATTCTCCCAGGCGCTTCAGGCCCCGGGGTTCGCTCTGGCGATAGATGACGGTTTGCCGGCGATCGGGAAAGGTTTGCTGGAATTTTTCCTTTATGAGGGTCTCCCGGCGATTCAGGGCAGTGCACAGGGGACAATCCCAGGCCGGGGTGGCCAGGTTGAGGAAGCAGCACCGGCACCGGCATCCCCAGGCGCTCGCAGGCGGCCAGCAGGTCGCCGGTCTCCTGGAAGGCCATTTCCGTAAGGATGCTCACGGCATAGAGCGCGGCCCGGGCCGGGTCCTGCCACAGGTTGCGCAGGAACTTCAGGTTCCGGGAAATTTTCACCAACTGCTGGGAGAGATCGGGAAACCGGAAGGTCAGCTTGTACTTCAGGAGCAATCCGAAAAAGGTCTTGAGCCACTGGTCAATGAGTTCCGGCAGTTCCAGGAGGCGGAGAAGATGGCCGGTGGGGGCCGAATCCAGGATGAAGACATCGTAGCGGCCCTGCTCCAGGAACTCCATGGCCCGCACCAGGGCCATGATTTCGTCCAGGCCGGGAGGGGACAGGTCCAGCATCCGCTCCATTACCTGGCGGTCAAAGGGAAGATCGAAATTTTCGAACGTGGTTTGCAGAAAATTCTCCAGCTCTTGCTGGTACTGCTTCTTTAGAGCGGCGAATTCCCCGGGGGCGTCGATCTCCATGGCGGTTAGGCCCGGGGCGAGGCGCACCGGCTCGGGGCCAATGTCTGACCTCCAGGCAGGCGGCCAGGGAGTGGGCCGGGTCGGTGGAAAAGAGCAGGATCTCTTTGCCTGAGAAACTCCTGGGCCAGGCGCACCGCGGTGGCGCAGGCCAGGGTAGTCTTGCCCACGCCCCCCTTGCCGGCGAAGATCAGGAAGGTGAGTCCCGGGAGACAGGGCAGGGGGGCGCGGCCGTCCACCCGGGGCGGCAGTTCCAGGGGTGCCGCGGGCCGGACCGGGAGCGCCGGATCCACTGGGCGTGGACCCCATCCCAAAAGGTCTCCAGGAGCGGACCCCGCATCTCCTGCGGCGTGACAGAGGCAGGCCCCACAAGGCATATCCGCCTGAGGCGTCGTGGCTCAAGAGCTCTCTAGGAGCTGCCCTTGACGCCGCCGCGCTGCGGCGCACAGGGAGCAGGAATTCTCGGGAAAGAGGCGGTTGACCACCACCTCTTGAACCGGGATCTGCAGGCGCTGGAGTTCGCCCAGGAGCTTCAGGGTCTCGCTGATGACCAGATCTTCCGCCAGCATCACCGGCACAAAGCGGCAGGACCGGGGGTCTTGCAAGCAGACCCTCCATCTGCTTCACCGCGGCGGCCAAATCCAGCAGAAAGTTCGTCCAGTTCGTCCCGCTGATACGACCCCCGGAAACGCTGCTGCATGAAGCGGTGCTTAGCCAGCAAGGCATCCAGAGCCTTAAGCCAGGTGCGGATCAAATCCGGCGTGGTTAGCAGCCGCAGCGTGTGCCCCGTGGGCGCGGTATCCACCACGATGAGGTCGTAGGCCGGGCTTCGGCCCACCCGGCGATTTACAGCAAAGCCATGAGTTCATCCAGGCCGGGCAGGGAGAGGTCCAGGAGGCGGTGAATATCCTCCTCATCCAGGAAGGTGCCCCGGGCGGCGATCTCGGCAAACTTGTCCGCGGTGCTTTTCCTTGAAGGAATCCAGGGAATGTTGGGCGTTGAACTCAAGGATCTGTTAAATTTGCTGGGGGGTTGGAAATCACCGAGGCTGTCGGCCAGGGAATGGGCCGGATCAGTGGAAACCAGGAGAAAGGAGCATTGGGGGGACCGGCTGGCATGGTGAAGCGCCGCCGCCGCGGCGCAGGTGGTCTTGCCCACCCCGCCTTTGCCGCCGAAGAAGAACAGTCTGAGACAGGGATGCTCTAGAAAACGGAGCACAGCCGTTGCCCTCATGGGAGTAGTGGAAAGGTGGCATCATGCATCTGCCGGGGTGGCGTCTGCCGCCTCAAGCGGGAAAGGTGTTGGCGACTTCATCAAGCGCTTCCCCGGGCTCACGACGTCGCGTCCCCGGCCACCGGCTGGTTCATATGCCGTCTCCCTGACGCTTGGATTTATCCTGCCGGCGTTGGTCGGCCGCAGGTCGGTCAGGCGAAAGTTGCCGGTTTCTCCCCGGGCGGGGATTTTCTCCGGCTCGATCTGGCCTTGGAGCGCGGTTTGGCCGGTTTCTTCACAGGCGCGGCCGCAGCCTGCTCTTCGGCTGCAGGCGGTCCAGGCGGTCAAGGAGCACTTTCTCCTGGGCGTCAAACTGTTCCTCGGTGATCTGCCCGGTTTCCAGCTTCATGTAGAGTTCACTCAAGGCCCCGGTGATGGCCTCGCTTTCGCCGGCCAGTTCCTTCTCGGCCGCATCGTGAATCTCCCGGAATACCCAGAGCACGCCTTTAACGGGAGACAGCAGCAGGTCGTCAATGAGAAACATCAGATCTTCCTTTGCGGGGGATTACAGCTGGAGGTCCAGTTCCACGAAATTATGGGGGGCCCAGGGGCCGTTGTAGTCGAAGGTAAAATTGTTGTCGAACAGCTTGGCCGCTTCAAACACGCCCTCTTCGAAGCGCTCCTGGGTCGGTGCGCGGCACCAGGCAGGCCAGGTTCATTACCTCGCTTTCATTGCGGCATTTGTTACGCTTGATCTCCCGGCAATAACCGGACAGGATCTCCTCCACCTTCTCGGTAAAGGCTTCCCGATCCTCGTTGAGGAGGCGGTCAAACAGGCGCCCCAGCTCGATCTTGTCTTCCTGGGAAGGGTTTTGGTAGAGGCCCCAGAAAGCGATCCCGGGCGGCTCCGCAAGTCCTTATGGGTGTTGACGAAATATTCAAAAATATTGGGAACGTCCCAGGAGACCCGCAGCCCCATTTCCACCATCCCGGCCACCCGTTGGAGTTGCTTGAGGAAGGCCTCGTGGTTCCGGGACAGAATCTTCTGGATGGCTTTGGGACCGTCGGCAATGATGCCGAAGGCCATGGGGAGCATGGCGTCGGCCTGAGACAGCAGTCCCTTGAGCACCGCCTGCTGGGCGGCCAGATGCCGCCGCTCCGGGCGGATCCTGTCGTTGAGCACGTCGCTTACCACCGCGGCCACCTGGCCGTTGGCGATGGTGTACACCGGAGCCCCGTCAATCCCGGCAAAGCCATAAGTCGGCTCCCCGGGGGCGGTCACGATGGCGTATAAGTATCTGCCACTGGGTGCTGCTGCACGTGCTGCCATATATTTCTCTCACGTCAAGGGGAACCGGGGTTAAGCCGCCGCGGTTCCAAGATCATCCCGCTTCACTTAAATTTTCAGGGCCTACCCGCCTCCGGTGCACCTCAAGGAGTGGCTGAGCCCTCCATGCTCTTGTGCCTGGCCACCGGGCGGGAGAGTGGTTCCGCCAACTTGATGGCCTTGAGCATGCCCTCTTCGATCCTGATCTCCAGCAAGGCGCCGCACAGACACTTGACAGGACCCTCGAAGTCGTCATACAGTATCGTCCAGATCCACTTTAAAGCCGCAGGACAGACAATTAATTTTCATGTCAATTCTCCATTCCCGCATGTCAGACGATCCCTTGTCCTTTACAGGCGTTGCAAGAAAAAATTCCCTCTTCGCCGCTCCCGCCGCACCTGGGGCAGGTATCGGCCTCAAACCGCACCGGCACCACCCCCACTCCCCGGCAGGTCAGGCAGATTAAATCGCCGCCCACCCGGCCGGAGCCGCTGCACGGCCGGCAGGCAACCACCGGGGGAGTGACCCCCATGACCCCGGCGCCGCGGCATACTGGGACAGCCGGAGGCGCTGCTGTATTTGGGATCGGCCCCGGCGCCGCCGCAATAGGCGCAAGACACTTCATCCACGAAATGCTTCCGGCGGGTGGGCTGGCCTGGAACCGGGCCGTGCCGGTTGAGGACCTTCAGGGCGAATTCCATGGGCGTGCCGCTCCTTTACCGGCAGCAGCCGGAACGGTTCCGCCAGGTCGCGGCCAGCCAGTGGCGGCGCAATTCCCGGTTACACCGGGCCACTTCTTCCTGATACATGCGGCCTAACTCCGCAGCCCCACATGGGGCAGCCCCGTGGAAGTGGGGCAGGAGCGATAACTTTTCACCTGGCGCATGGTCCGCACCTGGTTGGCATCCCTGATAGTCATGCATCGGCATCCCTGCATTTTTGATTAACTTGTTTAATATTTGATTTTAAAGCCGCCGGAGTGGCGGGCCGGGCCGGGCCGGGCCGGGGTGGCCGTCCCCCTCCTTTCTCCCATGCGACTGCAAGAGATCTTCTTTTTCCGTCTCAATTTCCGCGAGACGGGCGGCGATGTCCGCCATCAGTTGCCTGGCCTTTTCGCTCTCCTGCGGTCTTCCGGGCCTTTTCCATTTCAATGTGGCTGATACGCAGATAGGCCTCATGAGGAAGCGTGGCCTTTCTCACCCTCCCGGTCATGGTGCGAATGTCCTGTATACCTCTCCTGGGAATGGCCATAGCGGTTACTCCTTGGCGCGGCCGCGCACCACCCCTGCTCTCAGAGGGGTTTGCCGGCGGGAATCCAGGACCGTGTCGATCACTTCCTCCACTTTTTCCCCCATGACGGATTGGCCGCCCCGGGTCACTTTGGCGGAGTCGGTATTGAGGACGTCCCGGCAGGCCCAATGGAAGACCGGGTCGTCTTTATGGGCCCGGGCCCCCTGGTGCGCCAGGATCTTGGCGATGGCAATGCAGGCCCGGATCGTGGGGCGGTGGTTATTGACCCCAAAGCCCCGGAGTTCCCGGACTACATCCACAATGATTTCGACATCCGGGCGAGCCAGACCGGATTTCGTCATGGCGATTTGCACCTCGGTTTCCCGGTCGAAATGCCCCAGGTTGACGGTGATGAGGCGGTCCATGAGGGCGTCCTGGGTCTTGTGGACTCCGGCGTACTCCTCGGGATTGGAGGTGAAGATGGCCCGAAAATCCGGGTGGACCTCCAGGTAGCCGTCGCCGCCCCGGGACATCTTGGGCAGATTGAGGATCTTTTCCTCCAGGATGCTGAGCAGGGCGTTATTGGCCTCGGGCCGGGACCGGGTAAACTCATCGTAGATGAGGGTGTAGCCGCTCTTTGCAGGCCAGGGTGAGGCGGTTGTCCATCCAGGTGACATTCATGGACTCTTCGGTTTTGAGGACGGAATGGATGTAGTTGTCGATGAGTCTCTGTTTGCGATAGCCGGAGTGGCGCCCCACCAGATCGGAACTGGCGAACTCGTCGTCGCCGTGGATCAGGACTACCGGGCGGCCCCGCTGCGCCGCCACATGAAAAGCCAGGGTGGTTTTCCCCGTTCCCGCCGGACCGGCGAAATGGACCGGATAACCCACCGCCAGATAGGCCAGGGCGTGTTTGGTCAAATCCTGGACATAACCCGTTTCCACGAATTCCGGGCTGGCTTCCGGCGCCACCTGGTCATCCCGGGTCTCCACCTTAACCACGGCCACTGCGGCCCTTTTCCGATGCTCACCACTCATGCGCGTTGCTCCTCTAACTGCTATGGAACTGCCCCTGGAACCCAGGGGCAGGATTGATAAGGGTTATCTATGACTCTCTTGGGGCACCCAGCCTCGTCCCCGGCAGGTCTGGCAGGCCAGGGCCGAGGCGGCATCATCGCCCGGTTCCCCGGCATTCCGGGCAGATTTGCAGGGGTCCGGGGATCGACGGGACATAGCCGGTGCCCCGGCAGACCGTGCAGGTGAAGGTCTTGATGGCCCCGGTGCCCCGGCAGTGGGCGCAGCGCCGGTGAGACGCCAGCACCTGTACCACCCCCCTGCCGCCACAAACGCAGCAGGTGGAGAGCCAGGACATGATCCCAAAGGGGTCTGTACCGTGGCCGCGGCAGAAGGAACAGGTCACTTCCGCCATTTTTCCTCCAGAGCGGTCCAGGTGCACTTCATTTGCTTACGCCTCTCGTTCTGATTTTGGTTATCGGTCTGGATCGCTCAGCACTTAAGGGTTTCAGCCTTTCTTTTTGCCCGGGCGCCCCGCTTCTTCTTTAGGAGCATGGGGGGCATGATGCCGGACTGCCTCTGTTTTGGCCATCGCCAACGCGGCCAGGCGATCCCGTTCGGCTGCTTCTCGGGCCCGTGTTTCGCCTCGGCCTCGGCCCGCGCGCTCCGCGTCGGCCTTGGCCCGCAGTTCCGCCGGCGAAGGGCCGAACCAGACCCGGTGCGCCCCGGCCAGATCCAGGGCAAATTCCCGGCGCATCCCGCCCACGGTTTTCTTCAGGTGGTTCACGGCAGCTCGCCGCTCCGCCTTGGTCTGGCGGGCCATGGCTTTATGGGCCCGGTGAAATCCCGGCCCGCAGGCTCGCCACTTCGTGGCCCAGGTCCTTAACAAAGCCTTGACGTTCCGCCTTGGTCCGCCGCGCCATGTCGTGTGTGCGCCCGGCGGAATTCGGCCTTCATGGCGGCCACATCCTGGCCCAGGTCCCGGACGAAGGTCAGACGTGCCCCACGGAGGGTCACGATCTCCCCGCATAACCGGGTCATGCTTTCAGTTAATGGACCCATATGAAGTATCTCCTTTCTCATGGACCTTGCCGGGGAACTTACCTAACGCCGTCAGGATTGTCGCTCAGTGCTGCACAACCGCAACCCTCTTCCGTTGAGGGGCCGGTTGCGGCCCCTCAACGAAAGAGGAACCAGTCCCCAGAATCATTATCCTTACGCAGGGGCAGCCGCGCTGGCCGTGAGGCCGATAGCTTCGGCATACTTCAAATAGGTCTCCACGGAGGCGATGACCACCCGGGCTTCAATGGACAGCAGTTCGATACCCACCAATGACACCTTGACCCAAGCGTCGATGACGATACCCTTATCCAGAATGCGATCAACAACTTCCGCCAGGCTGGAAGAATCGGTTGACTTTTGTACTTTAGCCATGGTATATCTCCTTTAATCAGATTGAATGTTGTCAGTTGAGGTTAAGGTTAATGCAATGTGGCTGAGACGTGACGCCGGCTTATTTTCCGGCCCAGGCCCGCCGCGCTCCGTCCAGGTCCGCGGCAAAGGCATGGCGCATATCGCCCACCGATTTCTTCAAGTGAGCCACGGCGGCCCGCCGTTCGGCTTTGGTCTTCCGGGCCATGTCTTTGTGGGCCCGGTGGAAGTTGGCCATCAAGGCTGCCGTATTCTGAGTCAGGTCCTTGACAAAACCCTTCCGGGCGCTGCGTACATCTACGATCTCGCCACACCAGCCGGGTCATTTCGTCGGTAAATCGACCCATAGGTATCTCCTTTTCTCTCTGCCTTGAGGCCTTTAGGGGTAGGTCGGCACCGCAATGCTCGCCCCTGAAGGATGCTGAGGGGCCTCTTTCCGGGAGGGGTCGTACCGGACCCTCCCGGAAAGAGGACTGTTCCCCCAAATGGCCTTAAGCCGGAGCCGCCGCGCTGGCCGTGAGGCCGATGGCTTCGGCGTACTTCAGATAAGTTTCCACCGAAGCGATGACCACTCGGGCTTCAATGGACAGCAGTTCGATGCCCACCAGCGACACCTTGACCCAAGCATCGATGACGATACCTTTGTCCAGGATGCGGTCGACTACTTCCGCCAGGCTGGAGGAATCTGTTGACTTCTGTACTTTGGCCATGGGGAACCTCCTTCATGTAAATTTTGGAGTTTTTTGTGAGAAGGCAAGCCTTCGAACAGTTAGTATATCCAAGAAGCATGCCAACTGACTGAAAATATGATTAATTGACCAAGTAAATTAGCAGGTTATATATGATAGGCGTCGGGGTTACGGCGGGGTCTAGGCAATTGGCATTCTATGGAATGGATTCCCTATACTAGGGCAGCCATCCTATGCCCTCAGGGACTTCTATAAGGATTATTTCCGTTTAGTTCTGCAGGACTTCGAGAATTTCTTCCTGAAGAAAAGGCTTGCTGATAAAATCGATGATAAGCCCCGGGAGATCGCTTCCTGGATGGAGATCGTCGTCCTGGTAAAAATAACCGGAAACCATGACGATCAGATGTCCGGGTCAATCTGCCATATGGGCCGGCCAGTTCCAGGCCGTCCATATCCGGCAGCTTGGCATCCAGGAAGGCGTAGGCGAACGGTGCTGCCCCATCAGATTCAGGCCTTCCTGGCCGCTCAGAGCTTTTTGGGTGACAAACCCGTGGTTATTCGAACAGGTGTTCCAGGGCCCAGCACATATCCGGCTCATCATCCACAATGAGAATCAATTTGCCTGATCGGTCATGACCGTCCCTGCCTCACAAGCTCAATTTCTAGTTAACATGCCCATCAGGAACGCACCGCAATTTGCGGATGGGCCGAGCGCTCATGCGGTCTGCTCCCTTCACAATATGGGTAATCTCACGGTGAAGGTGCTGCCTTTGCCTTCCTCACTGTCTACGGTGATGGTGCCGAAATGCTGCTTGATGATGGAATAGCAGAT
The DNA here is from genome assembly GCA_963841475.1 of uncultured delta proteobacterium. Taxonomy (GTDB): domain Bacteria; phylum Desulfobacterota; class Desulfobaccia; order Desulfobaccales; family 0-14-0-80-60-11; genus 0-14-0-80-60-11. Next base: position 32,004 of record CAWJCT010000004.1, read on the forward strand.
GGAGAGACCCAATCCCGAGCCCTGGCCCACCGGCGCGGTGGTGTAAAAGGGGTCGAAGATATTTTCCAGGTCCCCCGGGGCAATCCCGTGGCCCGTGTCACTGATGCTGACCCAGGCTTCGCCGTCGGTCTGTCCCAGGGCGATACCCAACCCGCCCCCATCGGGCATGGCCTTGATGGCGTTGAGCAGCAGGTTCATGAAGGCCTGTTGCAGCAAGGCCTGCCATGCCGTTGATCAGGATGGTCTCAGCCGGCTGTTGGGCACGCGCAGCTCAATCTTTTGAATCCGGGCCTGGTTGGTGACCAGGGACAAGGTTTCCTCAGAGAGAGCCGGGTCAGATCGATTTCTTTGATGTCGGGCTTAACCGAGGGACGGGCGAAACGCAGCAGGTTTTCGATGATCATGGAGGCCCGCTGGATGCCGGTATGGATCTTTTGGGCGCACTCCTGCCGGAAATCCGGGGAGATATCTGGTCCTCCATGATGAATTGGGCCGCGGAGGCGCAGACCGCCAGGGGGTTGCGGATTTCGTGGGCGATGCCGCCGGCCATCACTCCCAGGGCCGCCAGTTTTTGAGACTGGAGCAGTTGCGCCTCAAATTTGCGCCGTTCCGTCAGGTCCCGGCCCACGGCCACGATCCCGGCGGTTTGCGCCAGGTGGTCCTTCATGGGGGAAAAAATCCAGGAGACCGGGATACGGCCGCCATCCTTGGTTTTCAGGTCCTGTTCCGCCATTTGGGCGTTCTTGCCGGCCTGGAGGTTGGCAAAGATGCGCTCCATCTCGTCCTGATCGTCGCCGGCGCAGAAGTCGAAAAAGTTTCGTCCCCGGACCTCATTGAGCGTGAAGCCCGAGAGCTGTCTCCGCCGCGGTGTTCCAGGTCAAAATCTGGCCTTCCATGTCGGTGGACAGGACGATATCCTGGGCGCTTTCCACCACCGAGGCCAGGTGGCGCTCCACCCGGTGCACCTCTTCACTCAGGCGCACCTGCTCGGTGACGTCCTCCATGAGCAGCATGGCCAGTTCCACCACACCCTGCCAGGAGAAGGGCAGGATGCTGTAGTAATAGATCCGCAGGGGGATGCCCGGGGCCCGATAGGTCATCCGTTCTCCCTTGATGCGGAAGTTCTTTTCAAAGACCTGGCGGATGCGCCCGGGGAAATCCATCTGGTCGATGATGATGGCCGGGAAGACTTCATCCAGGCGATGGCCGATGGTGTCCGGGAGGGTGCGGCGGTTTTTCTCGAGAAAATTGCGGTTTACCGAGACGATCCGGAGGTCCCGGTCAATGAGCAACACCGAGGAGGGAATGGCGTCCAGCAGCATTTCGTAAAGTGTCTGGTAGCGCTGTAGATTCCGGGCCAGTATCCATCTGGTGTGCCACTTTCACCCATAGAGGGCTCATCCTTTCCTACTCAGGGCGTCAAAAGAGACCGGGGCTGGCAGTCACAAAATTATACGGTGGCCAGGGGCCGCTGAGCAGCAGCCTGGCCGACTCGGTCTCGGTGAGCTGCCGGAAGGCCTGGCGAAAAGGCTCCACCGCCGAGCGGGGCACCAGAAAATAGAGGGAGAGCAAGGGGAGACGCGGCGAAGGAGCCTCGGTTTTGCATTTGACCAACAGGCCGGCAAACTGGGCCTGGCAACGATCCGCCGCCTGGCGATACTCCGTTGGTCCAGCGGTCCTGATGGGCATAATGGGCCTTACGGGCCGTGAGGTAGGCCAACCCGAGGCGGTCTCCGGCGGCCTCAGGGTCTAGGGGGTACGGCCCGGCAACCTCCCGGAGCTCTCCGGGCCGCCGGGAGTGACCGCGGCCCAGGGCCCGGACGGCAGCAAGACCCGCAGCCCCATCTCCACACAGCCCTCCAGTTCCTGCAGCAGGGCCTCATAATGGGAGGCTGTGGTCGTCCAACATGCTCGACTGACCTGGGATTCCTGCTCCACCACACAGCCATAGCGCATGGGGATCACGGTGCCCTGCCGGTGGCAGGAGGGCACCACCCGCTCATAGGCCCGGACCCGGGGGAGGTCGGGGGCCAGATCCTCCCGATTAACCCGGGAAACCGCGGCTCGCAAGCGCCGGTGCTGCCACCTGGTAGACCGGACGGCCCCCCACCCCTGGCAGGGGCCCGGCTAATTCCGGCCCCGGATTAGTGGCAGATGCAATAAAACAGGCAGCTCATGGTTCAGGCTCCATATCCAGGGCGGGCGTGAAGCTATAAGGCGGCCAGGGGCCGGTACATTCCAGCCCCAGGCCGCGACCGGCATAGCGGGCATTGGCCTCCCGGAGCCGGGCCTGGAAATCCGGTACGGCTTTCTCCGGCACCAGAAAGGCCCAATTCCAGACCATATCCTGGTCACTGCCGGTGACTTCCCGGGAAAGCAACCGCCGTTCCTGGACCTCCGCGGCATAATCCCGGAGCTCGGCCCACAGCTCCCGGCAGACCTGTTGCAGCCACCGCGACAATTCCTGTTTACACGGTGGCCCGGAGCCGTTGCTCCTCAAAATACCGCTTGCCCGGGGATAAGGCCTCGAGGCGTGCCGCCTCCCGGGCCAGATTGACGGAGAACAGCTTCTCCTGGGCCCCCTGCCGGTCCAACAGCCCTTTGACGGCCCATTCCTCCTGGCCGGTGATGCGCTTCAGGAACCCGGCGATGCTATCGTGGTGCCGCTGCAACATCTTTTCTAGATTAGCCAACGAGGCAAAGATGGTACCGAACCGGGCCGGCAGCACCGGGAGAATGCCGCATCAAGCCGGCCACCACCTCCTGATGGCGGATGACCCGGGGGCCGATCCAGGTCAGGTCCCGGAGCCGTTCTTCCGCCCCAGGCCCGCAGAAATCCTCCACCGGCACCGGACTCCAGACCGCGGCCAGATCCTGATAATTTGCTACTGTCAGGGGGTCCCTGCCATCCAGGCCCTGCCCTAAAAGGGTTGAGGGCGGCAGGCGGTCCAGCCGGGCCAGACAGTAGAGGTAGAGTCCCTGGGGCATCTGCTTCATTTCCAAGCTCTTTTCGAAAAGTTCAAGGTTCAAAGTTCAAGGTTAGTAATGTGGCCATCGGGAACTTTCACCATGAACGGGTGGGCCATGGGCCCAGACCACACGTTCCGAAAAGGTTTCGTGGGGATGGTTCGCGAACCGCCTTTACAAAGACTTGTCATAGCCTACGGGTGGGCCAAAGGCATCCCTTGACCGGTTGACGGCGGGCGGGGACGCTCGCATTACCAACTGACCACTGGCAACTGACTACCGGCCACCCTCTCCCAGCATCTCCTTCAGGGCTGCTTCCAGGTCGGACGGCAGGATCTGCACCTTGGCCGCAGCTTTGCCGTCCGGTGCGAGTTCCGCAGCCACCGCCCGGCGCACTGCGGCCAGGGCTGCTTGGTTGCACACCCGGCGATCTCGGCGCCGCTCAATCCCTCGGTCCGGGCCGCCAAGGTTTTGGCGCTGACTCCCTTGGCCAGGGGTTTGCCCCGGAGGTGGACCGCAAAGATCTCCTGGCGGTCCTGCTCATCGGCCAGGGGGATCTCCACAATGTCGTCGAACCGGCCCGGCCGCAGCACCGCCGGGTCCATCATATCCAGGCGGTTGGTGGCCCCCAGCACCAGGACCCCCTTCAATTCCTCGATGCCGTCCAGTTCCGCCAAAAACTGGCTGAGCACCCGTTCGGACACGTGGGAATCGGAGCCCCCCATCCCCCGGGCCGGCAGCAGGGCCTCGGTCTCATCCAGAAAGATGATGCAGGGCGCCGCCTGGCGGGCGGTCTTGAAGATCTCCCGCACCCCCCGTTCGGATTCGCCCACATACTTGGACATCAGGGCCGGCCCCTTCACCGACAGGAAATTCACCCGGCTTTCCGTGGCGATGGCCTTGGCCAGGAGGGTCTTGCCGCACCCCGGCGGCCCGGACAGCAGGATGCCCTTGGGGGGCTTGATGCCGGCTTCTTTGAAGATGTGGGCATATTTCAAGGGCCACTCCACCGCTTCCTTGAGGCGCTCCTTGACCGCCCTGAGGCCCCCCACGTCCTCCCAGCGCACATCCGGGACTTCCACGAACACCTCCCGGATGGCGGACGGCTCCACCTCCCGGAGCGCGGCCAGGAAGTCGTCCCTGTGCACTTCCAGTTGGGCCAGTTGCTCATAGGGGATGGTGGCCAGGCCGTAGTCGATGTCGGGCATGAGACGGCGCAGGCAGATCATGGCCGCCTTCCCGGCAGAGGGCCTCCAGATCGGCCCCCACAAAGCCGTGGGTGATCTCCGCCAGATGGCTCATATCCACGTCTTCGCTCAGGGGCATGCCCCGGCTGTGGATCTCCAGGATATCCAGCCGCCCGTAGCGGTCGGGGATGGGGATGGCGATCTCCCGGTCGAACCGCCCCGGGCGTCTGAGCGCCGGGTCCAGGGCATTGGGGATGTTGGTGGCGGCAATGACAATGACATTCTGGCGCTTGTTGAGGCCGTCCATCAAGGCCAGAAGTTGGGCCACCACCCGTTTTTCCACGTCTCCCACCACGTTTTCCCGCCGGGGGGCGATGGCGTCGATTTCGTCCAGGAAGATGATGCTGGGGCCTTTGCGGCCGGCCTCTTCAAAGATCTTGCGCAGGTGGGCCTCGGATTCGCCATAGAACTTGTGCACCACCTCAGGGCCGCTCACCGAGAAAAAGTTGGCCTCGGTTTCGTGGGCGATGGTACGGGCGATGAGGGTCTTGCCGCAGCCGGGGGGGCCGTGGAGCAGCACGCCCTTGGGCGCGTCGATCCCCAGGCGCTCGAACAGCTCGGGGTAGCGCAGCGGCAGCTCGATCATCTCCCGGATGCGGTGGAGCTGGGGCTTGAGGCCGCCGACGTCTTCATAGGACACCGCGGCCCTGCGGGGTCTCCGGGGCCCCGGCCTTGCCGATCACCAGGGTGGTGGTGGGGTTGATCAGCACCGGCCCCCTGGGGGTCAGGGCTTCCACCTTGAAATCGGCGGTGCGGCTGCCGAACAGGGTGGCCCGGATGCGGTCCCCCTCCAGCACCGGCAGGCCGTCCAGCAGGCTGCCGATGTACTTGAGATCCCGTTCGGCGGGGGTGATGGTGATGGGGGTCAGGACCACCCGTTCGGCCGGGCGGCAGGCGATCTTGCGCACCTGGACGAAGTCATCGATGCCGGCGCCGGCGTTTTCCCGGCTGATGCCGTCCAGTTGGACCCGGGAGCGGCCCCGCAGATCCTTGTAGGCCGGCATGGCCTTGCAGACCGTTTGGTCCGCTTGCCGGCGACCTCGACGATATCGCCGATGGCCACCTGGAGCTTCTCCAGGTCTTCCGGCCCCATGCGGGCATAGGCCCGGCCCACGTCTTTGCTCAGGGCCTCGGTCACTTTCAGCTTGAGGCCTAACTCTCCAGAATTTTTCGTGTTTTTCATATCTTTTTTAGTGTCCACCTTTTCGCATCATGGTCCCGGGACGTGGCTATCTGACGCACTTGATCTCCAGGATGCCGTTGTTGCAGGACATTTTCATCTTTTCCTGGGGATAGTTCCGGGGCAGCAGGATCTCCTTGCGGTACTTCTTATCCTGCTTCTCGGCATAGATGGTGAGCAGGTCGTCCTTGACCGTCAGCTTCACGTCCTTGGTGCTGACGCCCGGGCATCTCGGCCACCACCAGGGTATGGTCCTTTTCCTCAAAAACGTCCACCACGGGTTCCCGGATTTCCTGGACGACGGTTTCCCCGGATTCTTTGTCCCGGCGGACGTTGCCGAAGGGCTCCACCTTGACCTCTTTGTCCCCTTTATCCCCCAGACCCAACTTTCACGGAGAAGCCATAGACCCCTTTGACGTCCTGGTGGTGAATTCCGCCGCCTTTCTTGAGCTCTTCGCCCTTTTCCGCCAGATCGCCCAGTTTTTCGATGAGGTCCGCCAAGCCCTTTAAAGACTCCTCCGAAGCCGGATTCCTCGCCACTGCTTGCTTTTTAGTCATGACTGCCTCCAGATCGATTAATGCCGAATTGCTTCATCTTCGTGTGGATCGTCTTATAATCTATTTGCAACAGCCGGGCCGCCTTGGCCTTATTGCCCCGGGTATGTTTCAGGACCTGGAGCAGGACTTCCCGCTCCACGGTGACCACGCTGCGGTGGACGATCTCCTTGAGGGAAAGCTCCTCCCAGGGCGTTCCTTCAATCCTGGGAGTGAAGGCCAGGCCCGGCACCGGGGTCGCGTTTGATCTCCAGATGCTTTTCGGTGATGAGGTCGTCGGCCAGAAGGACGGCCCGGCGGATGACGGACCTGAGCTGGCGGACGTTTCCCGGCCAGTTGTAGGACAGCAAGGCCTCGAGGCAATATTCGGAAAAGCCCTTGACGTTTTTCTGCAATTCTTTATTGGTGATGTCCAGGAAGCGTTTGGCCAGGTAGGGGATGTCGTCTTTGCGTTCCCTGCAAGGGCGGGATGGTGATGGTAAATTCATTCAGGCGAAAGTAGAGATCCTCCCGCATCTGGCCCGATTCTGCCAGTCCCTGGAGTTGCTGGTTGCTGGCGGTGACCAGGCGCACGTCGATCTTGACCGGCCTGAGTGGCCCCCAGGCGCAGGACCGCCTTCTCCTGGAGGACCCGCAGCAGTTTCGCCTGGGCCCCCAGGGGCAGATTGGCGATCTCGTCCAGGAATAAGGTGCCGCCCTGGGCGGCTTCGAATTTTCCCGCCTTGGGGGCCGTGGCCCCGGTGAAGGCTCCTTTTTGGTAGCCGAAGAGTTCGCTTTCGATGAGGGTTTCGGGGATGGCCCCGCAATCCAGGGGGATAAAGGGGCCGTCGGCGCGGCGGCTCAACTGGCAGATGGCCCGGGCCACCAATTCCTTGCCGGAGCCGGTTTCCCCCTGGATGATGACACTGAAGTCCGATTGGGCCACCCGGTTCACTTCCCGGATGATCCGGGTAACGGCGTCGCTGGGGCCCATCATGACCCGGAGGCAATTATCCGCCGCAATGACTTCGGCCATGGCCCGGCGCCGGCGCTCCCGTTCGGCCAGGGCGGCGCGCACTACCCGGATCACCTCGGAGTGGTCAAAGGGTTTGGCCAGATAATCGAAGGCCCCGGCCCGCATGGCCGCCACCGAGGCGGGAATATCGGCATAGGCGGTGATGAGGACCACCGGCAGATGGGGGTCGATTTCTTTGACCCGCTTCAATACTTCCATGCCGTCGATGCCGGGCATCTTGACGTCCACCAGCAGCATGTCGGGCTTGGCCGCAGGGACCATCTGCAGGGCCGTCTCGCCGTCGTGGGCCACCATACTGGGTCAAGCCCTCTTTTTTCATGAGGGCCGCAGAGCATCAGGCTGATATCCTGATCATCATCGACGATGAGTACTTGGGCTGCCGCTTGAGTCCATGATTTCCTCCGGGTTCAACGAGGCCGTTGGAGCGGATAGATCACCTTAATATCCGGGTTGCAGGTACCGTTCCAAGGCATGGAGCATCCCCAGAAAGAGGATGCCGGTCTCGCCGGTTTGAGCGTGTCGTTAATGCGCTGGGCGATAAATTGATCCCGGCGCTGCAGCAGGTTGTCGCTGGCAAGGCCCGGCGTTGCGCCGCCACCCCGGCAGCCCGGGGCGGGCGTGCTGGTCAGGGATTGTTTGGCCAACTGATACTCCTGCACCAACAGATCGCCGGATTCGGTCCCCATGAGGATGGCCCCCCGGGCCATCAGGCGCAGCAGCAGTTGATGATTGCGGCTGCCCGCCTGGGCCAGTTCCGTGACGATCTCCACCTCCCGCCCGCAGACGGGCAAGCCGTCCTGGTAGAGGCGCACCCGGTCAAAAGACAGATCCAAGGCGGCGATGGCTGCCTCGATTTCTGTCCAGACCTGGTCAATGGCCGGCAATCTTGCGGGCCAACCCGGCCCGGCCCATTTTTTCGAGGCTGGCCCGGGCCACCGATTCCTTGAGGGCGCCCATATCCGCCTGGGTATGGACGATGGGGAGGTAAAGCAACGTCCGGGAGAAGCTCGTGGAAGAGCCGTCTCGGGGGCCCGGCTGAGATCGGTGAGTCTGCTTACTGGACATGAAACCCAAACATTGGCGCCATTATTGTCTCGGCCTCATCCCCGGGTGGAAGAGTTGCGGCTGGTGGCCAGCCACCCCCTCACCGGGGTTAGGAGACCGGAACCGACCATTTTTATTTGAAAAGGGTTTCTTTAATTTTGCCCGGATAATTTTACGCCTCAGGGGGAGAGCTCTGCCAACCGTCCGGGGCTTGGGATCGGTGGAGGGCAAGTCCGGTCTTGCCGATTATCATTTTTTTCAGGGCGCTCCTTCCTAGTCAGCCTTCATTTTCTCTATCGGTTTCTTTTTTTATTTCTTAAATGCCGGGCCAGGATTAGGCTGGCGGCAACCACAACACTACGGCATCTGCGTCGCCCCCTCCGGGCTCACTGGAGGCGGGGCAATCTCACCGTAAACCGGGTCCCCTGTCCCAGGGTGCTCTCCACCTCGATGGTCCCCAGATGTTGCTGGATAAATGACTGGCAGAGGGAAAGGCCCAAGCCGGTTCCCTGACCCGCCGGCGCAATGGTGTAGAACGGATCAAAGATACGCGGCAGGTCTGATGTTGCGATGCCGCGGCCAGTGTCGCTGATGGTGATCACCGCCTCCTGATCCGTCGCCTCCAGGCGGATACTCAAGATGCCACCGTCCGGCATGGCGTTCAGGGCATTGAGCCACAGGCTCAGGAAGGCCTGGGGCAACAACCCGGCCAGCCCTTCAAGATAAAGGGACGCCACCGGCCCCTCCCGCCGCAAGTCGACCTTTTGCAGCCGGGCCTGGTTGGCCACCAGCGCCAGGGTGTCGTCGACGATTGCGTCCAGATTCATCCTGGTGATCTCGAGGTTTTCCGGGGCCCGGGCAAACTTCAGGAGATTCTCAATGATGGTGGAGGCCCGGGCAATGCCAGATTGCATCTTCTCGAGGCACTGGCGGCGAAACTCCGGGGCCAGATCGTCTTCCCGCAGGAACTGCGCCGCTGAGGAACAGACAGTCAGGGGGGTGCGGATTTCGTGGGCAATCCCGGCGGCCATCACCCCCAGGGAGGCCATCTTGGCCGATTGGATCAGTTGTGCCTCTATGGTTCGGCGCAGGGTGAGGTCCCGGCTGACGCCAAACCAGGCTTCTTGATCGAACCAGCGTCCCCGGGTGAACCTGGTCTCCACCGGAATTTGCCTGCCATCTTTAGTCAGCAAGGACAGGGGACATATATCGGTTTTGCCGGTCAGCAAATCGGCGAACGTGGCCTCGGCCTCCGCCCGCCGGTCGGCCGGGTGCACCGTCAGCAAACTCCGGCCCAGAAGCTCCTCCGGCCCATACCCCAACCGCTCCCTTACCACATGGTTTACCCGCAGGATGCAGCCGTTGTTATCCACAACCCAAATAAAGTCCCGCACCGTGTCGAACAGGGCCTGCAGATTGGCTTCGCTGCGCCGCAGGGCCTCCTCTGCGGCCCGGCGTGGGGTGATATCGCGAGCTATGCAGCCGATCCCCCTGACCTGGCCCTGAGCGTCGAAAAGGGGAAATTTGACGGCCTGAAAAATCCTCTTCTGGTTCTCAATATCAGTCACGTAGACTTCGGCAAGGGTCGCCTGGCGTTTTTCCAGGAGTTCCTCATCATTCCGGCGGAACCGCTCAGCCGATTCGGGAGGCAAGAGTTGCGCATCGGTTTTGCCGATGCAATCTTCCTTCCGGAGACCGAGACTTTCCACTCCGGCCTGGTTGATTACCAGATAGCGCCCCTGGGCATCCTTGAAAAATATCGGGTCGGGCGCGCTTTCAAGCAACGCGGCAAGCCGCTCGTGCGTCTCCCGGAGGGCCGCCTCGGCCAACCTGGAGTCGGTGACATCCAGGATCACGCCCAGCAATCCGTCCACGACCCCTTCGGCATTTGTGTAAGTAGCTTTGTGAACGACGATATCCCGGGTGCTGCCATCGGGTTGGCGCAACTGAGACTCATAGATTTGGGTGCCGGGACGGCGAAATAATTCGGCGTCTTTCTTGAAATAGACATCGGCCAGCTCCCGGGGGGCCAGGGCATAGACCGTTTTCCCGATGAGCTGTTCCCGGGAAACCCCGTAATATGCTTCGAAAGTCCTATTGCAGCCCTGGTACAACCCATTGCTATCCTTAAAGAATATCGGGTACGGCACCGTATCGATCATTTTTTGCAGGAACCGCAGTTGCCCGGAAAGGCGTTCCTCTGCCGCCAGGCGCCCGCTGATGTCGCTGACCGCGGTGCGGCAGAGGGAATAATGCCCCCGGTGGTCCCGGACGGCCAGGCTTTGCAGAGAGGCCAGGAAAGGGGCGCCCCCCTGGGGGAGGAGTTGCAGTCGGCACTGATGCTTGCCGCCACCCGAGAACACCTGCTGGAGGTGGGCCCGGAACGTGCCCTGAAGCTCCGGCTCCACGAATCCGGGAAAAGGGCGGTTTAACAAGAATTCCTTCGCTACCCCCAAGGCTGCAGTCCCGGTCAGATTGACGTCAACGATCAGGCCTCCCCGGTCGAGGGTGAAGCAGCCCACCGGGGTAAAATCATACCATGCAGCCAGGTTGCGGTGGGAGGCCTCCAACTGCTCCAGTCTCCGGCGCCAGGCGGCTTCCTGGGCCTCCAGTTCCAGATGACGAACGTGGAAATCGTGCACCAGACTGCGGGCCTCCTCCAGGGACATCTTCGCCGGCTCCGGGCCTTTTCCCGCCAAAAATCTTTCCACGCGGCGCTGCAAAGCTTCACCCGGCGTTGCCGCGGATTTTTTTTCGGCCATGACGTGACTTCTCCCGGGTGCTGCCGATTATGGCGCCGGGACAGATCGAGGGGCAGGATCCCCGGCGTTGGGTGGTGGAGGACCCAGCCGGCCCAAGCACATGGTGCTTAGTAATTCGTATCGGTTCACCAGAGAAATACCATCAACCTTGTGGTGAGGGCGGGAAATCCGGTCTCAGTTATGAGCGGCAGCCTGGCCGCGGCAGTCCTTCACCCAAAGGTCTTGGCGTTACGGGGGAGGGAGACATGACCCGGCCCCAGGATTTTTTGCCCCAATCAAGAGCAGCTGCCATAAATTCCTTCCCATTGATGATTTTTAAATCCCCCTAAATCCTCCTTTTCCAAAGGGGGACTTCCACAGGAATTCCGTCAAGTCCCCCCTTTGACAAAGGGGGGTTGGGGGGATTTTGGTTTTTGGAGCCTAGGCCATAGGGGGAAAAAACTTTGGGCAATCGCGCTATTTTCTCGCCGGGGGAAGGAATTTGGCGGCGGGGCCTCAGAGACCCTCAGGCTTGATTTACTAGGAAGGGGCGATACGATGTTTTACCGCGGGGCTGAGCCGTGTTGTTCCGGCAAACCCGGGGGGAAGGGGGGGCGCCAGGGGACGTGCGCCTAACCGGTGTCCGACTCCCGCCACGGGCGGACGAGTTCCTCCCACCGGCCCTGGGCCTTGAGGAGCAGGTCGCAGACTTCCCGGACCGCGCCGGTACCTCCCGCCAGGGTGGTGACCCAGTGGGCCGCAGCCCTGACCTCCGGGACCGCATCCGCCACCGCCACCCCCAGGCCCACCCGGTGGAACAGGGGCAGGTCCACCAATTCGTCGCCCACCGCCGCCACCTGGGTTGGGGTGAGGTTCAGGGCTGCCAGGAGTTCCTCCATGATGGCCACTTTGTCCCGGACGCCTTCAAAGAAGCGGGTGATCCCCAGTTCCCGGGCCCGGTGAAAGGCGGCGTCGGAACGGCGTCCCGACGCCATGGCCACCTCGATGCCGCCCCGCTGGGCCATCTTGATGCCGTGGCCGTCCCGGACGTGAAAGACCTTGAGGGTTTCCCCCTTGGCATCGAAATAGAGCCTGCCGTCGGTGAGGACGCCATCCACATCCAGGATCAGCAGCCGGATGGCGCGGGCCCGGCCCAAGACCTCTTCCGGGTAAAAGGATAAGTCCACAGTGAACTCCTTCAAGAGACCGGGCCAGCAATCCTTGCCAGAAGAGCCTCCGGCAAAACTGTTTTTATGTCACCCGGAACGAAGTGACGGATCTCAACCTTATGAAAATACGAGATTCTTCGTTCCGCTCAGCATGACAATTGTAGCCAATGAGGGTTTTGCAGGAGCCTCAAAATTCTTCCTTATCCCCCCTCAACCTCTCCCCTCGCGGGGAAGACAGAGGGTCAGAGGGAAGAACTTTTGGTAAACGCTAGAAAAACAGCGTTCCCCTCCCCCCGGCCCGGACGGAACAGATGGGCAGCCAGAGTTTGGAATCTAAATACCACAGAGATGGCAGGTAATTCAAGTTTATCTGCCGCTGGAGAGAATCCGGTCCGAAGGCCGGGGACTTTGGGGGAGTTTGGGTCGTCGCCCCCGATCCGCAGGGATATTCAACCCATTATTTCTGTTGCCCTGAGCCAATCTCACCGCTTCACCTTGCCAGGGTTCGGTTCCATAATTATCCTGAAATAATATCGTGCAGCAAAAAACCATGATCTGGGAGGAGTAGTCATGCGCATGCTTTTAAATGTCGATTTTCCACCTGAGAAATTCAACCAGGCCGTCAAAGATGGCACGGTTGGCCAGAAGGTCCGCCGGATCCTGGAGGACATCAAGCCTGAGGCCGTTTATTTCACCGAGCAGGACGGCCGGCGAGGCGCCATCCTGATCGTTGACCTGGCCGACCCTTCCCAGATCCCGGCCTTGGCCGAACCCTGGTTTCTCGCCTTCAACGCTGAGGTTCGCTTCCGGGTGGCCATGACCCCGGCAGACCTGGAGAAGTCCGGCCTGGAGGCGCTGGGGCAGAAGTGGTCTTAGGTGAGCCCCATCAAGCGGGGCTCAACCAGCGATACCGCCGATCTTGAGGCGGGGGAGAATAGCGTTAAGCCCCGCTTGAGCTTCACCTAAAAGAACCGGGAAAGGAACCTTCCTCATGGATACCTGGATAGGAGTGGCGGCCATCCTTGTCGGTCTGGCCAGTTGTTTTTATGGCTATCCCCTGTTCCGCTTTTTCTTGATCGTGGGCGGTCTGATCTCTGGCTACCTGCTCAGCCAGTCCTTCACCCCGGCCAGCCAACCCTGGCTGGCCCTCCTGATCGGCATCGGCGCCGCGGTGGTCCTGGGGTTGCTGGCCTATCCGCTATGGAGCGTCGGGGTCATCGCGATCGGGGCGGCGTTGGGCTTTATGATCCTTGGCGCCCTGGGCCTGGCTCTGGATGTCTCCCCGGGGGTCGTGATCTTGATGGGGGTCCTGGGCGCGGCGCTCGTGGGGTTTCTGTTCTATGGCGCCAGGGACCTTTTCGTGATGCTGGCTACCGCGTTCAACGGCGCCGTCCAGGTGGTCTACGGCCTGGGCTTTCTCCTCCCGGGGCTGGCTTTTGGCGGCGGGCGGGCCAACTTCCTGGCCGTCGTGGCCATGCTGGTGCTGGGAGGCCTCGGCTTTGCTACCCAGTACGGGATGTTTAAAGATCGACGGACCTACTCGAATTAGAGGCGCCGGAAGCCGCATTTTGAGAATTTAGCCCCAGGGGCGGGAGGAGAGGGCCGTAGGCCTTTCTCCTTTGACTGCTCCCACTATGACCGGGAAATTCCTGGCAGAACAATAATTCACCCCCGGGAAACCAATGGATCTCTGGTGACTGGAGTACCGGGCCGACGGCGCCACAACAGATTAACTCTGCAGGCTAAACCTCGCACCCACCCTCCGGCATAATCCGAAAACCTGCTTAAATCGTTTGACAACTCTGGGACTGTTATGATTGCAAAATTTCTTGGTTGACTTGCTGTTCATAACTCCGGCAACAATCCTGGCCAGAGGATTATTTCCCCGAGCCGAAGCAATGGCACGTTAGCCTAGCGTAAAAAGATGTAAGAATTGACATTTTAAGATAATATCTCTTGACAAAAAACAATATGATTATTAAATATTAATCCACCTATTGAAATAAACCCCCATAACCAAAAAAGACAGGGAGGATCCACATGGCTAGTGAAGTGTTAAAGCTAACCGCACAAATTGTAATGTCCCACGCCTCGATGAGCGAACTCAGCCCCGATGAATTGGTTGATGAAATTAAAGAGGTTTACAACGTTTTGTCTTCGTTGGAAGGCGGGGCGGTTCTGGATGAGCTGGGCACGGAAAAGAGCGGTGAGGCGGGAATGGTGAAAAAACCGTCAGTGCCCTTGAAAGATATTGTCAAAGCCAAATACGTGGTCTGCCTGGAATGCGGCAAAAAAATGAAGACCTTGAAGACTCATCTGCGCAAAGCTCACAACTTGATGCCGAAGGAATATTTCCAGAGGTTTGGCCTGGACCCGAAAAAATTTCCGCTGGTCTGCAAAGAGTATTCCGAACAGCGCAGCAAATTGGCCAAGGAAAGAGGCTTGGGAGCCCAGGGTGGGAGGCGTAAGGCGTCTGCTTAAGTCAACCCGCAAATGATTGCTTCTTAAAATCGCAAGGATGCCCCAGCCTGGATGAGGTGGAAACCAGGACCTGATTGTTCGGTTGTCCCCCCGAAGGGTCCCGTGAGGGAGAGGTACGCGTTGGGCCGTAAGCCGGAGATTCGCCCCTTGGGGGCGGTGGACCAACGCCGGGTACTAATTTATTGAGGATGGTGCAGGTTGGTAAGCCCAGACAGTAACTACCGGGAACGCTCACTGCGAATCCATGGATTGATTTGCGCCAAGTGCCAGCGGGAATTCACCCACCGCAACCGGCAGCTGTTAACGGTGCACCACAAGGACGGGAACCCCAGGAATAACCCCGCGGACGGCTCCAACTGGGAGAATCTCTGCGTCTACTGCCACGAAGACGAACACAACCGGAAACGTCTCGGCGACTATCTCACCCGGGACTGAGGCCATATCCGGTTAAGGCATTGATTCCCACGCCTGTCAATAATACCGTCCTCCCGAAAGGTCAGGATAGATTGCCGGGGCCCTGGTGCAACCACCCTGGGACGCCGTAAGGCGCCCCTTGGGGTTCCCTGGTGCAGAGAAGTTTGCCATCACCCCGGTATGAGAGGGCCGGCGCAGTTTCTGGAGGCCGGCCCCTCCAAGCCCGGGAGTTTCGAAATCACCTCTCCCTGACTACCCGCTTGGTCCCTCGGTTCGGTAACCGGTCCTGGCCCACAGTCAACGGACCCCCGGTGAGCCGTGGGCTTTTGGCCATGGACCCACCGGGTGCTGCGGTAAATTATGTGTTAATTCAGTAACTATCCCTCAGCGAACCAAGTTGCCGGTTCGGACCCCCCTGCGAAAAACCCCGGGAACGGCGACGGGAAATTCATGTCTCGGCAGCTCCATGCCGAAAACCCCTTTGACGAGATCGCCTGAACCGTAACCGAGTTGGTCCGGCGAGGAGATAAACTTCCGCTACCCGGCAGCGCGGGAGTGCGCCGGTTTCTGGCCGCGGCGCGGCAGACCTCCCGGACCACAGGGCGTCTGGGGGCAGGGTGGCCGATCTCTCTTAAGAGCCCACGGGAGAAGCATCATATGGACCGGCAAGCGTTTCAAACGGCCTGGGGCAAGCTAATGGCCAGGGCCTGGGGGGATGCGGCCTTCAAAGAGCGGCTCCTCACCTCCCCCGAGGCGGTTTTTCAGGAATACGGCTTTGCGGTGCCCGCGAATATTTCGATCAAGGTCGTTTCGAACGGCGACCGGACGATCAACCTCCGGTGCACCCGGCGAGGCGCCCCCGAGTGGTACGTGGAGTGCACCTCATCCTGCTACCGCCGCCCCGAGACGAGTTCCCAGATGCAGGTTTGGAGCATGTGGCGGGCGGGGTGGACCGACGGCGTCACCATCTCCCTGGGGGCCGGGCGTTGACGGCCACCCCCGGGGCAATTTCCGGCCAACCTGGCTGTGGTTGAGCGGGTTCGGCCCCCCCGGGCGGGGAGAACCGGACCCTTCCAATCCCCGCCGACCAGACCGCTAAGAGAACTCCGCGCAGAACCTTTTTCTCGGTCTGACCGAAGCGAGGATCTCGAATTTCTTGGAGTTATGAGATCCTTCGGCCGCGCCGCTCCTTCAGAATGACAGGTAAAGGAATTCGCAGAGGCCGCACCAGGCGTCCCCGCCAGGAATGGTTTGACTAACTTATTTAAATAATACATAAATTTCCTCTCTCCTTGAGGGGAGAGGGAATTATAAGCCAGAAAACTAGGAGATAATAATTTGTGGCAAAGATTGGACCACCCCGGGGGGCTTGGTCCTAATCCACCTCTTTGGTTTCCTTATCCCGGACAACCCCGGCGCCAAAACGTCCCCTGCCGGCTGGCGCCTTCGGGGCCACCTCCGGGATCGCTCCCCGGGTCTTCATCTTCCTCGGTTGTGATTGTTGCTGCTGCTGTTGTTTTTCCATTTCCAGTTTTTTCTGTTCTTCTTCCTGGCGGGATTTTTCCAACTGCTCGGCCGCCGTTGGCTGGGTCGTACTCTGGGCCAAAAGGCACGGTTGACTTTCCCGGAACTGGGCGTCGGCCGTGCCGGATACCGCCCTGGCGTGAGCCGGCATTCCGGACAGCAGAAGAGCTGCCGTCCCCAGGCCGAGTGCGCCTCTGGCGCACCGCTTCATAAGCCTCTGCATAATTGCCTCCACTTTTCAGATTTGCCTTAACCGGAACTTATCGCCCACCGCCGGGACGGTTGAGGACGGCGCCGGGCCTCCAGAGGGCTTCCGATCTTGTATCGCCGGGTCAGGTTATTTCTTCTTTCAGACCGAGCACCTCAAAGACCTCGATCCGTTCCTGACGGCCTTTGACCGCCCGGGTGTCTTGCCGGCCGGTCACCACTCCCGGAGCCGCCTCAATGGTACTGCGGCTGGCGACGATAGCCCAGCCCAGTTCTTTGGTCAAGCCCTCCAAGCGCGAAGCGGTATTCACCGTATCGCCGATGGCGGTGAATTCCAGGCGCTTGGGTGAGCCGATGTTGCCGATAATAGCTTCACCGGTGTGAATGCCGATGCCGACGGCAAAATCGGGGAGGTCCTGATCGCCGAAGCGTTGTTGCATCCAGGTGCGGAACTCCCGGGCTTTTTCCGCCAGTCCCAGGGCGGCGCTCAGGGCCCGCCGGGCATGGTCCGGATAAAGCACCGGTGACCCAAACACCGCCATCACCGCATCCCCGATAAATTTGTCCACGGTGCCGCCCTGAGCCAGGATGGGCTCACAGGCCTGGGCCAGATACGTGTTGAGCATTTCCACCACCGCCCGGGGCCCCAGGCGTTCTGAGATGGTGGTGAAGTTGCGAATATCGCTGAAGAGAACCGTGACTTGGAGGCTGTCGCCCCCCAGGTCCGGGAGCATGCCGGTAGCCAGGAGCTTCTCCACCACCTCGTCGGCCACGTAGCGGCCAAAAATATTCCGGATGCGGGCCCGTTCACGTTCCTCCCCGGTGAGCCTGAGACCCAGGATGCCCATGTAACTCAACATGACCGCCAACTGCACGTTGGCCGCGGGGAGGAGCCAGTAATGGCAGAAGAGGCTGTAGGCGAAGACGGCGCTCAGAACCCCGATGAGCCCGGTTGCCGCCAGGCCCCGCCAGGAAGACAGGCGGTAAGATAACAGACCGGCTACCCCGAGGGCCGCTATGAGGTAAAGGGCCCGGAGATAGCCGGGAACCGGGCGGGGAAATTTCCCCGTGAGCAGGGTTTCCACAATGTTGGCATGCACTTCCACCCCGCTCATGTCGCGCCCCTGCCACTTCCACAGGCTCAGGGAATAGGGAGTGGAGTGGATGTCCTGGAGCGACTGCGGTTCATAGGCGATGATGACGACCTTTCCCTTGAGGTTGCGAATCTCCGGGTCGGTTTCGGCCCTGGGCCGGAGAAACCGGCGAAAGGCCAGGCGCTCAAAGGTGCCCGGGGGCCCCACATAACCGATCAGGGGAAAGGCCGCCAGGTTGACGGCACTGGGGTCATCGGCCGACCAGTCTTTGAGAGCCGGATCAGGTTTCAGGCGCTCGATCTCCCCGGCCGGGTCCTGCCCGGAGGCCCGGGTGGCCAGAAGTTTGCCCATGGTGAGCATGACCTGGCCGTAATCATCGGACATGGCGGGCGCATAGCGGCGGATTACCCCGTCGGGGTCGGTGAAAAAATCCACCAGTCCCACGTCAAGAGTTCGCTGGGGCAGGGAGGCGAAGTAGCTCGGGATGGGCAGGTTGACCTTGACTTTACGCTCCCGGTCGATCTCCAGGTTGGCCGCCATGACCACCTGGCCGGAAGCCAACTCGGCCTTGAACGCGGCATCATAGTTCAGACTCTGATGGCCTGGCGGCAAATGCAGCTTTTTCAGCCATTCCTCGATACTCACATAATAGAGATAATCCAACCCTATGACTCTGGCCCCGACCCCCCGCAGGACTCCCATGACCCGGGCAAAGTAAGGCGTCCAGCAGACCAGCGGGTCATCTGGGTATTCATCCAGGGTCGTCTGATCCAGGGTCACGATGGCCACCTGCGTCGGCTTATATCGGCAGCCGGCCAATCGATGCCAGAGGTCGGTGTAAATACTTTCCGGCCGTTCCAGCCACCCGGCCCAGGTCATGGTCTGCACGGCTGCGCCCACCAGGACCAGCAAGACGACCAGGTGCAACCACGAAGTCTTTCGACGGAGATTCTTCATAGGCTCAAGGGAATTTGTCGGTTAGCGCTGCCCGCAGCATTAATCGGCTCCCGCCGGATTTACCCTTAAAGAGGAACAATACCGGACATATCAAAAAACAACCGATTATTCCACCTTATCATTATCGGGCCCCGGGCAGAATTTTTTCCTCGCCTGAATTATAGACCCTCAACCTCAGGGGGGAATGATCAGGAATCGGTCCCGAGCCGAGTGCCACTTTAAAGGAAAGACCGTTCCGACTGCCCAAACGCCAGCCTCACTCCAGGCAAAATTTTACTTTTAGCAGGGTTATACCGATGCCGGATTTCAGTCCCTGCGGGCAGGGTTAGCAGGTTGCCTCGGGCCATCACCCCCCGCTGTGAGGTTGCCTGTCCGGAATATCCGGGGATTATTTTTCCTCGGGGTTGAAATTCTCCGGATTTTTGGCTTATGATGGCGGGCGATAAGACGGCTTTATCCTGGGTGATATTGCCTGGGAGAAGGCTGACGACCGGCGAATGGGCTGAAGGGCATCAGACAGCCGCATAGTTTCTGATAGTAACCGTCCCGTGTTGCACCCTGAGCGTTACCCGAGGAGTGGGTCATGGCGGCATGTTCTCGCTGTGGTGAAGAACTGGAAGCAGGCAGTCGGTTTTGCGGCAATTGTGGCCAGGAGGTTGAGGCCTCCGGCCCGGCCCCCGCCAATTCACTGCCCCCCGCTGCCCCCGGAGGCGACCAACCGCCGCGTGAATCATACCTTAAGACCGGCTGGCATCTCTTTAGACAATATCCCGGGGGATTCATCGGGTTCACGGCTTTAGTCCTGGTTATCCAAGCGGGTTTGGGCTGTCTGCCGAAAGTCGGCTGGCTGGTACTTTTTATTCAATATCCCTTAATGTTCGGCTTCGTGGCGGCGAGCGCCAGGCTGATACAGGGTGAAGGCCCCCACTTTGGCGATTTCTTCCAGGGCTTTAAATTTCTCTTGACGCTCATCCTGTTGGCAGTGGTGAGCCAGATTTTTATTGTCCTGGGCCTGCTCTTGCTGGTGGTCCCGGGGGTTTATTTGACGGTGGGCTTTTTCCTGGCTCCCTGGTTCGTCCTGGACCGGAAAGTGGGCTTCTGGGAGGCCATGCAGTTGAGCCGGCGCATGGTGCAGCCGCACTGGTTCGAGCTCTTTGGACTTTTCCTGTTGATCATCCTCATCAATCTCCTGGGAGTCCTGGCCCTGGGCGTGGGGCTGCTGGTCACCATCCCCGTGAGCTGGTGCGCCCTCACTGCCTTCTACGCCAACCGGGTGGGATTTCACCCTGAGCCTGACGCGGTCCGGGTGGAGGACCCAGCCGGCCAGGCAGCGGCCGGAGCCCCCGGGCAGGATGCCATACCGCAACTTATGGCCGGGGTGGCGGAACGGCGCCTCACCGGCAAATATGATTGGGCCCCCGTGCTCACCCTTATCGGCTTTATCGTGGTGCTGGCCGCAGCAGGAATATATTTCTGGAAGTTTTCTCCGGCCTCCCCACCGAAAGAGGCGACCGGCAGGCTCACCGAAACCTCCGGGAAGCCGGCTTCCCGAATGACGGCCCGGGGTTATCTGAAAAAAGGTAATGAAACTAAGGACCCTCGGGAAAAGATTTTGTTCTATAGCAAGGCCATTGCCCTAGACCCCAATTACGCGGAGGCTTATAATAAACGGGGCAATGCATATTATGCCAGGAAGGAGTATGAACTTGCTCTGAAGGATTTTAGTAAGGCCATAGGCATGCGGCATGATTACGCCGATGCCTATAATAATCGGGCGAAATTATATTTTCATAATAAAGATTATGAGAAATCATTAAGAGATCTTGATAACGTAATAGAATTAGATCCAAAGCAATTTTATCCATATTATAATCGTGGTAGGATATATTATGCTAAAAATAAAAATGATCAGGCAATAATTAATTTTGATAAGGCAATAGAAATAAATAATAAATATGTATATTCTTATATTAGTCGTGGAAATGTATACTTTAGACAAAAAAATTATGAAGCCGCAATAAATGATTATACCAAAGCAATTGCGTTAAAACCTAAACTTAGCAGTCCGTATTATAATCGGGGATATGCATATTCTTTAAAAGAAGACTATGATAAAGCCCTTATGGACTATGATAAAGCAATTGATATCAAGCCTGATTATGCTAATGCTTATTACCGTCGAGCAATTTTATATAAGAAAACCGGTGCCTATGACAAGGCCCGCGCCGATTACGAAAAAGCCACGTCGTTAAATCCCCGATGGCTCGATGCACCATTTCCCTTGCCCGGGGAAAACCAGGTGATGCCATGACCCGGATCCTCCAGATGCTGCTGGCCATGCTGCTGGTGACGGCCTTGATGCCCTTGCCGGCTCGAGCCCTGGTGCCGCTGCCGCCCACGGTCCCTCCGGGAGTTACCCCAAACTGGACCCCGGGGCCGGGGAGCCCGGGCGTGGAATACGCCCCTAACCTCAAGGCTGACCTGTTTCGCTATGGCGGGCGCTACTACTATTGGGTGGCCGCCGGATGGAGAAGCGGGGACACCCCCACCGGCCCCTGGAAGCGGGTGATGGGGCCGCCTCCGGTGATTCGCCGGCTTGACCCGGCCCTGTTCAAATCGATTTATAAACCCAAACCCCAGGGGCCTTGAGGGGTCTGCTGTAGCCGGGGCCGCCACCCTCCCGGCTCCCCCTTGCCTGGGTCAAGCCGCGGTTATCCCAGACTATTTTCTTCCCCCCGCACCCTAACGGATGCCCGGAGGGCGGTGTCTAATCCTAACAACAGCAGCCTGCCCCGGCCGCAGCTACCGGGAGAACCCCATCAGACCTTGCCGTCGGAGGAATCATTCCATGTTGAAGTCGCCCCGTACCTTTGGTGTTATGCTGGCGTTATTGCTAACTGGTCTGTTAACCACGGCCTTTCTCCCCGGCGAAAAATCCGAAGGGTACGGCAAATCCGGCGCGGCGGACAAGACCCTGTCGCCTTACTTTGTTGTCTTGAGCGACGACCCGAAAGTCGACGCCTTGCCGCTGAAAAGCACCCGGGCCGACGTTAAGATCGCCGGCGTGGTGGCCGAAGTCAAGATCACCCAGGTTTATCGCAATGCCGGAAAGAAGACCCTCGAGGCCATCTACGTTTTCCCCATGTCCACCCGGGCCGCGGTCCATGCCATGCGGATGACCATCGGCGAGCGGGTGGTGGACGCCCAGATCATGGAGCGGCAAAAGGCCCGGGAAACGTATGAGACGGCCAAAAAGGAGGGCAAGACCACTTCCCTTTTGGAGCAGCAGCGGCCCAACGTCTTTCAGATGAACGTGGCCAATATTCTGCCCGGCGATGAGATCAAGGTGGAACTCAAGTACATGGAACTCCTGATCCCGGAAGACCAGGTGTATGAGTTCGTCTACCCCACGGTGGTGGGTCCCCGGTACACCACCAAGACGGCCGAGGGCGCGGTGGATAACGACAAGTGGGTGCAGAACCCCTACCTGCACGAGGGGCAGGCCCCGCCTTATACCTTTGGCCTGAACGTCGAAATCGCCAGCGGGGTCCCCATCGCCAGTTTAACCAGCTCCAGCCATGAAGTGGCGATCAAATACAACGGCAAGACCTCGGCACAGGTCAGCCTCAAGGACGAGAAGAACGGCGGCAACAAGGACTTTGTGCTGCGTTACACCCTGGCCGGCGGCCAGATCGAAACCGGCCTCCTGCTCTACCCCGACCAGAAAGAAAATTTCTTTATGTTGATGATGGAGCCCCCGGCCCGGGTCAAACCCGCAGCCGTCGTGCCCCGGGAGTATATTTTCATCGTCGATGTCTCCGGCTCCATGCACGGCTTTCCCCTGGATACCGCCAAGTCCCTGATGCAAAACGTCATCAAGGACCTGAAGCCCCAGGATTTTCTCAATGTGCTGTTGTTTGCCAGCGGTTCGGCAACACTTTCCCCCACCGGTTCCCTGCCGGCCAGTGAGGCCAACAAGGAAAAGGCCCTGGCCTTTATCCAGAGCCGGACGGGCGGCGGCGGCACCAATATCGTGCCGGCCCTGACCACGGCGTTCGCCCTGCCCCGGACCGAGGGGGTTTCCCGGATTGTCTCGGTGGTCACCGACGGCTACGTGGATGTGGAGCCCCAGGTCTTTCAGCTCATCCGGGACAACCTGGGGACCGCTAACCTCTTTGCTTTCGGCATCGGCACCTCGGTCAACCGCCACCTCATCGAGGGCATGGCCCGGGCAGGGATGGGCGAGCCCTTCGTGGTCCTCAACCCCGGCGGGGCCGCCAAACAGGCCGCCAAGTTTAGCCAGTATATCGCCAACCCGGTGCTCACCGATATCAAGGTGGCCTATGAGGGCTTTTCGGCCTCCGAGGTGGAACCCAAGGCCCTCCCCGACCTCTTTGCCATGCGGCCCCTCACCCTGCTGGGCAAATATCAGGGCAGCCCCACCGGCGCCATTGTGGTGCGGGGGAAAACGGCCAAGGGTCCCTTTGAGCAGCGCCTGGAACTGAAGCAGGCCAAGGCCGGACCCGAAAACGCCGCGCTCCGGCTGCTCTGGGCCCGGCAGAGAATCATGAACCTGGTGGATTTCAGCCGGTTTGACAGGAACAACCAGGAAATGGTGAAAGAGGTCACCGCCCTGGGGTTGCAATACAGCCTCATGACTCCTTACACCTCCTTCGTGGCGGTGGATCAGGTCAAGCGGGCCGACGGCCAGGTGGTGACGGTGAAACAGCCGCTCCCCATGCCGGAGGGGGTCTCGGACCTGGCCGTGGGTGGCGGGGGGACCAAGAGAATGGCCATGATGCCGGCCTCGCCAACCAGCCCGATGGCCAAAGAAGGGTATATGGGATTTATGGGCGGCGGCCGGAAGCCTAAAGGCGGTCCCCATGCCGGCGGGCCGGGTACAGCGGAGCCTGCGGCGCCTAAGGTGTCGGTCACGGTCAAGGACGTCAAGGTCAAGGGAGGGCTGACCCGGGTTGCGGTCCAACAGGCCCTGGAAGGCGAGATGGCGAAGCTGACCCAGTGCTGTCAAGACGCCGCCAAGGCCGGGGTGAAGCTGCCTTTGGAACTTACGGTGAGCTTTACGATCGGTCTTGACGGGAAAATTATCGGCGCTTCCAAGATCACCCCAAAAGCGACGCTTAAAAGCCTGAAAGACTGCCTGGTGGCGGGCTTTATGGGGATCCAATTTCCTCAGCCTCAGAAGGCGGTTGCGGCAGTGACCGTCACCTTGAGTTTAACCGGAAGGTAGGGCGTCTTAGGCGCAACTGAGATCGCGACGCCAAGCTATGTGGTCATCCTGAAGGGAGTGAAGGATCTGGTTTTTACTCGAATTGCTGAGATTCTTCGGTCGCTTCACTCCCTCAGAATGACAATTTGAGGAATTGCAGCAGTGGTCTCAACCTGGTATTCCGGGAGGTGAGCGCCACGATCAGGGAAGACTGCCGATGACAGCAGGGAACGTCTCGGGAAGAGGGCAAGAAACGGCGCGGTGGCCTTAAGGAAAGATTAGTCGATGGCGCAACCTGGCCGCTGCGGTGGACTGATTCACTCTGAGGAGGTCAATGTCCCGGTCTTAATCCATCCTAAAAAAGTCTGGCGCAGAGTGGACAGGACCGGTTGCTGTTCGACCTGCTTCATCAATTCCAGCCTTTTCTGGAGCGGCAGGGTAAAGTAGAGTGGACTCTCCATGCAGGCCGCCACCACCTCTCTTCTCCCTGTACTCCTGTCCATGATTAATTCCTACCGGTTATAAGGATGATGAATAATTTGGTTGAGCCTATAATAATTTGCCAGACTCAAATAACTTATCGGTAAAACCCCTGATTTTCATTAAAGAATCTTCTGATTTTGGGAGAGAATGCACCTTACCCTCCCTGTCCTGGCCTGCCGTCTCCCGGCCACCGCGTCGTTTCCCCGGTTATGGCCCCGGGGTTCCGGCGGCCGGTCTTATGGCAGGGTCCCTACCGGCTTCCCCCCCTTCAACAGGATCAAGGAGGGTTCATCCATGAGGCCCACCCGGGTTTTTCCCCGGTGGTCAAACAAACCCAGGGCGGCCTTCTTGTCGTTCTTCAACCCCAGTACCACCCTGGGCGTGCCATCATTGCTCATCAGGTTGAGACTGCGATCACCGTTCTTCCTACTGATCACCTCCAGGGCGGCCTTCTGGGCCTCTCCGTAGAAGGTGAGATGCGGGTCGCCCTGGCTGGTGAGCCCCAACGATATCAGACGGTTGCCTTTATCATACAGATTGACGGCCGGGTCGCCGTTCTTCTGCACCTCCAGCTTGAGCCTGAGCTTATCTGCGGAATAGAGGGATACATTTCGGGAGCCCCCGGGTTCGGCTTTGAGAATCACTGCCTGGAGACTTCGGGAGTCGTTTAGTTGGAGGATGGCGCCCCCCTTGGGGGAGGCAGCCAGGTTCACCAGGGGCAGGGCCGCATCCGGGCCGAAGAGCGCCAGCCGGGTGGCGCCGTCGGCGTCAATCCCCAACACTCCGCGTTCACGCCCGGCCTGATCCACCAGCTTGAAGGCCTGGGCCTGCAGGATCGCCGCTGGGACAGGAGTTGGGGTAGGATGTGGCGCCAACTGGCCTCCGATAAAACCGGCGACGAGGCCGATCACCGCCGAGACTATCCCCAAAAGTACGATGCCGCGATGCTGATACCCCATGCTCTGTCTCCTTGCGAACCCGGAATGGCGCCGCCTCACCCCGTACGGCCCCGGTAAGGCTCCCCAGGACCGAACCTCCCGGGGGCTGCCTTGAAGAGACCGATACCGGTCAGCTTTACAAAAAATATCCCCATGCACCTGGGGCCGGCCTGCAAGTCGGCCTCCATCAGGGCGAACAACGTCAGCCACCCCTGAAGCAACCCCTTGGCGACGCCACCTTGAGACCCCGGCGCCAGGCCGCCGGACCGATGGTGTGTCGTCCCAGGATTATCTTACAAGAGGTTGCAGGTTTTTTCTCCCTCCCCCTCGATGGGAGAGGGCTGGGGTGGGGGTGCGATTCCTGAGTATTGTTTCAATTTGTCCCCCTCCCCCCAACCCCCTCCCGCCAGGGGAGAGGGAGTTATGGCAGCCAACATTTTGCAAGGTATCTGTGGGACACGATCATAGGTATCCCGGCCTCGATGGGTTGCCGCCTCAAGTCATCCGGAAAATTTGGCGGGGTTATCCGCTGGGGGTTGGCGCGGCCCCCCTAGGGCCGGCAAGCCTCCCACTCCTACCCCTGCCCCAACAGGGGAAACCCCGCCTCTTGCCAGGCGGCCACGCCCCCTTTGAGGGCCTTGGCGTTGGCGTAGCCCATCTTGATCAAGGCCGCGGCCTGACCGGCCGCGCTGCCTTCCTGGGGTCAGGCGCAATAGAACACGATTTCCCGGTCCCGAGGAAGGGTGGGCTGGAGGGACTGGAGGGCTGCCAACGAGATGGCGCCTGCCAGACGATGCCGCTGAAATTTGGCCTCATCAGCGTAAGCACAGACCAGGAACGTTTCTCCGGACCGCAGTTTGGGATAGATCTCCTCCGGGGTGACCCGGGGCACTTCGTTCATAAACTTTCTCCTTAGGCCTTATTTTCCGGCCTGGCCCGTAGTAATAGGGTTAGGCCGCGGCGCGGCGAGGCTAAACGAAGATCAGGTGGCGGCAGGAATCCTAGTCCGAACAGCTATGGCAATGATCTTGCTGCCGGCCCTGGGCACACTCCCTGATTTTGCAACGGTTCAGACCGCCGGCCTCTTTGCACCCGGGACATGGGGCCAGTCCCAGGAGCCAGTCCAGGCCCTGGCGAAACTCCATCGGGGAAAACCCCTGGCCTTCCTGCAAACACTGCCGCGGCCAGAAAGCCGGCAATCGGTCCATGAGGTCTTGAGCTTCACCACGGCTGCCGGGAAATCCGGGCTGCACAGCTGGCAATGGTCACAGAGACCGCAATAACTCTCTGGCATGGCAGTCACTCCTTGGCGAATACCTGCCGCTCTTCACCGTTTCCGCCCCGCCGGCCGGTTCACCGGTTGGTGCCGGGATTCAGAAAATCCACCGGCAAGATGCGAAAGCCTTTGACCGGAGCGGTCTTGGGCAGGTAGTCCTCGGGAATCGTCGTCTGGTTGGCGTCCCGGATGGCGGAGAACGTGGGGGACATGATTTCCACCCCCGCCTCATTAAAGCGGTCCTGGATATTCTGATGCAATTCGGATTGGATGTGCAGCAGTTCCTTGACGTTGGCGGTGTAGGCGTTCAGTTCGTAGGTAATGGAAAAATCGTTGAGGCTGATCTGCAGCACAAAGGGGGGCGGCTCGGCCAGGATGTCACGGGTGCCCCGGGCCGCTGCGATCAAGAGTTCGTGGACCTTTCTCCAGGGGGCGTCATAGCCGATGGTCAGGGCGGTATAGAGGATAAGGCCGGACTGTTGCGCCAGGGCGCTCAGGTTGATCATGTGGCTGCCCAGGACCATGGAGTTGGGGATGGTCACTTCCACATTCTTGATGGTGCGGACCCGGGTGATGAGGAGGGTCTTTTCTATGACGTCCCCCATGGTGTCGGCGATTTTTACCCGGTCCCCGACGTTGAAGGGACGCATGTAGGTCAAGGCCACCCCCGCGACGATATTGGCGATGGCCGCGGTGGACCCCAGGGACAGGAGCACGCCGAAGAAAATGGAGACGCCTTGAAAGGCGGGACTGCCGAACCCCGGCAGGTAGGGGGAGATCATCACCATCGCCAGGACTATGATAAGAACCCGGAGTAGCTTAAAGGTGGGTTCGGCCCAATCCTGGTGAAACCCGGAGAAGGCAATTTTACCTTTTTGAATCTCGGTGAAAATAATGCGTAACACCTTCAGGACATAGCGTATCACCATGACGACCACCGCGATGAACACCACGTTGGGGAGGAAGGAGATCACTCCCCAGAACAGGCGGTAGATGGGCGCGGTGAGGTAATCCAGATAGCGGGTGACCAGCCCCCGGGTCTGGGGGAAGAAGCTCAAGATCAGCGGGATGAAGATGTAGAAGCCGACAAGCCACACCACCAGTCGGAACTTGCGCACCAGCCATTTCAGCGTGTCGGTGAGGCGGTCCGCGGAAAGCAGTTCGAAGGTCTGCACCCGGATGGGCCGGATGCGGGTGCCTCGCCAGGATTCCAGGGTGGCGTCCAGGCGCCGGAGCACCCGGGCGCCGACCACGATGAACAGCAAGAGCACTCCGAGGGTCAGCGCCGTGAGCAGGATTCTCCAGAAGAGCGCCTCCGGGTGCTCGCCGCCCAGCACCCCCGAGATGAAGTGCTGGAATCGGTGGGCGCCGGCCTCAATCATTTCTCTACCCCAGGACATCGCGAGACCTCCTCCCGGTCACGATCCAGCGGTTTATCTGATCTCTAAAACCCACCGCCTCAGGCCGGCGCCGCACCCAACTCCGAGGTGCAGTGGGGGCAGCGGCTGGCTTTGAGGGGAATCTCGGACAGGCAGAAAGGGCACGCCCGGGTGGTGGGTTCGGCCGGCGGCGCCTCTTGTTCCCGTTTCATGCGGTTGATGCCCTTGATCACCAGAAACACGGCAAAGGCGATGATGATGAAGCTGATAATGGTGTTGATGAAGATCCCGAGGTTGAGGGTCACGGCCCCGGCGGCTTTGGCTGCGGCCAGGGAGGCATAGGGGCCGGCGGCTTTGGCGCCTTCTTTTAACGTCAGAAAAACATTCGAAAAGTCAACATTGCCCAGGAGCAGGCCGATAGGCGGCATCAGGACGTCGTCCACAAATGACTTGACAATCGCCCCGAAGGCCGCGCCGATGACGATGCCTATGGCCATGTCCACCACACTGCCCCGCATAGCAAATTCTTTGAAATCCTTTAACATTTCTTGCCCTCCTGTGATGAGCCCTTACCCTATGAGAGGCTTGATCCGGGGATATTCCAGGTGGTGCAAGGTATTGAACCATATCTTTATAGGGAATTAAATAAAAATCTTGGCAATTGCCACTCCCTATCTTGAGGGCGACTCCGGGGACCTCGGCCGCGAGTTCCCGGCTACTCCAGGTCCCAGGGGGACCCCGTGGGGCCGGAGGCGTGCCAATTTGGAAACCGGACTTTCTTAGAGAATTTTCTCCTGGGGAAAAATGTGGGGGCGGCCCTTGCTTTTTCGTTGAGAGTAATTATTACTGATAGATAAGAATTATCTTGAAAAGCAAAGTTAGCCGCCCAGTGGGCGGGGGCCTTCGGGTAATGATCCGGAGTGCCTGCTGTAAAGGGGGAAACTCCCCGAAACCAAAAGGAAAAGGAGATTGTTTATGGGTTGTAACTGTAATTGCAACCACAAGGATGCGAAACCGGCGGCCCCTGAGGCCGAGCAGAAGAGCTATCATCTGTCAGCAGTGCAATACCTTCAAGAATGCTCCCGCGGGGAGCGCCCCGCCGGAATGTTGCGGCAAGAAAATGCAAGAGATGGATTAACCGGTCAAGGAGACCGGGCGCGGCCCGTCTAGGGTTGCGGAAGGTGAGGATAGGGGCTCTTTCAGCCCCTATCCCATTTTTGTCAAACCCAGGCCGGCGCCAGGCTTTCGGGATGACGGTCGAGGTGATACCTTGTAGGCATCGTGCCTTACCGACGGAGGTTTTGATGACCAACCCTGAAGAAATGTGGCAGTGCCAGATGACCAACTGTGGCTATATCTATGACCCGGCCCACGGTGACAAGAAGGGCAAGATCCCCAAGGGCACCCGGTTCGAAGACCTGCCGGACGACTGGAAGTGCCCGTGTTGCGGCTCGAGTAAAGCCATGTTCAAGCCTTTGGCCGGTCCGGGTTCGGTGGCTGAACAGGCGGTCAAGTGCACTACGTGAGGCGGCTGTCCGGGAGATCAGAAAAGTGATCGAGATGGCCAACGACCCAACTGATTCCCCGGCCGGGGGGGCGAACCCCGCTGACGGGGATAGCGTGTTAATCCTGCGCCCTTATCCGGTCCGGGTGGGGCAGAAGATCACCATCGAAGCCGGGCCCCGGCGCGGCGACTGGGAGATAATCGGGGTGGGCGACCGTAAGCTCAGACTGCGCTGTCCCATCTCCCACAAGGAACTTGACTGCGACTGGTTTTGCTACGTGGTCACCGAAGCGGCCGGAATCCCCTGGCCGCATCAACATTAACGCAACGCCACTTCCCCGTCCGCCGTGGCGGGCCAACCTGACAGGAGGCCAAGGGCATGACCCAGACCCAAGATAAAACCTATTGGAAGTGCACCAAGTGCGGCTTCACCCTCACGCAACCCACGCCCCCGGAGCAATGCCCCCAGTGCAAGGAAAACTGCGAATTTAAGAATGTGAGCTGCTACTTGCCCGATTGCGGCGGGGTAGGTAATATGGATCCGCGCCTTTAGGGGGGCGGGGAATTGATGGCGCTCCTGGCCCCGGGCTGAAAGACAGCGCCAGGGCGCCCATTGGGAAGCCGGAGCGGCCCGGGCCAGGGGGAAAGCGCCAGGGCCTTCCCCCCAATCCCGTCAGCCGGCCTTCCCTAGCCGGGAGCCGGCGTCAATCTGGGCCGCCCCGGTTAGAGGAGCGGTTTGATCATTTTCTCGAATTCCTCTTTACTCCGGGCTCCCAGGATTTTGTGGGCAACGTTGCCCTGCTTGTCAATGATGAAGGTGAGGGGTACCAGTTCGACGCCGCCATAAGCTTTGCTCACCGCGTCATTTCCTTCCAATATCGGGTAAGCCAGGTTCAACTGCGTCACGATTTGCTTCAGCTGCTGGGGAGTGGAGGCCAGGCCAATCCCCAAGGTTTGAAAACCCTGCGCCTTGAGTTCCTGGGACAACTGGCTCAGATGCGGCATCTCCTGCCGGCACGGCCCGCAGAAGAAGGTGAAGAAGTTAATGAGCACCACTTTGCCCTTAAACTGGCTCAGACTGTATTCTTTGCCATCCTGGACGGCTTTCAATGTGAAGTCCGGGGCGCTCCCGGCCGCCCATCCCGAGGTGGCCGCGCTGGCGAGGCAGAGAACCGCCATCAGCACTATCCAGAATCTCACCAGACCTAACGTGGTCTTTGTTTGCATGCATATCTCCTTAGTCTCAATTGACCTTATTTTTGCTTATAATATATGTCCAAAAAATTTCGGCGCCACTATTTGTTCATTTTTATGCAAATCACCTCGTCGTGGCGATCATCGGTCAAACTCCGGGAATTGAGGCGGGCCGGCTCTTGGGCCGCGCCGGTGTTGAAGATGCCCCCCGGTTCTCCCCGTCCGGGGTACGTGGGTGGACGGGGGGACCGCCTCAAAAAATTAACCTCCCCGAAATTTATTTCCTATTGACCTTCTTCAACCTGAATCAAACCTACGGTCGGCCCAGCAGGGGGTGCAGCTGAACCTGGGCGTGGACGGCTTCGAAATTAAAATGAAATAGCCCCCGCCGCCACGGAGGCGCACCCTCCCTCTTTGCGGCCCCGGGCTTGACGGCGGGCGGTAAGATTTATCGCCCGCCTTTTTTTGCGGTTACTCGAGATTCTTGATAGAATCAGCCGTCACTCCTGGAAGATCGCCACGTTCCGCAGATCTCCACCAAAAAGGTGAGATCAAGCACCGATTAGCTGGCCAGAGCTCGCCCTTTCGAGGCAGTCATGAGGTTTCCCGCAGCCATCATTGCACCCCTAATTCGGAGCATCCGGCATGCCTAGATATCTCGTCACCTGGTTCAGGTCTCTGCGCTTTTTGCAGCTCACCGTTTTCATCCTCTTATTTTTATTGATCATACCGTTGCTCGCCGGCCATCCTTACATCATCATTGTCTTTCATCTCTTGCTCCTGAATGCCTTGCTGGTGTCTCTGTCCGCCAGCGACCGCCTCCCCCGGCTGCGCTGGGTACTGGTGGCCTGCTGGCTCATCGGCATGGTCCTCTATTATAAGGCCACCGTGTTCCCGGAATGGAGATCCTTCCGGCTGGAAGTATTTCTGGGCGCCACCTTTTACCTGTTGTTCCTGCTGAGCTGCATCGCCACCATTCTGATTTATGTCTTTAAAAGCCCCCGGATCACCCTGGATACCATCTTCGCGGCGGTGGTGGCCTACTTCTTCCTCGCCATCGTCTTTGCCATCATCTTCACCATGTTATTTGCCTTTAACCCCAACTACTTCAACGTCCCGCCGCCGGTAACCCTGCACCAATTCCATTTCCTGACGAATGAAATGATCTATTTCAGCCTGATCACCGTCGTGGGCGTGGGCTATGGCGACATTCTGCCGCTGCTGCCCCTTTCCCGCATGCTGGCGGCGGTGGAGGCGGTGGTGGGGCACTTCTACATGGCGGTGCTCATCGGCTGGCTGGTGGGCATGTTCATTTCCCAGGCGTTGCGTCCCGGCTCGGAGCCGACGGTCCCGAAAAGTCAGGATTCTCCGGAAGGCTGAGGCAGTCAGCCACCATCGGGGCCGGGCGCTGAGGCGGGTTACCCCCTTATCGGGAACTGACTTCGGCCTCGCCCCCTGGCGTGCCGGCGCCGGACGCGATACGCAGACGACCCCCCTCCTGCTCCAGGAAACCTTCCTCGATCAGCCGGTGAATGAGCCCGGTGGTCCGGGCCGGGCTTTTCCCCACGGCCTCGACCAACTCCTCCAGGGAGAGCGCCGGCGATCTGAGGAGGGCCTTGAGGACCAAGCCCCGGATCTGGCGGTCGGAATCGGCAAAGGGGGCCTGCCGCTGGTGGTGGGCGCTCCTCCGGTTGGGATTGGGAGCGGCGCGCTTGAGCAGGGACCCGTAATCCATGAGGGCATAGTACCAGGGGCGCGGCTGCTTCCGGTCCAGGGTCTGGTCCACCAGGGGCAGGATCTCCCGGTCCCTGACTCCGTTTTCCCCCGGAAAAAAGCAGTGGAGGAAAACCCGGCGGATATTGGTCTCGATGAACACTGCCGGCTGGTTGAAGGCAAACGCGGCCAGGGCCCCCGCGGTGGCCTCGCCGATGCCGGGAAAGGTGCGGAGGGTGTCAACCGAGGCGGGGAGACGCCCGTCAAACTCCGTCACCAACAGCCGGGCGATGCGCTGCAAAGCCAGGGCTCGGCGGTTGTATCCCAGTCCCTGCCACCCGGCCATGATGTCCCGCAAGGGAGCCCGGGCCAGGGACCAAACGTCGGGGAAGGCGTTAATAAAGGGCTCATACTTGAGGGCCACGCGTTCCACCTGGGTCTGCTGCAGCATGATTTCCGAAACGAGGATGTGATAGGGGTCAGTGGTGGTTCGCCAGGGCATTTGCCGTCCCTGTTCATGGAAAAAGCGGTAGAGGCGCCGGCGAAATCGCTGGACTGCGGCAGGGGTGAGGCGGCCCGCTGCAAGGGTTTCGGTAAATGGCTCCACGCCTGACTCTCCCCGGTGAGGCTGGTTGGCGGCGGTGTCCCGGCCTCAAAAGAACCGGGGATATACTAACGGATGATACCCTGGTGCGGCCGGTGGGGAAAGGGCCCGGGCCTTGCCAGGCTTAGGGGGTGGCGGCGCCGCGACTTCCCATGCGGCCCGCCCCGGCCACCGGGGGCCTCAGGCCGGGCCCCGAGTCGTGGCCTGATCCTCGGGGGAGCCGGATTGGTCTTCCCATTGGCACGGACCGTTCTTGTGGACGAGTCTATCGAGCCTGGCACAATAAAGCGCCACAAAGGTACGGCAGGACCCGGAGCCGTCAATCGCCTCAGTCTGGGGAAATGAGGCATGCTCACACGATAAATCACACCACTTCATGAAGTTTCCCCCTGCCTGCCGTTAGTTTATACCAGTTTGCCGCTGATGAGAGCAACCCCTGTAGGGGCGGTTCGCCAACCGCCTTTCTCCAGGCGCAGGCGAGGGCGCCTACGCTCCATTTTGATGAGGAAGGAAAGCGATAGAGACTTTCGCAGAAGTCTCAACTTTTTTGGCGGCGCTTATTTTATGACCCCATTCAAGCCGCCTTGGTCGCGCCAAGGCGGATGAGATTTTGTCGATTTTTTCTCTCCCCAGGTTGTAGAATCCCCCGGACATGGTTACAATGCTAACTTAGCATCGGGGTAAGGCCTCTGATCACAGGCCCCAAAACATCATCGACCACAATTTTGCCCATGACGAAACCGCCAGACCGCCCCAATGGTTCAATGCTCTTGCGTCTGATCAATGCCGCCGGCCAGCGGTTTATGAAGAATGGATACAAATGGCTGAGCCTGGATGAAACGCGCCTGCTGAACCAGGCCTGCGAACGGACCGGCCTGGACGACTACGGGGACGACTCGTTTCGGGAAGGTTTACGGGTCCTGTTACGGTCCTATGCACTGGACGCGGAGTTGAGCTTCATCGGCCGTATCTGCGTCATCAGCGACACCGGGCGGTTGCTGAGCAACCGGCTGCGGCTGGTGGAAGACCGCCGGCGCCATCCGGGCATCGCCGCCGAGGTCATTCGGCGGCCGCTGTTCATCACCGGACTGCCCCGGAGCGGCACGACCTTTCTGCACGCCCTGCTGGCCCAGGACCCGGCCCATCGCGCCCCTCAGGTTTGGGAAGTGATGCACCCGTCCCCCCCGCCCGAGACGGCGACCTATGAAACCGATCGGCGCATCGCCGCCACGGCCCGGCAACTCAAGCTGGCCGACATCTTGATGCCGGATTTCAAAAAGGTGCACCTGATAGGGGCCAGGTTGCCCCAAGAGTGCATTGCCATCACCAGCCTCGACTTCCGCAGTTATTCCTTTGAAACCATGGCGGCGGTGCATTCCTACCGGGTCTGGCACGACCGCCAGGACAAGCGACCCGAATACGCCTTTCACCGGCAATTCCTGCAACACTTGCAGTGGCGCTGCCCCGGCCAAAGGTGGGTGCTCAAGGCGCCCGGCCACCTGCTGGCCCTGGAGGCCCTGCTGCAGGTCTATCCCGATGCCTGCATTGTGATGACGCACCGCGACCCCCTCAAGGTCCTGGGTTCGTGCGCCAGCTTCACCGAGGTATTGCGGAGTGCCTTTAGCGACCGGGTCGACAAGGTGGCGATGGCCCGACAGGTGTCGGAACGCTGGGAAGAAGGCGCCGGGCTGGCAGTAAAGTACCGCCAGGCGGGGAACTTGCGGCAGCAGCTGCTTGACATTCAGTACCTGGACCTGGTGCGGGACCCCATGGGCATGGTGCAGCGCATTTATAAACACTTCGACCTGGAGCTGACAGGGGCGGCGGAAACGGCCATGCAGCGGTTCCTGGCGGAGCATCCCAAGGACAAAGGCGGGGTGCACCGCTATTCCCTGGAAACCTTCGGGATCGACCCCGAGGTGGAGAGAGGCCGCTTCCAATCCTACCTGGATTGTTTCGGCATTGAGCCGGAAGGCTGAGGACCTGGCGGGCTGGGCGCTTTTCGATAAGCTGCGGATTTCGGCTGACGGTGGTGGTCGAGGGGCAGGCAGGAACCGGGTGAGACACCGGCGAATTTAATTGGCGTCGCCGGTCAGACAAGAAAAAAGCGACCTGGTGGCCGCTTTTCCATTCAATCAGGCTGGGGTGAACCGGCCGGGAGTTCGGTTTCGACCGAATCGGTTTCGCCCAGGCCTTCCATCCCTTCCTCAGATCCTTCCTCAGACGTCCCCGGCATTTCCTCTTCGGACAGTGCGATGATTTTGCCCTGGCGACGTTTCATCTTGTCGTCGTTCTTCTGTTTTCGGGCTATTTCTTTGGCGCGCTTTTGCCAGCCGTATCGGTTTCGGGCCAAATTTCCCCTCCCTGGAGCTAAAAATGCCAGAACTCCGGTGGTCCGGAGACCGCCGGAGTTCTGTCCCTCAGGCTTTGCGACCTAGAGTTTTACCACGTTTTGGGCCTGAGCCCCTTTGGGCCCCTGGACCACCTCAAACTCTACTTCCTGGTCTTCCGCCAGGGAGCGGAAACCATCGCCCTGGATGGCGCTGTGATGCACAAATACATCCGGACCGCTCTCCCGGGTGATGAAGCCAAAGCCCTTGGAGTCATTAAACCATTTTACTCTGCCAGTTTCCTTCATTGCTGAAAAACCTCCTACAAATGGTGCAGCGAATATCCCGCTCAAAAAGCAGGGAGCCAGCAGTCAGGCAAAAAAAACCGGCCAGGGAATTAGCATCCCCGTCCGATAGTTGTCCAGGACTTTTGGCCCTGCCTTCAGTCTGACATGCTAAACTATTTTATATATTACCATTGATTTGGCCCCTGTCAAGCTTAATTACCAACCCGCCGGCAAAATCCTGTGCTGTCTGTTTCGCTGCGGCTGCCGCAAGATTTCGGATTGACCGGAGGGCCAACTCGCCGGGGCAGGTGATGCGAAATTTGCCCGGGTTCAACCGGACCATCCGGGGAAATTCCCCCTATGATTCCGCTTGCAGGAAGACCGTCACGTCGGTGCCTCGGTGAAGTTCGCTTTCTACTTTCATCTCCCCCTGGTGGGCCTTGACGATGGTTTGGGAAATGGCCAGCCCCAGGCCGCTGCCTTTGGGCTTGGTGGAATAGAAGGGCTGGAAAATCTTATCCATGATATCGGGGGGAATTCCCTCGCCGCTATCGCTGATCCGCACCAACACCCGGTCATTTTCCCGTCCGCTGGCAAAGGTCAACGTCCCTCCGGCCGGCATAGCTTCGATGCCGTTCTTGGCGATATTCAAAAGCACCTGGCGCAACAGGAGGGGATCGAATTGGATCTGAGGGAGGTTGGAGTCCAGATGCAATGCTAACCTGATGCGGTTGTCCGGGAGACTTGCCTCCAATTTGAGGCTCATTTCCCGGATCAGGGAATTGAGATCGATGGAACACTTTCTGGGCTCCGATAACTTGGCGAAACTCCCCACCTCGGCCAAAAATTCCTCCAGACGCCGGATTTCCGCGACGATGATCCGGAGTTTTTCGACGCTCTTGGGCGGCCCCTCTTGGGACGCCTTCAGGACCTGACCGGCCATCCCACCGATAACCATCAAGGGGTTTTTGACCTCGTGGCTGATATGAGCCGCCATCTGACCCAGGGCTGCCAGGCGTTCCGACTGCAGGAGTTTTTCCTGCAGTTGGCGGCGCTCCCGCAGGTCCCGGAAAAACCCCACCGTGGTCACCTCTTGATCGTCTCCATGAATAAGACTGGCAGAAAGTTCGACGGGAAGGTGCTCTCCGGTTTTGCTCAGCGCCACGGTCTCATAATGGATCAAGCAGCCAGGGCCGCCATACTCCGCACCGGTTATTTCCGCCCTGATTTCTTGGGCGACGCCGGGGGGATAGAGTTGAGCCACCGTGACCTTGCCGATTACTTCCTCTCGGCGATAGCCCAGGATCCTTTCGGCCCCTTCATTAAAAATGATAATGTTGCCGGACCGATCGTTGGCGATGATGCCGTCATTGGAGGTCTGGATCAACTTGGTCTGAAATTCGAGCATCCGCTGGACTTCCGAGGCCAGGGTCTCTTTTTCCTCACAGGTGTTGGCGTTGCGGAAGGCGAAGGCGATTTCTTCGGCAATCGATTCGAGGAGCAGGCGGTCGTCTTCGTAAAACGCCTCATCGTCAGCCTTGTTCAGGACCTCCAGGACGCCGACCTTTTCAGCCCCGGCCACCAGGGGAATGGCCACCAGGTTTTTCGTCTGAAAACCCGAGACCGTATCGAACTTGCCGTAAAACCGGCGGTTTTGCTGCACATCGTTGAAGATGGCGGATTGTTGCGTTTGATAGACATAACCCGCCAGCCCCTGATCAACGGGAAAGGTGACATCCAACAGGACTGGCTTGGCAGGTCCTTCCACCCCGTAAAAGCGAAAATTCTTTTTCTCCGCATCCAGGAGCAGCACCGAGGCTGCTTCGGCGGCCACGGCGGCCATGCTGGAGTACAAAACGGCCTCGATAACCTCACGGAGGTTCAACGTCTGAGCGATCTTGGAGCTCACGGCGAGATAAGTCTTGAGGTGAGCGATCTTCTTGTCATACGCCAACCGGTCAAGAAATTGGGCTGCGGCATAGGCCAGCAGGCCGGTGATCTTTTCCATGAGAATCTGCCGGGGCAGCTTTTCCGGCCCTGGCAGCATCAGGCCGAAAAACCCCAGCTTTTTGGCGTTGCGTCTCAGCGTAAACAGGACCAGACAGGCAGCTTCCTGGGGGGATAAAGGGACAATTATCGGCAGGGCCTCGTCCCGGGTCGGATTTTGCTGGAATTGCTCAGTGCATATTGTCTTTATCAGGGCCAGGGTGTCGGCTTGAATCCCCGCTTGGAAGAGGGAGTGAAAGGGGGGGTTGGGTTCTTCAAGGCAAAAGATGGCGGCAGTCGCTCCCACCATCCGCACCAACAGGGGAAGCGCCCTCTGGGCCAGCCCCGCGAGGTCTTCAGCCTGGACGGCAATTTCAGTCAGTTCTAAAAGATGGGCGGCTTCCCCCGGGGCAAGCTGATCTTGGGATTCACGGTCAGACATAGCAGACCTCTAAAATGAGGGGGTTCTCTTTCTATCATTAATTCCCCAGGGGCTCCCGCCTCTACCCGTGGAGAGGGGTAAATTGCAGATTGGCCGGCTGCACTCCAGGAAAACTCGCCCCGCGCCGACGCTGAGACCTGTATCATAACAAACATTTTAAAGGTTTTTCAATAAGTTTCGGGTTTGGCACGACGGGGGTGGACCAGGAAATACCCCGGATTACTGCTGCGCCTCCCGCCGGAAACGGGAAACCCGCCCCCCGGGAGATTGTCGCGGTGAGACGCGTCCGATAGGCAGAAAAATAAAGGGCAGAGCCGCTGCCCTGGCCATCCGTCGGCTTCCCCTGCACCCGCTGGGACAGGACCCCCTTGTAACGCTTGGCGAAGTCCGGCGTCTGGCTCTGGGGGTTAAGGGCAATACGCTCCTGCATGGCCGTCTTGGCTTCACTGACCCGGTCGAGGGCGGCCAGGGCCAGGTAGGCGTGGGCCAGCATCGGGCGCCAAGCTATTATCCCCTACCTCCCCTGGTCTAAAGCTCCTCCCCCAAAGATTTTTTGGAGACATTTATTACCACAATAGTGTAGAATATAAAGAGATTTCTGGAATTTCCAAGAAATTTCAAGGATGATATCATTACGGTGAAGTAATCCCTGCGGCCTTAAGCAGTCAAAGGCCTGAGATAAAGCGGAGTGATGGCAACGGCTCCCCGGAGGTTTGGGGGTTGTAGAGAGCCCTGGGGGCTCTGAAGAGTTTGTGAGGTGAGATAATGGCAACGGAACTGGAACAAAGGTCCCAGGTTAAGGCCAAATTTTTCCGGGACTTATCCGCGGTGCAGGACAACCTGATGGAGTTGGCAAGCCTGGCGGCCGCCGCCATGGAGCAAAGCGTCAAGGCCGTCTTGACCCGGGACGCGGACCTGGCTCGCCGGGTGATCACCGGGGACCTCGCCCTCAATAGCCTGGAGGAGGCCATTGACCGGGAATGTGTGCGCCTGATTGCCTTGTTCCAGCCGGTGGCCGGGGATTTGCGCCAACTCATGGCCGTTGACCATATTATTACCGAGTTGGAGCGGATCGGCGATTCCGCTACCAACATCGCCGAAGAGGTATTCACCCTGGGGCACCTGCCGCCCCGGCCCATTCATCCCCGCATCGAGTCCATGGCGCAAACCGTCCAAGACATGGTGCGCCAGAGCCTGGAAGCTTTTTTCCGGAGCAATGCCCACCTGGCCCGGCAGGTATGCCTGGCGGACTCCGACGTGGATGGCCTGGACCAGACCATCATCGAGGACCTGCTCCGGGAGATGACCGGGACTCCGGAGGCCATCCTTCCCGGGCAGAGCCAGATCAACATCGTGCGCAACCTGGAGCGGGTGGGGGACCACGCCACCAACATCGCCGAACAGGTGGTGTATATGGTGGAAGGGGAAAGCGTCCGTCACCGTTGCCAGGGATAGGCGGCCGGCCCGGTGACCGGCGGGCCGGGCCTGATGCATTTCCCCCAGGCAAAAGTCCCCACGATCTCTTGACAAATCCCGGTATTATTATTAACTTGAAAGATTGAAAATGAGAACAGAATCGCGTCATGGAACTCCTGGGGGAGCGGGATACCTGCGTCCTTAAAACCGTGGTGGCCCAGTACATCGTTAGCGGGGAAGCGGTGGGGTCCCGGACTGTTGCCAAGACCTCGGGCCTGAACCTCTCGGCGGCCACTATCCGCAACCTCATGCTGGACCTGGAAGAGCGGGGCTACCTGAGCCAGCCCCACACCTCGGCCGGACGGATCCCCACCCCTATGGGTTTGCGGTATTATGTGGACCGGATCCTGCCCATCCAGACCTTGGGCCGCTCCATGCAGCAGCAGATCCAGGAGGCCTTCTCGCCACCGGCCCATGAGCCGCAAGAGT
This sequence comes from uncultured delta proteobacterium, assembly GCA_963841475.1. GTDB lineage: Bacteria > Desulfobacterota > Desulfobaccia > Desulfobaccales > 0-14-0-80-60-11 > 0-14-0-80-60-11. The sequence goes on from CAWJCT010000004.1 coordinate 71,867, forward strand.
TATTCCGCCAGGCCTCCCGGGTGCTCTCCCTGGTGAGCGGACATCCCGCCTTGGTGCTGGGCCCCCGCCCCCAGGGCATGCGCCTCAAGCATATCCAGTTCATCAACCTGAGTGGGGATGGGGTACTGACGGTCCTGGTGTCCCAGGATAATCAGGTCCAGAACCGGTTTGTCCGCACCAGGAGCCGTTTTCCCCAGGAGGTGTTGGACCGCTTCAGCCGCTATCTTAATGAGCTCTGTCAGAACCTGACCCTCAGAGAGTCCCGGCACCGGATCCTGGTCAAGATGGAGGAAGAAAAGAGCCTGTTCGACAAGATGCTCTCCCAAGCCCTGAACCTCAGCCGGCAAGCGCTGCAAAACGATGAGGCCGAAGAGCTCTACATCGAGGGCACCAGCCATATCCTGGATTACCCGGAATTCACCGGGGATGTGGACAAGATCCGGAGCATCTTCAGGGCCTTTGAAGAAAAACACCATCTGGTCACCTTGCTGGACCAAACCATGGCGGCCCAGGGAGTCCAGATTATTATCAGTCCGGAGGAGCAGTTTCCGGAGATGCAGTTGTCCCTGGTGGCCACCTCCTACGGTTCCCGGCAAAAGCCGTTGGGCAGCCTGGGGGTCATCGGGCCCATGCGGATGGACTATGCCCGGCTGGTCCCCATTGTAAGGTACACGGCCTCCCTGGTTACTGGGTTGCTTACCAAGCGCCAGACGTGAATTTCCCGCCCCGGGCTCCGGCCTTAAGGGGTTTTTGTTTTTTATAAATTTTAGGTGGTTGGCAGTATGACAAGGAGAAAAGGCTTTATGTCCTTATCCAAATCCGATAAGGGATCACCTGATTCTCATGCCGGGAAAGAGAAGACCGCACCCGAGGTCTCCCGGAAGTCCCCGGAGAGTTCAGGAGATCCGGCAGAGTTGCGCCAGAAGCTGGAGGAAAAGACCAAGGAAGCCGAAGAAAACTATGTCCGCCTGCTCCGGCTGGCCGCGGATATGGAAAATCTGAAAAAGCGCCAGGAACGGGAACGGGCCGACCTGCTCCAGTTTGCCAACGAGAACCTCGTCAAAGAACTCCTGCCCGTAGTGGACAATCTGGAGCGGGCGTTGGAGCACGGCCGCCAACTTTCGGCGCCGGAGGCCTTTCTGGAAGGTATCGATCTGGTTTACCAGGGTTTCCTAAAAGCCCTGGACCGGTTCGGCGTCACTCCCTTTGACAGCGTGGGCCAGCACTTCGACCCGGCGATGCATAACGCCGTGATGCAGGAAGAGGCCCCGGGGGTCCCGGACTGCCGCATCACCAAAGAAGTACAGAAGGGCTATCTCATGAACCAGCGCCTGCTCCGGCCGGCTATGGTCGTGGTGGCCCGCAATACCCAAGACCAAAATAAGTCATGTCAAAACGACTCGATCGTTCAGGAGGAGAAATAAATGTCCAAAGTTATCGGCATCGATTTAGGCACCACCAATTCCTGTGTAGCCATCATGGAAGGTGGCGAGCCTAAGGTCATCCCCAATGTGGAGGGGACCCGTACCACCCCTTCCGTGGTGGCTTTTACCGAAAGCGGCGAACGGTTGGTGGGGCAGATCGCCAAGCGCCAGGCCATCACCAACCCTTTAAATACCGTATTTTCCGTTAAACGCCTTATCGGGCGGAAATTCAGCGACCCGGAAGTGCAGCGGGACCTGAAGATCCTGCCCTACAAGATCGTCCAGGCCGAGAACGGCGACGCCCACATCGACATCCGGGGCAAGGTCTATTCCCCCGCCGAGATCTCGTCCATGATTCTCAACAAGATGAAGCAGACCGCGGAAGAGTATCTGGGCGAAAAAGTTACCGAGGCCGTGATCACCGTGCCGGCCTACTTCAGCGACGCCCAGCGCCAGGCCACCAAGGACGCCGGGAAGATCGCCGGGCTTGAGGTGCTGCGCATCGTCAACGAGCCCACCGCCGCCTCCATGGCCTACGGCCTGGATAAAAAGAAGGACGAGCGCATCGCGGTGTTCGACCTGGGCGGCGGCACCTTCGACATCTCCATATTGGAGATCGGCGAAGGCGTCTTCGAGGTCAAATCCACCAACGGCGATACCCATCTGGGCGGCGACGACTTCGACCAGCGGGTCATCGACTTCCTGGCGGATGAGTTCATGCGGGAACAGGGCATCAACCTGCGCAATGACAAGATGGCCCTGCAGCGCCTGAAAGAGGCGGCGGAAAAGGCCAAGATGGAGCTCTCCACCTCCATGGAGACCGAGGTCAACCTGCCCTTCATCACCGCCGACGCCTCCGGTCCCAAGCATCTGCTCATCAAGCTCAGCCGGGCCAAGCTCGAGGGCCTGGTGGCGGAGTTGATTAACAAAATCACGGGACCCTGTGAGCAGGCGTTGAAAGATGCCAAGGCCACGTCCAAGGACATCGACGAAGTCATCCTGGTGGGGGGCATGACCCGTATGCCCAAGGTCCAGGAGAAGGTCAAGGAAATCTTCGGCAAGGAACCCCACAAGGGAGTGAACCCCGACGAAGTGGTGGCGGTGGGCGCCGCCATTCAGGCCGGGGTCCTCAAGGGAGACGTCAAAGACGTCCTCCTGCTGGACGTCACCCCCCTGTCCCTGGGGATCGAGACCCTGGGTGGCGTCTTTACGCGGATCATCGACCGCAACACCACCATCCCCACCCGGAAGAACCAGGTCTTCTCCACCGCCGCGGACAATCAGACCGCGGTGACCATCCACGTGCTCCAGGGCGAACGGGATATGGCCGGGGATAACAAGACGCTGGGACGGTTCGAGCTGTTCGGCATTCCCCCGGCGCCCCGGGGTATTCCCCAGGTCGATGTCACCTTCGACATCGACGCCAACGGCATCGTCCAGGTTTCCGCCAAGGATATGGGCACCGGCAAGGAGCAGTCCATCCGCATCACCGCCTCCAGCGGCCTGAGTGATGACGAGATCAAGAACCTCATCAAGGATGCCGAGCTCCATGCCGCCGAAGACCACAAGAAGCGGGAGCTCATCGAGGCCCGCAACCAGGCCGACACCTTGATCTACACCACCCAGAAGACCGTGACCGACCTGGGGGACAAGGTGGACGAGGCCACCAAGACCGACATCGAAAGCCACATCGCCGCCCTCAAGACCGCGGCGGAAGGCACCGACGCCGAAGCCATCAAACAGAAAAGCGAGGAGTTGATGAAGGCTTCTCACAAGCTGGCGGAGCAGATGTACGCCAAGACCGGAGCCGCCGGCCCGGGTGAAGGCCCGGGGGCTGGCGCCGGCGGTGAGCCGGGCCATGGCCACGAAGAGAAGGCCAAGAAGCCCGAAGAAGAAGTGGTGGAGGCTGAGTTCGAGGAAGTGAAGTAAGACTGAAATAACTCATGTAACCTGGGGAAGGGGGCCGCAAGTCCGGCCCCCTTCCCCAGTTCTCACTCATAGGCATTTTGGGGGGTGCACCTGGCTGGGCGCGCGCCTTGCATGAAGGGCGGACCCTTGGTACAGGATTTCAAAATACGCTGACGTCTTATATCGCCCCCCTCACCCCAAGCTCTCTCCCCCAATGGGGGAGAGGGCTAGGGTGAGGAGGAAGTGATCTTCACCGAGTAAGAAATACGTTCCCTATAAAGGACTGTACTCAGATCCGCTCCCTCAGAGGGTTACCTGGGGGTTTGAGGGCGGGGCAGGGGATTGGCTGAAAAAAAGTAAAGAAAAATCCCCCAGCCCTGACCTCTCATTAATCTTAAACCTGCGAAGGCCTCCGTTATGGTTCGAAAGCTCGCTGTCCTGTTCCTGCTCATCGCGCTGCTGCCGTCCTGCGCCGCCATGCCGCCCTCCTTTCCTTCCGAGGCTCAGGACTCTCAGGTCTATAAGTCCGACACCGCCCTCTTTCAAGCCGCCGAAGATAGCTACCGCCGACAGGCCTATCGCCAGGCTTATCAGCAATATGCCAATTACCTGGAGCGCTATCCCCAGGGGTCCCGGGCCATGGACGCCCGGGTCCGGGAAGCGGAGATTGCGGGTCTCCTGGGGGACTGGCAAGGGTCCCTGAGGCGCTACCGGGGTATTTTAGTCAGCCAGCCTCGACCGGAGGTGGCGCTCAAGGCTCGTTACGGCATCGGCCGGGCCTACTTTAAGCTGGGGGAGTACCAGCAGGCGACCCAGGTGTTGGACAACCTCACGGCGGCCTCCGACCTGCCCCGGTCCCTGTGGTTTTCCACCCAGGCCCTGATGGTCGAGATCGCCTTGAAACAGGGGCAGGTGCCCCAGGCTTTTACCCGGCTCCGTCTGGCGGCCCAGGATTTGGCCTCCGGGGACCCGGAGTGGTTTGAGGACCTGAAGACCCGCCTGCTGGAGCAGGCCACGGTCGCGGAACTGGATCAGCTGGCGGCCCTTTACCGGGATAATCCTCTGAGCGCGGCGCTCCTCCTGCGCCTGGCCCGCCTGACCCAGGACTCCGGCCAATCGCAGGAGGCCCGCAAATGGGTGGCTACCCTCAAAGAGCGCTTCCCCAACAGCCCCGAGGCTACGAAAGCCGAGCAGCTTTTGACCGGAAGCAAAGTGGTGGTGGGCTGCCTCCTGCCCCTGAGCGGCCAGTTGAGCAACCTCGGTTTCCGGGTGCAGCGCGGCATGGAGCTGGCGGCCAAAAGCGCCTCATTGAAGCTAATCTTCCGGGATACCGCCACGGACCCGGAGACCGCGGCCGACATCACCCGGGAGCTGGCCCAGGATGAGAGCGTCCTGGCCATCCTGGGACCCCTGTCGTCGGTCGTGGCCCAGAGTGCGGCAAGCGCGGCCCAGACCGCGGGGGTGCCCCTCATCGCTTTGTCCCAGAAGGATGGCCTCACCCAGACCGGCAACTGGATCTTTCAAGCCTTCCTGACGCCTCGGCAGCAGGTCCGGGCCGTGGTGCGCCAAGCCCTCAACATGGGAATCAAGCGCTTCGCCATTCTCTACCCCGATTCCACCTATGGGCGCGCCTTTTCCCAGAATTTCCAGGAGGAAGTGGCGGCCGCAGGCGGTGAACTGGCCACCCAGGCCTTCTACAGCCCCGGCTCCCAGGAGTTCGGGCCGACCCTGGCTACCCTTGCTGATACTCTCAAGCCCCAGGCGGAAGGCGAGGCGGCAGCCACGGCCCTGTTCATTCCCGACGACGTCGCCACCGTGGCCGCCATCGCCGGGGGACTGGCCGGGACCCCTCTCAAGGGCGTCCAACTGCTGGGCACCAATCTTCTGAACAACCCTAAAGCCCCGGCGGCCCAACTGACGGCCCTGCAAGGGGTCATCTTTCCTGACGCCTTTTATGCCGGGGACCCCAACCCCGAGGTGCAGAAATTTATCGCCGCCTACCGGCAGCGGTATGGTGAGGAGCCGGACTACCTGGCGGCCCAGGGTTATACGGTGTTCCGGGTGATGGCGCGGGTGGCGGAGTCCCCCCAGGCTCTGAGCCGGACGGCCCTGCCCCAGCAGTTGCTAACTCTTAAGGGCGTTCCCGGCCTCCCCTGGTTCCAGAGGTTCAACGACCGGCGGGAGGAAGAGAGCTCACTGTATCTCCTCACCATCACGGGCGGTACCGTCCAGATGGTGCCGCCGTCCTCCGGGAGCGAGCCCCGGCAATGATTACCCGGGTCCAGGGATTTCTGGTGGGCCATGCCAGTGATTTCGAGAATCTCACGGGCTGCACCGTCATCCTCTGCCCGCCCCAGACCATGGGGAGCGCCGATGTCCGGGGTTCCGCCGCCGGGACCCGCCAGATGGACGCCCTGGTGGGTCTGCACATTGTGGATGAAATTCACGGCATCTGTATCGCCGGGGGCAGCGCCTTTGGGCTGGACGCCGGCGGGGGTGCCCTGGAATACCTGGAAGAGCGGGGTCTGGGGTTCGATGTGACGATCACCCGGGTGCCCATCGTGCCTACCGCGGTGATTTATGACCTGTCGGTGGGCAACTGCCGGCGGCGTCCCGACAAGGCCATGGGCTATGCCGCCTGCCAGGCCGCTACCAGCCAACCCCAGGGGGACGGCTGCGTCGGCGCCGGGGTGGGCGCCACCGTGGGCAAACTGTTAGGGATACATCAGGCCACCAAGGGCGGTTTGGGCACCAGTTTTCTTGAAGGCCCCCAGGGCCTGCACGTGGGGGCCCTGGCGGTGGTCAACGCCTTCGGCGACGTGGTGGACCCGGGGACCGGGACCATCCTGGCCGGGGCGCGCCGGGACCGGGACAGCCATGAGTTCGTCAACACGGTAACGATGCTGCGCCAGGGTTTTGTGCGTCAACGGTTCGGCGAGCCTAACACGACCATCGGGGTGGTGGCCACCAATGCCAGGCTCACCCGGGAACAGGCCCAGAAAGTCGCTCAAATGGGCCACAACGCCCTGGCCCGTTGTATCCGCCCGGTCCACACCCTGTTTGACGGGGACACGGTTTTCGTCCTGGCCCACCCCGAGGTGAGCGCCGACCTGCACCTGGTGGGGGTGCTGGCGGAAGCCGCCCTGGAGCAGGCCATCCTGGGGGCCGTGAAGGCGGCCCGGGGCCTGGGGGGCTTGCCCGCCTACCAGGATATCTCTCCGGGCGGCGAGATAAGCGGTAGATAGTATTTTATAAATAAGTTAAATAAATGAGTGGGTTCGTCACATCTCCTTTGATGTATTAATCAAAGTAATCTCTTGTGGGGGCGAAGCAAAGTGTCCGCCCTATGAAGGCGCACACGCGGGTGCGCCCCTACAACGAATTACCTATTGAGATGCAATAATGAGTTTAAAAAGCATCATCTGAAACACAACACTAATGGCCCAGTCCGGTACTATCTGACAAATTACTGCCTCAATTGAGTTAGCCATACTCCAGGGGGTGAACGCCCCACCCCTTCGGGAAACTATAAGACTCCCGCCCGTCGCTCCCTGGCGGGGCCTTTTGACGCACAATTTTTGTGAAATTGGCCAAAATTCAGGAATCGTTATGATGTCAAAAATTGCGGTGGATCTCATCGTCTTTGATCTGGACGGCACCCTGGCCGACACCCTGCCGGATTTGACCGCGGCCGCCAACTTCGCCTGCTACCGCCTGGGGCTGCCGGAACACGTCCCATCGACCATTCGCAAGATGATCGGCGGGGGCGAACGCAAATTGATCGAACGGATAGTGGGCCCGGAACATCAGGACAAAGTGGAAGAGTGCCTGAGACTCTACCTGGATTACTACACCCGCCACAACGGGGAATTGAGCCTCGTCTATCCCGGCGTGGTGGGGACCCTTGAGCGCCTGCACGGGAAACGTCTGGCGGTCCTGTCCAACAAGCTCTGGCGCCTGACCCAACAGGCCCTGGAGGCGATGGGCCTCGCCCGGTTTTTTGTGGGCATCCGGGGCGGCGGCGCCAATCTGCCCCTGAAGCCCGCTCCTGACCAACTCCTGGCCCTGACCGCCGACATGGGGGTAGGACCCTCCCGCACCCTGATGGTGGGGGATAAACCCGCCGACATCCAGGCGGGACGGGGGGCCGGAACCTTTACCGCGGCCGTCACCTATGGCTATGGGGACCAGGACGCTCTGACCGCGGCAGCCCCGGATTTTTTGCTGGCGCGTTTTTCCCAAGTGCTCGACCTTCTGGCCGGGTGACTTCTGAGGGGCCGTCAGCCGCGCCCCGGCCTCAGTCACGAAAAACCTTGGATTTCTCGTGGCCCGGGCCGGAAAAAATCCGCCGGGCGCCGGGGGCCGGAGCCAGCAATTTTGTTTGACAGAACCGGCATTGCTGCATATATTTTCCGTAAGTCATGGCGGTGTAGCTCAGCTGGTTAGAGCATGCGGCTCATATCCGCAGTGTCCGGGGTTCAAATCCCTGCACCGCCACCACTCTATTTTAAGTCCTTATTTTCAGGAGATGGGGTAACATGAAAAAACTTATTACCTTGGCCAGTGTTGGCGTTTTTCTGCTGAGCCTCCAGGGAGCTTCTCTGGCTCAGGAAAAGGCCCCGGCCACCCAGGCCATCCCGGCCACTCCGGCAGGTCCGCCAACTGCGGAAACTCCTGCCGCCACCCCGGCGGAAACGCCGGCGGCCCCTGAAGTGAAAGGGGCTCAAAAGACCAAGAAGGGCCAGAAAAAGACCAAGAAGAGCAAGAAGAAGACCAAGAAGACCAAGAAGACCAAGAAGGCTCAGAAACCCAAAGTCGAGGAATAAAATTTCAGTTGCATGCGCACCGGTCCGGGGTTCGATCCAGTCCGGATCAAATCCCGGACTCGGGCTTTGAGCCCAAGGCGCAGGGGAGGGTTCCTAAAATCGCTATGAAAAAATTCATAACCCTGGCCAGTGCCGGGTTATTGCTTTTTAGCCTCCAGTCAGCCAATGCCCAGAAGGAGGTGGAGCCGCCGGCAGTGCCACCCATGCTGGAAGGGCAGAAGCCCCTGGCCCAACCCGAAACTCGGGAACCGGCCGCCCCCAAGCCAACCGAGGCGGGTAAGGTAAAACCCAAGGCCAAAGCTAAGGGCAAAGCTAAGGCCAAGGCCGGCAAGAAAACCCAGAAACAGGCCGTGGCCAAAACCCCGAACTCCAAGAAACCTTCAAAAGTCGCCAAGAAAAAGGGCCATAAAACCCAAAAGAAAAAACCAGCGGAACCGGCCCCCAAGCAGCAGGTTGCCCCTGAAGAAAGTTAAGGAATGCAAGGCTCATATTTTCCTCATTCAAGGAGGGTAAGCCTATGAAACTTAAGGGTATAGCAGGTTTCTCCGTGTTGGTGATGCTCCTCGCTCTCGCCTCGGCAGGCCTGGCCGCTGAGAAAGGCTTTTTGTGGGATGGCACTCAGTGGAAAGACATGACCAAGGACATCCGAGTGGCCTATGTCAAAGGGATCGGCAACATGGCGGATTTCGAAACTGCCGCGGCCGGCTCCGCCCCGGCTCCTTGTATCTCCAAGGGTTTTGTCGATGAGCTGAAGAAGAAGACCATCTCGCAGGTGATTGATGAGGTGGATAAATTTTACAAAGAGAATCCCGGCAAGATGAATATGCCGGTGATCGCCGTGATTATGCAGCGTTGCACCAAGCTCTGTGCGGTTCCCCCGGCGGGGAAAAAATGATGAAACTCGCGGTTATCCTGTTAGTGGCGGGGGTCATGGTCAGCGGCCTGGTCGGGACCTCCCCGGCGGTGGACACCAACCAGGCCTTTTTGTGGAACGGGGTTCATTGGCAGCAGGTAACTGTGGAAGGCAAAGCCGGGTATATCTTCGGCATCGGCAACCTGGCCGACTACGAGGTCGCGGCCTCCAGGGGCAAAAAGCTGGCCTGTGTCTCCCGGGTCTTCGTGGATGAGATGAAGACCAAAACCGTCATGCAGATCATCCAGGACGTGGACAAGTACTATCAGGAAAGTCCCGAAAAGTTGAGTACCCCAGTCATAGAGGTGGTCCTGCGCCAGTTGACCAAGGCCTCCCCGGCCCAGGTTCCGGCAGGGGAGACGAAAAAATGAGACGGACAGCCCTCGTGATTATGGTTGCGGTGCTCTTGGCGGGCGGCTGTGCCAGCATGTCCCCTACGCAACAACGGGTGTTGAGCGGCGGCGCCATCGGCGCCAGCAGCGGCGCCCTCATCGGCTGGGCTGCAGGGTGCCCCGCCTGCGGCGCCGCCATCGGCGGAGGGGCCGGCCTGCTGGGCGGGTATGCTTACGACCAGTATCAGCAATCGCAAGGCCGGTATTGAGGGCATTTCCCTCCTTCTCCGGATAACGTCGTGGTGAACCGGTTTTCAATTCGACCTTCACCTTCCCCTCCCTAACGTGTGCGGGTCCCTTCTCTTCATGACCCCGGGTCCGGGACCCCTCTGATCACAGGCCGCTACCGGTGGCACGGGAAGTGACCTGGGCTTGAGCACAGTAACAACTCAGGAGAGGATGCTATGAAAAAGGTGGTTATCCTGTTGGTGGTAGCAACCCTGGTTTTCGGAGGTTGCTCCAGCATGTCCAGTACGCAACAACGGGTGTTGAGCGGCGGCGCCATCGGCGCCAGCAGTGGCGCCCTCATCGGCTGGGCCGCGGGTTCGCCGGCAGCCGGCGCCGCCATCGGGGGCGGCGCGGGGATGTTGGGCGGCTTTCTCTACGATCAGTACGAAAAGTATCAAGGCCGACCTTAACCCGGCCGCTGCCCGGTTGGCCTGTCCCCCCTTGACCGTTGCCGGTTGAGTTGACTGAGCCAGCCAGGGGCTTACCGCTGGCCTGAGGGATCGAGAACCCCGGTTGCCGGCCGCCAAAGGCCCAGGGCATTGTCCCGGGGGCGTCAGTCTCACCAGGAGAACCAGCCGGCCAGGGCTGCCGGGGCCCTGAGGCAGGAAGATAGCCAAGCCGGAAACTCATCCAGGAAGGAAGGTCACATGAAAAATGGATTGATGCTGCTCATGCTGGCGGTCATGCTTTTTCCCGCCTGCGCCGACACGAATAGCCACTCACGGCGTGATTCAATGCTCGATCGGGCCAACACCTGTGCGACTTGCGGGGCCACCGTCTCAGATGGTTATTTCGGCGAAAGCGCTTATAAAGCCATTGGTCCCGGGAGCTATTAAGCCGGTGGCGGGCGGGGTTTCGGGCAGGTTTTTCACCCGGCCCCGGGCCTCCAATTCTCCTCCCTCACGTGCGTTCAAGGTTCAGATGATCCGGTAGCCTCAGGCGGGAGCAAGCGCCCTCCCCTCCGGGCCGCGCCGCCGGACGGGCGATAAGTTATGAGCCGCCCCCTGGCAGTCGGCTGCACTTCCGGCCGGGCTGCCATTGTTCCTCAGGCTTTTCCCCGGGTCAGTTTAGGTGTTTTGCCCGAATAATTCAGTACCTTCCTTCCCGATATTCAAGCATTCCCCTTATTTTGTTCTCCATAAGATTGTCATACAAAGGTTAAAAGCAGAGAATATCATGTATGATTTTCACGGCGGGGTTGGCCTCCGCCCGGGAACAACTCAAGGAACTCCACGATCATGCCGAAAACCTTCATAGTTATCATCGCGCTTTTTACGGGTCTGATATTTTTTTCAGGGTTCAGCACTCCTTTGGCCACGGCCTCAACTTCTGCCACGCCTAAGAAGTCTAGTTGGAAAAAATCTCATAGCGAAAAACGGCAGGGGTGACGGGTTAAAACAAAGACCGCCGGGTGGCGGAAATCAGGCCTGAAGAAACAAGCCCCGGGAGCGAAGCGATCCTAGCGGCCATACCCAGCGGCTAGCCGTGCCTGGAGGGCCTTAAAGAGTGCGACATTTTCGGGACCAGGGGCCTATAAAGTTGTGGGCAGAAAAAAGGGGTGATTTACCCTAAATGCCGGGAGACCAAAAATGAACCTGAAAGAGTATCAGAGGCTTCAAGTCAGTCGTTTCGAATCCAGGGCAGGCGTAAGCGGCTTTGGAGGTATTTTACTTTCAACCCTGATAGTGGGCTTTGCCTTAATAGTCATAACAATCTTTGCATCATTTGCATTGCTGGATAGAAATCTTTTAAAATAAGAAACTTATGGGCAAAATCATAACATATATAAGTTTTATCGTAGTTATTTTATTCACTTGTATCCTGGTATCCTCTGTTGATGCAGCTGATATCTTCCAGGAGTATGATAAAATTATATGGATTAACCAACCAAAACAGATTGGCATAGCCTATCAGGAAGGGAAAAAGCTATTCGATTTTCCTATAGTAAGCGGCGATGACGAAACGACAACCAATCCAGGAATTTACGTTGTTAAATTGAAGGATGATAATTACTATTCTCAGACATACGACACACCGATGCCCTACTCAATCTTTTTCGATCTTAAGGGGAAAAAAGCTATACATGAAGGAGAAGTGCCTCCCCCTGAAATAAAAAAAGACTTAGCCACGCACGGCTGCATCCATGTTCAACCGCCATACATCCAGAGGCTGTTTGATTGGGCGGATGAAGAAGATACCGTGGTGGTTATCAGCGGCTGGAGGACGGGGGATTAAACCACCCCCCATTCATTGAGGTACAATAGAGAACCAGAACGCCCCCAGCGGATATTGCGCTAAAACTTCTTGCTGCGCTACCCCAAGTCAAATCCACGGCTGATAAATCTTACCCCAAAGCCCGGCTAAGACTCCCGGGCCTTGAGCGCCCCGGCTCTTTTCAGGTACACCATCAAGACGGCCAGGGCCGCGGGGGTGACCCCGGAGATGCGGCCCGCCTGTCCCAGGGACCGGGGCCGCACCTGCTTCAACTTTTCCCGGATTTCCAGCGACAACCCCGGCACCCCGTCATAGTCAAAGTCCGCGCGGGATGCGTTTGCCTTCCCCCTGGGCGAATTTTTTGGCCGCCTCTTCCTGGCGCCTGATGTAGCCCTCATACTTGTGCCTGATTTCCAGTTGCTCCACCACGGCCAGGCGGCACCGGGGGCTCCTCCCCGCTCAGGCGGTAGAGGGTGGCAAGATCCAACTCGGGCCGCTTCACCAGGCTCAAGAGGGGCGTGGGGATCTTCAGGGGCGCGGTGCCCCGGGCCTCCAGCTCCCGGTTGACCACAGGCCGTGGGAAAGACCCGGCGGCCCGCCAGGCGCGCCTCTTCCTCCCGCATCAGCCGCTGCTTTTCCCGGAAGCGCTCCTGCGCCTCCTGGTCCACCAATCCCAACTCGAAACCCCATTCCAGCAGACGGGCGTCGGCGTTGTCTTCCCGCAGGAGCAAGCGGTATTCCGCCCGGGAAGTGAAGAGGCGGTAGGGCTCCCGGGTGCCCTTGGTCACCAGGTCGTCCACCAGCACCGCCATGTAGGCCTGGGAGCGGTCCGGCAGGAAGGGCGGCCGCCCCATGATCTGGCAGGCGGCGTTGATCCCGGCCCACAGGCCCTGGCCCGCGGCCTCCTCGTAGCCCGACGTGCCGTTGATCTGCCCCGCCAGAAACAGTCCCCTGATCCGCTTGGTCTCCAAAGTGGCTTAAGCTCCAGGGGGTCCACGTAGTCATACTCGATGGCGTAGGCCGGGCGCATCACTTCGGCCGCCTCAAGCCCCGGGACGCTGCGGAACAGGGCCAACTGGATCTCCGCCGGCAGGCAGTTTCCCAGGCCTTTGGCATAGATCTCGGCGGTGTCCCGCCCCTCCGGTTCCAGGGTCACCTGGTGGCTGGGCTTGTCCGAAAACCGCATCACCTTGTCTTCCAGCGAAGGACAGTACCGGGCGCTCACCCCCTTGATCACCCCGCTGTACAGGGGCGAGAGGTGGATGTGGTCCCGGATGAGCCGGTGGGTGGCCTCGGTGGTGTGGGTGACGAAGCAGGCCATCTGCTCCTCGGGCACCGCCGCGGTGCGCCAGGAAAAGGGGCGGGGCCGAGGGTCGCCCCAGAGGCGCTCCATGCCGGCGAAATCGATGGACTGCCCGCCGCCAGGCGCGGCGGCGTGCCGGTCTTCAAGCGCCCCATCTGAAAGCCCAGATTCTTTAGGCAGGCGGCCAGGCCGGTGGCCGCGAACTCCCCGGCCCGGCCGGCGGGGATGCGGCAGTCCCCGATATGGATGAGGCCGTTCAAAAAGGTGCCGGTGGTGATGAGCACCGCCCGGGCCTTGTAGGTCAGCCCCAGGGTTTCCACCACGCCCACCACCCGGCCGTCCTCCACCAGGAGCCGCTCCACCATGGCTTCCCGCAGGTCGATCACGGGCTCGTGTTCCAACAGGGATTTCATGGCCAGGCGATAGGCCTGCTTGTCGCACTGGATGCGGGTGCCCCGGACCGCCGGCCCCCTGGAGAGGTTAAGGGTGCGGAACTGGATGCCCGGCTTATCCGCCAGAAAGCCCATCACCCCGCCCAGGGCGTCGATTTCTTTCACCAGGTGGCCCTTGGCCAGGCCCCCCACCGCCGGGTTGCAGGCCATCTGGGCCATGGTGTCCAGGTTGAGGTTGAAGAGCAGCACCTTGCAGACCCATCCGGGCCGCGGCCAGCGCGCCTTCGCAGCCCGCGTGGCCGGCGCCGATCACGATGAGGTCATATGCTTTGGGATAAAGGGCCATGGAGGTGGTTTACCGCGCTGAACTTTTAAACATGGCGGACTGACGCGCCCGGGCGGTCCCGCCCCACCGGTCGTAGATTGTCTTCGGCAGGCGTGGCCGTCCCTGGCTGACGACGGCTATTTTCACACAAAAAGCCATGTGAAGAAGTTCAGGCTTGAATTAATGCCGCGAGATGATTATGCTGAACCTTCAAGCATTACTTAGAGCCGAGGAGGAAATTATGGTTATCCCGTGCAAGGCGCAGACCCCGATAAAATCGAGCATCGCACCTATAAGACCCTGGAACCCGCAGGGGAGATCGCCGTAGTGCAACGCCCCGAGGGCACGGTGAAGATTCTGTTCTACACCTGCAGCGGCGCCGACAAGTCCTGTCATTCCGAGGTACTCCTGGACCGCGAGCAGCCTTCAATTTTGCCATGGAGATTCTCCAGCAAGCCTACCGCGTCGGCGAAGAAGGCTAAGTTCAACCGCCTGTTTCGGGGCCGGGGGCGTCAGCTCACCGGTCCCACTCCACCTCCCGCACCAGGTCGATGAATTCCTGGGACTCGCCGTAAGCTTTCATGGCCTGCTGGAAATCGAGCCAGGTCTGCCAGAGGGCCACCCACTCCTTGTTGTGCCAGTAAAAGGGGCTCTCCGCGCCCTTTCTTTAATCCGGCGGAAGTCCTCGTACTCTTCCTGGCAGAAAGGGCAGAAGCGGTAGGGACCCTTTTGGCGCTTGTACATTTCGTGGGTCTCGAACTGGACGCCGCACTTGGCGCAGCGGGCCAGGCAGCGGGTGCACTGCACCACCTTGCGCACCGCCTCCATCTTCTTGGCCCGGTCCACCTTGGCCTTCTTCTTCTGCTCCAGCTTGATCCGGCCTTCAATATCGATGATTTCGACATGGCTCCCTCGGGTGGGGATGGGCCCCGACCTCGGTCGCGCAGCCGGCCTGGCATCGCCTGTTTCCCCTTTTAAAGAATATCAAGCGGGGCAGTCCGGGTCAAGAGAGGGCGAGAGCACCTTAGTCTTTCTTCGGTAGTCTGCGCCGTCGCGGTCCGGGTCCAGGTTGAACAGGCGCCGCACCAGGTCCAGTTCCTGGTGGGGGTTCCGGGGGCGGCGGTTGCGTTTCAGGAAGATGATGGGGTCGTGCAGGAGCTTCTGGGTGACGGAGCCGGTCAAGACCTCCAGGGCCTGGCGCTGCGCCGTCGTGAGCGGGCCCAACTGGTTCAGGGTCTTTTTCAGTTCCGCCTGGCAGATGGCCTCGGCCTTGTCCTTGAGGGCGATGATGGTGGGATAGACCTCCAGGGTTTCCAGCCAGTGGAGGAATTTCAGGGTCTCGGCGGCCACCAGGCGCTCGGCCTTGCCGGCCTCGTGCCGGCGGCGCTGCCAGCTCTGCTCCACCACTTCCTTGAGGTCGTCGATGTTGTAGAGGTAGACGTTGTCCAGGTCGTTGATGCCCGGGTCCAGGTCCCGGGGCACCGCGATGTCGATGAGGAACAGGGGCCGCTGCTTGCGCCGCCGCATCACCCCCTTGACCTGGTCCCGGGTGATGAGGAGGTCGCCGGCGCCGGTGGAACTGATGAGGATGTCGGCCGTGAGGAGTTGATCCTGCAGTCTCTTCCAGGGAGACCGCCTCGCCCTGGAACCGCCGGGCCAGTCGCCACCCCCCGCTCCAGGGTGCGGTTGGCCACGGTGATCTTGGCCGACGCCCTGGCCCTTGAGGTGCTCCAGGGCCAGTTCCGCCATCTCGCCGGCCCCCAGGAGCAGGACGTTCTTGCCGGCCAGGTCCCCGAAGATCTTCTTGGCCATGGCTACCGCGGCATAGCTGACGCTCACGGCGTGGTCGCCGATGCCGGTTTCGCCGCGCACCCGTTTGGCCACGGAGAAGGCCTTGTGGACCAGGCGGTTGAGGATGGGCCCGGTGGCCTGGTGACTCCGTCGCCTCCCGGTAGGCCTGCCTTCATCTGCCCCAGGATCTGGGGTTCTCCCACCACCATGGAATCCAGGCTGGCCGCCACCCGGAAGAAATGCTGCACCGCCTCCTGATCCCGGTGGACATAAAAGGATGCCGTCCAGGTCCTCCGGGGCGATCTCCGGGATGCCGGGCAAAAAAATCCCGGACCTGGGCCGCCGCCTCCTCCGGCGCCTCGGTGACGCACATCAACTCCACCCGGTTGCAGGTGTTGTAGAGCAGGCTTTCGGAGACTTCGGGCCAGGTCTTGAGGTCGGTCGTAGGCCTGCCCCACGTCCGGGATGAGGCAGGCCAGCTTCTCCCTGAGGGCCACCGGGGCGGTCTTGTGGTTGACGCCGCAGAGCAGAAGGTTCATGGTTGTTGAATGAACTGGGCGAAGCTGTGGTAGCCCGTAAGCCACAGGTTAGCGCCCACAAAGGTCACGATCAGCACCAGGAAGCCGCAGATGGCCAGAAGGGCGGCCCGGCGGCCCCGCCAGCCCACCGTCAGGCGCTCGTGCAGCAGCACCGCGTAGATCAGCCAGGCGATGAGGGTCAGGATCTCCTTGGGGTCCCAGCTGACCAGAAGCGGCCCAGGGTGTGCTGGGCGTAAAGGGAGCCGGAGATGATGCCCCGCGGTGAGCAGCGGGAAAGCCGATGGTCAGGCACCAGTAATTCAGGGTATCCAGTTGGGACAGCGACGGCAGGCGGCGGTAGAAAAAGCCGAAGCGCTTGCCCTTGATCTGGCGCTCCTGGATCAGGTAGAGGATGCCCCCCAGACAGGCCAGGGCCAGGGCGGCATAGCCCGTCAGGGTCAGGCAGATGTGGATCGTCAGCCAGAAACCCTTGAGCAGGGGCGAGATGGCGCCGTGCCGCGCCGGGCAGGATCAGGCTCCCGCACACCATCAGGGCCGCCAGGGGCGCCACCAGGGCCCCCAGGACCTTGATGGGATAGCGCCAGATCAGGAGCAGAAAGGCCGCCACCAGGACCCAGGCGAACAACAGCAGGGCCTCGCCGAACAGTGGCGGCGGGCAGATAGCCCGGTGACCCAGACCCGCTGGATGAGGGCCAGGGTGTGGAGGCCAGGCCCCCGGCCATGACCCAGGCGCCGGCGCGGTAGTAGCCCTCCCGCTGGACCAGGAAATAGGCCAGCCAGAGCCCGGTGGCGCCGAAATAGGCAATCAGGGTCAGATAGAGAAAAAAGTTGGTCATGCGTTTCCTGAGCAGTTTCTCATGAGCCTTCGGCTCAACCGTAAATTTGGAAGATTTAGCTCTTACTTGGTGGCACAGCCTTTCCAGGCTGTGCCCGGCTAATCTGCGTTAAGTACTCGTTCCCAAGCTCCAGCTTGGGAACGGCAAAGCTCTAGCTGGACGCCGCTTCACCCCTCCGTCTCCTTAAAGGCCTGGTCCACCACTTCCCCCAGGACCGGCGTGCTTAAGATCGAACCCAGCACCTCGTCCAGCACCCTCAGCACCCGGGCCCGGTCGCCCTGGGCCACCGCCTCCTTCAGGGGGCTGTTCACCAGCCGGTGAAAGAGGGGGGCATTGTCAGGATGGGCCCGCTGCGAAGCCAACAGCCGGGTGCGCACCCGTTTGAGCAGGTCCAGGTAGGGCCCATATTCCGGCCCGAAATGCTGCTGCAATTCCTCGCGCACCTGGCGGGCCAGGGCCGGGCTGGCGCCGCCGGTGCTGATGGCCAGGGTCAGATCGCCCCGGTGCACCTGGGCCGGAACAATAAAGGTGCAATGCTCCGGGTCGTCCGCCACGTTGACCCAGATGGCCCGGGCCTGGGCCGCGGCGCTCACCGCGGCGTTGACCTTCGGGTCGTCGGTGGCGGCCATGACCAGGGCCATGCCCTCTACCAGGGCCTCGCGGAAGTCCTCCGGGAGATAGATGATCTCCCCCCCGGCGGCCAGGGCCGCCAACTCCGGGGTCAGGGTCCGGCTGACCACCGTCACCCGGGCCCCGGCGGCCACGAGGTCCAGCACCTTGCGTTCCCCCACGGCGCCGCCGCCCACCACCAGGCAGGGCTTATCTTCAATGACGGCAAAGATCGGATAGGTTTTCACGGGGCCAGATGTCGGCGCGGCTCCGGGAAGGAGAGAGGGGCGCCATTCCGGATATTTATCTGCATGGCTAAAATGTACCAAGCCTGCCGGTGGTATGCAAGGGGAATGCCAGGGGCGCCCGGGGCAAATCGCCGGTCCGGGCCTTTGCCATTGACAGAAAGCCGAAATCTTGGTTAGATACTAAGGGAGAGGATGGCAAGCCCACGGTGGCTGAAGGGATTGCGCCCTGACCATGAACCTGCTTCGTCTCGTTGCTATCTGGCTGACCCTGGGGGCCGCGGTCTTCCCGGGTCTCTGGGCGCCACCCAGTTGGGGGGGACCAGCTGACATGAACCTGAGCACTGCTGATAAACAGCTCTTGCTGCACGTGGCCCGGGACAGCATTGCAGGCCAGCTGCAGGGGAAGGCCGCCACCCCGGCAAAGGCCACGTCCCCCGTGCTGGAGGAGTCCCGGGGCGCCTTTGTTTCCCTGCATCGCCAGGGGCAACTCCGGGGGTGCATCGGTTATCTTGAAGCCATCAAACCTCTCCTGCAAACTGTGCAGGAAATGGCGGCGGCTGCGGCTTTTCAAGATCCCCGCTTCCGCCCTTTGCAGGCCGATGAACTGGCCGACCTGGAGATAGAGATCTCCGTGCTGACTCCCCTGCAGCTCATCAAGAGTACCGATGAGATCGAGGTGGGCGAGCACGGCCTCTATATCGTCAGGGGCCTGAACCGGGGCTTACTCCTGCCCCAGGTGGCCACCCAGTACCACTGGGACCGCCAGACTTTTCTGGAGCAGACCTGCGGCAAGGCAGGCTTGCCCCCGGATGCCTGGAAGGATCCCGACACCAAGATTTACGTTTCGAGGCGGAGATTTTTGCAGATCATCCCACCAAATAACCAGCTGCAGGTCTACGTTAGGAGCCTGAATCTCCATGACGCCCAATGACACTCCTGAACCGGGACATCTCCCCGCACCGGTGGAGCCGTCCCCAGGGGGGCCGCCCCCTGGCGGATTGCTGCACCTGATCATGCAGCACCGCTTTCTCGTCGTCTCCCTGGTGGTGATGCTGTTTTTGGGCTCGCTGTTTGCCTGGGAAGCCCGGCACGGCGGCTCAACCCCGGCAAAGTCGGCCGAACCTTTGGTGACCGGGGCCCCCCCTGGCGGACCGGCCCCGACAGCCCCTAAGGAATTAGAACTAAAACCCCTTATGCCGCTTTCCCCCAAGGGCGCCCATGAGCCCGGCTCCCCGGTCACGCCCTTGCCGCCGTTGACCCACGAGCCCGCCCTGCCCCCCCCAAGGCAGAGCCGAGCCACGTCCCACCGGCTTCTCCGGTCGTGGTGACGCCGCCCCGGGAACCGGTCAAGGGCGAGGTCTTTACCCTGGCCTTGATCAAGATCATGGACGACCAGGTGAACCAGACCTGGTTCGGCTGGCGGCCCAATACCATCCTGTTCGGCAAGATGGGCCTGACGGACAACGTCAACAACATCCAACTGGGAGTCCTGGAAGTGGCCCGGCGCACCGTGGTGGTGCTCAACGAGCACATGACCCGGTTCGCCACCACCGAGGCCTACAACCCCCAGGTCAACGAGGCCATGAATTTCTTCATGGTCAGCCCGGACAAATACTGGTTTCCTTCGGCTTCCGGCAAGTACCGGGAGGCCATGCAGGACCTGGAAAGGTATATCGAAGGCTTAAAGGGGGCCGGGGCCGGTTCTATTCCCGGGTGGACTACCTAATTGTCCTGCTGAGCAACTACAAAGACCTGTTGGGCAGCAGATTTCACAACCTCATCAAGGACACCGAAGCCGACGGCCAGCCCGTGTCCTGGTTCATGGTGGACGACTACTTCTATTATTCCCAGGGAATCGCCCTGGCCATGGCGGAGATGCTGGAGGCGGTCACCAAGGAATTTCACCAGGAGCTCCAGAAGAAAAACTCCCATAAGCTCCTGGAGGACGCCATCCATGCCCTGCACGCCGGCCTCCCAGCTGAACCCCTGGGTGGTGACCAACGGCGCCAAAGACGGCATCCTGGCCAATCACCGGGCCAATATGTCCACCTACATCGGCGAAGCCGAGCACGTCATCTCCACGTTCATGTCCCAACTGGCCACCAATTAGGTGCGGCTTGGGGGGGCCGCCCCCCGGGCTTCCGCCGCCGGCGGGAATTTCGTTGAAATTCCCGCCGCTTTGTTTTATGGTGGCTGACGAAGGCCCAAGGAGGTTCGCTATGCTGGTCGGCCAGATCATGAGCCACAAGATTGTCACCATCTCTCCCGACAAAGGCGGTGGGTCAGGCCCTAAAATTGATGCAAAAGCACCAGATCCGGCACCTGCCGGTCATGGAGCACGACCGCATGGTGGGGTGGATCACCTCCCGGGATCTGCGGGAGGTCCTCCTGGCCTCCATGCTGGAAGAGATCAAGGTGGGCGACGTGATGGTTCAGGCCCCCCTCAGCGTCACCCCCGACACCGAGGTGGAGGAGGCGGCCCGCTTGATTCATGAACATAAAATCGGCGGCATGCCCGTGATGGAAGGCGACCGGCTGGTGGGGGTCATCACCATGCAGGACCTGATCTCCGCCTTCATCGCCATGCTGGGCCTGCTCAAGAGCTCCTCGCGCCTGGACCTGCTCCTGTCGAACCGGCCCGAGGCCCTGGACGTGGCCACCCGGCTCATCAAAGAGGCGGGGGGCAAGGTCATCAACGTGGCCCTGGGGCCCACCAAGGGCGAACAGCGGCCTTACTATTTCCGCCTGGAAAAGGTCAACCTGGAACCCATCGTCAACATCCTTAAGCAGCAGGGTTACGAGGTTCTGGATACCATTGCCTGAGACCGGCCCGACAGACTGGCCGGCGAGAAAAGCGGTTTTTAACGGAGGCGGAGGCGAGGAGGCGCCGGGAGGGGAAGTGGCGTTTTTCCCTGGCCGGGGAAGCAGGTTCCGGCCCGGCAACCCGGTTTTTTCCGGCTTGCTTGGCCCGGTAATGGGCTGCATCCGCTTCCTTGATCAGGTCCTCCGTACTCATCTCCGGCCCCAGCCTCGCCACGCCGATACTGACGGTCACCCCAAACCTTGTTCCAGCCGGTTCATGGAAGACTGGGCGACGCTTTGACGCAGCCTCTCGGCCAACACCATGGCCTGCTCCAGGGGCGTCTGGCTCAAGAGCATGACAAATTCGTCGCCGCCGTAGCGGCAGAGCAAGTCGGCCTGCCGGACTCCCTCCTTCAGGATAGCTCGCCCACCTGCCGTAAGATCGTATCACCCTGCACGATGGCCCAGGGTGTCGTTGATCCGCTTGAAATCGTCGATGTCCAGGAACAGCAGCGAGAGCGGCATGTTGTAGCGACGGCTCTTCTCCACCTCATAGTGGAGCGTTTCCTTGAAATAGCCGGTAATTGTACAGGCCGGTCAGGGCATCCCGGATGGCCAGGCTCTTGACCTGCTCGAAGAGCACCAGATTCTTGATGCCGGCCTCGCCCTGGAGGATGAAGATATGGAAGAGTTCGGCTTCCTCCGGGGTGAACGGCTCATTGCGTCCCCGCCTGCCACCAGGGTGACTCTCCCACTGTCAAGCTTAGCCACAGCATGTCCGGGAGCGGCGTCCCGGCCGGCAGGGGCGCCGGGGTCAGGCCCCGCTTGCCCTAGCAGCATAGTCCTGAAAGGTTTGATAGCGTGGCCTCCGGGACGTCCGGCCGGCGTCGATGGGCCCAGGGGCAGCTCCGTTCTGGCCCCTGGAGTTGCCAGGCCCACGAGTTGGACGGGGAAGCTGTCCCAGATGAGATTGACCAGCCCCTGGACAAGCTGGTCCCAGGTAAGAGGGCCGGCCAGGGTTTCGCCGATTTGCCTCACCTGGGTCAGCTCCCGGGTCCTGCGTTGGGCCAGTTCTTCCTGGGCTTGCGAGAGGTGGGCCACCAGTTCGCGGTTTTCCCGGGCCAGACGGCGCCGTTCCAGGGCCCGGGCCACCAGGGTCTGGAGCTCGGACAGGCGCAGGTCCCGATTTGACCAGGTAATCATAGGCCCCCAGGCGCAAGGCCTGGACCGCGCTGTCCAGGCCGGCATGGCCGGTGAAGAGGATAACTTCCGTATCCGGGGTGTGGGCCTTGATATGGGAGAGCAGATCCAGGCCGGAAGCAGTCCGGGAGCATCAGATCCAGGAGGGCCAGGGCGAATTCCTGTTCTTCAGGCGCCACCTTGGCCTCCTGGCCGTCCGCCGCCGCGGTCACTGCATACCCTTGGCCGGCCAGAAACTCCTGGAGCGTGTTCCCTAACAGTGCCAGGTCATCATCGGCCAGGAGGATCTTTTGCTCCGGCCATCAATGCCAGCCTTCAGAGGAAATCACGGTATCCTGATGAAAGTTGTCATCGTCCATCTGGGGATAATCCAGGTTGTAGTGCAGCCCCCGGCTTTCTTTGCGCCTGCAGGGCCATGCGGATGATCAGGTCGGCCACCGTGGCGATATTGCGCAACTCCAAAAGATCGCTGGTAATGATGAAGTTCCAGTAATACTCCTGGATCTCCTGCTGGATCAGGTCGATCCGGTGTTGGGCCCGGAGCAGCCGCCGGTCGGTGCGCACGATGCCCACGTAGTTCCACATGAAACGGCGGATTTCATCCCAGTTGTGGGACACCACCACGGCCTCTTCGCTGTCGGTGGCCCCGAAGGGGTTCCACTCCGGCACCGGCGAGTTGGGTCTGGCCAGCAGATCGGGCAGCGTCTCTTGGGCCACCTGGGCCGCCTGGTGCGAAAAGACCAGGGCCTCCAGCAGGGAGTTGCTGGCCAGGCGGTTGGCGCCGTGCAGGCCGGTCATGGACACTTCCCCCACCGCGTAGAGGTTGGGATGTTGGTCCGGCCCCAGGCGTCCGTCACCACCCCGCCGCACATGTAGTGGGCCGCGGGCACCACCGGGATGGGCTCGGCGGTGATGTCGATGCCGAACTTCAGGCATTCCTGATAAATGTTGGGGAAGCGGCTCTTGACGAAATCCGCCGGCTTGTGGCTGATGTCCAGGTAGACGCAGTCGGCGCCGGTCTTTTTCATTTCCAGGTCGATGGCCCGGGCCACCGTGTCCCGGGGGGCCAGGTCTTTCAAGGGGTGGTACTTCTCCATGAAGGCCTGTCCCGGCCTGGTCCATGAGGATGGCCCCTTCGCCCCGGAGCGCCTCGGAGATCAGGAAATTTTTGGCCGCCGGGTGATAGAGGCAGGTGGGGTGGAACTGGACAAATTCCATGTTGCCGATCCAGGCCCCGGCCCGGTAGGCCATGGAGATGCCGTCTCCGGTGGCGATGTCCGGGTTGCTGGTATAGAGGTAGACCTTGCCCACGCCCCCGGTGGCCAGCAGGGTGATGGCGGCCATGAAAGGTGTCCACTTCCCCGGTCATGGGTGTTGAGGACATAGGCGCCCAGACAGGACTCCTCGACATTGGCCACCACCGCGCCCCGGCGCACCAGGCGCTGGCGGGTGATCAGGTCAACCCCCATGTGGTTTTCAAAGACCCGGATATTGGGGTGGGCCAGGACCTTCTCCGCCAGGATGCGCTCCACTTCGGCCCCGGTCATGTCCTGGGCGTGAATCACCCGGCGGTGGGAGTGGCCGCCCTCCCGGCCCAGATCATAGCCGTTGTCTTTGCCGAGATCGAAATGGGCCCCCATGGTCGATCAGCTCCCGGACCCGGGCCGGGCCCTGGCGCACCACCAGTTCCACGATGTCCGGGTGGGACAGGCCCTCGCCCACGGTCAGGGTGTCCTTGATGTGGTATTCAAAGCGGTCATCCGGTCCCAACACCGCGGCGATGCCCCCCTGGGCCTTGCTGGTGGAGGTCTCCGTCAGGCCCTTCTTGGTGATCAGGTTGACCCGGGCGAAATCCGCCACCTTCAGGGCATAACCCAACCCCGCCAGCCCTGAGCCAATTACCAGAATATCCGAAGTGTGTTCCAAAATCGTTCCTTTGTGAGAAGAAGTCAGTTATATGCTCTAGGTCAAATTTATTTCTTCAGGTTATTAAGCAAGTAATCGCTCAGTCTTTGCAGCAAACGACGGTGACGTTCCCGGGCGATAGTGCCGATACTGCCCATGATTTTTTTTCTGGGCAGTACCGCGAGAAAACCCAGGCGAATAAGCGAGTCGGCCATTAAACCGCTCCCGGCGAAATCATCATCCTTACCGATAAGAGGATCATCAAAACCAGGTACCACCAGATGCATTTGGGTGCTTACTCCGCAGACCAGAAAATCCCCATAAAGGGGCATCTGACGCAAGACGACAGCGGGGCGATGTTTTAGCTTACCATCCGCTTGCAGCAAAGGGGTTAAGATGACATCGCCTTCGTTCACAGTTGAAATTCCGGGTTAGGCTTTTTTATTGAGGCCGGAGAATATTCCGGCTCTTGATCACCATAAGCCCCGGCAAGCCCCTGGGCACACAGGGCGGTCTGTGCTTCATGCTCCGCGGCCAGCTCTTCCGGTGGTGTAATGGTTATAAAAACCTTAGAGCCGGGTGATAGGGCCAGACGCTGGGATAACTTTAAATGCAGAGCATCAAGAACCTGGGCTTCGATAAATTGCATGGCCGCCTCACTTTTGTTGAATGGGGGACAGTTAATGCATGGTGCGCCCTGCGCACCATAAATCTAAACGGTGATGGAAGGTGCGCAGTGCGCACCCTACAAGGTAATATGAGTAAGCTTTACCTTAACAAAATAATTACTGCTTGTCTTTTTCTTAAACAATTTTGACGAGGAATGGCTTTCCTCCTTGGTAGCACTCTACCATGGACTTTTGCAGTTGTTTCTGTGTCTCCATAATTTCTTTGTCAACCGGGAACGACACAATGTTTAAAGAAATAGCCTTTTTTTCCAAGAAAACTTCGACAAGGGACCGTCGAATGAAGTTTTGCTCATCTTCTTGATCTGCGTAAGCTTTCGGAATATAGCCCGCTTTTTTGATATGCACCTTGTCGAAATTAAACCCCAGTGAGGTTCCCATTTCATAAAGAAGGTCTGAAAGAAGATCGTTTTTTTATCAATCCAAACCTTTGCCATAGGCTCATCGTCTTTTGGAAACGAGCCAAGATGATCAAGGTACGTCTTCCAAGCGTTTACGACCGCAGTGTATTTCTTGCCTTGGAATTCGAGACCAACCAAATTCAAGGCAACAACATTTTAGTAAGCTAAGCCAGCTGCACGGGTTGACATCAAATCCTTGAAGACTATAACTTTACGTGCCTTCTTCTCCTTGAGTCCTTCGAGGAATTTCTGTATTTGAACAGCAAGAATCGGCCCTGCTATAACAGCAATAATCGTGAGCCAAGCCGATATTCCTATTCCTAAAATCTGAGTCTCATTCATTGAGCGTGTCCTCAATTTTGATAAAAGCCAGGAATCTATTCTATGTAAAAATATAAAAGTTTAAAAATAATAAATTGACAGCTAAAGCCCCAGCAACCCCGCCAAATTTCCCCCCAAAATCATCTCCCGCCAGTCTTCCGGCAGGCCGGCGTCCTCCAGTCTCTTTCAGGTAGCGGCTGACGGGCAGCAGGGGGTAGTCGCTGCCGAAGATGATCTTCTCCGGGCCCACCATTTCCGCCACCAGGCGGTAGATCTCGCGGCCGGTAGAGGTAGGGGGAGGCCGCGGTGTCGAAATAGACCCGGCTGAGGACCTCGGGGCCTTCCTTCTTCATCAGGCCGTAGAAGGGCAGGCCGCCGCCCCAGTGGGCCAAAATCCAGTCCACCTCCGGGAAAGGCCTTGATGGCGTTGATACAGGGCCGGGAGGGACAGCGCCGCCTTGCCCGGATAGCGCGGCCCCACCGGGTCATTGGTGTGCAAGCAGCAGCGGCACCCGGTAATGCTGCGCAGAGTTCGGCGAAGGGGGCGAGACATAGGTCAGGTCCTCGCCCAGGTCGGCTTCATACCAGGCCAGCTCGCCGACGCCCCTAAACCCCGCGGCCAGGCAGCGCTCCACCTCCCGGGGGGCGCCGGGCTCCAGGATGTGCACCGCACAAAACCCGATGAGGGTCCGGGGAAAGCGGCGCATGGCCTCTAAAATCACTTCGTGCTGGCGGCGCCAGAGGCCTTCCTGCCGCCAGGGAAAGCCCATGACCACCGCGGCCTCAACCCCGGCCTCGGCCATGGCGGCCACCATCTCTTCCGGGCCCGATCAGCTCTGGACTTGGGAGAATCGTAGAGCAGGCGGAAGGCCGGTTCATCGCTGAAGTAATCCTCCCGGTGGCGGCAGACTTCCTCCGGGAAGACATGGGTGTGACCATCCAGAATCATCCTTATACTATGGCCTTAAACGTGCAAAGGCGCAAGCCCTTTCTGAGGCAGGTAACCCATTGGGAAAACCGGACTTTTTCTCCTGGGCCGAAGACGGGCGCCCGCTCTCCGGCTCTTTTCCCTTGGTTTACGCACCGATTTTCCGGTAAAATAGCCATAATGTCAACGATCTGGAGAATTCTCGCTCTGTTCCTGCTGGAATGGCTGATTCTGGCCGGAAACCCCGCATGGGCGGCCGGGCCGTTCACTTACCGCTTCCCCCAGGGCCCGGGGGTGGACCCGGCCGCAATCACCGTGGTGGGCCAGCCCCAAACGCATCACATCGTGCGCTATGAGAATCTCTACAAAATCGCCCGGCAATACGACCTGGGGTTTTGGGAATTGGCCCGTTTTCATCGCTCTCTGGACCATTTTTATCTGCCCTGGGAAACCGATATCGTCATCCCCACCCAGTGGATCATCCCGGAAATCGCCGATCCTCCCGGTTATCTGCTCAACGTGGCGGAACTTCGGGGCTACCGGTTTTTCCCGGATAAGCACGAAGTCTGGACCTTCCCCATCGGCATCGGAGTCCTGGATTACAAGACCCCCTTTAACCAGCGCTTCCGGGTCCAAAACAAGGCGGTCGACCCGGGATGGCGTATTCCCAAGCATCTCCAGGCCAAGTATGGCATGGCCTATATGCCCCCGGGGGAAGACTGTCCCGTGGGCAACCGGTGGATGGGCCTGTCCCATTACGGCCTCCACGGCACCCACGCCCCCATGGGGGTGGGCCGGTTAGTGAGCCACGGCTGTATCCGGCACTACCCCGAGGACATCGTGAAGCTCTTTGACATGACTCCGGTGGGCACCTCGGTGGAGCTGATTTATGAGCCCGTGAAAATCGGCTTCCTGAAGGGGCGCACCTATGTGGAAGTGCATGAGGACATCTATTTCAAGATCCCGGATATGCTCCAGTACGCCATGAAGAGCCTGCAGGACAGGGGCCTGGCCGGGCGGATCAACTGGCCACGCTTCCTTAAGGCCGTGGAAGAACAAACTGGAGCTCCGGTGGATATTAGCCGATAAGTCCAAATATTCCCTCATTTCTCCCAGGAAGGCGCCTGCCACCGGCCGCAGCAGGGCCTGACCGAGCCGGGCAAGACTTCCAGGAGTTGATGATTACCGTGAATCCCGCATCACCAATAGGTGAGTAGGAGACCAAGGCAGTTCAGAGCGATGCGGATATCTGCAGCAGCATACGACCGGCCATGGAAAAGCCCTCTCACTGCAAAGAAGTGCAGGCCTCATTGGATGAGGTGCTCCTCCAGGCCCGCCGGTTGATTCGGGCCGACGTCGGCTTCATTTATCTCATCGAGAATAATTCCCTTAATTTCGGCTACATCCATAATGATACCCTGTTTGGCGCCTCCGGTGCCAATCGACAGCTTTATCAAAACCGGACCCTGCCGGTTGATAAGCATGCCCTGGCCGGATACGTGGCCTTGACCCGTGGCGACCTCATAGGGCTCAGGCGCTTTGTCGATCACGCCGCCGCTGCCATTGACGGGGCCATGCCTACCCGGGAGGTCATCTTGAGAATGATCGAGAAACGCCACTTGCGGGGTCCCAGGAAAATGGGGGTGCATGCCCACCGGGTGGGGGCTTATGCCGCGGAGGTCTACCATCAGTGGTCCCTCAAGCAAGGCATTGCCGGCGACGAGATCAAGCGGAACAAAAACTTGCTGAGAATTGCCGCCATGCTGCACGACCTGGGGAAAGGGGCCGTCTCTGACCTCATTCTGCAAAAGCCCGCCAGGTTGGATGCCGAGGAATTCAAGATCATGAAGTACCACACGATTCATGGGGCTCGTTTGTTCCATAATCAGGCCTCCGACCTGGAGGTCCTGTCGGCGGAAATCGCCCTGAATCATCATGAAAAATGGGATGGTACGGGATACCCCGGGAGAATCGGCGATATTTACCAGGACCAGCTCCCCTTGGGAGCAGGGAAACGGGGGGAGGAAATTCCCCTTGCCGGGCGTATCGTCGCCCTGGCTGACGTCTACGATGCCCTGATGACGCGCAGAGCCTATAAGAGCCCCTGGTCCGAAACCATGACCCTTAACTATATCAAAGATCAGTCAGGCAAGCACTTTGACCCCGAAGTGGTGGACGCCTTCCTGGCCAGTTACGATGTCATTGCTGCCATCCGAGAAAAATATCAGGAAACGGACTCGTCTGCCGGCCGGGAAACCCTGCTTTAGCTCTCCGGCCAGTCCAGCCGGGCGAAGTACTGCCGTTTTTCCCGGGCCGCAGGGCGAGTTGGCCACATCCCGCCTGGCACCCGCAGGTGGCGGCATCATGGGTCCGGGCTGGCCTCGGATGGTTCCTTGGTTGGCCAAGGATGTTTGAGTCGAACCTCCATCGGAATAGGGCATGGAACAGGACAGCTGGAAGCGTCAACTCCTAACCCTCGAGGCCGCCTTATTTCTTCTCTTCATCCTCGTGAGTATTCATTTCCTGAATACCACCGTTGCGGACCTGGACCTGTGGGGCTATCTGGCCTTTGGCCGGCTGTTCTGGGGCCAGGGACCCTTCCCTTATCTGGATGTCTTTGCATACGTGCCCACGCTCAAACCCTGAATTTACCATGAATGGCTTACCGGGGTGCTGTTTTATCCTCTCTACCGCGTGCTGGGAGCCCCAGGGCCGGGCCGGCCCGGGGCCGCAGCCGGCCCTGAGGTCGGCGGCAGATGAAGCGGAAGGCGTGGCCAGCGCCGCGGAGCTAAGCCGCGGCTGCGGCCCGGCTAAAGGTTAGGAGACTTCATAATGTGGGACTGCCTGATCCATAATGCCCTGGTCCTGACCATGGAGCCCGGGGCCGGCCCTCTTCCTCAGGGCTACGTGGCCGTACCGGGCGGCAAAATCGCCGCAGTGGGGCAGACCGCGGCTGACCAGGACCTCCCCCGGCCCGGCAGAGCCTGGACTGCCCAGGGCGCCCTGGTCCTCCCGGGCCTGGTCAACACCCATTGCCACGCCCCCATGGTCTGGTTCCGGGGCCTGGCCGACGATCTCCCCTTGCACACATGGCTCACGGAGTTCATCTTTCCCGCCGAAGGCGCCTGGCTCGATGCCGACAAGGTCTACTGGGGCGCCCTCTGGCCGCGGCGCGAGATGATCCGGGGCGGCATCACCACCGTGGCCGACGGCTACTTCTTCGAGGCCGAGTGCGCCGGGCCCTGGCCGAAGCCGGCCTCCGGGCCGTGGTGGCCCAGGGGGTGGTGGACTTCCCGGCCCCCGGGGTCCCGGACCCGGCCCGGAACCTGGAGGTGGCCGCCGAGTTTCTGGACTCGCGGGGCGGCTTACTCGGGCCGGCTCACTTCCGCCGTCTTCTGCCATTCGCCCTATACCTGCGGGGCCGAGACCCTCAGAAGGGCCAAGGACCTGACCCGGGCCCGGCAGGTGCCCTTCGTTCATCCACCTGGCGGAAACCCGGGAGGAAGTCGCCGAGCCTGCCAGCGCCGCACCGGCCTCACCCCCGTGCGCCTATCTGGACCGTCTGGGGGTCCTGGATGACGCTGACGGTGGCGGTCCATGCCGTCTGGCTGGACCCCGGCGATCAGGAACTCCTGGCCCGCCGGGGCGTGAAAGTGAGCCATTGTCCCGAAAGCAATCTGAAGCTGGCCGCCGGCGTGGCCCCCATCCCCGCTTTGCTCGAACTCGGGGTGACCGTGGGCCTGGGCACCGACGGGGCCGCCTCCAACAACAACCTGGACCTCTGGGGCGAAATGAGCCTGGCGGCCCGGCTCCACAAGGTCTGGGGCCGTGACCCGACCCTGCTGCCCGCCGCCCAGGTGGCTGGCCCTGGCCACCCGGGAAGGCGCCCGGGTCTTGGGCCTGGGCGGCATCACCGGCACCCTGACCCCGGGCAAAGCCGCCGACCTCATCGTGGTGGACCGTCAATCAGCCCCACCTCACCCCCCTCTACGACCCCTTCTCCCATCTGGTCTATGCCGCCCGGGCCGCGGACGTGCGCCACGTCATGGTGGGGGGCCGCTGGCTCCTCTCCGACCGGCAGTTTACCACCCTGGATTGGCCCGCCCTCGCCGCGTTCCGCCCGGAACCACTGCCGTAGATCTGGCCGCCTTCTGCCGGCAACTCCGGCCGCCGGCCTGAACTGCAGCTCTGGACTTCAGAAAAATTATGATATTATTTAGACCAAAGTTAGGGACTCCCGAGTCCCGTAATTCCTCCGCTGAAAGGAAAATCGGCGCCCCATGGCCAGAAGCCCACGTCCAGACCCGGGAACTCCTCGCTTCCCGACTCGACTTCCTGATCACCACCCCCGAAGTCTTGCGCCTGATCCACGACATCACCACCTGCACCGTGGAGTGGTTGGACCGTCCCGACCTGGAAGCCCTGGAGGCCTCAGGCGGCCGGGAACTCTTTCCCTGTTTCACCACCTATCTGCAGCGCCACCTCATGGAAGTCAGGGGCGTCATCTATCCCAACCTGACGGAAAATGACCAGGTCATCTATCACGTCATCCGGCTGGAACTGGCGGATTTCCAGTTTTTTTTCCGCCTGCGCACCACGCAAACCGCCTTTCTGCTCTCGCCCTTCCACTGCCGCTTTCTCAGCATGCTCTTCGGCCGGCTGGTGATCATGCACCTGTCCCTGGCGGGCCAGGGAGAGGAGGGGCACCTACCCCTTTACCCCCTACTCCCTGGAAGAACAGGTGGTGGCCGATTACCTCCAGAGCCTGACCCAGGCGCCCTGCGCCACCATCAAGCTGGACGCCCAGGACAACCCCTATATCGGCTCCATGCTCTACACCGCCGCCGACCTGCGGCGCTGCGGCATGCTGGATAAGGGCCGGGAGGAGGCCATCATCCGGGCCTGGCGCCTCTTCAAGCGTCTCCTCTATTATTCGGTGGAGGGCGAGCGCCTCTTTACCGGGTTTGCCATTCTTGACCAACTACCGGCCCCTGGAGTACTACCGGCAGCGCTGGCCTTCCCTCCTCTGGTTCCATGAGGCCAACTTTACCTCCCTGGACCAGGGACTCCAGGGCCTCCGGCAGTTCCTCCTCAACGCCGATGGCCGCTCCACCTTCCTGGCCATGTACGACGGCCGGATCGTCGGCCTGCTGCAAGCTACGCCAGGGCACCCAGCGGCAGCTCACCACCGCCGCCGCCTGGCGCACGGTGCTGCCCCTGGCCACCATCTCCAGCCGGGGCCGGATCAGCTTTTGGGTGGCCTTGAAGGGCCGCAAAAACCCCCGCATCCGCCTCTCCGTCCTGGAATACCGCCAGGGCCACCTCCATATCCCCCTGTTCCAGGACATCTTCTGGCAGGAACTGGAGCGCCAGTTAAAGGAGGTCTGCCCCGGCTGCCACTCCCCGGCCGGGGTCCTGCCCCGTCTCAAGGCCTTGCTTGGAGGTGGTGCGCCGGAGCGGCCACGGAGCCATCTTTCTCCTGGGTCTGACCCAGGCCCAGATTGATGATCCCAACACCCCCATCGAAAACCAGGTGCGCCTGGCGACCCCGGTGCCCGTGGCCGAACCGTGGCTCCAACACCTGGTGGGCCTGGCCAAGTCCGACGGCGCCGTGATCTTCAACGACCGGCTGGAAGCCTGCCAGTTCCGGGCCCGCCTCAAACCCGCCAACATCTGCCTGCTGCCGGACCAGGACGACCTGGGCAGCGGCATGCGCCACCAGGTGACCCGGGAGTTCTCGGCCTATGCCCCGAGCGTCCTGGGCATCTGCGTCTCCCAGGACAGCTACATCTCCCTCTACCGCCAGGGGCAAACTGGTGAGCCGGCTGTATTGAGGCGGTAAAACGATAAAGCTGGCGCAACCTCCGTGCCCGCCATCGGTCAGTGCCGCAGGAAAAATGTAGGGTGCGCTCTGCGCACCATGGCTTTGGTTAATGATTCATCATGTGCATTCTCATCGGAGAAATCATCGTGACTATGGAGCGTTATATCCGGGCCCTCGCCGGAAGTTTTGTCCTGCTGTCCCTGCTGTTGGGCTACCTCTACAGCCCCTACTGGCACCTGTTCACCGCCTTTGTCGGCGCCAACCTGCTCCAGTCGGCCTTCACCAAGTGGTGCTTGATGGAGGACATCTTGCATAAACTGGGCGTGGCCAAGACCGGCTGATCTCTGGTGGTTCAGGTTTTCCAGCCTGCGGGGACGCTGGCCGAACCCGGGGGCCGGAGAAAAGGTCTCTGCGAATCCGACCCGGCAGAACCAGGCAAGGTCGCCGACCCAGTAAACCGCGCTGCATCTCTTGAGCGCTTCACGGTTTGATACCAAGTCCCGGACAAACGCCAATTTTTCTGTAGGGGCGGACCCATGTGTCCGCCCTTGAGTTAGGGCGCAGACACAGGTGCACTCCTAAAATTCAGCGTTTTGTGATTGCGACTCGATATAAAGAGGGCTGGTTGCGATGACTGAAAGTTTGGCCGGCTCCAGGTTCAGGTTAACCCAGGATTAAGCGGAGGCCACCCATGCGGTTAAAGGACAAGGTTGCGATTATCACGGGCGCCGGCACCGGCATCGGCGAGGCCATCGCCCATAAGTTCGCCCGGGAAGGGGCCTGCCTGGTTTTGAACGGCTTGCCCACTGATCCCGTGGAGGAGGTGGCTGAGGCCATCGTGGCCGGCGGCGCCCAGGCGGTCGTCTATCTCGGCGATGTCGCCGAAGCCGCCGCAGCCCGGGCCTGTGTGGCTCTCGCCATTCAACGCTTCGGCCGCCTCGACGTGCTGGTGAACAACGCCGGCATCTTCATCGCCAACGCCGAAACCCAGGACTACCGGATTGAGGATTTCGACCGGACGGTAAGGCATAATCTCCGCACCGCCTTTCTCATGACCAAGTTTGCCCTGCCGCATCTGCAGACCAGCCGCGGCAACATTATTTACGCCGGCTCTGAGGCGGGTTTCAACGGCTCGCCGGGATTCACTTCTTATGGCGGCAGCAAAGGCTTTTTGCACGCCTTTGCCAAGGGCGTGGCCCTGGAGCAGGCCAAATACGGCGTGCGGGCCAACTGCATCTGCCCCGGACCCATCGACACCGCCTGGACGCGTCCGGACACCGGCCCCCTGGACGAGGCCATGGCGGCGTCGATTGATGCCGTGGTGCCCCTGGGCCGCCGGGGCACCCCGGAAGAAATGGCCAACATCTATGCTTTCCTGGCCTCCGATGAAGCCAGCTATGTGACGGGAGCCCTGTGGCTGGCCGACGGGGGCGTCACCCCCGCCAAAGGCGCCATGGGCGCCAACGTACCGGCCGAACTGCGCCGGGCCCCGGCGGGCGTCTTGCCCCTCCGCCATTCCCACGACGGCGAACACGGCAAGGAAGTCTACCGCGCCAAGAAATAAACCACCCCGGGGCGACCCGGGCGTGTCGTTCATCCTTTTTGGAGGAAAGGCCAGGGGCCGACTTGGTCTACCCCCCTCTCACCCCGCATACGTAGGGGCGACCCGCTGGGTCGCCCTTCTTCCTCTCGTTCCCAAGCTCCTGCTTGGGAACGCATTTCTTAGCCCAAGCTCTGCTCGGGCACTACATTAAGCGAATGCGGCGCACTCCCTGCCCGCCATTTCCGCTGGATCACCTCTCGGTATTATCCTAACTCTCCCCCCCCACTCCTCTAACGCCTCCAAGGCCCGTTCCGCATACGCCGCGCCCCTGAGTTTCTTGGGGATGCGGCCTTCCAGCGGCGAAAACAGCCCGAAGTTGACGTTCATGGGCTGGAAATCTTTGGTGGCGGTGTTGGTGAGGTGGTCGATGAGGGCCCCCAGCGCGGTCTCCCGGGGCGGGGTGATGAGCGGTTGCGCCCAAAACCTGGCGGGCGGCGTTGATCCCGGCCAGCAAGCCCATGGCCGCGGATTCCACGTAGCCCTCCACCCCGGAGATTTGCCCGGCCAGGAAGAGGTGCGGGTGGGCCAGAAAATTGAGGTGGGCCGACAACAGGCCCGGGGAGTGGATAAAGGTGTTGCGGTGGATGGACCCCAGGCGCACGAACTCGGCGTGTTCCAGGCCCGGGATGAGGCGGAAGACCCGCTCCTGCTCCCCGTACTTCAGCTTGGTCTGAAACCCCACCAGGTTGTAGAGCGTGCCTTCCCGGTTTTCGGCCCGGAGTTGCACCACCGCAAAGGGCTGGCGGCCGGTGTGTGGGATCGACCAGCCCCACGGGCTTCATGGGGCCGAACAACAAGGTCTGATAGCCCCGGGCCGCCATGATTTCCACGGGCAGGCAGCCCTCGAAGTACCGGGGCTCTTCAAAGGGCTTCGAGCGGCACCTGCTCCGCCGCCGTCAAGGCCTCGTAAAAGGCGGCGTACTCGGCCTCGCTAAAGGGGCAGTTGAGGTAATCCTCCCCGGCCCCGTAGCGGGAGGCCCGAAAGATCTTGCCCATATCGAGGGAATCCGCGGCCACGATGGGGGCGATGGCATCGTAGAAATGCAGATGCTCCTGGCCGGTGAGTCTTCCCAAGGCCTCGGCCAGGGGCTCGGAGGTCAGCGGCCCCGTGGCGAGCACGGTGGTCCGGTCCAGGGCCAGATCCTCAACCTCTTCCCGGACGATTTCTATGAGCGGCTCAGCTTCCAGGGCCTGGGTGATGTAAGCCGCAAACGCCCCCCGGTCCACCGCCAGGGCCTTGCCCGCCGGCACCCGGGTGGCCAGGGCCGCGGCCATGATCAGGGAATCGAGCCGCCGCATCTCCTCTTTGAGGAGCCCCACGGCGGACTCTTGCCCCTCGGCCCGGAGCGAGTTGCTGCACACCAACTCCCCCAGCAACGGCGACTGGTGCGCCGGCGAAAATTTCCCGGGCTTCATCTCATAGAGACGCACCCGCACCCCCCGCCGGGCCGCCTGCCAGGCCGCCTCACTCCCCGCCAGCCCCCCGCCGATGATGGTGATGGCGGAATTCGGGACGGAAGCAGTTGAGGGGAGGCCGGGGAAGTCTTGTTCCCCCGCCTCACCTCAAACTCCCCTCCCAACCCCCTAAGGGTTGGGGGAGGGGTTGGGGAGGGGCAGGGGCTGTCGCCCCTGCCCCTCCCCACAATCTCTCAACTCACTCATTGACGGCCACATCGGCCGCGGCGGCCTCCTCGTGGCTGCATTCATCCCTGGGGCAGAGGATTTTCTTGCCTTTTTTCATGAGCCAGGGGAACTGGCATTGGGGGCAGGGCTGTTCCTGGGGCGGCTGGTTCATGGTGAAGTCGCATTTGGGGTAGTTGCTGCAGCCATAGAAGATGCCCCGGCGGGAGCGCCGCTTCAGCAGGTGGCCGCCGCAGCCTTCCCGGGGGCAAGGGATGGCGGCCTCGTCTTCCGGAGACTGGGGGATGATCTCGCCTTCGGGGCCCCGGGTGAAATTCTGGGTGAACTTGCACTTCGGGATAGCCGGCGCAGCCCAAAAATTCGCCCAGCCGCCCCCGGCGCAGCAGCAACTCCTTGCCGCATTTGGGGCAGGTTAGCCCGGTAGGCACCGGCTTACCCCGGGCCGCCGTGGCCTGGCCCGGCTGTTCCGCCGGGTCCCGGAGCCACCGGTTCCAGGCCCTGGAGGGTTATCTGGCCCCGGGCATCCCGGGTGAAATCTCCGGTAAAGCCGCACTCGGGATAGGCGGAGCACCCGATGAACTCGCCGTTTTTGCCCCAGCGCACCACGAGTTCGGCGCCGCACTCGGGACATTTAAGCTCGGTGGGCACGCTCTTCACCCGGCGCATGCCTTTCTTGGCCGCATCCAGTGCCTGGGCAAAGGCGCCGTAAAAATCCTGCATGATCTGCTGCCAGGGGACCTTGCCATCCGCCACCCGGTCCAGCTTGTCCTCCATGCCGGCGGTGAACTTGGGGTCCATGATGCTCGGGAAAATTTTCCACCAACAGATCGCTCACCACCAGCCCCATCTCCGTGGGCTTGAGCGCGGTTTTCTCCTTCACCACATAGAGGCGGTCCTGGAGGTTGCTGAGGATGGTGGCGTAGGTGCTGGGCCGGCCGATCCCCTGGACCTCCAGTTCTTTGATGAGTGAGGCCTCGGTAAAGCGGGCCGGCGGCTTGGTGAAGTGCTGCTGGGGATCAAAATCCCGCAACTGCAGGAGATCGCCCTGGGCCAGGGGCGGCAGCTTGGCCGGCTGTCTTCCTCATCCGCTATCAACGGATTCCTGGTAAACCTTGGTGAATCCCGGCGAACTTCAGCACCGACGCGGTGGCCCGGAACAGGTAATCGCCGGCGCGATGTCCACGGTGGTCAGATCGAAGACCGCCGGGGTCATCTGGGAGGCCACGAACCGCCGCCAGATCAGGTCATAGAGGGCCAGCTCATCCTTGCTGAGATACGCCTTCACGTCCTGGGGCCGCCGGCTCACCCCGGTGGGCCGGATGGCCTCATGGGCCTCCTGGGCTCCCTTGGGGCTCTTGAACTGGTTCGGGCGCCTGGGGCAGATACGCGTCGCCGTAAGTGTCGCCGATGAAGGTCCGCACCGCGTCCAGGGCCTCGGCCGAGACCCGGGTGGAGTCGGTCCGCATATAGGTGATGAGGCCCACGGGCCCTTCGTCCCCCAGTTCTTTGCCTTCATAGAGCTTCTGGGCCAGGCTCATGGTCTTTTTGGGGGCGAACCGGAGCTTGCGGTTGGCCTCCATCTGCAGGCTGCTGGTGATAAAGGGCGGGGCGCGGGTTGCGCCGCTGGGGCTTGGTGTCGATCTTGGCGACCCGGAACTCGGCGGTATCCAGGGCGTCCAGGATCTTCTCCACCGCCACCACGCTCGCCGGGCTTGATGTTCTTGTTCTTGTGCTTCAAGAGATGGGCCACGAAGGGCGGGGGCGCCCCGGCGTCCAGGCAGACGTCCAGGCTCCAGTACTCGTCGGGCACAAAGGCCATGATGGCCCGCTCCCGGTCGCATACCAGCCGCAGGGCCACGGACTGCACCCGCCCGGCGCTCAACCCCGTCTTGACCTTCTGCCACAACATCGGGCTGATCTGATAGCCCACCAGACGGTCCAGGATGCGCCGGGCCTGCTGGGAATCGTAGCGGGGCCGGTTCAGCTTCACCGGCTTGGCCAGGGCCGCCTTGATGGCCTTGGGGGTCAACTCCAGGAGCAGCACCCGGTGGAAGCGGTGGTTTTTCTCCCCCAGGACCTCGGCGATGTGCCAGGCGATGGCCTCCCCTTCCCGGTCCGGGTCCGGCCCCAGGTAAATCTCCGGGATGCCCGCGGCCACTTTCTTCAATTCCTGGATGACCTTGGCCTTTCCCAGGATGGTGACGTATTTGGGTTGAAAGTCGTGCTCCAGGTCCACCCCCAGCTCATTTTTGGGCAGGTCCTTGATGTGCCCTTTGCTGGAGACCACCTGGATGTCGTGGCCCAGGTATTTTTGCAAGGTCTTGGCCTTGGTGGGCGATTCCACAATGAGTAATGATTTAGGCATAGGCTAGGTTATATACACTTTTTTAAAATGGGGTCAATCGGGGCGGACTTATTAAAGCCGATGGCCGGCCCGCTCCAGGATATCCTGCCGGCCCGGTGATCAAGCTCCTGCCGCTCAGTTCGGACATCTTACCTCCTTACTTTAATCATTAACCGTCCCAATCCCATAATTCGCAGAAAAAAATTATTCGACTCGGATTAAAAGGCGGGGAGGAAGAAGGCTCACAGAGAAAAAGAGAATCATAGGCGTCAAAATATCGACACTGGGTGCCAAATATTCCGACGGATCATATTAACGGCAAATCACCTTTCCGTTAATAATCTCCCGCATATTATCGTATCCGTTAATTGATTGCGATCAGTTATTGTTCGGAGAAACTCTTATGTATCCAGCACATAGCACTTCCCCGGCAGTTCCTTCACCAGGCCCTGGAGTTCCAGGAGGGTGAGGCGGGCCAGGATGTCCTGGACGGGAAGGTGGGCAGGCCTGGACCAGTTCCTCCAACTGCAGCGGCTCCGAGCCCAACAGCGGCAGCAGCGGGTCCTCCGGCAGCGGCGCGGCTGACCCCCGGGGCTTCCGCCACCCGGCTCGGCCGCGGCGGTCGGAGGCGAACAAGGGGCCGGGAGCCCGGCGCAGGGCCGGGAGTTCGTTGAGGATATCCTCCACGTCCTGAACCAGCTTGGCCCCCTCCTGGATGAGACGGTGCGGCCCGGTGCTGGTGGGGGAGTCGATGGGGCCGGGCACCGCAAAGACCTCCCGGCCCTGGTCCAGGGCGTAGCGCACCGTGATGCCGGTGCCGCTCTTCACCCCGGCTTCGATCACCACCACCCCCAGGGACAGGCCGCTGATAATGCGGTTGCGCATGGGAAAATTCCGGGCCTCTGGCGGCGTGCCCAGGGGAAACTCGCTGACCAGGGCGCCGTGCTCCGGGATCTCCTGGTAGAGTTTCAGATTTTCCGGGGGGTAGACCACGTCCAGGCCGCAGCCCAGGACCGCCAGGGTGCGGCCGCTCATCTCCAGGGCTCCCTGGTGGCCCGCGGTGTCGATGCCCCGGGCCAGGCCGCTCACCACTGTGACGCCCCGGGCGGCCAGGGCCCCGGCCAGGCGACGGGCCGCCTTGAGCCCGTAATAGGAGGCCCCCCGGGTCCCCACGATGGCCACCGCCAGGCTGTCGGCCGGGGTCAGGCTCCCCCTGATGTAGAGCAGCAGCGGCGGATAAGGGATCTGCTTGAGGCCGGCGGGGAAGTGGGGGTCGTCCCGGGTGACCAAATCGGCTCCCTGGGCCTTAAGTTGCCCCAGCCGCTCTTCCAGTTTGTCCCAATCCCGGAACCCGGCAATGGCCCGGGCCATGGCGAGGGTGATGCCCTTGACGCCCGCCAGGTCATGAACCGAGGCCTTAAAGACCGCGGCGGGGCCGCCGAAGCGCTGGAGCAGCCGCTGCCCCAGCACAATCCCCACCCCTGGGATACTCCGGAGACCCAACCAGGGGAGTTTATCGGTCATGGCGTTTGCTCCAGCATGCCTTGGCTTTGAAATAGCTTTCTCGTTTCGTTTCTATGCGATTTAGGGGTGGAGCACAAGGAAAAAGCTGAGGCGTAGACTCTAAATCTGAGCGGGCTCCTCTGTGCCACCGGGGGACCCCGGTGCCGCAGTCTGACATCGCTCATCAGAACATCGCAGCGATTTTTTCAGAAAATCTCATCTGTTCGGTTTTTTCAGGTTAACCTGAAGGCCAAAGTTCATTGCAGGGTTCTTAGACCTTCTAGCAGGGGCCTGTTTGGGCTTGGTTGACTTGTACCCCTTAATGATTACCTTTGCCCCATAATTCGACGAGGGAGGAACCATGATTTGCAAGCCCCTGGTCCCATGGTTCTGGCGCTGAAGGCGGGGGGGCCAACTTCCTGGCGGCCATGGCGGTGTCAGTTCCGGGAGGCTTCGGCTATGCACTCCAGTACCAGAGGTGCACAGTCGGTGAATCTACGCGAGTTAGCTCCAGGCGCAGGCTAAGTGCTGCTGCGAATTTTTCACTTCCTCCGCCCGCTATCCAGAGGACCTTTTCGGGTGAGATAAACCCGGACTTTATTGGCCCGGTACATCCTGAAGCAGTCCCAGGGCTTAACGGGTCAGGGGAGGGATAGAGAATGTGTTGAACAATGTACTTAATGCCTCCAGAGAAAATTCCTTGAGGGGCCCGCTAAAATGAGTGTCAAAAGCTCCGATATTCCTGTCGCCCTTATCGCTGCCGCTGCATTTGTGATAATCGTTGCCGGGATCAAGGCTACTGCTGCAATCATCGTTCCTTTTCTGTTAGCTGCTTTTATTGCCACGCTCTGTGCCCCATTGCTATTTTGGCTGCAGCGCCGGGGTGTCCCGAATACCCTGGCTGTCGTAATCATTTTTTTGGGACTCCTGGTGATCGGACTCATTCTCCTGATATTTGTGGGGAGATCATTAGGTTCTCTCTCGCAGGAACTCCCGACCTATCAAGAACGCCTTGCTGGGCTCCTCACGCAAGTCTTTGTCTGGCTGAAAAGCCAGGGGCTGGATGTCGATGGAAACAATTTTCTTTTCACCGATTATTTTAGCCCAAAAGTAATCATGAACCTGGTTTCGTATGGGCTGTCGATGTTGCGGTCCTTATTTACGAACATGTTTTTGATTTTGCTCACGGTCCTCTTTATTCTGTTGGAAGCTGCGGGTTTTCCCCGGAAGCTGGAGGCCGCCTTTCCAGATCATGAAAGCCTGGGCCATTTCGAAACTATTAGCGCCAACGTAAATCGCTATATGGGATTTAAAGCGCTCATGAGTATGGCCACAGGAGTCTCGATTTGGATCTTGTTGGCAATAATTGGCGTCGATTTTGCCGGGACCTGGGGGTTGCTGGCATTTTTTTTGAACTTTATCCCGGCCATCGGTTCAATCATCGCGGCCATCCCGGCACTTTTATGGGCGTTAGTGCAGTTGGGTCTTCCCTCCGCCTTGCTCACGGCACTGGCCTATCTGGCCGTAAATATCATTATCGGCAACTTTCTGGATCCAAGAATTGTCGGGCGTAAATTGGGATTGTCCCCCCTGGTCGTGCTCATTTCGTTGTTTTTCTGGGGCTGGGTTTTGGGAGCCGTCGGGATGGTGCTTTCAGTTCCACTTACCATGATTGCCAAAATAGCACTTGCTACCCATGAAGACACCCGGTGGATTGCCATTATGTTGGAATAGGGCCTTAACCCGGCAAACCCTGCCGGGATAAGCATCTCCACAGATCTTGCTGTCGAGGCAGCCCTTGTCCACCCGCAAGGAAACTACCATGTCCGTGACGTATTACTTCATCAGTGATCTGCACATCGGAGGCGATGAGGCCCTCGGGGTTTGTGATTATGAGGCAGAGCTGATCGGGTTCCTGGAAAAGCTCGCGACCCAGCAGGAAGAAGAAGCCGAGCTCCTGATTATTGGCGATATCTTCGGCCTCTGGGAATTTACCGACATCGAGGGTCCGGGGAAGCTCAAGGCGGTAATTGAGCAGTTCCCAGATATCTTCAAAGCATTAAAGAATACCGGGAAGACGGTGAAGATTACCATGCTGCCCGGAAATCACGATTATGAAATCGCCTGCTACCCTGAGTTCGTCGATAGGTTAAAATTTTACAATATCCACCTGGAGCGGACCCCAGCGATAACCAGGGAAATTGGCGGCAAGAGGATCTGGATCGAGCACGGCAACCAATACGATGCCTTCAACCATATGCCCGACTTTGGCAACCCCCATGCCCAGCCGATCGGTTATTTCATCACCAGCAGTGTAGTCAGTACAGCCGGAAAACATTCAAAATATGGAAAATACAATTGGTTGAAGGATATCCAGTCGGTCTACCCTTCCGAACAAATTCCCTATTGGGTTCTGTCGAATTACTTCTACCATGAGATGAGTCCCTTGCTGCGCTGGCTGATCCTGCCATTTGTGCTCTTATCGGGATTCGAGATCTTCGTTTTGGGAGGGGCGGCCCTTGAGTGGTTGGGCAAAACCGATACCAATATCTTCCTCAACAACCAGCTGTTCAGTTCCCTGGGCATCGTCGGCAACCTGGTGCAAATGATCCTCATGGTCAACTCCGTCCTCTTTGTGATCATGATCGCTCTGGCGGTGCCGCTCTACCTGATTTGGCGGGATTTCAAGGTAACGTTGCAACGGTTTCGGATCGTGTTGGATCCATCCGAACTGAGCAGCGAAAAAGAACAGCAATACTTAGAGGCGGCCCAAAAAGTTTTCGATCACGATCCCGGTACCAGCATCTTCGTTTATGGCCATACCCATTTCCCCTCGCTACGGCGAATCGGCCAGCGGGTGGTAATCAATACCGGCACCTGGCTGAAAAGACTCGATATCGTTTCGAGCCGCTTCCGCTTCCTGCCCAACATCTATGTCCCTTTTTTCTGTCTCAACTATTTCAGAATCAGCGAGACTGATGGCAAGATCGCCATCGACTACCGCAAAATCCACAAGGATCAGCCACAAGATTTGAGCCTCGTGCAGCGTCTGCTGGTGTTCAAAAGACACCACCAAGACCCGGACCCCGTTCCCGAACGGACCTGGCTTGAGCCCTGAGGCTGTGAATATAAGACTGATCTGACCTTAACGTTCATGCTGCCTGGAAGCAGGTCAGATACAGAGATAAAACTGCAGGAACCTATAATCCATCACAACGCGTTATCTTCCCAAACAAAAATATTGGATATGGTTCTCAAAGATTTTATGGGGGAGTAAGGGGGATACCGGGGGACGCGGCCCGCCAGGGTGATTACCAGCGCCGGGGAGACGCCGGCGCCGCTAAAGCTGCGTCTGACTTCCCGCTGCTTCCAGCCGGGACTCGATGCGACGCGCTACAGGGACCAGTTGCTCCAACCGCCGGCGGCGCTCAGTGCGTTCCGCCTCTTCCATCTGCATGGCCTGCGCCGCGCCCTGGAGGCTGCCCAGCAGCGACCCCAGGGTGTCATCCAGGCTGGCTTCCTGCAGTTTGAGCCACCGGTCCACCAGGGGGAAGAAGTACTGGAACTTCAGGCCCTCCCGGTAATTGAGGAGCTGCGCCCGCACTTCGGCGCTGGAGCCAATCCTTCAGCGCGGCCAGGGCCCGCTCCAGGTCCCGGAGGAGTTGCCGGCGCGGGTCGATTTCCCCCTTCAGTCCCAGGCGGCGTTTGAGGTTATCCCAGGTCCGGCCCAGAAACCCCATGCCGGAGCGCACCCACACCTCCCGGGCAAACCGCCAGTCGGGGGCCACTTCCAGGCTCAGGAGGGGCACTTCCAGACCCTGGGGCCGGGGGATGGCCGCCGCTTCCAGGGTGGGAGGCACGGCCGGCAGGCCCAGATCGGCAATTTCCCGGTAATAGAGGGTCAGGGCTTCCT
This sequence comes from uncultured delta proteobacterium, assembly GCA_963841475.1. Taxonomy (GTDB): domain Bacteria; phylum Desulfobacterota; class Desulfobaccia; order Desulfobaccales; family 0-14-0-80-60-11; genus 0-14-0-80-60-11. The sequence continues at coordinate 114,886 of CAWJCT010000004.1, forward strand.
GCGAGGGCCAGAAACAGGGGCTGCCACAGGTGGGCCAGCTCCTGGCGCAGCCACTCTTCCTGCTCCCGGATGAATTCCACCAGGGCGATGTTGACCTCGGCGGTGACATGGTGGGCCAGCGCCTTGGCGAATTCCTGGAAGAGCTGATAAAGGACGGGGCGGAAGGCCGGCAGCACCTGACGGCGGCGCCAGTTGGTCCCAGTCGGGCGTAAAATTGCCGGATGAATTCGCCCAAGTCTTGTCCCCACCCGGCCGGCATGCCGGTCCAGCAGGCTGTCCACCCGGGAGCGCAGGGCCTTCTTCAGACGGTTGGCCGGCGCCTTCCAGGGTCTGGCTCAAGCGTGGCCATGGTGGCCTGTGAGGGGCTGACGCCGGGCCTCCAGGCGGGCTTCCAGCTCCTTGATGGCGTCCAAGCCCCCGGGCCAGGAGGTCCTGGGTGAGTTCCAGCTGCTCCCTCAGACCCCGGGCCACCATCTTCACCTGGGCCAGGCTGCCCCCGGCCAGGCGGCGGGTCCGCAAATCCGCCAGAGCGCGTCTTCAGGTCCTGGTCAAACCGGGCCGCTTCCGCCATCCGAAAACGCGGCAGAGTCCGGGTCCAGGGCCCACATCTTGAGGACCGCGGCTTCCCGGGGGTCCAGGCTCTCGCCCCGGGCCTGGCGGCGGTCCAGGAGCAGCTTCAGGGCGGAAAAGGCATAGACCCGGGGGTTCGGCTGCCAGGAGGACAGCTCCTGGGCCACCCGGTCCCTGATCTTCTCCACCTCCTCATAAGAGGTGTGCTCTCCCAGGTCCAGGTTGAGGAGGGGCAGGATATGGGGCATCAGCCCCATTCTTTTCAGCTCCGCCAGGAACTGAAAATCCGCCTGGCGCAGCCCCACCCGGGAGCTGACGACGTAGAGCGCCAGGTCGCTTTTGAGGAGATAGGCCAGGACCTGGGCCAGGTGCTGGGGGAAGGGCGAGTCGCTGCCCTGGCAGTCGCCCAATTCCACGCCCGTGGCCGGCCAGGGAAAGGGGATGGTGAGCAGCACATCCTTGAGGTAGACCGCGGTGGCCTCCCGGGTGACCAGCTCCCGGTGCCGGGCCAGGTCCGGGCCGGTGAGGGGGAGCACCCCGGCGGCGGGCATGAGGCCCTTGAGGAGGTCGTAGCCCTCCAGGTAGGATTTCAGCAGCAGGTAGTTCTGGTCCAGGCTGCCCCCGGTCCAGAGGTCGGCCTCCTGGGCCTCGGCCAGGACCTGGGCCAGGAGTTCCCGGTCCGGAGCCTGCCTGGAGGTCCAGGGGCTCGGCCCGGTCCACCAGGCGGGGATTGGGCAGCAGCCCCAAGGCCCGGCGGATTTCTCCGTTGATTTCGTCCCAACCCTTGAATTGGAGCACCGCCCGGGATTCCGGGCCGGGCTGGACCCGGGTGATCATGGCGGTGAGGATGCCGGCGCCCCGGCGCAACAGGTCCTGGCCCACCAGGGCGTTGATCATGGTGCTCTTGCCGGATTTCACCGCCCCCACCACCGCCAGGCGGCAGGTGTCTTCGCGCCACATGGGCCTGGACCTGGGACAGGACTTTCTGCCAGTGCTGGCCCTGGGCCGCGGCCTGGGGAAAGAGCCTGGTCCACTCCCGGGCCAGTTCCTCAAGCCGGCCGATCTCCTCCATCAGGGCCTGATGGGCTTGGGGCTCCGGCATGTCAAGGTCCCTGGACGGTGCAGGTAGAGTGCATCAGGGCTGGCTCAACCAGCATTCTTCGGGGCGAACCCGGCGATATAGGGACGGGCCACCTCGATGCGGACCTTGTCGGCGATTTCCACGTTGACGATCTGGTCGTCGATATTGACGATGGTGCCGAGGATGCCGCCGCTGGTGATGATGCGATCGCCCTCTTTCAGGTTGTCCAGGAGCGCCTTGTGTTCTTTGGCCTTTTTCTGTTGCGGCCGGATCAGGAGAAAATAAAAGATCACGACCATAAAGACCATGGGCAGGATAAAACTGGGGATTGCCCAGAATATTCCCCATGGGATTGTCGGCGGCCCCTGCCGCAGCCTGCGGCATATGCCCAATTAACCACTTGTGTTACCTCCCTGGTGTCGATTTTGATAGAAGTCTCGGCGAAACGCGGCAAACCGTCCTTCGGCGATCGCTTGCCGGATGTTAACCATTAAATTTAAATAGTAATACAAATTATGCAAAGTTAAAAGGCGATAGAGCCAGAATTTCTCTGGCCATATACAGATGCCGGAGATAGGCCCGGGAGTAATGGCGGCAGGTGTAGCAGCCGCAGGCCGCATCCAGGGGCCCGGCGTCGGACCCGTGTACCGCGTTTTTGATCACCACCTTGCCCGGTGCTGGTGAAGGCCATGCCGTTCCGGGCGTTGCGGGTGGGCAGCACGCAGTCGAACATGTCCACCCCCCGGGCCACTGCCTCCACCAGGTCCTCCGGGGTGCCCACCCCCATGAGATACCGGGGTTTATCCTCCGGCAGCGCCGGGGTGGTGGCCTCCAGCATCGCCAGCATGAGTTCCTTGGGCTCGCCGACGCTGAGGCCGCCGATGGCGTAGCCGTCGAAGTCCAGGGCCGCCATGGCCTGGGCCTGCTCCCGGCGCAACTCCGGGATCATGCCCCCCTGGACCACGGGAAAGAGGGCCGCCTCGGCGCTGGTCCGGGCCGTCTGGGAGCGCGCCGCCCACCTCAGGGTCAGGGCCGCGGCCTTGGCCACCTCAGCCTCCGGCGCCGGATAGCCGGGGCACTCGTCCAGGCAGATCATGATATCCACCCCCAGCGCCTCCTGGAGGCCCACCACGCTCTCCGGGGTGAGGAAATGGCTGGAGCCGTCCAGATGCGACCGGAAGGTCACCCCCTCCTCGCTCAGGGTGCGGAAAGGCGCCAGGCTGAAGATCTGGAAGCCGCCGGAGTCGGTGAGGATGGGGCCGTCCCAGTGCATGAAGCGGTGCAGCCCCCCCAGGGTCTGCGATGGTCGCAATCCCGGGCCGCAGGTACAGGTGGTAGGTGTTGCTCAGGATAATGCTGGCGCCGATGTCCTGCAGGTCCTCCGGCGTCAGGGTCTTGACGGTGGCATAAGTCCCCACGGGCATGAACACCGGGGTGTCGATCACGCCCCGGGACGTAGTGATCTGCCCCAACCGGGGTCCGGCCGGGCCGGCGGATTTTTTTAGATGGAATTCAAACATAATCTGAGACTCGAAGTTAATCCCGAAGTTTGGTCAATATTAAAGGAAACCATCTTTTGTAAGGGCGACCCGGCGGGTCGCCTTTACGGTGAGGCGATACCTTATCTGTCCCGATTACTACAAGTATCTGAGTTGCTTAGTGTCGTTTCCCACATATATCCACCACAATATCGGCCTCAATAACTCCCCCTCCCCTGGTGGGAGGGGGTTGGGGGGAGAGGGATAAGTTGAAGCAATGCTCGGCAATTTCACCCCCGCTCCAGCCCTCCCCCATCAAGGGGGAGGGAGAAAAAACCTTCAACTTTTTGGAAGATCCGGGGACGATGCCCTAGAAAATCAACATACAATCCCCATAACTATAAAACCGGTAGCGCTCTTGCACCGCCTCTGCATAAGCCCGCAGGATCAAGTCCCGGCCCGCGAAGGCGCTCACCAGGAGCAGCAGGGTGGACTTGGGCAGGTGAAAGTTGGTGAGCAACCGGTCCACGGCTTGGAACTGATACCCGGGATAGATAAAAAGGTCGCACCAGCCCTGTTGCGCCGCAAAGCCCCGGGGCGAGGCGCAGTGCTCCAGCACCCGGACACTGGTGGTGCCCACCGCCACCAGGCGCCTGCCCGCGGCCCGGGCGGCGTTGAGGCGAGCCGCGGCCGACTCGGACAGCTCGAAATATTCCGGCAGCATCCGGTGCCGGGTATAGTCGGCGTGACGCACCGGCAAGAACGTCCCCGGCCCCACGTGCAGGGTGAGGCGGACGATCTCGATCCCCCGGTCTGTCCAGTTCTCGCAGCACCGTCTCGGTGAAGTGCAGCCCGGCGGTGGGGCAGGCCACGGCGCCGGCCGGAGCCGCAAAGACCGTTTGATAGGTCTCCCGGTCAGCCGCGCGCGGCCGGACGCTGGATATAGGGCGGCAGGGGCACTTCTCCCGCCGCCAGCACTGCGGCCACCGCGTCGCCGCCGGCCGCACTGAAGCGTACCTCCGCCACCCCAGGCTGCGGGCAAGTCCAGGACCGCCGCGGTCAATGCCGCCCCGAAATTAAGGACCTGGCCGACCTTCAGACGCCCCCGGTGCGTGGCCCGGGCCCGGGCCGCCTGGGGACAGCTGCCGTTGGCCTTGGCCTCCGGCAGGTGGTGGAGCAGCAGCTCCACTTTGCCGCCGCTGTCTTTGTGGCCCGTCAGGCGGGCCGGAAAGACCCGGGTGTCGTTGACCACCAGGACATCATTCGTGATCGAGCCACCGCGGCCAGGTCCCGGAAGATGGGCATGGCGAATCTCGCCCCGGTCCCGCCGCAGCACCAACAGCCGGGAGGCATCCCGCTCGGGCAAAGGGTACTGGGCCACCAGCTCCGGCGGCAGAAAGTAATCGTAATCTTCGAATCAGGGGCATCGTCAGTTGTGTCCGGCCAGAAAATTGGGAGAGCGCTATCTCGTTGCCAGGCATCGGCCTGGAAATCGGCTATCAGGACTTTTTCGGTGACCCAGGCGTCCCGCCTGTGCGGGCGCGGCTAAAACCTGCGGCCATCTTTACGGCGTCGATCCCCCCGCCCGGGCCTGATCATGGCCAGGGGTGATGGGTGTGGGAGCGCCCCCGGAGAAATGCTGCAATTGACGCCGACGAGCGCATCTGATAAGTTTAACCCAGCCATTTTTTCGTGCAAGGACCGACACCTACCATGACCTGCAAAATTTTGTTGACGACCATAGCGGTGCTGGTCTGTCTCTGGCCCGGCGCCGCCGCCGGGGAAGTCAGCCCGGAAGCCGTGATGACCCGGGTTCAGGCCCAATATGACAAAGCCGGGGGCTTCCAGGCCCGCTTCCGCCAGGAATCCCGTCTGAAGGCGGCCGGCGCCTCGGACTCGGCCGTGGGCTGGATGTATTTCAAGAAACCCAGCCGCATGCGCTGGCAGTATGAGACCCCGCCGGAACAGAAAAAAGAAATCGTCTCGGACGGCCGGCTGGTGTGGATGTACATGCCCGCCGACGGCATGGTCATGGTCTATAAGCTGGACCAGGTGCTGCGCTCTGACCTGGTGATGCGGTTTTTCTCCGGGATGGGTCAGTTCCAGAAGCGATTTCACCGTCTCCTGGCAGCGGCCGCCCCGGGAGGGCGCCAGCTTTATCATCAACCTGGTGCCCAAAAAGGAGCAGCCGGAGCTCAAGCGTCTCACCCTGACCATCAACCCGGACACCTATCTGGTGGAGAAGCTGGATTTCACCAATGCCCTGGGCGAGGAGAGCGTCTTCACCTTTACCCAGGTAAAGCTGGAGGTGCCCAGCTGGCGCCCGAACTTCTTCACCTTTACGCCCCCCCGGGGGTCCAGGTGGTCCGGGAGACTCCGGGCGCTAGACCTTGATGCCTGGCGGGATTTATCGCACCTCTGGGGGGCAATGCCCTGCGCCCCGGCGTGAAATTGATTTTGCTAAATCGCCTGAAGTCTATACTTCAAAGGCTAACCATGGAATTTGCCGGGCAGCAACAAGAAGTGCGGCACTGGCTGGAACGGCGCCGGGGGATTCTCCTGGCCCATAATTACCAGCCGGGAGAAATTCAGGATGTGGCCGATTTTTTGGGTGATTCCCTGGCCTTTCCATGACCGCGGCCAAGACCCCTGCCGAAGTCATCGTGTTTTGCGGGGTCCATTTCATGGCGGAAACCGCCGCCATCCTGTGCCCGGACAAGACCGTGCTTCTGCCCCGGGAAGATGTGGGCTGCTACATGGCCGCCACCATCACTCCGGAAGAGCTTAGGGCCCGGAAGGCCGAACTCCCCGGGGTGCCGGTGGTCACCTATGTCAATTCCACCGCCGCGGTCAAGGCCGAGAGTGACATCTGCTGCACCTCCGCCAATGTCGTCGCGGTTGTCAATTCTTTGACATCCACCCGGGTCTTGATGGTCCCGGACCGCAATCTGGCCCTTTACACTGCCCGGCACACCAAAAAAGAAATCCTCTACTGGGAAGGTTGCTGCAACGTACACGACGGCCTGAGCGCCGCGGAGGTCGCAGGCCTGCCAGGCGGCCCATCCCCGAGGCCGTGTTTCATTGCCCATCCCGAGTGCCGCCCCGAAGTCCTGGATTTGGCTCTGGAGATCCGCAGCACCAGCGGCATGCTCCAGTATGTCCGCCAGTCCTCCGCCCGGGAATTCATCATCGGCACGGAGATGGGCATTCTCCACACCTTGCGCAAGGAAAACCCGGATAAGCTTTTCTACTCCCCCTCCTCCCGCCTGATGTGCCCGGATATGAAGCGCATCACCCTGGCAGACATCATCAATGCCCTCAAGGACAACCGCCACCGGATCACGGTGCCGGAGGAGATCCGCCGGCCGGCCTTGCAGGCGGTGGAGCGCATGCTGGCTGTCCCCCGGGATTAACTCGCCATCCTCCGGGAGATCCGGAGCCCCAGCCCCCTCACCTCTTTGCTGATCTTCGAGTGGTCTTTGGCCCGCTTCTTGCTCTTTCTCTTTCCCGAGTTGAAAAAATACGCGTTGGGAAACCGGCATGCAACGGCAAGAGGCGCAATTTCCACCTTACCATGATAATCTCCGGCACTTTTTACATGATCTGGCCCAACCCCTGTCCACCGTCACCGGGCTCATCGATCTGATGCTGATGGAGTTGGATGAGCGGGACAAGATGTTCCAGGAGGTCCAGTTGATCAGCCAGCAGCTGGAGAAGGTGATGCAGATTGTCGGCGAAATTCGCCGCATGGCCCGGGAGGCCGCCGACCGCGAGAGAAAAATCTCCCCTCACCCGGATTCAGGGGGATTTAAAAATCAGCAAGTGGAATGAATTTATGGCAAACACTATAAATCCCCATTTTTCAAAAGGTTACTTTCAAAGAAATTTTAACAAGTTACCCCATTTGGACCAGGGGAGTCAGGGGGGTAGGTTCTTGGAGCGGGTGTCCTCGCGGCAACAACTTTTGGCATTCCCTTTCAATCATCTGGCTACTGACAACTGCTTTTCTCCGCTGTCCTCGCACATACTGTTTTTATGATTTTTCGGCCACGGCCCAGATTATTTCGTAGCTGACCGGGATGGCGCCGCTGCTGCCGTAGCCGGTCTGATAGGCATTGATCAGGGCGCGGAGCAAGCGGGGGGAAAAGGGGCAGGGCCGGGGGTTGGTGGCTCCCGTGGCCTGGAGGGCTTTGAGAAACCTCGAACCGAGGGGAAGCGTGGCGGTGGCCATTTCCCGGGCCAGTGCACCTTGCGGAAGCCGGCCCCATGCAAGCGGCGGGACCAGGTCTCCCGGTCGCCGAACCCCTGGGCGGGAATCGGCGGGGTGGTCGGGGAGGTTCAGGCCCCGGCGCGGCCTGGTCCAGGGATTCGGCCAGTTCCTGAAAGGTTTGGGGTCCCAGGGTGGAGAAGGCCAGGACGCCCCCGGGGGCCAGGCTGTGGTGGTAGGCGGCCAGGGTGTCCGCCGGGCGGGTGAACCACTGGAAGGTGGCGTTGGCGATGATCAGATCAAAGGAGCCCCGAAGCGGGGTCTCCCCGTCCGCCACCAGCCAAGCCACTCCGGCCTCGGGCCCCAGGCGCCGCCGGGCCGCGGCCACCAAGGCGGCATCCAGGTCGAGAGCCACCAGCCGGGCCGCGCCGTTGGCCTGTCGCAGGAGGTTGGTGAGATAACCGGTGCCGCAGCCGATCTCCAGGATACGCCCGGCCCGGGCCAGAGAGTCCCCCGCTGCCGCCACCAGTCCGTGGGCCATGAGGCGCTGCATCTCGGCGTGTCGGTCATAGGAGGCGGCCCGCCGGGCAAAATTCCGTCTGATGCCTTGTTTGATGTCCCTGCAGTCCAACGGGTGCGGCGCCGGCCCCAACCAGGAGCGGCCATCCGGTTCTGTGATCCATAAATTATCTGGCATAAGACAAGCCCCCTTCTGAAGTCTGGGTGTTATAAGTCTCCCGCGTATAGAGGGGGATTTACGGTGATTATTCAGCACTTATCTAATCGCCCCTGACCCCCCTTTAGAAAAAGGGGGAAGAAAAAACCTCAAGCTCATGGCCATATCAATCTTTGCACCCTTTCATGGTGTTCAAGCATTGGTCTAATATCCTGTTGAAGGCGGCGGCTGGGTCAAGAAGGGCAGATGCCCGGCGCCGGGCAAGAGATTCAGCCGGGCCCCGGGAAGCTGTTCCCGAAGGAACTCTCCCTGGGCCGGGGGCACAACCCGATCCTCCTGCCCCTGGATGACGACTGTGCCTCCGGGCAGGCCGGGAGAGCAGGGGTCTCAGGTCACGGTTCAGCAAATAATCGAGACCGGCCGCCAGGGTTCCGGGGGCGGCCTGGGGAAGCAAACGGCCTGCCCGGGCCTGGGAGAGTCGCTGCCTCGCCGGGAGCCAGACACTGTTCGGCAAACTGAGCCAGCACCCGTGGGGGTGTTCCGTCAGGGCCCGGCGCATGGCCCGGACCACAGCCGGGGGCTGGCCCCAGGGGTAATCCGGGCGGCGGGTAAAGGACGGGCCATCCCCACCAGGACCAGCCCCCCGCGGGGACGGGCCCGTCAGGCGGCTCAGGGCCTCCAGGAGCAGCATGCCCCCCAGGGACCAGCCCACCAGCACGGCATCTCGAAGGGGCAATTCTCCCAAAATATTCGGCAAACCAGCCCGCCTCCCAGACGGGGACCGTGGGGGTCAGGACCGTCAGCCGGCTGGAGCGAAGGCCGCGGCCTGGCGTTGCCAGACGCCGCCGGTGGCGCCCCAGCCGTGGAACAGGACCAGGGTGGTCATGACCCCAGCCCCATGTCCCGGGCCGTGGCCACAATGGTCTCCCGGGCTCGGTGCAGATCTTCCGGGGGCCTGGGCCGCGGACAGGGAAAAGCGCACCCGGGCCCGGCCCGGCGGCACCGTGGGCGGGCCGCAGGGCCACGGCCATGAGCCCCTGCTGCCTTGAGAGCGCGCGGCGAACTCCAGGGTGCGGTCGTTTTCGCCCACCAGCACCGGGATGATCTGGGTTTCGCTGCCCAGGATATCCAGGCCCGCGCTGAGCAGCGTCCGGCGAAAAAGCTCGGATTCCTGCGTGAGATAGAGCCGGCGCTCAGGCTCCTGGGCGACAATCTCCAGGGCCGCGGTCAATGGCCCCCAGCACCGGCGGGGCCAGGGCGGTGGAGTAGATGAACGACCGGGCCCGGTTGTGGAGGTAGTCCACCAGGCGCCGGTCCCCGGCCACGTAGCCGCCCTGGGAGCCCAGGGCCTTGGAAAAGGTGCCCAGATGAACGTCCACTTCCCCGGTCAGGCCCAGGGCCTCGGCCAAGCCGGCGCCCCTTGTCGCCCAGGACCCCGGTGGCGTGGGCTTCATCGATCATCAGCCAGGCCCCGTACCGCGCCTTCAGGGCGGCCAGGTCCGCCAGCGGTGCCAGGTCGCCGTCCACCGAGAAGACCGAGTCGGTGACGATCAGGCGCCGCCGGGCGGCCCCGGCCTGGCGCAGCAGCTCCTCCAGGCGGTTCAGGTCCCGGTGGGGAAAACGCTGCAGGGCGGCCCCGGAGAGCTTGATGCCGTCATAGATGCTGGCGTGGTTGAGCCGGTCGCTGAAAATCACATCTCCGGGACCCATGAGCGCCGCGATCGTGCCCAGGTTGGCCATGTAGCCGGTGGGAAAAATCACCGCGGCTTCGGTGCCTTTGAAAGGCGGCCAGCTTGGCTTCCACCGCTTCGTGCAGGGCCAGGTGTCCCACCACCAGGCGGGAGGCCCCGGCCCCCGCGCCCCAGCGGGCCGCGGCGGCCTGGGCCGCGTCGATGAGCCGGGGGTCCTGGGCCAGGCCCAGGTAATCGTTGGAGGATAAATTGAGGAGGACCTGGCCGGCCACCTGCACTTTGCCGCCGGGCAGCACCTCGTCCACCACCCGCAGACGCCGCCGCAGCGACCGGGCCTCCAGGGCGGCCAGTTCTTGGGTTAATTGTTCGAACATAGAAAAAGTTGTCAGCGGTCAGCTAAACGTTCAGGCTTCACCAATGCTGCTCCCACAAGAATGAAAATCTCCCCTGCCCCCCTTTTTCAAAGGGGGGGTCTGAAGTCCCCTTTTGAAAAAGGGGGATTTAGGGGGATTTCGATTTTCACGCGAAAAGACTTTTGGCATCGCCGATAAACTCTATGCTTGGAGGACAGGACCGCAAAACTGTCCGGCAATGGGCCGAACGCCGCCAGAAAGACCTCCCGGCCGGCCACTCAGGTCCGGCACTTCCGGGAGGCGCCCCAGGATGGGCACCCCGGTGAGGGCCTCGATCACGCCGGGATTGGTCGCTTCCGCCAGGCCCGGCTTCTCGGGGTAGCGGTTGAGGATGACCCCGGCCACTTTGATCCCGGCCGCCTGGGCCGCCTTGACGGTCAGGACCGTGTGGTTGATGGTCCCCAGGCCGGATTTGGCCACCACCACGAGGGGCAGACCCAGCCACCGGATCAGGTCCAGGACCAGAAAGTCGGTGCCGATCAGGGGCACATAGAGCCCGCCGGCGCCTTCCACCACCAGAAATTCATAGCGCCCCGCCAGGTCCCTGAGACCGGCGGCGATGCGCTCCAGGTCCACCTGCCACCCCGGCCTGGGCCGCGGCCACCCCGGGCGCCAGGGGCAGCCGCAAGGCTATCGGGGTGAGGACTTCCAGGGGCTCGGTCAACCCGGCCAGGGTCCGGGCCAAGCCGGCATCCGTGGGGATCAGGCGCCCGTCTTCCCGGGGGCAGCCGCTCTGGACGGGCTTGAAATAGACGGCCTTAACCCCCCGCTGCCGGAGCGCCGCGGTCAGCCCCGCGGCCACCCAGGTCTTGCCCACGTCGGTGTCGGTGCCGGTGATGAAGACCCCCCTAGGGGAGGGAGGTTAGGCAATGGCAGATTCAAGACAAGCCCCTTCGACAAAAACGAATTTATAGGGAGGGGCCGGCAGAGTGTCGGCCCTCTGGCGGGCGGAACACAGGTCCGCACCTAGAGCAAAGTTATGGCTCTAGACCGCAACCCGGCATCACTTCGGCTCTTCCAACCGGAGTTTTCCTGCACCAGCTCCAGCCCCAAATCCGCCAGCATCTGCCGGTCCTCATCCGGCAGGCGGCCCCGGGTGGTGAGGTAGTCCCCGGTCATCAAGGCATCGGCCCCGGCGGCGAACAACAGCGGCGCCAGGGACCGCAGGGTCACCTGGCGGCCGCCGCAGATGATCAGCGAGCGCTCCGGGAAGATAGAGGCGAAAGGCCATCACGATTTTCAGGGCCTCCAAGGGGGCCAACAGGGGGCGCTGCGCCAGGGGCGTGCCGGGCCAGGGGGTGGAGAAAATTGAGGGGAATGGCGTCCACGGCCAGGTTCTTGAGGACCTGGGCCATCTCCCAGCGCTGGGCCAGGGTCTCTCCCAACCCGAAGATCCCCCCGGCGCACACGGACAAGCCGGCTGCCTGGGCCGCCTCGATGGTGGCCACCCGCTCGGCAAAACTGTGGGTGGTGCAAATCGAGGGAAAAATGAGGCTCGCGGTCTCCAGGTTGTGGTGAAAACGGTACAGCCCCGCGGCCTTCAGTTCCGCCAGAAAACCCCGGTCCACAATCCCCAGGGAGGCGCAGACCCGGATGGGCACGGCCGCTTTGATGGCGGCCACCGCCTCCAGCATGGCGCTTTGGTCCCGGGGCGACAGCGAGGCCCCGGCCGGCGGTCACCAGGGAGAACCGGGAGGCGCCCGGCCGCAGCCGCCTGTTCCGCCGCAGCCACCAATTCTTCCCGGGGGAGCAGCGGATAGTGGGGCACCTGGCTCGCGGCCCTGGCCGACTGGGAGCAAAAGGCGCAGTCCTCGGAGCACGGCGCCGGACTTGGCATTAATAATGACGCAGAAGCTGACCTGCCGCCCGCAACGCCGCTCCCGGACCCGTGCTGGCCTCCCCCAGCCCGGCCCACAACTCCGGCCCTTCCAGGCCAAAAATCTCTTCCCAATCAGAATATTCATCCAGAACAAGCATCACCCAGCGCCGGATCCGATTGTCAACCAATTATATAATGTACGGTTGACAATACTTCAAGTCCCTCTATAATGAAACTTGGAATAAAATAAAAGATGATGTTAAAATATTCGTCATCTAAATAAAGTGAACGAGCCACAATATATCAGCTGGCGCTCGGGTATAGTCTCTTTGTAATGGACTTTAGTCAACGTTACCGAGTACAATAAATAATAGTAATGAATCATGACCTTCCTCGCCTCTGCGGTGCACTCCAGGCAATTGCAGTGCTCCTCCAGCTTGCCGCGGCGTTTTTTGCTTGAGGCTGATTCGCGTCACCGGCAAATGGTCCTCCTGGATTCTGATTTCCGGCTGCCTTTTGCCTCATGGCCATCCGGCGGTCGCTCTCGCTCTGGGATTTGCTGTCCGGGAACCCTAACGGGTTTATTAGCTCCTTCGATCTTCTGGATTCCATCTCCGCGCTGGCCATTTCCGCCCTCATGCTGGCCGGGGTATTATTGATTCCTCCCTTGTTTCACACCATCAAACAAGCCGCCGAGACGCTGCGCCGGGCCAAAGACGACCTGGAAATCCAGGTGGCCCAGCGCACCGAGGAACTGCGGGATGCCAATGTCCACCTGGCCGTGGAATTGGACGAGCGCCGGCGGGCGGAACAGCAGCTGACCCAATACGCCGGAGAACTGGCGCGTTCCAATGCGGAATTGGAGCAGTTTGCCTACGTGGCCTCCCATGACTTGCAGGAACCGCTGCGGATGGTGGCGAGCTTTACGCAACTCCTGGGGAAACGCTACCGGGGCAAACTCGACCAGGACGCCGACGAGTTTATCGGCTTTGCCGTGGACGGCGCCACCCGCATGCAGCGACTCATCAACGATTTACTGGCTTACTCCCGGGTGGGGACCCGAGGCAAACCTTTTAAACCCGTGGATTGCCAGGCCATCTTCAGAGAGACCCGGGACAACCTGATGAAAGTCCATAGAGGAGAGCGGTGCGGTCATCACTCCAGGCCCCCTTACCCACGGTTGAGGGGGATGAGGTGCAGCTCTTCCAGTTGTTCCAAAACCTGATCGGCCAATGCCATCAAGTTTCGCGGCCCCGAGCCGCCCCGGATTCAGGTCTCAGCCCAAGCGGCGAGGCCAGAATGGGTGTTCGCCATCAAGGATAATGGCATTGGCATCGCCCCGGAGCACCAGGAGCGCATTTTTTCGATCTTTCAGCGGTTGCATCAACGTTCGGAGTATCCCGGCACCGGCATCGGCTTGGCCATTTGCAAAAAGATTGTGGAGCGCCACGGGGGCCGTATTTGGGTGGAGTCGCAGCCTGGTAAAGGCTCCACCTTTTACTTCAGCATCCCTGGGGGACGAATGAAGAAATTGAAAGCAGCCTGCAGGCCCATTGAAATTTTGATGGTGGAAGACAATCCCGGCGACGTCCGGCTGACGGTGGAAGCTCTCAAGGAGGGCAAGATTCGGAATAACTTCCACACCGTGGTGGACGGGGTGGAGGCCATGGCTTTCCTCCGGCAGGCAAGGGCCTTATGCCGACGCGCCCCGCCCGGACCTGGTCCTTCTGGACCTGAACCTGCCCAAGAAAAATGGCCGGGAGGTCTTGGCCGAGATTAAAGAAGATCCCGAGCTGAGACGTATCCCCGTGGTAATCCTGACGGTCTCCCAGGCCGAACAGGACATTTTGAAGAGCTATAACCTGCATGCCAACTGCTATATCACCAAACCGGTGGACCTCGACCAGTTTCTCGAAGTGGTGAAGTCCATCGAAAACTTCTGGTTGACGGTGGTCATGCTGCCCCCGAGGTAATGGAGATGCTTGATACTCCCTCTGAAGATCCTGTTGGTAGAGGATAATCCGGGTGATGCCCGCCTTATCAGGGAAATGTTGGCCGACGCCGGGGCAGGATTTTTACCGTCGAGTGGGTTTCCCGGCTTGCCGAGGGACTGGAACGCCTGGGCCGAGGCGAGATTCGACCTGGTCTTGCTGGATCTGGGCTTGCCGGACAGCCGGGGGTCTGGACACCTTCACCAAGGCGTACGCCCAGGCCCCGCACGTACCCTTCGTGGTGTTGACCGGCTTGGCTGATGAAACCTTGGCCCTCACCGCGGTCCGGCAGGGGGCCCAGGATTATCTCTTTAAAGATGAAACTGACTCCAACCAACTGCTCCGCGCCATACGTTATGCCACCGAGCGCAAACAGGCTGAGACTGGCCCTGGAGGCGGAACGGAAAAAGCTCTATTCGGTGCTGAATAGCCTGCCCGCTTTTGTTCACTTGAAGGGAGCGCGATCTAAAGCATCCGATTTGCCAACCGCCGTTTCACCGAGATCTTTGGTGAACCGGGGAACAGACGCTGCTACGAGGTTCTTCAGAACAGCAGCGAACCTGTGAGGCATTGTCGACCCTCGAGGTTTTGAAGACCGAAGTGCCCCAAAAACGGGAATGGACCTGCCCCTCGAATGGCCGCACCTATGAAGTCTACAATTATCCGTTCTGCGCTGATGATGATCTGCTGGTCTTAACCCTGGGCCTTGACATCACTGAGCGCAAACAGGTGGAAGGGGCTATCAAAGATCGTGAAGAGCAACTGAGTGCGATTTATGAGAATGCGCCGCTCATCATGATGCTGGTGGACGGCGAACGCCGCATCCGCGAAATGAATAAGTTGGCCGAGCAATTCGTTGGCGCCCCCGCCGCCGAGCTGATCGGCCGCCGCGGAGGCGAGGCGTTACGCTGCCTCCATGCCCTCGATGATCCGGAAGGATGTGGCTTCGGCCCGTTCTGTCAGGATTGCACGGTACGCCGCACCGTGGTCGAAACCTTTGAAACCGGTTGCAGCTATCACCAGGTGGAGGCTTGCCTGCCGTTCGCCCTTGAAGGCAAGCTCCAGAACATCACTTTCCTGGTTTGCACGGCACGACTTGCCTGTCCGGGGCCAACCCCAGGTGCTGGTCACGATTCAGGACATCACCAAACGTAAGCAGGCGGAAGAAAAATTGCGGGAGTCGGAGAAAAACCTGCGCTTCCTGGCCTCCCAACTCTTAACCGCCCAGGAGCGCGAGCGGGAGCGGATCTCCCGGGAATTGCACGATGAACTGGGACAGTCGTTGCTGGTCTTGAAACTCCAGGCCGGGCACATCGAAAAGCGCCTGGAACAGGAACAGGTCGACATCAAGAGAGACTGCCGGGAACTGATGCAGCCAGTTCGACCGGTTGGTGGACGAGGTCCGGCGCCTGGCCCGGGACTTGAGCCCCACGATGGTGAGGGATTTGGGGTTATCTTCGGCTTTAAAGCGCCTCATCGAGGAATTTTCCCGCCATTATGGTATTCAAGCCGAAATCGACCTGATCGACGGACCTTGAAAGGACTCTTCTCCCGGGAGGCCCAGATCAACATTTACCGGATCTTTCAGGAGTCCCTGACCAACATCGGCAAATACGCCAGGCCTCCCAGCTCACGCATCGCCATCAAGCGAGAAGATGGTCAGGTCGTCCTTTCCGGTGGCGGATAACGGCAAAGGCTTTCAAGCTGGATGAGGTTATGGGGCCGCGATCCCACCACGCCGCGGCCTCGGGTTGATGGCCATGGAGGAGCGGGCGCGTATGATGGGAGGCACTCTGGAGATTAAGAGTGAAGAAGGCCAGGGCACCCGAATGACCTTGAATTCCGGATGACCGACAGCCGAGCGGTTGATCTTAAGCTACTTGAGTTAAACCGGCAATCTGAAAATCCCGAGTGGGGCGGGCCTCCGTACTCGCCTCCGCTCTTGAGAGACCCTGCCCAAGTTTAACTCAATCGTCCCTCACCGCCGCGGCACGTAAACCTCCCGGGCCTTGATGCCGTCGGAGGGGCCGATGAGGCCTTCTTTCTCCATGGTTTCGATGATGCGGGCCGCCCGGTTGTAGCCCACCCGCAGCCGGCGCTGGAGCATGGAGATAGAGGCGTTCCGGGTCTCGGCCACCAGTTCCACCGCGTCGGCGTATTTTTCGTCCTTCTCGCCGTTTTCGGCGACCTCCTCTTCGTGCTCCTTCGAATCTCGGTAATCCCGGCCTCATAATCCGGCGCCGCCTGGGCCTTCAGGTATTCCGCCACCCGGCTGACTTCCTCGTCGGAGACGTAGGGGCCGTGGATGCGCTTCAGGCGGGAGGTGCCCGGCGGCATGAACAGGAGGTCGCCCATGCCCAGGAGGCGCTCGGCCCCCATGGCGTCCAGGATGACCCGGGAGTCCATCCGGGCCGAAACCTGGTAGGAGATCGCGGGTGGGAAAGTTGGCCTTGATGAGGCCGGTGATGACGTCCACCGAGGGCCGCTGGGTGGCCACGATCAGGTGGATGCCCGAGGCCCGGGCCTTCTGGGCCAGCCGGATCAGGTACTCTTCCGTGTCCCGGGAGGAGACCAGCATCAGGTCGGCCAGCTCGTCGATGACGATGACCAGGTAAGGCAGCGACCGGGGCAGGATGCCTTCCTCGATGCGGGGGTCCGGCTTCTTGACCCCGGCCTTCTGGTTGTAGCCCTCGATGTTGCGCACGCTCAGATCGCTCAGCAGGGCGTAGCGCCGCTCCATCTCCCCCACGGCCCAATGCAGGGCGATGGTGGCCTCCTTGGGGTTGAACACCACCGGGTGCAGCAGGTGGGGGATGCCCTCGTACATGGAGAGCTCGATGCGCTTGGGGTCCACCATCAGGAAGCGCACCTCTTCCGGGGTGGCCTTGTAGAGGATGCTCAGGATCATGGCGTTGAGGCCGACGCTCTTGCCGCTGCCGGTGGCCCCGGCGATGAGCAGATGGGGCATCTTGGCCAGATCGGTGACCACCGGGGTGCCCATGATGTCTTTGCCCAGGGCCAGGGTCAGGCGGGAGGCGGATTTCTGGTAGGCCGCCGTCCGCCAGAATCTCCCGCAAGGCCACCACCTGGCGCTTGGGGTTGGGCACCTCGATGCCCAGGACCCCCTTGCCCGGCACCGGCGCCACGATGCGGATGGACAGGGCCTTCAGGGCCAGGGCCAGGTCGTCGGCCAGCCCGGTGATCTTGCTGATCTTGACCCCCAGGGCCGGCTCGTATTCGAAGCGGCTCACCACCGGCCCGGTCATGATGGCGGTGACCCGGCCCTCCACCCCGAAATGGCGCAGGGTGTTTTCCAGCTTCTGGGCCTGGGCCAGCATGGCGTTTTCCTGCACCTGGTGGTTCCAGGGCGGCGACGGGTCCAGGAGGTCGAGGCCGCGGCAGGGTGAAGGTCCCCGGGATCGGCGCGGTTTTCCGGGCCTTAGCGGCCGCGGCCTCCGAGGTCGGAGTTGCATGACGGAGCGGCGGCGGCGTCAGTACCGGGACTTCCGGCTCGCTCTCGCTGTCTGGGTAATGATCTGGCGCCCCACGGTTTGGGCCGGCGGGGGGTGGTAGGGCGGCGCCTCCGGCAACTCCTCTTCCTCCCGGCGCCACACCCGGCCGCCAGGCGCGACCGCACGCCCTGGCCCAGCAGGGCCATGAGCCCCACATAGGACAGGCGGGTGGCCCCCATGAAGCTGATGAGCAGGACCAGGCCCAGGGCCAGGGCGGCGCCGATGGGATTGAGGCTGGAGCAGCAGCAGCCGCGGCGAGGTAATTTGCCCAGGCCGCCGCCGCCGTAGAGCAACTCGCTCCCCCAGGACCGCCGGCCAGCCCAGGGACAGCAGCCCCGCCGCAGGCCAGGAGGACTCCCAGGCCCGCAGACGGTCTGGAGCCAGCCCAGGTCCTCCAGGCCCTCATTATGGGACTGCCAGGCCAGGCCCAGGAGCATCAGCGGCACCCAGAAGGCGGCCAGGCCCAGGCCCCAGATGAGGTAAGCGGCCAACAGGGCTCCGGCCTTGCCCGCCGGCGTTGTGCGACGCGGGCCGTTCCAGAGTGGCCACGAGCCCCTGGGGGTCCGCCGCGGGCGTAGCTCCACAGGGCCAGGAGGAAAAACCCCGCCAGCCCCAAGAGCAGCAGGGCCGCCATCTCCTGGCCCAGCCGCCGCTGCCAGGTGACCTCGGGCGCGGCGCCAGGCTTGGGCGCCGGGGCGGCCTTGGGCTTCCGGGACTGTTTTTTTCTTCGGCGTGTCGCTTTTTTAGCCATGGTTTTCTGTTGGGAAGGGGGCCAGGGGCTTTTTCGTCGGCAGCCCACTTCCCCAAACCCATACGGGTATTGGTAAACCTGTGTGATTTCGGCATGCTTACTCATTAATGCCTGAGTTTTAACTAAATTGCAATAAGTTTCTTGACTTGACCGGCCTTTCTCCGCATGGGGGCGGGTTTGAAACCCGCCCCTACGGCTCCCCGTTGACCGCCTACTCTACTCGGATTCCATGACGCCGACGAAGTCGAGGCTCCGTGGCGGCGGTGGCGGCCAGGCGCCGGCGGGAAGTGATACCGGTGAGGCTGGGCAGGATAAAATCCAGGGCCCCCGGCGTGATGGCTAACTGCTCAAAGACCTCGAAGCCTGCCTCGGCCATGGCCTTCTTCCAGAACTGGTCCCGGGCCGCATCGTTGGACCCATAGGCCAGCTCGAAATAGACCCGCTTGATCTGGGCCGTGGCCAAGAGCTTGAGGCACACGAAACAGGGCTGCAGGGTGACGTAGAGGGTCGCCCCCTTGATGGCCACGCCGTAGCGGGCCGCCTGGGCGATGGCGTTGGCCTCGGCGTGGGAGGCCCGGCAATAGTTATATTTGTCCACGTCGGCGATATTCAAGGCCCGGCGGTGGCAGTAGGGGCTGCCGTCGGGCATAATTCCTGGTCCGAGCAGTGGGGCGCCCCGGGCATGGAGCCGTTGTAGCCCGTGGCCAGGATTTGCTTGTCCTTCACCAGCACCGCCCCGGTGGGCCGGGAGTTGCAGGTGCTCCGCGTGCTCACCAGCTTAGCGATGAGCATGAAGTATTCATCCCATGAAGGTCGCATAATCAGTCACTATTTCCTTAAGATCATTTTTTTAAAAAAGCCTCGACGATCCGCGTGGTCTCCTGGGGTTCCTCTTCCGGCGGGCATATGGCCGCATTTGGGCAGGACGACCAGTTCGCGAGTTCGGGATATCCCGCTTGAAATTCTGGCCTACCGACAGCGGCACCACTTCGTCCTCCCCGCCCCAGATAATCAGGACCGGCACGCTGATGGTCTGTGATATTGGGCGATGAGGGCGTCGATGTCTGCCGGCACGAGTTGCTTGGCGGTCTGGCCACCACCGCCTCCCGGGCCCCGGGCAGGCTGCCGTAATAGGCATAGGTGTCGATCTGCTCTTCGGTAATCTTGTCTTTGTCATAATAACATTTTTTCAGCACCAGGGCGGTGGCGAAGCGGGGCGGGACCACTTGGCCGCCCACCGAACCGAGCCCGGGGACCTTGGCCAGCCAGATGAACCAGGGCATCTTCTGGGGGTAGCCGGCGCTGTCGATGAGCACCAGCTCTTGATGCGGCCGGGGTCGGTCCTCCCGCAGCTTCAGATAGGTCATCAGGGTCACGGCGCCGCCCATGGAATGGCCCATCATGACCAGGTCGTGCAGGTCCTGGCTGCGGATGAACGCCGCCACCATCTCGGCCTGGTCGCTGACCGCATAGTGGCCGTCCTCGGGCTTGTCCGACAGGCCGTAGCCCTTGAGATCAAGGGTAAAGACCCGATGATTCTTGGCCAGGGCCGGGCACCAGGAACCGCCAGGAATAGGCGCAGGCCCCGAAGCCGTGCAGCAGGATGATGGGCGGCCCCTGCCCGGCTTCGTAATAGTTGATCTTGACGCCGTGATAGTCAAAGGTTTTCTGCTTGCCCCAAGGCCTGGTTCCAGGCTGGCCGTCGGCGCCGGCACATGGGCGCAGCCCGCCGCCAGCATCAGGAGCAGAGCACACAGAAGATTCGTAAGTCGCATGATCCTTATTCGGGTCTCTCATGGAGACAGTTATGCCTCAGGTCCCATACTCTAATCACATGCTAACAAACTCCCTGCCGCAAATCAATCACCAAGGGAGAGGTTTCCGGCTGCCCGGTTGAGGGACCCCGGTTCCACCAGTTTTACCCGCGGCTGGACGCCGATGCCCTGGGCCAGCTTGTGGGCGATCTGCTGCAAGATTCCCGCTGCTTGGTCATCTTGTCGAAGAACAATTCTTCCCGGACTTCGATCCTGACCTCCAGGTAGTCCAGGTGGCCTTCCCGGCCCACCACCAGTTGATAGGCGGGCTCCTCGCCCCGGATGGCCGCCAGGACCTGCCCCACCCGGTTGGGAAAGATGTTGGTCCCCTTGACGATGACCACTTCGTCGGCCCGGCCCTCGATGCGGCTCATGCGGGCCAGGGTCCGGCCGCAGGGGCAGGGCTCGTAGAACAGGCGCACCAGGTCGCCGGTGCGGAAGCGCACCAGGGGCGTGGCCTCCCGGGTGAGGGTGGTGATGACCAGCTCCCCCAGTTCGCCGGGAGGGAGCAGCTCGCCCGTCACCGGGTCGATGACCTGGGGCAGGAAATGGTCCTCGCTGACGTGCATGCCGGGCAGGGGATGCGCTCGGCGCACTCTCCGGCCACGCCGGGGCCCATGGCTTCGGACAGGGCGTAATGGTCCAGGGCGGTGAGATAGAGGCGGGACTCGATTTCGGCCCGCATGGCCTCGGTCCAGGGCTCCCCGGCCAGGAGGGCCAGTTTGAGGTGGAGGCTCTTGGGGTCCACGCCCAGGGCCTCCATTTCGTCGGCCAGCACCAGGGCGTAGGACGGGGTGGAGACCAGGACGGTGGTGCGGTAGTCCCGCATCACCTGGACCTGGCGGGCGGTGAAGCCGGGGCCGCTGGGGATCACCGAGGCCCCCAGGAGCTCGACGCCGTAATGGATGCCGAAGGCGCTGGTCAGGAGGCTGTAGCTCAGGGTCACCTGGACCACGTCGTCCCGGTCCACCCCGGCGGCGGTGAGGATGCGGGCGGCCAGCCTGGCCCAGTGGCGCAGGTCCCGGGCGGTGTAGCCCATGACGATGGGGTTGCCGGGGCTGCCGGTGGAGGAGTGGATGCGCACCACCTCCCGGAGCGGCACCGCAAACATCTCGTAGGGATAAGCCCGGGCCAGATCGTGGCGGGTGGTGAAGGGCAGGCGGGCCAGGTCCTCCAGGGACTGGCAGTCCTCGGGGAGGAAACCGAGCTCGTCGAACTTCTTTTTGTAGAACTTGACGTTCTTGTAGACCCGGGTGAGGGTGGCCTGGAGCCGCTCCAACTGCATCTGGGCCAACTCCTCCCGTCCCATCTGCTCCGCTATCTTGATCGAAGATCGCCATGGCTCCTCCTTGGGTTATCTTGAGGGGAGGATCGGGGATCGTTGATCCCCGCCCTCCCCTCAAACTCCCCTCCCAACCCCCTCTAAGGGTTGGGGATGGGGGTTTGGGGAAGGGGTAGGGCATTTACAAAAGCCCTAGCCCCTTCCCCCAATTTTCTACTCATCCTCCCGCCCTAAATAGGCCTCGATGACCCGGGGGTCCCGGCGGATGTCCCGGGGCAGGCCTGCGGCGATGACCTGGCCGTGGTCCAGAACCACGATGCGGTGGCACAGGCCCATGACCAGGGTCATGTCGTGTTCGATGACCAGCAGGGTAATGCCCAGGGCAGCGCAACTTCTCCATCAGGGCCATGAG
The DNA here is from genome assembly GCA_963841475.1 of uncultured delta proteobacterium. Lineage (GTDB taxonomy): Bacteria > Desulfobacterota > Desulfobaccia > Desulfobaccales > 0-14-0-80-60-11 > 0-14-0-80-60-11. Next base: position 136,583 of record CAWJCT010000004.1, read on the forward strand.
GTCCTCGGTCTCCCGGGGATTGAGGCCGGCGGCGGGTTCGTCCATGAGCAGGAGCTGCGGCGCCTGGGCCAGGGCCCGGGCGATTTCCAGGCGCCGCTGATCGCCGTAGGCCAGGGCCTCGGCGGGTTCGGTCGTCCTTGCCTCCCAGGCCCACCAGTTCCAGGAAGTTCCAGGGCCTGCCGGTGGTTTTCGGCCTGGGCCCGCTCTCACCCTGGGCAGAGGCAGGAGGGCCGTGAACACTCCCACCTGCTGGTGGAGATGGAAGCCGGTGAGGACGTTGTCCAGCACCGTCATGCCCCCGAAGAGCTGGATATTCTGGAAGGTGCGGGCCAGGCCCAGGCGGGCCCGGCGGTAGGGGGGCAGGCCCACCATCTCCGGGCCGGACAGCCGGATGCCGCCGGCGCTGGGGGGCAGAAGGCCGTTAATCAGATTGAAGCAGGTGGTCTTGCCGGCGCCGTTGGGGCCGATCAAACCGACGATCTCGCCCGGCGGCCACGTCAAAAGAGACGCGGTGCACGGCCTGAACGCCGCCGAAGGATTTACTCAGATTATCGACTGCTAGCATAGTCATGGCATACATGCTACCAGAGAACTGCCGATGCACGCCGATGCACAGGTAACCGAATCTGCGTTTATCGGCGCTCTTGTCATCGGGTGCAACTTGGGAGCAGTCGGGAATATCCAGCTTTTCGCCCCTCCGGTTCTGCTTTCATTCCCACACTTCCTGATAGCCCTTGCCCAGATAGGCCCGCTGGACTTCCGGGTCTTCCCGGAGTTCCGCGGCGGTGCCGTCCAGGATGATGCGGCCGGTCTCCAGGACGTAGCCCCGGTCGGCCACCTTCAGGGCCGCCCGGGCGTTTTGTTCCACCAGCAGGATGGTGGTGCCGGCAGCCTTCAGTTCCGCCAGGATCTGCGTAGACCTGGGTGACCATCCGGGGGGCCAGCCCCATGGAAGGCTCGTCCAGCATCAGGAGGCGGGGTCGGGCCATGAGGGCCCGGCCGATGGCCAGGATCTGCTGCTCGCCGCCGCTAAAGGGTGCCCGCGGCCTGGTGGGCCCGCTCCTTGAGGATGGGGAAGCGCTGGCGCATTTCCTCCAGGTCCCGGCGCACCTCGCTCTTGTCCCGGCGGTGATAGGCCCCCAGCTCCAGGTTGGCGGTGACGCTCAGGGTGCGGAAGACCCGGCGGCCTTCCGGCACCAGGGCCAGGCCCAGGGTGACGATGCGCTCGGCGGGCATCCGGGTGAGGTCATGGCCGGCGAACTCGATGGCCCCCTTCCGGGCCGGCAGCAGCCCGGAAATGGTGCGCAGGGTGGTGGTCTTGCCGGCGCCGTTGCCGCCGATGAGGGTCACCACCTCGCCTGCGCGCACGTGGAGCGAGATGCCCTTGAGCACCGGCAAACGGCCATACCCGGCCTGGAGGCTTTTTAGAGTCAGCATGTTCAGTAGTCAGTAGTCAGTGGTCCGGTAGTCAGTCTTGAGAAAAGCCCACTGACAGGGCAACTCGACTACTGGCTACTGATGCAACTGATTTCATCCCTTCTCTCTTCAAAAACTTCAGGCTCAGTTTGCCCCGGCCCAGAATCCCTTCGGGGCGCCAGATGAGCAGGGCCACCAGGAGTGCCGCCGTAGACCAGATCCTGGTAGGCGTGGACCTCCCGCAGCAACTCCGGGAGGATCGTCAGGATCACCGCCCCCAGCACCGAGCCCGGCAATGGAGCCCATGCCCCCCAGCACCACCATGGCCAGGATGAGGATGGAGGTGTGGAGGCCGAAGGTCTCGGGGTTGATAAAGGTGATGTAATGGGCGTAGAGCGAACCGGCCAGGCCGGCCAGGGCCGCGGCCAGGGTAAAGATGATGACTTTATAGGCCGGGGTGTTGATCCCCATGACCTGGGCGGTGATCTCATGGTCCCGGATGGCCCGCAGGGCCCGGCCGTGATAGGAATCCACCAGGCGGTAGGTGACGGTCAGGACCAGGATGACGGTAACGATGGCCAGGACCAGGATAGAGCCAGGGCGTCCGGAAGCTCAGGCCGAAAAAGGCTGGGAGGCGGAATCCCCGGCAGGCCGTCCGGTCCGCCGGTGATCTCCAGGTTGAGAAAGACCAGGTCCACGATCACCCCGAAGCCCAGGGTGACGATGGCCAGGTAATCCTCTTTGAGCCGAAGGGTGGGAAGCCCCAGGGCCAAGCCGCACACCCCGGCCACCAGCATGGCCGCCAGCGCCGCGGCGGGGAAAGGGAAGTGCCAGTTCAGCGCCACCAGGGCCGAGGCATAGGCCCCGATGCCATAGAAGGCGGCATGGCCCAGGGAGACCTGGCCGGCGTAGCCGATGATCAGGTTAAGGCTGAGCGTCAGGATGATGTAGATGCCGGCCAGGATGGCCAGATGCAGGACGTACGCGGCCATCTCAGTCCCCCCGGCCCCGCAAAATGCCCTGGGGCCGGAGGAGCAGCACCAGGATGAGGATGGCAAAGGCGATGGCGTCCTTGAAACCCGAGGAGATATAGGCGGCGCCCAGACTCTCGGCCACGCCCAGGAGCAGGCCCCCCAGGATGGCCCCGGGGATGTTGCCCACCCCGCCCAGGATGGCGGCGCTGAAGGCCTTGAGGCCCGGCAGCAGGCCCATGCGGGGGTAGGTGGCGTTGTAATAGATGGCCATCATGATGCCGGCGGCGCCGCTCAGGGCGGAGCCGAACAGAAAGGTCAGGGAGACCATGCGATCCACGTTGATGCCCATGAGCCGGGCCGTATCCCGGTCCAGGGCGCAGGCCACGATGGCCTTGCCGTAGGTGGTGTAGCGCACGAAGACGATCAGCAGGCCCATAAATCCCAGGGCCGCGGCCAGGATGGCAATTTGCAGAGTGGACACCGGCAGGCCGGCGATCTTGATGGTGCTGAAGGCAACTGGATGGGAAAGGGCCGGTCATTGGGGCCGAACAGCAGCAGGGCCAGGCTCTGGAGAAAAATGGAGGCGCCGATGGCGCTGATCAGGGGCACCAGGGGATGGAAACCCCGCAGGGGCCGGAAAGCCACCCTCTCCAGGACGTACGCCCAGGAGGGCGGCCGCACGCCATGCCCAGGGCAAAGGCCAGGAAGAAATTGACTTTCCCGGTGGCCAGAAGCAGCACCGTCACAAAGGCGCCGCACATGTAGATTTCCCCCTGGGCGAAATTGATCAGGCCCAAAATGCCATAGATCATGGTATAGCCCAGGGCGATGAGGGCATAAACACTGCCGGTGGTCAGGCCGTTGATCAATTGCTGGAAAAACATCAGGATGTAGGAATTATTCCGTTAATAGCGCTGGACAACGCCGCCCCAAGGCAGCCGGTCTCACCATATCATCTTTAGACCGGGCTTCACAAGGCTGTTCTCAGCTCAGGGGCATAAGTCGCGGGGAACCGAGCGGAAAAGGCCGGGAAATCAATGACGGGAAAAGAAGTCAAAAAAAGGCGGCCCGAAGGCCGCCGTTTAATCAATCAAGGTTTAAAGGCCTAGAAGTGGTAGTTAGCCCGAATCAAAGGAGCAAACTGATGCACGCTCGTCTTGATTGTGACGTTGTTGAACTCCCAGGAAGGCGCGGCATAGCGATACCGCATGGCTACATCAATGGAGACATTTTTCATGGCCATAAACCGGATACCGGGTTCGACCACCAGGGCGACGTTCATGGTGTTATCGCCACCGTCCGCAGTAAACTGTCCTCTCGGGTGAAAGTAAGTCGGCAGCGTGCCATCTACACCGGTCCAGACGATAGCGGGCCCCACCCCGAGGTAGGGATTAATGCGGCCCGACGGCACTTCGGAATCAGGCAGGAAGCCGTAATGGAACATGAACAGGAAAGTCCAGGCCACTTCGTAGCCATCCAACCTGGAGTTGCGCGGAAAAAATTTCCCGATGCCAGGGCCGCCATCCTGAATGGCCAGCTTGTTGTAAGTAAGGTCCATGGCGAAACTGAAATATTTCATCCAATCAGGGTAAGCATAACCTCCAAAGCCGGCATTGACGAAATCGTAGCCGAGGGTTACCCCGCCCATCATCGATGGCCTTATCTCGGTTACTAAACTGCGACTAACCCCAGGGGCGTCCACCGTAACCCACGGATAGGCATTGAAATTACCCCCGAGTTCGGCGCCGACCCACATGGCAGACTGGGCCACCCCTGACATCGCCAGCATAGCCGCCACCAACGCTGCCACACCCAACACATACATCTTTTTCTTCATGATTGGTCCCCCCCTTATTTTGTGAAAAAGAGAAAAGGGGGCTTGTGTAAGCAAAATGCTTAAGTTTTACAAGCCCCCCATGTAATCGCCCCGAAAAAGGGCGAAGCTACAATTTTTTAGAAGTGGTAGTTAGCCCGCACCAGGAAAGAAAACTGGTTGAGCGGATTTACGTTCAAGTTGACATTATCGACGCTATATGAGGGAGCGGCATACCGCCACCGGAAGGCGGTATCGATCGAGACGTTCGGGAGCGCTACCCAGCGGATACCGGGTTCGACCACCAGTGCGACATTCGTCGAATTAACACTGGCTCCGCCCAAATCAAAACCACTCCAGACAATCGCCGGACCCACGCCGATGTAAGGGTTAATGCGGCCCGACGGCACCTCGGAATCGGGCATGAAGCCATAATGGGCCATGAACAGGAAAGTCCAGGCCACACAATAGCCGTCAGTCCTAACACCTACTGAACCAGGCAAATTGAATGGACCAACACTGATATCGCTGATGGAATGGAGCCGAAGCTTGTTGTAGGTAAGGTCCATGGCAAAGCTGAAATATTTCATCCAATCCGGCCAGGCATATGCCCCAAAGCCGGAATTGACGAAATCGTAGCCGAGGGTCGCCCCGCCGATCACCGAGGGCTTAAAGTTGAGGTCAGCGGAAGTGGAAACACCAAATATATTGGTATCACCAGAAGCTTTTGGGAAATTCACCCCCACTTCGGCGCCGACCCACATGGCAGACTGGGCCACGCCCGACATTGCCAGCATAGCCGCCACCAGCGCTGCCACACCCAACGCATACATCTTTTTCTTCATGATTGATCCCCCCTTAATTTTTGACCAACGTTTTGATCTTGAATCGGGCCAGGTCTCTTGCCCTTCTCCCCCCTTGCCTCTTAATTCAAGACCTCTCCTTATCACCCTATTAGGGCGTGTTCATTATAAGTTGCATGAAAAATCTTTGTCAAGGAGAAAATCTTTACTATTGATAAAAAAATATCTGGTTCAAATTGTCAGGCTGATCCAGGTGGCCAGACCCAGACCTAAACCCACCAGGCCGTTGAGGGTAAAAAAGGCGGGAGGCAGGCGGTGCGGCTCTCTGATGGACAACAGCAGGTGCTGCCCCAGGAGGATCAGGAAACTTACCGCCAGGGCCCCGGCATAGATGGGACCCAACCCGGCCAGACGCCCGGTGACCGCAAAACCCAAGGCCGCCGCCAGGTGGCAGAAAGCCGCCAGACGCCGGGCCCAGGTCGCTCCTACCCGGGCTGGCAGGGAAAAAAGCCCCACCCGCCGGTCAAACTCCTCGTCCTGAAGGGCATAGAGAATATCGAAGCCCGCTACCCAGAAGAGCACCGCCCCGGCCAGGACCAGGACGGAAAGGGCCGGTTCCCCCCGGACCGCCAGCCAGCCCCCTATCGGGGCCAAACCCAGGCTCAGCCCCAAGACCAGGTGGGACCCCAGGGTAAACCGCTTGGTGTAGGAATATCCCAGGATCACCAGGAGGACCAGGGGAGACAGGGGGAAGCAGGTCCGGTTGAGTTGCGCCGCCGCCCCCATAAAGAGGACCGCGCTCGCCCCGATAAACCAGATGGTGGCTCGCCGGCTGATCTTGCCGGCCGGCAGGGCCCGGTCGGCGGTGCGGGGATTGGCGGCGTCGAAGGAGGCATCCGCCAGGCGATTGAAGGCCATGGCGGCGCTCCGGGCCCCTACCATGGCCATAAGGATGAAGAACAGGGTCCGGGTGTCCGGCAAACCCCGGGCCGCCAGCAAGGCCCCCATGAAGGCGAAGGGCAGGGCCAGGACGCTGTGGCCGATCTTGATCATCTCCAACAGTTCAACGAGATTATGAAAAAATCGCCGCATGTGAGGTTTCTCGTGTTTCGTTCCGTGTCGGTTCAGGCCCTATATGGTTCACTCAGAGGTTTTTTTCTCAGGAAATGGTCGGGAGTTGCCGAGTATTATTATCGTCTCTTGTCATGCTGAGCCTAGCGGAGCATCTCGTAGGCGAGACCTCTGCTAAAGTCCCCCGACCTGTCATTCTGAGGGAGCGGAGCGCCCGAAGCATCTCCTAACTACAGAGACAAGATCCGTCGCTCCACTCAGGATGACAAAACGGCTTGGCGCAGAGCTCTCTATGGGGAGATGCTTCGGTCGCCTTTGGCTCCCTCAGGATGACAAGCGCGATGCATCCTTAGTTCTCTCGGTGCTTACGTGAACAGCATCGGGTTGAGGCCCAACAGATCACTCGGCTTTGGCTTCTTCACCAAAAACCCGAAACGATATTTATTCCCCCCAGCGCCGGGTCAGCCGGTGCGGGAGCCCCAAGTGGTCGAGCACGCGCCCGGCAAACTGGCGGGCCAGTTCGGTAAGGTCCTGGGGCCGGTGGTAGAACCCGGGGCAGGCCGGGAAAATGGTGGCCCCGGCCTCGGCGGCCCGGACCATGTTCCCCAGGTGAATGAGGCTCAAAGGCGTCTCCCGCACCACCAGGATCAGGGGCCGCCGCTCTTTCAGAAAGACCTCCCCGGCCCGGTGGATGAGGTTGCGGCCCACGCCCTGGGCGATAGCCCCGAGGGACCCCATGGAGCAGGGAATCACCACCATGGCCTGGGCCCGGAACGAGCCGCTGGCCAGGCCCGAGGTGAAGTCGTCCACCCGGTGCCAGATGGCCCCGGGGGCCAGAGTCCCGGGGTCGAGCCCCAACTCCAGTTTCAAGACCTGCTCCCCGGCCCCGGAGATCACCGCGTGCAATTCCAGGTCGGGGCGGCTGGCGAAATAGGCCAGCAGCTCCCGGGCATAGATCAGGCCCGAGGCCCCGGTGATGGCCACCACGTAGCGGTTCATGCCAGCCCCAGGCGCGGCCACAGTTCATCCACCTGGCGTTTGATGTCCGGGTCCATGTCGGATCACCTCGGGCCAGGGGCGGGTAAAGCCTTCCTCGGGCCACTTCCGGGTGGCGTCGATCCCCATCTTGGAGCCGTAGCGGGGCAGGGGCGAGGCATGGTCCAGGGCGTCCACCGGCCCGTCGGCGAACACCACGTCCCGCCGGGGGTCGACGTTGTTCCCCAGGCGCCACAGCACCTGGGACAGGTCCTGCACGTCCACGTCCCGGTCGAAGATGATGATGATCTTGGTGAACATCATCTGGCCCATGCCCCAGATGGCGTGCATCACCTTGCGGGCGTGGCCGGGATAGCGCTTGTCGATGGAGATAAAGGCCAGGTTGTGGAAGACCCCTTCCACCGGCAGGTTCATGTCCACCATCTCCGGCAGGGTTTTTTGCATCAGGGGGAAGAAGATGCGCTCCGTGGCCTTGGCCATGAAACAGTCTTCCATGGGGGGGCGCCCGACGATGGTGGCCGGATAAACGGGGTTCCGCCGCCGGGTGATGGCGGTGAGGTGGAACACCGGATAGTCATCCGCCAGGGAGTAATAGCCGGTGTGGTCGCCGAAGGGGCCTTCCGTCCGCCGCTCTCCCGGGTCCACGTAACCTTCCAGGACGATCTGGGACTCCGCCGGGACCGACAGGGGCTGGGTGACGCAGGGCACCATCTCCACCGGCTCACCCCGGAGGAACCCGGCGAAGAGGATTTCGTCGATATCTTCCGGCAGGGGCGCGGTGGCCGCATAGGTCACGGCGGGGTCGGGCCCGATGGCCACCGCCACCGGCAGCGCCTCGCCCCGGGCCTCGGCGATCCGGTAATGCTGGGCCCCGCCCTTGTGGGCGTGCCAGTGCATCCCGGTGGTGGTGGCGTCATAGACCTGGAGGCGATACATGCCGACGTTGCGCTTCCCGGTCTCGGGGTGGTGGGTAAAGACCACCGGCAGGGTGATGAAGGGGCCGCCGTCGTCGGGCCAGCAGGTCAGCACCGGGATCTTGGTCAGGTCGGCCTCCTCGCCCCGGAGGATGACCTCCTGGCAGGGGGCCTTGCTGACCTCTTTGGGGAACATGCGGCCCAGGCGGGCCAGCTTGGGGATCAGCTTGAGCTTCTTCATCAGGGTGTTGGCTTCCGCCTCCATGAAGCTCAGGAGGTCCGTAGCGATGTCGTCCAGGGAGCTCCACCTCCAGGGCCAGGCACATGCGCCGCATGGACCCGAAGGCGTTCATCAACACCGGCATCTCATAGCCCGGCACCGCTTCGAACAACAACGCCGGGCCCCTGGCCTTGCAGACCCGGTCGGTGATTTCGGTGATGTCAGATACGGGCTCACCGGCTCCTTGATGCGGACCAACTCCCCGGCCTTCTCCAGCCGGGCGATAAATTCTTGTAAGTTCCGATAACCCATATTTTCCCCTTCGGGGTAGTCTTAGTGGGGCGCGTCCCACGCACCATAATTCTTAAACCCGATAAATAAGCTAACTACATGCGTTAACTGCTGCCTGCGTGCTGCTTCCCCCAAAATACTCCAAGTGCGGTTCTTCCGGTAGTTCTCCCAGGTTATACAAATAATGGAAGAATGTCGCCAGGCCTTCCTCGTGTTCCGGGCTCCAGGGAGTAATTGAGTTGGTGGAAATACGCCAGGATCTGGGCCGGGGTCATGTTGAAGGAGGGCCCGGCGATGCGGCTCAACTCCGGCAAAGACCCCAGGCCCCAATCCCGGGACCGGAGCAGCAGCCGGTGCAGGGCGGCGGTGGCTTCGGGCTGGGTTTCGGCAAAGTCCCGGCGCACGGCCCAGACCCCAAAAACGAAGGGCAGGCCGGTGAGTTCCTGCCAGGCCTGCGCCCAGGTCCAGTTCAAAGGGCATGGCCCCGGCAGCTTTAAGGCGCAGGGCCTCGTCGCCGATGGCCATGACCGCGGCTGCGTCCCCCAGGGGCAGGTCCGCCAGTTGACCCGGCTGGTAGCAGGGCTGCACCTCAAAGAGTTTCGCCATCAGGACCTTGACCAGGGCGGCGCCGCTGGCCGAGGCGGCGCTGACCCGGATGCGGCGCCCATCCAGCCGGGAAAAGGGCACCCGGCTGAACAGGAGGACGCTGCCCACCGCCCCCCTGGAACTGATGGACAGATCGGGGAGGAGCAGATAATCCCGAAAAGCCCGGCCATACTCCAGGGCGGAGATGGAGCCCAGGTCCACCTCGCCCCGGCGCATCAAGGCGTTGAGCTCCGCCGGGGTGCCCCGCACCAGGTGGAAGCCGTTTTCGCCGAAGATGTGCTCCAGGGCGAAATAGATGGGCAGCACGTTGAGATAGGCAATGCGCCCGCATCGGGCCTTGGGCGTCATAATCGTCTCCCGTTTTTTCGGTAGGGGCGACCCGGTGGGTCGCCCTGCTTATCACAAACCAGAGGGGCTCGCCGTTTCATGAGGAAAACTATAAGGTCACCCCAGCCAGCGCCGCTTTCCCGGCCGCGCCGGCGGTAAAAAGTTCATCCCAGAAATCCTGTCTTCCCGATAACCAACGTAGGGCGCGTCTCACGCGCCATCTTCTGGTGCGTAAGACGCACCCTACGGGTTCGGCACGTTTGACCACTGCTGGCACATTCTTTATCCGAGGAGTAACAACCCCCTTGCCATAAATGTTTTTCTTGGCTGATCGCTGAGAGCTGGCCGCTATTTTCACCCCAGCCAGCGGAATTTCCCGGCTGCCCCATTGGCAAAAAGTTCACCCCAGAACTCCCGGTTTCCCGAAAGGGGAATGAAGCCCAGGGCCGCCTTTTTCCCGGGTGTCAGGCTCCCGAATTCCCGGTCCCGGCCCAGGGCCAGGGCGCCGTTCAGGGTCCCCTGGCGCAGCCAGAGGTCCCCGGGCTAGGAGGGAAAGTTCTGGTGAAGCCAGAGCATCTCCCCGAAGAGATTCAGGTCCCAGTTACCTGCCAGGGAGTCGGTGCCCAGGGCCAGGTTCACCCCGGCCTGGAGCAGTTCCGGCACCGGCGGCGCCCCGGCGCCGGTGTAGCGGTTGGCCCGGGGGCAGAGCACCAGCCAGGTCCCGGTTGCGGCCAGGAGATGGCAATCCGCGGCGGTGAGCTGGGTCCCGTGGACCGTCAGGGTCCGGGGCCCCAGAAATTCCAGGCTCGTCGAGATAAGCGGGGGCTCCGCCCCCGGGGGCTGAAAATCCGGAACCCAGCGTCCCCGGCGTTTCAGCAAGCCCTCAAAGAAGCCGTTGCCTGCCGCCAAAAAGTCCATTTCCGCCCGGGATTCGGCCAGGTGGACCATCTGCGGCCCCGACCGGGCGGTGTTCCACGCCGTCGACGGCCTGGAACAGAGGCGGCGGATACGGAATAGGGGGCATGGGCCGCGGCCGAGATCCAGGCGGTGGCCGCCACCTCAGGCTGGCCGAAAAAAGGGAAGGCCTCCGGCAGAGTCGAACTGCTTCAGGAGGTCGAACCCCAGACATTCATAGAACAGGTGGTAGTCCAGCGGGCCGGATTTCAGGTGCGGCCAGGAGGCCCCGGTGTTGGTCACCTCCCCCACCAAGGCCGTGCCGCTCTGCCATAAAGCGTCCATGGCCCGGGCTATGCCGGCCTCCACTTCTCCGGGCGCCAGCGCCCCATAGGCTGCCAGGGTCGCCTCGAGCCAGTCCTCCCAGCGGGCCTGGGGCGGCACCTTCCCGGCCAGGGCCGAGAATTCCAGGTGGACGTGGCAGTTCACCACCCCGGGCAGGATGGCGCCGTCGCCGTGGTCGCAGATCAGACCGGTAAACCCGGATAAGACTTCCGCCGCCGGGCCCACCGCGGCAATCCGGTCGCCTTGCACCGCCACCGCCCCGTCCTGGATCGGCGGCTGATCCACCGGCAGGACCCATTTACTGACGTGAGCAATCATTGAGTCAGTAAGCCGGGAGCAGTAAGCAGTGAGCAGTAGTTATCAAGCATGGCGAAATCACCTTTTTCCTCATCAGTGTCCGGTTAGGTTTTTGCAAAAGCGGAGGCTCGTTGGACTTCGTCCAACCATTCATAGAGCGTTTGCCATAAATTCTTTGCCGTTTGGAGGTTCTCAAATCCCCCTAAATCCCCCTTTTTCAAAGGGGGACTTGAACAGCAATTCCTTGCAGTTCCCCTCCTTTTTTAAGGGAGGCAGGGGGGATTATAAGGCTTCCCGGAGCGGCAAGAACTTTTGGCAATTGCTATAAATTCGCTAACGTATTATTGCTCCGAGAGACTATTTCCCCCTCACCCTGGCCCTCTCCCCCATTGGGGGCGAGAGGAAAAGCTTGGGCCGATTTTAGGTCCTGCCTTAGTAAAAGCCCTGGGACCTGATCTACCCTCTCTCCCCACGTTTCGGGGTGAGGGGAGCGGAACCTCCGTATGCAATTTCCTAACTGGAAACTGCTGGCTTTTTGCACCTTTTCCCCTTTTTCCCCGACAGTTACTTTACCCAGGTGCGCCAGTCATCGTTGATGTCGCCCCTCAGGCGGTAGCGTTCCATGAGCCGGGGGCAGGGGCAGCGCCGGGCCGTGCCGGCCAGGGCCGGCAGCAGCCGTAAGAGTAATTCCGGGAAGGCCGCTTCCACCGCCCGCACCCGCTCCACTTCCGCCGGGGTGGCCAGCCCTTCAAAGAGCACCCCGGGCTGATAGGGCCGGTCCACCAGCCCTTCGGCGTAATTCACCACGTAGGTGAGGGCCGCGTAACAGAACTCCAGCTCCCGGGCCAGAAAGACCTCGGGGGCCAGGGTCTGCCCCACCAGGTCGCCCCCCAGGAGGCCGAACTTGCGAATTTCCGCGGCGGTCTCCAGGCGCGGGCCCGTGGTGGCCACGTAGACCGCCTGGTCATGCACCGTAAATGGCACCCCGGCCAGGGCCCCCAGCAGCGCGGCCCGGAGCTCCGGGCAGAACAGGGGGTTGTGCCGGATAAAACCCCAGCCCACCCCGGGGTAGAAGGTCTGGGGGCCGCCCCGGCCTTCGTCCAGCACGTCGTGGGGCGCCACCAGGTCACCCGGGGCCATCTCTTGCTTCAGCGACCCCGGCGCCACCCAGGCCAGGATTTTGCCCACCCCCAACGCCTTCAAGGCATAGAGATTGGCCCGGGCATTGATAAACGGCGCCGAGATCTCGTAGCCCGCCTCCCCGTGCCGGGACAAGACGACAAAATCCAGGCCCTGATGCCGGAACCAGTGCACCGGCCGGCTGTTGCCATAAGGCGTGGGATAGACCTCGGTGCGGTGGGGCGAGAGCCCCGCCGCCGCCAAGGCCTGATGTGCCCCCACCCGGGCGATAATGGCGATTTCTGGATTCATATTCCCTCGTTCCCAAGCTCCGGCTTGGGAACATAAACTTTCCCCAAGCTCCTGCTTGGAGCGCATGGCGCCATAACTAGATGATTCTCTCGCAAAGCAGGAGCTTTGCCTGCAATGGGGTTCCCAAGCCGGAGCTTGGGAACCAGAAACGCCTGGCGGGCAATGCCCGTCCTACACATCGGCTCACGGCTCACTGCTTACTGCTCACACCAAGTTATACCGATGATCCCGCACCTGCGGCTCATAGCCGCACTGGCGGATCAGGGTGTCGATTTCGTCCCGGGTCAGACGGAAGCCTACGCCGGTGGCGGCCACCACGTTTTCTTCCAGCATGGTGGAGCCGAAGTCGTCGGCCCCGAATTTCAGGGCCACCTGGGCCACCTTGGGCCCCTGGGTCACCCAGGAGACCTGGAGATGGGGCACGTTATCCAGCACCAGGCGGGAGATGGCCAGCATTTTCAGATACTCCACCGCGCCCAGGGTTTCGCCCGTCAGGTCGGTGCCCCCGGGCTGGTAGGTCCAGGGGATGAAGGCGGTGAAGCCGCCGGTTTCGTCCTGGAGGTCCCGAATCCTGAACAGATGCTCGAGGCGCTCGGCCCGGGTCTCGAGGTGCCCGAACATCATGGTGGCGCTGGTGTTCAGGCCCTGGCGGTGCGCCGCGCGCCATGACCTCCAGCCACTGGGCGGTGGAGCATTTCTGGGGCGAAATCTGCTGCCGCACCCGGTCCACCAGGATTTCAGCGCCGCCCCCGGGGATGGAGTTCAGCCCGGCGTCCACCAGGCGGCGGATAAGGTCTTCCAGGCTGAGCCGGTTATTTTCCGCCAGAAAAAAAATCTCCGGCGGGCGAAAAACCGTGCACCGCCAGGCCGAAATTCCTGATAAAGCTCACGAGTTCCAGGTAATAGTCCAGGGGCAAGTCGGGATTGAGGCCGCCCTGGAGGAGCACGCCGCTGCCGCCGTGGTCCTTGAGTTCCCGGAGTTTGGCGGCCAGTTCGTCCCAGTCCAGGACATAGCCGTCCGCGGCCCCGGGGGCGCGGTAAAAGGCGCAGAAGCGGCAGCCGGAGACGCAGATATTGGTGTAATTGATATTGCGGTCGATGACGAAGGTGACCCGGGGCTCGGGGTTGAGGCGCCGGCGCACCCGGTCGGCCCGGCCCCCAGGGCCAGGAGGTCCAGGTCCCACAATTCTGCGCCCCGGAAAAATCGAGGCGTTTTTTCTCTTCTAAGAGACTGTTCATCGCCAACCTTCTCTTACTTCCCGCTCACCCTAACCCTCTCCCCCATTGGGGGAGAAGGAAACGGAAGGACTCTTGAATCCCCGGTAAGAATCTATCATCCAGGTACTGACACTGAGCACGGACTACTGACCTATCACCCGGTACAGGGTGTCCCGTTCCACCGGTTCGCAGCCCGCCTCCCGGATCAGGGCCTGGAGTTGCGTCCGGGTCAGGCCCTGGGGGGTCTGGGCCCCGGCCATGTGGGTGATGCGCTCCTCCATCACCGTGCCGTCCACGTCGTCCACCCCGAAACAGAGGGAGATCTGGGAGAGCTTGGGCCCCAGCATCATCCAAAAGGCCTTGATGTGGGGAATAGTTGTCCAGCATCAGGCGGGAGATGGCCAGGGTCTTGAGGTCATCGATGGCGCTGGGGCCGGTGAGGTCGCTTAAGCCGGTGTTGGCGGGGTGGAAGGCCAGGGGGATGAAGGCCAAAAAGCCCCCGGTTTCGTCCTGGGCTTCCCGCAGCTCTGACCAGATGATCCACCCGCTCCGCCACGCTCTCCATGTGGCCGTAGAGCATGGTGGCATTGGTGTTGAGGTCCAGCCGGTGCGCCGTCTGGGCCACCTCGACCCAGCCCTCGGGCGAAAGCTTTTCCGGGCAGAGGCTGGACCGCACCCGGGGACTGAAGACCTCGGCGCCGCCACCGGGCAGGGACCCCAGGCCCGCTTCTTTAAGGCCGCCAGGGTCTCGGCCACGCTCATCTCGGCCTTGTCGGGCCAGGTGGGCCACCTCCACCGCGGTGAAGGCCTGGAGGTGCACCTCCGGCCGCCGGGCCTTAATGCCCCGGAGCATGTCCAGATAATAGGTAAAAGGCAGGTCCGGGTGGCAGCCGCCCACGATGTGAATTTCGGTGATGGGCTCGTGGGCCCGCTCCTCCACCTTGACAAAGATCTCCGTCAGGCTCATCTCATAGGCCCCGGGCTCCCCGGCCTTGCGCCTGAAGGCGCAGAATTTGCAGCCATTGACGCAGATATTGGAGTAGTTGATGTGCTGGTTATAGATGTAATAGGCCTTGTTGCCGTGGAGGCGCTCCCGCACCATCTGGGCCAGGCGCCCCACCCCCAGCAGGTCGGAGCTCTCGAACAGGGTGCAGCCGTCCTCCCGACTCAGGCGCTGCCCCGCGGCCACCTTCTCATATATGGGCTGCAAGCGCCGGGTCCTGGATACCTGGCAAGATCCATGAGCGCTCCTCCTTTATGACCGACTGGTCATATGAACGTCAAAAAAAATTATTTCACGTCGGGGCGCAGCCATGGGTGCGCCCTGGTTTCGGGGCGGACACGCAGGTCCGCCCCCAGCGGCGATGGTCCCATCACGCCATCAGGCCCTCCTCGAGGAGGCTGATGAGTTCCCTGACATGTTTATGGATGGCCTCGTCCGTGGCCTGGTGCAGGCCCAGGGTGACGTCCAGGGCCGGGACCGCCACGGCCTGGAGGAAGCGGTCGAACACGGCGTCCAGGAGAAACAGCAGTCGCGGCTCTGGGGCACGCCGGGGCGCAGTTCCCCCCGGGCCTGGGCCCGGCGCACCAGGGAGGCGAAATATTCCGTGGCGTGGCGCCGCACCGCGGCCAGGAATTCCTCCCGGAAAGGCACGTTGTTATCAAACTGGATCTTGAGATAGAGGCTGAAAATCCGGGGATGCTCCCGGGAGAAAGCGCACTCCGGCGAGGAGGGATTTCTCCAGCCGGACAAAAAAATTCTCCTCCAGGGTCTCTTCCTTGACCCTGGTGAGGGTCCGCCGCACCACCTTGAGGGCATGCTGGAAGATGTAGTTAAAAGATCCCTTCTTTGTTGGGGAAATACTGGTAGAGCGAGCCCTTGGCGATCCCCGCCTGGGCCACCATGCGGTTCAGCGAGGCCTGCCTGGTAGCCCTGCTCGGCAAACTCCGCCAGGGCCGCGTCCAACACCCGTTCCTGTTTATCCGCGGGCAGGTGCCGAAAAGTCGAAAGGGCCGATTCTTCACTCATGACCACTTGGTCATACCAAATCTGGCGGCCGACTGTCAAGCCATTGCGGGCTCTCCGCCCCAATTCCCTTGACAATTCCCCGCTCTTCGTGTTAGATAGCAATGATATTAAATAGTTAGTCTCAATATTGCTAAGGAGAGCCCCGACCCTTAGACCTCCATTCACTGCCACCCTGTCACCATCCTGCCAAGTATGCGGATAGCTTCGGGGATTTCATCCCAGGACCCATCTGCCCCGAGCTTCCGGGGTTGGGGCAGGGGCAGGGTGCCGGGATGCCGGTCGAAACCTGCCGATCTTTCAAGACAAGGACCACATGGCCGAAATTCTGGAAAAAGTCTACGATCCCCAGCGGATCGAAGCGAAGTGGTATAAGTATTGGGAAGAGCAGGGGTTTTTCCATGCCAAGGCCGACGGCGCCAAGCCCGGTTTCTAGCATCGTCATTCCGCCGCCCAACGTCACCGGCGTCCTGCACATGGGCCACGCCCTCAACAACACCCTCCAGGATATTCTGGTCCGCTTCAAGCGCATGGACGGCTTCGACGCCCTGTGGATGCCGGGCACCGACCACGCCGGCATCGCCACCCAGAACGTGGTGGAGCGCCAGTTGGCCGCGGAAGGCAAAGACCGCCACGCCCTGGGCCGGGACGCCTTTATCAAGCGGGTCTGGGAGTGGAAGGCCAAGTCCGGCGGGCAGATCATCACCCAGCTGAAGCGCCTGGGCTGCTCCTGCGACTGGAGCCGGGAGCGCTTCACCATGGACGAGGGCCTGTCCCGGGCGGTGCGCGAGGTCTTCGTGCGCCTCTATGAAGAAGGCCTGATCTACAAGGGCGACTACATCATCAACTGGTGCCCCCGCTGCCAGACGGCCCTGGCCGACCTCGAGGTGGAGCACGACCCCCATGACGGCCACCTCTACCACATCAAGTACCCCCTGGCCGACGGCGAGGGCGGCCTCACCGTGGCCACCACCCGCCCCGAGACCCTCCTGGGCGACACCGCGGTGGCCGTCAATCCCGAAGACAAGCGTTATCAAAAAATTCCACGGCGCCACCCTGAGCCTGCCGGTCTTGGGGCGGCCCATCCCGGTCATCACCGATTCCTACGTCGCCCTGGATTTCGGCACCGGCGCCCTGAAGATCACCCCGGCCCACGATTTCAACGACTTCGAGGTGGCCCGGCGCCACGATCTGCCCGCGATCAAGGTCATCGACGAAGCCGGCAACATGACCGCCGGCGGCCGGCAAATACGTGGGGATGGACCGCTTTGCCTGCCGGGAGCAGATCCTCAAGGACCTGAAGGCGGACGGCCTCCTGGCCAAAGTCGAGCCCTACACCGTGCCCGTGGGCCACTGCTACCGCTGCAAGACCGTGGTGGAGCCCCTGGTCTCCAAGCAGTGGTTCGTGGCCGTCAAGACCCTGGCGGACGGCGGCCATGGCCGCGGTGGAAGACGGCCGCACCCGGCTGCATCCCCCCCAACTGGGACAAGAGCTACTTCGACTGGATGACCAATATCCGGGACTGGTGCATCTCCCGGCAGATCTGGTGGGGCCACCGCATCCCGGCCTGGACCTGCGCCAACTGCGGCCAGGTCATCGTCAGCCGGGAAGACCCGACCGCCTGCCCGGACTGCGGCGGCTCCGACCTGGTCCAGGAAACCGACGTCCTGGACACCTGGTTCTCCTCGGCCCTGTGGCCCTTTTCCACCCTGGGCTGGCCGGACGCGACCCCGGAGCTCAAACTCTTTTATCCCACCACGCGTCCTGATCACCGCCTTCGACATCCTCTTTTTCTGGGTGGCCCGCATGATGATGATGGGGATTCACTTCATGGGTGAGGTCCCCTTCCACGAGGTCTACATCCACGCCCTGGTGCGGGACCCGGAAGGCCAGAAAATGAGCAAATCCAAGGGCAACGTCATCGATCCCCTGGAACTCATGGATAAATACGGCACCGACGCCTTCCGCTTCTCCCTGGCCGCCTTCGCCGCCATGGGCCGGGACGTGCGGCCTCACGAGGAGCGCATCGCCGGCTACCGCAACTTCGCCAACAAGGTCTGGAACGCCTGCCGCTTCACCCTCATGAACCTGGAGGGCTTCGACGCCGCGGCCGCCGGCCGGCGACGTCGACGCTGACGCCTGATACCACCGTCGAGGCCTGGATCATGAGCCGCCTCCAGCAGGTCATCACGGGAGACCCGGGAGTCCCTGGACTCCTATGCCTTCGACCAGGCGGCCAACACGCTCTATCAGTTCATCTGGCACGAGTTCTGCGACTGGTACCTGGAACTCATCAAGCCCCAACTCTACGATAAAGAGGACCCGGCCACCCGCAGCCACTGCCAGGCCGTCCTGCTCCAGGTGCTCAGCGCCATCGCTCCGCCTCCTGCACCCCTTCATGCCCTTCATCACCGAGGAAATCTGGCAAAAACTCCCCGGCGACCCGGGCAGCATCATGGTGGCGCCCTACCCCCAAGCGGACCCCACATTCGCCAACCCCGAGGCCGAAGCCGAGATGAATCTGGTGATGGCCACCATCACCGCCATCCGCAATATCCGGGGCGAAATGAACGTGCCCCCGGCCACCCAGGTGGAGGTCTTCCTCCACAGCCCGGACACCGGGGCTGTCGAGACGCTTAACCGCCACCGGCAAGCCATCCAGATCCTGGGCCGGGTCCAGGAACTCCACTGCAACGCCGCCGGCGGCCCCCCCGCCGCCTCGGCCAAGGCCGTGGTGGACCAGGTGGACATCTTCATGCCGCTGGCCGGCATCATCGACTTCGCCGAAGAGGCCAAGCGCCTGGAAAAGGAAATGGAAAAACTGAGCAAAGACCTCGACCAGGCCCAACGCAAACTGAGCAACGAAGACTTCCTGGCCAAGGCCCCGGCGGAAGTGGTCGCCAAAGAACAAGAAAAACTCCAGGCCTGGACCGAAAAACTCACCAAACTCAAAACCCACCGGGAACGGATTCGGGAACTGATGGGGTGAGGGCAGAGAAGAGATGAAGAAACATTTTTGAGGGGAGGACCGGGGGAATTTCATAGCAATCCCCCCGCCCTCCCCTCAAACTCCCCTCCCAACCCCCGCATAAGGGGGAAAGTCGGGATTGCGGCTTAAAGCACGAGGCCTGACTGAAATGCTAACATAGGCCAAATAAACTTAAGCTGCAACTTTATCCATCACTGAAATGAGAAGAGTTTCGATAATGTCAGATTTGGATATTGAGGTGGGTGAGGAGGAGTCTCGTCGCCGGATCGTAAACAGGTCCATCAATGAAATCTTCTCTGAGTTCTTCCCATCTTCAACATCCATGAAATCCAAATGGACGTATTCTATAGAACTTGGCAAAGTAATCAGCAATAACCGATCGATAGTAAGATTAAAAGCGAAAAATGAGATTTTTCAAGCACTCTTCAAGAGCAATGAGATTTTACATTCATTTATGATTCTTGATTATGCAGTATCATTGGGAAAGATTTTTATGAAATATAGTACTTAATATTCACAATGTTGAAGCTGTTATAGATCTTAATTGGCTGGAGAATCAAAGCAATTCTTATATCGAATTACTTATAAGACTTCAACGAATCCTCTAGATGGCACGCGTAAAGGCACTGAAGAATCCTGTATATAATCCGTTTGGGAAGAGCCTTCGTCACCTTATACATGTGGCGATAGAACGCCCAACTTTATCAGGAAGTCGAAAAGCCTATCACCCAATCGAGGCACTATCGTAATTATAGTTCTCCTGGTAATGACATTCGCAATAAATTTACATCAATCAAAAAGCTGCATCGCGTTAGAGGTTTCGAATAAAATGTCTTCCCGATTAAGGCCATATATTGAATTCGCACGATATTAACTAGGCGGGCATGCCCGCCGTAGTCCTAACCAAGACCGTCATGGCCCCACTGAGCTGGGCCATTTGTTTACCTGGGTGGCTGAATTATCCGGTGGTAAAACCACGTAGAGGGCGACCGTAGGTCACCCGGAACGGTCAAATGGGAAAAAGGAGATTAATCCAATGACCGCGCCACCTGCATTTTTGGCCCTCATCGTCGGCGGTTCCAGCGGCATGGGTAAGCAGACCGCCAAACGGCTCCTGGGCCGGGGCGGGGAAGTCTGGATCGTGGCCCGTAATCAGGCTCGCCTGGCCCAGGCCCAGGCCGAACTGGCCCCGGACGGTCCGGTCCAAACCACCGCGGTGGATCTCTATGACGACGCTCAGGTGGACGCCTTTATCGAACAGGTGCGGCAGGAACCCCGGCACATCAAGTACCTGGTCAACACCGCCGGGGTCTTCAAGCCCACCCCCTTTCTGGAACACACCCGGGCCGACTATGACAAATACCTGGACCTCAACCGCAGTCTGTTCTTTATTACTCAGGCAGTGGCCGAGAACATGAAGCGCCACGGCGGCGGGGCCATGGTCAACATCGGCTCCATGTGGGCCCAGCAGGCCATCAAGGCCACGCCGTCCTCGGCCTACTCCATGGCCAAGGCCGGTCTCCATGCCATGACCCAGCATCTGGCCATGGAGCTGGCCGACGATAAGATTCGCGTCAATGCCGTCTCTCCGGCGGTGGTGGTAACGCCTATTTACGGCGAATTCATCGATCCCGATAAAATTGAGGAGACCCTGGCCGGTTTCAATTCCTTCCATCCCATCGGCCGGGTGGGGCGGGTGGATGACGTGGCCGCGGTGATCGATTTTCTGCTGTCGGACGCGGCCGGTTGGGTCACCGGGGCCATCTGGGACGTGGACGGCGGGGTCATGGCAGGGCGGAACCAATAGGCCGGGAAGGCGGAACCTTCTCCTTAACCTCGATGCTAGACCACACCACCCCCATCTGCCCCCTCCCCGGCCTGGGCCAGTGCGTCCGGGAACGCTGTAATTTCTGGGACGAAGAAAAAGAAGAGTGCGCGGCCGAGTGCTGCGAGACCGGTGAGCCCATGGACGCCACCTTCAAACCCGACCTGGAGACACCCTGCGTCATCGCTTTTTATGAGGATGATGATTGATTCAATATCTCCCTGGCCTGAGGCGGCAGGCAAGAGCATAATTCCCCCCGGACCAAAGAGAGGGCCAGGGGTTTTCTCAGAGCTGGCCGCCCGCGCCCCTGAACCTTTCCGCTCAAACCGAGTTGGGCTCAGAGCAGTAAGAAGATCCTCGACCTGTAGGGGCGCACCTGCGTGTGCGCCCTCAACCCAGGGCGGACACATAGGTCCGCCCAAAAAAACTAAATTACCTGTTTGATCGCAGCTTGAGACCTCTGCGAAAAGCCATTTTGTCATCCTGAGTGCAGCGAAGGGTCTCGCATTTACGCGTACTTAAGAGATTCTTCGGTCCCTCTGCTCCCTCAGAATGACAAGTGGGGATAATTCCGCAGAGGTCTCATCAGGGTATCAAACCCCAAAAGAGCAGGAAAGCCCGCAGCTGCGGCTCCTGCTCCTGGGGATTTCCCGGGCGGCAGACCGATAAGGGCCGGTTCCGGTCGGGGTGGGGACCAGCACCTCCACTCCCAACCTTCCGGCCCCTGGCCGTCCCGCGTGTTTCAGAAAAGGTGAGGGGTTTTACCTTCAGGGAAAATAGCCGGGGAGGGGTAAAAAGCCCGTCTGCGGTTACCCCTCCCGGCAATCTCCGGGGCTATCTCACCGGGTCGCTTCGGCGGGTCTCCTGTTAGAAGGTTTGGCTCACGGTTGCCGGTGCTACAACCGCAGGCGTGGAGGAATTCCCGTAAGAGCCGCTATGGCGGGAACCGGCCTGGGGGGTGAACTGACCAGCAGGAACGGTGCCGTTAGCAGAATATTGGTGGGATCCAGTCGTGCCAGTCGTGCCGGTGGCACCGGTGGCAGCGGTCGCACCAGTGGAGCCGTTGTGGGAATATTGGTGGGAACCGGTGGTACCGGTGGTACCGGTTGTACCCGTAGTACCGGTTGCACCGGTTGTACCCTGCTGGCCGTGGTAACCTGTGCGGCTGTAAGGATACCCGGAATTAGTGGTTTGACCCGTGGCAGGCTGCTGGGCTTGCTGCTGCTGGCCTGGCCGGTGCTGACCCTGCCAGCCGTTGTGTTGACCATTCCAACCTGAGGCCTGGCCCTGCTGGTACTGACCCTGGTGGCGCTCACCCTGCCAGCCGTTCCGTTGACCCTGCCAGCCGGAGGCTTGGCCTTGCCGGTGCTGCCACTGATTTTGTTGGCCCTGCCATGGTCCGCGATGTCCCTCCCATCCACGGGCCTCTCTCCCATCATGTCCCCACTGCCGGTGCTGCCCCTGTGGCCCCTGGCCGCGGTAGCCGTAAGCGTTGCCGCGGGGTTGCTGCCACCCGGCCCGTTGACCCTGCCAACCGAAGGCATTGCCCCGGGGCTGTTGCCATTGCCGCTGTTGACCCTGCCAGCCGGAGGCCTGTCTTGGTTGGTACTGCCCCTGCTGGTGCTGACCCTGGAAGCCATAGGCATTCCCCCGGGGCTGCTGAAATTGAGGCCGCTGCCCCTGGAAGGCATGACCATAGCTCCCTGACGCTTGGGGGGCGGAGGCCCGAGCACCCGACTGATGCGGGGCAGGTCGATTCGGCCCGGCCAGGACGTTTGCCGGGCTGAGGGCCAGAGCCAGGCCCATTCCCAGGATAACACTCAAACATTTTTGACGGTTCATTCGCTAATCCTCCCTAAAAAAAATTTGCCCATCAGTATTTGTTAATTTAGAAGTCGGTCCGCGCCAAAAGGTTAAGGGGAATTTTGTAAATTTAATAAAACCCTGGCTGGCCGGCGCTGCCGTGCCTCTCTGGACCATAGCGTCAAGCCTGATTAAACCGTTGATCAGCGGGACCGGTTAAGGAAGAGGCGCGGTTAACTTGCCTTTCCCTTCCCGAAGAGGTAAAGAATGTCGGAGGGTATCGCCATCCGGCGACCGGCCGGCGGGTTTTTGAACCCCCTCAGGCCATTTCCTTTTAAGAAGAAGGGGACAGGAAAATGAGACCCCTGCGAAAGTCTCCAGCCCTATCCTTCCTCATCGAAATGGCGCGCAGGAGCCGTCGCCTGCGCCCCAACAGAGTATGGACAGCCGAGGGCGGCCTACATGAGACTGGTGCAGAGGAATCAAAATGGTCACCAGCCAGGCGCCCAGAGCCTTAAAAATAACGTATGCCTTGGCAAAGGCCCGGGGCATAGTTACTCTTGGGTTATCCGGTAATCCGGGTGGATCGGTGGTGTTACAGAATGGATGAAATAATGATTTCCCCCTTGATCGATCGTCTCATCGACCTGGCCCTGGAAGAGGACCTGGGGCCCGGAGATGTTACGACCCAGGCGCTCATACCCCAGGAGTTGCGGGGGGAAGCCCATATCCGGGCCAAGGCCGACCTGGTGGTGGCGGGGCTTCCCGTGGCGGCCCGAGTCTTTCATAAGTTAGACCGGAACCTGGTTTTTGAGGCGCAGGTAGCCGACGGCCAGGAAGTGGCGCCAGGCACGGTCCTGGCCCGCCTCACCGGCCCCGTGGCCTCAATCCTCACCGGCGAGCGGGTGGCCCTCAATTTTCTCCAGCGCCTCTCGGGGATCGCCACCATGACGCGGGCCGTGGCGGCGACGGTAGCCGGCTCACCTGCGGTTTTGGTGGACACCCGGAAAACCACCCCGGGCTGGCGGGTCCTGGAGAAATACGCGGTGCGCCTGGGCGGCGGCCGCAATCACCGCCTGGGACTCTACGACGGAGTGCTCATCAAGAACAATCACCTGACCGCGGTGGGCGGAATCCGGGAGGCCGTCGGCGCGGGCAAAGCCCGGGCCCATCATCTGCTCAAGGTCGAAGTGGAAGTGACGGACCTGCAGGGGCTGGAAGAGGCCCTGAACGCTGGGGCCGACCTCATCCTGCTGGACAACATGGACGACGCCACCCTGAAAAAAGCCGTGGAACTGACCCGGGGCCGGGCCCTGCTGGAAGCTTCCGGCTCCATGACCAAAGATCGCCTGGCGAAAGTGGCGGCCACCGGGGTCAACTTCATCTCCATGGGCGCCCTGACCCATAGCGCCCCGGCCGTGGATATCCACCTGCGGCTGGTGAAGACCTGGCGGTAGTTGGGGGAGGGGACACAGGGTTTACACCCTTTCCCACTCCCCCAAGCCCCCACCCCCAATCCCTGAGAGGGGGTGGGAGGGAGCCGAAGCAGGGGTGTTCTGCCCTCCTGCTCCTCCCTATCTCTCTGGTTCTTTAAGTTAGCGGAAAAATTGAGAATATCTTGAAATAATTATTGAATAGGGGCGGCCCAGCGGGTCGCCCTTACTTGTGGGGTGTGGGGAGGGGGTGAGGGCCATCGGCCCTTAGCCCCCGCCCCAAGAAGGCTTATTTTTCTTTTCCCAGTTCCTTTGACCGCGCCGCGGCGGCGGTTACGGCGTCCATGACCACGCCCCGAAAGCCCCTGGACTCCAGGGCGTGGATCCCGGCGATGGTGGTGCCTCCCGGGGAAGTCACCTGGTCTTTCAGAAGGGCGGGGTGCAGGTCTTCTTCATGGCAGAGGCGAGCCGTGCCCAGGACGGTCTGGGCGGCCAGGGTCAGGGCCAGGGGCCGGGGCAGGCCCATTTTTACGCCGCCGTCGGCCAGGGCCTCGATGAACATGGCCACAAAGGCCGGGCCGCTGCCGCTTAAGCCGGTGACCGCGTCCATGAGTTTTTCCTCCACCACCACGGCCTGCCCCACGGCCTGAAAAAGTTCCAGGGCCAGGGCCAGGTCTTCCGGGGTGACGCCGCGGCCCGGGGCCAGGGCCGCCATCCCGGCGCCCACCAGGGTGGGGGTATTGGGCATGACCCGGATCACCCGGGATTCGGGGAAGGCCTCTTCCAGGAGCTCCAGGGGGACCCCGGCGGCGATGGAAATAATCAGATGCCAGGGCCGGGCGAATTCTTTGACCCCGGCCAGAACGCGGGCAACATTTGGGGTTTGACCGCCAGGACCACCACTGGCGAGTGCATCACTTCGGCGTTGTCCAGGGCGGCCTCCACCCCCAACCCAGCCATCTGGGTCTGCCGGGCCGGGTCCGGGTCGTAGTAGACCAGATTTTCCCGGGGCCACAAGACTCCCCGCCAACAGCCCCCGGATGATGGCCCCGCCCATGTTGCCGACGCCGATGAAACCCAAGTTTTATTTCCGCCAACCGCCCTTTCCCCGGTTCTGTCATTGACATGGACTCTCATCTCTCGTCATAGTTTCAGGTAATAGCTATTGTGGCACACCTGCCCGGACTGATTGCATGAAAAAAATGGCCGGCCAGGCCCAATTCCCCGGCGGCTGGGGTCACTGAGGGCGAGGAGGTACGATGCTGACGGTAGAAGATCGCTTAAACAAACTTCCTGGAGTCAGACTCGTTCTCATCATCCTCTGGCTACTGGCCTGGATCGGCGTGGGGCAGGCGGCCGACTCCGTGGCGTTGCCGGCCAAGGATTGGAACCTCCGCCAGCTGGAGAGGCTCAAGACTGTCGAGCGGGGGTCCCCTGAGCTTTGCGGTCATGGGAGACAACCGCAGCAACCCGGCGGTCTTTGCAGGCGTACTCAAAGCTCTGGACCGCGACTCCGGCCTGTCCTTCGCCATCGAATTGGGGGACATGGTGGAGAGGGGCACCGTGGAGCAATTCGAAGTTTTCTTTACCAGCTCCGGCCGGAACCTGTCCACCTGCCGTTTCTGACGGTGGTGGGCAATCACGATCTGGGAAAGGACCTGGCGCCTGACCTTTACCGGCAGATTTTCGGTCCTGACTATTATGCCTTTCAGATCAAGGATGCAGCTATTCATCATCGTCGTCAATGACGTTGAGAACACCGGGCTCGGGGAAGCGCAATTGGCCTGGCTGGAGGCTGAATTAAAAAAATCCCAGGCCGTATAAGACTCGCCTGGTGTTTTTCCATTACCCCCTCTTTGACCCTCGGGGAGGTAAATATCATCATGCCCTGCCGAAGGAGGCCGGAACCCGGCTGGCCGCCCTCTTTCATCAATATCATGTCACCCATGTCTTTGCGGGCCATATCCATGGCTACTTTTCCGGGGACTGGGACGGGGTCCCCTACACCATCACTGCCGGGGCCGGGGCCCCGCTATACGGCACCGATCCCGCACCATTTCTTTTATCATTACCTCAAGGTCACCCTCAGGGAGGATAAAGTCGACATTCAGGTGCAGCGCCTGGCGACGAAAGGACCTGAGTAAGTAATGACTCAATCGACCTCTAGACCCATTCTGGCCCTGACCATGGGCGATCCGGTGGGAGTGGGGCCGGAGATCATCATCAAGGCCCTGGCGGACGCCCGGATTTACCAGGTGTGCCGGCCCCTGGTCCTCGGGGACCTGCCGGCCCTGGACCGGGCCCGCCTGGCCCTGGACCCGGCCCTGAAAATCCATGTGGCCGACCGCCCGGCGGCGGGGCGCTACCAAGTGGGGACCCTGGACCTCATGGCCCTGTCCCAGCTGGGGGCCGCCGATCTGGCCTACGGCCGCCCCACTCCGGCGTCCGGCAAAGCCATGGTGGGCTACATCCTCACCGCCATTGATCTGGCCCTGGTGCAAAAAGTCTCAGGCCTGGTCACCGCGCCCATCAGCAAGATCTCCATGAAGCTGTCGGGCTACGACTATCCCGGCCACACCGAGCTGTTGGCGGAGAAGACCAAGACCCCCGAGTTTGCCATGATGCTGGCCGGGGGCGAGTTTCGGGTGGTCCTGGCCACCATTCACTGCGCCTTATCCTCGGTGCCGAAACGGATCACCCAGGAGGGGCTGGTGCGGCTTTTCCACCTCACCTCCAGGGCTCTGGACCGGGACTTCGGGCTGGCGGGCGTGCCCCTGGGGGTGGCGGCCCTCAACCCCCACGCCAGCGAAGACGGCATGTTCGGCCACGAAGAAGAGGAGATCATCATCCCCGCGGTCCAAGAGGCCCAGGCCGCGGGCCTGGCCGTGGAAGGCCCTTTCCCGGCGGACACCCTGTTTTGGCGCCACCTCCAGGGGGAGTTCGCCGCCATCGTCTGCATGTACCACGACCAGGGTCTGATTCCGCTGAAACTCCTGCACTTCATGGACGGGGTCAACGTCACCCTGGGCCTGCCCATCATCCGCACCAGCGTCGACCACGGCACCGCCTACAACCTGGCGGGCACCGGCAAGGCGTCGCCGGATTCCCTCAAGGCGGCGATTCTCATGGCGGCGGAGATGGCGAAGCGGAGATTTGGGGAAAAAGGATAGAGGAATTGGGGGAAGGGGCCAGGGGCTTTTTCGTAGTTTGGCCCCCGCACCTCCCCCCAACCCCTTAAATTAAAATAAAAAGGCCGGGGAAGCTGGGCCATCTGGCCCATCTCCTTTGGCCGCTTAATCAATGAGAGGATGTGTTCCTGCGGCTTATTTATTCTTTAGATCGCCTCCCGTTCCCGCACTTCCTTGATAACCCGCTCTACCAGGCGTGTTTCCTGAGCGACCTCCAGATCGTAACGGGATTGCAGATTGAGCCAAAACCGGGGGCTCGTGTGAAAATACCTGGCCAGGCGCAAGGCGGTATCCACCGTGATGGCCCTCTGGCCCCGAACAATGTCATTGACCCTCTGGGCCGGAACATTTAAATCGCGTCCCAATTGGTTCTGGCTGATTCCCAGGGGTTTAAGATATTCCTCCAAGAGAATTTCCCCGGGGTGCACCGGGGGGAGTCTCTGGCTATTCATGATCTTGTCCTCATCAAAAATAATCAAAAATATTATAGCAGGTGTCACCAATTAAAGCCTGTGCACCTTCAAGAAGGGCGGACACATAGGTCCGCCCCTACAAAGAAAGGCTCCATGTGGACCAGCTTTTTTACCTTGGTGGCATTAAAAAAGGGGCACGGGTCGACGTGCCCCTACATATGCGGGGGTTGGGTGGAGGGTTTGGGGAGGCGGGCACGAAGGCCCACCCTACCCTCAACGAATGTAGGGGCGGGTTTAAAACCCGCCCCTACGATTACTCAGCGTCAATGTCTGTGCCCGGCTACCGGCAATCCTTGCACGTATAAAAACTCTCCACCGGGTCGCCGGTGAGTTTGGCCCAGTGTTCCAGTTGGGCCTTGGGGGCGATGTAGTTGCCGCATTTGCTGCAGGGCTGGAGTTCGAATTTCCGGCCCCAAACGGTGCGGACGCCGTCTTTCTCGGTGTAGGCGATGGTGTTGGTGGGGCAGATAAAGACGCAGGAGCCGCAGCCGATGCAGGCCTCGGACTGCTCGGCGAAGGGGGTGGCCACCCGCTTTTTCGGGGTGCGGAAAGCCATGGAAATGGCGCTCACCCCCACCACCTCCCGGCAGGTGCGGACGCACTGGCCGCAGAGGATGCAGCGGGCCTGCGGGGTCCCCTTTGGTAAACCGGGTGTCGTAGACGCCCAGGTCCGCGGCCATTTCCTTGATGATCTCGGCGCGCCGGGGCCTGGGCCAGGAGAAGCTCCAGCACCATGCGCCGGGAGGCCAGGACCTTCTCCGACGGCGGTCTGGACCACCAATCCGGCCTCGACCGGATAGGTGCAGGAATTCACCAGGCGGGTGCGGGGCGCGTCGCCGATTTCCACCACGCAGAGGCGGCAGTGGCCCTCGGGTTTGAGTTCCGGGTGGTAGCACAGGGTGGGGATGTCGATGCGGTTGGCCTTGGCCGCCAGCAGGAGCGTGGTTGCCCGGCCGGCGACCTGGACCGTTTTGCCGTCGATGGTCAGACTGACTAAATCGTTTTTCATGACTCTACCTTAACTGCGTCGAATTTGCAGACCGCGTGGCACATGCCGCATTTGACGCAGAGTTCCTGATCGATCACTTGCGGTTCGGCAGCTTCGCCGTGGATGGCGTCCGCCGGGCACTCCCGGACACAGGCCAGGCAACCGGTGCAGGTCTCGGGGTCAACGGTGTATTTCAGCAGGGGCCGGCAGACCAGGGCCGGACATTTCTTATGGAGGATATGGGCCTCGTATTCCTCCCGGAAGTATTTCAGGGTGCTCGAGCACGGGATTGACCGCGCTCTGGCCCAGGCCGCAGAGGGAAGCGGCTGCATGGTGTCGCAGAGCTCTTCCATCAGGGGCAGATGCTCTTCGGCTTGCCTTCGCCCTTGGTGATGTCGGTGAGGATCTCCAGCAGGTGCTTGGTGCCTTCCCGGCAGGGGGTGCACTTGCCGCAGGATTCGTCGTGGAGGAAGGACATGAAGTAGCGGGCCACGTCCACCATGCAGCTGGTTTCGTCCATGACGATCATGCCGCCGGAGCCCATGATGGAGCCCACGGACTGGAGGCTGTCGTAGTCCACCGGCAGGTCCAGGAACTGCTTGGGGATGCAGCCGCCGGAGGGGCCGCCGGTCTGGACCGCCTTAAATTCCTTGCCGCCGCGGATGCCGCCGCCCAGGTCATAGACCATCTGCCGCAGGGTGGTGCCCATGGGCACTTCCACCAGGCCGGTGTTGTTCACCGCGCCCACCAGGGAGAAAACCTTGGTGCCCTTGCTGTTCTCGGTGCCGATGGCGGCATACCATTCCGGGCCGTGGCTCATGATGGCGGCAACGTTGGCCCAGGTTTCGACGTTGTTGATCACCGTGGGTTTGCCCCAGAGGCCGGCCGACCGCGGGATAGGGCGGCCGGGGGTGGGGTTCGCCGATATTGCCTTCCATGGAGGCGATGAGGGCGGTTTCTTCGCCGCAGACGAAAGCCCCGGCGCCCTTGCTGATCTTGACGTCGAAGGCGAAGCCGGACCCCAGGATATTGGCTCCCAGGAGGCCCGTTTCCCGGGCCTGGTCGATGGCCAGGGTCAGGCGCTTCACCGCCAGGGGATATTCATGGCGCACGTAGATGTAGCCCTGGTTGGCGCCGATGGCGTAAGCCCCGATGATCATGCCTTCCAGGACGGCGTGGGGGTCGCCCTCCATGACGGCCCGGTCCATGAAGGCCCCGGGGTCGCCTTCGTCCCCGTTGCAGATCAGGTATTTGACGTCCCCGGGCACCTGCCGGCAGAGGCGCCATTTGCGCCCGGTGGGAAAACCGCCGCCGCCCCGGCCCCGGAGGCCCGAGCGCTCCACCGCGTCGATGACGGCCTCGGGGCTCATGCCGCCAAAGACCTTTTGGAGGGCCTGATAGCCGCCCGCCGCCAGGTAATCGTCCAGGCTGGTGGGGTCGATGAGGTCCATTTTGCCCAGGACGATGGGATGCTGCCCCTGGTAGAAAGGCACTTTGGACTTATGGGCCTTGATGGCCCCGTCAGCCGGGATCCTGGTAGCAGAACTTATCCAGAATCTTGCCCTTGACCAGGGTCTCTTCGACGATTACCGGCACGTCCTCGGCGGTTACCTGCTGGTAGGTGATCTCCTGGGGCCGGAACATCACCTTGACGGCCTTGGCGCACAACCCCTGGCAGCCGCTCTCCTTGAGGACGACCTTGCCGGCCAGCCCGCGCTGCTTCAGTTCGGCCTTGAAAGCCGCGGCAACCTCATGACTGCCCATGGGCAGGCAGCCCGGGCCGCCACAGACCAGAACCTGGGGCTCCTGCGGATTCCGGCTGCTGAGAAGTCGGCCCCGGTATTCCTCCAGGTGCTTCATCGATTCAAACTTAGGCATATCCTTGTCTCAGCTCTTATTGTTTGTAGGGTTTCAAGATCTTGGGGACCTTGTCCACGGCCATGCGCCCGAAATACTTGTCGTCGATCATCATCAACGGGCGCCTGGGCGCAGGAGCCGAGGCAGCCCACGGTCTCCAGGGAGAATTGCAGGTCCTCGGTGGCATGGCCCGCCTCCACGCTCAGGCGCCGCGACACCGCTTCCACCAGGCGCTGGCCGCCCCGCAGGTGGCAGGCGGTGCCCAGGCAGACCCGGATCTGATGCTTGCCCTTGGGCTCCAGGGAGAACATCTTGAAAAACGTGGCGACGCTGTAGACCTGGGTCAGGGGCACCTGCAAGCCGGCCGGCCACGAATTTCAATTCGTCTTTGGGGAGGTAGTTGAATTCGTCCTGAATATCCTGGAGCACCGGGATCAGGTCCGCGGCCACTCCCTCATAGCGGGACAGGATGGTGTCAAGTTTTTGCTGGTTGGTCATCGTCAACATTCCTTCAGGTAGATGTACCGGGGCGAATTCCGGAAAGGGCGCCTGGCATTTTTCCAGGAGCAGCTTATATCGGGCCAGGATCTGCTTCTGGATGAATTCCACCTCGGGGTCCCGGAGATGCCGGAAGCGGCCCTGGGGTTTGAGGTAATCCCGGACGGGCCGGATCTTGGGCGGCTCCACCGTGAGCCGGTACTTGCCGTCCACCACTTCAAAGAGGGGAAAGACCGCGGTTTCCGTGGCCAGCCGGGCCAGGCGGACCGACAGGTCCGTGGCGCAGCGCCAGCCCGTGGGGCAGACGGACAGGATATTGATATAGGCCGGCCCCGGGGTCTCCACGGCCTTTTTCACCTTGAAATACAGGTCGAAGAGGTATCCCGGCGAGGCGGTGGCCACGTAAGGAATGCCGTGGGCCACGGCAATGGCCACCATGTCCTTCTTCCAGGTGCTCTGGCCGAAGCTCCGCTTGCCGGGAGGGGAGGTGGTGGTCATGGCCCCGAAGGGCGTGGCGCTGGAACGCTGGATGCCGGTGTTCATATAGGCTTCGTTGTCCCAGCAGATGTAGGTGAAGTTGGTGTCCCGTTCCAGGGCCCCGGAGAGGGACTGGAGGCCGATGTCGCTGGTGCCGCCGTCGCCGCCCATGGCCACCACCTTGGGCATGGGACCTTTGAGTTTGCCTTTGCGTTCCAGGATCTTCAAGGCGGCTTCGACGCCGGAGGCCACTGCCGAGGTGTTTTCGAAGGCCACGTGAATCCAGGGATGCATCCAGGCGGTCTGGGGCATGCCCGAGGAGACGATCTCCATGCAGCCGGTGGCGTGGGCGATGATGGCGTCTTTGCCGATGGCCTTGCAGGCCCAGCGCACGGCCAGGGCCTCGCCGCAGCCCTGGCAGGACCGGTGGCCCGAGGTGAAGAACTCGTCCCGGGGCATCATGCGGGAGGCGTAGGTATCAAATTTCGTGCTTTCCGCGTATCCAAATTTTTCCATCAGCCTCTTACCCCATAAATGTAAAATTCCTGGCTGGGTCCTTGCTTGACTTCCGCCTGGGCGTGCTGCACCATTTCCTCAAAGGCCTCGGGCTGCACGTCCCGGCCCCCCAGGCCCACGGTGTAGCCCGAGGATGTGGGGCCTGGCGGCCAGGGGATACAGGGCGCTGCGCACCTCCGCCAGGACCGGCCCGGCGGCGCCGCCCAGAGACAGGGCCCGGTCGCAGACCATGACGAGTTCGGCCCCGGCCAGGGCCTGGCGCATATCCGCAAAGGGAAAGGGCCGCCACAACCGGATCTTCACCAGTCCCACCGGCATGCCCTGCGTCCCGCATGGCGTCCACCGCGGTTTCGGCCACTTCCGCCAGGGAGCCCATCATCATGAGTAATGATCTTGGCGTCCTCGGTGCGGTAGGTCTCCACGGGTTTGTAGTGCCGGCCGGTGAGTTCGCCCCACTCCTTCCAGACTTCCAGGATAGGCCCGTAGGAGTTGGTCAGGGCCATCCTGGTGGGCCATCTTGCATTCGGTATAACAGTTCCGGCATGGCAAAGGCGCCCATGGTCACGGGTTAGCGGGGTCCAGCTTGTGGTAGGGCACCAGGGGCGGCAGGAAGCTTATCCACCGTCTCCTGGTCCATCATTTCGTGGGCTTCCACCACGTGGGTGAGGATGAAGCCGTCCAGGTTGACGATGGTGGGCAGGAGCACCCGATGGTCTTCGGCGATCTTGAAGGCCATGATGCTGTGGTCGAAGGCCTCCTGGCCGTTTTCCGCGAAGATCTGAATCCAGCCGATGTCCCGGACCGACATGATGTCGCCGTGGTCGTTCCAGATGGACAGCGGCGCCGGACAGGGCCCGGTTGGCCACGGTCATGACGATGGGCAGCCGCATGGCCGAAGCGATGAAGACGATTTCGTTCATCAGGGCCAGCCCCTGGGAACTGGTGGCGGTATAGGTCCGGGCCCCGCGCCGCCGAGCAGCCGATGCAGGCGCTCATGGCGGAGTGCTCGGATTCCACCGTGATGAATTCCGCTTCCAAATCGCCGTTGGCCACCAGGGAAGAAAGGTGTTCCACGATGTGGGTCTGGGGGGTGATGGGATACGCCGCGATGGCTTCGGCCCGAGCCAGCTGCACCGCATGGCTCACCGCAATGGAGACTTCCATGCCGACTCGCTTCTTATGGGCCATCATGATTCCTCCACCACCATCTTGATGCATCCGGTGACGCACTCTTTGACGCAGATGCCGCAGCCCTTGCAATAGGTGTTCATATCGAAATAGCCGTCCGCGTCCTCGGAGATGCCGGCCTCGGGACACACCGTCCAGCAGATGCCGCACTTGATGCAGCGGGTCTTGTCCCACACCGGGTGGCTGGAGCGCCAATCCCCGGTGTTATAGTTCCGGGCCGAGCCCGGCTCGGTCAAGACGCCGCCGACCTCAATCTCCTGCCAGGTTACCTGATCCCATGCTTTGCTCACGACTGTCGCTCCTCAATAGTGGTTGCATCATAAGCCACTTTCAGGGCGTTAAAGTTCTTGACTGCCAGGGGCCCGAAGCGGTCCTTCAGCGGGCGCCTCCATGGTCTCCACCTGGACGACGCCGGTGGCCCGCAACAGGGCCCCGATCATCGTGGTGTTGACGATGGGCACCCCCAGGACCTCCCGGGCGACTTTGTTGGCGTCCACCAGGGCCAGGGTGTGCTTAAAGCCGTATTCCTGGCGGATTTCCGCCGCGGTCTTGTTGGTGTTCAGGATGATGATGCCGCCTTCCCGCAAGTCCGCCGCAGGGTTTTGAATCGGCAGCAGAGAGGCGTCCAGCACCACCACCACGTCGGGTTTGACGATCTTGCAGCGCAGCTTGATGGGCTTGTCATCCACCCGGGAGAAGGCCAGCACCGGGGCGCCCCGGCGCTCCGGACCGAAACTGGGGAAACCCTGGGCGTACTTCCCTTCCTCAATGGCCGCCAGGGCCAGCAGTTCCACCGAAGTCACCGCGCCCTGGCCGCCGCGGCCATGAAAGCGGATTTCAATCATGGTGTTTTCCTATGTTATGGAGAAGTTTTTTCATCAAGAAAGGAGAATTTGGGCTTTTTTCACCTAAATGCCGCCGAAGAATATGGTCTTCGAAGCCTGGTTACCTTGGCCCAACAGGCCGGTTGCTTTGAACTCACCCCGGTTATGCCGGGCAGGCGCCGCTCACTGCTTCAGGGCTCCTGGCGCCGCCTCAGATTTTCTCCATGGCGGACGTTGCCCCACTTACAAATCTCGCTTAATAATAGCATCGGCTGCCGCTTTGGGAAAGTCGGGTAATTTTCGATTCCTCTGTAAGAAATTTTCTTACATCCCCTGAACCTGGTTTCGGCTCTTTTCCCTCATTATATGAACTTTAGGGAGAAGCATCGACCATGCCAAACCCCAGGCTTCGGCCTTGCCATAGAAAGTAGAGGAATTACCAGCAGTTGAGTGGTCAGCCCCGGTATCGGGCTCTCAGCAGGTCCACAGGAGTGTCAGAGAATTTTACAGCCTGTAAAGGCCCCAGGATATGAGGACCCGGGTCGGCTTCGCCTCGCTGGCGACGAAGATAATGTGCGGACAGCCGCCCTCGGCTGTCCCGGAATCTGGCTTAACCGAACGGGTTCTGCACCACAATGGTCTCTTCCCGGTCCGGGCCCACGGAGACGATCTGGATGGGCACGCCCACCAGCTCTTCCAGCCGCTTCAGATAGTTCTGGGTGGCCGGCGGGAAATCCTCGATAGCGCCGCACCCTCCGGATATCTTCGGTCCAGCCCGGCATTTCCTCAAATACGGGCCGGCAGCGCTCCAACTCCTGGATGGTGGCGGGGATGGTCTCCCTCCGGACGCCGTCGGCTTCGTAGCCCACGCAGATCTTCACCGGGTTGACGCCGGTCAGGACGTCCAGCTTGGTGATGGCCAGGCCCGTGAGGCCGTTGAGCCGGGCCGAGTCCTTGAGCACCACCGCGTCCAGCCAGCCGCAGCGCCGCCGGCGCCCGGTGGTGGAGCCGAATTCCACCCCGCACTCCACCAGGTGGTCCCCCACCTCGTCCAGACATTCCGTGGGGAAAGGCCCGCTGCCCACCCGGGTGGTGTAGGCCTTGACGATGCCCAGGACCTGGTGCAGTTGGTTGGGCCCGACCCCGGTCCCGGTGCAGGCGCCCCCGGCCACCGGGTTGGAGGAGGTCACGTAAGGATAGGTGCCGTGGTCGATATCCAGATGGGTCCCCTGGGCCCCTTCAAAGAGGATGTTGTTGCCCTGGCCGCACGGCCTCGTCTAGATCATGACCGAGACGTTGGTCACCAGAGGGGCCAGGCGTTTGCCCATCTCCAGATAGGGCGCCAGAATCTCCTCCAGGGTGAAGGGGCGGTCGTCCAGAAATTTTTCCAGGTAGAAATTCTTTTCCGGGCAGCACCTCGGCCAGCTTGGCCCTGAGGACCTCGGGGTCGAGGAGGTCGGCCACCCGGATGCCCCGGCGGGCCACCTTGTCTTCATAACAGGGGCCGATGCCCCGGCCGGTGGTGCCGATCTTGGCCGGCGCCCTTGGCCCCTCCCGGGCGAGGTCGAGGCGCTTGATGGTAAGGCATGATAACCTGGGTGCGTTCGCTGATGCGGAGGTTGTCCGGACCCACCGTGATGCCCCGGGCCTTCAGGTTATCGATTTCCATCAGCAGGACCTCGGGGTCCAGCACCACGCCGTTGCCGATGAGGCAGACGGTGCCGGGATGCAGGATCCCCGAAGGGATCAGATGGAAGATGAACTTTTCTCCGCCCACCACCAGGGTATGGCCGGCGTTGTTGCCGCCCTGATAACGCGCCACCATTGCGGCCTGCTCGGTCAAGAGGTCAACGATCTTCCCCTTGCCTTCATCACCCCATTGGGTGCCCACCACCACTACATTAGGCAAACCTGTCCCCTCCTTTTCATAAACCCTGTATATTAAATCACAAGCTCAGGGAAAAGCAAAAAGAAAAATGCCCTGCCGGAGCAGGGCATTCCCAAGTCGAAGGGTCTCCGGGGGCGGCAACCCGCCCCCGGAGACTTTTTATCAGGAGGGTACTTATTTTACTTTGGGTACAAACTTGCGGGGATACTCCGGATAGTCCTTCCGCAGCACCTTTTTGAGGATCTTGCCGGTGGGCGTCCGGGGGATGGAATCCATGAACACCACTTCCCGGGGCAGCTTGTACATGGCCAGCAGGTCCATGGTGGACTTGATGATCTCGCTGGCCAGTTCCTGGGAGGCGGTGTGGCCGGGTTCCAGTTCCACCATGGCCACGACTTTCTGGCCCAGGACCTCGTCGGGGATGCCCACGACCGCGTTATCCCGCACCGCCTTATGCCGGAGGATGGCGTCTTCGATCTCGCTGGGGGCCAGACGGAAGCCGGAAGACTTGATCATGTCGTCTTCCCGGGCCTGGAAGAAGATGAAGCCGTCTTTGTCCATCATAACGGCGTCGCCCATCATGTTGTAGCCGTCTTTGATGCCCTTCTTCATGGATTTCAGGAGCTTGTTGTCCTGGATGTAGGGCTTCCAGTACAGGGTGGCGGTGGGGCCCTTGATCATCATGCTGCCCACTTCGCCGGGGCCGGCGGTGGTGCCGTCTTCCCGGATAACCTTGATCTCGAAGCCGGGCAGGGCCTTGCCGATGGAATCGGGCATGGGTATATCGCTCATGGTGTTGCTGGTCACCAGGTGCATCATCTCGGTGCCGCCCAGGCCTTCCCAGATGGGCTTGCCGGTCTTGGCCTGCCACATGGCCAGGGTCTTGCCGGTCAGGGCATCGCCGCCGGTGGTGTACATGCGGACGTGGCTGACGTCGTAGTCTTTGAAGTTGGGCATTTCCAGCAGCTTCCGGTAAGCGGTGGGCAGACCGGTGATCACCGTGATCTTGTGCTTGACGATGGTGGCCATCATGTCGTCCGGGGTGAACTTGGGCAGCAGCGAAATGGCGGCGCCGCCGGCAAACGGGATCATGCAGAAGGTGCCGTAGCCCGCCGCGAAGGACACCGGGGCCGAGCCGCCCAGCACGTCGCCGGGTTCAATCTTATAGACGTACTTGTTGACCAGGTTGGACTCCACCAGCACTTCTTTGACGAAGTGGACGCAGCCTTTGGGCTGGCCGGTGGTGCCGGAGGTGAACAGGATGACGCCGATGTCATCGGCGCTCAGTTTGACATTGGTGAACTGGTCGGAAGCCGCGGCCATCTCTTTGCCGAAGGCGATGCAGTCCTTGGCTTCCCAATCTTCGGGCTTGCCGCCTACCACGATGATCTTGGTGGGGAACTCGAATTCGTGCCTGGCATCTTCCACCGCGGCCATCAGGGGAGCGCTAACCGCAAAGGCGGCGAATTCGGCGTTATTCAGAACAAAAGCCACTTCTTCCTTGGCCCACAGGGGGGAAACGGGCACCGGGATGGCGCCGACATTTCTGGATGCCGAAGTTGATGGCAACGGCTTCCGGCATGTTGGTCAGCCGGAGGCCTACCCGGTCCTGGGCCTCGACGCCCAGCTTGGTGAGGACGTTGGCGAACTTGTTGGCCATGGCCAGCAGTTCTTTGTAGGTGATCTTCTGGTCGCCGAACAGGATGGCGGCCTGGTCGCCGCGGCCTTCTTTCACATGCTTGTCAAGAAATTCTTCCGCAATATTCCACTGTCCTGACGGTAAACTGTTTGAACTCCTCGGGCGCGGTATACTCGGCCCAGAGTTCTTTAGGGGGCAAATAATCAGCTGGAATTTTACTCATGTACTGCTACCTCCTTCAGATATTGGTAATTCTAACGGTCATTTCGACCTATCCCAGGGAACAAAACCATGTGAAGCATATTACAAAGTCTATGCCAAGTGTCAAGAAATTTATGAAAAGATTGCCTTTTTTGGGGCTGGCTCTGCCCCGGAGCGCTTGGGTCCGGCGACGGAAAGTGCTAAAATTCAGTTAATTATTGGTGATATAAGGTGCATATCGGGCTTGATCGCCTCTTCCGGGCCTCAGGGTTGCGTCAGCCGACGACGGCAACACCCCTCGGGACAGGCCCTCCAACCCCCTAAAGGCCAACGCCCATGCCCACCGTAGCCCTGATCGGACCTGAACTCTACCCCATCCCGCCCATCCGGGGCGGGGCGGCGGAGCTGTTCATCGAGAAGGTGGCCGAGGCGCCTCACGGGCTGGCGTCCGGTGGTCATCGGGGTGTCCGACCCGGAGCTGCCCGCCAGGAAGCCGGGGCCGGGTGGAGTATCTCCGCGTGCCCCTCGCGGGCTGGCGCCGGTGGCTTTACTGCCGCTACCGGAATTATTTTCCCCTCTATGACCGGCAGGTGGCCCGGATCATCAACCGCGTGCGGCCGGACCTGATTCACGTCCACAACCGGCCGCTCCTGGCCCTGTCCTGCAGCGCCGGGTAGGCGGGGCCATCCCCGTCATCCTCCACATGCACAACCTTTATGAGTCCCTGGGCAAACGGGAGCGGCCCCGCCCCGGCACCCCATCCCGGTGGCCGGGTTTGCCGCCTGCAGCCAGCTTCGTCCTGGAGCGGGAACGCGCCAGGCTGGGGCTGGGGCGCGGGTGCTTTCCGGGTCATCTATAACGGGGTGGAGCCGAGGCCTTTGCCTCACGCTGGGACCTGGCGGCCCGCGGTCCAAGAGGTGCGGCGAGCGCTACGGCCTTGGGGATGAACCCACGGTCCTCTTTGCCGGGAAACTCCGGGAGAGCAAAGGTGTCCATATCCTGCTCCGGGCCATGACCCGGGTCTGGGAGATCGCGCCCCGGGCGGTGCTGGTGCTGGTGGGGGGCACCGAATACGGGCGGGGCCGCACCATGCGGGAGACCCCGTTTATGGCCCAATTGCGCCGGGACCTGGCGCGGGCCCCGGGCCGGGTGGTGCTCACCGGGTTTATTCCGCCCGGCTGAGATGCCCCGGGCCTATCTCCTGGGCGACGTCTTTGTGGGGCCGTCCCAGATCGAGGAGGGCCTCGGGCTGGTTTTTCTGGAGGCGGCCGCGGCCGGGCTCCCCGTCATCGCCACCCGCCAGGGCGGCATCCCGGAGGTGGTGCGGGACGGTTTTAACGGCCTGCTCCTCGGAGCAGAAAGACGACGCCGCTGAACTGGCCGCAAAGATCATCGGGCTCCTGGGGGATGGGCCCCTCAGAAAAAGATTGGGCCAGCAGGGCCGGGAAAGGGTTCAGGCCGATTTTTCCTGGAAAAAAATCGCCCGGACCCTGGAAGAGTTTTATGATGAGGTGATGAACCGGGCGGGCAAATGTAGGGGGCACCTGTGTGTGCGCCCGTTTGGGGGGACACGCAGGTCCCCCCACAAAACTTGGGCATTTACCGCTCATGGTCATGATCAACTTTTGACTGACTATGTGCCAATCGAGATCAGCATGCGGACAAGCTGCTTCATGAAACTGGCCCACACCTACCTGGCCCGCCGGGTCAGGCAGCGGCCGCCCCGGCCCCTGGCCGATCTGGACCCGGCGCAGGTCCGGAGGGTCCTGCTCATCAGCAACACCGCCCTGGGGGACACGCTGTTTTCCACCCCGGCCATCCGGGCCCTGAAGGAGCGCTTCCCCGCCTGGGAGCTGGAGGTCCTGGCCCACCGGGTCTTCGGGGCCCTCCTGGCCCACAATCCCCACGTGGCGAAAATCTGGACTTATCCCGGCCGCAACCGCCGGCTGCTCCGGCTGGCGCGGGACCTGCGGTCCCGGGCCTATGACCTGGTGATCATCCTGCACGGCAACGACCCCGAAGCCACCCTCCTGGCCCACCTCACCGGGAGCCCCTTCATCATCGGCTCAGCCAGAAGCCCCCTGGCTTTCGCTTATTCCGCCAGGGTGGCCGCCCACCGACCCCTTTGACCACGCCATCGAGCGGCGCCTCGATTATCGTGCGCCTCCTGGGGGCGGACACCGCGGACAAAGCGCATGGACCTCTGTCTGCCGCCGGAGGAACCGGAGAAGGCCGCGGCCATCCTGGCAGAACATTTCGGGGCCGTGCCGCCCCGGCTCCTGGCCTTGCACCCCACCGGCTCCGACCCTTACAAATGGTGGCCGGCGGCGTCCTTTGTCGAGTTGGGGAATTTTTTGTACGAGTCCTACAGGCGCCCCGCTCCTGATCATCAGCGGCAGCCAGCGACCGGGCTCAGGCCGAGGCCATCGCCGCCCGGATCAACGGCCCCACCCTGGTGACCGGCGGCCGCTTTCCCCTGCTCACCGTGGCCGCCTTGCTGAGCCAATGCCGCCTCCTGGTGGCCAACGACAGCGGCCCCCTGCACCTGGGCCTGGCCCTGGGGGTGCCCACCATCGGCCTCTTGGGCGCCGACGACCCCCGGCCGGGTCGGCCCTTATGGGGTGGACTGGGGCGTGGCTCTGCACAAGCGGGACGAGGTCTGCGCACTGGAGCCTTGCCTGTTGAAGAAGTGCCCCGAGAACCGCTGTCTGACGGCTATTAAGGTATCCGAAGTGATAAAATTGATTAAAGAATGGTGGGAACCGCGGTATTCACGATCAGCAGGCAAGGGTTAGAAATTTTAGAGGGCGTGCCGTGCAGGCCATGTGAAGATCGGCGGCCACGGGCCGCCCTATGGGCTTACAGAATAACCCGGATCATCTCCTGGCCCATGGGCCTTTTGCCGCGCTCCCTTGCGGAGATTTGGGTCTGGCTGACCCCCGCCAGGCGGACTCATTCTTTCTGGGTCAGGGCCTATCTTTTCCCGGCTCCCCGAAGAGCCACTGCCGTTAAATTCAGGATAGACCGCCTCCCGCGGCACTGACTCTGGCTGAGCGATGGCTTTCTCTGTGAACCCATGCCTCTTAGCCCCCGCCCCCAAACTTCTTCTCTACCAACTCCGCATAAATCTCATTGATCTCCCGGCCCAGGCGGTCCAGGGAGTAGTGCTCCCGGACGTGGGCCCGGGCGTTGGCTCCCAGTTGCTGCGCCCAGGCGGGGTCGGACAGGAGCCGGGCCAGGGCCTCAGCCAGGGCGTTCGCGTCCCGGGGTGGGATCAATAGCCCGTTGTCGCCATCCGTCACGACCTCGGGGAGGCCGCCCACCGCGGTGGCGACCACCGGCCGCCCGGCCGCCATGGCCTCCAGGAGGGCCAGGGACACCCCTTCGCTGTAGCTGGGGAGGACAAAGATATCCATGGCGTTGAGGAGATCGGGGACATCCCGGCGCGGGCCGAGAAAGTGGACGGCAGCGGCGAGGCCCAGGCTCTCGGCCAACTGCCGCACCTGGGCCTCCCGGCGGCCGCCCCCGACGATGAGGGCCTGGACGGGATGACGCTCCCGGAGTTGAGCCATGGCGCTGAACAGTTCCTTATGGCCCTTGCCCCAGTGATCAAGGCGGCCCACCAGGCCGATCACCGGCACATCCGCCGGCAGCCCCAGTTCCCGCCGGACCAGGGGACCGGGGCGGGCCGCGTCAATGGCGGCGACATCCACCCCATTGGGCACCACCCTGACTTTGGCCGGGTCCAGGCCGAGGTGCGCCAGGAGATAGTCCCGCACCCCTCGGGAGACCGCCAGACTCAGGTCGGTAAAGCGCCCCAGGACCCGGCAGATGAAGCGGCGCTTGCCGTTGAACCGGGTGAAGCCGTGCCAGTGGTCGATCACAATGGGCACCTGCATCAGGGCCGCGGCCAGGCGGGCATAATTCCCCGGGACATAGCTGTTGACGTGGATCAGATCGACCCGGCGGCGATAGATAATCCAGCCGAGCTGGCAGAGGAAACGGAGCCAGACCCAGCCGTTCAGTCCCGGCATCCGGAAGTCGACGGTGGCCAGGTGCGCCGGGATGACTTTTTCGGTATCCGGCGTCAGCAGGCCGCAGATCACCCGAAAGCGGTCCGGATTAAGGCGCGCCGCGGCCTCCACCAGCACCATTTCGGCGCCGGCGCCCCGCTCAGGCTTGATGATGAAGAGGACG
The DNA here is from genome assembly GCA_963841475.1 of uncultured delta proteobacterium. Taxonomy (GTDB): domain Bacteria; phylum Desulfobacterota; class Desulfobaccia; order Desulfobaccales; family 0-14-0-80-60-11; genus 0-14-0-80-60-11. The sequence continues at coordinate 178,210 of CAWJCT010000004.1, forward strand.
GTGATTTTTTGAGCTTTATCCATAAGGCCCGCAATAGCGTCCAGAGCTGACAACTCCCCCCGCCCCCCACCCCCTCCCGCCAGGGGAGGGGGAGTTATGCGGGCCAAGATTTCGATGAGACATCAATGGGATATAGCCCTAACGCCTCACCGGTGGGTGCCAGGGCTCGCTGCTGAGGGCCGGCACTGGTTGGTCTTTGCCACCTCCCGGACGGCCTGGTTAAACCGGGCGTCAAAGATCCAGGCGCTCACGTGCGGCACCCCCGGAAGCCGAGGCCCGCCGGCCTTATCCGGGGGGACCGCAACGTCTCGACCCCGGGGAGAGTCTCGGTTAGATCGCTGGAGCGTCTCTCGGGAGAGAGCCCCGGGTTATGGGTGTGGTTGACATCGGCCAGGAGTTTTTCGGCGCCGCAAGCGGCGGCCAGGATAAGGATCAGGACCGACCAGACGATGGTCTGCTTGGGTCGGCGTTCAAGCCAGTTTTGCGGGGATTGGCCTTGCCGATCTGCCATGGTTTCAATCTCGGTGACCGTCCAGGATCGGTAACCAGGCGGGGCGGATAAGTCCGGCACCGCGCCCCGGCGGGTCTATTCGCCTCATTATACTAAAAACTCTCAGATGCGCCGCAGCAGATTTTCAGGCCGCGGCGCCAAAACTCCCCCGCCTTTTAAGATGTTCGGGGTAAAACACCCCCTCACCCGATACCGATTCCCCCAGCCAGGGGGGGTAAGGAAGGTCGCCCCTCCCGGCCGCCAGCGGGAGAGCAACGGGAAGTAAAGAAATTAAACCAGTAAAATAAGCAGGTTAAATTAAATATGGGAAAAAGTTGGGTTAATTGCGCTATTTGGCACAAATTTAGCTTAATGAAGGTTAGACACGAATATAAGGGACTTCCATGCCTGGCTCCTTCGGGTGAGCCAGAATTTTCACGAAAGGAGGTGGCTGCCGACAGAACCATAGAAGGCTGGACTTGAGCGGACTCAAGTTTCCCTTAAGGTAGAATTCCGAATCAACGGTAATGAAGGAGGATTCTGAATGTCCGATGATCTGAAAAAAGAGGTTCAAGAAGCACCGTTACTATGGCCTCTAACCCCGATCCCGACATTTGAAGAAGTCTATGACCCGAAAATCTGCACCGAGGCGTCCCGGGAAATCTCCACGGTCTTTGAGGGCTGGCTCCATCCCAAGCACGAGATGGCCAAACCCGAGGCCCTGGGCAAGATCCGGGTCCTGGAATGCGGCCACGGCGGCCTGCAGGTTAGCCCCATGTTTGCCGGCGGCTACCTGGGCGAACTGGGGGCCAACGTCATCATGGTGGAACCCCCGGGCGGCTCGCCCCTCCGGAAGCTGTCGGCCTTCGGCCGCAAGCGCTACATGTTTAAGGACGATGTCAACGGCGACCTCTGCGGCGGCGGTTTCCTCCATGAGTGCCGCAATAAGCAGTCCATCACCCTGGACCTCACCAAGCCGGAAGGCCGGGAAATCCTGAAAAAGCTGGTCATCCACGCCGACGTGCTCATCGAGAACTATGCCCCCGGGCAGTTCGATAAATGGGGCATCGGCTACCGCCAGCTCTCCAAGATCAACCCCCGCCTGGTGTATGTGTGGAACGGCGAGAAAGGCCAGTGGGGGCCCCTGAAGGACAAGCCGGGCGAGCTCTATCCCTCTTCGGCCTGCGCCAACGGCTGGTGCCATGCCACCGGGCTGCCCAAGTCATTCGGCGGCACCCCGTTGCGGGCCGGCGAACGGGCCGATTCCATCATCGCCGGCAACCTGACGGCCCATGCTACCATCGCGGCTCTCGATCTATCGGGACACAGTCTCCGGCAAGGGCCAGTTCCTGGAAGTCACCGGCGGGGAAGGCCATCTCCGGATTCATGACTATGCCTGGGGATGGTACGGCATGGACGGCTCCAGTAAGCCCCGTTACGGCAACTGGGACTTGGCCATCAACATCTACTCGGTCAACCCCTGCAAAGACGGCTACATGATGGTGGGCGGCGGCCATGACCGGCTGTGGTACCGCATCTGGAAGACCGTGGGCAAAGACCGCCCCGAGCTGGAAGACATGATCCTGGACGAACCCACCCTGCGGGTGGTCATCGACCGGGTCGGCCACGATCAGCAGGTCAAGACCTGCACCATCCTCACCGACTGGATGAAGGATTGGACCCGGGAAGAATGCCGGGCTAAACTGCTGGAGGAAGAAGTGGCCGCCGGCGGCGTCTCCTTCATCGACGAAGTGGCGGAAGAGCCCCACTACAAATACCGGGGCATGGTGCGGGCCATCGATACGGCCCACTATGGCAAGGTACTGTTCTGCGGCTCCCTGTTCTATGGCCACCGGACCCCGGGCCGGGTCAAAGACCTGGGCCGCCCGGTGGGCTACGACAACAGCGACATCTATCGCAAGTTCTGCAACTTCGACACCGCCAAGCTGAATGAGCTGTACGGCAAAGGGCTCATCTAATAGAGGGGGTTAGGAAATATGACCGAACATCTGGACAAACTACCCTTTGAGGACTATTGCAAAACCGTCTTCAATCAGGACGCTCTTTTTGAAAAACCTGAAGCCCTGAAAGGCTACCGGGTCCTGTCTTGTACTCAGTACATCCTGGGACCCTGCGCGGCAGGTTACCTGGGCGAGCTGGGCGCCGAGATCATCAAGATCGAGGTCCCCCGCCTGGGTGAGCCCATGCGCCACTGCTCCCCTTACAACGAGACCTGGTTCTACCCGGTATCCCGGTGGAACCCGGGCCGCGGCACCTCACCGGCCTTCCAGGGCGCCAACCACAACGAATACTTCGTCACCCTGGACTATCGCAAACCGGAATCCAAGGAAATCTTCTACAACATGGTGCGAAGTCCGATGCCATGGTGTGGAACTACCGGCCCGGCACCTTCGACCGCTGGAAGATCGGCTACGGCGCCTGCAAAGAGGTCAATCCCCGGATCGTGTTGGCCTGGTGCGGCGGCTTTGGCGGCTTCGGCCCCGGCCGGAACTGGGCCTCCTACGACATCCTGGGCCAGGCCAAGGGCGGCGTCTTCTCCTTCACCGGCCACCGGGCCGGGAGGGCGTCGGCGCGGCTTCCCCAGCAAACACACCACCTGGATCATGGACTACTCCGTGGGCATGCTGGTCTCCACCGCGCATGCTGGCCGGCCTCTACTGGCGGGACACGGTCTCGGGCCTGGGCAACTACTTCGAGTGCTCCCAGGTGCAAGGCTCCACCCGGTACACCGAATACGGCCTGCCCCTGTGGGGCCGCACCGGCGTCGTGCGGATGCGCTGGGGCAACTGGGACACGGAAATCTGCGTCAACGGCATCTGCGCCTGCGGCCTGACCTCCTACCCCCATTCGGACCATCCGGCGGAGAAGGAAGAGGGCTACATCTGCGTCCAGGCCTACACGGACGAAGATTTCGCCAACTTGATGAAGCTCATCGGCCGTCCCGACCTGGGCAAAAAGTACGCCAGCCACGACGATCGGGTCGAGGCCAAGTCCCAGGAAGAGATCTACCCGGCCATCGAGGAGTTCCTGAAAGACAAGACCAAGGAAGAGGCCAACCGCATCTTCAGCGGCGCCGGCATCATCTCCCAGCCCCTGCTCACCATCATGGAAGCGGCCAACTGCGACCACTGGCTGGAGCGGGGCGCCCTGGGCTGGTACGACGACCCCTACTACGGCGATGTCTTCACTCAGAAAACCATGTACAAGATGAGCGAGACCCCGCCGCGGCTGAAACACGTGCACCGTCCGGTGGGCTGCGACAACGAGGAAATCTACCAGCGGGTCTGCGGTCTCAGCTCGGACCAGATCCGGGAAATGGAAGCCAAAGAGGTCATTTAACCGGAGCGCGGCGGGGCCGGCACTCTGCCGGCCTGCCTTCGCTATACCTCTAATCATACACGGGAGGAATGACTCGATATGACTGAATTCAAAATATCGTTGATGTATGATTGTCCGAAATGCAAGGCCCGGAATTTCCTGGATCCCTACAGCTTCTGGGAATACAAAGGCAATTTCAAATGCGGCGGCTGTGATGATCTCTACTATGCCGAGTGGGAAAACGGCCAGCGGGTCGTGGAGCCGGGAAAGGCCCAGGGCAAGGAATTTCATCCTGCCGGGCTACGTCGAGACCGAAGACCTGAAGCCCCTGTCCGGGGAAGGCAAGACCTCGGCGCCACCCTTTGCCAATGTCACCTTCCTGGGCAAGCCCAAGAATTGTGTCGTGTCGGCCCGGGGCAAGCTCGTCGCCTGTACCCAGCTCAAACCGGAAGACCTGGACGGCAGCTGCCTGGAAACGCATCACCGCCCAGCGGAAGTACGGGAAATCCTGGTAGCCGCGCCGTAACTTCGGAAGATAGGAGGAATCCTCAATATGGCGATTCTGTGTGACGATTGCAAGAACATCAAATATACCTATGACCCGCAGATGTCCAAGGTGTTATACGGGCATTGCCGGGCCATTGAATATCCTTTCCTGCTGGGCATTTTCAAGGAAGCGCGTCCGGGCGCCTTTACGGCTCCCAAGGACTGCAAGTACTTCCAAGAAAAGAAAAAGTAGGATAAACTAATCGTCAAACCGGGGCGCCGGCTATCCGGCGCCCCTATCTTTTTCTCCTCACTGGAAACCTTCATGAAAGATTATTCGCTCTATTATTGGGATCAGCGGCTCGAAGAAGCCGAAGTGGTGGAACTCCTGAACCTGGCCTGGGAAGAACTCTATGAACTGGAGTTTGACCAGGTCTTCGGGACCTGGCGGGGCGTTCACTTGGAGCCGGAAACGGATACCGTGCACATCACCTGGGAAAACATGTATTGCGCGCCCTTGATGATCTCCATTCACCGGGTCAGCCGGGTCATCCGCAATGACTACCCCCGGGATGAATTTCTCGCAACTGGAACAGGCCGAAATCGAGCGCCTCCGCAGCCTGCCGCCGGCAAGAGATGAGCACCGGAGCCAAGGGCCGGGGAATAAGACTGGCTTTTGTCAGCAATTGCGCTATTACCATATAGTCCATATCCTTGAGATGAAGGAGCCAGACCGATGGATTGGGGAATGGAAAATCGTTTAAGCCAACTGATGCCAGGTGGCAAATGTTTTTTTATGCCCATCGATCATGGTTATTTTCAAGGGCCGACCAGGAGTCTGGAGAAGCCGGGAGAGACCATAAAACCGCTGCTGCCTTATGCGGATGCCATCTTTGCACCCGGGGGGTGTTGCGGGCGGCGATTGATCCCCTCAGCAGCAAACCGATTGTGTTGCGGGTCTCCGGATGTACCAGCATGGTGGGCAAGGATTTGGCCAACGAGGAACTCACCACCTCGATTGCCGAAATTATCCGCTTGAACGCCTCAGCCGTGGGGCTCTCGATCTTTATCGGCAGCGAATATGAAAAGGAGACGCTCAAGAATCTGGCCACCCTGGTAAATCAGTGCGAGGATTACGGCATCCCGGTGATGGCGGTTACCGCCGTGGGCCGGGAATTGGACAAACGGGAGGCCCGTTATCTGGCATTGAGCTGCCGCATCGCCGCGGAGCTGGGCGCCAGGGTGGTCAAGACGTATTGGTGCCCGGAACATTTCGATAAAGTGGTGAACGGCTGTCCGGTGCCGGTGATTATGGCCGGCGGGCCCAAGTGTGAGACCGAGTTGGAGGTCCTGGAATTTGTGCACGACGGCATCGAGAAGGGAGCGGTGGGCATCAATTTGGGGCGCAATGTCTGGCAGAGCCCGCATCCGGTGGCCATGGCCAAGGCTTTAAGGGCCATCGTGCATGACAACGTTTCCGTCAAGCAGGCTCACGAGATCTTGAAGCAGACCAGGGAACATAAACCGAAAACCGCAGCGTAATGCAACAAGTTCAAGGTTCAAAGTTAAGAAAAAACCAGCTGTTCACCGTGAACTGTTTTTAACTTGGCACTCATAAAGCTTAACGCTTAACTTGAACCTATTTTTGCGAGATGTTAGTCGCCAAATACTACAACAATAATGATATCCGCCTGGAGCAGCTGCCCACGCCGCAGATCGGGCCGGGGGAGATCCTGGTCAAGGTCCGGGCCAGCGGCATATGCGGCACCGATGTGATGGAATGGTACCGGCTTCCCAAGGCTCCCCGGATTCTTGGGCCATGAGATCGCCGGCGAGATCGTCGAGTCGAAATCGGACCGCTACCACCCGGGCCAACGGGTTTTTGTCAGCCATCACGTGCCGTGCAATGACTGTAAATATTGCCGGGAGGACAACCAGACCGCCTGCGACACGCTGCATTCCGGCAATTATGATCCCGGCGGCTATAGTCGAATTTGTCCGGGTGCCCAGAATAAACGTGGATCACGGGGTCTATGTCCTGCCGGGCCAGGTTTCCTATAGCGAAGGCACCATGATCGAGCCGTTGGCCTGCGGGGTCAGAGGCCTGGGGCTGATCGATATCCGGGCCCATCACACCGTACTGATCCTGGGCTGCGGCATCTCCGGCATCCTGAATATTCAGCTGGCCAAGTTGACCGGCGCCCGGGTCATTGCCACCGATATTAACGAGTACCGCTTAAATAAGGCCAAAGAGTTCGGCGCCGACGAAGTGCGGCATGGGGCTCAAGACCTCAATCTCAGGGCGGATCGGGTGATCGTCTGTACCGGGGCTTACGCCGCGGTGGAGCAGGCCTTCCGATGCGTCGAGAAGAAGGGGATTATTCTCTTCTTTGCCATTCCCAACCGGGATATCGCCATTCCCATCCCGGACTTCTGGCGCAATGAACTCACGGTGACCTCATCTTATGGCGCGGCCCCGGCGGATTTGGCAGCGGCCCTGGACCTCATCGCCACCCGGAAGATCAACGTCAAAGACACTATCACCCAGACCCTGCCCCTGGAACAGATCCAGGCCGGCTTTAAAATCGTCGCCGAGGCCAAGGAATCGTTAAAGGTGGTACTGGAGGTTAGTTAACTGGTCAGGGGCAAGGCTTGCCTGGTATCATCAGACCCGCATATTTGATATACTCCTCACCGACCAGAGACTATGCCGCCGCAATATCACGGGACAGTCGGGCAACTGACTGCAGGCAGGATAATTTAACCTGAGAGGAGAAATTCCCATGGCCAGTGAAGTCCTGAATTTAACCGCCCAGATTGTCATATCCCACGCCGCCATGACTGAGCTCAGCCCCAAGGAATTGGTGCAGGAGATTAAAGAAGTTTATCGGGTCCTGGCGTCTTTTGAAGATGAGATTGCTCTCCCGGAGCCAGTGGCTCCGGTGCGCCGGCCCCGGAAACCCCGGGCCGTAAAAATGGTGGAATCGCCTGAGGCCAAGGCGGTTGAAGATGAGACCAAGCTGCCGGTGGGAGATCCGGACTATATGGAATTTATGGAAAGCCGGGAAGGGTGAACCGCGTTGGCGGAGTTGGCGAAAAATGGTTCCCTTCGTTCCCGAAGGCAACGTGAAAACGAGCAAACCCTACAGAACCGGCTGATTAGCTATTTCCCGTGTACCTGGTGGGAACAATGAGGGACCCCGGGTCCTCTAAAGCTGCGGCATAAAAATCGGCCTGAGGGCCGTCGGCAAAGTACTCCAGCCAACCACAGGAATCTACCAGGTTCATCGCCTATCCTCGTCGCGGCGCCTCTCCGTATCAATCCCCTGGATAAACCCTCGCAAGGCTTTGGGCTCCCTTAAGGGTATGAGTTCGATGCGATTCTCATATTGCAGGACCTGAACCCGGGTGCCGGGTTGAAGATCCATGGACTTCCTCACCTCACGGGGGATCACTACCGGGAATTTTGATGAGACGGTGACCGTCTTCATGATGATCTGCATCGATAAGAGGTTTGTTCTGCGATACCACCATCGATATCGCGGGACAAGATGAAGTATCTGGCACCCGGGAGAACGAAGGGGGGCTCCAGGCTCATATCGTCAAACTCACCCCTCGCCTTTATACGCGGCGGCGATGCGCCGCAGTTTCTCCACCTCCGCGGCGGGCAGGGGCGGCACCGGTCCCTGGAGCCGCGCCGCCAGGACGACCCGGGCGGTGTGTTCCAGCTTCTCCATCTTGTTGTAGGCGTCCGTGACGTCCCGCCCCACCGTCATGGCGCCGTGCCGGGATAAGAGCAGGGCGTCATACTCCCGGATGAAATCCCGGATGGCCTCGGGAACTTCTTCGGTGCCGGGGGTGGCATAGGGCGTGGTGGGAATCCCCCCCAGGGTGATCACCACCTCGGGCAAGATAGGTTCCAGCAAGTCGATCCCCGCCAGGGTGCAGGCTGTGGCGTAGGGTAGATGGGCATGGACCACGGCTGAAATATCCGGGCGCAACTCGTAGGCCAGAAGGTGCATGCGGATTTCCGAGGTGGGCCGGCCCTCCCCGGCGATCACCCGGCCCGCAAGGTCCATGGTGATCACCTGATAGGCCTCCATGAGCCCCTTGTTGATCCCGCTGGGGGTGGTGAGTACCCGGTCTCCCAGGCGCACGCTGACATTGCCGTCGGTGGCGGCCAGGTAATTTTTCCGGTGCAGCATCCGGCAGATGCGCACAATATCCTCTTTCAATTGCTGTTGGGCGTTCATGATTTATCCTGAGGCCGCGCCGGTTTTTCCCTGGGCCCAGGGCGACGCGGCAAGATTAATTGGCAGGTAATTCCAGATTTATTCCCCTCCCTTTTCTCAAGGGGGATACACGGAATTAACTTCTTAATAATACATATCAATAACCATTAATACAGGGGGCTTACCTTCCCAGGTTTCAAGATAGGGCTGGTTGTAGACCAGGGAATTGATGAATCCCGGCCTGAAACGGAGGGTGCCGGCCGGGCTATTTGGCGGGTTCCCGCATCACTCCCACTTTGATCATGGCTTTTTCCATCCCGTCCAGGGCTTTCCGGGTCTGGGCCCCCCGGGCCTGGGAGATCAGGGCACATAAGGCGTCCAGGAGCGCTATTTGACAAATGAGGGAGGCAACGGCATCCTCGGGGAGGGTGACCTCCCGGGAAGCCGTGACTAAAACCGGGTTGCAGATCCGGGCCAGAGGTGAAAGGGAATTGTTGGTGATGCATATGAGGCGGGCTTCTGTTTCCCGGGCTATGCCCACCGTTTCCACGATTTCCCGGGTGGTTCCCAGGTTGGAGATGGCCAGCAGCACGTCTCCCCGGGATAGCTGGGATGCCGCCATCAACATCAGGTAGAAGTCGGTGCACAGGCTGGCCTTGAGGCCCAGCAGGAGAAAACGGTTGCCGACATAGGTCACGGCCGGCCCGGAGCCGCCCACCCCCACCACCATGATCTGCCGGGCCGCGAGGAGAAGCTGGGCCGCCTCATTTATCGCCTCGATGTCCAGAATTTCCAGGGTATCTTGCAACGCCACGGTGTTATTTTGAAAAACAGTGCGCACGACGGCGACCTCGTCTTCACCTGGGCTGCCCTCGTCTTCACGGAAGCGCGGTGACGGGATAACCATCTCCCGGGCCAGGGCGATCTTGAAATCCTGGAATCCTTTAAAGCCCAGGATGCGACAGAACCGCATCACGGTAGCTTCACTGACCATCGCCACGGCCGCCACTTCGTTCACCGAGGCATAAATGGCCATCTCCGGTTGCCTGAGAATGACGTCGCCCACCTTCCGCAAGGCCGTCTTCAGGGAGGGATAAAGTCCCCGAAGCCTGATCAAAGTGCCAGTTTGCGGATCTCTACTGCCGCTGTCAGGGGGCATTATCTCCATAATTTTATCTCCGATATTCCTCAGGATAAGTCTCTCCATTTGAATATTAATAGGCACTCGGTGGAAAAAAGTAAAGATAAGCCCTGGGGATTTTAAGATTTCTGCCTGGTTAAGATTGAAACTTCCCCGGCCACCGTCTTACAGCAATCGCTGGACCATTGCCAGGGCTTCCTCCCGGGTCTGTACCAGGCCCTCCCACTGGGCTTCTTCCACCGCGGTGAGCAGTTGCCGGAATTGGGGTCCCGGTTTGAGCCCCAGGCGGAGCAAATCATGGCCGTTGAGCAGCTTGGGGTGGCGTTCTTGCGGTTCCAGACGCTCTTTGAGGAACTGGTAGGCCGCGTCCGCCAGATCAGCCAACACCGCCTCGGAATCCGCCGGTTTCAGGGGGCCCTGTCCCGCCAGGCTGTCAGCCATCGCCAGGGCAAAGAGGCCGGGCAGTTCAGGCCGGGCCGCCCTCACCAGCCGACCCAAGGCCCGAAAACTGAGCTGCCGCTCCCGGAAGGCCGCCAACAACAGGAACGGACGCATGTGCATCTGGATGAGGCTGGTTACCGTCCTGGTCTCAGCCTGACTACACCTCAACCTGGAGGCCACCCGGCTGAATATCTCCAGCCCCACTTTTTCGTGGTAGTAGAACGTGTAGCGGTCCGGGTCGTTGCGGCGAGCCTGCACCTGCGGGCTTGCCGGCATCATGGAACAGGGCGGCCAGTTTCAAGAGCACCGTCTTGGGAGGCTGGTGGGCGTAGCGGACCACCTCCGGCGCCAGATCCCCGAAATACGCTTCCGGCTGCGCCAGCACCTCCTCCAGGGCGGCCACGGCCGCCAGGGAATGGCCATAGACATCCAGGTGGTGGTAGCCATTCTGCTCCACCCCTTTCATGTCATCCAGTTCCGGAAACACCTGGCCCAGAAGCCCCGCCGCCTCCATGGCTCCGAGCACCGGCGCGGCCTGACGGCGCCTGCAGGAGCAGGAACAACTCCTGGTGGACCCGCTCGCCCGCCACCCGGGAAAATTCCGGGGCGGCCCGGCGGATGGCTCGCGGTGGTCTCCGGAGTGATCTGAAAACCATGAGTGGCGGCAAAGCGATAGGCCCGGAGGAGTCGCAAGGGGTCGTCGAGGAAATTTTCCGCGGCCACCATCCTGCAACCGGCCCCGGGCCAGGTCCCAGGCCGCCCCGGGGATCGATGAGCCCCGTCGGCCCCTGCCCTAAGATGGCGTTCAAGTCCACTGCCATGGCATTGAGGGTGAAATCCCGGCCCTTCAGATCCCCCTCCAGGGTGGGGGCCCGGAATTCGGCCAGGTCCAGGATCTCCCCTTCCCACACCACCCGGGCGGTGCGCTCGCCTTCATCCAGCAGGACAAAGGTGCCGCCCAGGGCTGCCGGCCAGGTCCCGGGCCAGCTCCAAGGTCTGGGCCGAGACCGCCAGATCCAGGTCCTGGGCCGGCCGGCCCAGGGCCAACTCCCGCACGGAGCCGCCCACCAGGTAGACCTCGAGAGACCGGGCCGACGGCCAACTGCCCCAGGGTCACCAGGGACGGCTGGCTCGCCAAACGCTTCAGGCCCTGGTCAGGTTGTCCAGGAGAATGCTGGTTGCCATGGGAGCCCTGGCTGGGGTAAACTGGTGGCGTGACCCGGTGACGTCGATGAGGCAATCTCCCGAAACGATGCAGGGAACCGCAGGTGGCGCCGCCCCGAAGACCGGCAGCGGCATGGCAGAGCGCTGAAACTGATGATCTTATGGCTCAATTATATTAATTTATTCATAAATTTTCAACTTTATTGAACGTGGCCGCTCTTCAGGGTTCAGGGAAAATCGCCCCACTTTCCCTCTTGCTGTTTTCCATTCCTCCATAAAGGATGGCAGAAGTCCATGGCAGCCCGTCCCGGGAAATCAGTGTTTATCTGTCAGAACTGTGGGTTACCAGGCGCCCAAATGGCTGGGCCGCTGCCCCGATTGCGGCACCTGGAGCTCCATGGCCGAAGAGGTGACCCCCTCGGCTCCCGTGCCTGAAGTGCAGCTCCCGCCCCGGCGCGGCGCCCCCCAGGCGTTGATCCACCTGGAAGCCCCCCCCGAGGTCCGCCAGGTGAGCGGCCTGACGGAATTCGACCGCACCTTGGGCGGCAGCGTGGTCCACGGCTCCGTGGTCCTTTTGGGCGGCGACCCCGGCATCGGCAAATCCACCCTGATCCTCCAGGTGCTGGATCGCCTCTGCCGCCGGGGAGCTAGGGGCCTCTATATCTCCGGGGAAGAGTCCGAAACCCAGATTAAGCTCCGGGCCGACCGCCTGGGGCTCACTGCCCCGGGGCTCCTGGTGGCCACGGAAACCTGCCTGGAAAACATCCTCAAGATGGTGGAAGAGTGCCGGCCCGCCTTCCTGGCGCTGGATTCCATCCAGACCCTCTACACCGCCACCTTGCCTGCGGCCCCCGGGTCCTTGACCCAGGTCCGGGAGACCGCCTTCCGCCTGGTGCAGCAGGCCAAACTCACCGGCATCGCCACCTTCCTCATCGGCCACGTCACCAAGGAAGGCGCCATCGCCGGCCCCATGGTGCTGGAGCACCTGGTGGATACGGTGCTCTACCTGGAGGGGGACCGGAGCCACGCCTTCCGGCTGCTGCGTACCGTCAAGAACCGCTTCGGCCCTACCCATGAGCTGGGGGTATTTGAGATGCAGGAGGCGGGGCTGATGGAAGTGACCAATCCCTCGGGACTGTTCATGGCGGAACGCTCCCTGGAAGTCCCCGGCGCTGCGGTGGTTCCCAGCCTGGAGGGATCGCGGCCCATCCTGGTGGAAGTCCAGGCCCTGGTCTCGCCGTCGTCTCTGGCGCAACCCCGGCGCCAGAGCATGGGCGTGGACCCGGGCCGGGTGTCGCTGCTGGTGGCCATCCTGGAAAAACGGGTGGGGCTGGCCATGGGCGGGCCAGGATCTGTTCGTCAACGTGGCCGGGGGGGTGCGCCTGACCGAGCCCGCCGCCGACCTGGGGGTGGCCATGGCCCTGGCTTCCTCGTTCCTGGATCGGCCGGTGCCCGCCGACACCCTGATCTTCGGGGAAGTGGGGCTCACCGGCGAGGTCCGGGCGGTGAGCGCCCCGGAGATTCGCCTCAAGGAAGGGCATAAACTGGGGTTTAAGCGGGCCCTCCTGGCCCGCCGCCAACAAGAACACCTGGGGGAGTTCCCCGGCCTGGAACTCCTGGGCGTGGACACCCTGGCCGCGGCGATTCGGAGCATTTTTCCGTGACGGCGATATTTTGGGGGGAGGGCTATGACTCTGTCCCTTCCTGCCCCCCAACCGCGGCGCCGCGTCCGGAGAGGCCTGCCCTAACCCCGCCTCTGGTCAAGGGGGATTCAGGGGGATCTATAAATCAGCACGTGGGATGAATTTATGGCAAATGCTCCAGGCTATTTTTTTCTTCCACGGCCTGCCAGGCCAGGCGGGCGGCGCCCACCAGGCCGGCATCGTCTCCCAGTTGCGCTGGCCGGATGCTCAGCGCCTCCGGGGGAAACAGGGTGAGGCGCCGGTGCAGTTCCTCATGCAGGGGGGTTCGAAACACCTCCCAGGCCCGGGCAAAGCGGCCGCCGATGACTATCCGGGAGAGTCCCAGGAGGTGGACCACCCCGGCAATGGCCTGTCCCAGGCTGCGCCCCACCCGGTCGAAGGCCCGCCGGGCCAGGGGGTCCGCCTGGAGGGCGGCCACGACCAGGGTTTCGCCCCCGATGGCGTCGGGGTCGGCCTCATAGAGTTCCCGCAGCCAGGAAGAAGCCCCCTGGGCCAGTCGTTCCTTGACCCAGGCCACGGTCCAGGAAGCCGAGGCCATGGTTTCCAGGCAGCCCCGGTTGCCGCAGTGGCATTTGGTGCCCTCCGGGTCCACGGTCAGGTGGCCGATTTCCCCGCTTGTGCCCTGGGTGCCGGACCACAACCGGCCGTTGAGGATCAGCCCGCCGCCCACCCCGGTGCCCAGGGTGATCCCCAGCATCTGGTCATGGCCCCTGCCGGCCCCCAGCCAATGCTCCCCCAGGGCGAAGAGGTTGGCGTCATTTTCCAGGGACAGGGGCAAGTTTACCTGGAGGTCCAGGCGGTCAATCAGGCGGCAGTCATCCAACGCCGGGATGTTAGGGGAAAAGACCACCCGGCCCTCCCTGGGGAAAATCCGGCCCGGCACCCCAATGCCAGCGCTTTTGATCTCCAAACCCCGATCCCGGGCGGCTTGGCCGGCCTTGGTGAATTCAGCCGGCCAGGGCCGCCACCAGGGCCGCCTGATCGGGTGTTTTGGCCGTGGCCCGTTCCCACCGGGTCAGAATTTTTCCCTCGGGGCTCACCAAAGCCAGGCGGACATTGGTCCCTCCCAGGTCAAGGCCCAGCACCGCCGAGTCATTCATCTTGCGCCCCCCATAGCTGAATTTCGCTCCATCTCAGGCAAAATCTCCGCCAGCTCAGCCGGCGGAATAGCCCCGACCCGGACCAGGCGGGGTGGGGAACCGGTTATGTCCACGATGGTGGACGGCAAGCCGCCCGGGACAGGGGCCCGCATCCAGGATCAGGTCCAGGTCGTCGCCGAACTCCCGGGCGACTTCGTCCGCCCGGACGAGGGGTCGATGACCGGCAGCGATTGGCGCTGGTGCCGGTGATAGGGTGCCCCAGCTTGGCGATCAGGCGGCAGGTGAGACTCTGGCGAGGCTGGCGCACCCCGATGGTCCCGGTGGCCCCGGTGAGCCACCGGGGCAGATGGGGCAGGCTCGGGAAGATTATGGTCAGGGGACCGGGCCAAAATTTTTCCATAAGGTTCCGGGCCAAACCCGGGACCTCCCGAGCCACCTGATTGAGCATTTCTGGTCCATTCACCAACAGCAGCACCGGTTTTTCCTGGCTCCGGTCCTTGAGGGCAAAGAGGCGGATCAGGGCCTCAGCCTGAAAAGGGTTGACCGCCAGGGCGAAAAAAGTTTCCGTGGGCACCGCCAGGATGCCCTGGCGCCCAAGGACTGTCCGGGCCTCGTCCCAGAAAGCCCCGGCGTTCTCCTCCCGCCATGTCCAGATGCGCCCCATACGCCGCATGATACCCCCAGGATGTGCCCCTGGCAAGAATTGAGTCTCAGTTTGGGCCGGATGAGCCATTTTCAGGCTGATCCGGGTCCCAGGACAGTGTATCGTCACATGATTATCTTGCCAAAGGTTGCAGGTATTTCATCCCTCCCCCTGGATGGGGGATGGCTGGGGTTGGGTGAAAGTGATAGGCATTGCTGCAACTTATCCCCCTCTCCCCAACCCCCTTCCGCCAGGGGAGGGGGAGTTATGGACGCCAATATTCTGCAGGGTAATCTGTGGAACACGGTGCCAGGCCCGGGGACCAGGAGGTGGAGTTTCCCCGGCCCATCAATCAGGCTGGATTTCAAGGCCGGGGTGCGGAGTGCAATGGACTGAGGCTCACGGGCCGTAATTTTTTGCCTTTCAGGCTCTCCTCTTATATAGTGGCTCATAATTTTACCAAGTTAAGGAAGGGAGGCCGCGCCCCGGCAGGGGATTATTTTCCTTTCCCCTGCCTGAGACCGATACATAACTTAGGCTGGACCCGGCGGTAAAACTTCGGAAAACATGCGTCTATTCGGTAAAACCATCTCGATCCGGTGGAGTCTGCTCCGCAGCTTCGTGGTCCTTATCCTGTTAAGTTCCCTGACGGTGCTCATGCTCATGAGCTTTCGGGCCCGCCAGACGGAACGGGAGTTGTCCGAAAAGCTCATCAAGAGAGGGACACTCCAGGCCACAGATGAACTGGACCGTTTCTTTCAGCCGGTAAATATCAATACCCTGATTGCGGCGCGCTGGGGAATGGCGGGCAAGCTCAATCTGGCCCAGGTTGTGGCCGGGCCAGCCGGTAAGCTCACCGCAAGCCAACGTGCCGCGGTCACTCGGCTCAACACGCTGCTGGCGCCCCTCTTGCGGCTTTTCCCCGCAATGTCTTCACTCCAGGTGGCCAACGCCCGGGGCGACGGTTTTCTCATCATCCGCCTGGAAGAGGGCCGCATCCGCAACCGGGTGGTTTCCCGGGAGAGGTGGGGGACCCGGACCCTTTGGTTTGACCTTGACAAGGAGGGCCGGCCACAGTCTCCGGAATGGCGGGAGGTGGACTACGAACCAAGGACCCGGGCCTGGTATGTCGGACTGAAAGACTTGCCGGATGAAGAAGTTTTCTGGACCGAGCCTTATCTGTTCTTCACCACGAAAGATCTTGGCATCACCGCCTCGGTAAAATGGCATGACCGGGGGACGGAATATGTGTTTGCCGTCGATGTGCTCTTGACGTCGATCACTGACTTTACCCGGCGGGACACCACCCAGCTCAGCAGACACTCCCTGACCGCGGTGTATACCCGAGACTGGCGGGTGGTGGGGCTGCCCCGTTATGAAAAATTTCAGGACCAGGAGTCGATTCGCCGGGCCCTGCTGCTTCCTATCGATAAGATTCAGATTCCGGAATTGCAGGCGGCGTTGAAAGAGACCGAGGGTCATGAAGCGATCAGCCGAGAGATAAAGGCCTCGGGCCACGCCATATTCAGTTACGAGTCCCAGGGCGAAACCTGGTGGGCCGGGGTAACTTCCTATCCCTTGGGAAAGAGTCGCCAGTTCTGGATCGGCATCCTGGTGCCCAACAACGATCTTTTGGAGGGCGTCACCCAACTTCGCCTGCACATTCTGGTGGCGACCCTGATTACTCTCCTGGCGGCTTTGGTCTATTCCTTTCTCCTGGCCCGATCCTACAGCCGTCCCCTGGAGGCGCTGGCCGCCCAAAGCCGGCGGATTAGCGCCCTGGATTTCCGGGCCGATGAGAAAATTGAGGCGAACCTGCGTGAATTCAAGCAACTTGAGGAAGCCCAGGCCCAGTCGCTGGCGGCGCTGCAGTCCTTCTCCCGCTACGTGCCCCTGGAAATTGTCAAAGAACT
This sequence comes from uncultured delta proteobacterium, assembly GCA_963841475.1. GTDB lineage: Bacteria > Desulfobacterota > Desulfobaccia > Desulfobaccales > 0-14-0-80-60-11 > 0-14-0-80-60-11. The sequence goes on from CAWJCT010000004.1 coordinate 194,862, forward strand.
GATGGCGAAAGGCGAGGTGGCCCGGATCGGCGGGCACACCGAGACCCTGACCGTTCTCTTCACCGACATTGCCGGCTTTACCAACATCTCGGAAGCCATGTCTCCGGAGTCCTTGACCACTCACCTGGCCGAGTATTTCCAGGCCATGATCGACGCCCTGCACCACCACGGGGCTACGGTAGACAAAATCGTCGGCGACGCCATCGTCGCCTTCTGGGGGGCGCCGACGCCGATGCCGGACCAGACGGACCGGGCGCTTCAAGCCGTGCTGGAGTGCCGGGACACCCTGGAAGGCTTGAATCAAACCTGGCGAACCCGGGGCTTGCCGGAACTCCCGACCCGTTTCGGCTTAGCCACCGGACCGGTAGTGGTGGGCAATATGGGTGCACCTACCCGACTGGCCTATACGGTGCTGGGGGACACGGTGAATCTGGCCAGCCGCCTGGAAGGCCTGAACAAAGTTTACGGCACCCACGTCTTGGTGGATATTGCCACGCAGCAGGCGTGCCGGGACGATTACGTCTGGCGCCACCTGGACCGGATCATCGTCGCCGGCAAGACCCAGGCCACTGACATCTTTGAGGTGCTGGGGAAAACCGGGGAAGTGTCGCCGGCAAAACAGGCTGCGGCCCGGCGGTATGAACTGGCGTGGGACGGCTACCGGTCAGGTGATTTCCCCCGGGCCCTCGAGGCCCTGGCGGGCTTCGAGGCCGAGTTCGAACCGGATGCGGCGGTGGTGCGCTTGCGGCAAACCTGCGAGGTGTACCTGCATGACCCGCCGGACCCGGATTGGGACGGAATTTCCAAAATGATGAGCAAATGAGGCGGCGTCAGCGGCAGGGTGGCGGACCCGCCGGGAGGCAGGCCATGGCCAAGATCAGCACACCGGGAATAACGTGGCTGGTGTTAACTCTTTTGCTGCTCTTTCAACCAGTTCTCCTGTCGGCTGCGACCACGGTCACGGTCACCAAAGCCCAGGCAGGCCGGGAGATGGCCCTCCGGGTGGGGGATATCCTGCAGATCGAGCTACCCGGAAGAGGCGGCACCGGCTACCAATGGTCGGTGGAGGATACCTTCGCCCCTTACCTCAAACTCATGGACCAAACCACCCGACAGCTAAAAGCCGGTCGGCTGGGAGGACCGGTGCTGCAAATCTGGCGCTTTAAGGCAGAGAAGCCCGGGGCAACCGGGGTCAGCATGGCTTACTTTCGACCGTGGGAAGGGGTTAAGACGGCCAAAGACCACTTCCGCATCAAACTCCGCATTAAATAAAATCATCACAGGTATCGGGAAGCCCGGAGCCGCGCCGGTTCCGGGCTGATCCCAGGGATTTTTTCTCAGCCTCGTGATCTCTCGAAGCCGACCATCCGGGGGGCCTGGTTTCCCCTAATCCGTGCCGGGCGCTTTCTGCCACTCTTCATACGGCCTGACGGGCTTGGGGGGGAGGCCCGACATCTCCCGTTCCTGATTCGTGCTCTGCATATATTTTTGGTAAATGTCGTAAAGTTGGCGATTCTCCGCCTGGGTAGCCCGGTTCTGGCTGGGGGTCTCGGCCAGGGCGCAACCAAACGTAGAAGACAGAACACTGATAAGAAAAATCATTTTCAGCTTTAGGAACATGACGTTGGGCTCCCTTGCTCCGGCCGGAAATTTCACCAGGCGAATCATATCAAAATGTGACGAGATTTTGTATTAAGTTTGGCTCCGGGCCGGCCCGGTGATTTTCCCCGGCTGCTTTTGGGCAATTCTCTGGTTCAATCGCCGCTTGAGACCTTGCAAGTCATATATCCCGTCCGGGAGGTCGGGGCGGCGAGGCGTGTGGGATATACGGTTTATTTTCCACCCTCTTGTGTTATTATGTGTTCCTTGAGAAGGGCTGCTCCGGGGAAGGGGGCCGTTGGCGAGCTTTAACCCCGGCGCGGCAATCCAGAGGTTGATTGGACCCAGGGGCAATGGCGCTGGGAATTGAGGTTCTCACAGGCCGCCGGTAAGGGAAATGGTGCGACCGCGGCCTTGAATCAGGGGGATTTTCCTGCGAGCCCAAGGAGTGTCTGGTTTAAGCTGGAAAGATCAATCCACACAGCCTCGTTGGTTGGCTGAAGAGAATTATCATAACCATGTTGAAAACAGACTACCAACAATCAAATATCAATGTGGCTTTAAAAATATTAGCCCTTATAAAAACAGAGCGTTTGAGTGTTAGGCAACTGCAAAATCTTCAAAGCAATCGATTGAAGAATATTTTAAGGCACGTTTTAAAATACTCGAGATTTTACCAAGGGTATTATAAAGAACATGGCATTACAATTAAAGACATAGAAGATATCTCTGTAAAAGACCTGCCACCGATTAGTAAAGAATTAATGATGGATCATTATGATGATTTGGTTTGTGATCGATTTCTAAAAAGAAAAAATTTAGAAGAATTTTTGAGCCGCTCTAAAGAGCCGAGAGAGAAATACCGGAACCTATATACGGTAATCCACACCTCAGGTTCTTGCGGGACCATCAGTCTGTTTGTGTACGGCCCCGAAGATTGGGCGGCGATCAAAGCCATGGTGGTGGCCAGGGTGTTAAAACCCTCGCCCCATTTTTTCAGCAGGATCAAGTTATCTTTTATCGGGGCCACCGACGGCCACTATGCCGCAATCAGCCTGTCCTCAGATGTGCCGCGGCTTTTGGCTCGTTTTCTGCCTCTGCCGGTGAACAGCCCCCTGGAATCCATTGACCAAAAGAGTAATGCTTTTCACCCGGATGTGGTGTGCGGTTACGCTTCGGGAGTGCATCTCTTGGCGCAGGAGCAGCTCAAAGGGAATATCACGATCCGGCCGGAGCGGATCATTTGTACGTCTGACCCCTTAACCCATGAAATGAGGGAGGAGATAAAGCAGGCCTTTGGCAGAGAACCGGTGAACCTTTACGCCGCCTCGGAATCGCTGTGCATGGCGGCCCAGTGCGAACGGCAGGAGGATCTCCATCTGTTCACCGATTGGCACATCTTTGAAGCGGTGGACAACGATTTGCGGCCGGTGCCGGCCGGAGTTCCCGGCAACCTTCTGCTGACCAATTTATCTAATTATACCCAACCATTGATTCGCTATCAGATGCACGACGAAATAGTCATTAACGAGAAGCCCTGCGGCTGCAAATCGCCTTTTCCCACGATTCGCAATCTGGCCGGCCGGCAGGAAGAGTTTTTGTGGTACGATACGGCCGATGGTAAACGTGACTATATCCACCCCATCGTGTTGGTGGAATTATTTGTGGCGGGCCTGAAAAAATTTCAAGTTATCCAGACCCGCAGAGATGAAATGCTCATGAAAGTCATGGTGGATGGGAATCAAGATGCTGTATTTGCGGCAATTCGCCAGCGGATGCATGAAATTCTCTCTGGAAAGAAACTGGAAAAAACCGTGCGGCTTAACCTCGAGGTGGTCCAGGAAATTCCCAATGACCCGGTAAGCGGCAAATTCAAGCTTATTATCCCGCTCAGGGACTAACCATCTCTCCTGCAGCACCGTCCGGGGTCGAGCCCTCCGTTAAAACCCGTTTGGTCATCCTGAACAGAGAAAAAATCTTGTAATTATTCATAGTTAAGAGATTATTCGCTCGCTTTTTCTCCCTCAGAATGACCGGTGGGGGACGTTCGCAGCAGCCTCAGGTTGCGAGCCTGCGTCTTGCCCAGGCTGGCGAGCTTGGGCCCTCCGGTGACTGCAAACCTGCTCTCACACGTGGTTCCGCAGCTGCAGTTCCACGGGATGGGGGTGGAGGTAGAGCTGTTCCTTGAGGTAGGGCTGGTGATATTTGCGGACATAGTGATTGATCAGGGTGATGGGCACCACCAGGGGGAGGTAGCCCCGGTAGTAATGGTCGATGACTTCCAGCAATTCCTGTTTTTCGTCGGGGGTCAGGTCTTTTTTGAAATACCCCATCAGGTGCTGCAATACGTTGGTGTTTTTCTTGGGGGTGGCTTTGAGGCGCAAGGCCTCCATGAGCCGGGACTGATAAAGTTCATAGAGTTCCTGGGCCGGGGTCTCCTGGGCCCGGGCCACGAGGCGCCCCAGCTCCCGGTAATGATTGGTGCTGTGGGCCAGGATGAGGAGCTTGTGCCGGGTGTGGAAGGCCACCAGGTCGCCGAGATTGGGCTTGGCTGCCAGGAGGTCCCGCCAGCGCTGAAACACAAAGATACACTCGATGAAGTTTTCCCGGAGGACGGGATCATGGAGCCGCCCCTCCTCCTCCACCGGCAGGAGGGGAAAGCGCTCCATAAAGATGCGGGCGAACATCCCTACCCCCCGGGTCACCGGCGACCCCTGGCCGGCCTCGGGGTAGACCTTGACCCGCTCCATGCCGCTGCTGGGGGATTTGCTCTTAAAGATAAAGCCGCACAGGTCCTCCCGCGCCAGTTCCTCGACCCGTTTCCGGGCCCAGGTGACCATGCGGTCCGTGAGATCGACTTTGGTGCGGACGGTCAACAGGCGGGGGGCTTCCGGGTCGCCCACCAGGCGCATGGCTTCCCGGGGCACCCCCAGGCCGCACTCCGCTTCGGGACACACGGGCACGAATTCCACATAGTGCCCCAGGGTATCGGTGATAAAGTGATCCCACTGATGGCCGCCGTCAAACCGCACCGGTTCACCCAGCAGGCAGGCACTGATTCCCAGCCGAATCTTTTCCATAAGCGCACCCTCCTGTCATGCATTAATCGGCACAAGTAAAGAAAAACGATAGTTAGGCTCCCGGGCCGGCACGCCGTGCCCCCGCCTTGGCAAGGCAACGTATTTTCTGTTCGCTATACTATACCGGATAGAGTTAAAAAGCCGCAGGTTTCGGTGGTCTCCCTGCGGTCCAAGCTGGAGGGATGGACCTTGGAGAATACCCCGCAGGCGTGGCAGACGGTGGGGGACCGGTTGGCCCGGCAATCGCCAAGAAAAAAATCACGCCAGGAAAATCCAGTTGTGCAAAATCAACTTCGATCATGGTAAAATGATATAGTTTGTGAATTTTTTCTCTTGACGGTGGGGTGGAAACGGGCCAGAGCCGTGGTGCCGCCCGGCTGGGGGCAGTGAGGCAAGCATGGCGCAGGAAAATTCCGGTCAGACGAGGTCAGAACCCCTGCTGGCCGCCTGGATCAAATGGACCATGGATTTTTGGGAAACCATGGCCCAGATGGGTCCCGGTCCGGCCGGCGCCGGCCGGGAGGCCGACGCTATCGGCTGACCCCTGGCAGGCGTCCTTGAACTTATGGCAGGCTTTTTTTTCCCTGCTGACGGAACCGGGAACGGTAGCTGCGGTTTTTCAAGGCATCCAGGCCCCCTCGAAGATTATCCTGAGGATGGCCCAGGCAGGGTGGGGAGGTTATTTTTATCTCCACCAACAGTGGCTGGAGGCCTGGCAGGGGGGTGGATCGTCTGCCGGGGAACATGGCTATGAAACCCTGGATCAGGACATTTTCAAGGCCTGCAATGAAATTTTTGAGGAGGACTTTCACCGGATATTGAACCTGCCGCACCTGTTTCTGACCGGTCTCCCCCAGGATCGGGTCAACCGGGCCACGGAAAAGTTCAATCAATTTCAGGCCGCCATGGCCGAATTTATCTACTTGCTTTATCTGCCGGTAAAAAAATCCCTGCGAGCCATGAGGGGAGTGCGGGGGGCGGGCAGACAGAAAAATCCGCCCGAAGATTTCAAGGACTACTATAAGGGGTGGCTGAAGATCCTGGAGGGGCATTACATGACCCTCTTCCAGTCAGGGGAGTATACCCGGACCCTGACCCATACCCTGCATGCCCTGGAAGATTTTACCGCGGCCAAGCGGGAACTGCTGTCCGAGGCCATGGCTGCCCTGGGTCTTCCCACTCCCGGGGAAATGGATGATCTGTACCGGGAGATTTACTTGCTGAAGAAGAGTATGAAAGAGCTGACCAAAAGAATCGGCCGGACCGAACCTGCCCGGGAGGAAGGCTGATGGACCGACCCAAAATTCCGGTTGACCTGATCCTGGCCAAGCTGGCGGCGGACGCGAGGTCGGCCAAGCACCGCCTGGAGAGAGCCCGGGATATTTTCCACGGCCCCCTGGCCACGGAAATTGGCACCACCCCCTATGAACTGGTCTATCAGGAAGACCGGGTCAGGCTCAAACACTACCGGCCGGAAGGGGCCGGCCTCAAAACCCCCCTGCTGCTGGTGCACGGCCTCTTCAACCGGGAAACCCTGCTGGACCTCCAGCCGGACCGGAGCGTGGTGCACAATCTCCTTAAGGAAGGCGTGGAGGTCTATCTCATTGAATGGGGCTCCCCGACCCGCAGAGATCAGTTTCTCACCCTGGATGACCATATCAACGGGTATCTGGATAACATGGTGGAATTTATCCGCGGCAGGCACGGGGTTTCCAAGGTGAATCTCATGGGGGTATGCCTGGGGGGGACCTTCGCGGTTATCTATGCGGCGCTGCACCCGGAAAAGGTCAGGAACCTGATCACCACCGCCGCTCCCACTCACTTTAACACCCCCAAGGGCCTGTTGCACATCTGGCTGCAGGAGATTGACGTGGACCGCCTGGTGAATGCCTTTGGCAACCTGCCGGGCAACCTGGTGAACGCGGCCTTCCTCCTTCTCAATCCCCCCAGGCTCCTTTTGGATAAGTATATAGGTTTTATGGAAAATATGGACCAGAAAGATTTTATGGAAAACTTCATCCGCATGGAGAAATGGATCTTCGACAGCCCGGACGTGCCGGGGGAGACCATCCGGCAGGTGATCAAGGACTTGTACCAGGGGAACCTCCTGGTGCAGGGCAAGATGAGGCTGGGGGGGCGCCGGGTGGATCTCGGGCGGGTCAGCATGCCCCTGCTGAACATCTATGGTCAGTATGACCACCTGGTCCCCCCGGAGGCGTGCGAAGTCCTGACGACCAAGGTGGGGAGCCGGGATACCGAGAATGTCTGCCTGGATACGGGCCATGTCGGCATCTATGTCAGTTCCCGATTCCAGAAAGAGATGGTCCCCAGGATTGCTGCCTGGCTGCTGGGCAGGGAAGGCTGAGTTTTTAGAGAGGAAGCCCGAAACGAAACTGCGTCGGATTCCGACGCCAGAAACGAGTCCGCCAATGTCCGTAAGAATCGATTATTTCGAGAAATTATCTGAGCTCTGCCAGGACTTCGGGAAAGTCCAAAACCGCCGGGAGCTTTTGGAGAAGATCTTCGCGAGCGCCATGGAGATCATGGAGGGCAAAGCCGCCTGCCTGTACCTGGTGGAGCCGGGCAAAGCGGAGTTGATGCCGGTGGCCCAGAAAGGCCTGTCGGAGAGCTATTTCCGGTCCAAAAAATCCATGCTGGTTCAGAAGATCGTGCCCCTGGTCCTGAAGAAAGGCTTTTTTTACTGCCGGGACGCGGCGGCCGACCCTAAGCTGGCGTATCCCGATGCCAAGAAGGCCGAAGGCATCGCCTCGATCCTGGCGGTGCCGGTGCTGGTCAAAGGCAGAAACATCGGGGTCTTCTGCCTGTTCACGGCCACCCCCAGGGATTTTACCCCGGATGAAAAGAAATTCCTCGCCGTATTGGCGCAACAGGGAGGCGGGGTGATGGAGCATGCCCGTCTCATCGACCACCTGCACCGGGAGACCCAGCTCTTCTTCGACCTGGCCGTCAACCTGAGCAGCAGTCTGGAAGTGAAAGGGATCTTGCACGCCATGACCGCGGATCTGGCCAAGTCCCTGGTGGGAGTCCAGGCCGCCTCCATCCGCCTTTTGGACGAGACCAAGGAGAGCCTGGAATTGGTGGCCTCGGTGGGCTTGAGCAAAAAATACCTGCAAAAGGGACCGGTGTCGGCCCAGAAAAGCATCGCCCAGGCCATGAAGAACGGCAAACCGGTGATCATTCTGGACGCCTCTACCGACCTCCGGGTGCAATACCGCGCCATGAACAAAGAAGAGGGGATTGTCACCATCCTGTCGGTGCCCATCAAGACCAAGGAGAGGGTGATCGGGGTGCTGCGGCTTTACAGCAAGGCGGTGCGGCATTTCACCGCCGAGGAGATCAAGCTGGTCACCGCCCTGGCCTATCTGGGGGGCCTGGCTATCCAGAATGCCTCCCTGTATCTGCTGTGTCAGACGGAGATGAAGGACCTGCAAGAGGAGTTGTGGAGCCACCGCTCCTGGTTTTAGAGACGGAGTTGCCGGGAACGGGTTGGTCATTTAACTTGCAGGGGAATGAATAAAAAGGCAGGGCCATGGCTGACCCTGCCTGAGAATTTGCCGAATGGGCAGTTGATTAAACCTTTCTAAACCGCCTTAATCCCACTAGGCCCAGGAGGCCGGAGCCGAGAAGAAGCGCGGAGGGGGGCAGGGGGACCGGGGTGTAATTTACGGTATCGATGGCGAAAGCTTTAGAGTTTGTTGGCTGGTCGCTCAACACCAGGATGCTCTTCATCCCGCTAAAGGTAAGGCTAACAGTGCCCTCATTACCAGCGGCTAAATTAGATAATACTACGCTGCCTAAATCACCGGTAAAAACATCCGAATAGGCGAATACCGTGAAGGTGGCAGTAGCACCTGTGTTGATGATGTCCAGGGACACATAGGACTGCGGGTTGGTGAAAACCGCATTAACTTGTCCTAAATGTGCATTATTGATCGTTTCATTATTGCTTAATAAGGCAGTGTCCGAAGTGGCGTAAAGATTGGGAGACGTAGTCGCCAGTGAATTTTGCAACACCACCCCATAGTTGAAGGTAACGTCAGAGTAGGTCAAAACCGGTCCAAATCCCGTACCGGGAGTTACATCGGTGAAATTAGCCGGTGCGTTGGTTAATTCGTCGAAGGTTACCTGCCCGGCGCTGGCTGGCAGGCCGCCCGCACTAATAATCAGCAGGGCCGCGATCACGGTAAAAATTACTTTGCTCCCTTTCATTTATAGCCTCCTTCTGTCTCCACTCACGGCAATTTAGGGTTTTCTACTCAGGGTCAAATTACCGGAGAATGCGCATCAATTTTCTGGTTCGCACGGTTGCAAAGCCAGGCACAAAAAAACCGGATCGCCTTTTTACTTTCACGCAACCTGGCTATCTCATTCCATTGAGACCCGTGGTTTTCCATCCCCGCCTCACGGCGGGTTTGACTTGAGATTCTCTATGGTGATTTTATGCCTGTGACACAAGGTTTTCATTTAAATAATTTGGAATTTAGCTTCTGTGGGGAAATATGTCTATGGGCACTTTTGCCCATTTTTAAACAAAAATTTCGATAGTCGTTTACTGCTCACCATCTGAACGTGCCGCTGAGGGGGAATCTGGAGGGGCAGGAAAAAGCCAGGTAGAGCGTTGCAGCCTTGCCCCGGCGCCATGGCTGGCGCCCCAGAAGGAAGTGATGTATCACGCTCCTCCGGGTCGCTCATACTCCTCATCGCAACTCGAGAACTCTGGGAATAACATTTGTAATCCGGAGCGCCGCGCCGGATTTCGCCGATTCTCGCAGGCATGAGATGCTGCGGCCGCGCCCTCAGCATGACCGGCGGGGGGCTGGCGCAGGCGTCCTCTCGTGCCATCAGCAAGGCGGCCAGGCGGGCTAAGACTTAGTCCGCGGTCTCGTTGAAGTAGTAAAGTATCTTATGCTTGCCCTCCAATTCCTGGCGGAGGGCTTTTTCATCTTTGACGTGGTTGGCCCGGATATAGACGCTCTTGAAGCCTTCCGGGGCTCCCTCATAGCGCGTCATGATACTGGCGATGCGCCCGCCGTGTTCCCGGATCACGTCAGTGACCTGCTTAATGTATCCCGGCTGATCCGGCAAATCCAGGCCCATGGCCAGGGGCCCTTGATAAATCCCGGAGATGGAGACAAAGGCCCGGAAGACGTCGCCCTTGGTGAGAATCCCGGCCAGGGCGCCTTGCGCGTCCACCACCGGCAAGGCCGAGATATGGTGTTTGAGCATGACGGCGGCGGCTTTTTCCACGGTATCCCCGGGCGTGATGGTATAGAGGGTTTTGGGCATCAGGCTTTTGACCATGATCTTATCCAGGAGATAGTACATTTCGTGGATATCCAGGGTGGTGGCCTTGGACGGCGTGGCCTCTTTCAGGTCCCGGTCAGAGACGATGCCCACCAGGCGGCCTTTGCTCAGAACCGGCAAGTGTTGAATATCGTTTTGCTTCATCACCTTGGAGGCCTTCATGATGGAAGTTTCCTCATCGATGGTGACCAAGTCTTTGCTCATCCAATCCTGCACCGGCATGACCAATCTCCTCTTGAAGAGTTCAAAGTTCAAGGTTCAAGGTTCAAAGTTAAACCAAAGCCTTGAACGTTACCTCTCAGATGCTAGACCTGACCTCAGAACCTTGAACTATCTGAACTTTGAACCTTGAACTAAATCCCCAGATAGGTGCGGCGCACCTCGTCGTTTTTGCTGAGTTCCCGGGCCGGGCCTTCCAGGTGGACCTTGCCTTCGGCCAGGACATAGGCGTAATCGCTCACCGCCAGGGCCATGGTGACGTTTTGCTCCACCAGCAGCATGGTCAGGCCGGTTTTTTTGAGGCGGGTCAGGGCCTCAAACAGGGTGAGGGCCAACAGGGGCGAGAGCCCCAGGGAGAGTTCGTCCAGCATCAGGACTTCGGGTTCGGCCATCAAGCCCCGGCCCACCGCCACCATCTGCTGTTCGCCGCCGCTCAAGGTGCCGGCCTTCTGACGGGCCCGTTCCTTGAGGCGGGGAAAGAGTTCGTAGACCTTGTCCAGGTTTTGATTAAACGTGGCCCGGGCCCGGGGCGAGAAGGCCCCCATTTCCAGGTTCTCGTAGATGGTCATTTCGGTGAACAGCTGGCGGCCTTCGGGCACCAGCACCATGCCGGCCTTGGCCCGGGCATGGGCGGACAGGCCGGAGACGTCTTTGCCCTGGAAGGAAACCGTGCCCGCCAGGGGCTTGCATCAGCCCCATGACGGTTTTGAGCAAGGTGGTCTTGCCCACGCCGTTACTGCCCACCAGGGTGGTGAGTTTGCCCGGTTCCAGCTTGAGGTTGACCCCCCAGAGGATTTGGACGCCTTCGTAGCCCGAGGCAATGTCGTTTACTTCTAAGATAGCCATGGAATCTACTCCGCCAGCAGTTGCGCCGTCATGTTCGGGTCGCCCAGATAGGCCTCGATCACCTGGGGATTGTTGGCCACTTCCTCGGGCGGGCCGGTGGCAATCAGGGTGCCGTAATCCAGGACCAGGAGGCGGTCGGAAATGGCCATGATCGCCTGCATGACGTGCTCGATCATGAGGATGGTGACCCCTTCGATCCCGGATGGTCCGGACCGTCTCCATCATGGCGGCGATCTCCGACGGGTTCAGGCCGGCCAGGACTTCATCCAGCAGGATCAGGTAAGGTTTGGCGGCCAGGGCCCGGGCCATCTCCAGGCGCTTTTTCTGGGCCACGTTGAGGCTGCCCGACGGCTGGTCGGCCCGGTCGATCAGGCCCACCTGGGTCAGGGCCTCGTCGGCCAGGCGGTGCGCGGCCTCGCAGGCCGTGGTTTTCCCGGCCGAAACAGGCCCCCACCATGACGTTTTCCCGCACCGTCAGATCGGTCAAGGGGCGCACCACCTGGTGGGCCCGGGCCAAGCCCCGGCGGGCCACCTCATAGGAGGGCAGCCGGTGATATCTTCGCCCCGGAAGAGCACCTGGCCCTGGGCTCGGGGGTATAGACCCCGTTGATGACGTTGAACAGGGTGGTTTTGCCGGCGCCGTTGGGGCCGATGAGGCCCAGGATCTGGCCTTCCGGCAGATCGAAGGTGACGTCGGTCAGGGCCTGGAGACCGCCGAAGCGTTTGGAGACTTCCTTGACCTGCAGAACCATTTTGCGACTCATTCCAGCACCCTCCTGAGGCGCGGGAAGCGTTCCCGCAGCCAGCCCACCGCGCCGCCCGGGCACAAAGAGCACGATGACCAGGAGGATGCCGCCGGACAGGGCCAGATGGAGGTTTTTGAAGAGCGGGACTGACCAACAGGTAGCCCCGCAGCCGTTCATAGGCGAAGGCCCCCAGGATCGGCCCCAGCACCAGGCCTTTGCCGCCCAGCATGACCATCACCAGGATTTCCAAGGACATCTGGAAGCGGAAGGCGTCTTCCGGTTCGACATTGCCGTTCTTAAAGAAGTACAAGGTGCCGACAAAAGCCGGAAAAAACGCCGACAGGGCAAAGGCCATGTTTTTGACCCAGGGGGCTTTCACCCCCATGACCATGGCGGCGTCCTCGTCTTCCCGGATGGCGATGAGGCCCAGGCCGAAGCGGGAATGTTTCACCAGGTAGCTGAGCACCACCGTGGCAATGGCGACGAGCCAGAGGAGGGTAAAGATCCACCACAAGGCCGGGCCGGCGCCGCCGTACTTGTCGTAGGCCGAAAAATTGACGTACATGCCGGTGGAGCCGCCGAAGGGCTCGAAATTGGCCACAAAGGCCCGGGCCGCCTCATTGACGCCGATGGTGGCCAGGGCGAAGTAAGCGCCCCGCGAGCCGCAGCACCGCAGCAGCCGATGACCAGGGCGACGAGGACCGACAGGCAGCCGCCGCCCAGCATGGCCAGGTACAAGCGGCCAGCCCAGTTCGCTGAGCAGGATAAAAACCGAAATAGCCGCCCAGGCCGAAAAAGACGATGTGGCCGAAATTGACGTACCCGGTGAAGCCCATGATGATGTTGAGGCTGGAGGCCAGGGCCACGAACATCAGCACGGTAAAGGCGGTCTCCCGCAGGGTGTCCTGACGCAGGATCAGGACAATGGCCCCGCCCACGGTAACGAGGAGCACATTCAGCCAGAAGCCCGGTTGTCGCCAGAAGTTCATTTACTTGGCTCCCATAATGCCGGTGGGCCGGACTACCAGTACCAGGACGAAGAGGCCGAATTCCACCACCGGCACCCAACTGACCGGCATGAAAATGGGCACGATGCCTTCCAGACCTCCCAGGATCAGCCCGCCCAACAGGGCCCCCAAGGGGTTGCCCAGACCGCCCAGGACGCAGATGACAAAGGACTTCAACTGGTAGGTGCTGCCGCTCAAGATGGTGAAGGGGAAAAAGGTGGCGGTTAAGCCGCCGGCTACCGCCGCCAGCATGGTCCCCAGGCCAAAGGTCAGGGCCAGGATCTTGGAGGAGGGGATGCCCATCAACTCGGCCGCGGCCCGGTTATCGGAGACGGCGCGAATGGCCTTGCCCGGCCGGGTAAAATAGAGGAACAGGTAAAGAGCTCCGGTCATGACCAGGGAGGCGGCGGCCGCCAACAGCCGGGTGCCTTGCAGGATGATGGGCCCCAGGGTCAATGGAACCCAAAGAGAAATCCACGTTTTGGGGCGACGTGCTGAACACCGTGGTGCCGATGCCGATAATGATCATGTTGACGGCAAAGGTGCCCAACAAGGTATAGAGGTAGCCGGCCTGGATGACCCGAGCCAGCGAGATGATGTACACGATGACCCCGAAAATCAGGGCCATGATCACCAGCAGCAGCAAGCCGATATAGGGGTTGAGGCCCGCATGGGTGAACAGGAGGTAGATGGCAGAACATCCCCAAGGCCATGGTGGCGCCGTGGGCCAGGTTGATGACCCGCATCACTCCCCAAATTAACGACAGGCCCATGGCGGCGATGCCGTAAACAAAGCCGATGAGCAGACCATCAATGACCGAAGCTGACATCTGTCCAAACACGATGAATTCCTCTCCAGGTGCAGCCCTGCCATTACCAGGCCGATAACGGCAGGGCAGGCTAGGTTTTTAAGTGCTAACGGGCAGGACAGAGGAAAGGCGAGCCGGTGGCGGCGGCCGGCGGCCAGACCGCGACCTTTTCCGGCTTGCCATCCTTATCTTTCTGCCACTGGATGTAGATCATCTCGTGGCCTTCCTGGAGGCCGTGGAGTTTGCCGGTGTCGAACTTGATGCGTCCATAGAAGGTGTACATGTCTTCCTTGTCGATGGCGGCCTTGACCTTGTCGGTGTCGATGGAGCCGGCGGTCTCGATGGCCTTCTGCAGGATCAAGCCCGCGGCGTAGCCCCCGGCGCTGTGGTAGGAAGGCTCTTCCTTACCGTATTTATCCTGATAGAGCTTGATGAATTCCGGCACGGTGGGGCCAAACCACTCGACATTTTCCGCCTTGGCGGCTTCAGGGCTGTACTTGGCCATGGGTTCCCACTGGCTGGAACCGACCACGGAGATGCAGGCCTCGCCCAGTTCCGCAAATTTGGGCTCCGGCGGGGCCACCAGCAAGCGCGATCATCTTGGTGGGGACCTTCTTCTCGTAGAGCTGCCGGGCAAAGGTGGTGGTATCGGCAAAATGGCCGCCGCCCATCACCGCATCCGACGCCCTTGGGGATCTTGTTGATAAAGGGGGCGAAGTCGGTGGTGCCGCTGTCATAGCCTTCAAACAGGGGGACCTGCATGCCTTTGCCTTCGGCGTATTTCTTCAGGCCATTGACCACGTCGGTGGAGAACTTGTCATTCTCATGGATGATGGCGATCTTCTTGGCTTTGGGGTCGAGCTTGAGCAGGAGATCCACGGCGCCGGTCAGGTAGCGGCTGGCGGGGGTGTAGGTCATGTAGACCAGGGTATAGCCTTTCTTATAGGTGGAATCGGAGGAGGCCCCGGTGGCGATCATGATTTTCTTATACTGTTGGGCGATGACCGCGGCGGCATCCGCCAGCCCGCTGCTATAAGGGCTGATGAGAAAGTCGGCCTTGTCGGTGCTGATGAGCCGGGTATAGAGTTCCTGGACCCGGTCCTTGTTGCTCTCATCGTCATAATACTTGGTTTGCACCTTGATCATGGTGCCGTCGGGCAGCTTGATGCCGCCGGCCTTGTTGACCTGCTCCACCCAAAGGTTCATGCCGTTGATCTGGCGGGTGGCCTCTACATTGAGCTTGCCGGTCTTGGAGGCGGTAAAGCCGATGAGGATGGTCTTATCCGCGGCGGTGGCGTCGGGCGGGGTAGTTAAGGAAGAGAAAATTAATCCCAGAGAAAGCACAACCGCAAAACCGATTCTGAAACGTTTCATGGTTCCTCCTTATGTAATATGGGTCTGTGGTTAACCTGCAGCAAGGGAAGCGAAAGGAAAAAAGGAACAAACATGCAAGACTAACTCATTTATAATTGCTTGGCGCAGATTTATCAAGCGAAACTTGCCTGAAATTATGGATAAGAGCCGGATTTTCCCTTGCCGCCTTCCAGAGTTAAGGCCGGTTGCCCAGGCTGTGGAAAACCGGATAAGGGTTCCTTAAACCATCAGGTAATTCCTGGCGCCACTTACCGCTCCCGGCTCACTTGAGGTAGGGGCGGAGAAAGTCCATGCCTTCTTTTGGGGAGGCCTCCCCCTGAAATTTGAAGGGAATAGGGATAATCCCCCCCATGACGGAAGCGAGGCGGAAACTGCCGGCGATCTGATAGTGAAACTGGCGTTGCTGCTGCGGCTTTTGCAGCATGGGGAGGAACTGGGGCAAGAGTTCCAAGACCGCGGGCAATTGCACCGTGATGGGGACCTCTGCCACCGTCTGTCCCGAGGGCGGGAGATTTACCGCTTGCTGGCTGGTTCCCTGCGCCACGCTCTTGCCTTCAATCCACAACTGGTAATCATACCCCAGGAGGTTTACGGCCTGGGGGTTGGGATTTTCCAGGAGCAGCCTGGCCCCCAGGGGCCAGCCCCGGGGCGTGGGCTGGTAAATCGTGAGACCTTGAAAAGTTACCTTGGGGGGCTGAATCTCCCCCCGGGCCAACTGCCGGACCCCGCAGGCCGGAATGGCCGCGAGGAGCGTCAGCGCCAGGAAAATACCGAGGCCGGTTTGCCAAAAACGGGGGTGCATCGCGGTGGGTTACTCCTCAGGCGACCGGGGCCATGCGCCTGACGGCCATGGCCCCTGAATTTACCTGACAAGTATAGCAGATTTTAACCGCCCCTTCCGCCCCCCATCCAGATTATTTCTTCGCAGGCGGGGCGCCCCAAGGCGGGGTGGTGCTACCGGTGGCCCCGGGGAAGTCGGGATAGCGGTAGGCCTTCTTGTTGTGCTTGATCATATCCTGGGCGTCTTCCATGATGGCGCAGAAGCGCTTTTTCAATTCATAGAAGCCGTGCCACCAGGTATAATCCGGGGCCATCATGGCTGCGCCCATGCGGGCCCGGCGGCCTTCGTGGTGCCACAATTCGTAGAACTCGAATTCCAGCTTTTCGTCGAAGTACTTGGTCTTGTCAAGCAATTTCTTGGCGTAGAGCTCATCCATCACCTTCTTAACCGGCTTGAAGTAGACTTCGTTGTAGTTGTGGACCACCGCATCCAGTTTGACGTAATGGTCGTCCACCCATTCCCGGGAGTGGCACTGGACGCAGATCTCCTTCATCTTGTTGCGCTCGACTTCCCAGTTGTTCTTGGCCGGAAAGGCGGCGAACTCTGAGGGCCGCACCGTCAAAGGCGCTTGCAGTTCCCAGGAGAGCCGTTCGGTGACATCGTGGGTGGTCAGGGTGGTGCCGGCCCCGGACATGTGGCAGGAGGCGCAGGTGGGGCCCCGGTAATCCACCCCGGGGGTCCAGGTGCCCGGCGCCGCCTTCCAGTTATACTGGCTGCCGAACGCCGCATAGATATCGCCGTGTTTCGATTCGGTGTAGATTTCAATCTGGGGATGGTCCGGCCCCAGGTGGCAAGAACCGCAGGCCTCCGGCTTCCTGGCGTCCATGATGGAGAATCGATGCCGGGTATGACAGCTGCTGCAACTGCCCTTGCTACCGTCCAGGTTGATCCGGCCCACGCCCACATTGGGCCAGGTCATGGGGTCGGGCTTGCCGTCCTTCATTTTGACCACCGTGCCATGGCAGTAGTAGCAGCCGCTGGCCCGTTCGATGTCGTTGTTCATCCCGTCTTTCATCCAAAGATCGATTTTCCAGATGATTTCATTGGTGTTGGCGTGTTTGCTGCGGCTGTACTGCGTGACTTCATCGGGGTGGCAGCGGGAGCAGGTCTTGGGCGACACCACCGCGGCGACGGGGACGCGGTATTCCACGGTGCCCCACTTGTTGTTGGAGAGCTCGTACTGCTTATAGTGGGTAGTGCTGACCCCCGGGTCGGCGGGGTCGGCCTGGTGGCAATCCAGGCAGGTGATGTTGGCGCTGGCATGGCGGCTCATGGACCAGTCGACGAAAATACCGGGGCTCACCTGCTTGTGGCATTCGATGCAGGCCACGGCTTGCTTGGACATGCTGCGCTCGATGCGAAATTCTTTGGCCTTGGGGGTATTCACCGGTTGCTGGGCCCAGGCGCTCACCGCCCCGGCCAGTAACAAACCCGCCATTAATATCCAGATGACTGCTTTGTTCTTCATCGATGCGCCCCTCCTCGTTTAGCTGCCTGCCTGCACGTCCTGAGAGAATTAGCCGTAGTTAATTGGATCCCTTGTAATCGTAAACCGCCCGGGCATTGTGGACCAGGTTGCGGTGGCAATCCACACATTTGAGTTCATAGCCGGGCCGGGGATAGATGACCGCCCGGTGCGCCAGCATGGCGCCCCGTTTGTAGGGCAGATAAAGGATGTTACGGTGACACTTCTGACATTGGTTGTTTTTAAAGGAGGCGTAGGCCGCCTGCCGGTTTTTTTCATGGTCGTAAGGGCGCCCGGTGAGGTGGACCAGGACGTCCTTGATGCCGTGGAAGGCCTTGGCGTAGAAAAAGCTGGCGGTGTCCTGGGGCGCCGGCAGGTGGCAGTCCATGCAGTCCGCCACGAACCCCTGGCCGTTGTTGACGTGGGTGGAAGTCTTCCAGGTTTCATAGGCGAACTGGATTTCATGGCAGGAGGCGCAGAACTGCGGGGTGGAAGTGCGCACCATGGTGTAATAGGTCAGAGAAAACAGGGGAAAGGCGATGATCAGACCGACAAGGACATAGAGAGCGGGTCGGAGGAACTTTTTCATCAAATTGGCCCGTTCAATTCCATCAATTCAGTGAAAAAACCAGTGCGATACTGCCGGAGCAACCCGATTGCGGCTGAAAAACCCTCCCGTTGAGGGCCCGGAGTGACAAGGCGCCCAGTGCCAGAAGCAGGGAAAAGCCCGACGATCTGACCCCGGAGCCGGAAGCCCCGGTCAGGTGGGGGCAGAATACTGAACCCGACACAAAATTGCAAACAATATTTTCAATAATGTAACTAAAGGTAAAAAGTGGCTGGGGAAGCTATGGGCGGGGCGGCGCCGACACCAGGGCAGGTTGGAGGCGGAAATTATAGCGATTGCCAAAAGTTTTCCCCCTCCCTGAAATCCACAAAACACCCCTGGGATTTTAGGGGGATTTGAGAACCTCCAAGGGGAAAGAATTTATGGCAAGGGCTAGAAGCCAAGCTGCTTAAACTTCCACCCCATCCACAAACGACAGGGGCAGTTGATCGGCCACCACCAGGCCTTGGCTGGTTGGGATGACCCGGCCCCGGTCTACCCGGACCAGGCCGGCCCGGGTGAGCGCCGCCACCATGGCCTCTCCGCCCGGCTGTTCCCGGAGGGTGGCGAGACTGACGCCCTCACGGGTCCGGAACCCCAGGGCCAGGGTTTCCAGGCGGATCTGCTCCGGGGTGAGGATTTCGGTCTCCGCCACCGGGGCCTCACCGGCGTTTAAGGCGGCGCCATAGTTCTCCACGGACGAGTAATTCCACCAGCGGCGCCCGGCCAGAAACGAATGGGCCCCCGGCCCCAGCCCCAGGTAAGGGGTCCGGGTCCAGTACTTCAGGTTGTGGCGGCAGATATATTTTTCCTCCCGGGCGAAGTTAGACACTTCGTAGTGGAGATAGCCGTGCGCCGTAAGAAAATCTGCGGTGCGGAGGAAAAACTGCCGCTGGGTTTCTTCGTCCAGGGGAGTGAGGCTCCCTGCGGCAGCCAGTCGGCCCATGGGGGTATCGGGCGCCAGGGTAAGCTGGTAGCACGACAGGTGTTCGGGGTTGAAACCCAGGGCCGTCTCCAGGGTGTGGGTCCAGGCATCGAGGCTCTGCCCCGGCAGACCATAGATGAGGTCCAGGCCCAGGTTGGTGAAACCCGCCGCCCGGATCAGTTCGATAGCCCCGGCGGTCTGGGCGGCAGTGTGGCGGCGCTTAAGGAAGCGCAGTTCGGCCTCGTTGAAGGACTGGACCCCCAGGCTAAGGCGGTTGACCCCCAGGTCCCGGTAGAGCGCCAGCTTGTCGGCGGTGATATCGTCGGGGTTGGCTTCGATGGTGAACTCGGTGTCCGGGGCAAAGGTGAAATGCCGGCGCAGATTTTTCATAAGTTTGGCAAGTTGGGCAGTTGTAAGCAGGGAGGGCGTTCCGCCCCCCAGAAAGAGGGAATCGAAGCCGGGGAACCGGCCCCGGTAGAGCCGGGCCTCGGCGTCCAGAGCGGCGAGATAGGCGGAAATCAGGCCGGCGTCGGTGATGGAGCAAAAGTCACAGTAGGGGCACTTGGTTTTGCAAAAAGGGATGTGGACATAGAGGCCGGGATAATGAGCGCAGGGCATTCTACCTTCGGTTGACAGGATTTTCTTTATCCAGCGCCCAGCGCAACGGATTAGTTTCGATATAATCCCTGATTTTCTCCAGGGATTCATCTCTGCGGATAATGTGTTCGTAATAACTACGCTGCCACAGAGCGGTACCGGACATATTGCGAAGTTCGTCGATTTTTCGGGAGGAGAACGTCTTAAATCCCCGGACAATTTCAGGCAATGAATGGCAATGACAGGCGGGAACTGTAGGGGCGGGTTTCAAACCCGCCCCTACATCGGTCAGGAAGATGATGCCGTGGATATGATTGGGCATAATCACCAAGACATCTAATTCTACATTACGATAGTGTTCCGGCAATGCTAACCAAGATAGTTTAATAATCTCTCCATATTGATTCAAAATCACGCGGTCATTGCCGACCACGCCGAAGAGGCAGGAGCGATTTTTTGTGCATACGGTAATGAAATATCCACCGGGCTGCGAATCTTTTAACCGAGTTAAACGACGAACAGGCGGTTTTTGATTACGTTCCATTGTCATTCGAACAAATCTGAGAAAGTCAACCCGAGACGGCCCATCTAAGCAAAATCGCGATGACAGGCGAAGAACTTATACCGCATTGTCGGCCCCCTGACCGACTCTTATGCCCTACTCATTTTCCGTCTTGAGCACCGCCACAAAGGCGCTTTGGGGGATTTGGACGGCGCCCACCATCTTCATGCGCTTTCTTGCCGGCCCTCTGTTTTTCCAGGAGTTTGCGTTTCCGGGTGATGTCGCCGCCGTAGCATTTGGCGGTGACGTCTTTCCGAAAGGCGCGAGATGGTGGAGCGGGAGATGATCTGGCCGCCCACGGCGCCCTGGATGGCGATCTTGAACTGCTGCCGGGGGATTTCGTCCTTGAGGCGGTCGCAGACCCGGACGCCCCACTCCCGGACCCGGTCCTTGTGGACGATCATGGACAGGGCGTCCAGCTTCTCGCCGTTCACCAGGATATCGAGCTTCACCAGGCTGGTCTCCCGGTAGTCCAGGAGTTCGTAGTCAAAGGAGCCGTAGCCCTGGGTGATGGTCTTGAGGCGGTCGTAGAAGTCGATAATCACTTCGGCCAGGGGCATGTCGAAGGTGATCTCCACCCGGCCCGGCGAGGGGTAATTGAAGCGGGAGTTGACGCCCCGGCGCTCCAGGCAGAGCTTCATCACCGCGCCCACGAAGCGCTCCGGGATGAGGATGGAGGCCCGGATAAACGGCTCCTCCTCGAGCTTGATGCTGCTGGGGTCGGGGTAGTACATGGGGTTGTCCACGGTGATGACCTGGCCGTCGGCCAGGGTGAAGCGGTACTGGACCCCGGGCACGGTCATGATGATGGACTGGTTGTACTCCCGCTCCAGGCGCTCCTGGACGATCTCCAGGTGGAGCAGCCCCAAAAAGCCGCAGCGGAAGCCCTGGCCCAGGGCCGCGGAGGAGTCCTTCTGGTAGACCAGGGAGGCGTCGTTGAGCTTGTATTTCTCCAGGGCGTCGGCCAGGTCCTGGTAATCGTCGTTGGCCACCGGGTAGATGGAGGCGAAGACCACGGGCTTGACTTCCTTGAAGCCGGGCAGGGGCTGGGCCGCGGGGCGGGCCTCCAGGGTGATGGTGTCGCCGATGCGGGTGTCGCTCACCGTCTTGATGCCGGCGATGAGGTAGCCCACCATGCCCGCGGAAAGCTCTTTGCGGGGCTCCCGGGTCAGCCGGAAGACGCCGGTCTCCTCCACCTTGTGGGTGGTATTGTTGTACATGAGGCGGATGATGTCTCCCGGTTTGACCTTGCCGTCGAAGACCCGGCAGGAGACCACGGTGCCCCGGAAGGAGTCGTAGTGGGCGTCGAAGATCAGGGCGGAGAGCGGCTCGTCCGGGCTGCCCTTGGGGGGCGGGATCCGGGCGACGATGGCCTCGAGGATCGCGTCGATGCCGATGCCTTCCTTGGCGGAGCACAGGATGGCGTGGTCCGGATCCAGGCCCAGCTCCCGCTCGATCTGCTCCTTGACCCCGTCCAC
Organism: uncultured delta proteobacterium; assembly: GCA_963841475.1. Taxonomy (GTDB): domain Bacteria; phylum Desulfobacterota; class Desulfobaccia; order Desulfobaccales; family 0-14-0-80-60-11; genus 0-14-0-80-60-11. Next base: position 216,342 of record CAWJCT010000004.1, read on the forward strand.
GTCCGCGGCGGGCAGGTCGATCTTGTTGATCACCGGGATGATGGTGAGGTCGTGCTCCATGGCCAGATAGAGGTTGGCCACGGTCTGGGCCTCCACGCCCTTGGGAGGCGTCCACCAACAGCAGCACCCCCTCGCAGGAGGCCAGGGCCCGGGAGACCTCGTAGGAGAAATCCACGTGGCCCGGGGTGTCGATGAGGTTGAGCTCGTAGTCGACGCCGTCGGCAGCCGGTGTAGGGCAGGCGAGATGGTGTTGCTCTTGATGGTGATGCCCCGCTCCCGTTCGATGTCCATGGTGTCCAGGATCTGGTCCCGGAACTGGCGGTCCTCCACCATGCCGGTCCACTGGATGAGGCGGTCCGCCAGGGTGGACTTGCCGTGGTCGATATGGGCGATGATGCTGAAGTTGCGGATATTGGACATAGTAATCGAAAAAGCTGGTTCCCGGTTTAGGCTTAATTCAACTCCAATTAGTTATTGTACATTTTTTCCGGGAAGACGTCCACCGCAAGATCGGGGCTTATCGGGGCGGCCGGGCCGGCGCGGACTTGTCGGGCCGCTCCAGGCCTTCCATAATGGCCTTGACAAATTTGTCAGCATACGCCACGAAGTCACCTTCCACCACGTAGCCATAGCGGATGTAACTTTCGGTACTATTCACCCGGGCATTCTTGATGATGATATAGATATTGGGATTGATCCCGGCCTGGCCGCGATACTGGTAATAGAGATTGGGCACCTGGCGGGCGATGATGACCAGGCCGCTTTCATCCAGGATGGTCAGCTCCGGGTAGATCTGGACCCCGGGGTCGGGCTTTTCAAGGACCGCGCCTTTGGCAATGAGGTCATAGCCGTCCTGGGTGAGTTTTTTGAGGGTGGCGTCGATCTTGGCCAGGACCTTCGCCTTTTCCTGGAGGGGGATCTTGTGGTACTGGGAAAAGTAGCCGGTGGGGAACTGCTTGGTCTGGACCGAGGTTTTTTGGGCCCACCCCGGGACGACCCCCATGATGAGGCTTAAAACCAGCAGCGCCGGTGCGGTGATGATTTTCACGGGCATGGATCAGGGAACCTATTATCGTGTCCCACGGACACCTGGCAAAATGTTGGCATCCATACTCCCCCTCCCCTGGTGGGAGGGGGTTGGGGGGAGGGGGATAGGGTAAAGCAATGCCCAGCCATTTCACCCCCACCCCAACCCTCCCCCATCAAGGGGGAGGGAGAAAAAACCTCCAACTTTTTGTAAGATCATCCTGAAACGATACCTAAACCGGTTGTGGCGGCCCGGGCGGGGCGGCCGTCCCTAGCCGCCATATCGGTTGGCGGGCGGGGACGCCCGCCCCACTGCACGGAGGCCCGCCCCACCTTTGGTGGCGCTGCGGCCCGCGGCTCAATCGAACCTGACCTCCTCGTCGGGGAGCTCGATTTCGGCGGGGAAATCAGAGAAGGGAAAGGGGCGCTGGTTTTCGTTGAGGGTCAGGTAGCGCATCACCCGGTAGCCATACGCGGCCACCTTGTTGGCGAAGGTCCTGGCGGGCTCGTTGTGCTGCAGCGTGACCAACAGGAAAAAGTATTCGAACAGGGTGATGAGGATGACTATGGTTTTTACCAGCTCGAAGATGGCCACATAGAGGAGCGTGTAGAGCAGGCGGATGGCGACCTGTTTCCGGGAAAGGGCGACCTGGGATTCGTCGTGCATAGTTCCTCCGGCGCGGCAGTTTGGCGCGCATGGTGATCAGCAGCCGTGCCCCGTGAGGCACATCTTGGTGATTAATGCTTATTATAAAGGGGCGGCCCCTGGTTTGGCAAGGCAACGCTTGGGGCCGGTTCCCGGCGGCCCAAGGCGGGACCGGGAGTCCCGGCCGGGAAAAGCTCAAAGTTGAGACCTCTGCTAAAGTCCCCTAACCTGTCATTCTGAGGGAGGGGAGCGACCGAAGAATCTCATAACTACAAGAGAATACGAGATCCTTCGCTCCGCTCAGGATGACAAAATGGCTTTGCACAGAGGTTTCGAGTTCGAGGTTCAAAGTTCTGAAGAGTGTTTAACGCGCCCCAGGATGAAAAGGTCTGCCTTTTTCAGCGGGCAGGGGTGGGTCCATGGCCCCTGACCAACTGACGGGAAGGCCTCCGGGGTCGAAAGAGGCAAAATATTTCCCTTCCCGGGGTTAAATATGGTATTGCTGACCGGGTTAGGAAGGCAGACTTGGGGTTTCTGGAAAAACCTCATGAAATCAAGGGAGGTGTCGGCAAAGTTGCATGAATATTCATTAATGGAGCAGGTAATCGCCCACATCCTGGCAGAACTCAAAAAGGTGGATAACCTCCCCGACGGGAGTTCGCTGGAAGTGGTTTTGAGAGTGGGGGCCCTGGCGGTGCACTCCGAGGCGGCCACCCGGACAGCCTATGAGGTTCTGGTCAAGGGGACGCCCCTGGCGCAATCCCGGCTTAACCTGACCATTGAACCGGTGACGTTGACCTGCGGGACATGCGGCTTTCAGGGACCGTTGTCGGAGGGCGCAGTTGATCCCCACGACCAGTCTCCCCTGGTGGAATGCCCCCAGTGCGGGGCCGTGAATCCGATCCAGGGAGGCCGGGGGGTGGAGGGCATCGAACTCCGGTGGGAGTGAGGCCTTGGGAGAGGCGCTCCAGCGGTATTGGCGCCGCCTGGCGCGAAAGCGAGCCGCGGGGTTATACCGGGGGCGCAGTGCAGGGGCGGGTTTGAAACCCGCCCCCGCGAATGGTATCAACAGGTTATCCGGATAATTGGCTTATTTCACCAGAAACCTGGGATGAGCTGATCAAAGCGGGGGATGGCTCATCCCGGCCCCTCTTCCGGGAGAGCCTCCATGAGGCGCCGGCAGACTATGTCGATGGCGGCGGTCATGGCCGGCGTCAGCCCCGGCTTTACTTCCTCCGGGATGAATTCGATTTGGGCCACGAGGATCTTGATGTCTATGCGGCTATGCTCTTTAAGCTCCTGGAGCATATTGACCGTGGGAAATTGGTGGAGGGAGAAGTCGCTGGCTTTCTTGTCCGGTATCCCTTCCACCGGGATTTCGAAGACCTCTCCGGGCTTCCGGTCAGGATATTCCACGGCGTCGATGATGAAAATCTTCTGGGGCTTCTTGTCGCTCAGGACCAGGTCGAAAAGAATATCCCGGATGCTGGTTCCCACGTCCATCGCCATGACGTCGTCGGGGAGGCGGTAATGCTCCTTCAGCCTCTCAATGACGGCGGGCCCAAACCCGTCATCACCCCACAGGATGTTGCCGCAGCCAAAGATCAGGACTGATTTCTCGAACAAATCTTTTAACATCAGGTTATTGGCACTCCTCAATCAAGCCCCTGTCTTTCAGCCGGGACCCTCAAAGTGGAACCGGGAGCTTCAGGGGATCAGGAATTATTTCCCTTATCTGACGGACTCGTCAAAATATATCTGATGGCCACGGCTTGCATTGTCGAAGTCGGCAACATTTGGGGGATTCCCTTTTCGGGACCGCCCTGGCGGAGGATGATGGCATCGGCCCCGATCTCCCTGGCCTTCTTTTTGAGGCCTTCCAACATCACCTCAGGATTGGAGTTAGGCCCAGGCTTGCACTCCAGCACCGCAAAAGTCTTATAGCGCCTGGATGGCGCTTTACTCAGGACATCGACATGGAAGGTGGGAGGAAATTTGACCTCCATCAGGTGCGTATAGGCGGATAAATCCATGGCGCCGGACGTGGGACATTCAAGTGCCAGGTAGTGGGCTGCCTTGCCGGACACAAAAAAAACGTTAATATCCTCAGATTGAGTGTTCAGTCTAACTTCCTGGGATTGCCCCGGCTGATTGACGCTGGCGCACCCGGAGACACCGATGGCGGCCCAGGCCAGAAACAAAAAAATCGATATACCATAAGTGATCCTGGACATGAAGGTTTCCTGTGACACCCGGAGTACGCGTTGCTGATGATCAAAAGTCTTGGGAGTCAAGGCAAAGACCTGAATCCTATTATAGCAAGGCGAAAGGCGAAATTGGGCATTTTTTTGGAGCTTGAGCCGACCCGGAATCACAAAATTCCGGAAGAGTCTGGGTTCGAGGCCCAAGGAAAAGGGAACCCAGTCCCCGCGGGATTAGAAGCAAGGTTCGCCGGCGATGATCTTCCCGGGAAGGTCGTAGACCATGGCCCGGGCGCGGTTTTCGCCGATTAGACGGGATAATTCAGTGAGCGCCTGGCTCAATAAGGGAGGACGCTTCACGGGGCCGTGGGCATCGGTAGCCAGCAGGTGAACGTATCCCAATTTGATTAATTGCTGAGAAATCTTTTTTACTCTCCGGCCAAACCTGCCGGTCAGGCTGTTGCCGGTCATCTGAACCAGGCAGCCCAGGTCAATCAGCCGTTTCAGCTTTTGAGGCATCTCCTGGAGAATCAGGTGCCGCTCAGGATGGGTAATGATGGGAGTTATGCCCCTGGATTGCAGGTTAAAACAGATTTCTTCCGTCGCCGGCGGCAAGGAGGTATCAGGGAGTTCCAGGAGCAGATAGCGGTTGGCGTCATTAATGGTCAGGGCCCGGCCGGCATCCAAGAGTTGTAAGGACTCGAAACCAAGGGGAAAATCACAACCCGGGATGATTTGCAAAGGGATTTTGGCTTCGGACAATTTCTGTCTCAGTTGCGCCACGTAGTGAAGAATCGACTCTTTGTCATTTAATTGATCCAGGTCGATGGTTCTCCCTTTGAAGAGGTGCGGGGTGGCTACCATGACCTCGATGCCGTCGTCTACCGCCATCCGGGCCATTTCCAGGGATTCTTCCCAGTTTTTGGCCCCATCGTCTACTCCGGGGAGGATATGCACATGGATATCAATCATGGTCAAGACGGGTTGCTCCTGGCGCCCTTAGGTAATGGCTGAGAGTCCGGGCCATCAGCCATGGCGATTTTCAGGTCAGTGGCGCGGGGCCCAAAAAATCCCGCCCTCAAAGGCCGCAAGACTCCTCCGAGGACTTTTTTCAAGGCGTTTACCGAAGACCCCGGGATGATTTTTTTCTGGCAAAATAATATCAGCTTTTGCTGGGAAATGATATTTGCAGAAAATTTTTCGCTTCCCGTGACCGTTCCGGGAATCTTGGCGCGGAGGCATAAGTTGTTGATTGAGTAATCATCGTTTGAATGATTGTTTAAGAATAAACCGACCTACAGAGAAAATCAACCTAAGGTGGTGGGAGGGATCGCAAACAGGCGTGCGAAGACTGTTACCTAAACAAGGAGTACTGATGAGGCCCATATCCTGGGCCTCTTTTCCCTAAGGGGAACTGTCATACTGTACGGTTGGGATTGGTAAGTGAATGTTTACACAGAAATAACTACCGCAACGCTTTTTTCCTTATCCTGAGTGGACCCCAACTTTATGAAAGTTTCTTAGTTAACCCAATGCAATCAAGAATAAACGTTAATAACGGGAAAGCTTATAAAAAAGAGTTGATTTTTTATGAAAATACCATTTAAATCGTTTAACTTAACTCTGCGAGCCCGATATGCTAAGTTCCTTGGGGATGTTGATTTTTCATAGTCTCGGCAAGACAGTCTGGCGGGTGGACAGGTTTGCCCTGGCAATAATGTTGGCGGTGTCGCTGATTTGTTGGTCACCCTCCTGGGCCTGGGCATCCGGTTTTGCTCTGGTGCAGCAGGGAACTGCGGCCATGGCTCAGGGCAACGCCTTCGTGGCCGAGGCCAGTGACGCCTCAGCTGTCTTTTACAATCCCGCCGGGCTCAATCAGCTCAAGCGGGCCCAATTTTATCAAGGAAGTTTCTTTAACTATCCGGATCGCGAATATAGCGGCGGCGGTCTGGATTCTCAAACCAATCATCGCTTATACCGCAGCCTGTCGGCCTACATGGCCATTCCCGTGCATAGCCGGGTCGCCCTGGGTTTCGGCTTTTTTTCGCCTTTCGGGATGGGGACGGTCTGGCCGCCGACCTGGGCGGGCAGGTATATCTCCACCTTCTCCAGCATGAAAACCTATTGCCTCAATCCGGTGATCTCGGTGAAGGTTCTGGATAATCTCTCCCTGGCGGCTGGGTACGATATCATGTGGTCCAAAGTGCGCCTCAAGCGCAAAACCCCCGTGGTTGCCGGGGGGAGGACATTCCCCGATGGCGAAACCGAGATTACCGGCGAGGGCGACGGATCGGGGTTCAACTTAGGGCTGCATTACGAACCGGTGTCGGGGGTGAAGCTGGGGGTCGCCTACCGCAGTAAAATCGAGGTGACTCACAAGGGCGACTTTAGCACCAGCCTGCCGGCCCCATTGGGGGCGGGGCCCGCCAGCTCGGGGGATGCCAGCATCGTTTACCCCCCGTCGTTGACGATGGGCATTGCCTACAGCCGCTGCAAACCTTTCGCGTTCGAATTTGACACCACCTGGACGGGCTGGTCTTCCTATGACCAACTGGAACTCAAGTTAGACAACCCGATTTTGGTAAAAGGGGTTCCGACCGCAACCTTCACCACTCCCAAGAACTGGCATGATACCTGGGCCTTCCGCTTCGGGGCAAGTTATGAAGTCAATGATTGGATGAAGCTGAGGGCTGGATATATCTATGACCTCACCCCGGTGCCGGATTCCACCTTTGACCCCCAGGTGCCCGACTCCAACCGTCACATCTTCACGGTGGGGCAGGAACTCAAGGTCTGGAGTTTTACCCTGGGTATCGCCTACAATTACATCCTGTCCGAGGCCCGCACCAAAAACAACAGCATCGCGATCAACGGAGTCCCGGTCCCCTTACAGGCCAACGGGCGCTACCAGAGTAATATCCACTCCCTGGGACTGAGCTGGTTGTTTAATTTTTAAGAGGAAGTCACGGGCGGGCCGGAGAGGGGGAAGTCAGACCTGGCGCCTGCCCGGGGTCTGCCTCCGAAAGTTTCAGTGAGGTGCGGTAACTTCTCTGCTTTAATCGACTGCCATTTTGGGGCTGCGCCGGGGCAAAACCTCGAGGCCCTCGCCTGTGGTTCCGTTCATCAACCTGGCAAAACGAAAAAAATCCCGGCTCCGTTACCGGGCCCGACCTTAGTGGCTGGTTTCCACGGCGTGGGAGACGGCCAACTCCTCCAGGGCGCTTACCAAGACTTCAATCCCCAAACCCGGACCGGGCAGTTCTTGAGCCAGGCCGCCGCCATTGAAGACCACCGGATTGACGACCACATCCCGGGCCAGCAGGTAGGGGGCATACGAGCCTTCCACATAGGATAAGTGCGGCACGGTCAAGGCGAAATGGCGGCCGGCGGCGGCAAGGATGCTGGTTTCTCCCACCTGACACCCCAACTGACAAAAAATCCCGGCCTTCTCGGCCATCTGCCTGATACGGGTGGCGGCTCCCGGACCGCCGCACTTGGATAGGCGGATATTGAAGCCCTGACAGGCCTCCAGGTCGATCAGGCGGCGGGCATCGTCTTCATTACACAGGGACTCATCGGCGATTACCGGGATCTGGATCGCCTCGCTCACCTGTCTCATCCCGGCAAAGTCGGCCTTGGCCACCGGCTGCTCCACGGCGCTGAGGCGATAAGGTTGCATTTCCCGGATTCGGGCAATGGCCTCAGCGGGCGTCCAGGCCGAGTTGGCATCCACCCGGATATCGACCTCGTCTCCCAATTCGTCCCGGGCCAGCCGCAAAATCTCCAGGTCCGAGTCAGTGCCCACCTTGAGTTTGATAAATCGCATGCCGATACCCTTGACCAGTTGGAATAATTGGCACATTTTCTCCGGGGACAGCATGGGGACGACGGCGCTATACTCCAGGGTGGTGCGCAGTTTGGACCCGATCAGCTCGGTCGCCGGTATATTCCAGGTCTGGCCGGCTGCATCCAGCAGGGCCGTTTCCAGGGCACAGAAGGCGCCGGGGTGGCGCTGGGCCTGTACATGTTGATAAAGATCTCCCAGGGCCTTGACCAACGCCTGGGGGGAAGGGAAATCCCGGGCCAAGATAGCCGGGGCCAGAACCTGGCTGATGAAGGCGAGGCTGTCGCTGAGCACCTCGCCGGTGACGAAGGTCCGGGGAACCCCTTCGCCGAATCCCCTGATCGCATCACCGGTGGTCACCCCGAGGACGATGTTGTCAGAACCCTCGTGAGTCGCCAGGTTATGCTTGATCGGGGACAGAAATTCCAAATTCAGGTGCCAGGTATCCAGCTTCTTGACGATCATTTTCGACCTCAAAGTGAGATTTAACCATCTTGCCAAACTTCTTCCATTGGTACCATTGCTCCGGATATTCCTCAACTGCCTCCTCGAGCACGGTCAAACATTGGTCGCTGATGGGCATGGTTGACGGGAAGGTCCCATTGCCTACCGGGGTAAGATTACAGGTGTACTGCTGATTGCCTTCCCGTTTCACCAGGGCCGTGACGACCTGAGCGCCGGAGCGTTTCCGCAGCAGTTCCAGGGTACGGTCCGCGGCCAGGCGGCAGTTGAGGAAGTAACTGTCCCGATGGGGATCAGTCCGCCATTCATCGAATTCATCGACCTCGGTAATAAGAATCTGGCCTTCCTTAAGAGCCTTCATGGCGGTCAGGATGACGTTGCCGGTGTCGGCGTCCAGGAGGTTGAGGCCGATGGATTCGGCCCGCCAGCCCAGGGATTTCCGCAGCCGGTTGGTTTGGAAACGGCAGATCATGGAAGTGGGAAACCCATTCATCACCAGGGAGCCGGGGAGGATCTCCACCGCACCGAAGTGACCGGTGACCAGGATGACCCCCTTGCCTTTGTCCAAGGCCGCCTGCAGGTGTTCCTTACCCTCAAAATGGACCTGGGATTTCAAGAACCTCAACAGCTTGGGGAAGTTGGAATAACCGACGAACAACTTCTCGTGGTAATGGTCGAAGATCCCTCGGAAGGCGGCTTTGATCTTCTGTTTCAGGATGGGGGCCGGGACCTTTCTCCGAAAAACATGCTCTATGGTTTTTCGAATAAGGATTTTGTCCTTCCAGTTCAGGAGATAGTAGAGCTTGCCCAGGACCATAACATAGCAGCGGGAGACTGAGAAGGGCAAAAATCGGAACAGGAAGCTGTTAAATCTCATTTGCAGGAACTTGCTCAGGCTCAAGGAGATTTTAGGCAGCCGAAAAGTCGAAGTAAACATGGTCGCGCTCCTTTGAGAAAAATAAAGTAAATCTTTTAAAATATTAACATTACGAATAATTTAATATAAGGTTTTCCCTAATATCCGCTAAGGGCTCCCCTTTTTTCAACTTCCGAATTCCCTTATTTATGAGGGAAAGTCACAGGCAGACCTGGCAGCCCGGGACAGGGCAATTAAATTAATTAATTAAAACAGCATGTTAGTCTATCAGCGCCGATGGTTCATCCCTTGGTCCTCCAGGGTTCCAGTGAAATAGTAAATCTCTTAAAATATTAACCTTTTTTGCAAAACACTATAGGATAATCCCTGTTTTCGTTTTCGAAAAACCTGCTTGTGCGGTTTGCTTTTCCTAAAAAGCACTTCCCCCCTGCCGGGATTAAGAAACACCAATTGCACGATAGCGGACCTGGATTTTCCACACAATGGGGAAACATCTTGATTTGAAAAATGAAAACCCTGATTTGCGTTGGAGAAATGGTTAAATCTCCCGGGAAGTAGAAGACCCTGGATCAGGGGTGAAACGGGATTTGGCCGACTTTAGGAGGGAAAGTGAAGCCCAGACAGGTCTAAGGAAGAGGACCAGACGATGGTTTTTTTGCTGGAAAGAGTAGAGGAGTTATTGTTGATGAGCGGAGGATTCTCAGTCGTAACCCGGCAATGAGGGTAGAGCAGGACTTTCTCTTGACATTTATTCATAGTTCTTTATCATGCGTTCACAGGGTAACAGGCTAAATAAAGCAGTTTAACCGCAATTTCGGATGATTCGTGGGTGAATTTCGGTATCACCGGCCAAGTTTTCCCGGACTCCAGAGACCTGCAGAGAGAAGGACGTAAGGCCCTTCTGGCAGATGTGGCTATGGGTGGGTGCCCGCCTTGATCTCCTGGTCAACGAGGGGAGGGCAGGGGGAGCGGCCGGCCACCGGTGAGGCTAAAAGGAGCCGTATGAGGAACGGGGTCAGATAGTCAGATGGAGAAGCATCATAGTTGCCTGAATACCCGGGCCATAATCGAATTTTTTCAAGAAAAGATGCCGGGGGAAGTTCACCGTCTCTTTACGGGTCTGGGGCCTGAAATTGAGGGTTTGGCCAACCCCCAGGAATTTTTAATGGAGAGGAACAACTGGGTGTCCAGCGATGTGGTCACCCGGATGTTTGAAAATGCCAAGGCCATAACCCTGGATGACAGCATTGCGTTTAAGATCGGGTTTGAATCCGCCGCCAGAAAAAAGTTGGGCTATGTTCAGCGCATTATTCTGTTTGCCTATAAAAATCCCCGCCGCAGCCTGAGAAAGAGTCCAAGCCATTAACGATAAATTTAATAAAAACAAGCGGGTTGAACTGGTGGAAACCCAGGGCGAGCGAGCGATCATCCGGCTGCACTGGTTCAAAAAAATTCCGGGCACCATTGATTATTGTTTGTTTAATAAGGGGATTTACTCCGGAATTCCCACCATCTGGAATCTTCCGCCCGCCATCCCTGAAAGAGACTAAATGTTATTTCCAGGGGGATGAGTATTGCGAGTATCACTTTAGATGGCAGAGAAGATTTTCTATGAAAGAAGGCTTGTTGAGGCTGCTGGTGCCCTGGCGGGCGCTCAATTATACTATTGATGAACTTGGAGCGGGATAAAGAACTCCTGAAGAAGAAATTTGACGAGATCCATCGGTTAAATATCCAGCTAAAAGAAAAGATCGACCAGCTTATTTGCATGCAGGAAACCAGCACGGCGGCGCTCTCGGTGCTCAATCTGGAGAAACTGCTGCAGGTAACGTTGCGATTGCTTATCAACTCGGCCAAACTGGATCGGGCCGGGATTCTGCTCCTGGACGAAAAAGGGGAGGTGCTGGAGCTCACCTATGCGGAGGGGATCGACCCAGAAATTTTTGAACAGGTGAAGAATTATCAAATTCCCATTACCAAAGTGGATAACGTCATTGCCCGGGTCGCCATGACCGGCATCCCGGTGGTGATTCAGAATGTGGACCGCAGCAAACTCAACATGAACAATCCCTTGATCCAATTTTTCAAGCCCAAGGCCTTCATTCTGGTGCCCCTGACGGTGCGGGGCAAGGTGATCGGCGTGCTCATGGCGGACCGGGTGCACGAGGAGGCGACGATCACCGACGGCGACCGGGAGTTTATTGTCAGTTTTGCCAACCAGATCGCCATCGCCCTGGAAAATGCGATTCTCTACCGCAAGATTGGAGGTGTCGGAACGGAAATACCGCGAACTGGTAGAAAATGCCCACGAAGGCATCTGGATTATCGATGAGCACCGGCCGCATCAAATTTGCCAACCGGCGCATGAGAGAGATTACCGGCCATGACCAGCTGGAAAATAGAAATATTTATGACTTGCTGGATCAGGACAATCAGGAGCTGTTACGAGGAGGTCATAGCTCAGAACCGGATGAACAATGTGGCGCAGCAGGAATTGGATATCACGTGCAGGAACCGGGGACTGGCCTCGGTCATCATGAGTTCGGTGCCGCTTGTTCGAAGAGGGCCATTTTGTGGGCGCTTTTGCTATGTTCAGTGATATCACGGCCTTGCGGGAAACGGAAAAGCGATTCCGCAAAATCTTTGAAGAAGCGGCCATCGGCATGTCCCTGGTGGATATGGAACGGCCGCATCCTGGATGTCAACCCGGCTTTCCTGAAAATGCTGGGATATAAAAAACATGAGGTGGTACGGAAATCATTTCAAGGACTTCCTCTATCCGGAAGACGGTCTGAAGAGCACCAAGCTGTTCCAAGAACTGGGCGAAGGGGAAACGCGATTCCTACTCCCGGGAGAATCGTTACCTGCATAAGGATAACCGGGTGGTCTGGGGACAGGTAACCGTGTCCCTGCTCCGGGCCGCCGGCGGGCGCGCCGCAGTTTGCCATCGCCATGATCGCCGATATTACCGACCGGAAAAAGGCGGAGGAAGATATCCGCACCTATCAGGAGCAGCTCCAATCCCTGGCGTCGGAGTTATCCCTGACCGAAGAACGCGAACGGCGGCGCCTGGCGACGGATCTGCATGATCATATCGGCCAGGCCTTGGCCGTCTCCAAGATCAAACTGGGGGTGCTGCAAAAATCCATCACTGCGCCGGAACAGGCCAAATCCCTGGGTGAAGTGCGGGAGCTCATCGATCAGATGATTCAGGACACCCGGTCCCTGACCTTCGAACTGAGCCGCCGGTCCTTTACGAGCTTGGGTTTGAGGCGGCAGTGGAATGGTTCGCCAAGCAAGTCCGGGCGCAGCACGGCATCAAGGTGGACGTGCAACAGGACATGGAGCCCATCCCCATGGATGATGAAATCAAGGTCCTGCTTTTCCGTTCGGTGCGGGAGTTGATGATCAATATCGTCAAGCATGCCCAGGCCCGCAATGCCCGGGTAACCATCAGGCGGGAAAACGACGACGTTAGCATCGAGGTGGAAGACGACGGGGTGGGGATCAAAGACCAGCGGCAAGATCCGAAGCTAAAGAGCAACAGCGGCTTCGGGCTTTTCAGTATTAGGGAGCGCTTGCATTATCTTGGGGGCCAGGTGCAGGTGGAATCGGAGCAAGGCCGGGGGACCCAAGATAACTCTGGTGGTACCCCTCCAGCACGCCAAGAAGGCTCAATGGGGAGAGCGGTGACATGATCAAGATCATATTGGCGGACGACCACCAGATAGTGCGTCACGGGCTCCGCAGCGCTGCTGTCGGCGGAACCTGACATGGAGATCGTGGGCGAAGCGGAAAATGGCCGGGCAGTAGTCAGGTTGGTCCAGGAAAGGCCCCCCAGGTGGTGATCATGGACATTTCCATGCCCGACTTGAATGGCATCGAAGCCACCCGGCAAATCCTGGGCGATTCTCCTGGGATCAAAGTTATTGCCCTGTCGATGCATTCCGACAGTCTCTTTGTTTTGAACATGTTCAAGGCGGGGGCTTCGGGGTACCTGCTGAAAGATTGCGCCCTGGAGGAATTGGTCAAGGCGGTGCGCACGGTGCTGAACCGCAAGATCTATCTCAGCCCCGGTATTTCCGATATCGTGATCAAAGACTTCGTCATCGGCTGGTCCCCGAGGAGTCGCTCCTCGGCCTACTCCATCCTGACGGCCAGGGAACGAGAAGTGCTGCAGCTCATGGCCGAAGGCAAGAACACCAACCAGATCGCCGAAAGCCTGTGCGTCAGCGTCAAGACGGTGGAAGCCCATCGCAAACAACTGATGAACAAACTGGATATTCACAGCGTGGCCGAACTCACCAAATATGCCATCCGCCAGGGACTAACATCCCTGGAGGTTTAATTTTCTCTAAGTTTCCAAAAGGTTGCCTTCATCTCTGGATTCGGCAATATTCAGGCTTTGCACATGGTAAAATTAGGGAATCCCCGACTGTAATTCCCCCTGTACAAGTGTAGAAGAATAATCAGAAAATGTTAAGATGTGTCCGTAACTGAGCGGGCCCCTCCGGCTTCGGCCGGGGAGCGAACTACAAGTGATTGAGGATTGGGGGTATTTCCATGGGCCAAAGAAAAAATTCTTTTAATGGCGTGAACCAACCTATCAGGATCATACTGGCGGACGACCACCAGATTGTGCGTCAGGGGCTGCGCATCCTGCTGGAAGCAGAAACTGACATGGAGATAATCGCCGAAGCCGATAACGGGCGCAAGGTTTTAAAACAGGCCCAGGACTTGCTCCCCGATATCATTATCATGGATCTGTCCATGCCTGAGCTGAACGGTATCGAGGCGACCCGTCAGATACTGGCCGGGGCTCCGGAGGTCAAGGTGATCGCCCTGTCGATGCATTCCGACAGCCTCTTTGTGCTCAACATGATTAAAGCCGGGGCCGTGGGTTATCTGCTGAAGGACTGCGCCCTGGAAGAACTGGTAAAAGCCATCCGCGCCGTGGTCGACCATAAAACCTACTTGAGTCCGGGAGTTTCGGACATCGTGATCAGGGATTTTGTGACTGGTTGGCAGACCACGAATGCCTCGGCGTTTTCCGTCCTGTCGCCCAGGGAACGGGAAGTACTGCAACTCATGGCCGAAGGCCGAACCACCAACCAAATCGCCGACGGTCTCTGTGTCAGCGTCAAGACCGTGGAAGCCCACCGTAAACAGGTCATGACCAAGTTGGGAATTCACAGTGTCGCCGAACTCACCAAATACGCCATCCGGCAGGGATTGACCTCTTTAGAAGTTTAAGCCTGCCCAGAGATCACGGACCAGGCCGGCTCGTTCGCTTGTATCAATAAAAGTAAGGTTTTTCGGAAAGAAGAATTAGGGATTTCCTAAGTGCTTTTTGGGGAAATCCCTATATTTTTATATCTGCCACGGTAGGCAGCCTGATTATCTCGGTTCCCTGGTCGAAACCTCGTCTGCTGAACCACGCTTCCTTGCGACCTGCCCAATCGACCTGCCTGGGAGACAGGATGACCATCAAGATTGTTTTGGCGGATTTCCACCAAATAATGCGCCAGGGCCTGGCCCTGCTCCTGGCCGGTGAACCGGATATGAACGTGGTGGGTGAGGCGGCAGATTACCGCACCACCATCGAGCTCATCCGGGAATTTTCCCCCCAGGTAGTGATCATGGATATTTCTATGCCCGACTTGAACGGCGTGGAAGCGACTCGCCGGATATTGTCACAATATCCCCAGATCAAAGTTATTGCCCTCTCCATGCACTCTGACAGTCTTTTTGTCGTAAATATGCTTAATGCCGGGGCCTCGGGCTATCTGTTAAAGGATTGCGCCCTGGAGGAACTGGTCAAGGCCATTCGTACCGTGGTAAACCAGAAAATCTATCTCAGCCCTAAGTTGTCCAGCCTGTTGGTCAAAGATCTGGCAAATAACCTCTCTCGTGACGAGTCGGGCGACTGACTGCGTGAAAGCCCGGGTCCGGGGACCAACACCTCTCCTGCCCCGATCCCCGCTGCCGACCTCCCAAGGCAAATCGCCACGGGCTCCTGATCTTTCCTGGATAGTGTCTTTCCCCGAAGAAAAATCAGCAAATCCTGCCATGAATATCAGTAGTCTCCCTCAGTGTGCTGAAAATCAATCGTGTTATGAGTATGAGTAACAACCGGTTAGGGCAAAGCCACCAAGAAGTTTAAGGATTGGCTGAAAGGCGCCGATCTTTATCATGAATGCCGCACCGGGTCACAAAAAGGAGAGCTTATGAGACCAACGGTCTCGGTTTGCCGGAAGGGAGAGGATTTATACCTCACCTTGGAGGGAGATTTCAATCACATTTCATCCCAGCAACTGCTCCAGGCGTTGAGGAAACTGGTGGCAACCTCCCTGAAGTGTTTTGCCCCCGATTCCCCGGTGGCCTTTTCCTTCAAAACCCATGGCAAGGTGGGCCCAACGAAAACGGGGTATGCTTACCCCGGGAGCCATGGCCGGCTCGTTTGACCGCAATTATCCCCAGGGGAGATTACCGGGGATGCAGGGCTGGCCGGGGAGCTTCGCCGGGGTGCCGGCAACGCCAATGGCCATAACCAGAAGATGGGTAGGCCTGGCGGCCGGAAGAGACCGGAGAGGGTGGGGCGCCACCGACGCCAAACTATCCGGTGGCGCCGGGGAAACCCTGAATGCGAAGGCTCCCGGCGGGCTTCAGTATCCCACCGGCAGCCGGTAGAGAATATCCGCCAGTTCGCTGGCACTGGCAATGGGCTCAGCCGTCTCGCCATGCAGCTTCAGGCATTCCAACCATAATCCCGGTAAATCCCGGCCCGCCGGTTCCCAATCCACTTCCAACGGAAAAAGGGGATTTTCCTGACTGGCGGCCTCCCAGGCTTCGAGGCTGGCGAAGCGCCGGTCCCGCTCCCGGGCCCGCCCGAAGGCGCTGTGGGCAATATCCTGATTGAAGCCGGTGCTCCAGAAAAAGTCGATGAGCGCCGGCACCGACTCGGCCAGGGGCACCCCCTCCAGCATCTCCGGCCGGTAGCGCAAGCAGACCCTCTGGCTGCCGTAGTGGCCCGGTTCCCCCCGGACGTTGGGCAGGTTGGTGTGGTAGAGGGTATCGGTGAGAGAACTCAGGGAACTGTTCCGGAAGAACATCTTCATTTCCTCGAAACCATCCCGGTAGAAAGTCAGGACATAGATGACGTAAGGCAAGGCCACTAGGTAAGGCTGGTAATCGTCCCCGCCTTTTTTCTCCTGGCTGACCCTGAGGGTGCGGCATTGGGGGGGATGCTCCACCACCAGGAAGAGCAGGTCTTTTCTCCGGGAGAGCCAGCGGACCCCCGGAGGCAAGACCGGCAAAGGCGGCGGCATGACCCGGGCCGCGTAGCGCAGCACCGCCTCCAAAGGCGCCCGGCGACCCACCCGCAACTGCCCATCTCCCGCCTCCTCCTGGAGGATCAGGTCAGTCCCAACAATGATGATCTGGTCTCGGATGGCGGAGGTTCCTTATATTCTTCTAGGTGTGCACCCAAGGGGGGACACACAGGTCCGCCCCTACGATGCGGAAGCCAATATCAGGTCTCTTGCTTGACTTGCGAAAAACCCCCGGCCCTCCCGCAACTCAAACCTCTTCCGCCGCCTCTTCTGGCGCGGCCCAGGCCCAGACCCGGTCCGGCACGAAGCGCCGGGAGGAGCACTGGTGCAGGGCCAGGCGTTCCATGTGGCGGAGGACCTCCGGTCTGGTGGGGCGGCAGAAAGTCGTCGATCACCTGGTGAAAGTCCTCGGGGCGCACCTGGTCCCGGCCCGCCAGGCGGGCCTGGCGGTAGGCCCGGAAGACCAGCTCTTCGATATCGCCGCCGGTGATCATCTCCGGATGCCGGCGCCTCCAGGTGCCGGGTGATGTCGGCGAAATCCCCGCAGTCGCAGGCGATCTGGCTGCGCCTGGCCACCACCTGGAAGATGTGGCACTTTTCGGTGAAATCCGGCATGAAAAAGGGGATCCGTTCGCTGGAACGGCCGGAGCGCAGGTCGGCCTTGTCCAGCCGGTCCGGGCGGTTGGTAATCCTGATCCACAGGACCTTGCCCTGGATGGCCGGGTCGCCCATGAACTCAAAGCGCATCTGCCGGAGGCGGTTGCTCACCCCGGTGTCGCCGGAGTATTCGTCCCGGCCATGCTCGCTCTGGTCGGCCTCGTCTTCCACCACCACCACGGGGGTCAGGCTGCGGAGGGTGTTGCAGGGCCTTGAAAAAATTGCGTTCGCTTTCCCCCACCCACTTGGTGCGGGGGTTCAGCAGCTTGACGAAATTGAAGCCGCATGTCCCGGGCCAGGGCTTCCGCCAGGGCGGTCTTGCCCACCCCCGGGGGTCCCATCATGGTGATGCCCCGGGGCACCAGCTTGTGGTCGCCGGCATGAATGGCCCGGACAATCTGGGCGAAATACCCCTTGATGGGTTCAAGCCCGCCGATTTCCTCCAGGCCGAACCGGGGTTCGATGACTTCGATGAGCCCCACCAGCTCCTGGCGCAGCAGGTCCTTTTTCTGCCGGCGCACCATCTCCCGGGTGAGGGGCTGTGCCGGGACCGGCGCAGGAGGGTGCGCAGCACCTGGAGGCTCAAGCCGGCGCCCAGGTTGGCCAAGCCCTGGGAAGTCAGCTCCAGGTGGCAGGGGGTCGAGGCCAGAAGGTGTTCGATAAAATGGAGGCGGGCGTCCTGGTCCGGCGGCGGCACTTCGATGATCTGGGCCCCGTGGCGGCTCAAGAGCAGATTGGCGTTTAATTCCGCCAGGTTGCCGGTGGTCAGGACAATCACGTGGCCCTGCTCCACCAGTTCCCGCTGCCGGGCCCAGCGCAGTAGGGTGACCAGCGCGGCCCGGTCCGGCTCGCCCATGGACCCCAGGTCCACCGCCGGGACGATGGTTTCGGCGTACTCCAGGATCAGGGCCAGGGGTTGGGGCAGGCCGGCCTGCCTGGCAGGGGGCGGTCATGACCCGCTCCGCCAGTTGCAGCACTTCCCGGGGGCTTTGGGGCAGGGGCTTGGGGCTGGGCTGCTGGCCCAGGGCCTTCAAGGCCCGGGCCCGGACCCGGGAGACGTCCTCTTCGGCTTCGTCCCCCGGCGCCAGCTCCGGGTTGGCGGCTCCAGGGCCTGCCGGAAGGCGTTTTCCACCATCGGCGTCCCCGAACTCCAGGCCCAGGCCGAGATTGTAGAAGACCACGTGGCGCTCTTGGCCCAGCCATTGACCCAGGAAATGGCGAAACGGCAGGTAATCGCCATTCACCCGGGTGTAGTCGAAGACCTGCCCGTGGAGGATGAAGAGGGCCGATTCGCCCTCGTTGAGGTGCTCCTCCAATTCCTGGGCCCATTCCGGGAGCTCTTGCCAGGGGCCCATGGATGATCCTCTCCGGCTGGAAGGCCTGGGAAGGCGAGGCGACGGGAGTGAAGACCTAAACCCGGGCTGCCTCCCCTTACCTTATTGCGGTGCGCGGTTGCGGCTTTTTCGTAATTATTTGGTAAGAGATCAATGACCATCAGTCCGGACGGGGTACCGGGTTTGAGCCCGGAGGCCGGTTACAGCAAAGGCTCGATCAGTTTCTGAAAGATTTCTTTTTTCCGGGTGCCCTCGATCCGTCTGGTTGATATTGCCTTGCTTGTCGATGATGACCGTGGTGGGCACCACCGCGATGCTCCCATAGGCATCGCTCACCTTGTCATTGCCGGTGAGCACGGGATATTCCAGGCCCAGTTGTTTCACCAGAAAGCGGATCTGGGTGGGGTCGGAACTCAAGGCGATCCCCAGGGCAACTGCAAGCCCTTGCCTTTGAGTTCATTGTTGATTTTGTTCAGGTCCGGCATCTCATCCCGGCACGGGCCGCAGAAGAAGGTGAAAAAGTTAAGCACCACTACCTTGCCCTTGAACTGGCTCAGGGAGTATTCCTTGCCCTGCAGGACATCTTTCAGGGTAAAATTCGGGGCGGCCTTGCCGGCCCCCCAGCCTGTAGACGCCAGGGCCAGGATGCAGATGGCCACCACCAGCATCCGGGCCAGGATCCAGGAAAAGCGAAATGACTTATGGGCCATTACCACGCTCCTTGCTTTAAGGATTTTACATCTGATATTTTTCACAAATATATCAAAAAGGCCCTGGGCCTGCAATTTATTTACCGGCGGGGGCGGTCCTGGGGGCGGGGGACCAGCCAGGAGGGGAGTTGGCCCCGGGGCCGGGGGCTGTGGGGCAGGGCCACCACGAGGGGGAAGATGGACCTGCTGTTTGAACCAAGAGCTCCAGATCCAGGAGATTCTGGGGGGCTTTGAGGCAAAGGAGGGCCTTGCCGTCTTCGCTTGATCCAGCGCAGGTTTTCCGGCGGGGTCAGGGCGGCGGCTTCTTGAGGGCAGACGGCCAGGGCGGCGCAGTGGTAAAGGTAACTCCAGAAGCTGCCGGACGGGGCTGCGGCCAGGAGTTCCTGCCAGTGATCGGACCTGATGTCCCGGAGGCAGGCAAACCCGGCTTATTTTGAACTCCCGGCTGGTTTCACGGACCATGAGTTGCGCACCCCCAGGGTTTGATCGCCATAGACCTGGCTTCCGGCAGCCCCGACCAGGGCTACTGCGCCCCAATCTCCGGCCACAAAGCGATTATAGCCGCTCTGCCCGAGGGTTTCCAGGGCTTTTTGGTAGAATCGCCAGGGCTGATTCCGGGATAGCCGGGGGCAGCCGCCAGATGAGCCGCCGGGGGTCCCAGTGGCGATGCTCCCGGAAAAAGGCGGCATAGTTATCCCCAGTCAGGGCCAGCACCAGGGGGTCCCGCCACTCCCGGGACAGTGCCGCGGCCTCGGCGTAATCCCGGACCTCCAGCCAGATGCGGCCCCGGCCCAGCAACCCGGGCGGGGAGCGAACTCGCCGCGCTTCGCTGGGAGGGCGGCAGCGGGTACACCGGGGGACCGGTCGGGGTCTCCGGGGGCGGGGAAGACATCCGGAGGGTCTCCCCAAAGGCCTCCACCACCTGCCGGGCCGCGGCCAGGACCCGGGGACGCTCCATCGGGAGAGGCCGTGGCCACGGATTGAAAGAGCCCGATCACCCGGGCCAGGGAGGCGGGAGCAAAGAGTTCTCCCCTGAACTGGACCGCCTCTATCCCCAAGCTGACACAGGCCGGAAAAGGTTTCGAGGCGCGGCCATCAGCGTCCCGGCGGTCTTCCGGCCGGGCCAGGCAGCAGGCTGCACAGCCCACCCCCAGGTACTCTTCCATGAGGCAGAGGCTGGCATAACCCGGGCAAGAGGTCCCCAGGGCAACGGCCAGGGGCATGGCGGTCTGGCGTCGCATCAAGGCCAGGTCTTTCAGGCTGATGGGTCCGGCCACCACCACCCGGCTAAATCCCAGGGTGGCTGCCAGTTGGGCTCCCGGAGAGTTGTGGACCCCGAAATCGCCGGCGGCCTGGAGAGGGAGGTCAGGATAACGCCGGCGTGCCTCCCGGACGAGGCCCAGGTCGCGGAGCTGCAAGGCGTCGGGGTCGAGCCGGGCCACGGCGGCGAGCATATCCGGTACCCCGGGCAGCTCTCGCTCCCGCACCAGCCAATCCCAGGTGAGATAGAACTTGACCCCGTGCTGCCGGGCCGCCTCCCGCCAGTCCGCGAGTTCGGAGAAGGCCTGAGAATCCGGGTTCCGGGGTAAAGGGGCCGCTACCCCGCCCACTCCCCGGTTGAGGGCGGTGGCCAGGGATTCCCGGTTTTGGATGGATACCACTAATTCCATTAATTCCCTATGGGGTTGTTTATTTTTGTTCAGAGGTGGCCCCCAGTTCGTTCTTCAGGTCCGCCCTGCGCACCGTTTCACCCCTGGCGGGCACGGAGGCTTGCCCAACGGGTTTTTCATGAGTTACGCCTGGACCAACAGCGGTCCCACTGCTGCACCGGATGATGCGCAGGGCGCACCCTACAAATACTTACCCACTTCAGAGGCGGCCCCCAGCCCCCGGGAAGAGAGCCGGGGGGCCGGAAACCGGCCACGGGTATGGAGCCGGCGCCGGCCGGGGCAGCGGCCAGAATCCCCCCCAGGATAAGGGGAAATCAGAAATCCACCAACTAAAAAAACGTCTCTCCTTGACAACTCCCCACGGTTATTCCTATTGTTACTCATCACCTCAAGGAGATGACTATGAAAGTTTTGGGCATCTTTGGCAGTCCCCGGCGAGAGGGAAACTCAGACACCCTCATGAAGGCATTCCTCCAGGGGGCGGCGGAGGCCGGCGCCCTGGTGGAAGAAATATTCCTGCGGGAGATGAAAATTTCCCCCTGCCTGGAAATATATCATTGTTTCAAGGATGGCACCTGCCCTATTAAGGATGAAATGCGGGGGCTGTATGACAAACTGGTGGAGGCCGACGTGGTGGCCCTGGGGTCGCCGGTGTTTTTTTACAGCCTTTCGGCCCAGGCCAAGGCCATGATCGACCGGACCCAGGCCCTGTGGGCCCGGCGCTACGTGCTCAAGGAGGATTTTCCCGGCGGCAACCGCCAGGGGGTGCTGTTGGTGACCGGCGCCACCAAGGGACGGCTGCTGTTCGTGGGCTCCCGCCTGGTGGCCAAGTATTTCTTCGACGCCATCAATGTCAGGTATGCCGCCGAGGTCCTGGTCCGGGGGGTGGATGAAAAAGGGGCCATTCAGGAGCGGCCGGAGATCCTGGAGCAGGCCCGGGACCTGGGCCGCCGCCTCGCCCAGGGTGAGGTGATGAGCCCCATCAAGCTGGACCCCCTGGCGGTTTAGCCGGGAACGGGGAGGCGCCGGCTTGGAGCCCTGGACCCGGCAGGTTAAGTTCCCCTTTAAAAAGGGGGATTTATGGGAATTTCAACCTATTATAAAAATCCCCCCCTTTAGTAAAGGGGGGTAAAAAAACTAATTTTCCCGTGTAACGGTAATTATGACCCACACTACCGGATCCTGCGCGGCGCTCAGGATGACTAAACGGGTTATTCTCAGATTTCTTATCCCGGTATGCTATGACGACACCTATTTCTGACAATTACTGCTTTGTCTGCGGCCAGGACAATCCTCGGGGGTTGAAGATCTCGGTTACTTACCGGGAAGCCGAGATGGCGGCCGAAACCGAGCTGGCGCTGCCCCGGGAGTTCCAGGGCTGGGCCGACGTCATCCACGGGGGCATCCTGGCCACCCTGCTGGATGAGATGATGGCCCACGCGGTGTGGCATTATGCCGGCCCCGGCCTCACCCTGGGCCTGGAAGTGCGCTTCCACGCGCCCCTCAAACCCGATGAACCGATCCTGGTGCGGGGCGTGCTCCACACCAAAACCGGCAGTCGCCGCCTGGCCGAAGGCGAGATCACCCGCTCGGCCGACGGGGTCCGCATCGCCTCGGGCAAGAGCCGGTTCCTGTTGTTGGAAAAAAATGAGGGGGCCGAATAGCTTCCCGGCCCCCCCATTTCCCCGCCGGCAAAATGCCGCCAGCTTAGATCAGATTATTTCGCTGGCTTCATATCAACCGGCTTCAGGTTTTCGCCACAGACGCATTTGCCGGGGTTCTGGCTGATCATGTTGCAGGTGCAGGAGGGGCCACAGGCGCACATGTATTTGCCCTGGGTACTGAAGGCCCGGGCTTTTTCCCAGCCTTCCGCCTTCACGTAAGCCACATCCTTTTCGACCTTGGTCACCTTGGCCTTGACCATCTTATTGCCACAGGTGCAATTGCCCTCTTTCATGGACATGCTCTGACAGGGGCAGCTTGGCCCGCAGTTGCACACGTAAACCTCTTCACCAACCTTGAGGTTCATGTTGCCGGGGGTCGCAGCAAAGGCTACGCCCACCATCATCAGGCTCAACAGGGTGACTATCCCGATGCAAAGTGATCTCTTCATGGTTCCTCCTTATAAGTTATGTAAAAATTGTAACATAAAAAGACCAAAATAAAGAGCATAACAGTTTATTATTACCCGACAATTAAGATGATACGCACGGGGCCCGGATTTGGCGGGACCGGATGGATTTTAGCGCCAAGCGCTGCGGTTTGATGCAGGCCTTTTAGCCCAGGAGTTCCGTCCATGCTTCACGTAACCATCCTCATGGTGGGCAAAACCCGGGAAGGCTTCATCCAGGAGGGCCAGGCCTTCTATGTCAAGCGGCTGCAACCCTTCCTGCACCTGACGCTCAAAAGTGTGCGGGAGGAGAAAGAGGCCGGCGGCCTCACCGCGGCAGCCATCAAGGTTAAAGAAGGCGAGCGTCTCAGGACCCAGATTCCGCCCCGGGCCTTTGTTGCCGCCCTCACCCCCCAAGGCCGGGAATTTACTTCGGAAGAATTCGCCGCCTGGCTCTCCCGGCGGGAACTGGAATCCCGGCCCCTCACCTTCGTCATTGGCGGTCACTGGGGCCTGGACGAGCAGACGATGGCCGCCGCCGCCGAACGCCTGGCCCTGGCCCGCCTCACCCTGACCCACGAACTGAGCCGCCTCGTGCTCCTGGAGCAGCTCTATAGGGCCATGACCATCAAGACCGGCCACCCGTATCATGTTTAGGGGCATCGGCGTCTGGCCGGCGCCAGCCTGGGCTAACCGTTCATGGCCGAAGAATTGGCCACCCCCAAAAATGATAGCCCCTGTAGGGGCGGGTTTTAAACCCGCCCCTACGTCTGGACTTTCACGCCAAACCCTGCGGAAACAGGATAATTTAACTGTTTGTTCACAGATTGCCCTCACTCCAGCGACCCGGCCCCCGCCATTCTGGAAATTCAGCGGCATCCGGCGCCTCCCCTTGTATCCCGGCGACTCCTGGGATATGAATAGGAAGACTTTATCGGGGAAGAGAGAGTTGGGGAGGGCTTGCCGGGCGGCGGGCCTGCTTGCCCCTTCGAACCATATCCAGTTGGAGGCGCTTATGGGATCGGCCTGGCACATCGTCGCCTTTCCGCTCATCCTGCCGTGGCGGGAAGAGTTCTGGACCTTACCGCTGTACTTCCCGGACTTGAAGGTGGGAGTCATCCCGGGATGGCCTGAACAGATACCTTACCAGGGGATGCCGTTACCCTCGGAAGCCGAGGTCCACCCCCGGGAGTTGCAGCATTATCACCCCGGAGACCTGCGCCAGTGGCAGGCCTTCGCAGATTATCGCCGGGATCAGGATGAGGCAGAGGAGAATGTGATCCAGGCCATTCGCGGCTATGGGAAGGCCGCCCCCCCGGAGCCATCACCACTCCCACCCAATGCCTGGTCTCTGGCCTGGCAGCTGGAAAAAATGCAGGCCGACCAGGAAGCCCAATTCCTGCTGGTGGACCAGGGGCAAGACTGGCTGCAAGATATCCTCAAGCCGGAACCCTGGGACGACCGGGTCTCCTACGGACCCGTCTCCGGGGTCGCCGAGACGGTGGATCCCGACCTGGCCAAACTGCGCTATCGCCTGTGGCGTCGGGTGATGGTCCCCGAGACGCGGACCAGTCGGTGCCCCTGCTCCTGGGCCGCGCCTCCCGGCCCCTGTTCCTCACCTTGAAGGGCTGGCCGGAGTGGACTGCCCTCCGGAAGGTACAGCTCACCTTACCCGCCTGCCGGAATGGGAGCGAGTGGCTGGAGGTGGCGGGCGAGGCCGGCCAACCGCCCTGGCAGGAGAAGTTTGTGGATCTCCTGGGGGCCCTGCTCACCGCGGCGGCCGATGCCCAGGAACTCGAGGCGGCCTCCCGAGAATTGCAGGAATTTGTGGCCAACGAGATTGTGGCCAGTTGGCCCTTGCCTGAGGTGCGGTATGGGAACCTGGAGGTCTGGGGGCCGGATACCGCCCCGGAGGCGAATGGTCCGGTGCTGTGCTGGGGAAGCGCCGGGGCCGGCACCCTGCCGGGATAAACCGCCAGGGCGAACCGCCACTGGGCCACACCCGGGGGCGGCAACGGCAGGTTCAGGAGCGAGGGTGGGGGATTACTCCGCTTCGGGTTCCGGCAGGGCTTTCAAGGGGGTAGTGGGCACGATTTTGCCCGCGGCGATCTCCCGCAGGGCCATGACGATTTCTTTGTTATCCCCTTTGACCAGAACCGGCGCGCCGCGGAAGATTTGGCGCACCCGCTTGGCCGCCAGGTGGATCAGGCCGAAGCGAGTCGGTACTTGTTCAAGGCAGTCTTCAATGGTAACCCGGGCCATGGACGGTCTCCGCTTAAAGTTTGATCGCAGGCGATGACCACAACCGGCTCATCTCAATTCCCCGCGTAACATATATATTTATCTTTTTTTTGCGGTCCTGTCAAAGGGGAGTGCCAAGCCTGCTCCTGATCCTGGGTCTCCCGGGCGGCTCAACCCGGCTTCCGGGGCGTAAGCAAATCTTCCAATTCGGCTAATAATTGGGTCACCTGCACCGCCAGGTTGGCGCATTTCTTTCCCGCCAGGCAATCATCGGCGTCTTTGGGGTCCAGGTAAGAGCCCACTGCTTCTCCGGACTTAGTGAGCTTGAGGGCATAGCGTTTGCCAGCCTCGTCCCAAGAAACGCTTAACTCGATGTTATTCCGCTCAATTTCAGGATGATATTCCCGGATCTTGGCGATAACGCGACTAATTTGCTGGGTCATGGCGATCTCCTTTTTCCCGTGCAACGAACTCGGGATTATGCAGATATTTTCCTTGAATTTCCTGAGAACGTTACCGATTTCGCTGCCCAGATGACAGCATGCGCTGCCCTGCATGAAGTCATCGACGCCTCAGATGAAGTCCCCGGCCTTTTTCTCCGGCCAGGCGCACGAACTCCAGTTGATCACCCTGCTTCAGGATATAGGAAGCCGCCACGTCCCGGCCGTTCACCAGGGCCAGGGCCCGGGGGTCGATGTTCAATGGCTCTTTCAAGGACTGGCGCACCTCGCTGACGGATTTCCCCGCAATGGCCGCATCCAGGTTGTGAACCCCGTAGCTGATCTTCACCAGGCCGGTTTGGGCCTTGCCGGGTTGCTTGAGTCTGGTCAGGTCCTTTAGCTGCGCACTCATAATGCTCCGTTGGTTCTTCGGGGTGGAGGTGATGGGCCCCCTAACCGGTAAATGGACAACTCAACCGTGCTTCTATTCCAGGGATTCCTGGTGGCCATGACAAATTTGTGCGGTCCGGCGACGCGGTTCCCCGGGGATAATCCCAGACTTTCCAGACGTTCTGCATCCAGGGGGCTGTGGGTGACCACCGTGTTGACCCGGAAAGATTCCATCATTTTTTTAACCTTATCACGTTCCACCGGATTGGTTAAATCGGAAAAATTCAGAATATCCAGGCTCAGGAACGGCCGGGGCGCCAGGGCCACCGCACGGTTCCAGGCCAACACCACGGCATCGGCCGGCAGGACCTCGTCGACCCAGCAGGCCTCGGCATACCCGAAAGCCAGGTTGGTCATCACGCGGTGGCGCTGGGAGCCCGTCAAGGCCCCGGGGAAGAGCGCGACCGCCCCCAAGAGGCTGAGTCCGGTCATAAACGCGGTTTGGGCCAGGGTAACTTTGGCCAGCCAGGATTTGAACGGGCCCCAGGCCATGAAGGCCGCCAGCGGTACGATCCAGAGATAGGGCTCAAACAGAAAGCGGGCGCCAATCCGGCTCAACAGCAGGCTGAAAGGGGCGGCGGCCAGGGCGCTGTATAACAGGACCCTGGCCGGCAGATCGTTCACCCGCCGCAATCCCAGGATCAGGAGCAACGATGCCACGCCAAGCACCGCAGTGAGGTCTCCCAGGGAAGCAGGAATGAATAAGTTCAGGGGAAAGGGCACCAGAGTGGTACCGGAAGCGAAGTAATCCCGGTGATGTGCGGCAAACCTGAGCACCGCCGGTTCCCCGTGGGCCCGAAACCTTTCCAGAAAAGGGGATAGGGGGTCACCGTAAAAGATCCAGTTCTGTAGATTTCCGGGAAAGACCAGGACCAGATATGCCGCCAGGCACATGCCGACCGCCCAGGGGAGCAGGCCGGAGCGTCGGGCCGCCAGTATTCCCACCGCCAAAACGATGGCGCCGGTTGCGACAAAGGAGTATTTGCAGGCTACCGCAAAAAGGACACACCCGAAGGAGAGTGCCAGGGTTACCCGGTCAATATCCTGAAACCGCTGGGCAATTAAGAGCATGGCCACGGTAGTGGCGGCGGTGGGTAACATTTGGGGCTTTTGGCTGAACACCAGAAAGGTCAACACCGGGCAGCCCACCACCAGCATGGATACCAGCAAGCGATCCCGGTTATCCCGGGCGAAGGTGTTCACCGCCGCCAGCACGGCCACCAGACCAGCGAATTGCAGGGCGGCTCCCAGGATGTCGGTGCCGCCGGCCAGCCCCAGGAGATTGAGGGATTCGCCCAGGCCAGCCAACCGGGCAAAGAGCCAATCCGGCCTTGGGGAGGCCCGGTGATGCCGGAGAATGTCCAGGGGGACACCCAGGTGATAGTTGAGGGAGTCGGCGTCGGTGGGAGGTCCCAGGGCGCCCAGGAGCAGGCTGGTCAGGGTGACGGCCAGCAGGACGCAGGCCGCCTTGCCCCAGAGGGACTGCTCCCGGAACCCGGCGGCCGCCTGGTCGTAGAGGCGTAAGAGTTTGGCTTTGTTGATCCGAGACAGTTCCATAATGCCCCCGGCGGCCAGGCCCCAGGCCATGATCCTTAAGAGCCAGGGATAGGCGACGCCGGTCAGGGCCAGCAGGTGCACCACGGCGGCCAGCAGGGCGGCGGCCAGGATAAAGCCGGCGGCCGTATCCAGGGGCTGGGGAGGGTAGGGCTGGAAGCGGCGAATCAGCCGGTGGCCCAGGGACTTGATGCCGAATACCATCAGAACAGCCAGGAGAGCCGGCAGGGGGCAAGGGGCGAGGTAATCTTCCAGTCTGAGAAATGGCCTTATCATGCCCAACGATTCTCCGGAATCGCCACCTTGCTTAAGAAGAAGAAGAGTTGCGGCTGCTCCGGATGGGGGAGGTGGGGCCTTGGGACCCGGGGCGCTCCTGTCGGCGCCGGCCAAGCAGTTCTTTTAATTCCTCAGGCGAATAGACGCGGCCGCACCCCGGGCAGCCGATTTCCACCCCGGTTCAGGTGGGGGTGAGGACGATACTGGCTTTATGGCAATAAACGCATTTCATCCGGCTAAAAATAGGCGGAAAGCTTCGGGAGGGTGGAGTCCACCTGGCGGCACTCCCTCAGAAGGCCATTGATATACAGCCAGGTCAGGCTCATGAGAAATTCCGGGGCGTACTTCCGAGCCCCGTGACTGTCATAGGCCATCTCGGAGCCGGCCGGGCCATAATTGAACCGGAAAGACAGATCGCCCAGGAGGGGCCAGGCCACCTCCCAGGCATCGGCGGTCTGGACGAAAGTCCCACAATCCATCCGCCGGACGGCCACTTCCACCACCTCGGGGGTCACCCGTGCCAGGATCTCTTCCCGGGCTCCCAGGGACACGTCCTGCACAGGGGCCGCCCCCTCCGGGGCAAAAGCGCCGAACGGCAGCCACTCCGGACCGGGACCGGCATTTTCCAGGGAAAACGTCCCCCGGCCATAGCGGGCCAGGAGAGCCACATAATCCCAGGCAAAGACGTAGGCGTCCTCGGTGGGGACCGCCAGACTCTTCCGGGCATAAAAGACCCGGAGGTCAGTGCCGAACTCGGGGTCCTGGTCAAAGAGCAGGAAGAGGTCCAGGGGACGGAAGGGCGTCAGCCGCAGCACCCACCGGATGGTGGCGTAGGGCCGGCCGGCTACCAGTTCCCCCCGGAAAAGCCCGGCCAAGGCCTTGGGGTCAATGCCGGCCAACCCGGCCAGGTCCTGGCGGTACTTTTTGCGGACGTATTGGCGGATTTGGGCCTCCCAGCCGCCACCGGCCTCAAAATGTCCCAGGGTCACCAGGTCGTAGGGGAAATCCAGAGAGGAATGGTCCGGTTTCAGGTCTTTTTGGCCTCCACCCGCTGATTGAACTTCGCTTCGTTAACGATAAAACGTTCGTGGACGGCCTCGCCAATCTTTTCTTTTTCGTCAAACCCTTCCACTTTAAAGGTGATTTTCCGGCCTTCCACCCGGGTAATTTCAGTGACGGCCCGCACCTCCATGCCCAGGGGGGTGGCGGCGGTATGCTTTAAGTCCATGGAGATGCCCACGGAGGTTTCCCCGGGTTCCAGGTGAGGGGCTAGCAAGCCCGCGCTCACCCCCTCGAACAACCCTCCCAGGAAGGGGGTGCCGAAGACATTGGGGACTTTGGGAAAAAATTTTTGGGCGGAGTGCTCCGGCCCGGTCTTGAGCCGCATTTCATGAGTCATGCCTACCGTTAATGCCATAAGGTCTCCTTGCGGCGCCTGGGTTATCAGGTGAGTAACAAAATTGTTCTACCCCGGTGCCGGCGCAAAAGTGCAATAGGACAGGATTTCTGCTCCCCTGCCCGGCCTCATCCCGAAGCAGCGTCCGTCATGATGATTTTCACTTGGGCTCGGTGGGGTATCCCAACTTGTCCCATTCCTCCCAGCCGCCTTTCAAAGCCCAAACCTGAGAAAAGCCCATCTTCAGCAACTCCTGCGCCACCCGGGCGCTGGTGCCTTCGCTCCTTTCAGGCGCAATACAAGACGATTTTCTTGTCTTTGGGAAGGCTGGCAGCCCAGGTTTGCACCTCTTTGGGATCCTGACGGAGCGCGCCCTTGATTTTTTTGTCGCTGCTCTGCCAATCTTTGGGTTTCTCACATCCACGATAATTACCTGGGGGTCGGAGAGCCAGCTTTTCAAGGTCTCCTTGTCGACTCGCGGCGCTTCCTTGCCGAAAGCGCAGGACCCGGAAAACGCCAACAGCAGGCTTGCCACTATCACCATGGCCCATAACTTGGTCTTTTGCATCTTCCCTCCTGTTGGGAGATTATCCCCGGTTTGGAGGAAAGATAAGATTCCGGCAACGGTAAGGCAACCCCGCTACCCTTTCGGGGTCAGCTCCAGCAAACGGGCGATTTGGCCGGCCAGGTCCGCGGTCTTCTCCTCCGGCCGGTCGGTCTTGGGCGTCAGGAGTTGCGGCCGGTTTTGATATTCCGGCTTCGGGGTCACTTCGAATTCCGGCGGGAAGGAGTCTTCGAAGTACATCTGCTGGAAACCGATGAATTTCAGGTGATGCGCGGTGGCATCCAGCACCGCGGTTGCGTTCTTCCCCAGCAAGCCCTTCCTGGATGGCCGCCCTGAAGCCGGCCAGGGATTCGCCCCCCTGGGTGCAGGCGATATGGCCGTGGCGGTTGGCCAGCAGCATGGAGTCCATGATCTCCTGTTCGCTCACCTGGACCACGGCCACGCTGCCTGCGCCGGCGCGGCGGTGATACTCCTCCGCCAGGCGGATCACCCGGGGCATGGACACCGGGTTGCCGATCATGGCGGCCTGGGCCACGGAGGGCTTGCACCG
Source organism: uncultured delta proteobacterium (assembly GCA_963841475.1). Classification (GTDB taxonomy): domain Bacteria; phylum Desulfobacterota; class Desulfobaccia; order Desulfobaccales; family 0-14-0-80-60-11; genus 0-14-0-80-60-11. The sequence continues at coordinate 246,682 of CAWJCT010000004.1, forward strand.
TTACCGGCACAAAGACCCGTTTGGCGGCATCCGGCTCCAGGTAGTAGCGGAACACCGGGTCGGCGTGGCGGGACTGGACCCCGATGACCTGGGGCAGGGTCTCGATGATCTTCAAGTCATGGAGGCGCAGAAAACCCTGCATGATGGCGGTGATGTTGCCGGCGTTGCCGATGGGCACCACCACGGTTTTTTGCGCTCAAGTCGTAGTCGAAGCGTTTGGGCGATTTCATAGGCATAGGATTCCTGGCCCCGGATGCGCCAGGAGTTCTTGGAATTGAGCAGGGCCACCTGGTAGTTGTCGGCCAGGGCCTCCACCACCTTCATGCAGTCGTCGAAGACGCCGGGGACCTCCAATACCTTGGCGCCGCTGCCCAGGGGCTGGGCCAGTTGCTGGGGCGTAACCTTGCCGTGGGGCAGGAGCACCGCGGAGGCGACTTCTCTCCCAGATAGGCGGAGTAAAGGGCCGCGGCCGCGGAGGTGTCGCCGGTGGAGGCGCAGATGGCCAGGATCTTGCCGGCCCCGGGCTGCTTCGCCAGGAAGTTGAGGTAGCTCAAGGCCGCGGCCATGCCCCGGTCTTTAAAAGAGGCGCTGGGGTTCTGGCCGTCGTTCTTGAAATAAAACGGCCGCGCCCACTTCGGCTGGAGGTCGGCGTTGGCCGCCACCTGGGGGGTGTGGCCTTCGCCCAGGTAGATGATGTCCGCCAGCGGAATCACCGGCGCAATGAGTTCGTAAAACCGGAAAATGCCGCTCAGGGCCGGGAGATTGAGCATCTGCGGTAATCAAACAGCCGCCGCCAGAAGGCCCCGGGTTTTTCGGCCAGAGCGCGCTTCGTTTTTATCCTCCAGCATGAACAAACCCCGGCAATGGGGGCAGGTGTAGAGGAGTTCGGTGATATCGAATTCGGCGCCGCACTCCAGGCAGCGATAGACCAGCTCGCCCGCTGGGCGCAGGGATGAGATGGGGGCGGATGTCGTCGGGGAATTGGTCGGGTTTCAAGTGGCCTCCCTGAGTTGTCGGGGCGGTTGCGAACCGCCCTAGGGGAACTTTTCGGGACAGTTATGGGGCGGCCTGTGGCCGCCATAAACCGGCGTGCACGGCACGCCCTATGAAATTTATGCGTCGCGTGAGGACGCGCCCAACATCGGTTTATGTCGTCAAATGATACTTCTTCAGCTTATACTGCAACAGGCTCTTGGTGATGCCCAGGAGTTCGGCGGCCCGGACCTGGACCTGGCCGCTCTTTTCCAGGGCCCGGCGGATCATCTGCTCCTCGATGCTGTCCAGGGCCTCGGGCAACGGGGTGTTCAGGGGGATGAAGCGGTCGATGTCCAGCTTGGACTCGGCCGGGGCCGGGGCCAGTTCCCCGGGCAGGTCCTGGGGGGTGATGACGTTGTTGCTGCACAGGATGACCGCCCGCTCCATGACGTTTTCCAGTTCCCGGACGTTGCCCGGCCAGGCGTACTGGATCAGCACCTTCAAGGCCTCCGGGGTGATGCGGGTCTTGTCCCGGAGGTTTTCCTGGACATACTTCTTGATGAAGTGGGCCGCCAGCAGCGGGATGTCTTCCTGGCGCTGGCGCAGGGGCGGCAGGTGGAGATGGACCACGTTGAGGCGATAGAACAGGTCCTCCCGGAAGCGCCCGGCCTCCACCTCTTCTTTCAGGTCCCGGTTGGAGGCGGCCACCACCCGGACATCCACCTTGATGGTGCGGGTGCCGCCCACCCGCTCGAATTCCATCTCCTGCAGGACCCGGAGGAGCTTGACCTGGAGGGCCTGGGACATCTCCGCCACTTCGTCCATAAAGAGGGTGCCGCTGTCGGCCAGTTCGAAGCGGCCCTTGCGCATGGCCACGGCGTTGGTGAAGGCGCCCCGCTCGTGGCCGAAGAGTTCGCTCTCCAGCAGGGTTTCGGTCAAGGCGGCGCAGTTGACCGAGATGAAGCTTTTGGCGACCCGGTTGCTGCACTGGTGGATGGCCCGGGCGATGAGTTCCTTGCCGGTGCCGCTCTCGCCGGTGATCAGGACCGTGGCCCGGGATTGGGCCACCCTTTTGACCAGGGCCAGGATGTCCTGCATGACCCGGGATTCTCCCACAATATTGGGAAAGCCGTATTTCTTGTCCAGTTCCTGGTTCAGCAGGCGGTTGGTCAGGATAAGGTGGCGGTGCTCCAGGGCCTTGGCGATGGTGACCAGGATCTCATCATTCTTAAAGGGCTTGAGGACGTAATCGAAGGCGCCCTTTTTCATGGCCGTGACCGCTTTTTCCACGGTGCCGAAGGCGGTCATGATAGATCACCGGCAGGTCCGGATAGAGGCGCTGCAATTCGTCCAAAAGCTCGATGCCGCTCATCTTGGGCATCTTCATGTCGGTGAGGACGAGGTCCATATCGGAAGCCCCGGCGATCTTCAGGGCCTCGATGGCGCTGGGGGCGGTGAGGACTTCATAGCCCGCCTCGCCCAGGAGGGCCTCCATGACGGTGAGATAATTGATTTCGTCGTCAACGACTAAGATCGTATCCATGCTGGTCTTGACTCTCTTTGCGATTGTGCGGACGGTGAACGGTCATGCGGCCGCAATGGTTAGCGTAAGCTATCAGCCATGAGCAGTCAGCTTTATAAATTATAACAATCAGTTGTATTATTCCAGTAAAGCAATCGTTATCGACCGGATGTGATCAATCCTGGTCTTAGCCGCTAGCTGACGGCTGAACGCTGAGCACTTACTCGTTAACTTACTTTTTGTAGCGCCAGGTCCGGCAGGGTGATACTGATCGTGGTTCCGGCACCCGGGGCGCTGTTGATTTCAAGCTTACCCTGATGGGCCTCGATGATGCTTTTGACAATGGGCAGTCCCAGGCCGCTGCCCTTTTCCTTGGTGGTGAAAAAGGGGTTGAGGATCTTATTTCAAGGCCTCGGGGTCAATGCCGTCCCCATCATCCTGGAAACCGGATTTCGCCCCCCGACCGTGGGGGCCGGGCAGGGTGGACACGGTCAAGTGACCGCCCTGGGGCATGGCCTGGATGGCATTGAGCAGAGATATTCAAGAAGGCCTGATGCAGGAGGTCCGGGTCGACCATGAGCTCCGGCCATTGAGCTGATATTCCCGGGTGATCGTGGATGCCCAGGCGGTCAATCTCCGGTGCCAGCAATTCCAGGCTCCGGTTTAAGCGTCGCCTCCAGATCGCAGGGGCGCAGGTTGGGGACCCGGGGCCGGGCAAAATCCAGGAATTCCGTGACCTTTTCATTGAGGCGGTTGGACTCCTCCACGATGATCTGGGCCAGGCGATTTTGGGGTTCATAGCGGGCCAGCCGGTCCTGCAGAGAGTTCGGCGGTGGAACTGATGATCCCCAGGGGGTTGCGGACCTCATGGGCGACCCCGGCGGTCATCTCCCCCAGGGCCGCCAGGCGCTCGGACTGGTGGAGCTGCGCCTCCAGGCTGCGCTGCTCCTCCTGGCGCCGCTCCAGGATGATGCCGGCCTGCTTGACGATTTGCCGCAAGACGAGAAATAACAGCCCCATGATCACCATCAGGGTGACCAGGATGATGAGCCGGAAATTGGCGATTTCCGCCAGGTCCTCGGAGATATTCTGGGTAATCTCAATGACGCCCACGACCGGGCCGGTCTGGGGCAGGAGCTTGTCCTCCAGCCGGAAAGGGAATGTAGGCCTTGAGGTTCTGATGCTGATAACTGTGCGGCCAGAAGATGCTCCAGAAGGAGCTGTAGCCGGGTAACTCGAAGTAGTTTTCCCCGGCCAGGGCCCTTCTGCACCCCCAGGACATCGTCGCATTTTTTCCCCAGGGGCAGGTCGGGCGGTGCTGTAAGAGAAGACGCCCTCCTGATCGTACTGGTTCAATTGCTCCACGTGAAAGCCATGGATGGTGGTGCGGACCACCATATCCAGGCGCTTGGATTGCTCCGGGTCAGACAGGGTGATGCGGCCGCCCTTTTCAAAGGCGGTGGGCAGGACGAACTGCTGATAGATCTGGTGGTTCAGGTTGGAGGCGAGCAGGATCAGATAGTCTTCGTTTTTCTTCAGGGCCATCTGCTGCGCCCGAAGGGTCAGGAGCACCGTCAGGATGACGGTAAACACCAGAATGACCACAAAACCGGGCAGGGAGAAGAATTTTACCAGCCCGAAGGTGTCCAGGTCTTTCCCCGGACGCCACCAGGAGGTGGTGAGTTTGAGACGCTTCATAATCGTTCAAGTAATCCGGTACTTATCCAGAGCCGGCGGGGCTGCGGCGAATTCCTCGCTGAAAGTTTTCGAACCCCGGTCGGCCCATCAGACCGTAGGCGGTCTGTTTGCTCCCCTCCACTCCCGGCTGGTCGAAGGCGTTGACCCCGAAGAGACCGGCTGCCGCCACCGTCGCGACTTCCAGGAGATAGATCAATTGGCCGATGGTAAAAGGATTGATCTCCGGCAGGTGCAAGCGTCAGGTTGGGCCGGCCGGCCTTCATGAGATTAAAGGCGGTGGCCTGCTGCTCGGCACCCGGAGCAGCTTCATTCAAGGAGTGGCCGCCCAGGTAGCTGAGGGCGGCCTCGTCGGGATAACTAGGTCCGGGATATCCAGATGATGCTTAAATTTATCCACGGCCAGGAAGGTGATCAGCTTGTCGGCCGGTCCTTCCATGTAAAGCTGCAATTGGGAATGTTGGTCGGTGGTTCCCAGGGCCCGGTAGCGGGGTGCTGCCGGCATTCAGACGTGCCCTGGAGACTGGCTCCCAGGCTTTCGGCCCAGAGGTGGCAGAACCACTCCGCCAGGCCCGCCAGGATGCTGGCATAAGGCATGAACACCAGGTTGGGCCGGGCTTTGGCCGCGGCGAAGAGATAGAACAGGGCCGCCAGGCGATAGGCCGGATTGCGGTCAGGCGCGAGCATCTTTCAGGTGCTGATCCATGGCCCGGGCCCCGGCCAGGAGTTCTTCCACGTCGATGCCGGACAAGAAGGCGCGGCAAGAGCCCCACCGCGGAGAGCACCGAGAAGCGGCCCCCCACACTGGGGGGAACGGCCAGAGAGGGCAAATGTTCCTGGGCGGCCAGGCTACGCAGCGGCCCCTGGTCCGGGTCGGTGGTAATGATGAGGCGTTCCCTGGCCTTGGCCTCGCCCATCCGGTTCTTTAACAATTGGTAGACCCACAGGAACTGGGCCAGGGTTTCGGCGGTATCGCCGGATGTGCTGATGACGTTGAAGCCGGTGCGCCGCATATCCAGGCCGTCCAGGAGGCCGCAACAGTGGTCGGGGTCGATGGTATCGGCCACCCAGAGTCCGAGCTTATGGTTGCGGCGGGCCATGGGAACTTGTTGTGTTGGGGTGGGCGCAGGGCCTGATGCAAGGCCCGGGCTCCCAGGGCGGCAGCCGCCAATGCCCAGCACCACCACATCCCAGCACCACTCCAACAGCGGCTTGGCCAACCTGGCGAATCTCTTTGACGATCTGGGTCTGGTAGGGCAACTCCATGAAACCCGCCTGGCCGCTTTGCCGCCGGGCGGCCAGGTCTTGATGCAAAGGCCGCTAAGGCGGGGGGTCAATCGCTCAAGTCCGTGTCCTTCAGGCCGCTCGCTCCCAGGAACTCTGCCATGGCATAATTGTGGTCGAGGCTCAGCGTCATGCTCTGGACCCACTTGGGGTCTTCGTAGCGCTTCGTGGACATCTCGCTTTCTGGGGTACGGCTGGGTCAAACCCCGGTGCCGAAAAATTATCGTCATCTTAAAAATTTAGCCCAGAGAGCCGGAGATTCAAGGGGAATCGGTGCGAGATGGCGACCGCCCAATCGTCCACTTGACATCACTTCGGCTCTGCCTTTAGGACTGCGATTAACCATAACCAAACGGGGTACCGAGGTGACTGCCCCTTTACAACCTGTAAAAAATATTGACAGACCCAGGGAAGAGGCGCTCCATCCCAGGCAGATTGACAAATTTATTTCTCAACTTATCAATAAGTTAATCAAACCAGGTCCGGCCGCCGGGGTTGGAACGACCATTGCTTAGACTAGGACGATGGAGTACGTCCGGCATTTCTGGAAACTGGCCGAGCCAGGGAATACGCCGGGTGGGTCGCCGCCCGGGTCCATTACTCTCTGGAAGTAAAGGGGCACTGATGGAAGCGCAACACTACAAGAAATTATGGTGGGGCATTATCCTGGCCACCCTGGGTTTTTCCGTGATTCCGCTGCTCATCCTGGGGGTAGTAATTTATCACCAGTTCAGCGTCTCCTATACCGCCAAGATCATGGATAATATGAAGACCCTGGCGGAAAACCGCGCCAGTTCCATCGACCTGTTCTTCGAGGAGCGCATTTCCCAGCTCACCAGCTCTGGCCAATACCCAATCCGCTGGAACAATTGAAGAACGAAGAGTATTTAAGCAAGGTGTTCAACATCATCCAGACCCGTTCCAAGTCATTCTTGGACCTGGGGGTCATCGACGAGGACGGCAATCACCTGGCCTACGTGGGGCCATATTATAATACTTTGAAAAAGGTGAATTATAAAGATGCCGACTGGTTTCATGAGGTAATGGCCACCGGGGTTTATGTCAGCGATGTGTTTCTGGGATTCAGGAAAGATCCCGCACTTCATCATTGCCGTCATGGTGCGGGAAAAGAACCAGAGCTGGATCCTCAGGGCCACCATCGATTCGGACATCATCGACAACATCGTGCGGGCCGGCCTGGATCGGCAAAAAAGGGGACGCCTTTATCATCAATCGGGAAAACATCTTGCAGACCACCCCCGTTTCGGCGGCAAGGTCATGGAAGCCCCCCAAGGCCCCGGATTTCGCCGCGGCCACCGGTACCCCGGTGGAGGAGATGGACTTTCAGCGGCGAAGACCTCCTCTACGCCACCAGCATCATCAAGCCGAAGAAGTGGGTCCTGGTGATCCAGGAAGACCCCACGGAGCAACTGACCCCGCTGCTGCAGGCCCGGTTTCTGGCGGCCTTATCGGCTTTGGGCGGCGTGGTGCTCATTATCATCGGGGCGGTATTTCACCACCCGGGCCATGATGAAGGAATTGCTGCGCATGGACCGGAAGAAGGCGGCCAGCGATGAGATGGTGATGCAGTCCAGCAAGATGGCGGCTCTGGGGAAGATGGCCGCGGGCATCGCTCATGAAATCAACAATCCCCTGGCGGTGATCGGCGAGAAGGCGGGCTGGATCAAGGACCTGCTGGGCATGGAAGATGTGGCCGGGAGTGAGAACTTTCAAGAATATGTCCGATGCGGTGAACAAGATCGAGTATCATGTGGTGCGGGCCAAGACCATAACCCACCGCCTCTTGGGCTTTGCCCGGCGGATGGAGCCGATGGCCGAGAGGGTCAATATCAACGAGATCCTGGAGGAGAGCATCGAGTTCCTGAAGAACGAGGCCCGTTACCGCAACATCGAGCATCCAGGCGAATTATGCCCCGGACTTGCCGCTGACCACCACGCGACCAGGCCCAACTGCAGCAGGTGTTTCTCAATATCATCAACAACGGCATCGACGCCATCGGCAAAGATGGCGAGATCATCATCAGTACCCGAACTGATCACCAAAAATAATGAACATTTCCATCGAGATCAGCGATAACGGCCCGGGGATTCCCAAAGAAGTACTGCAAAAAATCTTTGATCCCTTTTTCACCACCAAGGAAGTGGGCAAGGGCACCGGTCTGGGTTTATCCATTTCTTACAGCATCGTGGAAAAATTGGGCGGCCGGATCATGGTGGCCAGCGAGGAAGGCCAGGGCACCACCTTCACCATTTATTTACCGGTGAAATGAGCTGAGGAGGCGGAGAGTATGGAGAAATTCAAGATGTTGATAGTGGATGATGAGCAGGACTTTCTGGAGACCATTCGTCAAGCGGCTGAAGGCGAGAAGCATCGACGTCACCGGGGTGGAAAGCGGTTATAAGGCCCTGGAGGTCCTGGAGACCAGAGCCCCGATGTCATGATCCTGGATGTCAAGATGCCGGGGATGGACGGCATCGAAACCTTGCGGGAAATCAAGAAGAAGAAACCCCTGGTGGAAGTCATCATGCTCACCGGCCACGCCTCGGTGGAATCGGGGATCCAGGGCATGCAACTGGGGGCCTTCGATTATGTCATGAAGCCGGTGGCCCTGGACGAGTTGCTGGAGAAGGTGCGCCAGGCTTATGACCGCAAGGTGATCCAGGAAGGCAAGGCCTGAGGCCGGGAAGGCTAGCCCAACGTAGCAATCGACAACGCCTGCAGGTCGTCTCCGGGGACCGGTGCAGGTCCTGGCGGCACGCTAGAGCCTTGGGGCGGCTTCCACATGGCGGAGGTGGAACGGATGGATGCGCCGCGAAAAAAAGATTGGCTGCTGGATGAGCGCCTGCTGCAATCGCAGAAACTGGCCGCCATCGGTGAGCTGTCCGCCGGCATTGCCCATGAAATCAACAATCCCCTGGCCATCATCCGCCAGGAGGCCGAGTGGATGCAGCATCTCCTGAAAAAACTCGACGGCGGCGACGGGCAGGCAGACCGAGGAACTGCGAGGATCGGTGCAGCAGATTGTGCAGCAGGTGGACCGCTGCACGGAAATCACCCGGAATTTGCTGGATTTTGCCCGGAAACGGGACCCGGTGATCCAGGCCGTGGAGGTCAACCGGATCATTGAAGACATGACCATGCTGGTGGAGAAGGAAGCCAGGCACAATAATATCACCATCGTGCGCCACTATGACCGGAATTGCCGGCGATTTACAGCGACGCCCCGCAATTGCGCCAGGTAATCCTCAATTTTCTCACCAATGCCACCCAGGCCATCGGCACCGACGGGATGGTCACCATCACCACCCGGCTGCAGCGGCGCCGAATGCCGTGGACATCGTCATTCAGCGATACGGGCTGCGGCATCCCGGCAGAGAATCTGGGCAAGATCTTCGACCCGTTTTTTACCACCAAGCCGCCGGGCCAGGGCACGGGGCTGGGGCTGTCCATCTGCCACGGCATCATTCTGCGGCTGGGCGGGCGGATTGCGGTGGAAAGCCGCGTGGGCCAGGGCACCGGACGTTCACCATCACCCTGCCCCTGAGCCGGGAATCGGAGCTGTTCGCCCATGACTAAGCCCCGGATATTGCTGGTGGACGATGAAGAGCGTTTCCGCACCAACCTCCAGAAGATGCTGGGGGCCCAGGGGCTGACGGTGCGGGCCGTAGGCAGCGGCGCCGAGGCCCTGGAGGAGCTGAAACTCCACCCCTACGACGTGGTGGTCCTGGATATCCGCATGCCGGGGATGGACGGTCTGGCCACCCTGGCGCGAGATCAAAAAAATCGCCCCCGGAGGTGGAGGTGATCATCTTAAGCGGCCACGCCTCCATGGACGCGGCCATGGAAATCAATCAAGCTGGGGGGCTACGATTACCTGATGAAGCCCTGCCCCCTGGAGGAGTTGCTGCTCAAGATTGACGCGGCCTATGACAAGAAGGTGGAACGGGAGAAAAGGACCAAAAAAAGCCAGCCGCCGGCAGAAACCGCCTGACCCCCCCCCCAACCCGGCCGGATAGGGGTTCTCCCGAATCCCGGCTTGCTTCAACCCTAAGAAATTTTAAATCCCTCCGTCGAGCGCCCCGGGCATTACCGCGATAATTTCATAACTGTCTAATTTTTTATGAGTTAAGCGTTTGGCCAGGGGTCCAACCCTGCCGGTGATGACGCCGGGCCGGGTTGATTTTGATCTTTTCGGTTGATTAAGCCGCTCCCCCTGTGCCGCATCAGGAGAAAAAAGCGGGATGCGATGCGCTATGTAGCTGACATTACGCGCATATATGCGCTGCAGGGCCGGAGCCCCACCGGGTTGCGGCCGCTGAGTAACCGCTGGTGTCCCGCAGGGTAACCGCATGACCGCCGCGGGCCGAGGGCCGCCCCCCCCCCGCCGGATGAAACGGCCCACACCTCATATAGTTTGGTGCACATGGGTCTCACTATAAGGGGAGGCAAAAAGATTGCCAGAACCGCGGCGACGATTGACCAGGTTTATGCAGGCCGAACCACCAGGGGAGATTGAGGCGTCAGCGGCAACGGATGCTTGATATTGGGGCGGACGGCAGCTCATGAGTATAGGATGGTCATAATAGCAACTTTCTGATTTTTATGAGATTTGTTGATCATGGCAAGCTAGTGCGCATAGGCCTCCATTCTCTGCTCCTGGATTAATTTCTTGTGGTCCCACCTGACCATGGAACCACGAACAGGAGACTGTCTTAGATTTTAACCGGATACCGCACCACGCGAGTAAACTTGACTTTGCACATAGAAGCAGCACACCGTTGGTGGTGAGGCAGATTTCTCCGAGGCCGGGAACTGGCGTAGGTCTTTAATAAAATCCACCACCCCCCGGCGCACCAAGGGTTCGCCGCCGGTGACCCGGACTTTACGGATGCCCAGCCCGGCGGCAATCCCGGCCAGCCGCAGCAATTCCTCATAGCTGAGAATTTCCCGGTTCGGGAGTTTCTCCCAATGCTGCCAGGAGGTTCAATAGAAGCAGCGGAGCTGGCAGCGGTCCGTAACGGACATCCGTAAATAATTGATTTCCCGGGGAGCGGTCTGGTCCATGGCGCACCTATCCTTTGCCGAAGGAACAACGCGGGTAGGTGCATTCCGGGCAGTCGCGGCAGAGGCCGCCGTGGCCCAGAAAGGCCAGTTCGGCTTTGCCGATATGCTCTCCCGCCAGAATCCGGGGCAGCACCAGGTCCAGGGCCGTGGCCCCATGATGCAGGGCGCAGGCCGGCACCCCCAGGAGGGGGACCTCTCCCAGGTAGGCCACCAGGAACATGGCGCCGGGCAGCACCGCAGCGCCGTAGTGCATCTCGGTGGCCCCGGCCAGACGGATGCCGTGGCGGGTGACGTCGTCCGGGTCGACGCTCATGCCGCCGGAGAGGAGGAGCAGGTTGCAGCCCCGGTCCAGGTGAGAGCGGATGGCCCGGGCAATGGCCTCGGCGTCATCCGGGGCAAACGCAAGGTTCGCCACCTCCGACCCCAAGGCTTCGATTTTTCCGGTTAAGGTGGGGGCGAAGCGGTCCTGAATGAGGCCATGATAGACTTCGTTGCCGGTGACCACCAGGCCGGCGCTGAGCTTTCTGTAAGGGCTTAACCGCGACCACCCCGCCATTTTGGGAGGCGATGGCCGCAGCCCGTTCAATGGCGGCCCGTTTCATGACCAGTGGCAAGGCCCGGGTGCCTCCCACCAGTTCGCCTTGCTTAACCAAGGTGTGGCTGTGGAGGGTGGCGCACATGACCTCATCCACCAGGTTGAAGGCAGCCAGGGCCTGGACGTCCACCTGGAGCAGGCCGTCATGGCCGGCATGCAGATTGATCTTCCCTTCCCGGGGGTTGTTTTCCCAGGCAATGCCCTCCCCGGCCAGGGCCCCGGCCAGAATGGCGGCAGCCACGTTTTCGTGGATTTCATCCTCCTCCAGGTCAATGACGTACAGGTGATTCTTTCCCAGACGCTGGAGGTGGCAGATATCTTCATCACAAACGTTGTGGCCCTTGCGGAAGGCGGGGCCTTTGAATTCCCCCGGCCGGATTTCGGTGATATCGTGGGCCAGTTGCGTGCCCACCGCCTCTTCCAGGCTTATGGTTTTAATCATGTTACCTTCCTCGAAACTCGCCCCGGTGCTGGCTTACGCCTAACTCAGCAGTGAAGGGCGGTCCTTAAGGTGGGCGTCGTTTTCCAAAGAGTCCAACTTCCGGTCTCGCGACTGCGGCGACCAGTTCATGGCATCCCAGACAATCTCCCTGGGGGCCTTGAAGTAGGCCCCGCCGGCGCAGGGGCGGCAGAGCGTCCGGCCATCCTGGATGACCTCCCGGTGATCCCGGACCACCTGGCCGCATTGGGCGCAAGCGACTTTGCGCCGCGTCGGACCCGGCAGGTCGAAGGGGCTCAGTTTCACCTTCACTTTCTGGACCCGGAACAGGACGCTGTCCGGCATGGCCCGGTAGGCTTCCAGTTGCTGGCCGCGCTTGTCCAAGCCAGGGCCGGAGTACAGGGGGGCCAGGTCCCGGGCCTCCTCGGTGGAGATGACCCGGTAGGCCTGCTGTGTCTCCAGGTTGATGAAGGTGGCGGCCATAATGCCGTAATCGGCGAACTTCAGGGACCGCCGCCCCAATTTGACCCCGGTAACGTGGGCCACCGCATCGCCGGTGCACCGGTCCATTTCGATAAAGACGATGAGCTGCTTGAGCTGGTGGTAGGGGCAGGGGACGTCGAAACCGATGAGGCGGCAACCCAGCATGGCCAGGCGCACCCCCACGATCTGCCCGGGACAGAGATGCCCATGGGCCGCCACCGAGGCGGCTAGCAACTCCTCAAAGGTTTGCACCGAGGTCTTGGTATTTACGGCTTGTTCCATCCTAATAGGCTCCTGCAAAGGTGGCGCCACCGATTACAAACGTGGCCACGGCATCCTGATGAAGGGCTACCGCCCCCAGGCAAGGGCCTGGGCAATCTTGACCAGCTTTACCCGCGTGCCGGTGAAAGCACTGTCTCCGGCAATCGGGTCTATGAGGCACGCATCCTTTAAGATATGCATCGACTGCCATCGCCGCATCAGGCGTTAGTCCTTTCCCGTGCCTCGGCTCCCCGGAGATCCGCTGGTCGTCTATTTGGATATCGCGTGTCCCGTAGGCCCAGTGGTCATCATGAAAAGAGACACTGACGACCCCGGGCTATGGTTATCCTGTTTCCCAGCCTCCTTAAGCCGGGGAGCTTGTGACCATCAAGCCCTACCTCCTTCACTCGCCCGGTTTTAGCCTAAGCCCTTTTGGGACCACCACGTTCTCTGCCAAATCGAATCCGCCCTGCACGAGAAGGGCTAGCAACGCAGCCGGCACGGCTCCCGTGAGGATAAGCCCCAGGTCATCCAGGCGGATACCGGTGAGAATGGGCTGGCCATAGCCTCCGGCGCCGATGAGCGCCCCCAAGGTTGCCGTGCCCACGTTGATCACCGCGGAGGTTTTGATCCCGGCCAGGATTTCTCTGGACGCCATGGGAAGCCTAATCAATCTAAATTGTGCCCATGGGGATAGCCCGAGGGCCTCGGCGGAATCCCGGATCTCCTGCGGGATGCTTTTTAGTCCTACATGGGTATTGCGGACAATGGGAAGAAGGCTATAGAGGAAAAGGGCCACAATGACCGGAGGACCACCAATACCCAGTAAGGGGATCATGAACACCAGAAGGGCCAGGGAGGGAATGGTCTGAATGACGCCGGTAGTACTTAAAATTACCCTACCCCATATTGGTTTTTGCGCGGCAATAATCCCCAGGGGGATTCCTATCAAGATTGCGATCACTAATGAAATCACCACTAAATAGAGATGTTCCTTGGTACGCCGCCAGATCCGGGCAGCCACGGTTTCCTGGCCCCCTGTGGTTTTAAGGGATAGAGATCGATCCAGAAATTTGGCAGCGACTTGACTTTCAGGCACCCTTGCCATTTTGACCAGCTTGTTCATTTCCACCATGTCAGCTGAACTAATCCGGCCTTCGAGCCTGGCCAGGGCCGCCACAACCTGGGGGGCCCGCTTCTCCAGATCCGCCCGGTAGAGCAGTACCGCGGAATATTCCGGGAAATACCCGAGGTCGTCTTCGAGGATGCATAACCCATAGTAATCGATCTCGGGATCAGTGGTATAAAGCTCCGTGGCGTCAATGGACTTGTCCTCAATTCCCCGAAGGGCCAGGTCGTGGTCCAGGCCGAAGACATTGTGCTGCGGAAGTCCATAATGGACGCGGAGACCCGGCCAGCCGTCCTGCCTATCCATAAACTCATTACTGAAACCAAATCTTAACTCAGGGTACCGACGCAGATCAGAGATTTTGGCAATTCCCAGTTTCTGACACATCTCCTTTTTCATGCCGATGGCATAGTTGTTATTGAACCCCAGTGACGCGGTCATCCGAATGCCGTTGGCGGCCAGAGCCTTGCGCAGAGCTTGGGGGCTGTTCACCCCCTGGCCGGCGAAAATTTCCTTGGTGAGAGTGCCGGTATATTCCGGGTAGATGTCGATAGCGCCCTGAACCAATGACTTCCAGAGCATCCGAGTACCCCCCAACTCCCGCCACTGTACTTGCTGGGCGCCGGCACTATGAACCAGGTGGGCCACTATCTCTGCGAGAATTACTGATTCTGTGAACTTTTTAGAGCCGATCTTGACTGCAGGGGGGGAAGCGTAGGTTAGGGACGGTAGACCCAGCGCCGACGATATGAGAAGCAAGAAAAGGATCCAAAGGCAAAAAAAGGTTTTCAGGTCTGATTCCTTTCCGACTCAATGAAAATAGTGGCGCTGGGCGTTAATGAAGTCAGTCACGAAAGGCTCGGCCGGGGTTTGAAGAAGTTCCGGCAGCGTACCCGTCTGTACGATTTGGCCCTCGCGCACCAGGACAATGACGTCCCCGAAGTAGGCCGCCTCCCCCAGATCGTGGGTGACGAGGACCACGGTTTTCTTTAGTTCTTTAAAGATCCCTTTCAAATCCACTTGTAACTCTGTCCGGATCATGGGATCGAGGGCCCCGAGGGGCTCATCAAGCAGGAGTACGTCCGGGTCCAGCATCAAGGCCCGCATCAGGCTCACCCGCTGCCGCTGGCCTCCCGAGAGTTGGCCGGGAAACCGGTCCAGTCCCTCCCGGGGAAACCTGGTGATGGCTATCAACTCCTGAAGGCGCTGTTGAATCCTGCTGTGGCTCCATTTCAGGTGGCGGGCCATGAGGGTCACATTGTTGCCGGCGGTAAGGTGGGGGAACAGTCCACCCTCCTGAATGACATAGCCCATTTTCTGCCGGAGAACGAGAACACTCTCCGGCACGATTTCCCTTCCCTGGAAATACACATGGCCCTGGTCAGGCCAAAGGAGTCCGATAATCAGCCGCAGCAGGGTGGACTTGCCGCAGCCGCTCGGGCCGATGAGCACCATGGTTATCCCTCCAGGAATAGCCAGGTCAAAGGACTGCAGGACGCTGGTATTGCTAAAGCTTTTGGACACGTTTTGTAATTCAATCATATTTTCAAATGAAAACGTAACCGTTAAAAGGAGTGTTGTTAGTCTTTTACTTGCACGCCTTTCCAGAAGGCAACATAGGCCTTGATATTTTTAGCAGCATCTTTGGGATCAGGATAGTACCAGGCTGCGTCTTTATTTAACTCCCCGTCCACATCAATATGGTAATAGCTGGCCAGGCCTTTCCAGGGACAGGCAGTATGGGTGTCACTCCGTCGCAAATATTGCAGGTTAACGGCCGCGGGCGGGAAATAATGATTCCCTTCCACTAATACAGTATCGTTGCTTTCAGCTAAGATGACGTTTTTCCACACTGCCTGCATCTAATTTTCCCCCATATTTTGGGAATAGGCATCCGCCTTGGCAACTCAGGCTTTTCTGAGCATCACCAACGAAAACCAGCCCTGGGGGTCCTGAAACCACTTGGTGGCCACCAGGCCCGCTGTCTGAAAATCTCCCGCGGCTGTCGCCCGGCTGAATTTTTTACAGATTTCGGTGCGGATGGTCTCTCCCTTGTGGCACGACACCGAGAGATTAAGATCCGCTATCCTGGCCGTAGTCGGGCGGGTCGCCCGCAAATGCATCTCTACCCGTTCCTTGTCGTTCACAAAGACCGCTCGATGTTCAAAATCCGCCATATTGAAGTCGGCATGAAAGGAACGGTTGAGGTTGGCCAGGATGTTTTTATTAAACGCCGCCGTCACCCCCTGACGGTCATTGTAGGCGGCTGCGATGAAGTCCGGGGATTTCAGCATGTCCAGGCCCAGAAGGAACCTGTCCTCCGGGTTCATGGCCTGGGCCACACCCTGCAAGAAGGTGAGGCGCTCGGCGTCGGTAAAATTGCCGATGGTACTGCCCAAAAAGGTCATTAACTTGCGTCCTGGCGGTAGAACTTCCAGGTGTCGGGTGAAATCGGCGATGATCCCCAGGATGTCCAGATCCTCGTAAGTGTACAAGAGCTCCAGAGAGGCCTCGTAAAGAGCGCTTGCGCTGATGTCCAACGGGACGTAACGGATCCGGCGCCACCCCGGGCCGACCAACGCACTCAGAAGAATTTCGATTTTTCTCTTGGAGCCGCTCCCCAATTCCACCAAGTCACCGAATTCATCGGCAAAGAAGGCCATGATGTCAGAGGCATACTCCCTGAGGACGGCCAGTTCTGTCCTGGTGAGATAGTATTCGGGCAGGTCACAGATCTTTTCGAATAACCGGGACCCCTGGGCATCATAAAAGTATTTGCTGGGAAGACGCTTCTGGGGCTGGGTCATCCCCTCGATGATTTCCCTGTTGGTCGCCTCACGGTCATCTGCAACCAGGCAATTCAGGATCTGCAAGCGGCCTGTTGGCTGGCTGAGTTGTTGGGTGGTATTCATCCTGGCTCTCCTAGATCGAGGAGTTAAATGATGGCTTCGAAAACTAGCCTCACCGGCATGGCACGAAACGCACGCTGGACAGGGAGCCATGGGCCACCTTTTCCATAGCTGCCAGCGTCCTGGCAATGTGTTCGGGGGTGTTGTCCAGGCCCAGGGAAATACGGATGGCGCAGTGGGCCGCCTCTTCAGTGAGCCCCATAGCCAAAAGCGCGTGGGAGGGCGCAGGCGATCCGGAGCGGCAGGCCGAACCGGAAGAGAGGGCCATTCCCTGCTGGTCAAGAGCTAAGACCAGGGATTCCCCCCGAATACCAGGCAAGGAAACGCTTAGGGTGTTGGGCAGCCGGTCCGTAGGATGCCCGTTCAGCCTGGCCTCGGGGAACATCCTGGCAATACCCTCCCACAGATCGTCTCGCAGGCCTTTGACCTGGGTGGCCATGAGATTGAGCCGTTTTTCAGCCAATTCTGCGGCGGCGCCTATGCCTACGATGCCTGGAGTGTTTTCAGTACCGGCCCTCCGGCCCCCTTCCTGGCCGCCACCGTGCACCAGGGGTTCGAGATCAAGGCCCTTCCTCACATATAAGGCCCCAATCCCTTTGGGTCCATGGAACTTGTGGCCTGAGAGACTGAAAAAGTCCACCCCCAGGGACTCCGCCTCCACCGGAATTTTGCCCACGGCCTGCACCCCGTCGGTGTGAAAGAGCGCGCCCCGGGCGTGGGCCAGGGCTGCAAGTTCTGTAATGGGCTGGATGGCGCCGGTCTCGTTGTTGGCCAACATGATGCTCACCAGGCAGGTGTCGGAGCGCAGAGCCTGCTCCAGGTCAGCCGGGCGTACCCGGCCATATTCGTCCACCGGCAGGTAGGTGACCGAAAAGCCTTGTTGTTCCAGCCACTGACACACCTTCAGGACGGAAGGGTGTTCAATGGCCGAAGTGATCAGGTGGGGGCGGGTGTTGCGGTTAGACCAGGCCACGCTTTTGAGGACCAAGTTGTTGGCTTCGCTGCCGCCGCCGGTGAAGATGAGGCGGCGAGCCGTGGCGCCCAGGAGATTGGCCAGCTTGCGGCGGGCGTCCTCCATGGCCGACTTGGCCTCCCGGCCCTCCCGGTAAATGGCGGAAGGATTGCCGCAGTGACTCTCCAGAAGCCGGACCATAGCCTGTCGCACCTCCGGATGAACCGGGGTGGTGGCGTTGTGGTCCAGGTAGATCCGTTCTGTGACGGGGAGCGGCGCGGCCACGGCAGCCAGGGAGACCGGGGCCACTTCGCCGGTGTCGAGGGCCACGGTATCCTGAGAATCAGGAACCCGCTCTACCTCGCACAACAGGGCCTTATAGATGGGAAACCCGGAAATGGGATCATACCGGAGGTCGGTCAGGTCGTTGATGTTGCAGTCCTGCCAAGCCTTCGGTCCCAGGGGGCCGCCGCCCCCCATGTTGGCTTCGATGGCGCCCTGAACAATGTCGTCAGTGACAATGGCCCGCAGCCGCACCTGTCCCCGGGGACTCTTGACGGCAACCAGGTCCCCGTGCTTGATGGACCTGGCCCGGGCATCCTCGGTATGCAGCATCACGGTAGGTTCGGGGCGATCTTTCGCCAGCCCTGGAATGCCGTGGAATTGGGAACGGAAATCGGTGGTAACCCGGGCGCCGGAGTTGAAGACCAGGGGGAATTTTTGCGCCAGTTCCGGCTGAGAAAGAGGACTTTCCAGGGGTTCGGTGTAAACCGGCAAGGGGTCATAGCCGTGCTCTGCCAGGATGGTGGAGGCAATTTCAAACTTGCCCGTGGGGGTGTCGAAGCCGGGCTGGCCGTCGCCCCGCAATTGCCCCTTTTCCCACTTCTTATATTGCATAATGGCGGGGTCCACCTGGACCTGGCCGCCCGCGGCGCGCACTTCTTCCAGGGTAAAGGGCGAGCCCTTCAAGACATGGCGCAACAACTCGTCTGCATTCTGGGGGTAGAGGTGGCCGTACCCCAAGCGGGAGGCCAGTTCGGCAAAGATGAAAAAGGCGTTCCTGGCCTCGCCCACCGGCTCGATGACCCGCTCCCTGATCCGAAAAATGGGGCCATAGGTCATGTAGGACTCAATCTCATACCAGGTGGCGGCCGGAAGCACCAGGTCAGCATAGGCACAATCCGCGGTGAGATTGACGTCGATGCAGGTCAGAAAATCAAGGCCTGCCAGGGTTTGCCGCCAAACCTCGGGTTGAGGCCAGGCGGTAATCAGGGAGCCGCCGAGGATGGTCAGGGAGCGGATGGGATAGGGCTGGCCCTTAAGCACCGCGTCGGGCAGGGCGTTGGCGTGGGACTCGCCCCGGTACAGGCTGTAAACCGGGAAGCGGTCGCGGCCCAGAGATTTTTTGACGTCAGGGTTGGGAATCAAGCCCGCCCGGTTGATGGGAAAGGTATTTTGGCGCATGGCAAAGCCGCGGCCCCCCGGCACGTCCAACTGGCCGGCCAGTGCCCACAGAACCATGGTGGCCCTGATGGCCTGGACGCCGCTGTCGCTGTATTCCAGGCCCGAATACATCACCGGGGCGGCGCCGTGGGCCTGGGCAATTCTCCGGGCCAGGGTGCGGATCGTGTCGGCCGGCACCCCGGTTATGGGTTCAACGACCTCCGGACGATAGTGCTGGACATACTGCGCGAATTCGGCAAAGCCGTGGGTCCACTCCCGCACGAAGGGCTCGTCGTAAAGCTCTTCCTCTATGAGGACCTGGCATAAGGCCAGGGCCAGGGCGCCGTCCGTGCCCGGCCTGAGGGGAATCCACTGGGCGCCGCCGATTTTAGCGGTCATGGTCCGCCTGGGATCGATCACCACCACCTGAGCCCCCCGCTGGGCTGCGCCGATGATCCGTTTATAATCCAGGGGCGGGCAGTCCGTGGCGGGGTTGGCCCCCCACACCACGATCAGTTCGGCATGATCCAGGTCTGAAAACATGTTGATGAACATGCCGCCCATAGTGACGTGCGGCGCGATCATGGCCATGGAGACGTAGCACAGGGCGCCGACGCCCATGGTATTGGGCGAGCCGAAGGGGAAAAGCAGGCTGGAGGCCGAGGACACGGCCACGCCCCGAGGTTGAAACACATCGCACATGGCCAGCTCAAAGCTGCCCCGCCCAGTATAGATGGCCGCGGCTTCGGGCCCGTGGGCTGCTTTGATTGACGTCAGGCGGGTGACTATCTCTTCGAAAGCCTCGTCCCAGGTGATGCGCTCAAAGTCATAGGTGCCTTTGGGACCCTTGCGCTTCAGAGGATGGCCCAGGCGGTTTTCGGAATAGACGATCTCCGGAGAGTGCACCCCGAGCTTGCAGGTGATCCCGAAGGGCGAGCTTTCATCGGCCCGCACCGCGGCAATTTTGCCTTCCTGGTCATAGGTAACGACTATCCAGCACCCGGCCGGGCAGATGCCGCAAAGGGCTCGGCGTTCTCTTCCTGTATCCATGCTGCAATTCCTGATAGATGAGTGTGTTTTGGTGGTGAGGTTACCCCTGCCCATGAACAAGGATCTTACCCTGAAGGCAAGCTCTTTAGAAAACCCTGGATGCTAATCGGAGACAAAATCTTCCCTTCGTAAGGAAGGTAAGGAGGGATATTTTATTGTCAAGGAATCAACAGGAATCATGTGTACCCGGAAATGAATGATTTCCCTTGCCTTCCCGGCCTGGGCGGGTTCTCTTGACATGCTGATTTGGGTCCTTACGTCTAAGGGCATATGCAAGAAACTATGATTAAGAGCCTGCGCCAGACTTGAATCTGGCCAGGTTCGTGACCGCCTCGTGGTGGACGCGAATTTATGACAGACGCAACCCCACCCTCGAAGCTGATGCCGGTGACTGAAAGCTCTCTAGCGGCCAGATGTTTTCGAGGTAAGCAACCATGAGCAGCCCACAGAAGACGGCAATTTGCTTCACGTCGGTGGTTATAGGCGGACTGGCCGTGGTCTTGTTCAGCTATGTCCTGTTTGAGTTGGGGGCTTAGCGCGACACTGGGGGTAAGGAAACGATCTCCTTGAAATCTCCGGATATATACGGGCCGCTCTTCTGGGCCGGGCTGTGGGGTATCCCCAGCGGCAATCCTGGCAGGTTCTGAAAAAGGGGGGAATTCTCGTGGCCACCCTGGGCATTTCCTCCCCGGAAGCCGCCCGGTAACATCAGGCACGGGGTGAAGGGGTCATGGTTCAACCTGACAGCGCCCAACTTGCCGAAATTGCTTCTCTTATCGACGGGGGGAAGGTAAACCCGGTGGACACGATGATCATACCTCTGGCAGAAGCGGCCCGGGCCCATGAACTGGACCAGACCGGGCATGCCCGGGGCAAGATCGGGCTGCAGGTGGGCGATTAATCAGGGATAATCTCTTATATCCTACAATTTTATACATTGGAGAAACCTATGCAAGCCTCAGATAACCTTCGCTTCACGAAGTTACCCCTTAACAATGGCTCCGCCATCCCCGCCCTTGGTTTCGGCACCTTAATCCCCGACCCCACTGACACTAAAAATGCCGTTATAGCCGCCTTAGAAGTAGGATTTCGTCAATTCGACTGTGCCGAACGTTATCGTAATGAAACCGCGGTGGGCGAAGCTTTTCAGCAGATGTTCCAATCTGGCAAAGTCAGCCGTGAGGAGGTGTTCATCGGCACGAAGCTCTGGAACAATAATCACCGTCCGGAACGGGTCAAGCCGGCCTTAGAGGCGAGTCTCAGCAGACTCCAACTCGATTACGCCGATCTCTATTGCACTCATACCCCCTTTGCCTTTAAACCCGGAGACGAGCAGGACCCGAGAGACGCAAATGGCAAGGTCATTCATGATGAAGGAGTGACGTTGTTGGATACCTGGAGGGCCATGGAGAGCCTGGTGGACACGGGTAGATGCAAGGCCATCGGCCTCTCCGATGTCAGTTTAGAAAAATTGCAGGAGATTTTCGAAGCAGCCAGAATCAAGCCTGCAGTGGTCCAGGTCGAATCTCATCCATATCTACCGCAATGGGATCTGCTAGCCTATTGCAAAAAGCATGACATCGTGATGCAGGCTTTTGCGCCCTTGGGCCACGCCATCGAACCAAAATTACTGGAAGACTCGGTTATCACCAGCATCGCCAAGAGAGTCACCCAAACCCCGGCCCAGGTTTTGCTCGCCTGGGCTCTCCAGCGGGGTACAGCCCTCCTGACCACCTCGAAGACCCCGAGCCGCATTAAAGAAAACTTCGAGGTTGCCACCCTTCCGGAAACCGCCATGAAAGAAATAAGTGAGGGTATCAAGACAGAGTATAGATTTAATCCCGTCACACAGACCGGTATCCCCGGCTTCATTCCCAAAGGACGATGAATCAAGCCTACTAAGAAGAGCAATAGAGCACCGTCCCCCTCCGGGACAAAGCGTTTTCGACAGAAAGATCATATTGCTCTTGTGCTTTTCAAGGCGAGTAGGGGCCCCTACGACGGTACGCGCTGCTCCATGGTTCCGAGTAGGTCGATGACTTTCTGCAGTCCGGCGGTGGGGATAGGGGGCTCAAGGGCGTCCTGTCCTCAGGGGCAGGAAGCGGATAGCTCAGCCACTCGAGAAATCCTTGCTCTGATCCGAACACGTTCGCTCCTGCTTGCATCATGAGGAGAGTCATGTGGCTCGCTTCATCGGCGGGTTCACTTTTTTCCTCTGCGTCCTTCCCCGTCAGTGCGAGGATCTGGTCCAGGAGGTGGCCCTTGTCAGACAGAGCCCGTATAGCCTCCTCGACAGCCCTCAGCACGTCCTCGCAAGACGGCATAATTTCGTGTAGTGCTTTCGAAATGAGTCGAATGGTATTCGTCGGTCGGGGTAGGCCGAGAACCGACATTGGAAACGCTACAATGAAAGACCTGACCCCAGTGATCCTCTCCAAACATACAGAAACTGAAGGAATGGATAGCCGTGGGGATGCGGCCTTGAGAAAGCTTTTTGAGCCACCGGAGCTACCCCTGACGGGCAACTGTGCCGGCAATTTGGCCCAAAGAGGGTACGATTCTATACACGCAGCCGCTTCGGGCCGCTCACGAAGGGATTGCCGGACTCGTAAAAGCGAAGCATCCGCTTAACCTCGCGCGTCAAGCCTATGCGCACGCTTTCTGCGATCGGTCCGGTCTGCCGCACTGCCTGGCCGAGCCAAAGCGATCTGTCGGAGCACAGGTCTGTGCCATCATTACCCCCGTCGATCGACATCGCTGCCGCTAGCCGGCCCGGCCCTCTCGCGAGGTCAAGCAACTGCGTCGTGCCGCGGTGACCTTGCATCAACTCGATCCCCTCGAGCGGTTCGAGTGCGCGCGAGAAGTACAGCGGCGCCGATCCCTGGCAGCTCGCTCGCGACATTGATCAAATACGACGAACCATACGCCAAATAGACGTAGGCATGGCCTCGTTCGAGATACAGCGAGCGATTGCGCGGTGTTGGGCCGCGAAAAGCATGCCCGGCTGCATCGCCGACGACATAGGCCTCTGTCTCGACGATGCGCCCGCTGATCCGGCCTTCCGCGATGTCATGGACCAGGGTCTTACCGATGAGATAGCGGGCCATCTCTACGGTATCGATGGGCAGCTCCGCGCGACGAAGACGGCGGGTGCTTCGCGTATCCGGCGGCGACATCCTCACGTCATGCGCTCGACCCATCGTGCGCGCCAGGCAGGCGACTCAAAGGGATCTGCAAAATATTGTGTTTCATGCATCACCTTGCCGTCTCGGAACTCCATGATACTCACCGTGAAGGACGGCTTCCCTTGATAAGTGATTATGTACTCGGTGATCCAGAGATCTCCCCTGCCCAGCACGCGCCGAACCTGAAAACCGGACGGTTTGGCTGGATGATGAGCGCGGAGCTCCTGGATGTTTCGACGTCCACAGATGCGCTCGCCTGATTGTGGGTAGTCGCATATGGCGTTGTCGTGATAAATATCGTGTTCCTTTTCCAGATCTCCGGCTGCAGACGCGGTCCAGTGTCGGTCAATCGCATCCCGGATATTTTGATCTTCCATCGTCCTTCCCCTTTCGCCCTGTTTGCGCTCGTGCCTTCGGCCTGAGCCCAAGTCAGCGGCCGTTGAACAGCGTTTCCACCCCCAACATTCATATCTCTGGGTTTTTGACAAAGTTCGTCATGGGTCCTTTCATGGTTGGTCCTGATGAAGACATATCCATAAATCTTGGCTTTCGTGGCTCTCAGCCAATGGTCAACACTGCTCTTCTAGTTCACCGGCTTCACGTCCTCCATTAGCGAGAAGAATCCTTCGGCTAGAGTCGGGTGAATGTAGACCGCCCCCTTCAGGAGTGTGTAAGGCTGGTTGGAGAGCATAAGTGTACCGAGGATCTGAACCAGTTCACCCCCTTCCGACGATAGAATGGATGCACCGAGGATATGATCGTTCATCGCATCCACAACAATCTTCATAAGCCCGGCAGTCTCGTCGCGTTCGAGGGCTCGCGCCACGCTGGTCATCGGAATCTTGCCGACCTTAAGCTTGTACCCTTTAGCTCTTGCTTCTTTTTCCGTCATGCCGACCCCGCCTAGTTGGGGATCGGTGAACACACAATAAGGAACAATACGATTATCAACGGAAAGCGTCCGGCCTTCAACCAGGTTGCCGTAAACAATCTGGAAATCGTTGTAGGAGATATGGGTAAAAGCAGGTCCACCCTTTACGTCGCCCAGTGCCCAGATGCCGGGCACATTCGTCTCCAGGCGACCATTGACCTTGATAAAGCCCTTCTTGTCAATTTCAATTCCCGCCTTATCAACACCCAGGTCGTCGCTGTTCGGCAGGCGCCCGGTGGCAACGAGAAGGTTCGATCCGGTAACAGTGGATAGGCCTTGACTTCCTTCTACGGCAAGGATAATCGAGCCGTCCTTCTTTTCCACGGCTGTTGTACGAGTATTCAGCAAAAAGTCTATTCCCTCCGCCGCAAGAGCTTTCTGTAGCTCAGCTGCAACCTCCGGATCTTCCCGCGGGAGGATCTGTTCACTGTGGTGGATTATCGTAACCCGGCTGCCGAAACGGTGGAACATCTGGCCAAACTCCAACCCGACGTAACCGCCCCCAAGAATAATCAAGTGGACTGGGAGTTGGGTTAATTCCATAATACCTTCGTTGGTCAAGTAGTCGACCGTATCCAAGCCCGGAATGCTTGGAATAAGGGGACGAGCGCCAGTGTCGATGAAGATTTTTTCACTCTCCAGCAAATGCTCTCCCACTTTGATTTGGTGGGGGCCCACGAATCGGGCCTGTCCGCGATAGAGACGCAAGTTCGGACGCCGATCAACTTGTCTCTGTTGGCCGTCACGAAAGCTCTGGACGATTTGATCTTTCTGCGAGACAATCCTGGCCAAGTCGACGCTAACCTGTCCAGATTGAACGCCCCATCGTGCGGCGTGGCGTGCATAGTGAGCCACCTGCGCTCTATGGACCATGGTTTTCGTCGGCGTACACCCCGTGTTAATGCAGGTGCCGCCGAGGTGGCTTTTCTCGATCAGGGCTACGGTCCAACCGAGGTCAGCCAGTTGATGCGAAAGCGGATTCCCAGCTTGCCCCGAGCCAATGATGATGGCATCATATTTCATCTGCTCCTCATTCCGAGCACCTTCAAACGCAGCTCGCTTCGTATGAATTGTGGCTCCTCTCGTCCACAAACCTATACTACCTAACAAATACCAAAGCTTTCCTTACCTACTAACACAGCGCCCGTCCTTGGCATCCTCAGCCATGGCAAAAAGCTGATTCCCTATGCCAACTCCCGACAGCGCAACCCGCTGTAAGTATTTGTTCGAGCACAGGTGCACAGCTTGTACCGCTTGCCCCTTCAGGTCGAATTCGTGGGCCAGGAGGGGCCGAGGAGAAGATCTCTCTCCGACCGCATGGAGATGGCGTCCCGACGGCGCCTCTCACACCAGCGTCGTGTCATTTTGTAGGTCCCGGCGAGGTCCTCGGGCGGCGTTCTCGTAAAAGTCGCCGCGGCCAGCATCAACCCGATTGACCTGCTTCTACGCTCCGGCGCGAGCAAAGACTTTTTACCAGTCCAGTTTCCGTGGATCATCGGTTGGGATGTCTCCGGGACGGTTCTCAAGCTCGGACCAGGAGTTGAGCAATTCTCCGTCGGCGACAGGGTTTTCGCGTGGGCGTTCCATACCTACGCCGAGCTTTGTGTTGTCAAGGCAAACCTTCTGGCAAAGGTCCCGAGTGGTCTTGACCTGGTTGAGGCGAGTGCGCTGCCGCTCGTCACGATCACTGGAAACCAGCTGATCTCGGTTGCCAGCGGAATCCAGTCGGGGCAGACGGTCCTGGTTTCCGGAGCAGTCGGCAGTATCGGCCGCGCGGCCGTATTCACAGCGAAAGACAAGGGAGCGAGAGTGATCGCGGGAGTGCGAAAGAGCCGACTGGCCGAGGCCAAAGGTCTGAAGGCGGACCAGGTCGTGGCGTTGGACGACGACGCTGCTTTTGGCGCTCTTGCGCCAGTTGATGTGGTCGCTAATATCGTCCGTGGCACGACTTCCGAGATACTGTTGAACAAGGTCAAAGACGGTGGCACCTATGCGTCGGTGACAGGCGTGCCGGACAGAGCGAAGTCCCGCCCATCGGTTCGCGCTGTTGCGTTTGGGCATGGAATCTATCCGGCCTTCGTAGACCATCTTTGCCTCCGGAAATGATGGCCCCCAATGTAAATCAGTGCGTCGCCTTGCGGCATGCGATGAACGATCAACTGGGTTACGCCGACAGATAGCGCAAAGTTCACCGGGAGCATAAGCGATCCGGCGGAACGACGTCTTGGGCGCTCAATCGCCGACGAGGGCATCTGCCGATGGCCAAGCGCCCGTGGATGTCATGTCCAGGCGCTCGGCCAGCCTCTCTCTCCATGCTGGTTGAGTGAACGGCTCGCCCCAGTAGTCCGTCACACGGATCGCCTTTCCGTCGCGGAGCTCGGCTATCGTGACGTTCCGGTAAAGCCGTCCGTCCCCGTAATCAATAGTCCATTCGACGACTAGGGTGTCGCCGCAGGCGAGCCTTCTCCCTACCCCGAGCCTTAGCCCAACGAAGTGGGACTCTACCTCACCGATGCGAGCTCTTCCGCGGATGAGCTCGCCACTCTGAGGCCACTGCCGTAGCGCGTCCTCCGCCAACGGAACGCCAAGAATCCGCTCAAGGCGTGTCTCGTGAGCAACTTCGTCTGTCATAGTGAACCTCCTTCCAGGCGTTGGCGAACTTCGCCCCGAAATACCTCTGGTTCCGTTGCAGAACCGTGGGGCTTTTCGGGCAAGAACAAAAGTTCAAATTATAATGTAGTAGTGTCCGCATCCAAAGGCAAATGAAATGTGCGCTTCCTCTGCATAGGTGGCCGGTCAGGTTTAAAGATGTCATCCAACGGAGGCGAAAAGGAATGGCATGTCGAAGACTGATCGCGCTGTCCGCAGCAGAGCGGGCAAGAAGATACAGGAAGTTATTTTGAAAGCGAAGTCGGGAGAAATCAAATGGTGTCAGGCTGCTCAGATAAATAGGACTAGTGGCGGATGAGGCCCTGGACGTCTGGGAGCCGGTGCTTATTCACGATCCGGCCGAGACCGCCTATACCAGGATAGATGCGATGAAGGAGTAGCCCGCTCCCGATTCCACAAAAGCCAACCCAGTGTAACCATATCGTGGGCCGGGAGGGACTCGGACTCAAAAACCAAACCTGGTTCAGGTTCGACGACAAACCCCCTATCTGGTCCGAAGGTCGTCTGTACCTTGGCCACCACGGGGGCTTTGCCGATCGGGTCCGGGCCAACGGCGCAGACGATCAAGATAATTGATACTATTATATCTCCACTACTCCATGTCCGAAAAATTGTTGTTCTATTCCTTTGAGAGCTAACCTTTCGAACCCGCCAGAAATTCTTGAGGTACCCTCAAAAGTTGTAACCCTCTGGAAAGACGCCCCAAGATCATCCATCCAACCGCCGGTTCCAAGAGACTCTTCTTATCCTAACCGAGGGAGTCCATCTACCCCGGACAGTTTTGCCCGGGAAATATTGGGCCTGGCTCCCATCCTGGGGGCTTTTCTGCCGGGGTTCCCGGAACAAAAATAATCGGTCTTCGAGGGTTTTGAAGCTGGTGTCAGGGCGCTACGTATACAGGTAACCCGGAGGAGGGTTCCAGCCGGAATGTATGCCGGTGGCCGATGGCCCATGATTGTCACGACCTGACCAGGCAGACCTCTTTCACTATGCGGCTCATATCCACCGCTTTTCGCTACTTCCACTAAGTTCAAGATCCATTACATTAGTCGGCATCCGACTCATTTCTCAGGGCAGCGGATTTTCCGGGTCTTCCCACGAGCTCCGGGTTTTCTTGACATGGAGATATTAGCAACTACTTTATAGGCATTCGCCGATAAATTTTTCCTCGAAGGCTACACGATCCCTCGGTTTCCACTACCAGAACCGGGCCAACAGACTTGGAGAACCCAGGCTTTCACGTATCTCGGTCGCAACAGAAATTTTCAAACTCAAAATCATAGCCATCCACGAACCCAGGTACGGCTTAGGCTAGTGAACCATTTTAGTCAACTAACTTCAAGAAGGAGGAAGTCATGTCTCAAACCAGTGGTCGCGCCAAGAGGAGCGAGAAAGGGCTGCTGACCCCGGACAACTGCGTGGTCGCGATTATCGATCTCCAACCCCAGATGCTCTTTGGCGTGGCCAATTTTGACCGTCAAACGATCATCAACAACAACGTGGCCCTGGCCAAAGCCGCCAGGGTTTTTAAGGTGCCCGTGGTCCTCAGCACGGTGGAAACCAAGAGTTTCAGCGGCAATCTCTGGCCGCAGGTCCAGGCTATTTTCCCGGCGCAGACGCCCATTGAACGTTCTTCCATGAACTCTTGGGACGACAAGAATTTCGTTGCCGCGATCGAGAAGACCGGCCGGAAAAAGATCGTGTTGGCGGGACTGTGGACGGAAACCTGTGTGGCGCTGCCCACGGTGCAGGCCATTCACGACGGCTACGAAGTCTACGTTGTTGAAGACTGTTGCGGTGATGTCAGCCAGCTTGCTCACGACAACGCCATGAAGCGCATGATCCAGGCGGGGGCGAAGCCGGTCACGGTGCTCTCCGTGATGCTCGAGTGGCAGCGCGATTGGGCCGAGCGCGATACGTATGATGCGGTCATGGACATCGTCAAGAGCCATTTTGGGGCATACGGCATGGGCGTGGAGTACGCTTACACCATGGTGCACGGCGCGCCGGCGACGAAGTTCCCCGAATACGTCATTCCGCGCCCCGGGCCGGCGCACAAATAACGCCTTGGGGAGAGGATGGCCTCTACCGTTTCCAAAAGCCGTTCAATCTAGACAGGAGGCCCATATGCCGGCCGAAACCATAATTCATAACGCCAAGATCGCCACGAATAGCGTTCCGTCGTTCGTCGAAGCCATCGCCATCACGGACGACAAGATCAGTGCCGCCGGTACCAATGACGAAATTCTGCGGCAGCGCGGTCCGGCAACGACCGTGATTGATGGGAAGGGCCGGACGGTTATCCCCGGACTCAACGATTCGCACATGCATCCGATCCGCGGGGGGCTTAACTACAACATGGAGCTGCGCTGGGATGGGGTACCGTCGCTGGCAGACGCGCTGCGCCTGTTGAAGGAGCAAGCGGCGCGGACGCCGCCGCCGCAGTGGGTCAGGGTTATCGGCGGCTGGACGGAGTTCCAGTTCGCCGAGCGCCGCATGCCGACTCTGGAGGAGATCAACGCCGCTGCGCCCGACACCCCGGTGTTCGTTCTGCACCTGTATGACCGGGCCTGGTTGAACCGCGCGGCCCTGCGGGCCGTCGGGTACACCAAAGACACGCCCGACCCGCTCGGCGGGGAGATTCAGCGAGATAAGCAAGGGAACCCGACGGGGCTGCTCATCGCCCGCCCGAACGCCATGATTCTCTATGCCACGCTGGCCAAGGGACCGAAGCTCTCTCACGCCGACCAGATGAACTCGACGCGCCAGTTTATGCGCGAACTCAACCGCTTCGGCATCACCAGCGTCATCGACGCCGGCGGCGGTTTTCAGAACTACCCGGATGATTACGGAGTCATCAATGAATTGCACCGGCGCGGCGAGTTGACGGTCCGTTTTGCCTATAATCTGTTCACCCAGAAGCCCAAGGAGGAGTTGGCAGACTTCCAGAGATGGACGGGGATGACGCGGCCTGGTGAAGGCGACGACTTCTACCGGGTGAACGGCGGGGGCGAGATGCTGGTCTTCTCGGCGGCCGATTTCGAAGATTTCCTCTGGCCATGCCCGGAAATGCCCGTCGTGATGGAGAGCGAACTCAAGGCGGTTATCCATCACCTGGTGGAAAATCGTTGGCCGTTCCGCCTGCACGCCACCTACGACGAGACCATCAGCCGCGCCCTAAAAATCTATGAAGAAGTGAATCGTGAAGTTCCCTTCGACGGCCTGCATTGGTTCTTTGACCATTGCGAAACCATTTCCGACCGCAACATCGAGCGCATCAAGGCGCTTGGCGGCGGCATCGCGGTGCAAGACCGGATGGCGTTCCAGGGCGAATATTTCGTGGATCGGTACGGCGCCAAACAGGCCCAGCGCACCCCGCCCATCAGGCGGATGCTCGAGTTGGGCGTCCCCGTGGGCGCGGGCACGGACGCAACCCGAGTCTCAAGCTACAACCCGTTTGTCTCACTTTACTGGCTGATCACCGGCAAGACCGTCGGGGGCACGACGCTCTACCCGGAGGGCAACCGCCTCGACCGCATGGAGGCGCTCCGTCTCTACACGGTCGGGAGCAGTTGGTTCTCTACCGAGGAGGGCAAGAAAGGTGCGCTCGTGCCGGGACAATTAGCCGATCTCAGCGTGCTCTCCGCCGACTACTTCTCGATCCCGGCAGAGCAGATCAAACACCTCGAATCGGTACTGACCATCGTCGGGCGGCCGGGTGGTCTTCAGCCGCCGGCGAGTTCGAGCCCTTGGGCCCGCCGCCGCTGCCGGTCAGTCCCGACTGGTCGCCGGTTAAAACCTCACGGCGGCTACGCGCCCCAGGGTATGGCACAGGCCTGTCAGCAACAATGCGGCCACGCTCACGCCCCTGGGGAGAAAGCGCACAAATGGGTGCTGAGCGAGTCCGGGCTATGGTCCTTGGGCTGCGATTGTTTCGCCTTTTAGAGCTCAACTGACCTCACCGGAACAGACGCCGGCCTGTCCGGCAAAAGAGGAGCTACGTATGGACAACCCGGCAGGAACGGATGAGGGTTTTACGGAAAAAGTGCTTAAGGCCTACGCACATGATTGAGGACCCGAGGCTGAAGTTTATCGTGGCGGTCCTGATCAAGCACCTGCACGCCTGCGTCATTGAGATGAAGCCGACGGACGAGGAATGGGAGTTTGCCTGGGACTATATGCGCAGGATGGCGGCGATAACCGGCCTGGAAAGAAATGAATTCCTCTTATTTGGGGACGTCATCGGCGTGAGTCAACTAATAGAAACGCTCAATCACGAGAAGCCGGGCCAGCCCGTGGGTTATGCCCTGGTGGGGCCATTCTTGCGCGCCAACGCCCCTTTTCGCGACAGGGGAGCTTCCATCGCCAGTGATGATACTGCCGGGGTGCGCGTCCGGATCTCCGGAAAGGTTTATGACTTTCAGAATAAAACCCCGATCAAGGGGGCGCATCCTCGATACCTGGCAGGCAGCGACCAATGGATTTTATGAAAACCAGGATGAGAAGCAACCTGACTACAATCTGCGAGGCCGTTTCAAGTCCGATGAACATGGCACCTTTGAGGTGATGGCGCTTATGCCCACCGCCTACCCGGCCCCTACTGACGGCCCCGTCGGGGAGCTCTTGTCGGCTGCCAAAAGATCGCCTTACCGGCCGGCGCACATCCACTTTATCGTGTCGGCCCCGGGTTATGAGACGCTCGTCACCCAGATCTTTGTGAGAGGGGACACGCGCATCGAGAATGATGTCGTGTTTACGGCGAGTGAGAACATGGTGGGGGATTTCCAGAAAGAAGGGGACCACTTCCGGCTCACCTACGATTTTCCTCTCATGGCTGGGGTCTCGAAGCTGCCCAAAGCCCCTATTCCCGCCTAGGAGAGCCATCGTGGAAGATATCGCCCAATTGATCGTCGGCACCTGGCGATTGGTCCACTCCATAATCACCGATGCGGATGGGAAAAAGAATTACCCCTTTGGCGAAGATGCTCTTGGCTACATCCACTACAGCGACACGGGCGTCATGACGGTGCAGATATGCAGGAAATCCAGAGCCGAGGTCAAAGATCCTTCGCGCCTGAAGCAAGACTATTTGGCTTACTTTGGCCGCTATGAGATCGACCGCGAAAAGCAGGTGGTCCGTCATTTTGTCGAAGGGCAACTCTTTCCCGGCTATCACCCTGCAATTCTCGAAAGAAGATACCGGTTCGACGGAGATCTCATGTCCCTTAAGCCGCTGGATAGGACCAATCAAGAAATTTTGTGGCAGCGGGTCCGATGAGCATCCACTGACAGGAAGTAGCCCATAACCTTAGATCGGAGGCAATGGTGAGAGGTCTCTTTTTCCGAAACACCGGCTCTTTGGACAATCTGCACGTCGAAAAGCTGCCCAGGCCGGTTCCCCAGGCTGGCGAGGTCCTGGTCAAGGTCGTGGCCGCGGCCATCAATCCCAGCGATGCGAAGAACGTTCTTGGCAAAATGCCGGCAACCAAAACCCCGCGGATTCCCGGGCGTGACTTTGCCGGTCGGGTGGTCTCCGGGGATTCCGCCTGGGAAGGCAAGCCGGTCTTCGGAACCGGAGGGGATATCGGTTTTGGCAGGGATGGCAGCCATGCCGAATTTGTGGCGGTTCCCGTCGAGGGACTCGTGGAAATGCCGCCGCATCTTAGCTACGAGCAGGCTGCGGCTATTGCCCTGGGGTATTTCACCGCCTTCGCCGGCATCGTTCGAACGGGTGCGGTAAAGCCCGGAGAAACCGTCCTGATCACCGGGACCACGGGGTCCGTGGGGTCGGCGGCGGCCAGAGTTGCGGCCTGGAAAGGGGCCCGGGTGCTGGGCACCGTGAGGTCGGGTCGAGATCTCGGTAGGCGAGACGATCTTGCCATGGTGGAATGGATCGACCTCGAATCGCGTCCTCTGCCGGAATCGGTCAAGGGTTTGACCGGAGGCAGGGGGGCCGACCTCATCCTGGATGCCGTTGGGGGGCCGCTGTTTGAGGCGTGTCTGGAGTCCCTCGCGGAACGGGGCCGACAGGTCGCCATCGCCTCGGCCGGGAATCCTCGCGTGAGCTTCAACCTCGTGGACTTTTACCACAAGGAAGCCTGTCTTCTGGGGGTGGATACCTTGAAGCTATCCCCCGGTGAAGCGGCGGAAATCTTGAAGGCACTGCTCCCAGGTTTCCAGGCAGGCATCTTTTCTCCTCCAGCCGTGGAGGCAGTTTCTCTCGATGAGGCTCTGAGCGCCTACCAGGAAGTCATTGCAGGGGCCTCCGGGAAGAAGTTCGTGATCCGCTTCGCGTAGTGGCCCATTGACGCAGCATTACCGGAGCAAACCAGAGCCCGGGATGGGCAGATTGAGCCGGCCAGGCAAGCCCGGGGGATCAACGGTCCATCTCGGGAAAAGGCGATGGTTCATGATAAAGGGATACGCTGCAACCGAACCGGGGGGAACGCTGAAGCCCTTCGCATTTGATCCCGGCCCCCTGGGAGGAAACCAGGTTGAGATCAAGGTCGAGTATTGCGGATTATGTCACAGCGGTCTCAGTATGTTGGACAATGGATATTGGCTGATGCCCCACTCGTTGGCGCGTCGGGTTTTATGGAATTCGTCCGCTTTGACTTAGGCGAGATCGTGCGCAAGGAGCAGGGCGACAAAGCGCCGCAGAGCCTGCGTCTCTTAATCGGCAACCCGCTTATCATGAAACAGATGCTCGAGCCGCTACCGGACGCCGACTCGTACGCCCCGGTGACCATTCTCATCGATGTGCGGGGGGATGGAGTGCACCTGTCCTATGACAGAATGGCCAGCTTGCTGTCCCCCTATGGCAGTGCGGCGGCTATGAAAGTCGCCCAGGATCTGGACGCCAAGGTCGAGGCCCTGCTCATGGCCGCTATCTGACGGATGTCGCCAGGTCATTCCGGGAAAACTACGCCGCGGCAATGACCTTTAAAAGCAGTTTTAGGAAGATAGCTTTAGAGATGACCCGGTATAACAGGATGCCCGTCATGAGTCGCCACCTCGATTCTACCTTGCCCGCCGGGATATCCGGCTGGTGAACCACTGATGAAGGCCGTGCGTTTGACTGCCTCTGGCGGTCCCGAAACCCTGGTGTATGAGGATGCCCCCCAGCCCCAGCCCCAGGCGGGAGAGGTCCTGGTCCGGGTCCACGCCGCCGCCATCACTCCCACGGAGTTTGCCTGGGACCCCACCTGGCGCACCCCTACCGGTGCGGCCCGTCCCTTTCCCCGTATCCTCGGCCACGAGTTCTCGGGAGTCCTGGCGGCTATTGGCCCCGGGGTGACTGATTTTGCCCCGGGGGAGGCGGTTTTTGGCTTAAACGACTGGTTCAATGATGGGGCCCAGGCGGAATACTGCCTGGCCAGGCCCGAGGCCCTGGCCCCCAAACCCCGGTCCCTGAGCCATGCGGAGGCGGCAGTAGCGCCCATCTCAGCCCTGACGGCCTGGCAGGGGCTGTTCGAACAGGGGGGATTGGCCCCGGGGCAGCGGGTCCTGATCCACGGGGCCGCCGGAGGAGTGGGGATTTTCGCGGTGCAGCTGGCGCACTGGCGGGGAGCTCGGGTGATTGGCACGGCCTCGGCCGGCAACCTGGATTTTGTGCGCCGGTTGGGCGCCATTGAGGTCATCGATTATCGGGCCCAACGCTTTGAAGACGTGGTGCAAAATGTGGATGTGGTCTTTGATACCGTGGGCGGCGAGACCTTGAGGCGGTCTTGGGCGGTGGTAAAGCCCGGGGGGAAACTGGTGTCCATATCTCATCACACGGTGAAGGCTGCTGACCAGGCCGACCGGGACACCTTCCTCATGGTCCGGGCAGATGGGACGCAGCTGAGGGAAATCGCGCTGCGGCTCGAGGCCAAAGAGATCAGGTCCATTGTCGCGGCCGAATTTCCCCTGGCCCAGGCGCGTCAAGCTTATGAACTGGCAGTGCGGGGGGGCTTGCGGGGCAAGATCGTCTTGCAGGCGGCACCTCAACCAACCACCTCTCTTCCGGGGTGAATGAAGGAGATCGCAAAGATGACGCCAAAGACCGATTCCTCGTCAAGGAAGCCGACAGCAGCCAAAGTGGCCTACCGGACCGTGAAGATCGACGGCCTGGACATTTTCTACCGCGAGGCGGGGCCCCAGGACGCCCCCGTCGTGCTTCTGCTCCACGGTTTTCCGACCAGTTCGCACATGTTCCGTAACCTGATCCCGGCCCTGGCCGACGAGTTTCATCTGGTCGCGCCGGACTACCCCGGCTTCGGGGACAGCTCGATGCCGACCGTGGACCAGTTCGAGTACACCTTCGACCATCTGGCCGCCGTGATCGGGAAGTTCACCGAGCAGGTCGGGCTAAAGAAGTACACGCTGTATGTTCAGGACTACGGCGCCCCTGTCGGCTATCGCCTGGCCACACTGCACCCGGAGCGCCTGCAGGCGCTTGTGGTGCAAAACGGCAACGCCTACGATGAGGGCCTCGACAACGACTTTTGGAAACCGCTCAAGGCTTACTGGCAAGAGAAGACAGCAGAGCGCGAGACCCCGCTACGGGCCTTTTTCACCCGCGAAGCCACCATCTGGCAATACACCGCGGGCGTCCGGGACCAGGAGGCGATCAGTCCCGACAACTGGAACATTGACCAGCCGCGGCTCGACCGACCGGGGAACGCCGAGATCCAGCTCGCTCTGTTCTATAGCTACGGCAGCAACTCGCCACTCTACCCGAAGTGGCAGGCCTATTTTCGCCAGCATCAGCCGCCGACGCTCATCGTTTGGGGCAAGAACGATCCGATCTTCCCCGCGGCCGGCGCTGAACCATACAAGCGGGACCTGAAAAACCTGGAGTTTCACCTTCTCGATACCGGACATTTCGCGCTTGAAGAGGACGGCGACATCATCGCCGGCCTGATGCGGAACTTCCTCCGCCAGAACGTCAAGCGGTAGACCAGTCGCTCATGGCGTCTGCGGTTCGATGGCACTATCCCCAGAGACGGCCTCATTCCGTCGTCGCGGAGATATATCTCGCATTCATCAGGCACAAACAACCCAAAGGAGAGTTAAACCATGCCGAAGAAACTCAACGGCAAAGTCGCCTTGGTCACCGGCGGCAGCCGCGGCATCGGCGCGGCCATTGTCAAACGTCTGGCTCGTGATGGTGCCGAGGTGGCGCTGACCTATGTCAGCAATCCGGCCCGGGCCAACGAAACGGTAAAAGCCGCGGCGGCGTTGGGCGTCAAGGCGCTGGCGATCCAGGCCGACAGCGCCGATGCCGGGGCCGTGGTGGCCGCGGTGGAGCGGACGGTCAAGGAACTGGGCGGCATCGACATCCTGGTCAACAACGCCGGCATCGCCATCATGGGGCCCATCGACGACTTTCGCCTCGAAGATCTGGATCGCACCCTGGCGGTGAACGTACGCGCCGTGTTCGTCGCCACTCAGGCCGCGGTGAAGCACATGCAGGCGGGCGGGCGCATTATTAACATCGCCAGTTGCAACGCCGAACGCGTGCCACTCCCGGGTCAGAGCGTTTACGCCATGAGCAAGGCGGCCCTGGTGGGGCTGGTCAAAGGGCTGGCCCGGGACCTCGGTCCCCGGTCCATCACGATTAACAACGTTCACCCCGGTCCGGTGGATACCGATATGAACCCCGCCACCAGCGATTTCGCCAAGCTGTTGCTGGATAAGGTGATGGCGCTTGCCCCGCTACGGCACCGGCGACGAAATCGCCTCGCTGGTGGCTTATCTGGCCGGCCCCGAGGCAGCCTACGTGACCGGAGCCAGTCTGAGTATCGACGGAGGATTTACCGCCTGACGCTCCGAACGGGAACAAATCACCGCTAAGAGGCAATGAGAACCAGGAACTCTACCTCATCGGCAGCCGGAGTCGTTGTCGTGCCTCGAAACCCGCTCCGGTTCAGGATCGTGGGAGTTTTCCCGACTTCGAGGTGCGCTTCGCCTCCGGTTTTCCCACCCTCGGGCAGTTTTATCCCGGATGGGCGGAATATCTCCTCCTCATCTCATCGGTCTGCTGGCCTTGATTGGTTGCCTCCAGATGATACAGAACTTTTTCTCTCAATCCACATATACCTAAGCACCTGAAAAGGCCGCAATATTTTCTATCCCTGACCCTCAACGATTCGAAACGCCGCTTTACTGTGGGTGAATCCGTGTGTTAAAATGGTTCCCAAACAATCGAAAACCTACCAAAATAGGAAAAGAGTTGCAAAAGAGTAAGATAGTGAAATCAACAGCTTCCAATAAATTGAGGAGGTTGGGAAGCTCAGAGGTTTTGATTCGTAATCAGCAGGCCCGGGGGGCGACCCTCCGTGCCGGCTCCAGTGATATTGACCTGCCCCCCGAAACCATTTTGCCAAGGCTAAGGTTGTCCCAACCTTCTCCATCACAGTATCCGCATAAAATCTGGACAATTGATGAAAACTGACAATAAAACCAACTGGTTTGAGAAGAATCCCAAAAAAACCTTCTCTTGCCTGCTGATCATCTTCATTCTCGTTTCGGGTTATGCCACGGAAAAGATTTTGGCGCACCGGAACAAAGGGGTTGGCTTTAATTACGCCCTTCCCAACCGGGCCATCAGGTTGCGGGAATATCGCCCCACCATGACCGAATATTTTGCCGCGGGGAAAAAAGAGCAATATTACGACAGTCTGGTGAAAAAGAATTATTTATTGAGGATCGATAAAAACGGCTTCATCATGCCCTCGAAGAAGTATGAGAATCCGGATATATCCCTGGCTTTTTTAGGGGCATCCACTACCGAATGCCGCTATGTGGACGAAGAGCATCGATTCCCTTTCCTGTCCGGAGCACTGCTGGAGAAAGAGCTTGGCTTAAAAATAAATTCTTATAATGCCGCCAGAAGCGGCAACCATAGCCTGCATTCCCTGGATGTCTTTTTGAACAAAGTTCTCCCCGTTAAACCGCAAATTGTCGTAATGATGCATAACATTAATGATTTGGTAATACTGCTTTACGAAAAATCTTATTGGAACAAAAACTCGTCCCGGTCAATCATCATCGACATTAATAAAGAGATTCTCTCAAACTGCATCAAGACATTAAGAGACCGTTACATACCTAACCTTGCGGCAGCCATGCGCAATTTTAGCTATAATGTAAGATCGTTCTTTAGAGGTAAGCAAAGCTCCGGCCCATCTTCTACCGGTGATGAATTTGCCGGGGCCAGAGGGAAAAAGTTGGTAATTGATAAAGCCGAACTGGCTGATCAGTTTGAAATGAATCTGCAAACCTTTATCTTTTGCTGCCAAGCCAGGAAGATAACCCCGGTATTGATGACCATGGCCAGCCGTCTGAAGCCGGTCCCGGACAAAGTCATTGCCGACAGCTTCAAGCAACAGGAGAGAGTTGGGATCAAATACCAGCAATTCAGAGAACTTTTCGACATGTTCAATGACTCAATCCGGAAAAAAGCCAGAGAAAACGGCGTCATGTTGATTGACCTGGCCAACGAAATTCCGCAGGAGAAGGACAGTATGTACGATGTGGTGCATTATACTGAGAAAGGCTCCATGCGGGTGGCGGAAATTGTGGCGGCAAACCTCAAGGCGGTAGTTGCTCAAAATTTAAAGAAGCAATAACTGCTCGCGGCTCCTCAGGTAACCAGGTTATTTCGGTTTCGCTCACCGTCCACTTCGCGAGCCTCCCCCATCCCCAGGAACCGCCCGGCCTTTGACATCGATGCCGTGGTGGCCGGCATCATGGCCTTCTTCACGCAGCTGGCGGGGAGATTTCAGAAACCGGGGCGCCTGGGCAGCAAGGCCTCAGGGCCTCGGGGCGCCGGGAACCGGGCCCGGCTCCGGCGCCGCTGGCGGGTCCGCTCCGGGGGGCGCCTTCAATGCCGGAGGGCGCACCAGGGGCACAAAGCGCACCGCCAGGGAGGCCTCTTCCACCAGTTTTCCCTGTACCTTCCGATAACGCCTCAGGGTTTGGGCCCCGCTGGGAGGCCCCAGGGGGATCACCAGGCGGCCCCCCTCTCGAAGCTGCGCCGTGAGGGCCGGGGGCACCCGGGGCGCGGCTGCGGTTACCAGGATGGCGTCAAATGGGGCTGCCTCAGGCCAGCCCTGGTAGCCGTCGCCGCTCCTGACCCGGATCCGGCCGTAGCCCAGGTCCTTGAGACGCGCCGCGGCCTGGCGGGCCAATTCCGGCAGGACTTCAATGCTAAAGACGTGCTCGCTCAGTTCCGCCAGGATCGCGGCCTGGTATCCCGAACCCGTCCCCACCTCCAACACTTTATCTCCCGGGTGCACCTCGGCCCACTGGGTCATCAGGGCCACAATATAGGGCTGGGAGATAGTCTGGCCCTCCCCGATGGGCAGGGGGTAATCGCCGTAGGCCCGGGAGGCCAAGGCCCCGGGCACGAAGCGCTGCCGGGGCACCGTGCCCATGGCAACCAACACTCGGGGGTCGGTGATGTCCCGGCGCTGCAGCTGCCGGGCCACCATGGCCTGCCGGACGTCCTCGAAACTATCCAGGGCCCGGGCGGGGCCGGGGCCCACCCCGAGACCGGCCAGGATCACGGTCCCGGCCAGGAGCGTCGGAATGATAAAGCGCCTCATGCCTTTCACCAGAACGTTATCCCGGGGCCGGACAACCTGCCTCCATGCCGGTAAATTCGCAGATCCTCTCTCAATACGCGATTGCACGATTAGGTATACCGGCTTGTGGTCAAAAAGAGCATTCTGACATTATGACAGCAACCCCTGCGGGGGCGGTTCGCGAACCGCCCCTGCGATCTGGATTATTACTGGTTTGACGGCGACTTGGTATGAAACGAAGTTGCAGTCAATAACCCCATGAAAAAGCAAGCCATTCTGAACGGACCTGAGCATCGTGAAGAATCTCGAGGGCTTTAAAAGAGGGATTCTTCGCTCCGCTCAGAATGACAGAAAATAGTCTTGACTGCTCGGTATTAAACAAGCCCCCCCCCATCTCGTTCAACCCCGGCGCTGCACCGCGGCCAGACGGCGGGCGACGTCCGCCAGGTACTCGGACTTTTCGAGGCGGTCGATCCAGGCCGCCGGCAGGGCCCGGATGCCCAGGTAAGCGCCGCTGATACCCCCGGCGATGCTGGCGATGGAGTCCGAATCACCCTGGGTGTTGGCCCCCCGGCGAATCGTGGCCAGAAAGTCATCCGGGGATTTGGAGAAACAATAGAGGGCCAGCAGGACCGCTTCCTCCACCACCCAGCCCTCGCCGATATGAGCCAGGGCCGCGTCCGTGGAGGTCATCTCCAGGGCCTCTTCCAGGCGGGCCAGGGCCTGGTCGAAATCTCGATCCTGGCCGTGAGTCTCCAATTCCAGGGCCGTGAGCATCTCCTCCGGCGGCAGGCGGTCCAGGGCCAGTTTCACCAGGAAGGCGGCGGCCACCGCTCCCAACTGGGCGGCGGGATGGTGGTGGGTGACCAGGGCCGAAGCCGCCGCCACCTGGCGCAACCTGGGCAGGTCATGCTGATAGAGAAAGCCGATGGGAGCCACCCGCATGGCCGCCCCGCAGCCCTTGGAATTGGGTTTGCCGCTCTTCCACCAGGGGACTCCGGCTTCGAGCTGGCGCGCCCCGTAGAGGCAGGCGCCTCCCGGCGAGCGGTCATTCTCCGGCGAGCGCAGCCAGGTGACGAACTCTTGGGAAATGGCCGCCATGATGCCCACCAGGTCCTGATGGCCCGTGGCGATCAGGGCCTCGGCCACCGCCAGGGTCATCTGGGTGTCATCGGTAAATAGGGCCGGCTCCGGCAGCTCCTGGATACCGTCCGGGCCGTAGCGTTCCCGAATTCCCTTCAATTCCCAGAATTCCACCGGCGACCCCAGGGCATCCCCCAGCGCCAGACCGTAAATCATTCCCAAGACCTGTTCCATGATACTCCTGTGAGGGCTTTTTGTAGTTACTGACCGTTATTCTGCCACCGTGCCGCCTTGCCGCCGGGACTAGGGTTGAGGGACGATGGGGTGGGAGTCCGGGGGTTTCCCGGCCACTGCGACCTTAGGCCCCGGAAGCCCCAAGGCGGCCCGCTCCTGCTCAATCTTCTCGAAAATGGCGTGAGCCAGCAGCTGATGGCCTTCCTGGTGCAGGTGGCCGCTGAAATTGGCGAAAGAGCGCCGGAAATCCATCCTGGAGAAGACGTCCTTCATCGAGATATGATAGACTCCCGGACCCGCCAGGGATCTCCCCCAGGGCGTCCAGCCCGTGGTCGCTGAGGCAAAGGTGGTGCCGGGCGTCTTCCTCCATCCGGCACTGGGTGACCAGGATGACGGGAATATGCCGTTGGCCGGAGCATGGCCACATTTTCCGCCGCGGTTTCTTCGGCCAACCGGATGCGGGCGGCAACTCTCCTTGGGGTCATGGCCTGCGGCCACCTGGGCGTCGGCGTCGTTTAAGGCGTATCGCAGGCGGACCTCTTCAGGCACCAGGGGCCAGAAGACCTTTTCCATCTTGGCCTCATAGAGCCGCCGGAAAATAAAGACCTTCATCAGCCAGTGCCGGGGGTGCCACCCCTTGAATTCCTGGCTGCGCCGCCACTCCCGCTCATCTTCCCACTTGTTAGTAGTCATTGAAGTGCAGGACCACGAGGCTGGGTTCGTACTCCAGGGCCTTCTTCGAGCACGATGCTGGCAGCGGCGGGCCCCATAACCCGGCACCGCCAGATTGATGGACTCGGCCGGAATATCGTGCCGGCGCAATTCGTGGCCCAGCAGCCAGGGATAGGCTGCTTTGAAGCTGGGTCCCCGGGGCACGGAGTCGCCCACCGTAAAGATGCGGAAGATTCCCGGGGGCCGATGGCGCTGAAAGGTTTGGGGATAAAAGCGCCGCCCTCCGGCCCGGAAAAGTTCCACCGTGCCGTCGGCCCGCTCGTTGAAGCCCGGCCTGGGGATTGTAGCCGTAGTCAAAGCGCCCCGAGATATCCTGGGCAAAAAAGAGGCGCGCCCCCACCTCCGCCAGGACCAACAGGCAGACAACCACAAGGCAGGCGGGAGTAATGAGTCGTTTCATCAGAATTGAAAATAGATAAATTCTTTGTCCTGTTCCCCGGAAGAGACGATCAACAGGATCATCACGATATAAACCAGGCCCCGGGCCATCCAGGGGACGTGGACCAGCGAGGCCTCATCCCGGTATTTCCAGGTGAGGACCTGGAGCAGAATCAAGGGGAGAATGTGGATCAGCAGCCAGAGGGAGGAGGATTCCCAGGACAGTCCCGACGCCGGGTTCCAGTTGCCCAGGGCCGCGAACCAGGCCCCCAGATGGGCGACGCTGGGGCTGCGGAAAATGGCCCAGCCCACCAGGGTCAAGACGAACATCAGGGGCACCGCGGCACGTCCCGCCAGGTCCAGGCCCCGTCTTTGCCCTGAGATGCGGTTAAACGGCGGCACCACCCGGTAGAGGATGAGCAGGGCGCCATGATACGCCCCCCAGAGGACGAAGACCCAGTTGGCGCCGTGCCAGAGGCCGGCCAGCAGCATGACGATGGCCAGATTGCGCAGGGTCTCCCACTTCGTGCCCCGATTGCCGCCTAAAGGGATGTAGAGGTAATCCCGGAACCAGGTGGACAGGGAAATGTGCCACCGGCCCCAAAATTCCGAGGGCGTCCGGGAAAAATAGGGGAACCGGAAGTTCTCCATGAGGTCGATCCCCAACAGCTTGGCGGACCCCCGGGCGATATCGGTGTAACCGGCGAAATCACTGTAAATCTGGAAGGCGAAGGCCACCACCCCGATTACCGCCCAGTAGCCGTTGAGGCTGGTCTTGGGATCAAAGGCATAGTTGGCCAGAATGGCGCAGTTATCGGCCACGAAAATCTTTTTGAAAAACCCCACCAGCATCAGGCGCAGGCCATCCTGGAGATGGGAATTCCGAAAACTGGCCCCCTGTTCCAACTGGGGAATGAGATTCTGGCCCCGTTCGATGGGCCCCGACACCATCTGGGGAAAAAAGGCGTCAAAGGTGGCAAAGGTGAGCAGATCCGCACAGGCCGGCCACTGGCCGCGGTAGATATCGATGACGTAGCCCAGGGATTGGAAAGTATAAAAGGAGATGCCCACGGGCAGGATGATTTTCAGCAGCGGCACAGTCGGCGGTAAAGCCGATCATGCCCACCAGCGACTTGAAGGAATCGGTAAAGAAGTTGAAGTACTTGAAGAATCCCAGGATGGCCAGACAAAACACGACGCTGAGAATCAGGTAATATCTGGGGCGTCGGTCCCCGGCCACAGACCCGATGGCTTCATGGCCCCCGAAAAACGCCAGGCCCATGGCGGTGCTGATCGACCAAGAGGGACGAGGAGATCTGCGAGGCCGGGAGCCAGAGGAAACATCCCAGCAACCAGGCCGCAGGCAGCGAGGGCCAAGCCCAGGACCTGCCAGGCGGCTTTTTTCTGCCCGGCGATGCTCAGGCCGCAGTTGTAATCGATGACCGTGGTGGCCAGCACCAGGGCCAGGAACCTGACATCCCAGCAGCCATAGAAGAAATAGCTGCCGGCCAACAGCAGAGTAACCGCCGCCTGGCCGGCAGAAGCCAGTAGGAGATGATGACAAGGGGAAGAAAAATGAAATATTGCCAGGAAATGAAAGACATAACCTTCCGATTCAACCGTTAGCTATCAGTGTTTAGCCCCGCCCCCGCCGGACGCCACCGCCGCACGTAACCTTTTCTCCCTAAGACAGGGGCGCCGATAAAATGTGCGTCATGGTCCGGTGGGCCTGGCCACCCTCTTCACCTTATCTTGGGAAAATCATGTATCTGTTTGCAGGGACACCGCAGGCTGTGCCCCTGATGAGAGGCCCGGCATGGGATAGCGTGAATTTCTTGAGAGGTCTTGTACTGAATTGCGCCCAAAGAGCACTTTTCATAGCCACAGGCTTCAGCCTGGGTCACCTGTTTGACAGCGACCTGGTACCACCCTGCTTGCCGCCGGGATACGCTACGATCATCACCGCTCAACCGCTGCCGCGGTATCCGGCGCGTGAAACTATTATACCTAATCCCAGGGTATAAAGTCACCCCGTGGAAAGCAAGATAATTCTTAGCGCCGCCCGGCAGCCGGCTTCACAGTTTCCGGCACATCACCAGAAGCCGGGGCTCGCCGCTGATGGGGAGATGATATTTGTGATGCTCCAGGGGATCCAGCCCCAGAAGCGGCAGGCAGACCCGGCCGTCTCCAGTTCGCCCAGGGCCAGATGCACACCCTTGAGGGCCAGGACCACGCCGCCCGGGGCCAGGAACGGCGCGGCCAACTCCAGCAGGCGGTGGAGGATAAAAGGCCGCTCGGGAGACCACCGCGTCCACCTTCGGCTCCCATTTCCGCGCCAGGGAGGGAGTGAGATGGGTCTGGACCACCTCGACGCCGGTCAACCTGAGACGTGAGACCAGATACTCCAGAAACGCGGCTTTTTTCTCCCGGGCCTCCACCAGGGTCAGGGTTAAGTGGGGGCGGGCCAGCTTCAGCACCAGCCCGGGAAAGCCGGCGCCGCTGCCCAGGTCCACCAGGGAAGCGGCGCCGTCCAGCAAACGGCAGCACCGCCAGGGAGTCCAGGAAGTGCTTGATGACCATGTCCCGGTGGGTTTTTCAGCGCCGGTTAAATTGGTCTTGGCGTTCCAAACTTGAGCTCTTCCAGATAGATCTGCAGATGCTCCAGGGTGGCGGGAGGCAGTTTCAGGCCCAGGGCGGCGGCGCCCTCCTTCAGGAGGGCCAGGGGGTCAGATCTCTGAGGGATAGAGGGCCATCGTTATTTTCCCATGCTATTCTCACCCCTGTAAGGGCGGGCTTCAAACCCGCCCCTACAGCAAAACCAGCAGCTCTGCCGAAGCAGGGAATAAACCAGCCAGGACGCTCCTCATGCCCTAAGAAACTTTCCTTTCAAACCCCTGCCACCTATTCATTTCCCCAAGCAGAACTGGCCGA
Source organism: uncultured delta proteobacterium (assembly GCA_963841475.1). Classification (GTDB taxonomy): domain Bacteria; phylum Desulfobacterota; class Desulfobaccia; order Desulfobaccales; family 0-14-0-80-60-11; genus 0-14-0-80-60-11. The sequence goes on from CAWJCT010000004.1 coordinate 291,221, forward strand.
AGATGCGGTCCAGGATGGCCTCCCCCACTTCCTCGCCGGTGATCTCGCCCAGTTCCCGGATGGCGGCCGCGAGTTCCAGGGCCACCAGTTCCCAGGGGGCTCGTTTTCATCAGGTGGTCGAGCAAGGCCCGGCCTGGCCGAGGTAGCCCAGGCAGTGCCCGAGATGCTGATGGTGCCGGGCCTGGGTGATCATCTCGCCTGCACCTTGAGACCGCCGCCCAGGGCCTGGGCCACGATTTTCTCCTTCAGGGCCGCGATGCCCTCCCCGGTCCGGGCGGAGATTTTGCGTCAGGGGCCAGGCGGTCAGTCGCGACAACTCAGCCTCGGACAAGCTCCGGGGCCAAATCGATCTTGTTGATCACCACCAGCCCCGGCTGCCCCGCCAGTTCCGCCAGGGCCGCCCCGTCTTCCGGGGCCAGGGAGTGGCTGGCGTCCACCAGATAGAGGACCAGGTCCGCCTGCCGCAAGTCGCTCCCGGGTGCGCTCGATGCCCAGCTCCTCCAGCCGGTCCTGGGCCGGGCGCAGTCCGGCGGTGTCGCTGAACCGCACCACCACGCCCCCCAGGGTGATGGCACTCCTCCACCAGGTCCCGGGTGGTGCCGGGGATCTCGGTGACAATGGCCCGCTCCAGGTCCAGGAGGCGGTTCAACAGGCTGGATTTGCCCACGTTGGGCCGCCCGGCGATGACCACCAGCAGCCCTTCCCGGAGCAACCGCCCGGCCTCATAGGTCTCGGCCAGGGCCTGGAGGGAGCGCCTGGTGCCGGTGAAGCCGCGCTCTGGAGCGAGGCGGGGCCAACTCCCCGGCCTCTTCGGGAAAGTCCAGGGCGGCCTCCACCCGGGCCAGGCAGATCCAGGAGGTCCTGCCGCACCTCGGCGCAGCCTGCGCCCCAGGCCGCCCTGCAGGTGCGCCGCGGCCACCTGGACGGTGAGCTTCGGTCCGGGCCTGGATGACCTCCAGGACCGCTTCCGCCTGGGTCAAATCGAGGCGGCCGGACGAGAAAGGCCCGCAGGGTAAATTCTCCCGGCCGGGCCAGGCGCGCCCCGTGCGGCCAGGGCCAGGTCCAGGATGCGCCGCAAGACCCCATAGCCCGAATGGCAGTTGATCTCCACCACGTCTTCCCGGGTATAGGTGTGGGGCGCCCGCATGAAGGTGCCAGGAGCACTTCATCGATGATGTCACCCTGGGGGTCGACGATGTGGCCCAGATAGAGCCGGTGGGACCGCCAGGTTGGCGGGGGCGGTGGGGGCGGAAGAGGCGGCCGGGCGATGGCCGCAGGCCAGCGGGCCGCTGAGCCGGACGATGCCGATCCCCGCCTCGCCCAGGGGGGTGGAGATAGCCGCAATGGTATCGGCCGCGTCAGGTGAGGTCATGCCGGGCCGGCGGCATCCTCCTGGCTTTCCTTCTTTTTGACCGGCGAAATAACCACCTTCTTATAGAGGCCTTCGCCCCGGCTGATGGTCTTCAAATCCTTGTCGCCCTGGAGGGCCATGTGGACGATGCGGCGATCATAGGGATTCATGGGATTCAGGGTGATGGACTTGCCGCTGCGTTTGACCTTCTCGCCGTACTTTTGGGCCAGGAGGGCCAGGGCCTCGTTGTGGCGGGCCCGGTAGGCCTCCACGTCAATGGCGATCCTGACCTTGCTCCGGGTCTGCTTGGCCAGCATCTTGGTGACGAGATATTGCAGGGCGTCCAGGGTCTGGCCCTGCTTGCCGATGAGCAGACCGGCGTCGTCGGTCTCGATGAGCAGGCTGATCCGGTCTTCTTCCTGAGTGGCGCTCACCGTGGCCGGCTCTTGCATCTTCACCAGGACCTGCTCCAGGATTTCCCGGGCCAGGGGCAGCAGATCCTCCTCCGGCTCCTGACCGGCAGAGCGGCGCGAATCCTGGCCTTCTCGCCTCCCAGACCAAAAATCCCGGGAGACCCCACCGACAAAATCTCTATCTCCAACTCCTCCGAAGGAACCTGAAAATGGGCGCAGGCATTTTCTATGGCCTCTTCGGTGGTTTTGCCTTCAAACTCCAGAAACTCCATCAATACTTCCCCTGAGACCTACGTAAGGTACTTATTGGTATAGTGCTGCTGGGCGATGGACAGAACGTTGTTCACCAGCCAATAGACCACCAGCCCGGAGGCGAAGTTCAGAAACATAAACGTAAAAATCAAGGGCAGAAACATCATCATCTTGGCCTGGGTGGGGTCGCCGGCGGAGGGCGTCATCTTTTGCTGGAGGAACATGGTGGCCCCCATGACCAGGGGGGTGATGAGCAACGGGTCCTTGGCGGACAGGTCCGCCAGCCAGACGATGTTGGTAAACGGCAGGGTGGGGATAAAGGAGGCATGGCGCAGCTCGATGGCATACCCCAGGACATTATACAGGGCGATGAATACCGGCAGCTGCAGCACCATGGGCAGGCAGCCCGGCCATGGGATTGACCTTGAAGGTGCGGTACAGGGCCATGAGCTCCTTGTTCATGGTTTCCTTGTCGTCTTTGTATTTCTCCCGGAGCTTGGCCACCTTGGGCTGGAGCTTCTGCATGTCCTTCATGGACTTGTAGCTCTTGTGGTTGGGATACCAGAAGACGATCCGGAGCAGGATGGTCAGGATGACAATGGCCCAGCCGTAATTGAGGGAGTAGCGGTTCAGCCAGTTCAAGAAGGTCAGGAGCGGTTTGCCCAGGAAGTCGAACCAGCCGAAGTTGACCGCCCGATCCAGCCCCAAGGGCTTGAGATCGTCCAGGTTTTTCGGGCCGAAATAGAGCACGTAGGAAAACTGGGCCGCCTGGCCCGGCGCCAGGGCCTCCACCGGGGTCCGGAGGCTGGCCACCATGGACGCTTTCGGCGGTTCGGCTCAGGGTGACCCAGGACTTGGCGGACTCGGGGATCATGGCGGTCATGAAGTAGCCTTCGTCCAACCCGGCCCACTCCACCTTGCCGGTAAAGGTCTTGGGGTCTTTGAGGCCGCCGCTCTTGATATCTTCCAGCTTATTGTTGATGGAGCCGTTGAACCCGAGGAAATGGAAGCGGCTGGCTTCTTCCCCGGCGAAATTCTCGCTCAGGTCCAGGTTGATCTGGCCCTCCAGGGCCTGTGCCGGTACGATTGGTCACCTGCGACCGCCAGGTCGAAGCCGTAGCTGTCGCCTTTGAAGGTGAAGGTCTTGACGAAGGTCAGACCCTCGGGGCTGACGCAGGTAAATTTCAGAGTGCCCTTGTCGCCGTCCTTGAGGGTAAGGGCCGACGTGCGAGGCCTCACACAGGGCCAGCCCCGGGAAAGTTGAGGGTTTTGCCTTCCCAACTCAGGGTCAGGGGCAACTCGTTGGCATCGCCCTCCCGCACCAGCTCCTTGGGTTGATCTTGGCCGTTTCCGGGCTCGGGTAGCGGTCCACCTCAAAGCCCACGGGCCCCAGCTTAAAATGGTAGATGGGCTCAAAGGGCATGCGGTCCTTATATTTCTTCAATGGAAGCTCTTGAGCCGACCCCCCAGTTCGGTGAATACCGCCCGAAACAAGGGGGTGTCCACCACCACGTCTTTGGCCGGACGGGACGGTTGGCGGCCGCACCGGCGGGGCGCGGATGCACGGCTGCCGGAGCCGGCTTCGGGGCGGGGCCGGAGCCGGGGCCGCGGTGCGGCCGCGGTTTGGGTGGCGGGCGCGGGCGCCACAGGGGTTTCGGTCTTCTCCCCGAAATACATGAACGCCATGAACACCACAAAACTTAAGGCCAGGGCAATCAAGGCCCGTCTTTCCATAAGAAACTCCTAAGGTACCGGGTCCCACCCCCCGGGATGCAAGGGATGGCAGCGAGCAGAGCGCCGGATAGTTAGTCCGAGGCCGCGCCAGACGCCGTGACGGCTCAAGCGCCTCGGCGGCATACTGGGAACACGTCGGCGCAAACCGGCAGCAACTGGGAAACAGAGGTGAGATCAGCACCTGATAGGCACGGATTATCAGAAGGGCCACTTTAGTCATGGGTTATATTTCTGGCCCGGGCGAACAGCAGCCGGCCCAACTCCTCCTCGACCTGATGGATACGCCAAAGCCTGCGCCCCTTTCTTGGCCATGATGACCAGGTCAAAGGCGGGCAATCGCGGTTTGATGGCGGCGAAAAAATTCCCGGAGCAGGCGTTTGACGCGGTTGCGCTGCACCGCTTTTCCCAGGCGCCTGGTAACCACCAGCCCCAGCCGGGGATGGCCTTCGGCCATGGGCGCCAGGGTCACGCCAAAATGGCGCGTGTATAGCCGCTTGCCCTGGGCCTGGGCCCGCAGAAATTCTTGGCGATGGCGGAGCCGCTCCGCCTTGGTAAACCGGGCGGTCCCTTTGGGATTGGGGTCAGGACAGGGGCGGAGCACCGGCAGTTGGCATCAGGGATGAGGCTTCAGAAACTCCCCACCTCAGACTGAAAGGCGTTTCCGGCCTTTGGCCCGGCGGCGCTTAATAACCTGGCGCCCGGCCCTGGTGCTCATCCGTTCCAAAAACCCGTGAGTGCGGTTCCGGCGCAAATTATGTGGTTGATAGGTGCGTTTTGACATTTACTCTTCCTTATTCCTGGAACTTACTCCAAACATTGTATAAATCATTTATGGGATTTTTGTCAAGGTCCAGACAAGATTAATCGGCTCCGGGGCCCGATGGGGATGATCCGCCACCTGGCTCCCTCAACTTGATGCGGAGAGGGAGCTATCTCCCGAATTTCGGCGAATTGCTTCCCGCGATCCGCGCAGGGCATAATTTCTTAAGTTGGATTTTTTCACTAAGTAGGCACAATCGATAAGCCACTTGGGAGCCTTACAGGGGCCGACCGGCCCTCGGGACCGGGGAAAGTGAGGATTTTTCAGTTGAATATTTTCCCTAAATAGGCAAAATAGACATGTGTGGGGCGTCTCATGGCCGTGGCGTTCGGGGACCGGGCGCTTATTTTTAGCCCTCTGAGCACGGCGTAAGCCCCACGGGAAGCGGTGTTTGCCACGATATGCTAAGGAGTCAGGCGCATGTTTCTTGATCCCATCTTGGGATGGTTCTCCAATGATCTGGCCATCGACCTGGGCACCGCCAATACCCTGGTTTATGTCAAGGGCAAGGGCATCGTCCTGAGCGAGCCTTCGGTGGTGGCGGTCCGCAAGAACGACCGGGACCGCAACCGGGTGCTGGCCGTGGGCCGGGACGCCAAGATGATGCTGGGCCGCACCCCGGGAATATCGTCGCCATCCGTCCCATGAAGGACGGGGTCATCGCCGACTTCGAAATCACCGAGGCCATGCTGCGCCACTTCATCCGCAAGGTCCACAACCGCCGGCTCCCTGATCCGGCCCCGCATCATCATCTGCGTGCCCTCGGGCATCACCCCGGTGGAAAAGCGGGCGGTGCGGGAATCGGCGGAATCCGCCGGCGCCCGGGAAGTCTATCTCATTGAAGAACCCATGGCCGCGGCCATCGGCGCCGGACTGCCCATCACCGAGCCCATCTGCAACATGGTGGTGGACATCGGCGGCGGCACCTCCGAAGTGGCGGTCATTTCCCTGGCGGGCATCGTCTATGCCAAATCCGTCCGGGTGGGCGGCGACAAGATGGACGAAGCCATCCTGCAATATGTCAAGCGGACCTACAACCTCCTCATCGGGGAGCGCACCGCCGAGATCATCAAGACCACCATCGGCAACGCCTATCCCGGCAGTGAGATAGAAACCATGGATGTCAAAGGCCGGGACCTGGTCACCGGCATCCCCAAGATCATCAACATCAATTCCGACGAGGTGCGCCAGGCCATCCAGGAACAGATCGACACCATCGTGGCCGCGGTCAAGACCGCCCTGGAGCAGACTCCGCCGGAATTGGCCGCGGACATCGTGGACCGGGGCATCTATCTCACCGGCGGCGGCGCCCTGCTGAAGAAGCTGGACATCCTGCTCCATCAGGAAACCGGGCTGCCCATCAAGATCGCCGACGATCCCCTGTCCACCGTGGTCATGGGGTCCGGCCGGGCCCTGGATAATCTCAACATCCTGAAGGAAGTGATGGTGGATTGAGGCGGTTAGATGTGCACCCCCAAGGTCGCTACCGCACCCCGCTCCTCATTAGTTCTGGCCCTGCTCCTGGTCTTTTCCGTCCTCTCCCTGAGCCTCAAGCGCTCGCCGGCCTTAAAAAAGGTGCAGGGGATGGTCGTCTCCGTGACCGCCCCCGGGTCTGCAGGGCATGGAGTACGTGGCCCGCAGCGTCAAACAGCTCTGGCAGGGCTATTTCTATCTGGTGGGGGTGCAGCGGGAAAATGCACGAACTGCAGCGGCAACTGGAGGAGTATAAGCAGCGGGAGGTCCGTTTCCAGGAGGCCCAGCAGGCCCTGACGCGCCTTGAAGGCCTACTGGATCTGAAGCGGCAGGTGGCCCTGCCCGTCATCGGGGCCCGGGTCATCGCCTACGACCCCTCCCTGTGGTCCCGTTCCGCCATCATCGATCAGGGCAAGGCCCAGGGAGTCAAGGAAGGTCTGCCGGTGCTGGCCCCCCAGGGCATCGTGGGCCGCATCGTGGAGGTCTACCCCGCAGTATTCCAAGGTGATGCTGATCGTGGACCGCAAGAGCGGCGCCGATGCCATGGTGCAGCGCACCCGGGTCCGGGGCGTGCTCAAAGGCAAGGGCGGCAACCGCTGCTCCCTGGAGTTTGTCCCCAAAAGCGCCGACGTGCAGGTGGGGGACCTGGTGCTGGCCTCGGGGTTGGTGGGCCTCTATCCCAAAGGTCTGGTCTTCGGCAAGGTCACCGCGGCCAACAAGAAAAACCCCGGCGTCTTTCAGGAGATCGAGGTTACCCCCAACGTCGATTTATCCACCCTGGAAGAGGTCCTGGTGGTGAAAGTGGCCAACCTCGCCTTGTCCGAACCATGATGGCGCCTCTGATCGCTTTCAGCCTGGTGGGCCTCGTGCATCTTTTACGTGCAGAACCTGGTGTTCTTTCCCCATGTGCACCTGCGTCTGCTGGCCCTGCTGCTGTTCTACGTGGGCCTGCGGCCGTCCCTGTCCCTGGCCCTGGCCTTGGGCCTGGTGCTGGGCCTCCTCCAGGACAGTTACGCCACCACCCCCTTCGGGCTCCATTTGGGCGCGGCCCTGGTGCTGGTGGCCGTGGCCCGGTATTTCCGGCGCGGCCTGCTCCTGCAGACAGTTGGGTTTCCAGGTGGTGGCCGAGCCTGGTGGCCCTGGCTCTGCAGGAGTTTGCTTGCAGATCGGCACCTTCATCCTGGGCTACCAGCCCTTTTTCTCCCACGACTTGATCAGGGTGCACCTTATGGAGATCCTGGGCACTGCGGCCCTGGGGCCCTTGATGTATCTCCTGGTGCAGGGGGTGGAAAATTTCCTGCGCCGCTTGGGCTGGCGGCCCCGCAGTGAACCCATGCCTTATCAGCCTTTTGGGGACTGACAACTGATCATGGCCTTGAGCCGGTTTGTGGCAACACGGGGTAGGTTGGTCCGGTTCGCGGATTATCCCCCACCCGGCAACCATCGTCCCGATTATCGAGTCGATGACCCGAATGAGTAAGCCATGCCGCTCCTGGATAAAAACGAGATTTTCCGGCTTTAAGCTCCGGGAAAGCACCTCCGGCGGGGTGATGGCCCCGGAAGAACAGGACCGCGTCCGCCGCACCTTCTCCCGCACCGCCCTGATCGTCCTGTGCCTCTTTGGGCTCCTCTTCCTGCGTCTCTGGTTCCTGCAACTGGTGCAGGGGGAGGAGATGCAGCAGCGTTCGGAGCACAACCGCATCCGCCTCCAAGATCTGCCCCCCTGGCGGGGCATGATTCTGGACCACAACGGCCAGGTGCTGGTGGCCAACCGGCCCAGCTACGAACTGGTGGTGGTCATGGAGGATGTGGGGGACATCCCGCTGCTGGCCGGGCGCCTGGCGCAGCTGCTGCGCCTGGACCCCCAGCAACTGACCGCCCAGCTGCAAAACGCCAAGAAAGCCGGCCTCCACCAGGTGCGGCGTCCGCGCCGACCTTTCCTGGGATGAAATGGCCCGGGTGGAGACCTTCCAGCCGGAGCTGCCCGGAGTGCATCGTCCAGATCCAGCCGAAGCGGGAATACCGCAACAAAGGTATGGCCTGCCACGTCCTGGGCTACCTGGGGGAAATCAACGACGCCCAGCTCAAGAGCGGCAAGTTGCCCAATTATAAGATCGGAGATTACCTCGGCAAATGCGGGGTGGAGCTGGCCTGGGAAAAGTATCTCCGGGGCCAACGGGGCTTCCGCCGCATCGAAGTGGACGCCTACGGGCGGGAATTGGGCCAGTTGGACAGCGTCTTCCCCACCCCCGGGGCCAACATCTACCTCACCCTGGACAACCGGATGCAACGGGAGGCCGAGGCCTGCCTGGACGGCAAGGTGGGGGCCATCGTGGCCCTGGACCCCAGGACCGGCAGGGTCCTGGCCCTGGCGTCCTCTCCCACCTTTTCCCAGGAGGCCTTCGAACGGGGCCTCACCGACTCGGAGTGGCAAAGGATCAACCAACGATAAGACCCACCCCCTGGAAAACCGCGCCATCAAGGGCCAGTATCCCCCGGGTTCCACCTTTAAAATCGTCATGGCCGTGGCCGGCCTGGAGGAACAGGTCATTACCCCCGGCACCATCATCGACTGCACCGGCAAACTGCCCTTGGGCAATCACGTGTTTCACTGCTGGCTCAAGGGCGGCCACGGCGCGCGTGAATCTCCACAAGGCCCTGGTGGAATCCTGCGACGTCTATTTCTATGAGGTGGGCCGGCGCCTGGGGATTGACCGCATCGCCAAGTGGAGCCGGCGCTTCGGCCTGGGCGCAGCCCACCGGCCTCAATCTGGACAAAGAGCTGCCGGGGCTGGTGGCCTCCCCGGCCTGGAAAAAGGCCCGCTTTCATCAGGCCTGGCACGAAGGGGACACCCTGTCGGTGGCCATCGGCCAGGGCTACAACCTGGCCACCCCCATCCAGATGGCCCGGGTGGCGGCGGCCATTGCCAACGGCGGCATCATCTATAAACCCATATCGTGGAGAAAGTGGAGAGCCCGTCCGGGGAGATTCTCTACCAGGCCAAGCCCGAGGTGCAATCCCGCCTGGGGGCCAGCCCGGCCACCCTGGAAGCGGTGCGCCAGGGCCTGGAGGGGGTGGTCAACGAACGGGCACGGGCAAGGCCGCCCGCCTCTCCAATATCCAGGTGGCCGGCAAGACCGGCACCGCCCAGGTGGTCGCCATGGACCGGGATGACCCAAAAGCGCAAGCGGGAGCGGCGGAATAGAAGACCACGCCTGGTTCGTGGCCTATGCCCCGGCCGACGACCCCCAGGTGGCCGTGGCGGTCCTGGTGGAGCACGGCGGCCACGGCGGTTCCGCCGCCGGCCCCCTGGCCCGCCGGGTCATCAAGGCCGCGCCTGTCCGAACCCGAAGTGGCCCAGGCGAAGCAAAATAATTGAGGGCAGAGGCCGGGGACTTTTCAGTCAGTGCCCCGGCGCTTACCAAAACTCCCCCGAGTCCCCCCAATCACTTATTTATCCAGTCGCAATCAAAGAAGGTGGCGCCGGGGAACCCAAGCTCCCATTCGGACCCGGTCTAGACCACACAAATCCTGGTGAGCCAGGTATCCGGCCAGCCTGGGCCACTGCGGGCTGTGCCCTCAACCCTGATCACCCCGATCAAGCCCGCCCCAGCCAGCTTCTTATCTTCCTGATTCACGTCCCGCCCGCCTCCTCCCAGCCGTACTTGCCGATGAGGCGCACGAAGCGGCAGCCGCCGTGGTATTCAAACTTCAGCCCTTCGCTGGTCTTGCGGACGCAGGTCAGGGTTTGGGACCACGTGTCCCCCACGGGAATCACCAGCCGCCCCCCCAGGGCCAGCTGCTCCGTCAGGGGCCGGGGCACCTGGGGCGCGCCGGCGGTGACGATGATGGCCTCAAAGGGCATTTCCTCGGGCCAGCCCAGGGTGCCGTCCCCCACCCGGGTCTTGAGGTTGGTATATCCCAGAGAGGCGAGGATGTCCTCCGCCCGCACCAAAAGCGACGCCACCCGGTCGATGGTGAAGACCTGGGCCGCCAGCTCCGCCAGGATGGCCGCCTGGTAGCCCGAGCCGGTACCGATTTCCAGCACCCGGTCCGTCTCCTTCAACTCCAAAAGCTCGGTCATCAGGGCCACAATATAGGGCTGGGAGATGGTCTGGTCCTCCCCGATGGGCAAGGGATAGTCGCTGTAGGCCTGGTCCCACAGGTGGGACGGGATGAAGCGGTGCCGGGGCACCTTTTTCATGGCCGCCAACACCCTGGGGTCCGACACCCCCCGGGCGGCGATCTGCGTCTCCACCATCCGGTGGCGCATGGCGGCGTATTGGTCTTCAGTCATGGGGCATCCTCTTTACATCAGGATCGGCGGGGCCGACCGAAATATTGCCAGGCCCAGATATCTCGGATCAAGAGATTTTCAATCTTCCCGGTTAAGTTAAGTGTTAGGGTAGCAGAAATCTCGTTTTTATGAGAGGTCGAGAGGATTTTTCAATTTATCAAGGGGGAAGGCCAGGGGAAAAAGGGGAAGAGCGACCAAGAGATTATGGCGGCCCCGGCATCGGTCCCGAGCTTAGCTCCTGAAGGGCCGGCTCTCCCAGGGCAAGGGTTCTGGCCGGCGAGGATTTCTCAAAAAACCCCCGGAGTTCCTGGAGTTCCTTCCCGATCTCATTTTAGCCTGTTGTGGTTTTTGATATACTTTAAGAATGGAATATATGGATAAATGCCGCCACCACCCGGACCGGGACGCCTGCGTGCTGTGCCAGAAGATGGAGGTCGCCTACTGTCAGGAGTGCCTGGATAACTGTAAGGCCTGCACCGACCCCTGTCTCTACTGCAAATTCCGCCCCGGCTGCGTCATCTGGGAACTCTGCCGCAAAGAGGCCAGGAAGCGCTGCAAGGAGATGGCAGAGGCTCAATAGCTTTTTGCCGCCTCCATATGAATTAATCAGGAGACGCGAGTTCGGAATCCGGGTCAACAGCTTAAACCCGTTCCTCTCCAGGGAGTCGTAGGGCGCGTTTTACGCACCATTTTTTATCCCGCCGCCTCGTGATGGTGCATGAGACGCACTCTACAAATCTACACCTTCTTTTCCCACCGCAGCAAATCCGTCACCTGGGCCAGCGTCCGGCCTTCCTTGATCTCTTCCCGGATGCGGTTTTCTTTTTCCAGGACGTCCATGGCCCGGTTGGCGTATTCCACCGCCATTTTTTGGGGCAGGACCGCCACGCCGTCGTCGTCCCCCAGGAGCCAGTCGCCGGGCTCGATCTTCTGGCCGCCGATGCGGATGGGAATGCCGATCTCTCCGAAGCCCTTGGGTTCCCCGGCGTTGGGCATCACCAGGCGGGAAAAGCCCGGGAAGCCCAGCTTGACGATGTCGCCGGAGTCCCGGATGGCCCCGTCGATGACCACCCCGGCCAGACCCCGCTGGATGGCCGAATGGGTGGCCAGCTCGCCCCAGATGGCCGGCCCCACGCCCCCGGCGTCGATGACCAGCACGTCCCCGGGCCGGGCCAGGTCGATGGCCTCCACCGGTTTGGCCCAATCCCCGGGATAGGTGCGCACCGTCAGGGCCGGCCCCGCCAGGCGCATGCCCGGGGCCAGGGGCCGCAAGCCCTCCAGGACCCCGCCCCGGTGCAGGGCGTCGGAGAGATTGGCAACGGACACCATCTCCAGCACCCGGCGGATCTCCTCGGCCCCGCCCCGCTTAAACAACGTGGTGGGAATGACCGCGCCTTCATCCAGGGCCCGGCGAATCTCCTCGGTCGCGGCCGCCGGGTCCATGGCCTTGGTGATGGCGCCCCCCACGATGACGTAGGCGGCCCCGTGGGCCACGGCCGCGGCCGCGGTCTCGGAGTTGATGCCCCCGGCCACCCCCACGGGCACGTGCACCGCCCGGCTCACTTCGTGCAAAATGGCAAAAGGGTCCCGGCCCCGCATCTGCTCGTCGATGGCCACGTGCACCGAAATATAATCGGCCCCCAGGGCCTCTACCTGCCGGGCCCGGGCCACCGGGTCGGCCACCGCGATGAGGTCCACCGCAATCTTGGCGCCGTAATTCTTGCCGGCCTGGATGCACTCCTCGATGGTGGCGTCGGTGGCCGTCCCCAGGACGTCGATGATCCCCGCCCCGGCCTTGGCCGCGGACTCCACTTCGATGCGGCCCGCGTCCATGATCTTCATGTCGGCCACGATAACTTTGCCGGGAAAGAGCCTTTTTAACTCCCGCACCGCATCCAGCCCCTCGCTCTTGATCAGGGGGGTGCCGGCCTCGACCCAATCCACGCCCGCGGGCACGGCCCGCTCGGCCACGCCCACGGCCCGGTGTAAGTCCACGAAATCCAACGCTAACTGCAAGATGGCAGGCATAGTGATTTCCTAATTAATTAATTTGGGGGAGAGGGACCAGGGGCTTTTTCATAAGGCCCCTGCCCTTTCCCCCAAGCTCGTGTATTTTTTGTCCGGGCGCCTGAGAGGTGCGCCCAGGGCGGACACGCAGGTCCGCCCCTACAGAAGCGGGGGTACGGAAATTGGCGTACGAAAAATCCCCCGGTCCTCCCCTCAACTATTCTTTATTCCAAATCCGCGTGGCGGTCCAGGACTTCGCCCTGGTTATGGCCCAGGCGGCGCTGGTAGAGAATCAGCACCACCGCTTCCAGGAACAGGAAGGACGCCTGTTCGAACAGGCTGCCGGGGCATTGCACCGACTTGGCTTCCTGGTTCAGGGTCAGTTTGGTGGTCCCGGGAATGCTGATGGTGACTTGGGCTTCCTGGCCGATGGTGGATTCCGGGTGGGTGGTCAGGGCCAGGGTGCGGGCGCCCACGGCGTTGGCCCGGCGTTGCATCTCCCGGGGCTGGGCCGTCTCGCCGGAGCCGGACATGACCATGAGCAGGTCGCCGGGACGGACCCTGGGGGTGGTGGTCTCCCCCACAAAATAGACGGTGAAGCCCAGGTGCATCAGCCGCATCAGGAAGCCCCGGAGGATAAATCCCGAACGGCCGGCGGCGCAGCCGAAGATCCGGGGAGCGGTTTCCAATTCCTTGATGAGGGTCTCGGCCATATCCGGAGTGAGCCGGGCCAGCACCGCGCCCAACTCCTCGTGCATCTGGTCCAAGGCCTGCGTGAATTTGAGCCCGTGCGCCGGCTCGGGAATTACGGCCCCCCCTTGGGGGTTTGGCAGGTAATCCATGGTTTTCCATCCTTTAAGTCTCGGTCCAAAGCGCTTTGGATCCAAGCTCTCCAGCTTCTGGGAGGATTTCTAACGGAAATTTAACACAGCCGCTGGGAAATTGCCAGAATTGTCACAAATTGACGCCGGGAAGAATAATTTTTCCCTGGTCCAGTTGAGGTTCGGGACAGGGAGGGCCCGGCGTGTGTGCGCCCAATTGAGGGCGGACACACAGGTCCGCCCCTACATTCTCTGGGTATCTCTCTGCTTGAAACCTTGTTGATGCAATCTCCAGCAAATATGCCAGTAAATCAAGGGAAATTATGCACTAAGAAACAACAGAGGGCATGGCGCGCCGTGCCCCTAAGCGGTTTCGGCGTGGGGATCTCGCACCGGCGGGACGCCAGTGCCAACAAATTTATAGGGGATTAAGGGTGGGGGTTTGGGGTTTTTTCGTTTTTTCGTAAGAGGGGGAAAGGGCGCTTATGAAAAAGCCCTTAGCCCCCTCCCCCCAAAAACTCAGCCTTCGAATTTATCGTCGAAGACCTTCATGGCGCAGAAGCGGCCGCACATGGTGCACTGGTCTTCTTTGGCCTTGGAGAGGTCCCGGTAGCGCCGGGCTTTGGCGGGGTTGATGGAGAGTTTGATCTGGGTGTCCCAATCCAGGGACCGGCGGGCCTGGGACATCTTCAGATCCCAGTCCGCGGCCCCGGGCAGCCCCCGGGCGATGTCGGCGGCGTGGGCAGCGATCTTGGAGGCCACCACCCCGTCGATGACGTCCTCCACTTCGGGCAGTTTCAGGTGTTCGGCAGGGGTGACGTAGCACAGAAAGGCCGCGCCCAGGGTGGCGGCCAGGGCCCCGCCGATGGCCCCGGCGATGTGGTCGTAGCCCGAAGCCACGTCGGTGACCAGGGGCCCCAGGACATAGAAGGGGGCGCCGGCGCAATACTTCTGCTGGAGGCGGACGTTTTTCTTGATGTCGTTCAGGGGCAGGTGGCCCGGCCCTTCCACCATGACCTGGACCCCCTTGGCCCAGGCCCGTTTGGTGAGCTCACCCAGGACTTTGAGTTCGTGGAGCTGGGCCTTGTCGGTGGCGTCGGCCAGGCAGCCGGGGCGCAGGCCGTCCCCCAAAGACAGGGTGACGTCGTATTCTTTGGCGATCTCCAGCAGCTGGTCATAGTGCTCGTACAGGGGGTTTTCCCTTCTGGTAGCGGCGCATCCAGGCGGTGAGGAAGGCGCCGCCCCGGGAGACCACCCCGGTAACCCTTTTTTTCAGCAGGGGCAGAGCGCCCTTGGGTAACGCCGCAGTGCACCGTGACGAAGTCCACCCCTTGTTTGGCGTGGTGGTGCACCATGTCCAGGAGGTCGTCGGCCTTGACGTCATCCAGGCTGTTGGCCTGGGTCATCACCTGATAGATGGGCACGGTGCCGAAGGGCGCCGGACACCGGGCCAAAAGCGCCGCGCGAATCTCGTCCAGGTTGCCGCCGGTGGATAGGTCCATGACCGCGTCGGCCCCGTACTCCAGGGCCGCGGCCAGCTTGGCCTGCTCCTTCTCCAGACTGATGTCGTGGGGCGAAGTGCCGATATTGGCGTTGATCTTGACCCGGACCCCGGCGCCGATGGCCGCGGGTTTAAGCCCCCGGTGCTTCCGGTTGGCCGGCACCGCTATAGTGCCCTGGGCCAACCCCTGGCGGATAAACTCCGGGGCCACGCCTTCGCTGGCCGCGGCCTCAATCATGGCCGGGGTGATTTTGCCCGCTAATGCTGCTTCCCGCTGCGTCATGACAGTATTGTATCCAAAGCGTCGAGGAAAAAGGAAGATTTGAGGGGAGGACCGGGGGACGGCAAGTCCCCCGCCCTCCCCTCAAGCTCCCCTCCCAACCCCCTCTAAGGGATTGGGGGTGGGGGTTTGGGGGAGGGGGTAAGGGCCGTCGGCCCTTAGCCCCCTTCCCCAAGGTCTTACTCCTCGAAGAGGAGTTTAGCCAGCTCCGGCCAGTCGGCGACTTCGGGAAACGGGTGGGGTTGGCGGTTCCAGGGTTGGGCGAAGACAATGGGGGTAATGCCGTGGTCGGCCAGTTGCAGGCAGGTTTCCAGGCGGTCTTCCACGAAGTACTGGATGCCGTGGTCCTTGAGGTAGTGGATCTTGGTGTCGGGGTCGCCGGTGGCCAGGACCCGGATGGCGGCAGGCGGCACCGGGGCCAGGTGGCGGTGCAGCCAGTGTTCGATGGGCCGTCGCCGGTCCCGGGCGGTGACGAACAGCAGGGGCGTCTCCTGGGCCAGGCGGGTGAGAACCGGCACCGCGTGGGGAAAGGGTTCCACCGGCAGCTCATGGGGCCGGTCGATGAGTTCCCGGATGATTTCGTCGATGATCCAGGCCGGCAGATCCAGGCAGTCTTCCAGGTAAAAGGTGGTGATGTGCTCGTAGCGCAGGTGGTGCCCCTGGTTGTAGCGCTCCCGGGCCAGGGCCAGGAAGGTGGTCATGATGTCGGCCACCACCCCGTCGATGTCGAAGGCCAGGTGGTCCCGGGGGATTTGGGGCGGCAACGGTTTGGGGCTCATGGGAGGCGCAAGGTGGCGGGATAGTGCATAAGGGGCCTGAAATAAGGGCGGCTCGAGCTAGGGCTCGTTCATGGGGGAGGCCAGGATAGCCAAAACTTCCCCCTCGGTGAGATCATACCAGTTTTCATAGGCATCGGCCACGGCAAAGGAAAAGCCGCCCCGGACATTGAGGCAGTAGAGCTCATCCACCAGGGGGAGCAGTTCCCAGACGGTGCGCTCCGAGCCGGTGGGCACCGCGACGATGAGCCGGCCGGCCCCCTGAGCCTTCAAGAACTGGAGCGCCGCCCGCATGGTGTAGCCCGAGGCCAGGCCGTCATCCACCACCAGGGCTGGCTGTCCGTTCAGGCGGGCATAGGGCCGGCCGCCCCTGAGGCTCTCTTCCCGCTGCCGCATGACCGCGGTGGTCTTTTTTACCTGGGCCTCGATATCCTCGGGAGACAGAGGCATGCGGCGCAGCAAGTCTTCATTCAGGATGGCCTGGCCGGCGGGGTCCAGGGCGCCGAAGCCGGCTTCCGTGGTCCAGGGGAGTTGGATTTTGCGGACAATGATGAGATCCAGGGAGAGCGACAGGGCCCGGGCGATCTCCGTAGCCACCGGCACACCCCCGGCAGGAATGGCAAAAAGGTGGGCTTCACTCTCCCGATAGGCCTCGAGGAAGGGAGCCAAATGCTGGCCGGCGTTGGTCCGATCTAAAAAGACGTGGAGGCGGTCCCTCAGGGCCGGGTCTTCGATAAGCTTTCCCATTGATGAATGAAATCCTTTTCCAGAGCGGCAACGTGAAGGTTAAATTCAGGCTGGGTGAGACGGGCCCCGGTCAGTCCCCCCTTGAAGCTGATTTCCGAAAGATAAGGACGGGCATCCCGGGGATCAAGGAGCAGGTCCAGGATAGCATAGGGAAACCTTCCCCGGGCCATCACGGTCCGGCAAAAATTCTGCTGTTCCGGGGTGAGGGCCGCGGGCAGGGATGATCCCCCCTGAAAGAGATTTTTGCGAAAGCTATGGGGGTTGACCCGCTCATAAGCCTCGACGTAGTCGCCCAGCGCCACCACCCGCAAATCCCGGGCGCCCTCCAGGAAAGGCTGGACTACCAGGGGGTAGGTGAGCCCCTGGAGGGCCGCCAGGCTGTAGAGGGTCTCCAGGGAGGGCCAGAGACTGACCCCCAGGCCCAGGTGGGCCCGGTCCCGCTTGGCCACCACCGCCCCCCGGGCTTGAAATTCGCCGAGTTTTGCGGCCAGGTCAGTCAGGGCGTAGGCCACGAAACTGCCGGGGACCAGGTAGTCCCCCAGGACTTCGGCCTGGGCTACCTTGGAGCGGCTGAGGAGTTGGGCCAAAACCGGGGGAAAAAGGCGGCGCCGCGCTCCGCCACGTCCAGGACCTTAATCTCTTCCCCCGGCCGCAGGGAGAGGACGCCGATGACGGCGTCCCCGGAACCCAGCCGCCGATAGTGGCGGCGAAAATCACTGATAGTACGAATCAACAAGGGTTTTGGCGACATTATCATGACTGGCAGGTCTGACCAGACTAGCCTTTTGGTGTGAGGCTAACGTTTTATTCATTAAGGGTAACATCTTTCGGGCCGATTTTCGAGATACATAAATATCGTAATAATCTATCTGGGCGATCCGGCGCCAATACCAGTTAACAACGGCCGGGGGATAGATCTGTTTGAAGACGCTCTTGCCAAAACTCCCCAGGATCAAGATGTCGGCCCCTACCCGGTTGAATTCGTAAGGTTGCCGCCGGGGGTTGAGCAGCGCCACCCGGTCCGGCGTTGATTCTATAAAGAAATACGACGGCATGAGATGCATGCGGTGGTCATCGTCCAGGAAGGCCAGTTCGTATTCCGGAGTTTCAATGAGGCAGCGGGGGGGCACATGGGTGCGCAGATACTGCACCAGTTGCGCCGGGGCGCTCCCCCGACAGGTAAGTGTTTGTTTGAAGAAATCCAGGCCGACGGCGGGGTAAAACAAGATCAGCATCGCGGCAATGAGACCCGGCGCCAACCACCGGGGCGCAGGGGTAAAAACCCCGGAAGTCAGTCGAGCTGCAACCTGGCGGAGAAAATAGGCCGCCAACGGACAGGCCAGGAAGAGAGCGGGCAGGGCAAAGCGGTGCCAATAAACCGCGGTGAGATACACCGCGCTCCAGAGGATAAAGTTCCAGACCCACAAGGTAACCCCGGGAGATAGGGTCTCTTTCTTCCAGATCCAGCCTACCCCCAGGCACCCCAACCAGAAAAGGGGGTCCTGCAGCAGCAACAGGAGACTCTCCGGGTAGATGCGGCCGATGGTGAGGGGGGTGAAGAACTCGTGGCACAGGAGTTTTTTCTGCTCCAGGAAATGGAAGATAGCCCCGGTGAGGCTCCCCAAAATCACCGCCTTGAGGGCCAGATAGGCCAGAGGCGGCAAGGCCGCGCCGGCGCTGAAGGCCAGGACGCTGAGCCCGAGCCGCCGTTTGTCCCGCCAATGCTGCCGGGCCAGGAGCACCAGGGGCGGCAGGAAGGCCAGGCCATAAAACTCCTTGGCGTCGAAAGCCAGTCCCAAAAATATCCCGCCCAGAAAAAGGGGCCAGAGGGGGCGGGATTCGAGACCCCGGATGATAAAGTAGAGGGCGCAGAGGAAGAGCCCCAGGGCCGGGATATCCCCCAACACCGAGCGGCCCCAGTAAAGGACATCGGTCCCCAGGAAGGCCAGGGTTACGGCCAGGAGCCCTGTGGTGGAGCCCCAGAGGCGCCGGGCTCCCAAAAACAGGATCAGGAAGGTGAGGGCCAGATAGGCTCCGGCCACCAGGCGGCCCGAAAGGAGGCTGACGCCAAAGAGCTTGTAGGCCAGGGCCACGGGCAGGATCACCGCCGGCCCAACGCTGATCCGAAAGTCCAGGTCGTTCAGCTGGTCGGGACTTTGCACCGTAAAGGCGTAGCGACCATGCTGCGCCAGATTGGCGGCAGCTTCGGAAAAGATACCTTCATCCCACCAAATGGTGGGATAATTCGCCAGGTTGTAAAAGCTGCCGATCAGAATCAGGACGCACAACAGCCCGCCCAACCACCAGGCCAGACCCGCAGGCTCAGGAGACTCGTCAGGGAGCTTCACGATTCGTCATCGCCTCGTCACGCATAAATTTGAACAGTGGCGGACCTTCCTGGTCTCTGCCTCCCCGGCTTCCTCAGCGGCTTCGGTGAGAGCTTCCTGACCCGAAGTCGCATAAAAAAGCCTGCCCCTTATAGGGCAGGCTTTTATGACATATAAAGTAATTTAAACAGGTTTTCAACAAAAATGCGGCTAATTACAATCCGACGATGTGCCGATGGAGTTCCTTGGTCTTTGCCATCCGGGCCTGATCCCGCTCAGCCACCAGAGCCGCCAGCGTGTTCTGAATCCGCTGGTAAAAGGCGCCGTTGATGTCTTCGCCCCGCACGTGGGCGTCGATGAGCTGCCGGTAGCAGCCAATCATGCGGGAGATCATCGCCACCGCATACTCCCGTCCCTGGACCTTTATGGTGGCTATCCCCAGGTCCAGATAGGCCTTCAACTCATCACCCAGAATCGCGAAGGCCACGTTGGGATGCCGCCGCACCCGCTCGTTGATGGCCTCAATCTTCTCCAGCGGTTGCCCTCGTTTCGACAAAACTTTGCGCCGCTGCTCGTCAGTGAGCAGGCAGATACGGAAACAACTGCCGCTCCGGTCGGGCCAGCCTTCGTATTCCACGACTTCGTTGCCGTCTTCATCCCGATAGACTTTGCGGACGTACGAGTCGGCGATGAGTTCGTGGAACATGCAGTTTCCGACTCCGCCGATGCAGCGGTTGCCGTGGACCAAAATCTCGGTCTTGAGCCCCAGTTCGTCGGCTTCCCGTTTGAACCGGGTCAGTTTGGCCGCGGTATCGATTTCGGTGGAAGCTACCAGCTGGGTAGCGCCGTAAGCCTTAAACCGGGCCATCTCCTCCTGGGTCTGGATGTTGGCGCCTACGCTGGCGTGAATGACCAAGTCGGGGAAATACCGGTGAATCTCCTGAATCACCGCCGGGGTCTTCACAATCACCCCTTCGACGCCGAAGTGGGCGTACTTTTCCACCTTTTGCACTACCAGGGATAATTTTTCACTCGGGATTTCCGCGTTCAGGGCTACCCGGATCTTCCCCTGGTAATCGGCGGCAATGCGGACCGCTTCCCCGATCTGGCTGTCTTCCAGTTCCCAAGCGCACTTCCGGCGGCTAAAGCCTTTGGCCCCAACATACACGGCATTGGCGCCGCTCTTAAGTACGCCCTCCACCATTTCCAGGCTGCCGCCCGGAGCTAACAATTCATTGATCATGATCTCACCACACCTCCCTGAGCCTTTGCCACAAAGGTTCCTCGGCTCTGCGAATGCCTTACGCCAGTGCCTGTGGTAACCCCCAGGAATGGTGGGTTCCTGCCTCGCGCCTATTCACTGCCTGATTTCCACTAGTTAGCGGATTCGGCAGAAAATCTGATGCTGATAATTCATTCTATTACTATTCTATGCCCTCTGCAGGGTTATTTCAATAACCTTGACAAAATATTTAGACTCATTTCCACAATTAAATTGTCCACCCCACTTTTCCAGGGGGTCGGAATCGTTGCATTACGCAACCCCTGGGCCCAACCACCCGCGGCGGCAGGCCGATCCCCTGACCCGTTACCCCCGGAGAAAGAGATGGCGAGGGCGAAACAGAGCCCCATCTCCACGGCCCAGGTGAGCGTGTAGATCAAGAGCTCCATCTTGGA
The DNA here is from genome assembly GCA_963841475.1 of uncultured delta proteobacterium. GTDB lineage: Bacteria > Desulfobacterota > Desulfobaccia > Desulfobaccales > 0-14-0-80-60-11 > 0-14-0-80-60-11. The sequence continues at coordinate 311,698 of CAWJCT010000004.1, forward strand.
GCCGTAGTCCTCCTCCAGCAAGATGCGATTGGGATCTCTCAGGATATCCCAGGACCGGATTGGTTTTTCTGCCGTCATGATCGTTCCTCTCTAAATGAAATCGGCCAGCAGCGCCGCCACAGGGCGCTCTGGGTGTTGTCGCACCAAAGGGCCATCCTTCAGCACCGGATGGGTCTCCTCCAGGGTGGGTCGGGGGCGGCGGTAGATCACCCCAATGGGGATGCGGTCCCCCCACTCCTTGGCCTTCTGATAGGCCCAGAGTTCGTTCTCCGGGGCGTAGTCCGGCTCCGCCTCCACGTCATAGACCCGTTTTTCGTACCAGCGAAGGTGTTGACCTGGTTGAAGGACACGCACGGTTGCAGCACTTCCAGCAGGGCGAAACCTTTGTGGGTCAGGGCCTGTTTGTACAGGCCGGCGAGGTGTTCCCCCCGTCCGGCAAAGCCCCGGCCCACCCAGGAACACTCCTGGGCCACGGCGATGGCCAGGGCGTGCAGCGGCGGATAGGGCACTCCGTGAGGCTGCAACAGGGTTTTAGCCCCCTGGTCGGTGGTGGGCGAGGCCTGGCCCTTGGTCAGGGCGTAGACCTGATTGTTGTGCACCACCAGGGTGAGGTCGGGGTTCGCCGCAACGCGGCCAGGAGGTGGTTGCCCCCCTCGCCGTAGCAGTCGCCATCTCCCGCCGTCGCCACCACTTTGAGCTCGTGATTGGCCAGGCGGATTCCGGTGGCCACCGGCAGGGTGCGCCCATGAATGCCGTTGATGATGTTGCACTTGAGATAGTGGGGGAATTTTCCCGACTGGCCGATACCAGAGACCACCAGCGATCTCCTCCGGCCGAATTTCCAGCTCCGCCAGGGCCTGCTTGAAGGCCTTGAGCAGGGCGAAAATTGCCGCAGCCCGGACACCAGGCGCTCTCGATGCCTTGATATAAATCCAGCGGCAGCACAGCAACCTCCTCAGGCTTGCCCGGCCAGGGCCCGGAGAATATACTCCGGGGTCAACGGTGCCCCGTCATACTTGAGCACCAGGTGGTCGGCGACGATTCCCGTCTCCTGGCGCAAGAGGCGGTTAAATTGGCCGGTGGCGTTCATCTCCACCATCACCAGTTTTTTCGGGCGCCCCAGGGACCTGGCCACCGCCTTGGCCGGAAAGGGCCACAGTTCGCTGAAATGGACCATCCGGGCCGGGGTGGACCCGGCGTTGAGGCGGGCCACCGCTTCGGCCACCGGCCCCAGGCTGGAGCCCCAGCAGGCCAGGGTCAGGGGGGCGTCGTCCGGGCCCATGGTGCTGATGCCGTCCAGTTCGTCGGCCAGCCCCACGAGCTTGCGCTGGCGCTTGTCCTGCATCGTGACCCGCATCTTAAGATCCTCGGTGAGGTGGCCGTCGGGGGTGTGTTCATCGGAATCGGCCGCCACCACCGGGCCGAAGCCCGGCAGGCGCCGGGGCGAGATGCCGTCGGCGGTCAAGGCATAGCGTTCGTAAACGCCGTCGGCCGGGCCCACGGCCAGGGCCCGGTCGATCTCGACTTTATCGGGGAAATCCCCCGGCTCGAGGGTACACTTGGTGTCCCCAAAATATTGGTCCGTGATGACGATCACCGGCAGTTGATAGCGGTCGGCCAGGTTGAAGGCCCTGGCCGTCAGGGCGAACCCCTGGGCCGGGGTGCCCGGGGCCAGCACCGCCCGGGGAAAGTCCCCCTGCCCGGCGTAGAGCAGAAAACTAAGGTCGCCCTGCTCGGTGCGGGTGGGCAGGCCGGTGCTGGGGCCGGGGCGCTGGGACTCCAGGATGACCAGGGGGATTTCGGCGCAGCCCGCCAGGCCTAGGGCTTCCACCATCAGGGCGAAGCCGCCGCCGGAGGAGCCGGTCATGGCCCGGACCCCGGCATAGGACGCGCCGATGGCCAGGTTGATGGCGGCGATCTCGTCTTCCGCCTGCTCCACCACCACCCCCCATTTTTCGGCCCGCGCCCCCAGGGCGTTCAAGACGCTGCTCCAGGGCGTCATGGGGTAGCCGCTGATCAATTGCAGGCCCGCGGCCAGGGCCCCCAGGGCGATGGCTTCATGGCCGCTGATCAGGAGCCGGGGCTGGAGCGGCGCCGTGATCCCCGCCAGGGAATGGCGACTGCTCAGGGCCGCGCCCTGCGGTGGCCATGGGTGGCGGCCAGGCGGTTCCACTCCACCACCTCCGGTCCCTTGTCATGGAAGGTCTTTTGTAAGAGGGCGGGCAAAGGGTCAAGAGGAAGTTGAAGCAGTCCCAGGATGGCCCCGGAGGCCCCGGCATTGATGGCCACTTCCGCGGCTTTCTGCTCGGGGAGCAGGTCCCCGGCCGTCAGGGCCAGGGTGGTCACCCCCGGAGGGCAGATCGCCGACTTCGGCAGGCGTCGTAAATAATCACGCCGTCCGGGGAAAGCTCGTCTCGGTGCCGGAGGATGGTCTCCTGGTTCAGGGCCACTAAGAGATCGATACCCTCCCGGGAAGACCTGAGGGGCTGGTCGGAAACGCGGATACGGTTGAACAGGTGACCGCCCCGGATGCGGGACTGGTAGTCCTGGACGAACAGGACCTGGCAGCCCTGGCGCACCAGGATCTTGGCCAGGAGACCTGTAATAGTGTGGACTCCCTGGCCCGCGGCGCCGCCGATCACGATGTTCAGATCTATAGCCATAGCTTCGCCTTTCCCGGCTAGACCGGGCTGAAATTTTATCTTTACCCGCAGGGAGGGGATTGTCAATAAAATTAGTCTGGAACCGGGCGATAGCGCCTTGGGCAGCCCTGACGTTCTTTAGTTTGCGGATTCAGGCATTTGCTCAGAAAAAAGCGCCTGCGGGGATGTCCGGATCGTATCTTCAACTGGCTGGTTTTCGAAGTATTTTTTTAATGGCCTTTAGGCCCCAGCCTCTTTCACCCCGCCTTGGCTCAGGATACCCGGGCCGCCGGATAAGAGGGCGACTCGGGGATGGACTGTTCCTCCCCTGGCCGGAAATGTCCAAAATCTGGGGAGATCTCAGGTCTTAAAATATTTTTTATGTTATCATACACTTTACCGGGGGGTCGCTTCCGAACCAGGGATGGTCTTGAAGTTCGTCGCCAGGGGTGGCGATCCGGGTTGGCGTCCCAGGTATATCTTGGTAAGATATTGCCACTTTTCAGGAAGATGGCCGGAAGCGCCGGGAGTGACCTGCTCCGGCCGCGACCTCCGGGAAAGGTGGCCGGTTCGCCGAGATACTCCCGGGACACGGCACGATGATTCAGAGCAGCCATTCCCCGGCTGCCTGCCAATATTGGTTTTTGAGAGGTTTTGCCGTCATGCGGGCTTTGTTGGTATGTCCAGAATTTCCCCTGTCTTTTTGGAGTTTCCGAAAATCTTGTGAGCTCAGAGGCAACCGGGCGGTAAACCCACCCCTGGGTCTGCTGACCGTAGCCGCCTTGCTGCCCCCGGAATGGGAGTTGCGCCTGGTCGATCTCAACACCAGGCAGCTGACGGAGGAAGATTGGCACTGGGCCGAGGCGGTATTGATCTCGGCTATGTACATTCAGAAGGATGGCCTTTGGGCCCTGGCGAGAGAAGCCAAACAGCGGGGGAAAACCGTGGTCGCTGGAGGGCCCTACGCCACTTCGCTCCCGGAGGCCGCCCTGGCGGCCGGATGTGATTACGTGGTGCGGGGTGAGGGCGAGAATACGATCCCCTTGCTTCTGGAGGCGATGCAAACCGGCCAGACCGGGGTGATCGAGACCAATGAGAAGCCGGATCTCACTACTTCGCCGATTCCGCGCTTCGATCTCCTGCAGCTGGACGACTATGCGACCTTCTCGGTTCAGACTTCCCGGGGGTGCCCCTTCGACTGCGAATTTTGCGATGTGGTCAATCTTTTCGGACGCAAACCCCGCCACAAGACCCCCAAGCAGGTCATAGCCGAACTGGAGACCCTCTACCGCCTCGGGGCCACCGGCAACATGTTTTTTTGCGATGACAACTTCATCGGGAGCAAGAAGCGGGCTCAGGTCCTGCTGCAAGAAGTCATTGCCTGGTCCAAGAGCCGGGGCACCCCCTACCAGTTTTTGACCCAGGCCTCGATCAACCTGGGCCAGGACCCGGAGATGATTGAGCTCATGATCGCGGCCAACCTCTGGGAAGTTTTTATCGGGATCGAGTCTCCGGACGAGAATGTCCTGGAAACCAGCCACAAATTTCACAATATCAAAAACCCCCTGGTAGAATCGCTCTACAACCTCAAGCGGGCCGGCATGGAGGTTATCGGCAGTTTCATCCTCGGTCTGGACGGGGAGAAGGCCGGCGCTGGGGAGCGGATCTGCGCCTTTATCGAACAGACTGAGATACCCGTGACCATGCTGGGGGTCCTGCAGGCCGCGCCGAATACCCGGCTGTGGCATCGCCTGACGAAAGAAGGGCGGCTGCGCAGAGATATGGACGATGACATGGGGACCTTCTCGGGCTTGAACTACGAACCGGATCGGCCGGAAGGCGAGGTCATGCGGGAATACGTCGATGCCTGGGACTATTTGTATGAACCATCCCGTTATCTGGCCCGAGTCTACCGTTATTATCTGGCCATGCGGCCGATACGCCGGGACCCGGAGGCAGCAGGACGCCCCCAGCCCCAGGCCGACGTCCCCAACCGGCGCAAGACCTGGGCCCAGAGATTGACCCAGGTTCGGTCTATCTGCAAAATTATCTGGTGGCAGGGCATCCGGCCGCCGTACCGGCGTCAGTACTGGACCCAGTTGATCGGCATGTGCCGGCAAAACCCGACCCGGCTCAAACAATATTGCGTAACCTGCGTCGAGGGAGAGGACTTTTTCGACATGCGGAAGATGGTGCGGGAAAAGGTCACGGCCATTATCAAGAAACGGCACCTCGAGGTTTCTCCGGCGGCGCCTCAGCGTCGCGCCGCCAGCCGCTAGCGGTTAGGACAGGCCCCCCGGCTCACCCTGGTCGGTTAATGCCGACCTGGGGACCTCAAGCTTTGTGGAGCGGCCCAAAATTCCAGAAAATTGAAGCCGCGGGTCGCCGATGAGAGGACCTGGCTGCCACAGCCTGAACATTGAGGAATTTTTCCCAGGCCAGGGGGCCCCATATCAGCAGAGGCAAGGAAGCTTATCGTTGGGAGGGAGGGAAAGGGGCGTCGCCTGAGAGGGCGACGCCCTTTTATTTATTCTTTCCGGCTTTCGTGTTTGCTGTCGCTGAGGGATTCGGTGAAGGAGTGCCACAACTTCTTCAGCAACCCTTCGTCGTGCTCGGGGGAACCCTCGGGCTGGGTGTGGGGCTCAGGCTCTTCCTTGGCCAGTTCTTGCAGCAGGTGCTGCTGCCGGGCATTGAGGTTCCGGGGAATGACCACCCTGACCTCCACCAGCAGGTCACCCCGGCGCTGGCCCTTGGGGTAGGGCACCCCTTCGCCCTTTAACCGGATCACTTCTCCGGGTTGGGTGCCCGGCGGAATCACCAGGTCGTGGGTGGCCTTCAGGGTGGGGATGGTGAAGCGGGTCCCCAGGGCCGCCTGGACAAAGGAAACGGGCACTTGCAGATGCAGGTCGTAGCCCTCGCGGTGAAAAAAATCGTGGGGCCGGACGTTCATGACAATGTATAAATCCCCCGGTGGCCCGCCGTGCACGCCGCCGTTGCCTTCGCCGGGCATGACCAGGTGGGTGCCGCTGTCCATGCCGGGGGGAATTTTTACTTTGAGCTTCTTCTTTTCCCGGATCCGGCCTTCCCCATTACAATCGGGGCAGACTTCGGCCACAAACTCCTTCATGCCCTGGCACTGGGGACAGGTGGTGGTGATCTGAAAGATGCCGTGGCTGCGGGACACCACTCCCCGGCCGCCGCACTGGGGGCAAGGGGTCCGCTTCGTCCCGGGCTTGGCGCCGCTGCCGCTGCAGGTGCGGCAGGTCACCACCCGGGGCACCTCCACGGTCACCTCGGTCCCCAGGGCCGCATCCAGGAAATCCAAGGTTAGATCGTACCGGAGATCATTGCCCGCCTGGGGCCGGGGTCCGCCACCGCCACCGAAGCCGCCGCCGAAGCCGAAGACGTCTCCAAAGATGTCGCTGAAGGAGCGGAAAATGTCGGAGAAATCCGAAAAACCCGTAAACCCGCTGGAAGAAAGGCCCTCGTGCCCGTAAGTGTCATAGAGACGCCGTTTTTCCGGGTCATGGAGGACCTCGTAAGCCTCGGCGGCCTCTTTGAATTTTTCTTCGGCGCTTTTATTCCCGGGATTGCGGTCCGGATGATATTTGAGGGCTATCTGGCGGTACTTCTTCTTGACCTCGTCCACACCGGCGTCCCGGGGTACTCCCAGGACCTGATAATAATCTCTTTTCTGGTTTGCCATATCTTTTTATGTAAGTCGCACCTTTACCGATTTTACTTTGTCGCCTAAATGAACGTCTTTGTCCCGGCGGTCATCGATGGTGATGTGGGTTACCACCCGGTTGACCCCCTGGTCAAAGGGGAGTTCATGCAGGATCTGGGCCACCTTCAGCAACCTGGCGGCATGCCCGTGAATCAGGGTGCCCATGTCCGTGAGTTCATAGGGGATACCCTCTTGCTGGAGGTACCTGATGAGCGCGGCGACAAAATCGCCCACACTGGCATCTCCCAGTCCCAGAGGGACCACGCTGATTTCCATAATCGCCACACTGGCCTCCGGAGGGGCCGGCGTCTAAGCGGGCAGTAAACGCCGGACTGCGGCTTTGAGAGCATCCAGATTGGGGGATTTTACCACAAAATCATCGGCACCCCAACGGGAAAGGTCGGAAGGCGGGGAAACCGTGGAATAAAGAACCACCCGCGTCTGGCGGTTGGTTCCCTTGATCATCAGTCCGGTCTCCACCCCGGACATATCCGGCATGACCACCTCCATGATGACCATATCGGGCTTAAAGGAATCCACCAGGCGAACCACCTCCGCGGCTTGCCCGGTTACCTTGACCTCGTAGCCCTCATCCTGCAATTCCTCCAGGCATAACTGCCGGATGTGGGGTTCGCCATCGGCAAACAAAATCCGCGACATGGCAATGCACCCCCTCTGTCAGAGTGGCGCTCCCCCCTAAAAAAAAATCCCGTTAATATTGTAATCATTCTCGGGAACAAAATCCATTGGCCAACCGGTTTATTCCGCAAAAATTTATCAGCTTCTTTCGGCGCGCCGGCAAACATCAGCGGCTCAACCCGCCGGGGCCGGCCCCACCATCACCAGAATTATTCATCCTCCTCCGACTGGCTCCCCGGAGAACCGGATCTATGCAGATTCTTTTTGAATCCCTGCCACCGGGCCGCCAACTCCGGCTCCTCTCCTTCCGTGCCCGGGTGCGTAGAAGCTCACCCCGGCCAAATCCGCCGGCAGATACGCCTGGTCCACCCAGTGGCCGGGAAAATCGTGGGGGTAGAGATACCCCTGGCCGTGCCCCAGGCCCTTTTTGTCCCGGTGGGCATCCTGTAAAGGGGCCGGAACCCGGGTGGCGCCCTGGGCCTCCAGGGCCGCCTGGGCCCGGAAATAGGCCTGGGTGGAGTTGCTCTTGGGGGCCAGGGCCAGGTACATGGTGGCCTGGGCCAGGTGGTACCGCCCTTCCGGCAGGCCCACCCAGTCCAGGGCCCGGGACGCCGCCGCGGCCTGTACCAGGGCCCGGGGGTCCGCCAGGCCGATATCCTCCGAGGCCAGGATGAGGAGCCGGCGCATGATGAACCGCGGGTCCTCACCTGCCTCCAGCATCCGGGCCAGCCAGTAGAGGGCCGCGTCCACATCCGAGCCCCGGACGCTCTTGATGAAGGCGCTGACCGTGTCGTAGTGGGCCTCTCCGGCCCGGTCGTACATCAGGTCCCGCCGGGGCATGCACTCCCTGGCCGCGGCCAGGTCCACCCGGATGACCCCTCCCTCCCCGGGGTCGGTGCTCTCAACCGCCAGTTCCAGGGCGCTCAGGGCCCGGCGGGCGTCTCCCCCGGCCATGGCTGCCAGGTAGTCCAGAGCCTCGGTGGCGACCTCGGTTTTGCGGGCCCCCAACCCCCGTTCTTTATCCCCCAAAGCCCGCGTCAGGATGGTGAGGACGTCTGCCTGGGTGAGAGGCTCGAACACGAAGATCCGGGCCCGGGACAGGAGCGGCCCGATGATCTCGAAGTAGGGGTTTTCGGTGGTGGCCCCCACCAGGGTGATCAGCCCTTCCTCCACGTGGGGCAGGAGGGCGTCCTGCTGGGCCTTGTTGAACCGGTGGATCTCGTCGATCAAGACCACGGTGCGGGTCCCCTGGCCCTGGTGGCGCCGGGCCTCCTCCACCACCCGCCTCAGGTCGGCCACCCCGGACATCACCGCACTCAGGCTGACAAAGTGGCAGCGCAGGGCCCCCGCCATGACCCGGGCCAGGGTGGTTTTGCCGCTCCCCGGGGGGCCCCAGAAGATCATGGAGGAAAAGAGCCGGCCAGCCTTGAGGGACCGCCACAACAGACGCCCGGGGCCCACCAGGTGCGCCTGGCCCACGAACTCATTCAGGGTCCGGGGCCGCATCCGGGCCGCCAGGGGCGGTGGGGGAGTGAAGAGGGAGGCAGTCTTATCCATTTTATCCATAGGGAGGCGCCAGAAGGCTAAAGCAAAGCTCCCCTGGCCACCTCTCCCCGGCCGGGGGCAGGGGAAGACAAGATAATTCCTTTAATGCCTTCATTAATAGCAGGAAAACCCCGGCAGGGCAAATGGGACGCCCAACGGCCAGGCGATCGAGGTCTTATTCCAGACTGAGACCCCTGCGAAAGTCCCAGGCAGGATAACCGCTCTCGGCTGTCCCCACTGCCTTGAGGCCCAGGTGAGGGCGCCTACGCTACATTTTGATGGGAAAGGAGAGCGCTGCAGACTTTCGCAGAGTTCCCAGGCCGCGATCATACCGGTAGGGTATCTGCTCCGGGACTGAGCCCTGAGGGCGGACCTGGATGTCCGCCCTCAGATTGAGCCTCCACGCGGCTGCGCTCATGGAGACCTTAACCTTTCTCACTTGTATGAGGGCAACTTGCCCTGAGAAAGGCAGATGGGCCGACTCCGACCCCCGTCTGGCAGTCCCCCAGGCGCCTGGGGACCATTTTTCCCCTCCCGGGGCCCGGTCAACCAGGAATTACTTGCGTTGGCAACAAAAATAGGGTGAAATTAATAGGTAATATTGCAAACGAGGACTCTCATGACACATCACGAACATGAACAGGGTGAGATCGTCACCGCCACCCCCGCTGGGGGACTGGTGGTTCCGGACCGGCCGATAATTCTCTACATCGAAGGCGATGGCACCGGCCTGGATATCTGGCAAGCCACCCGCCCGGTTCTGGACGCGGCGGTGGCCAAGGCTTACGGCGACACCAGGCGCATCTTCTGGCAGGAAGTCCTGGCCGGGGAAAAAGCCTTTAAAATGAGCCGCAGTTATTTGCCGGTGGAGAGCCTGACGGCCCTCCGGGAATACCGGGTGGCCCTCAAAGGACCCCTCACCACCCCCATCGGCGGGGGCTTTCGGTCCCTGAACGTCACGCTGCGCCAGGTTTTGGACCTGTATGCCTGCATCCGCCCGGTGCGCTACTATACCGGGGTGCCCAGCCCCATGAAGGAACCGGCTAAGATCGACATGGTGATTTTCCGGGAAAACACCGAAGACGTCTATGCCGGCATCGAGTGGGCCGCCAACACCCCCGAGGCCCACCGCCTCGTCAATTTTCTCAATCATGAGTTGGGATGCACCCTGGACCCCACCGCGGCCATCGGCATCAAACCCATGACCGAACGGTGCAGCAAACGCCTGATCCGCATGGCTTTGAAACACGCCGTGAAACACCAGCTGGCCTCGGTCACCCTGATGCACAAAGGCAACATCATGAAATACACGGAAGGGGCCTTCCAAACCTGGGGCTATGAAGTGGCCGCGGAGTTGCCGGGCGGGGTGATCTCGGAGGCAGAGCTGTCAACGGTCTACAAGGGGCGACTCCCGGCCGGCAAGACGGTGCTCAAGGATCGGTTGGCGGACAACCTGTTTCAGCAGGTGCTGCTCCGGCCGGAGGAATACCAGGTCATCGCCACTCCCAACCTGAATGGCGATTATATCTCCGACGCCCTGGCGGCCCAGGTCGGGGGGTTGGGGATGGCCCCGGGGGCCAATATTGGCGACAATTGCGCCATCTTCGAAGCCACCCACGGCAGCGCCCCTAAATATGCCGGCCAGGATAAGGTCAATCCCAGCTCCCTGATCCTCTCCGGCGCCATGTTGTTGGAATATCTCGGCTGGGACGAAGCCGCCCGGCATATCCACCAGAGCCTGCCCCGGACCCTCCAGGCCGGCATCGCCACCTACGATCTGGCCCGCCTCCTGCCGGGCTCCCGGGAAGTAGCCTGCTCCGAGTTCGGCCAGGCCCTCATCGACCATATGTGATCCGGCATCCGGGTTCAGGGCGGTCCCCCCGCCCTGAACCGCCCGCCCGCCGGCCTGCAGCCCGTGAGTGACCCGGCCCAAAGCCGGGGCCCTCTCACGTGGAGTCGGGCCCTACATAATCAATCCCGTTGGCATTCACTCGTTCCATCCTGTAGCAACAGCGCCCTGCCTGTTTGGCGGCGCACAGAGCATTATCAGCCCGCTCCACCAGGGACTCCAGGGTGAGCAGGTCGCCGTTGGCGCTGCTTATCCCCAGGCTGATGGTGGGGGTAAGGGAGCCCCGGTCCGTGTTCAGGTGGGTCCCGCCGATTTCCTGGACCAGGCGCTCGGCTACTTTTTCTGCCCCATTCATAGCGGTGTCGGTGAGCAGGATGACAAACTTCTCCTCGGCATATCGACCCATGACGTCAATGACCCGCAAATTTTTGAGAAAATGTTTGGCGGTGAGACGCAAGGCCTGGTTGCCGACCTCGTAATCATAATTGTCGCAGATGCCTTGAAAATGATCCACCTCGACCATGAGAACCGACAAGTGGCGCTTGAAGCGGCGGGCCCGGTTGAGTTCCCGGTTCCCCAAGGTAAAAAAATGGCGGCGGTTATGGACCCCGGGGATGAGATCGGCGGTGGTCAGGCGCTGGGCTTCCAGGGACAGCCGGCGAGTGCGCAGCAAGCTTTCTACCCGGGTTTGGAGCTCCAGATGATTGATCGGGGTCCAGATGATCTCGTCCACCGTCTGCCACAGGTGGCGCGAAACTGAAGCGGCATACCGGCGCGCCGCCACCAGGAGGAATGGCAAGAAGACCGGTTTGGCAGCCTCCTTCCGGGATTGAACTCCCTCCCAGGATCGCTTGAGGGCGAACTCGTCAACTATCCCCAGGTCGAAAGAAAAGTCGAGGCTCTGATCGATCTCGGTCTCCAATACCTGGTAATTATTGGCCAACCTGTCTCTCATCAAATCGGCGATTTTCTTCTCCTGCATGAGCAGGACGATGCGGTCCATGTCTCTTGCCCTCTGAAAGGCCCACCCCGCCGGTCTTGGACTGTTCTGCAAGGTTTTCGCAGGGGCGGTTCGCGAACCGCTCATACGACAGCTTTTCCTCGTTTATGGGTGGACCAAAGGCCCCTGTGGAACTGCCTAGTCTGCCTTAGTGCGTTCATCGGAATTTCTTGATTCGAGCTTAAATCCCAAAACGCCGCGGGGCTCCCAGACCAGCCGTTGGCGGGAAGCAGGCAAGTCCCCCGATTCCTCAACGATCTCTTGAAACGAAATTGCCGTCAAAAAAAGGAGAATGGTAAGGGCGCACCCGCGTAGGCGCCCTCAATTCAGGGCGGACACCCGGGTCCATCCCGACAAGGATAGTGTCGTTTGAATGCAGCTGGAGACTGCTGCTCATGTCCCCCGACCTGTCATTCTGAGGGAGCGGAGCGACCGAAGAATCACATAACTACAAGAATATACTAGATTATTTACTCAACTCAGGATGACCAAACGGCTTGGCGCAGAGCTCGCAAATGGGCATGAAACGACCCCCGGCGGTGACCAAAACTCCAGCCGATCGGGGCCGTTTATTCAGGGCAGCCGCTGAAACCCCGCCGGGGAACGGGCGATCAGGCCCTGGCGGAGCAGGCGGTCCAGGTGCTTGGCCACCATCTGACCTTCCATGTGGTCATAGACGAACCGGGGTTCTTTCTCTTTGCCATAGATCAGGCGGCGGTCAACCAGCCGGGCCAGGGACTGGGGAGTAGCCAGGGCATCCAGCATCCGGGCTTCCCGCAGGGCCATCGCCTGGTGAAAAGCGGCCAGTCCGGTGCGAAACTCCGCCGCCGTAAAGATGCCCTGCTCATGGGCCGTTAGGTAGGTCAGGGCGGGGAATGCCCTGAGGTCGTTTAAGGTCGCCTCAAAGGCCGTCAGGTCCGAGGCGGCGTCCCCGTACCACGGGCCAAAGGGAGTGAGGTCCACGTCCGCCAGGAACAACACCTGCTGTCGGGGGAAGTTAAAACAGCTGTGCCCCGGGGTGTGCCCGGGCGCCGGGATGATCTCCAGGATGACCTCCCCCAACTGGAACAGTTGCCCGGGAAAATAGGGGGTAAAATGGGTGGGCGGCCGGAAGTGGAAGTCCCGGATGAGGGTGCGCCGCCAGTAATCCCGGAAGTCGGGGTCGGTGATCCCCATAAGCCGGAAGACGGCGTCCATGGAGGAAAAGGCCTCCGCCTCCAGGAGGGGTCCGTAGAAGGTCGCCTGGGGAAAGAGGTGGTTGTATTTCTGGTGGTCTTCGTGGAAGTGGCTGAGGAAGACCCCGGTCACCCGCCGGGTCCGGGCCAGTTCCCGGAAATAGTCCTTATCAGCCGAGGGGTCCACCACCCAGGTTTCGGCCCCCTGGTCCACCACCAGGGAGTGGCAGTAGGGGTAGCGCCCGCCTTTGCGTCCGGGAACGAAAGTGATGGGGCCGAAGCTGACGGGCCCGGCCGGGGCGGCCCGGGGGAGGGACGCTGACGTATTCATGATATCAATGGGGTTTGCCCGGCGGGCAGAAGGGACGCAGCCGCGGGGTGCGCCCCTCCCTGACGCAGCTTATCGCGTTTGCCAAAAATTCCTTCTTGTTGATGGCTTGTCAATCCCCCTAAATCCCCCTTTAAAAAAGGGGGACTTAAAACCTCTGTCCCTAACCTTTAACGGGTTAAGATAACAGATTTGCAGCCTGAGCCAGGTTTTGCAATGGGTTCTCCGTACCGAAGAAATTCGTCACGCCAGCCGGACCGGGCCTTAAGGGAGGACGCCGCGGTCATTGACGCCCGTTACTTTTCCTCGATGACGTAAAGGAGCTCGAAGCGGGCGGCCAATTCTTCCTTGGCCGGGCCTACCGCCTCTGGGGGCAGGTTCTTGACCCGGATGTACACATCCCGGTAGCCTTCCCGGGACGTGGCATAGGAGGAGAGCAGGCTGACGAACCGGGCGCCCCGGGCCCTGAGCAGGTCCACCACTTCCTTGATGAGGCCCGGGCGGTCTTCCAGGCGCAGGGCGAACTGAACGCCCCCCTGGAGGACGCCGGTAATGTGCATGAAGGCCCGGAACACGTCCGATTGGGTGATGATCCCCACCACCCTGTCCTCTCCATCCACCACCGGCAGGCCTGAGATGGTGTGCTCCAACATGATCTGGGCGGCGTGTTCCACCGTGTCGTCCTGGAAAACGCTGATGGGGTTGCGGCTCATGATTTCCTGGACCGGGAGTTCGGCCAGGAGGTAATACAGCTCATGGACATCCAGGGTGGTGGCCTTGGAAGGCGAGGCCTCCTTCAGGTCCCGGTCGGTCACCATGCCCACCAGCTTCCCCTCGGCCACCACCGGAATCCGCCGGAAACGGCGTTCCTTCATGATATGAATGGCTTTAATCATCGAGGTGTCTTCGCTCATGGTGACAGGGTCTTTGGCCATCCAATCCTTGATCAGCATGTTCCTTCTCCATTCAGGATGAAATGTGGTGGGGGGCCTGGCGGCGCCGATTAAAGGCGCGGCTCTTCTCCCTTGAAGAAACGCTCCAGGTTTTCCCGGTGACAGACCAGGATGAGGCCTGAGAGGGCCGCAGCCAGCAGCAGATAAGCCTTGGAATCGGAAAACAACCCCACGGCCACCGGCAGCAGCCAGGCGCAGATCAAAGCGCTGACCGAGAAAGTCCGGGTTTGGGACAGGGCCAGGATATAAACCGCCACCAGGTTGAGCGCCGCCCAGGGAACCAGCACGGTCACAACCCCGAAGGTGGTGGCCACGGCTTTACCGCCCTTGAATTTCAGGTAGAGAGGGAAGACATGACCGGCGACCGCGGCCGCGGCCACCAGGGCCACGCCCGTGTCCTGCCAGTCCCCCAGCGAAGTGAGGGTCAGCCGCGCCAGGGCCACCGGCAGGGCCCCCTTGGCCACATCGCCCAGCAAGGTGAGGGCCCCGGCCTTGCGGCCCAGCAGGCGGTAGAGATTGGCGGTCCCCAGGTTGCCGCTGCCGAATCGCCGGGGGTCCGAACCTCCCAGGGCCCGGGCTACCAAAAGCCCCGAGGGGATGGAGCCCAACAGGTAAGCCAGGACGGTTAGAGCCAACATGAGGTGCATCAGGCTGCCTTTCTGCCCCGAGATCGAGGCATCGGCCCTTGGCGGCCGCTTTCTGGCTCACCGCGCCGATTCTGGCAATTTTGCGAAAATTCCCGGCAAATGTCGACAAAAATATTTCCCGGCGGCAGTCATCGCCACCGTTACCCCATTTAATCCCACATAGCCTCGGGGCGAGCCTACCGGTAATTTTCCGCCAGGGCCTCATAGTAGGCCTGAGGGTGCTTGCAGGAAGGGCAGGACTCCGGGGCCTCCTTGCCATGGACGAGATAGCCGCAATTGCGGCAGTGCCAGGTGATGGGTTCGTCACGTTTGAACAGGGTGCCGTTCTTGGCGTGCGCTGCCAGGGCCCGGTACCGGGACTCGTGGAAGTGCTCCACCTTGGCGATCTCCCGGAAGGAAGCGGCGATCTCCGGAAACCCTTCCTGGGCCGCCACCTCGCCGAAATTCTGATACATGGTGGTCCATTCGTAGTGCTCGCCCTCTGCCGCAGCCTCCAAATTGCTCAGGGTGTCCCCCAGGTGAAAGGGGTAGCCGGCCACGATCTCGGCGGTGCCTTCCCCCAGGTGCTTGAAGAAGACCTTGGCGTGCTCCTTCTCATTTTCCGCGGTCTCGAGGAAAATCGCGGCGATATGCTCATACCCCGCCTTCTTGGCCTCGCCGGCATAGTAGGTATAGCGGTTCCGGGCCTGGGACTCTCCGGCAAAGGCGATAAGCAGGTTTTTTTCGGTTTGGGACCCCTTCAACTCCATGGACGAACCTCCCTCTTAAAATGTTGGGTTGTGCGGTTGCTGCCGATTCGCCGGCCTGACGTGACGCCCGTCATCGCCTTTTCACGATAAGCGCGCCACCTCCAGGCGCCACCCGACCATACCCTTAAACTATATGGGTTATAAACCGGAATTACGCTGAATCGGGATCAGGTGAGGTCTCTCCTTCCGACCTCACCCCTCATATACCGGCAGGTTTTGATAGAGCCGAGATAACTGCAATAAATTTTCCCTTGGTGCATACCACGCTGATAGAGCTTTGCCTTTCCCGCCAACCCCCACAGCCAAAAACCGGGGCGGCCGGGAGAGCCAACCGCCCCGGGAATGCCGATAGTTTGGTGATAATTACGGCGTCTGCAGCGAATAATACATCTCGCTTTTCAGCTCCGGAGGTTTGGGTTCCGCCACCCGCCATAACAACACGGGAACCGAGGCATGGACGACGACTTTGTGAGCCACGCCCCCTAAGAGCCAGGCGATCTCGCCGCCGCCATGTGAGGCGATGGCGATGAGGTCGATATCATTCGCGGCCGCATAGGCCACGATCTCCTTAGCGGGGTTCCCCTTTTTATAGACCCAGGTCACTTCTACGCCCTGGGCCCGGAGTTTGCCAGCGGTTTGCTCCAGGTAGGAACCGACAGGGAGCTCGGGGCAGGAGTCGCCTTCCTTAACGGGCGCCACCGGCGCATCGCCGCCGGCGCATATATCAGAAGACCCAACCTCCAGCAGGACTACCTGGGCCTTAACCTGCTTGGCCAACTCCTCTACCTGCGGGAGGATTTTGCCCGCCAGGTCCGAGCCATCCAGGGGTACCAAAATCTTTTTAAACATGATCTTCTCCTCCTGATCGGGGGGAACGAAACCTATAAATCATCTGAGCACTGCCGGTCCTGCCGCCCTACTCCGGCACGATTTCCAAGACCTTTTCGCCGTATTCATCCACCACGGTAGTTTTCACCTTCAACAATTCAAACCACTTTTTGATGGCGCCCACAAACACAATGACCATGAGAACCATAATGATGATCGACATGACCGTGAGCAGATAGAGATGTTTGGGGAGAAAGTTGTTAACCACAGTCAGGTAGCCGGCGTACATGGTGATAAAGGCCATGAGAATACCCGGAACCCCGGTCATCCAGGCGTATTTGACCTTGTTCATCCGCATGATCATGGTGGTGCCGATGATCAGGGCGCTGGAGGCCAGGAGCTGGTTGCTCATGCCGAACAGCGGCCAGATGGTGGAGATATTCGCCGGTATAGACCAGATAGCCCCAGAAAAAGCGTGAAGACGGCGCTGGTGATGATGATGCCGGGGACCCATCTCTTTTCGGCAAACTTGGGGATGTAACGCGCCGATCATTTCCTGGAGGAAGAACCGGCCGACCCGGGTGCCGGTGTCCACCGCAGTGAGGATAAACACGGCCTCGAACATGATGGCGAAGTGATACCAATAGCCCATCAGGCCTTTCAGAACCGGGATGCCGTCAAAGATATAGGCCATGCCCACGGCCAGGGAGACGCGCGCCGCCGGGCCGGCCCTGGAGGGTTTCCCCCACCTCCCGGGCAAGATCGGCCAGATGCACGGTGTTCATGCCGAGTTTGGCAAAGGCCGCCGGGCGCGGAGTTGATGGCGAAGTAATCGGCCGGCACCAGCACGCAGGCGGCGATCAGGGCCATAATGGCCACAAAGCCTTCCAACAGCATGCCGCCATAGCCGATGAACAGGATGTCCCGTTCACTGCCGATCATCTTGGGGGTGGTGCCGGTCCCGATGATGGCATGGAATCCGGATAAGGCCCCGCAGGCGATGGTAATAAAGACAAAGGGAAAGACCTTGCCGGGAATGATCGGGCCGCCGCCGCTGACAAACTTGGTGATGGGTTCCATCAGCAACGTCCGGCCGCATAAACGCGATGCCGATGGCCAGCATGGCGATGGTCCCCACCTTCAGATAGGTGGACAGGTAATCCCGGGGGCAGAGTAGCAGCCAGACCGGCAGGACCGAGGCGACAAAGCCGTACAACGGGAATAATTACGGCATATTTGGTTTTTGGTTAAGGTGAAACATGGAGGCCAGGGTGGGATTAGCCACCACATAAGGACCGGCAATGACCGCCGCCGACAGGAGGACGACGCCGATGAATACTGGCGCCCAGGACATCGTCATGCCGCCAGACGTGGAGATAAATCCCCATCAAGAGGGCAATGGGCATGGTGGAAAACACCGTGAAGGTGGCCCAGGGGCTGGAGAACATGGCATTGACCACCGCGATGGACAGCCCCGCCAGGGTGAGGACCAGAATGAAGAGAACGGCCACGGAGGCCACGCCGCCAATGGTCCTGCTGATTTCTTTCGAGGCGATGTTCGCCAGGCTTTGGCCCTTATGCCGGACCGAGGCGAAGAGGATGACCATATCATGTACGGCCCCGGCCAGGACGCAGCCGATGATGATCCAGAGGGCGCCGGGCAGGTAACCGAACTGGGCGGCCAGGACCGGCCCGAGCAGCGGCCCGGCCGCGGCGATGGCCGCGAAGTGATGTCCGAACAGGACGTATTTATTGGTCTTCACATAATCGTGACCATCGGCCATTTTGACCGCCGGCGTCAGCCTTTCGACCTTCAGCTCCAGGACCTTTCTGGCAATGAACAGGCCGTAAAACCGGTAGCCGATGGTAAACACGCACAACGCCACGAAAACCAGGGTCAATGCATTCATCTTAGCCCCATCCTTAATGGTTTAGTGCTCGGTCTGCCCATCCGGTGTAAAACTGCAGTGAGACCGAGATCATCCGGCAACCTGTGTATCTCTGTCCCCACCTGATGCTTTTAACCTGTTGACTTTGTTGGCATAAATGATCGCTTTTTGTGCGCCCGCGCCCTCCTCACACGCGGGACGAAATATAACAGAAAATTATGCAAAAATACATTATTTCCTCTCAGTCATTTATGGGCTTTGGGCCCCCTGGCTCGGCCCCGGAGGACCATGCGGTGCTTGTCAGTCATGGCTGTATCCTACCCGGTGTCAACCCGGAAAACCTTGGGGTACCGCTACCAGGGTTATTCAGGCTGGACATGGGTCGTTTTCCTCTGGATCCCCAGGAACATTCTAAAAAATTTGTCCTCACCCACCGCCCGGGCAAATTCCCGGAACGACACATAGACAAAAAACAGGCAAATCAGCCAGATGTGTATCACCCAGAAATGTGCCCAGATAATTTCACTCCAGAGATGCTCGGCAGCAGAGCTCAAGTTCCGATACTGCCACCAGAGGGGAATAAGGTATTCCAGGAACCTGACGACCAGAGCGACCACTACGTAGATACCAGTTTTCCACACCACGTTATAAATTAATGGTCTATCCGGGTATTTATTGATAAAGGGAATCTTATCTGCGATCAAGACGACCTTGGCCACGATTAAAGCCCCTATGGTGGCAGTGATGAAGCCGGAAAACTTAATGCCGTATTCCTCCAGCATAAGCCCTTTGGTGAAGGTGATCACGTTGAAAGCCACAAAGAAAAAAATTGTCGGGGGTATGATTTCGAATAATTCGTCTTTGACCACTTTCAGAATCTTCTGCATGAACATCGCCTCGTGGGGCAGGCACACTCTTGGGTCAGGTAGGATGGATTCGAGCGGCAATCAGGCCGCAATCCCTCAATGGTTCCCGCCAGGGTTCTATTGTTCCCAGAGAATCGTGCCGCAATCCTTCAAATCATAGCCTCCCAGGGCGGCCGCGGCCGCCTGGAATTCCCGGGAACGGATGACCGCCAGCAGGGTCTGGAAGCGGGTGTCGGAAAAGGTGGTCTCGGGCACCACCAGGTCATAGCGCTCGGGCAGCAGCGGGCATGAAATCCAGCCCCAGGGCCCGGGCCGCGGCCATGATCCCCAGACCCACGTCGGCGGTGCCGGAAAAGACATTCACCGCCACGGCCATGTGGGTATACTCCTCCCGCTCGTAACCCAGGACCTGTTCGGCGTCCAGCCCGGCTTCCTCGAGGAGATAATCCAGGAGCAGCCGGGTGCCGGCCCCCCGCTGGCGGTTGATGAACCGCAACTCCGGGACGGGTCAGGTCCCGGATGGTCCTGATCGCTTTGGGGTTGCCCGGTGCCACCATCAGGCCCTGCTCCCGCCAGGCCAGGTTGATGAGTTTCAGGGGCACGCCTTCCAGGTAGCGCTGGATGAAGGGCACGTTGTAGGTGTTGGTCTCGGGGTCCAGCATGTGGCTGCCCCCCAGGTGGGCCCGGCCCTGGCGCAGGGCCATCAGGCCTCCCAGGCTCCCCACGTGTCCGGAGGACAGGCGCAGGCGGTGGTCCCGGCGGCGCAGCAGGGTGGCCAGCAGATCAAGGGTGTTGTCATGGCTGCCCAGCACCACCAGGGTGCCGTCGATGTCCTCCGGCGGCACCAGCAGCTCGGCTAACACCGGCCGGTCCTCCTCCAGGCCCTCGCTCAAGGCCGGCAC
This sequence comes from uncultured delta proteobacterium, assembly GCA_963841475.1. GTDB lineage: Bacteria > Desulfobacterota > Desulfobaccia > Desulfobaccales > 0-14-0-80-60-11 > 0-14-0-80-60-11. The sequence goes on from CAWJCT010000004.1 coordinate 331,437, forward strand.
CATGAGCAGGCCGTCGGCCCGCACCAGGGAGGTGATGGTCCCGGCGCCCCGGGGCAGCGGGGTGGCGATGACCTTGTCCCCCACCCTGCCTAAGGTTACCCGGATGAATTCCGTCAGGCCCGGCTTGGACGGCAGGTTCTGGGCCGGGTGGACCGTCAGGCTGGGCCGGGGAGCCAGGCGCTGTGCCCGCCAGCCCGGCGATGAGGGGCGCGGCGAACTGCTCGAAGGACAACACCGCGGACACCGGATAGCCCGGGTTGCCGATGACCGGTTTGCCCGCCGACGACCCCCAGCACCGTGGGTTTGCCCGGCATCATGGCGACCCCGTGCACCAGCACTTCCCCCAGGGAGTCGATGGCCTGGTAGGTGTAATCCTCGGTGCCTGCCGAGGACCCGGCGTTGATCAGCACCAGATCCGCGGCTGGCGAGGGCTTCCTTTAAGGCCGCGGCCAGGGCCCCGGGGTCATCCGAGACGATGGGCATAACCTCCGGCACTCCCCCGGCTTCCGCCACCAGTCCCGAGAGGATGACGGAGTTGAACTCCGGCAGGCGGCCGGCGGGCAGGTCCTGGTCCAGCTCCGTCACCGGGCACCAGCTCGGTGCCGGTGGGGATGATGGCCACCTGGGGCCGGCGGCGCACCGCTGACCCGGGTAACCCCCGCGGCCAGCAGGGCCCCCTGGGCCCAGGGGGTGATCTCCACCCCTTCCGGCAGCACCATCTCGCCCACGACCAGATCTTCGCCCACCCGGCGGACGTGCTGCCAGGGGAAGGTGGGGGCCTCCACCGTGATGGGGTCGGCCTCCGGGTCCGGGACCTGCTCCACCATGATCACCGCATCGGTCCCCGGCGGCATGAGGTGGCCGGTATTGATGGGAAAGGCCTCCCGGCCTAAGGCCAACCGCTTGGGGTGGTCCGGGGTGGCCCCGAAGGTTACCGGCTGCGGCCACGGCAAAGCCGTCCATGGCCGCCTGGTGGGCCGCGGGCGAGGACCGGCGGGCCATGACCGGCGCCGCGGTCACCCGGCCCCGGGCCCCTGTGACGGGAATTTCCTCGGCCTGGGCCATGGCGTCCAGATCAAACCGGGCCAACCAGAACTCCCGGGCCTCCTCCAACGACTTCATGCTGAGATAGATGCGGCGTTTCATGCGAGTGTCCTTAAAGAAAATTTAATGACTATGAGCATTCAAGAAACCATCTTGTGTCATTCTGAGCGCCGCGAAGAATCTCGCTTTCATCCGCCGAGATTCTCGCGAAGCTCGGTTCTGTTCAGAATGACCTGAATATTCAGGGCTTTTCGATTTTAACTTCGTATAAAGGAGGACGAGGGGGCAATATATGACCTCAGGTTATTATGAATTCCTGTACTCAGTAGGGAGCTTTTGCACGGGAAGCATTGTATCCCCAAACAGGAGATTAATAAAGGCCTACTTGTAAGGGGTGAGGACCTTGTCCCGGCGCATGACCAGGGCCAGGTGGTCCGGCTTGAAGTAGTGGCCCAGGGGAATGAAGGCCAGATGGCGCGCGACTCGGCGGCGGCAGGTCCCGGGCCAGGGTGGCGAAGGCGAGACCCAGGCCGGTTTCCACGTAGCGGGCGCTCAGTTCGACGTTGGATGATTCCAGGATGATGCGGAAGGCCAGGCCCAGCTTCTCGGAAGTGCGCCTCGAGCAGGCGCCGGCGCCCGGATTCGTGGCCCCGGGGCGGGACGATCAGGGGATAGCGGGCGATCTGCCGCCAGGTGACCCGGCGCGACCCGGGTCAGGGGATGGTCCACCGGGGCCAGGAGGACCGTGTCCACCGGCTGCCAGCGCCGGGCCGCCAGGTCCTTGGGGAACCCGGGACTCCAGGGCCAGGCCGAAATCGATGTCGCCGTTTTTCACCAGGGCGAAGACGCGCGGCCTGGGGGCGGTCCAGCAGGGTCAACTCCACCTGGGGAAACTGCCTGCAGATAGGACAGGAGGGTCTCAGGCAACAGGTGATAGAGGGTGGTGAAGGGCGCCGCCAGGCGAAGGGCCCCTGGGGGCGCCCCTTCAGTCCGTCGCAACTCTTCCTAAAAGCCGGTCCCATTGCTGGCCAGAAGCCCCTGGGCAAAGGCGAAGAGCTTTTCTCCCGCCGGGGTGAGCTTGCAAGCGGCGTTTGGCCCAGGCGCTCCATAAGCTGGGCTCCCAGTTCTTCTTCCAGGGCCTTGACCTGCTGGCTCAGGGCCGACTGGGTCCGGAAGGTGGCCTCCGCCGCTTTGGTAAAGCTCCCCAGTTTGGCCACCTGGTAAAAGCCCAGGAGCTGCTGCCATTCCATAAGAATTAATTATATGCATAATTAAAATTATGAATTTTACTTATCTATAAAATTAGCGGAATATTAAAGAAAATCAAGCTTAAAATTCACTAAGGTCATGATGCCATGCTCGTAAGCCAATAATCAGACCAGATATGTGCGGCCGCCTAACCCGACGGCGCAACATCTGCGCTGTTTTGCTCGACCTGGAGGGCGACATTGGCGCGGTGCTCCCCTACCTCAACACCTGGCTTAAAGGCCACGAATTTTGCCCGGACCCGCCTTCTCTGACGCTCAAATATCAGGCTAAGATCATCACCTTGACTGCCCATGAGATTGCCATCAATATCGTTAAGGATCAGGCTGAGGCTGAGGATATTCTGGAGTGGCTAAAGCAGGAGATCAACGCCACCTGGGAGCGGCGGGGAGAGATTGACCCCAAGGTTCGAGGTGGCCCCGCCCCACCGCGCATCTTGGACGTCCTGAAGCTTTTGCCCCGCAGCAATTGCCGCGCCTGTGGCCAGCCGACTTGCATGGTTTTCGCGGTGCAGGTGGCCCAGGGGGCGCAAAGCCTCAAGGCCTGTGCCAACCTTGAAAAGGAAAACTACCGGAAACTACGTGAATATCTCGGACAGTTTCAACTGCCGGATTAATGCCGGTTATCTGCCTGGAGGTGTCTGATGAAAGATTCCTTACAGCCTGGCCTGAAGTTCGAATTTCAGTTTGATCCCGGACACCAAGACGGTGCCGCACCTCTATCCCGAGTCCCCGGAGTTCCAGGCAGATGCCCCGGGTGTTGGCCACCGGCTATATGGTGGGGCTCTTCGAATGGGCCTGCATCCAGGCCCTTAACCCCCATCTGGACTGGCCCCGCGAGCAGACCGTGGGCATCCACGTGAACCTGAGCCACCTGGCCGCCACCCCGCCGGGGCTGGTGGTCACGGTCCGGGTCCTCCTGGAGAAGGTGGAAGGCCGCAAGCTCACCTTTTTCCTTGAAGCCGACGACGGGGTGGACCTGATTTCCCAGGGCTACCACGAGCGCTTCGTCATCGACGCGGCGAAATTTAACGCCAAGGTCGCGGCCAAGGCCCAGAAAGCCGGTGCGGCCCAGGAGTGAGCCGGGCCAGAACTGAAGGCGACTCACCCCGGGACCTCTCGGATTGCCTCCGATCAGCGTTCACAGACCGGTCAGCTGGCGGGCTGAAAACGGCGGGCTGTAGCCCCGTTTCTTTTGGGGAAAAAGACGAAAAAATTCGTATAATAAAGCATGTCTGAAGAGTTCAAATGCGGCTACGTGGCCCTCATCGGCGTTCCCAACGTGGGCAAGTCCACCCTGCTGAACCGGCTGGTGGGGGACAAGCTGGCCATCACCTCCCCCAAGCCCCAGACCACCCGGCATCGCCTTCTGGGCATCGTCAACCTGCCCGAGGCCCAGCTCCTGTTCCTGGACACCCCGGGAGTGCTGGACCCCAAAGGGGCGCTGAATGCCACCCTGGTGCAGGCGGCCCTCACGGCGCTTGCCGAAGCCGACGTGGTGGTGTGGCTGGTGGAGCCCCGGCTCCCGGCCCCGGACGACCAGGTTTTGCTGCCCCATCTGCGGCAGGTGCACCGGCCCCTGATCGTGGCCCTCAACAAAATCGACACCGTGTCCAAGCCCAAGCTCCTGCCCTTGATCAGCGCCTACCACGAGCTGTTCCCCGCCTCGCCCATCATCCCCTTGAGCGCCCTGATGGGGGACGGCATCGCGGAACTTGACCGCCGAGATCCTCAAACTCCTGCCGGTATCGCCGCCGCTGTACCCCCCGGACCAGGAGACCGACTCCAGCGAGCGCTTCCTGGTGGCGGAACTCATCCGGGAACGGGTGCTGCACCATACCAGCGAAGAGATTCCCCATGCGGTGGCGGTGCAGGTGGAGGAGTTCGACGAAGGCCGGCGCCCCCATCTGGTCAGGATCCGGGCGGTGATCTACGTGGAGCGAACTTCCCAGAAAGGCATCCTCATCGGCAAGCAGGGGCACATGCTCAAGACCATCGGCGCCGAGGCCCGGGCCGAAATCGAGTCGCTCCTGGGCGCCAAGGTGTTCCTGGATCTCTGGGTCAAGGTCTGGAAAAACTGGCGCAAGGACCCCAAGGCCCTCCGCACTGGTTGCAGGGTATAAGGCAGGGCTAGGACCTGGGGATGCCATCACGGCCCGCCTGAGCTCGCTGAAGTGCGGGCCTGCCGCCAGTTCCGAAGTCTTTCAGGGTGGCCAGCCCTTAGGTGTCTTCCATTCCCAGATTCGCCTCATGCTTTTCGCCTCTGATTGACAATTCCCGCAACATGCTCACAATAACCAGTGAGGCCTAAGCCTATGAGGCGTCGATTGCGTCCGGTTGGTCGTGCGGGTTTCGTCCTCGTCCTGCTCGCGCCCCGGCCATGCTCTGGCCCAATGGGTCAGCCTGGTATAATTTCGGCACCGAAGGCTCCTATGTCCACCAGATCGCCCACGTGCTCTTCGGCTTGGCCATGCTCTTTTTCATCCACGAAATTTTTCATGCCAAGTTGCAAAAATTTCGTGGTTTTCGGCTTCTGGTGTGGGCCTGGGCGCTTTTAGCCTTGTGGAATTTCGACGCCTTCGTGGGCCATTGGGCCGACTGGACCCTGGAAAATCCCGTGATCCTGGGCCAGGGCTGGGACCGGCGGCTCCTCATGGATGATTTCCAGACCTGGCTGGTCTATATCACCAAGATCGACCACTTTATCTTGCTGGTGCCGGCCTTCCTCATGTTTTATCTGGGCCTCAAGGCCCTGGCCCGGCAGGCCGGGAGCCGAGTAAATGATCGCCCTGCCCCTGGCCCCCCTCTGGATTCTGGAATACCTGTGTTCGCTGATCGTCCTCATTTTCAGCATCCTCTCCCTGCGCCTGAGCCAGCGACTGGTGGATCAGGACCCGGAAAATGCCCTGTGGCTCTTCCTCAACTGGCTCGCCATCGCCTTTTTGATTTTTTCCTTTACCCATCTCATGTCCCATACCCTGCATGATCTCATCGCTTACTGGAACCTTCCCAACCTGGCGCTGGCCCAGCGGATTTTCGGCGGCTTCGATACCGTGATTTACGTGGTCATCGCCTCCATCACCCTGTTTTTCCACCGGATTCAGCGCCTGTACCGCCGCATGGAGGCGGATCATCACCATCTGGAAGAGACCAGCCACGAGATCCTGGCCCTGAACCGGGAGATGGAAGCCCTGGTGATGGAGCGCACCATGTCGGAGATGGCCCTGGGCATGGCCCACGGCATCCGCAATCCCCTGCACGTCATCGGCGGCTTCAGCCACCGCCTGCTGCGGAAGACGGACGAAGACGACCCCAGCCGGGCCTGGGCCACGGCCATCGCCGAGGAGGCCCGGCGCATCGAGCAGATGGTGGAGCGCTTCGAGACCCTGGCCCAGAGAAAGACCTCCTTTTTTGCCCAGGAGGACTTGAACGCCATCATCCGCAGCACCCTGGACCTGCTGCTCCCGGAGTTGCGGGCCAAGAACATCGCCCTGGTGAGCGGAAATCTGCCCCGACACCCCTGGTGGGACGCTTCAACAAGCATCTGCTGAAGGTGGCCCTGGCCCATCTGGTGCGCAACGCCGTGGAGGCCACCCGCCCGGGCGGCACCGTGCTGGTGCGCACCGCCATGGAGAGACAAATTTGCGGTGTTGGTCATTCAGGACACCGGCCGGGGCATGCCCCAGGACGTGGTGGAGAAGGTCTTCGTGCCGTTTTATACCACCAAGATCGGCGGCACCGGCTTGGGGATGGTGTTCGTGCGCCAGATCGTGGACGAACACCGGGGGGTCATCACCCTGGAAAGTCAGGTGGGCCGGGGCACCACCGTGACCATCCGGCTGCCCCACCGCTTCACCGAAAGCCCGGAAGTGGGGGACGAGCTTCCCCCCGCCGCCCCGCACCGCCGGGCGCCCGCCGCCCCCTTGACCCAGGAACCTGAGTCGGGCGGGGGTTAGCCGATCCTTAATGTTTGATGCTCTTCCGCCCGGGAGACCAGCCAGAAGATCACGCCGCACACCAGGATGCCCGCCAGGTAAAGCCCTTCGGTCCACAGGTCGTGTTCGCCCAGGGAAGTCACCAGCACCTTCCGGATAAAGGCCACCAGGGCCAACCCCACAAAGAGCTGGAGCTTGAAGGCGCCGCCCCGGAGGCGGTCGATCTCCATGTCCAGCAATTCGATGACCACCCACAGGATCAGCACCGAACCCATGGCGCTCACCAGGCCGTGTCCGAGATTCCCCTGGACGATGTGGATCACGTCCTGGACAATGAGGCCCACCGCCCCCAGAGACAGGCCCAGGAGGCCCACCACCAGGAGGATGTTGAGGCCGAAGGTGAAGCGCTGGGCAAAACGGATCAGCAGGGAGTCCAGCTTTTGGGAGAGGAAGACCCGGCGGATCTCTTCCTCGTGGTAGGTCCGGGCGATGATGTCCAGATTCAGGTCCAGGATCTTTTCCACCGCCCTGAACGCGGCCTTCACGCTAGCCGGGTCCACCTCCGTCTCGACAATCTGGTGCAGGTGCCGGCGGATCAGGTTCATGCCCACATAAACGAAGTGGGCCGACAAGATTGATGCGCACGTGGGCGTGGCCGATGCGCTGCAGGCGCTGGAAGTAGTGCTCGTCATAAGGCCCCTGAAACAGGGCCAGCACCCATTTCTGATGCTGCTCCTGCAGCCAGGCCAGCCTGGCCGCATCTTTCAGAAACTTGGCCGTGTCGGGGATTTCCAGGAGCAGGTTGTAGAAGTCCGAGACGATGGTCTCGACGTGGGGTTCCACCACCGGCAACAGGCCTTTTAAGACCTCGATATCCGGGTCGGTGAAGCGGTAATTATCCTTGATCTCCTGAAAGGTCCGCATGGCTGAGTCTCTCGGGGCTGAAATGGCGAGCCATTATCTTGTTTATCCTTACCACAGGCCCCGGACCGTGTAAACCAAACTTAAGCCCGGCGGGCCCTCAACCCGGGTATCTTTCTCATAAAAAAGACTGCCGCCCCGGACGGAATTCTGCACCTATCTTCTTTTTCCCGGCAACAAGGTTGTCACCGGCAAGGAAGACCATTATAATAGCCCCAACCATTTATGAGCAAAGGATCGGTATGGGGCTGCGGGCAGGGATGCTGTTGGTGGTTTTTCTCGTCTGGGGGGTGACGGCCCTGGCCGCGGCTCCGCCCCTGGACCCTGGGCGAGGCCATGCTCCTGGCCCTGAAGCACAACCCGGGCTCAAGGCCGCTGCGGGCATGACCGTGGAGACCGCCGAAGCCGATCTGGCCAAGGCCCGGGCCCGGTTTCTCCCCACGGTCAACTTCAACGAGACCTATAATTTTTCCGATAGCCCCACCCAGGTTTTCATGAGCAAGTTGAACCAGCGGGTCTTCACCGGCCAGGACTTCCTCCTCAATAACCTGAACAATCCCAATGCCTACGGTAACTTCCGCACCGGCCTGGTGATGCGCCAGCCCCTGTTCCAGGCGGGGGAAGCCGTATCTGGGCTATAAGCAGGCCCGCCTGGGCCGGGAGATGGCCGCGGCCTACGTCCTGAGCGCCCGGCAGCAGTTGTTGTTCCAGGTGACCCAGGCCTATTTCGGATTGCAGCTGGCCCAGGAGAATCTGGCGGTGGTCCAGCAGGCCCGCCGTACCGCCGACGGAGCACCTGAAAATCGCCCAAACCCGCTTTAAGGCCGGGACGGTGGTACACTCCGACGTGTTATCCGCCCAGGTGCATCTGGCCAAGCTCACCCAGGAGGAGATGACCGCGGCCAGCCAGGTGCAGATCGCCCGGAGCGCCCTGGGCACGGTGCTGGGCCTGCCGGAGGCGGGAGAGCGGCCCCTGGCCCCGGCCCCCAAGGAGCCGGCCCCGCTGCCGCCCAAGCTGGACGACCTGAAGCAGACGGCCCAGGAAAAGCGCCCCGACCTCAAGCAGCTGAACTGGCGGCCCGGGTGGCCCAGCAGGAGTATAGCAAGGCCCGCCTCAATTATCTGCCCCGGCTGCACGTGGTGGCGGAATACGACGTGGACCAGCGGCGCCTCTTCGGTCAACAGCGCCGACAGCTACACGGTCATGGCCCTGCTCAATTTCAACCTGTTCAACGGCCTGACCGACCTGGCCAGGGTGAGGGAGACCCGGGCCAAAGAGACCCAGGCCCGGGACCTGAAACGGGACCTGGAGGACCGGGTCCGGCACCAGGTGACCGAGGCCATCCTGAACCTGAAGACGGCCCACGACGCGCCTCAACGTGGCTGAGAGGCCGCGGTGGCCCAGGCCCGGGAGGGCCTGCGGCTGATCCGCCTGCGCTATCAGTCCGGCCTCACCATCCTGGTGGATCTGCTCAGCGCCGAAGACGCCACCAAAAACGCCGAACTGAGCCAGGTGGGGGCCCTGTTCGACACCTACCTGGCCCAGGCGGGCCTGGACCTGGCCCTGGGCACCATCTCCGGCCCGGTGGCGGAGGGTTCATCCCCGGGGCAAATAAGGGGCATTGAATTAAGGGGCATTGAGTTGCCTGAGTTACTTTAATCCCCCCTATCCCCCTTTGGGAAAGGGGAAAACTTGAAGCTCACCGAACATGAGGCAGTTTAAAGCCCCCTTTTTTAAAGGGGAATTTAGAGGGATTATTAGAGGCTTCGACTTATAGCCGTTATTTCCTCCATCGGGCAAGAAATATGATCGACAAAAAGAAAATCATCGGACTGAGCGCCCTGGTGGTCGGGGGCCATCGTGTTCATGGCCTGGCTGGCGGGCCTCTTGCATTTCGGCAAGATCGCCCCGGGGCTGGTGCCGCTCACCGGCCGCAGCGCCTCAAGGCCGGGTCCTGGTCGTCCAGGAAACCGAGATTCCTCGGGAGCTGGAAGTCCTGGGGGCGGTGATCTCGCCAGAGCCTGGCCCAGGTGTCCGCCCAGGTCCCCGGCCGGGTGGTGAAAATCTGGGTGGAGGCCGGCTCCCGGGTGAAAGCCGGGGGACCCTTTGGTGAGCCTGTCGGCGGCGGAATATCAAGGCCCGGGTGGACCAGGCCCGGGCCGCCGGCGCCCAGGCCCAGGCCCAGCTGGCTCAGGTCGCGGCGCGATTATCAGCGTTATCAGTTTCTCTTTAAGGAAGGCGCGGCCAGCCCCCAGGAGTTCGACGCCATGCGCGGCCCGCTATCAAGTCGGCCCAAGGCGGCCCTGGCCCAGGCCCAGGCCGCAGGTCAGCGAAGCTGCCACTCTGAAGGGCTACACCGTGGTCCGGGCGCCGGCGGCCGGGGTGGTGGCGGAGCGTAAGGTGGCGGTGGGGGACCTGGCCCAGCCCGGGCAGGCCCTGGTGGCCCTGTACAATCCGGACCGCCTCCAGATCGAAGGCGAGGTCAACGACAACTACCGGGAGCAGGTGAAGATGGGGGAAATGGCCCAGGTCAGCGTGCCCGCGGTGAAGTTCGCAGGCGGACTTGCCCCTCGCCGAAATCTTTCCCATCAGCGCCCCGGGCAGCCGCACCTTCAAGGTGCGCACCGGGATGCTGAAAAACCCGGCCCTGATGCCGGGGATGTTCGCCCGGCTGTCTCTGCCCCTGGGGCACAGCCGGGGCATCCTGATCCCCAAGGCGGCGGTGCAACACCGTGGGCCAGCTCACCATGGTGCAAGGTGGTGGTGGAGCAGACCGCCCAACTGCGCCAGGTGAAGCTGGGGCGGCAGGTGGGGGATCAGGTGGAGGTCCTGGCGGGGTTGCAGGCCGGCGACCGGATTATGGTGCTTGGGGAATAGGTTTTGGCAGCCGCAGGCAATAGGGCGGCCTGTGGCCGCCGTAAATCGGCGAGCACGGCACGACCTATAGCCCTTCTGGTTCCCAAGCTCCTGCTTGGGAACGTAATTGTCCGCCAAGCTCCGCTTGGCAGACCCCAAATGGGGCGGAACCCCATGAGAGGAGCGAAGCAGAGCTTCGCAGCCAGAGAGGTTCCCAAGCAGGAGCTTGGGAACCAGAAAAAAAGCAGGCGCCCTCGCCTACCCATGGACAGCCGAGGGCGGCTGTCCCACCTGATCTGAATAACTATGGCCAATAATCCGGAAGACCTCCATCTCGGCCCCACCGCCCGCCTGGTCAAGGTCTTTCTGCTGTCCAAGCTCCCCACCATCATTATCCTGGTGAGCCTGCTGGCCGGGCTGATGGCGCTGCTCTACACCCCCCGGGAAGAAGACCCCCAGATCAAGGTGCCCATGGTGGACATCCTGATCCGCTTCCCCGGGGCCTCGCCCCAGGAAGTGGAAAACCTGGTGGTGATCAATCTGGAGAAAAAACTCTGGGAGATGGAGGGCCTGGAAGACCTCTATTCCCAGGCCCGGGACGGGTTTGCCATCGTCACCGCCAAGTTCAAGGTGGGCGAGAACCTGGAGACCAGCCTCTTCAAGGTCTACAACAAGGTCTTCTCCAATATCGACCAGGTGCCCTCGGGGGTGACGGGCTGGGTGGTCAAGCCCATGAGCATCAACGACGTGCCCATCGTCACCCTGACCCTGTACAGCAACGCCGGCGGATGACTACGAGCTCAGACGGGTGGCGGACGAACTGCTGCACCGCCTGCAGAGCCATTCCCGACACGGGCCGCTCCTACGTGGTGGCCGGGACGCAAGCGCCAGGTGCGGGTGGTGGCCGATCCGGCCCGCCTGGCCGGCCACGGCCTGGATCTGGCCGCGCTGGCCAAGGCCATCGAGGTGAGCAACGTCAATCTGCCGGCGGGCCACTTCTCCCGGCAGGACCGGGAATACCTGGTGGAGGCCGGGCCGTTTCTCAAGATCCGCCGATGAGGTGGCCAACCTCCTGGTGGGCCTGCAACCAGGGCAAACCGGTGTATCTCAGGGACGTGGCCCAGGTCATCGACGGCCCCGAGGAGCCGGTGGCCCTGAGCACCATCGCCTTCGGCCCGGCGGAAGAGCTGCCGCCCGGGCTACGAGCGGGGCCAGTTTTACCCGGCGGTGACCATGGCCGTGGCCAAACGCACCGGCACCAACGCGGTGACCGTGGCCCAGGGCATCCTGAACAAGCTGGAGCGAATTGAAAAAGGAGGTCATCCCGCCCGACATCCGGGTGAAGGTGACCCGGGATTACGGCGCCACCGCCAACGAAAAGGTCAACGAGCTCATGCGGGAACTCCTCATCGCGGTGCTGTCCATCACCGTGCTCCTGACGCTGTTTCTGGGGTGGCGGGAGGCCCTCATCGTGGCCCTGGCGGTGCCCCTGACCCTGGCCATCACCCTCACCGGCAACATGCTCTTCGGCTACACCATCAACCGGGTGACCCTGTTCGCCCTGATCCTCTCCCTGGGCCTGTTGGTGGACGACCCCATCATCGACGTGGAGAACATCCACCGCCATTTCCAGCTGCGCGAGCATCCGCCGCTGGAGGCCACCCTGGTGGCGGTGGACGAAGTCCGGGCCCCCACCATCCTGGCCACCTTCACGGTGATCATCAGCTTCATCCCCCTGTACTTCGTCACCGGCATGATGGGCCCCTACATGCGCCCCATGCCCCTGAACGTGCCGCTGGCCATGCTCATGAGCCTGCTCATCGCCTTCACCGTGACGCCCTGGGCCACCTATCACTTCCTGAAAAAGGACTACGGCAAAGAGGAAAAGCCCTTTGTCCTGGAGGAGACCTGGGTCTACCGGATCTACACCCGCATCATGAAGCCGCTGCTGGAAAGCCGCCGCCTGAGCTACTCTGTTCCTGCTGGGGGTGGTGGTGCTGTTGATCATCTCGGTGCTCCTGCCGGTCCTGGGCCTGGTGCCCCTGAAGATGCTCCCCTTTGACAATAAGAACGAGTTTCTGGTGGTGGCGGACCAGCCCAACGACACCCCCCTGGAGTCCACCCAGGAGGCCTTGAAGGACTTCGGGCGTTATCTGACCTCGGTCTCGGAAGTGGACAGCGTGGTCACCTTTGCCGGGGAGGGCGCGCCCATCGATTTCAACGGCCTGGTGCGCCACTACTACCTGATGCAGGGTCCCTGGGTGGGCCAGATCCGGGTCAACCTGGCGGAAAAGGAGCGGCGGTCGGCGGCGTCCCATGCCATCACCCTGTGGATGCGCCCGGCCATGGAGGAGATCGCCCGGAAGCACAAGGTGCGCCTCAAGCATCGCCGAGGTGCCCCCGGGGCCGCCGGTCTTACAGACCCTGGTGGGCGAGGTCTACGGGCCGCCGGGGGCCTCCTACGCCAGCATTATCACCGAAGCCGGACAGCGTGAAAGAGAATCTTCCTGAAGACCAGGGGCGTGGTGGATGTGGACACCACGGTTTCCACCGCGGAGCCGCGCTTCCGATTCCTGGTGGATCGGCAGAAGGCGGCCCTGAGCGGCTTGAGCCAGGCCCAGATCGCCCGGGGCCTGGCCACGGCCGAGGCCGGGGAGACGGTGGGCCGGGTCCATCTGCCCACGGAACGCCTGCCCCTGGCAATCTTCTGCTCCGGGGTCCGTTGGCCTGGCGCTCCTCCACCCTGAGCCTGGGCCAGCTCTATTTCAAGAATCCTCACGGCGACCATGGTGCCCTTGCAGGAACTGGGGCGCTTCGACCTGGACCTGGCCCCCAAATCCATCATGCGGAAAAACCTGGAAAGGGTGGTCTTCGTCACCGGGGACACTGCGGGGGTCAGCCCCGTGAACGCCATCCTCGACCTGATGGAGGACACCGACAAGACCCCGCCGCCCCCGGGCTACCGGGTCAACTATGCCGGGGAAGGGGAGTGGAAGATCACGGTGCAGGTCTTCCGGGACTTGGGGATCGCCTTTGCCGGGGCGCTGGTGGGCATTTACATCCTGCTGGTGCTCCAGACCTCCTCGTTCACCTTGCCCCTGGTGATCATGGTGGCCATACCCCTCACCATGATCGGGGTGATGCCCGGGTTTGCCCTGTTGAATCTGTTCTTCACCCCTCCGGTGCAAGGGTTTCGCCAACCCCATCTACTTCACCGCCACCGCCATGATCGGCATGATCGCCCTGGCGGGGATCGTGGTGCGCAACTCCATCATCCTCATCGACTTCATCCACCATCACCTGGACCGGGGTTTTCCGTTGGAGGAATCGGTGCTGCGCTCCGGGGCGGTGCGGTTCCGGCCCATCCTGCTCACGGCCCTGGCGGCCATGTTCGGCTCCTGGGTCATCACCCTGGACCCCATCTTCTCGGGGCTGGCCTGGTCCTTCATCTTCGGGCTCTTCGCCTCCACCGCCTTCTCCCTGGTGGTGGTGCCGGTGATCTTCTACCTCCAGGCCTCCCGCCAGGAAAAGTTGCGGGGGGAGCCGGGGAATTTATCCTGAGTCAATCCCTCCGTCTTCCCTTCTGGTTCCACGTCGCAGACCAACGGTAATTTTTCTGTAGGGGCGGACCAGGTGTCCGCCCTTGATTTTGGGCGCACACGCAGGTGCGCCCTTACAATGGCGCATTTTGTGATTGCGGTAAGACTTGCCCCACAACCCCATAAAGAGAAAAAATTAGGGGCGGGTTTAAAACCCGCCCCTACGCTGCTTGGGTAGTCAGGATTTATTACTGCCGGCGTTGAATCCCCTACGACACCATCTTCTTAAACCGCTCGGTGCGGATCTTCTCGCCTTGGGCTTCCGCCGGGGTCTGGCCCACGCTGGCCTTGACCTTGGCCAGGCGCTCGCTGGTGGGCGGGTGGGTCTTGAAGATGCCGCTGGCGGACCCTTTGCCCTTGGCCTCCATGGTGGTCAGGAGGATCACCATGGCGTTGGGGTTATAGCCCGCCTTGGTCAGTTCCTTCAACGCCGCGGCGTCGGCGTTCTCTTCCGCCTGGCGGCTGTAGCCGTTGACCACGATGGTCTTGAAAACGTCGTCGATGGAGCCCTCGAACAGGCCAACCAGGTTGCCGGCCGCCCCGCCATACTGCTTGGCGGCTTCCGTGCCCATGGCGGTAAAGACCTGGGTCCAGCGGGCCTGGCTGATGGAGTTGATGCCGTCCTTGTCGGCCACGTGACCCACCTCATGGGCCAGCACCGCCGCGAGTTGGTCCTCGTTTTTGCAGGTCTGAATCAGCCCCCGGGTAATGAAGATGGTGCCCCCGGGACAGGCAAAGGCGTTGAGTTCGGTGGTGTCGAGCACCGCGAAGTGGTAGCCCTTGAAAGGGTTGGGGCGGGAGGATTTCCGGGCCACGGTCTGCCCCACTTCGTTGACGTATTGGGTCAGCTCGGGGTCCTGGACCAGTTTATACTTGCCGAGAATCCGGGCGGCCACGGCCCGACCCACGTAGTATTCCTCGGAATCGGTGATGGGCCGGGAGGCCACCGCGGCCTTGGACGCGCCCTTGTAGGCAACGGCCGCCGCGGGCAGTAGGGCGGACGCGCCGCCGCAGCCCCCCGCCGCCAAGGGCACCAGAATCAATAGGGCCAACCAGGCGTCGCGTCTCATGGTTTCAGGTCTCCTTCCTTGATAAAAGCCTGCAAGGTGGCGGGGTCCACTTTAAAGCTCTCAACCTTGTCCACCTGGGCAAAATCCATCTCCGGGTGCTTGGCGCGGTAACCGTTCTCCACCTCGGGAGTGAAGCCCTTACCGGCCAATGCCACTTCGTCGCTGCTGGTCTGTTGCACCGGGGTGCCGGTTATCAGACCGGGCAGATTCAGGACCTGGCACCAGCCGCTGGTTGGCGCCAAGAGCGGCAAGAACAGCCCCAGGGCCAGCGTATATCTGGCAAATTTCGAGTTACCGACTAGCCTTCTCACATGAGCCTCCTCTCTTTAAGACCTGGTCAAAATTCATTCATGCCCTGATGACCTATTCGGCGTATTTTTCCAGTTGCTTGACTATCTTGCCATTGAAATCAACTTAATGCAACCGCCTCCGGGCCAGAATCAGGGCCAGGCCGGCGATGATGACGCAGGCCCAGGCGAAGACGTCGCCGATCCTGGTGTAAAGGCTGCCGCCGGGGAGCCAGGCCAGTTCCAGGGCGTGGGCCTCGGGGACGTTGATTTCTGAGGTCCACAGGAGGCGGCCGGCCCCGTCGATAAAGGCGGAAATTCCGGTGTTGGCGGCCCGGGCCAGGCAGACGTGGTTCTCCACCGCCCGGAGCACCGCCATGGACAGGTGCTGGTAAGCCGCCGAGGTTTTGCCAAACCAGGCGTCATTGGTGATGTTGACCAGGAGGCGGGCCCCGTTGGCCACCTGGGCCCGGGACAGATTGGGAAAGATGGATTCGTAGCAGACCAGGACCCCGATGGCCCCTTCAGGCAGGGACAAAGTGGCCCCCACCGGCCCTTCGGCAAAGTCGCCCACCATGGGCACCATCTTGCCGATGAAGGGGAAAAAACGCCGCAGCGGCACGTACTCGCCGTAAGGCACCAGGTGGGCCTTGTCGTAGGAACCGATGGTCTCGGCCTGGGGGTTCAAGAGATAGGCCCGGTTATAATAGAACTCGCCCTGGGGGGTCAGCTCATAGGCGGGGCTGCCGAACAACAGGTAGCCGCCGCTGTCTCGGGCGATCTTCTGGACCTCGGCCGCCAGGTCCGGGGTCCGCACATAGAAGAAGGGCGCCGCGGTCTCGGGCCAGATGATCAGCCGGGCTCCTTTAACCCGCTCCGTCAGTTCAGCGTAGCGCTTCAGGGTGGTCTGGACCATGGACTTCTGCCATTTCTCCCCCTGCTTCATGTTGCCCTGGCACACCGCCACCTTGATTTTGGGGCTGGCGGCCATCAGCGCGGTCACTTCCCCCAGGCGGTAATAGCCGTAGCCGATCCAAAGGGCCAGGATCAGGCAGACGGCCGCGGCCTGGCGGAACCGCAAGGCCTGGCCCCGGGGCGGGAAGCAGAGGAGATAGAGGCTGACGTTCACCAGGACCACCAGGAACGACAGGCCGTACACCCCGGTGATATCGGCGAGTTGGAGCAGCAGCGGGTATTGGTAGAGGCCGTTGCCCAACAACTCCCAGGGAAAGCCGCTGATGATGTAGGTCTGCCCCATTTCCAGGGTCACCCAGAGGACCGGGGCCCACCAGAGGAGACTGAGGCCCCGGCCGGCGCCCCAGGCAACCCCCAAACCAAAAACCCCGGCATAGAGACATAAATACCCGGCCAGGACGAACAGGATGCCGATGGCGGCGATCAGGGGCAGGTGGCCGAAGACGTGGGTGACGTAGACGATCCAGTAGAGCAGGGCCACGTAGTGGGCCAGGCCCGAAACCAGGCCCAGCCAGAAGGCCCCCTTCAGGGATTGGTCCTTGAGGGCCCAGAAGAGCGGCACCAGCGCGAAGATCAACAGATACGTCTGGTCCCACTTGGGGAAGGCCCCCGCCAACAGCAACCCGGAGAGAATGGCGGCTAAAACATGCGAGAGGCTAGTGCGCTTGTTCATACCCTGGGATTATAGCCGGATTAGATGACCAGGAAAAGAAAATAGAGGGCAGGAATCAAGGATTAAGGGATAGTAAGTGCATTTATGCCCCTGGCCCCTACCCCCTGTCCCCTGTTTCGGCGGGCAGCTTGCGGGCCTGGACCTGTTTGGCCCGGCGTTCGTCGGCGGTGAGCACGGTCAACTCCAGGTTGGGGATCTCCACCCGGTCGCTGACCTGGGGTACCCGGCCCAGGAAGTGGATCAGGAGGCCACCCACTGATTCGAACTTGCCTTCCGGCCGGTCCAGGTCGAAGTGCTCCATCAATTCTTCCACGTCCAGGCGGGCGTCCACCAGGACGGAGCCGTCTTCCTGGGGGACGAGGCGGGGCTCCTGGCGGTCGTACTCGTCATAGATCTCGCCGACGATCTCTTCCAGGATATCCTCCAGGGTGATGAGGCCGGCGGTGCCGCCGTATTCGTCGATGACCATGGCGATCTGGGTTTTGCGTTCCACCAGGTCTCGTAAGAGGTCGCTGATCTTCTTGCTTTCGGGGATGAAGTAGGCGGGCCGCAGGACCCGTTCCAGGTCCCAGGACGTCATCCGGGGTCTGCCAGAATACCAGAAGGTCCTTGGCCAGGAGGATGCCCTTGATGTGATCGATGTCGCCGTCGAAGGCCGGCAGGCGGGAGTGGCCGCAGGAAATGACCAGGTCGATGATCTGGTCCAGGGGGGTGTCCAGCTCCACCCCCACCATCTCCAGTCGGGGAACCATGATCTCGCGCACAAGGGTATCCCTGAACTCAAAGATACTCTCGATGAGCTGCCCTTCCTGGCGGGTAATGAGGCCCCGTTCCTCGCCTTCGTCAATGATGTGCTGGATTTCACGCTCCAGATCTTCCGGTTGCGTGATCATCCGCCGGGAAAACTTCTGCCGAAGGCGTTTGAGGAAGCTGGGGTGGGGACTGTCGGCCTCTTCCATGCCTAGCCTCGCATCTGTTCCCGCTCCTGGCGCATCAGGTGTTCCACGCTCCTGACTTCCCGGGGGAATTCCAGGCCTCGATCCAACAAGTTGATTTCATGGCGGGAGATCCCGAAGCACTCGGTGGCATAGTCCACCGCCTGCTGGTAATCGAATTCCTTGCAGGAAAAAATATCCAGGCTGAGATAGCTTGCGCTCAGGGAAGGTGTGAATGCTGATATGACTTTCAGCGATGAGGACAAACCCGGAGAGACCCCAATCATCAGGCACTTTGCCGCTGATATTTGAAGACATAAGGGGGCATGATCTTGGTCATATGGATCATATCCGGGCAGGTATCCAGGAACTGGTAGATGGCATCCAGGTTCGTCAGCCGCTCATAGCTGCATCCATAACCATCCAGGGTCAGATGCAGCCCAAAGCCAACCGTCGGTTTTTGCAATATTTCTGTCCTCCTCGCACCTAAGGTAAAGGCGTTACCGGGAAATGCCCGGCAGGCAAACCGTGCGCTGTCGCCAGCGCGGCCCCGGAATACAGCCATTCCGGAAAAATAAGGTCTTGGGCCCCGGCAACTGGTTCGGAGAGCACGAGGAAGGAGGCTTGACGCCCCAGATTTTTTTTGCCCCGAAACCTTGTTAACCCCTTCCCGGCACTGCAAAAGGGGTCATCCGCATATGCCCATCCCTTAATCAAAAGTTGATTCAAAAAATATAACCTGTGCGTCGCCTCCGGTCAATAATTATTTCAGGGCTGCGGGGCCGGCATGACCCCCAGAAGGGGTATTTATGCCAATAACTATTGACGCCAAGCTGATAGGTGATAAATTTAAAGGGTTATTAAGCACGGAGGAGGACCGCTCACGTGGCCATCATTGCCCCTTTCCGGGGGCTTCATTATAATCCTGCCAAGGTGCCTAATCTGACCGAGGTGGTCACGCCGCCCTATGATGTGATCCGGCCGGCGGAGCGCGAGGCTTTCGCGGCCCGGCATCCCTAATAATATGGTCCACCTGATCCTGCCCCAGGCCCTGCCCGGGGATGATCGGCTGCAGAACCGCTATACCCGGGCGGGGGCGCTCTTCCGGCAATGGGAAAAAGACGAGGTGCTGGTCCGGGATCAGGCCCCGGCGTTCTATTACTGGGAGACCGAGTTTCAGCATGCCGGGCGCGCCTATACCCGGGGCGGGCCTGGCGGCCCTGGTGCGCCTGGAGCCTTTGAGCGGCGGCGGCATCAAGCCCCACGAGCAGACCTTTTCCGCGGCCAAAGCCGACCGCCTGGAGTTGTTCAAGGCCGCCCAGGCCAATTTCTCCCCCATCTTTTCCATCTACCCCGACCCGGCCGCCCGGGTGGTGAGCCTGCTGCAAGGGCGCCCTGCCCGAGGCTCCCCTGATGGCCTTTCGAAGACACCCTGGGCTATTTCCAGCGCCTCTACCGGATCACCGACCCCGAGGCCGTCAAGGAGGTGCACCGGGCCTGTGCTGGAGATGACCCTGTTCATCGCCGACGGCCACCACCGCTACGAGACCTCGCTGAACTATCAGAAGTTGATGAAACAGCGCTATCCCCAGGCCTCGCCCGAAGCGCCGTTCAATTATACCCTCATGTACCTGTCCAACATGTTCGACCCGGACCTGCTCATCCTCATGGCCCACCGCCTGTTGGGCGGCCCCCGGGTGAAAAACCTGGAAGAGTCCTGGGTCATGGGACGCCTGAAGGAATACTTCGAGATCGTCTCGCTGCCCGCGGCCCACGAATTCGGCGAGGGCTACGAAGACTTTCTCCAGCAAACCCTGGCGGAGGTCCCGGCGGGGGAGAGCGCCTTTATCGTCCTGGGGTTCGGCCGCAAGGCCTGGCGCCTGATCATGCGCCCCGGGGTGCGGCAAAAGGTGTTGGCCCGGCAGATGCACCCGGCCCTGGCCCAATTGGATGTGGCGGTCTTGAACTACCTGATTTTTGAAAAGGTCCTGGGGCTCGACGCCCAGGCCCAGGATGACCAGGAAACCTGCAAATACACCAGCAAGATCAGCGAAGCTGTGGCCGCGGTGACCCAGGGGGAGGCCCGCCTGGCGTTTCTGCTGAACCCCACCCGCATCGAGCAGGTGCAGGAGGTGGCGTCGGCCGGCCTCACCATGCCGCGGAAATCCACCTACTTCTACCCCAAGGTGATGACCGGCCTGATCCTGAACCCCATCAACCCGGAAGAAGAGATCATCATCCCGGCTTAGCCGCCGGCCGGGCGCCAGGGCTCAAAATCCGCGGGGTCGGTTATCTTCCGGCCCTGGGCCTGTCTGTGGGAAGTACCAACCCCTGGGCCCAACCCAGTCGCGGGGGGCCGTTTCTGTCCACCTCCAGGGTGATACGAAGTTAAAGGCTCTAGGCAACGCCATTTTGTCATTCTGAGCGGAGTGGAGGGTCTCCTTTTTTCTGCATGTTATGAGATGCTTCGATCGCTCCACTCCTCAGACTGACAGGTTAGGAGACTTTAGCAGCGGTCCCGGCCCACGGGGAAAAACCTGGCAGGTCTTGCAGCTGGGTTCATTCCCGAGTAAAGTAAGATAGTGTTCTTTTAAGGAGACCTCCCCATGCTGGGCCAGGAAAGGGGCAGTCAGGGGCGTGTTCTGGTGGTGGACCAGGAGGAGTGGTGCCGCGCCTTCTTATCTTCGGTGATCAAACTCCTGGGCATTGAAGACTTCAAGCTGGTAAACACGGTGGCCGAAGCCCTGGCTGCCCTGGAAGAAAGCCCCTTCGACCTGATCATAACCGACCACCGCCAGCCCGATTGTCTTCTGCTCATAGAAAATGCCCGTCTCCGTCATCCCGCCACCCGCTTCATCGTCATGCTGCATCAACGGAACCTGACCAATCAGATCTTTTACCTGGAGCAGGTGGACATCGTTTACAAGCCGCTCTCCCTGGACGAAATCAGCCGCAAGATTCGCTACGCCATGCATCAGAAACAACTGCGCCAGGCGGAAGAAGAACTGCGTCGGATGAAACAGGAGGCCTTTCGAATATTCCTGGGGTAGATGCGAGGCACGTCCAGCGGTAAGGGGCAGGGGCCAATCACCCTAAGCCCCCGCCCCTTCTCTTAAACTCCCTTCTTCAACTTCTTAGCGCCCTTGATAGAAATTAATTTACCTGCTGATTCATAAATCCCCCTCAATCTCCTTCTCCAAAGGGGGACTCTGAAGGCAATCCCTTGTGGTTCACCCCTTTGACAAAGGGGGGTGAGGGGGATTGGGGTTTTCAGAGCATTGGCCAAAACGGCAGAACTTCGCTCTACAGGGGTCCGGGAAGGAAGGTTGAGGGGAGGCCGGGGGGTATAAAAAATTCCCCCGGCCCTCCCCTTCGCCGATATCGTCATAAATCCTTATGGCAGCATGAACTTGAACCAGTAGGCCTGGAGCAGGGTGAGCACGGCGATGATCGGCGCACATGCCCACGCTATGGAAGAAGGTCCAGCGGAAGATGGCCCCTTCTTCGCCCACCAGGCCGGTGGCGGCGCAGGCCACCGCGATGCTCTGGGGCGAGATCATTTTGCCGGTGACGCCGCCGCTGGAGTTGGCGGCCACCATCAGGTTGGGGTCAACCCCGATCTGCTGGGCCGTGGTCTTCTGCAGGGAGGTGAACAGGGCGTTGGAGGAGGTGTCCGACCCGGTGAGGAAGACGCCCACCCAACCCAGGAAGGGCGAGAAGAACGGGAAGGCCGCGCCCGCGGCGGTAAAGGCCAGACCCAGGGTGGAGCTCATGCCGGAATAGTTCATGATGAAGGCCAGGCCCAGGATCAAGGCGATGGTAAGAATGGGGAAGCGCAACAGGTAGATGGTCCGGCCCAGGCAGGCAAAGGCCTTGCCGAAACCGTACTTGGGCATGATCAGGACCGACAAGAGGCCGGCGATGAAGATGGCGGTGCCGGCCGCGGAGCCGATGTTGACGTTATAGACTGCGGCGTAGGGCGTATTCTTGGCCACGATGGGGGCGGTCTTGATCACCAGGTTGTGCAGCAGCGGCCACTGAAAACTGGTGCCGAAGGGCGCCAGCAAGGCCTTGACGGAGTTCCAGGCCCCACAGGAAGACCATGACGGCCAGGATGACGTAAGGGGCCCAGGCCCGGACCACTTCACCGGCGGAGAATTGACAGGTCACCGGTCCGGCGGGTTTTTCATCGGCAAAATGAAAGACCGTCTTGGGTTTCCAGAGGTGCAGGAAAATCCCCAGGCCGATGATGGTGACGACGGCTGAAATGATGTCCGGCAGATAAGGACCGACGAAGTTGGAGACCACGAACTGGGAGACGGCAAAGCAGAGACCGGCGACAATAATGGCCGGCAGGACTTCCATGGACCGCTTCCAGCCGCACATGGTCACCGACAGCCACAGGGGCACGATCAGGGAAAGAAAGGGCAATTGGCGTCCCACGATCTTGCTGATGTGCATCATGTCCAGGCCGGTGACGCCCGGCGGCCACCACGATGGGGATGCCGATGGCGCCGAAGGCCACCGGGCGCGGTGTTGGCGATGAGGCAGACGCCGGCGGCGTAGCGGGCGTTGAACCCCAGGCCCACCAGCATGGCCGCGGTAATGGCCACGGGGGTGCCGAACCCGGCGGTGCCTTCGATGAAGGACCCGAAGGCAAAGGCGATGAACAGGGCCTGGAGGCGGCGGTCATCGGTGACGCAGGCCAGGGAGTTCTTGATGATCTCGAAGTCGCCGCATTCCACCGTCATGTTGTAGACCCAGATGGCGGTGACCACGATCCAGACGATGGGGAAGATGCCGAAGGCCGCCCCGTACAGCGTCGCCGAAATGGCCAGGCCCATGGGCATGCCCCAGACAATGATGGCCAGCAGCACGGCCGCCAGGGTGGCGAAAAACGCCGCGTAGTGCCCCTTGGCACGGCGAATCCCCAGCATGTACAGCAGGATGAACAGCGGGATGGCCGCCACGAGTGGCGGACAGGCCCAGGTACCCCAAGGGGTTGTAATGTTGCAGCCAGGTCATCAACTTGCCCTCCATGAAATAAATTAGCAATGCTTAGGATAATTTAAGGGGTGCAAGCCGGGCTCTGGCCGGGTCGCACCCCGCCATTCCTCAGTCGGTCCGGGAAGCTTTTTTGGCCGCCGCCACCACTTCGGCGATGTGCTTGACCTTGACCTTGCCGCCCCGCTTGTCCATGCCGCCCTTCAGTTGCAGCACGCAGCCGGGGCAGTCGGTGACCAGGAGTTCGGCCCCGGTTTCTTCCACCGCGTCCAGCTTTTTCTTGAGCAACTCCGCCGACAGCTCGGGGAAATCCACCGAAAAGGTCCCCGCCCATGCCGCAGCACGTGTCTTCGTCCCTGGCCGGGCAGGTATTCCAGGCCGGCGGTGGCCAGCAGAGCCCGGGGATCCTGCACGTCACCCCCAAACCCCGGCACAGGTGGCAGGGGGAGTGATAGGCCACTTTCTTTTGCCCTGCCCCAGGAACTCGTCCGGCTTGACCTTGAGGACCCGGGTCATGAAACGAGCTGAAGTCGATGAGCTTGCTCGGCCAACTGCTGGGCCTTGACGCTCAAGCCCGGCTCCTTGGCCAGAAGCTCGGGGATAGGCCTCTTTGATGTGGGAGCCGCAGGAGGCGCACAGGGTCAGGATGTAATCGTAGTCCGCCGGGTCCAGGGCCGCCAGGTTCTGCCGGGCCACTTCCTGGGCGATCTCCTTCTCCCCCATCATCTTGGCGGGCAGGCCGCAGCAGGTCTGCCCCATGGGGTATTCCACCTGCACCCGCTGGTCCTTCAGGAGCTTTAAGAGGGCCTCGCCCTGCTCCGGGTAGACGAAGTCCACCAGGCAGCCGCCGAACAGCGCCACCCGGTAACGGGGCTTGTCCACGTTGCTGATGGAGTTTCGGGCAACAGGTCCCGAAAGGGGATGCGGGCCACGACCGGCAGGCTCCGGAATTCGTGTTCCTTGCCGAAAAAGAAGGGCAGGTGCCGGATGAAGCCGTCCCCCCGGGCCAGGGGCTTCTGGGCCAGGGAGGCCCGGCGCAGCAGGAAATGAAAGAGGCGGCGGTCCTTCAGGACCCGGCGCAGGAGACTGGTTCTTCAGGGGCTTGCTGCCTTCCTGGCTGCAGGACCTCGCCGTAGGTCTTCCTTGATGAGGTGGGGCAGATCGATGCCCGCCGGGACATACCGCCTTGCAGGCCTGGCAGTTGAGGCAGTTCTGGACGATGGCCCGGGCGTTTTTCCGGCCGTGGTAAAAATAGGTGAGGATCAGGCCGATGGCGCCGATATAGACGTGGCCGTAGTTGTGGCCGCCCACCAGGCCGTAAATGGGGCAGACGTTGGCGCAGGCCCCGCAGCGCACGCAGCGCAGGGCCTCGGAAAAAACCGGGTCCCGGGACAGGGCCAGGCGGCCGTTGTCCAGAAAGACGACGTGCATCTCTTTTTTGCCACCGGGAGCGGTGCGGCACTCGTTGGCCCCGGTGATCCAGGAGACGTAGGAGGTGATGACCTGGCCGGTGGCGCCGGGGCGGCAGGACTTTGAGAATCCGCAGGGCCGAGTGCAGATCCGGGCAGGAGCTTATCCAGCCCCACCAGGGCCACGTGGACCCGGGGCAGCGTGGTGGTCAGGCGGGCGTTGCCTTCGTTGCTGATGATGCCCAGGGTGCCGGTCGCGGCGATGGCGAAATTGGCCCCGGAAATCCCCATATCCGCAGTCAGAAAGGCCTTGCGCAATTCCCGGCGCGCCACCTTCACCAGTTTCCCGATGTCGGGCTCCTGGGGCTCGCCGGTCACCTTGGTGAATAAATCCGCCACCTCCTGGCGGGACAGGTGGATGGCAGGCATGACCATGTGGGACGGCCCTTCGTGGCGCAGCTGGATGATCCACTCCCCCAGGTCCGTTTCCACCACCTCCAAGCCTTCGGCTTTCCAGGTGGTCGTTGAGGAAGGTCTCCTCCGCGGTCATGGACTTGGATTTGACGATCTTCTTGACCCCGTTGTCCCGGGCGATGGCGGCGATGATCTCGTTGGCCTCCCGGGCGGTGGCGGCCAGATGCACCTTGACCCCGGCGGCTTCGGCCTTGGCCTTGAAGGCCTGATACAGCTCTTCCAGGTGGGGCAGGGCCTCATCTTTGCCCTGGGCGATCTCCCGGCGCAAGCTCCGGCACGTCCACGCCCTGAGAGGCCCGGCCCTGGGCCTCCTTGTAAGCCGCCGGCGAAGGTGCCCATGGCGGAGCGCAGAAACTTATTATCCAGGGCCTTTTTCAAGCGCTTCTTGTATTCCTTGAGATTCTGGGCCGTGTCGATCATGATTCCTGGTCCTTTAAAATGAGCAGGTGCAATTCCTGGGGGCCGTGGACCCCGATGGTGAGGACCCGCTCGATGTCGGCGGTGCGGGAGGCCCCGGTAATGAAGGCCAGGTAGCTGGGGGGCGCTGCCATCAGGCGCAGCATGTCCGCTTCCAGGGCCTGCGGAATCAGGCCTGCAGGCGGGATACGGGCAAGACCGCCACGTGGGTTTCCACCAGCATGGTGGCCAGGCGCAGGTCTTCGGAGCGGGAGTCCAGCACCAGGCTGCCGGTGGCGGCGATGCCCCAGTCGGCCAGGGTCAGGGCGGTGTGCAGGGTCGGCGGCGTGCTCCCGCAGGTTATCCGCGACCAGGTCCACCCCGGCCTGGGAGCAGGCCGCCTCCAGGGCCGCCGGTTTTGGCCGTCCCAACCGAAGGCGGCCATGGATTTGCCCCCTTGTTTTGTGGTAAGATCGACGGCATAAGCGAAGGCCGCGGCCAGGTCGGCGATCTCGGTGATCACCACCTGCACGGCCGCGGCCTTTTCTTTAAAGAGTTCCAGATCGCTCTGTGGGGCCATGGATTAGCCTCTGGGTGTAGGGTGGACAGCTTGAGCGGTGGCGCGAGTCGGCCACCGGATGCTGGTCTGACCAATGCGAATAATGTTCGCTAAATCAGGCGAATTGAAAATTGGTCTGACCACTTGACAAAATGGTACGAAACCGCTAAATAGTTGTCAAGCAAAAAATTCGCCGGACATTATTTTCTGGATTAGGGGGAGGAATCATGGCGGCGTTGCTCAAGCCCATCAAGGTGAAGCGGGTTTCGGACCAGGCCTTTGAGCAGATCCGGGACCTCATTTTCCGGGGCCAACTCAAGCCCGGGGAGCAAATCATGCCCGAGCGGGAACTGGCCCAGGCCCTGGGGGTGAGCCGGCCCACGGTGCGGGAGGCCATCAAGCAGCTGGTGACCATGGGCCTCCTGGAGCATCGCCAGGGACAGGGCACCTACGTGCGCTCCATTGATGATCAGCGGGGACTCAATCCCCTGGCCGCCATGATCGAAGGCCACAACCCCACCCTGGAGGAACTCCTGGAAGTGCGGATGGGCCTGGAAGGCCAGTCGGTGACCCTGGCGGCCCAGCGGGCCACCGCCGAAGACCTCCAGGTCCTGGAAAAGGCCCTGAGCCATATGCTGGAGGAAAACCGGGCCGGGCGCCTGGGGATCGATGAAGACGTGTCCTTCCACATGGCCATCGCCTTCGCCACCAAGAACACGGTCCAGGTCCACATCATGAAGACTTTTTACGACCTGCTGCATTACGGCATCAAAGAGAACCTGCACTATCTCTATGAGGACCCCGCCAACCTGAGATCATCGGGCAGCAGCATACCGAGATCTTTCAGGGCATCAAGGACCATGATCCCCGAGGCGGCCTACGCCGCCATGAAACGGCACATCACCTTTGTCCTGCATTTCTTCCAGGAGCGGCAGAGCAGCCTGGCTCCTGCCGGAAAGCTGCCCGAAGCCGGTGAGACGGGCCGGCACCCATCCCGAATTGACGGCACCGGGCCATCCGGGCGCCGGATGATCAGACCACCTGGCCAAAAAGATCTAGTCTTGGATTTCAAATTGGTCTTACCAGTTGACAACAGGCCACGGAGCAGATATTATTTATACGAGGTATAGCACAGCCTCTCCCCCAGAAGGAGACCGATATGGTCAGTGACAGCCTGGTAAAAGAATTCCAGCGGCTCCTGGGAAAAGACCAGGTCTTCCTCCAGGAAGCCGACCGCCTCACTTATGCCTATGACGCCGCGGTGCTGGAACCCGTGCTGCCGGCCCTGGTGGTCCGGCCCAAATCCACCGAGCTTTTGGGCCAGGTGGTGCGCCTGTGCAACGATAACGGCCTGCCGCTGACCGTGCGGGGCGCCGGCACGAATTTGAGCGGCGGCACCATCCCCCTGCCCGGCGGCGTGGTGGTGCTCACCAATGCCCTCAACCAGATCCTGGAGATCAACGCCGCCGACCTCTACGCCGTGGTCCAGCCCGGGGTCATCACCGCCAAGCTGGCCCAGGCGGTGGAGGCCAAGGGGCTGTTTTATCCCCCTGACCCCGGGCAGCATGGCGGTTTCCACCCTGGGCGGCAACGTGGCGGAAAATGCCGGGGGCCTCCGGGGGCTCAAATACGGGGTCACCCTGGATTACGTCATGGGCCTCAATTTCTTCTCCGCCGCGGGGGACGTGGTGAAGACCGGCTCCCGCACCGTCAAATGCGTCACCGGCTACAATCTCACCGGCCTGCTGGTGGGCTCCGAAGGCACCCTGGGGGTCATCTCCGAGATCATCCTGAAGCTCATTCCCCTGCCCGAAGCCCGGAAGGCCATGCTGGCCACCTTCGCTCGGCGTCGCCCAGGCCTCGGAGACCGTGGCCGCCATCATCGCCAACCGCATCGTCCCGGCCACCCTGGAATTTCTGGACAACTTCACCATCCGCACCGTCGAGGATTACAGCCACGCCGGGCTGCCGGTGGACGCCGCGGCCCTGCTGCTCATCGAGGTGGACGGCCATCCCGCGGTGGTGGCGGAAGAGGCCGAGAAGGTGGAGGCCATCTGCCGGCAAGCAGGGCGCCACCGCAGGTGCACGCCGCCAAAGACGACGCCGAGCGGGACCGGGTCTGGAGCGCCCGGCGGGCGGCGCTCTCGGCCCTGGCCAAGCTGAAACCCACCGTGGTTTTGGAGGACGCCACCGTGCCCCGGAGCAAGATTCCGGCCATGATTCGGGCCATAGAGGACATCAGCCAGCGCTTTGACCTGCCCATCGGCACCTTCGGCCACGCCGGGGACGGCAATCTCCACCCCACCATCCTGACGGACCGCCGAAACACAGCCGAGTGGCACCGGGTGGAGGCCGCGGTGGACGCCATC
The DNA here is from genome assembly GCA_963841475.1 of uncultured delta proteobacterium. Classification (GTDB taxonomy): domain Bacteria; phylum Desulfobacterota; class Desulfobaccia; order Desulfobaccales; family 0-14-0-80-60-11; genus 0-14-0-80-60-11. The sequence continues at coordinate 359,209 of CAWJCT010000004.1, forward strand.
TTTGAGGCGGCCCTGGGGTTCGGGGGCACGCTCTCCGGGGAACACGGCATCGGCACTGGCCAAGGCCCGGTTCATGGAAAAAGAGGTGGGCCGCGGGCACCATCCTCTACTCCAAGCGCATCAAGGCGGCCCTGGACCCCAAGAACATCCTCAACCCCGGGAAGAGCATCGGGGAGGTGTCGGCAGTTGGCTATTAGCAGTCAGCTTTTAGCTCTTGGCAAGTGGCAGGTAGGGTTAATAGGTGCGGTTTAAAGATTTTCTACGGGTCAGGCTCAGCGCCGCCGGAGTGCTTGCTCTTCCATGGATAAAATCCTTTGGTCGTTCACGGAGACAGGCGCCAACGTTTTTTGCTAACTGCTGCTTTTTTGGCTAAGCGCTAACTGCTGCTTTTACTGCTTTCAAGGAGATAACCATGTCCAGCCTCAGGGAGCTGGCCCGGCTCATGAAAGAGTTGGAAGACCAACTGGTTACCTGCATGCGCTGCGGCCTGTGCCAGGCGGTGTGCCCGCTGTTCGCCGAAACCGGCCGGGAGGCCGACGTGGCCCGGGGCAAGCTGGCCCTTCTGGACGGCCTGGCCCAGGAAATTCTCAAGAACCCCGAGGGGGTCCAGGACCATCTGAACCGCTGCCTGCTGTGCGGCTCCTGCGCCGCCAACTGCCCCAGCGGCGTCAAAGTCCTGGACATCTTCATCAAGGCCCGGGCCATCCTGGCGGGCTACATGGGCCTGTCCGCCGTCAAGAAAGCCTCTTCCGGGGGCTCCTGAGGCAAGCCGGACCTGGTTCAACCGGTTCATGGCCTGGGGCGCCAAGTTCCAGGGGATTTTTGTCAAGCCGGTGGACGACCTCCTGGGCTCATCCTGCGCCCGGTTCATGTCGCCGCTGCTGTCGGACCGGCACTTCAAGCCCCTGGCGCCGGTCCCCTGGCACGCGCCAGGTCCCCCGGCTCGACACCGCGCCCGGGGCCGCTGGCCTCAAGGTGGCCTTTTTTGTGGGCTGCCTCATCGACAAGATCTATCCCCAGGTGGGGGACGCGGTGCTCACGGTCTTGGAGCACCACGGGGTGGGGGTCTATCTCCCCGCCGGCCAGGGCTGCTGCGGCATTCCGGCCCTGTCCAGCGGCGACACCCAGACCTTTACGGCATCTGGTGCGCCTCAACCTGGAACTCCTGGACGATCCCGCCGCGGCCTGCGACTATCTGGTCACGGCCTGCGCCACCTGCAGCTCCACCATCAAAAAGCTCTGGCCGCTGATGATGCAGGAGGCCGAACCGGCGCTCCAGGAACGGGTGGCCGCCCTGGCGGCCAAGACCCTGGACATCAGCCAGTTCCTGGTGGATAAGCTGGGAGTGGCTCCCGGGGCCCCGGGTCCTGAGGCCGGCCGGATCCCCCTCACCTATCATGACCCCTGCCACCTGAAAAAATCCCTGGGGGTGGCGGCCCAGCCCCGGGCCCTGCTTGCCGCCAACCCCGCCTATAGCCTGCAAAGAGATGCCCGAGTCCGATTGGTGCTGCGGCTGCGGCGGCAGCTTCAATCTCCAGCACTATGAGACCTCCGACGGCCATCGGCCAACGCAAACGGGACAACATCGCCAACGTCCGGCTGCCGGGTGGTGGCCACTGGCTGCCCCGCCTGCATGCTGCAAATCACCGACATGCTCTCCCAGGCCGGGATGCGGGTCCAAGTGAAACACGCGGTGGAGATCTACGCCGAGTCCTTGAGGGAGCGCTAAGTTTTAATGACCAGGATTTAAGCTGGTAACCAGCAAACCGGGATCAGATTACATCTGACCTTGAGGGCGGTCCAAATTTACCATTTGGCGGCTTGCGAGGTTTAGATATGATAGCCATAGAGAATTTCTATTATTATTATTTAGACTGTATATAGCCAGCCGTGAGCTTGCATTTTGATATTTTGACAGCGCTACGGTTCAGTTCCGGGACCTACGGCTCCTGGTTGGTCAGTCGCATCAACCTTGATAATGGCTTTGAGTGGTTTGCGTTTGATCATCGGAAAAACCTTTTTGAACAAAAGAACCAGACGTTACCCTGCAGCTCCTGCTCCTTTACCAAAGTTTGATGCCGAAAAAATTCCGCATATTTTGGAGCAGCCAATTGCAGGTTGTGGTCTCTGCCGCACTGTCGCACTGGGCGCTGGCGTCGGTTTCAATCTTCTGGAGTCGAATTTTCCGGGCGGCCATCAGGGCGCTGATCTTTTCTAGAAGCTCCGGACTTTCCTGAAAAATAGGGCTGAGAATTTCCTTGCTGATCTCATAACAGATTACCTCGGTTTCCGCCTGGGCTGAGGCGACCCTGGCCTCTCCGGTTAATAAGGCCATTTCGCCAAAGAACCCGCCGGGTTGAATATGCGCCACCCAGGTATTCGTTCCTTCGGCATCCTTGAGCAGGATATTGACCAGGCCCTCCTCGACGATAAAGAGCGAGTCGCCCTCATCATCCTGCATAACGATGAATTCCTGGGCGCCATACTTCTTTCTCTCCATGGCTCTGGCTATCCTGGTCAGGTAGTTTTCGTCCATGACTTTGAAAAACTCAACCCCTCCGATCAGCTCGAGTTTTACCGCATCTTCCTCTCGCTTGCCGTCATCCGGCTGCAGCAGGCGCTGGTCAACCCGGTTATACGATAAGTCTATGCGGGCCACATGCAGATGTTTTAAGACGTTTTCATGCACGATTTTTGTGACCTGGGTGTTTTCTGCATAGTCCCTCACCCAAAACCAGAGACACCACAGGACCCCGCGCTGGTCGAACTTCCCAAGGATTACCTCAGGCTTCGGTTCCCGCATAATCCCCGGAGAACTCAGAAGCGCAGCCATCAAGATGCGTTTGGCCCTTTCCGGGGCAATGGTGTGGCTCAAAGTGACGTGGACTTCCTCCCGGTAATGCCTCTCGGGGATACTGTAATTGATGAACTTCGTCCTGGCCATCTCGCTGTTGGGAATAACGATGATTTGGTCGGTTTTGCTATGCAAGCGAGTCGCCCGCCAGTTAATTTCTACCACCCTGCCGATCATGGCGCCGCCAGGGCGGGAGCGATTCTCAACTTCTACCCAATCACCGATATTGTAGGCCCGTTCCACGCTCAGGGCCATGCCGGAGAACACATCGGCCAGCATGGGGTTGATGGCTAAGCCGATGATGGCAGCCAAAATACTGGAGCCGGCGATCAGACCGGAAAGGGGAGCATTCAAGACAAAAGCGGAGACCGACAGGATAATGGTAAACACGATTGCCCCGGTGACGATATCCACTATCAACTTGGGAACCGGGTGGCCCGAGCGCTTTTCCCAACTTGGCCACAGGAGCGTCTGGATGATTCCCGAGGCTAACCATCCGAAAGAGACCCACTTGAAGATTTCGATCAAGGCGTCGATTATCCAAGGCAGTTTCTCCCAGCCGAAAACGGTAAATAATCCCTGGAGATTCGATTTGAAATGAACCAGCAGCAGGGCGCAGAGAACCACGCCTATCTGAAAAACTAATTTTCTGGGGTCATTGGCTGCCATGGACGATTTCCCCCATTTTTCTCGGCGATTCAACAAAGACGATAGTTTGCTACCTTAATCGGCTTCAAGAGTGTACCATATTTATCCGCCTCTGGTCTGCTTTGAGCGGCGTTAATCATAACCACCGGCGCTTGTAACGGACACCCCAGATAAAGGAGATGATAATAATCATATTATGAAATATCGCGCGTCAAAATTTTCTCCCTTCGGATGCTGACTGAAAATGAAACCACAAGCCGCACCGATTGCTCATCGTCAAACCCGGTCATCTGTTTCGTCCTCGCTGCGCTTGGTGTAGGATGCCGCGCAGGGCCGAAATGATTCCCTATGGTCTCACCACTTCAGTTCGCACCATATAAAGATCACTGGTCAAGTATTGACCCTTACCGCTAAACTCATCGCCATTCACCAATTAATGGCCCGGCACCCTGCCGATTTTCCCCTAAAGCCCGCAGCCGACAAAAAATTCTTGGGGGACTGGCGCCGGGTGCCGCAAAACCTTACCTTATGGAAAAGCCCCGGGCTCTGGCCGGCGGTCTCACCTCAATGGTGGGGCCCCGGGGCCCGCCCGGGAAACTCAGACCGAGTTGCATGCCAAGAGCAATTTTTTGTAGCCGCAGGCTTTAGCCTGCGCCCGCACAAAACGAGACGCATGTGCCACCAGTTGATTACGAATTAGTATCAGACAGTCTCGCAACCCCCAGATGACGAGGCAGGATGCTATGACCCCGGATACAGTGCAGGTGGTGATTTACGACGCCCCCGAGGCCAGGGCCTCCGACTGCGCCTGCGGCTGCAGCGGCCATGGCCATGACCACCCCGGCGTCAGCGACGACCCCATGGCCGGGGTCAGCCTGGAGCTGCAGGCCAGGGCCCTGGCCCTGACCCTGGAGGCCGCCTTTCCCGGCCGGGTGCAGGTTTCTTATGTCAATGTGCTCACCGACCCCCGGGGGCCGAGTCTCCCCCAAACCGCGCTGCTGAACGCAAAGTCCTATCCCGCCCCCCTGGTTTACATCAATGGCCAGGGGCGGTTCTCAGGGGCCCTGATCCCGGAACGCATCCGGGACGAGGTGGGAAAAATCCTGGCCGCGGGATGATTTTTCTTGCCCGGGGCAGTCATGCATGGGTTCGGGGGCCCGCCAATCTGGGGCGGCCACGGGGCGGCATAGGCGTGACTGATCCCCGGCAGGAAAGGACACCGCCGTGACCGGCGCTCCCCGCCCCCTCATCACCCTGCTCACCGATTTCGGCATCCGGGACGCCTACGTGGGCAGCCTGAAGGGCGTCATCCTGAGCCTCAATCCCGAGGTCCGGCTGGTGGACCTCAGCCACGAGGTTGGCCCCCAGGACATCCAGGCCGGGGCCTTCATGCTGGCCGAAGTGGCCGCCTGCTTCCCCCCGGGCACCATTCACCTGGCCGTGGTGGACCCCGGGGTGGGCAGCCGCCGCCGGGCCCTGGCGGCCCGGTGCCGGGGGCATTACTGGGTGGGGCCGGACAACGGCCTCTTCCACCTCATTTTCAACCATGCCCCCGATCTCGCCATGGTCTCCCTGGAGAATCCGGCGTATTTCCGGCCCCAGGTGTCGGCCACCTTCCACGGCCGGGATATCTTTGCGCCGGTGGCGGCCCACCTGTCCCTGGGGGTGGACCTGGACGACTTCGGGCCCCGGATCGCCAACCCCGTCTCCCTGGCCTTCCCCGAACCGGAAATTGGGCCGGAAACCATTAAGGGGGAGATCATCTCAGTGGACCGGTTCGGCAACCTGATAAGCAACATCCCGGCCGGAGTGGTAACCTCCCAACGGGGAGAGCGGGACTGGCGCCTCGAGGCTGGGCCTCTCATCCTCAAAGGCCTGGCCCGGACCTACGCCGACGCCGCCCCGGGTGAGTTCCTGGCTTTGGCGGGTAGCCACGGGTTTATCGAGATCGCCTGTGCCATGGACAACGCCGCCCACAGGCTTCAGGCGGGAGTAGGCCTGACGGTGTCGATCCGCCAATCCCCGGGGCCAAAGTGAAGGGCGGATAGCCTGGGGAAACTAAGGGGAGACAACGGGTACGGGCCGCGTTTTGGTCGTTCGCCGGCCCGGATGGCTGACGCGGCGCCCCTCGTCCGGCCCCGGGGGCCCGGGCTTCAGGTGTGGCTGCATCAGTTTCGCGGCATTCGCGGCAGCAGAGACTAAAGCCTGTGAATTTTTGCTTGTAAAACCAAGGATTCTATGTTCAGATTGTTTATACTTATTTTCTTATACAAAGACTAATGCCCCGAGGAAAGAATAAACATATCCGTTGCGAAAGCGATGGCGGAGAACTCTTTTTAATCAATGAGGTCTCCCGGGTGGTAAACCTTTCCCAAAAACGCATCCGGGAATATGAAAAAGAAGGATTCATCAAGCCCTTACGGGAGAAGAACACCAACAACCGGCTCTATTCCAAATTTGATGTAGGCCAGATCGGCCAGATCAACAGTTTGATCCATGACCGGGGCTTTACCCTGGCCTGCCTGCGCAACCTGATGGTGCTGGCCCCCTGCTGGAATATTTACGATTGCGACAAGAAAGAGGAATGCCCGGCGTTTCAGCTCCCCTGGCGACCCTGTTATGAAGTGCGGGAGTATCGGGGTACGCTCTGCGAGGGGCCGTGCTCCCGGTGCGCCATCTTTCTCAACCGTAATGTCAAAAGAGAAAAGATCCTGGAAAAATTCATTTCCGAACCTTGATTGCCTCTCCTCCTGCCGCGCCGTCCCAATCTCCCTCGCCCGCACCCAGGGATAAAGCCATTGCCATTGTGGGGCTATCCAACTCCGGCAAAACCGAGCTCATCTGCCGGTTGCTGGAGTGGTTTGCCGCCCATAAGCTCAGGGTCGCAGTCCTGAAGCACTCCCACCATCAGCACCTGGGGGATGACGGCAAAGACACCTGGCGCTACCGCCAGGCCGGGGGGCAGCTGGTGGCCCTGGCGGCCCCGGGACTGCTGCAAATCACCCGTTCCAGTTCCGAGGAGCCGCCCCTGGACGCCATTCTGGCCGAACTGGCGCAGGCCGCCGATCTCATCCTGGTGGAGGGCTACAAAACCAGCGATCTGCCCAAAGTGGCCCTGGCGCCCGTCGATGCCGCCTCACCGTTGCCGGACTATTCCCATCTGCTCGCCTGGGTCAGCGCCTGGCCGCTGCCCACCCCTCTGCCGGTGTTCCATCCCCGCCAGGTAGAGGAAATGGGGCGCTTTATCCGGGACCAGCTCGGAGGTCGGTGATGCCGCCCAGGCAGCCAAACGGCGGGCCCGGCGCCTCCCGACTCACGGGAGCCATCCTGGCCGGGGGATTCAGCCGGCGGCTGGGGCAGGACAAGACGGCGCTGCAACTGGGCGGGAAACCTCTGGCCCACTGGGTGAACGAGGCCCTGGCCCCCCTGGTTGCCAGCTGCTGGCTCATAACCAACCAGCCACTGGCCCACTTGGCCTTCGGCCTGCCCCTCCTGACGGATTTGCGGCCGTTCCAGGGACCGGCCGGCGGCCTGCTCACCGCACTGTTCTGGGCCCGGACCCCCTGGGTGCTGGCCGCGGCGGTGGACAACCCCTTTCTGGCCCCCGCTCTCCTGGCCGAACTGGCGGCCCGGGCCGGCCGCACCTCTCGCCCGGCGGTGGTCTGCCGGTCCCCCTGGGGCCTGGAGCCGTTTCCCGGGGTCTACTCCGTCCGCCTGTTGCCCGCTTTGCGGGATTTTCTCCAGGCCGACCGCCGCCCCACCCGTTTTCTGGAGATTTGCCGGCCCCAAATTTTATCTGAGCCGGAAGTTCTGGCTCTGGACCCCGAAGGCCGGAGCTTTTTTAACCTCAATACCCCCCGGGACCTGGACCGGGCCCAGGCCTGGCTGGCCGGAACGGGATCGTTGCAGGACCCCGCCGGTCCGATGAGGAAGACCGGGGCCGCCTCCGGCGACTAGGGGCAAAAACGCACCTTTTCCCGGGCCTGCCCGGCTCCTCTCTTGACACTCTCTGATCGCTGGGATATAAAAATGGGCGCGGTCCCATCGTCTAGGGGCCTAGGACACCGCCCTCTCACGGCGGAGACACGGGTTCGATTCCCGTTGGGACTACCAAATTATTTCAAAGGGTTAGGCTTTAGGGCTTAACCCTTATTCTTTTTTGCGGGGAGGGTTGCGGGGAGGGTTTTAATTTTTAACAGGTCCGCGGCTTCTCTTTGCCCCTCTCCAAGAGACTGCACATACCTTTCTGTGGTCGTTATTCTCTGGTGCCCCAGCATCCTTTGTATCGTTGGAAGTGATACCTTGTGCTCATCGGATAGGAGGCTGGCCACATGGTGCCGGATGCAGTGCCAGGAGTAGTAGGGAACCCCGGCATTTAGGCAGGCTCGGCGAACCTGGGCACGGCGGTTGCGGTAAGGCAGGCCAGTTTCCGGGTTGGGGAAAACATATTCCCCGCTGCGCTTGTTATAGAGCCGGGACAGTTCCTCGAAAAGGTCCTGGTTCATGGCCTTAACCTGGGCACGGTAACTCCCATCCCTGGTTTTCCGGGTCCATAGAGTAACCTCCCGCCGGTTGAAATTCACGTCTTCCCATCGCAGATTGTTGATTTCCCCCAGACGGGCCGCCAAGGAATAGAGAGCCAGGAAGAAGGGGCGGTATTCACCGGCCGCCAATAAGATCTGCACCATTTCCTCCTGGGTGGGGATCACTTTGCGTTTGGGCGATTCCGGCATGGAGTCCACATGGATGCAGGGGTTGAACGCCACGAGCCCATTTTTAAAGGCCCACTGGAAAAAGGCGCAGAGGCTCTTGCGGTGCTCGTTGTAATTTGAGTTGGCCGGCCGGCCGGCCAGATAGCCGGTAATGATGCGGGCGGTAATCTCGGATAAGGGAAGGTTGCCTACCGCGGCCTGAAAACATTTATAGCAATAGGCTTTTTTCTTATAGGTTTTGTCGACATAGCGCCGCTTGCAGAAATCCAGATATTCATAAGCCGCACTCTTAAAATCCGTGGCGGTAGGGGTCGGGGTCGTGGGTTGCTTGAGACTTTTGCGATGCTCTGCTTCGGCAGCTTTGGCCTCGGATTTGGTTTTGAAGCCGCCGCTCTGATACTTCGTCCCGCGGTACTGAAACCGATACCGCCAGCCGCGCCCCGTCTCGCTCCATACAGGCATTTACCACCTCCGGCCTGAACCTCAGTACTCGCAGATGAGGAAGGTAGAACCCTCCCAGGTCAGCGCGTATACGGTACACTGACCTGACTGAAATTTTCAAGAGGTCGGCAACCTCTTGGGGAGTCATCAGGGGCAGGGATTCATCCATTCTCATAGACCGGACTCGAAAAATTCTTATGAGAGGGATAATATCCTGATAGATACCCCTATGTCAATAAAAACTATCCGTATGCGTGTATTTATTGAAAATATTCATTTTGCCCGGATACTTATGCCTGGCCATATTTCTTGGCCATACTTAACTGGTGGGGGTGCCCCGGCTTCCTGGGAATCCAGTTCCTCAGAATTTCACTAAAGTAAATATCTTCTGTCATAAATTATACTTTTTAGCCATAAAGTATAATTTGTCAATCCTAAATGATAGCCTCTATAATTTCCGGGGCGAGGTACGTCTTTCCGTAAGAGGATTCTCCTGACCGCTTCAGGATCTCTACCTGTACCAGTTTTTCAACGTTTGCCTTGGCGCTACGGTAGGTTATCCCTAACAAATGCTGGACCTGGGGAATGGTCAACACGGGTGAGGCAAACAGGCTATCGATCAAACGCAGCAGCAAAGCCGACCCCCGGACCTTCACCAATCGCTCCCGCCATTCTCTTTGCAGATCCTGCAGGCGTTTCGCCCTGGCGCCGGCATCCCGGGCCTGTTCCGCCACCCCCTCAAGAAAAAATGCCACCCATTCCTGCCAGGCCCCTTTTTCGCTCACCCCCCGCAGCAGGTTGTAATATGCCTGCCGGTGCTGTTCGAAGTAAGCGCTGAGGTAAAGGAGCGGCAAGGGCAGCAGGTCCCAGGTCACCAGCAGGAGTGTGACCAGGAGTCGGCCGATGCGGCCGTTGCCGTCCAGGAAGGGATGGATAGTTTCAAACTGGTAGTGGATGAAGGCCAGGCGCACCAAAGGGGGATAGATGTTGGCGGCATGGAGATATTTTTCGAAGGCATCCAGGGACTCGTGCATTTCGGGCACGGGTGGGGGAACAAACTCTGCCTGGTTCAGGGTGCAGCCGGGCCGCCCGATCCAGTTCTGGCTCCGCCTAAACTCCCCAGGAGTAGCCCGGTCGCCCCGCACCCCTTCCATCAAGATGCCGTGCAACTCCCGGATCAGCCGCAGGCTCACCGGCAGGGTCTTGAGCCGCTCCAACCCATATTCCATGGCCCGGACGTAATTGGTCACTTCCTTGACGTCAGACTCGGGCGGAACCGTCTTCAAACCGGCAAAGAGGGGCAACTGCCCCGCCTCATACGCATAGAGGTCGGTGAGGTCTGTCTGGGTGCCCTCGATGCGGGATGACAGCACGGCCTCCCGGCGGATGAAGGGAGCCGATGAGCAAGCTGGGGATTGGGCAGGGTTCGGCCCAGCCCCGCCAGCTCTCCCAGGGCCCGGTCCGCCTCGGATAGAGTGCGCACCAAGCCGGCATCAAAGGGCAATTCCGGCGGGAGTGGGTTTGGGACAAAAGCCCGGTAAACTGTTTCTCCCTGACCTACCTGCACCAGCCGCCCAGCAGAATGATTTGGAAATTGCTTAGGATTCATTGGGGACCCTTTAAACACGAACCACTATGTCTCTCCCAATTCCTGAATCTCGCCGATGGCTTTGTCGATGGCCTCCATAAATTCTTCCCGCTTCGAATTAAGGGGAGCGAACGGTGGAAAGTCTCCCGGACGCGGATTGTTCCCATATACAATCCATTCCCTTTCGATCCCTGATTTGGTTGGAAACCGCCGGTGTGAAGCCTGGGGAATAAGGCGGGCTACTTCTTCCAGAAAGCTGCGACAAATTTCTAATGGCAGCCCATAATCCTTAAAATATCCGTAAAGATAATCAATGACTAATCTTCCATTGCGGCGGAGTTGCCCAAAATTGAATGACTTTCCTATGCCTGGATCCACATATTTTAGGACCGGACCACTATCCCGCCAATCCACCTCTAAGCCATGATCTTCAGCATTGTCCAGCACCCATTTGGCAAATTCTACGGCCTCGGGACTTGCCGCCTTATTAAGTTCTTCAAAGAACTCTTCTTCTGTGATCCTGCGGCGGCCGCCCTTCTCTGTCCTTGGCTCCGGCGGCAGTGTCACTTCCACGTCCCCCAACTGGATTGGGACTTTGATTTCTACTACGGCACGGGTAATTTCCTGGGTACGTGCTAAGAGTCGGGGCTGAACAAACAGCAGGTCGTCTTTCCCTGGTTGTTCTCGGTAGATGCCGATTTCGAGAAGCCCCAGCTTGTAACCGAGTTGCGGCGTCTGCTGGAGAAAAGAGGTCATGTGTTCCACCCCTTCCTGGATGCCGTCGCCTACGATGAGCAATAGTAATCGTCCCAGCCTCAGATTCTTACTGACTTGATCTATAAACCGCTGTTCCTCAAAATCTTCTCCTTCTATATCTTTCATCATTTCTACAAGCGGGTCCTGGCTTGATTTAAGGCCAGCCTGTCGCAGCGCCTGCACCAAGTCTTCATATGCCCAGCGTGTCATCTCTTTGGCGTAGTCGATGATCTGCGCAACTACCGAGCGGCGTGCTTCCGGGTTCCGCCAGAGCTTGGTCTCTACCAGAGTCAGAAAGCCCTTCGGATTGATATAGAGTAGGTCAAGAGGACCAGCGGGGGTAGGTAGTTCCCGTACCACGGGTTGTGAATCAGAAAATACAGGTTCAATTTCATGGAAGGGGATGAGAGCAGGATGTTGAAAAAGTAATTTCTGAAGCCAGTCTTCATCAAATGAGCGTTCATTAAAAGGTACACGTTGTAGACGTACTGCTTCTTTACCGCGCAAGACCAAGGGAGTGGTAAGTTGCTGCGTTCCCATGCTCTACTCCTTTCAGCTTGGACAAAATTTCTCTTATAGACAAAATGGCTCTACCAGCTTCAATTCCTCTAACGCCGGGGAAACAAAGAGGGAAGGTCAGACCAAACCGTTCTTATTTCCATTGCTCCCCGCCGGCCCCTCGTATAACGGTTCCCGCACCCAACTGGTCCAGGACCAGATGACCCTGCCAATGATGATATTCGGTATTCTTGTCTTCTCAATGGCGATGGGATCATATTCTGGGTTATCCGAGACCAAGACCCAATGCTCGTCAGTCTGCTGCACCCGCTTGATGGCGCAACCCCCTTCTCTATCCAGTCGTACAGCAAATATAGCCTTCGGGGTGATTTGCGTTTCGGTGGGGTCGATGATGACGATGGACCCCGGGTGGATGGTAGGTTCCATGGAATCGGCATCCTTTCCTAATCGCACGGCCCGTAGATTATGATACTGGCGAGCCCCCAACTCAGGTTTATATACCCAGACCAGGTCGCTGACATAATCCCCGGGAATCAACCCGGCATAACCCGCAGCAATGGGCCCCTCCACCAGGGGGACGGCATAATAATTTTCAGACCGTACCTCCTCCGGGATCTCTGGTTCAGCGCCCACCAGCGTGATGATGGGCTGCATGGGTTGAAAACCAGGGGCTTCTTCGCCCGTCAAAAGCCAGTCTATTGATTTACCGAACAGTTCCTTTATCATCATCAGACTGTCCACCGACGGCCGGGACTCCCCCGATTTCCAGCGGGTAATGGCCCGCTGGACTCCTACCATCTCATTGAAGTTCTTCTGATCCTTGATGCCTTTCTCCTCCATCAGCTTCTGAACCTGCTGGAGGAAGATTTCTAAAGAAAACATCTTCTTAGCCATGATTACCATCCTCGGCTAATTTTTATCTTGACAATAGCCGCATGCGTTTATTATCTTTCCCTTGGATGTAATTACCACATGTGGAAAGGATTATCCAGAGAAAAATGAAGAAATTTGACCAGGCATGGCGGATTAAGCGGCTGCTGGCGGAAAGAGGAGAGACCATTTCTTCCCTTTCCCGCAAGCTCGACCGGCCCTGCGGTTCGGTGGCCAACAACATATACGGATACAGAACCAATGCCCAGCTTCGGGGAGAGATCGCCAAATTCCTAGGCTGTGGGGTGGGAGAACTTTTTGAAGGCGATATCCATAAAAGCAGGAACCAGGCTTAGAATTTCTAATTTCAGTGAAGTTCCCCTGGGAATTCTTAGGAACCCTCCTCCCGGTCCTCCCCCTCCTCAGGATCAGGAATCCAGGGGAACATCTCCTTGAGCAGGCTCAAGGCCACTTCGGCCTGGCTCCGCCGGAACTCTACCGGCAGGTGCTGACACCGGGGGCAGGTTTGAAGACATCGGACACATGGAGGGACCATGACAGAAAATTTCATGCTGAGCAATTATAACACCCAATAAGCCGGTGAAGAAGTGGAAATTCTTCTCAAAAATTAGCTATGGGTGATTCATGCGTGGGATGCCGAACTTAAGGACGTGGAGGTGGCCTGCCGGCGGCTTCAGGCTAAGGCCGAGGCGCTGCTGCATATGGTGCGGCTGGTTCGGGGCGGCGCCCGGGTGGTGAAGCTGGGGACCAAGAGGCGGGATGCAAAATGAAATGGTTCGCCCATGAAGTGGACGCCAGCGAAAATAAGAAGATCCGACGGATAGAGGCCTGGGGGCAAAAACTCCACCCCGAATATGGGGCCATATATGCGACGGGTCTTTATTTTCGCCTTCTGGAGGTCATCTCCCGCCATGGGGAAATGTTTCGACTCCCCGATGACTACGGCCTGGACCTTGTGGCCAACGACCTCCGCACAACCGAGGAAGTCCTGGAACGGTTTCTTGACTTCCTGGCCCAGATCAATGGCATCGACCCTCTGGCTTGGGGTAAAAAAATCATCTTCTGTCCCAAGCTGGCCGAGCGGGTGGACCGCTACACCGACGAGATGATCAAGGCGACCATCGCCGGGCTTACGGACAAAACCCCCATAAGCTACGAACTGTTATCCATCGTCCGGGTACTGGCTAACCACCCCGACCCCAGGAAGCGCACACATTATTCACAGGCTCTGCACAGACTCTGCGTAGAGCATCCACATCCTCTGGAACCTGATTTTTCGCCGGGGGAATCAGGCCCCAAACATTTTATTCCTCCCTCCGAAGGTCAGAAAAACGGCGGTGCTAACTATCAAGAATTACCGGAAAATAATCCTGCACAGGTTCTGCACAGACCCTGCGCAGACCCCGCACCAGGAAGGGAAGGGAAGGGAAGGGAAAGTAAAGGAATAGATAAGCTAGAGGCTGACGCCTCCGGCGGCGTTGCCGCCCCTCCCCCCCAACCTCAGATCACCCCGGCCAAGGTTTTCCATCTCTGGAATGACCTGGAGTGTAAACCTGCCCTGGCCGAGCTCACCACCGAACGCAGCAAGCGGCTCGCTGTCCGCATCCGCAAACGAGGCGACCCTGCCTGGTGGGAGGGATTGTTTAACAAGGTCAAGGTTCTCAATAAGCCTTGGCTCACCTTCGATTTTCTCATTGCCAACGATACCAACGCCCTGAAGGTCCTGGAGGGTAACTATGACCGAGACTTCGACTCAAGGAATCGCGGCAGCAGAGGGCAAGCCGGTCCTGGAGCTTATCAAAAACCGAATCCAGCGCATCCTGGAAAATATGCCTCCCGAGCACGAACCCTCTCCACCGACCCCGGCGGAGCAGGAGCAGGTCCTGAGGCGAATTCTCCTGGAAAAGGGAGTGTTTCCGATCCACCTGGGGGCCCGACTGTCTGACTTCCATCAGCCTTACGAAGTTCCGCCCCCTTTCATCTGCGGCCCGGTTGGCACCGGCAAGACTCATCTGGCCGTGGCTTATCTGGTTCGGGAGATCCAGCAGTGGGGCGAAAATAGCAGGATTTTTATCCGCAGCGTGGATCTGTTTAACAAGCTTCGGGACTCGTTCCGCAATAACTTCAGCACCCCGGCAAGCGAGATCACCGAGGATTTTTCCCGGTATCGCTTTCTCGTGATCGACGACCTGGGCACCGAGCGGAGCACTCCTCTGGTGCAAGAGGCGCTCTACAGCATCATCGATTACCGGGCTGGTCACCGTCTGCCCACCATCATCACTTCAAATTTCAGTCTCGACCAGGTGACGGAGCACTACGGAGATTTCGGGGAGCGGCTGGCCTCAAGGATTTTCGGCATGGGCGAAACCTTAATTTTGGAGGGAAAGGATCGTAGGTGGCAGAAATGATCGAAGCCTTCAAACTTGGCTACGCCGTCGGCATGGGCATCATCGCCTCGGCGATCACCGGCCTGATCATCCTGGGGGTCTGGGATTGGCTTGGGGGGATCGTCACCAGGATCAGGGTCGTCTGGTATTACCGGAACCAAGATCGGAGGCCGCCGCTGTGAGGTTTGCTGATCCCTCAATTCTCTTCCTGGGAATTGACCCCGGTGTGACGGCTGGGGGGTGGGGTATCTTGGACTACCACGGCGCCCTGGTGGATTGTGGGCGCTGGGGAACCTGGGACCGGGTGAGGCGCTACCTTGGCCAGATAAAAATTGCGACTATCGAAATGATCCAGGTACGGAGCGATGACACGATGGAAAAGATGTTCAGCCGGAGCGCCATGATTGAAAATTACGGCTTCTGGCAGGGGGTTTGTGGCGGCGCCGGGGTTTCGGCAAAACCCGTTCACCCCCGGACCTGGAAGAAATATTTCGGCCTCAACCTGAGGCCAGGGGAGTTGCAGGTGCTTAAGCGGGGAGGGGCCGACAAGATCAAAGCCGAGATGTCTCTTGCCAAAGCCCGGGCTCTCTGGCCAACCGCGCAACTGAAATATCTGAAAGACAACGGGGTGGCCGACGGGCTCCTGATTGCCGAATTTGGCAGGGCACGGCACCGCCAAAACCTTTTTGAGGGAGCCTGAGATGCCGCAGGGCGAGGGCAGCGCCGTTCAGCCGATCATCACCGTGCCGATAGAATTCTACCGGGGGGTAAAGGCCATCGCCAAGTTTTTGGAGATGCACCCGGAGACGGTCAAAAAACTGCTCCGGGAAGGCAAAATTCCGGCCAAGAAGGATGAAACCGGGCGGTGGGTGCTGACCAACCTGGATTATTACCAGAGCTTGCAGGGGTGATGTGGAAGAACCTAAACCCAGGGTTTACGTCGGAGTCAAGTGGGGCATGGATAATCCTACCGTCATGTTAGCCGCCGAATATACCCCGGCTCCCAAGGATCATCTCCACATCTTCCGGGAACTGTACGAGGAGAGCTTTTACTTCGACGACCTCCTGCCCATCGCCAAGGCCTGGGCCCAGGAGCTAAATATCAGAAAGTTTTACTGTGACCCCAAGGAGCCGGAGTTTATCAAGCGGATGCGGCGCCAGCGATTATGGGCGGTGGCGGCGCCTGAGGAGCTGGGCCTGGCCCGGAACCTCCTGGGGAAGCGGTTGGGTAACTACAAGCAAGGCATCCCGGGCGGGATCACCATTTCCCGGGAGTGTCCGAAGACGATTCCCGAATTTATGAAATACCGGATGCCGGAGCGGGACCCCCGCCGGCCATTCCGGGACAAACCCCTGGACATGGACAATTACGGGATCGGCGCCCTGCATTTCCTGATCCTGGGGTTGGCGACCGAAGTCACGCCGCGGGTGAGGTGGTTATGAAACGAACACAAATCGAAGAGAGAATCCAGGAGTTTCCGAAATGATCCTAACCTCGAATTTCAAAATCGCCGGCCATCTCCCCCAGGCGGTGGCCATCTCCCTGGGGGTGCCCCGGGGCTGGCGGGGCATCCGGTGCACCGTTCTGGCCCCGCCGCGGCCTCTCATCAAAATCATGGACCCGGACAACCTTCACCCCGCTTTACAAGGCGCAGGTCCTGGACAGGCTGGACCCTAGCAGATCATCACGGATCTGGGCGGTGACAATTTCATCATGCTCTGCTGGGAGGCCCCCGGAGAGTTCTGTCACCGCCGGGTAGTGGCGCCTGGATGCGGAAGCACACCGGCGTGCTCATCGAGGAGTTTATGCCCAGCCATAAGCCCCAAGCTGAGTGGCTTCGGAGTTTACAGGAAGGCGGGGACTCGTGGTGAGGGCATCATCGACCAGGTGGTGCTGGTTGTTCGATTCAACCGACCCGCTCCAGATCAGGATTGGTGGAAAAGGAAGAATCAGAGGCCGAGCACCCGTCTCAAGGCTGTTTCAACCTCTGGCATACAGGTGCAGCGGCCAATCACTTTGTCGATTTCCCTGGGGAGGACAGTGGCCAGATGATCGGCAACGATGACGGAATCCGAGAGAATCCCCATGGCCTGGCCGTCGGGACTATTTTTCCTGACCGGCACCCGGGTATCTCCGGTGCGGTCCAGGTTGGAGGTTATTTGAACCACGACCCTCTGGCTCAACCCGGTTTCGACGGTCTCGTCCTGGACCACCAGGGCCGGCCTCTTTTTATATCTGACCAGGTCCGAGTAGGGGAATTTGACGAGGATCACGTCCCCCCGTTTATAGGTGGTCATAAGCCTCCATGCCCGGGGCGTCCCAGTCTTCTTCCAAGGCGGCCAGGCGGCCCCTCGTTTCCTTGACCTCTTCGGCGCTCCAGCCAAGGTTGGAGACCAGCAGGGGACCGGCGGCTGCTTGGGCCTCCTGGTCGGCTTTCCTTTTGGAGGGACGGCCTTTTGGGAGATGTCGGCATTACCCATGGGAACTGTCCTCCTGTGCCGTTAATTATAAAGCATTTTAAGGTCATTTCCAAGGAGAGGATAGATGTCCTTCATCGGCTCCATAAACGCCGAAACCCGGAAGTGGCTCGGGAACAACGGCCCCGCCTTCGACGGCCGGCAGGTGTACGTGGGCTGTTCCGGCAACTTCACGGTGGAGCAGCTCATTTCCCGCTACGCTCCCAAGGCCCGGATCTGGGGCAACGACGTTTCTCTTTACTCCGGCGCCCTGGGGGCCTACCTGGCCGACCAGCCCTTTAACCTCACTGTCCGGGAAGAAGATTATCAATGGCTCGAAGCCTTCATGGAGGACGGGGAGGGCAAAGCGGCCACGGTGATGGTACTTCTGGAGGCCCTGAAATACGAGAAGGCGAATAATGCCTTTCAAGGCCCGGCATTGGGACGCACTACCGGCACAACTTTGCTCAGTTCCACCAATCCACGGTCGAGAAGCTCCGGGAGCGGAAGCAAGGGGTCCGGCTTCAGGGATACACCACCAAGGATATTTTCGATCTACTGGACGAGATCCCGAAAGACGGGGTGGTCATCGCCTTTCTGCCCACCTACGCCGGCGGCTATGAGCGGATGTTCAAGCGCCTGGGTGAGATTTTCGCATGGGACGAGCCCAACTACGAGATGATCGACGAGGAGCGGAAGAAGCGGACCATCATGAAGATGATGGAGCGTGACTACCTTTACCTGGATGACCGGCAGTACCCGGGCCTGCCCATGGTGGCCGTGGTGCGCAAGGCCAGGATGAAGCCGGTCTACATCTATTCCAACATGGCGGCCCTGCGCCTGGCGGTGCTGAAACAGCAACGGCGCTCTCAGTTCGTGCCCTTTGCCCGCCTCTCGGACCAGGACGAGATTACCCCGGGCTCCAAGCTCACCATCGCCCCCACCACCAACGCCATCGTCAATTACTTCCGGGACGTCTACCTTTCCAAAGGTGTGGGGATCCCAGCCGATGGAGAAGCTCCGTTCGCGGTGGCTGTGGATGGGAAGGTCTTCGGCTTCCTGATCTTTGCCCGGATGCAGGGGAGAGGCGATGTCTATCTCCTGGCGGATTTTGTCGTTGACTCGACCCGGTATTCACGGCTGGCGAAACTCCTCCTCCTGGTGATTCAGAGCAAGGAGATCAGGCGGATGATGGAGGAGCACCTCCTGGACGAGCTCCCCACCTGCAGGACGATGGTTTTTACCGACAAGCCGGTATCCATGAAATACCGGGGGCTCTTTAAGCTGGCCCGGCGAGATCCCGGGAAACTGGTCTATGAAACCGACCTGGGAATTAGAGGGTTGGAGGAGGTCATTCCGTTATGGCTGAAGAAATATCAGAAATCCTAAAGCTCCTTAACGAGAAGCTGGCCGGCCTGTTCCCCTACCGGCTGGAGCTGGTGGACCCGGGAGAGCTGAAGCTCCTGGACAAGAACGCCCGCTACATGAAGGCCGAGCAATTCCAGTCCCTGGTGGAGAACGTGCGCAAGGATGGCAACCTTTCCTCCCTGCCCCTCTGCTACCGGGAGGAGGGCGGCAAGCTCTTGGTCCTCTCCGGCAACCATCGCACCATGGCGGCCCGACAGGCCGGGGTAGAGCAGCTTCTGGTTATGGTGGTGGCCGATGAGAAGACGGCGGACGAGAAGCTGGGGATCCAGCTCTCCCACAACGCCATCGCCGGCCAGGACGACCTGGTGATCCTGAAGGAGTTATGGGAGAGCATTGGCAACGTTCAGGCCAAACTCTACGCCGGGCTGGATTCGGATACCGTCAAGGCCCTGGAGGGAATCCAATTTTCGGCCATCTCGGAGCAGCGCCTCAAATACAAGCTGGCCAACTTCATGTTTCTCCCCGAGGAGATTGAATGTCTGGACGAACTCCTCAAGGAAACGGCGGTGGCCTTCTCCGCGGACGCGGTTTACCTGGCGAACCTGGACACCTATGACGCCTTCTTCGACCTGGTGGTCAAGATCAAGAAGAAGTGCGTGATCAAGAATAGCGCCGCGGCTTTCCTGAAACTCCTGGAACTGGCCAGGATCGGCCTGGAGCAAATGATGAAGGTGGAGGAGGCAAAGGGTCCGGAGCAGGCAGCATGAGTTGGGATGACGCCCTCCTAATCCACCGGGCCGCCGAGAATTACCAGGGGTGGCCCTCATGGTCCGGGACCCCATCTTGATGTCCATGGCCGCAGCCTGGCCCAAGGTGAAGCGACAGCTCCCGGACTCCCCGCCCCCAGGCCAGGAGGTGGACCTGGAAGCCCTCTGGCAGAAAACCAGGATAGATTTCCAGGGGTGGGCGGAACTGGCGCAGGTGGACATCTGTCAGGTTATGGAGGGCTGGAAAGTTTTGAGGGGCAACGGGATGATCTTGCCGGATGGCACTCTAAACCACCTGGCCGATAGCGCCCTGAAGAAAGAGGCGGCCGGGCAGCTCCTCAACCAGTTCGGGATCAAGCCAGGGGATATGAAGAAATGACCCCCGACCCCTACTACGCCCCCGACTGCGACATCTTTCTGGGGATCGACAAGGGCTTCACGAATCCCAACGTCACCCTCTGGATCCAGCCGGACCGGAAGATGGAGCGGGTGATCGTGCTCTTTGCCCACTACCAGGTGCTCAGGACCCCGGACGAGAACGCCAAGATAGCCTTGGAGATTCATAAGGGCCGGGGTTACGGCCAGCTCACGGGAGGCTGGGGGGATCCATCGGCCCCAGATATGCTCCGGGCCTATTCCCTGGCCTTTGGGGTGGACATCCTGGGTCCTCGCCAATCGGTGCATTGGGGCCATGAAACGGTCAAGAGGTGGCTTCAGTATTCCAGGAGCACCAAGGGATCGAGCGGCCTGGTCTTCTCCCGGAACTGTCCCCGGGAGCTGCTGGTGGAGATGAGCCAGTACGAAAAGCATGAGCCCGGGAAGGGGGCGCACCACGGGCCGGATGGTCTCCGCTATTTCTATGCCGGCTGGCAAGGCGGACGATGACACTGTCCGAAACCCCCAACTCCCCGAAGGAAATTCCGCCTATTTCGAGGCGCCGGCAGCAGCGCATCCGGGAGATCCAGGACCTCTTCGATAGCGGCTTGAAAGTGTCCGAAATTTCAGAACTATACGGGATTTCAGAACGACAGGTGCGACGTGACAAAGAGGACGGTAAAGCCTTTGACCGGGCCCTCTCCAAAGCGGTGGATCAGGCGGAAGTCCTGGGGCGTGAAATCAGGAGTTACGAGCAGGCGCTCCGGATGGAATGGAGAGCCTATCGAACGGCCACCAACCCCTTTGTGAAAGTGGCCTGCATGAGGAACATTATCGCCCTGAAGGAAAAGTATATCAAATTCCTGCAGGGAGCCGGTCTCATCGAAAAGGTCGCGGACCAGATCAAGATCACCGGCATCCCCTATGAAAAAAAATCTGTAAGAGAAGCTGCTCTCGACCTCGTAAAATTGATCAATGAGGCCGAAGACGCCGAGCCTACCGAATGACCTTGCAACTGGCAGACATTGAGCCGGGAGATTTAAAGCACGGCCTCGTGGAACATTACCGGCGTGAAGGATTCGATGGCGCCGAGGAACTGCTGAAATTTATCGAATCCTTCTGGAAGTTACGCGTCCCCCGATCACACGTATGCCCTGATCACACCCCGCCGGCCGCCTATATCGTTGACAGCTTTTTCGAGGTGATTCAGGACTCGGTTTGCTGGGCCAACCGTGGCGGCGGCAAGACGCTCCTGGGGGCCCTGGCCACCTGGCTTGATACGGTCTTTAAAAAGGATTGCGCCACGAAGATCCTGGGCGGCTCCCTGGAGCAGAGTAAGAAGATGTACCAGCACCTCACCGGGGGGGGCGACGGCTGGGGCCTGGCCACCGATGATTTCCGCTATCTGCTCCGGGGCGAAATGCTGGCCGCGCAGACGGCGCTGGTTAATAAATCGAACATCAATATCCTCACGGCCTCATCTAAATCGGTGCGCGGCCCCCATCCCCAGAAGCTCAAGCTCGATGAGATAGACGAGTTCGATGACAAGATTTACGAGGCGGCCATGCTGATTCCCAAGACCAAGAAGGGCATCAAGGCCAGCGTCCAGATTTATTCCACCATGCATAAGGCTTACGGTCTGATGAACCGGGTCATCACCGAGGCGGCCCAGAGCGGCTACAAGATTTACAAATGGTGCGTCTTCGATGTCATGGAGAAGTGCGTCGGCCGGGAGTGTTCCATCTGTGAACTCTGGGAGGATTGCCAGGGCCGCGCCTTGGAGGCCGACGGCTTTTACAGCATCGAGAACGCTATCTCAGAAAAGCGGAAAGTCTCCCGGGACACCTGGCTCTGCGAGATGCTTTGTTTCCAGCCCAGCCAGGAAGGCCTGATTTATAAGGAGTTCGACATGGCGCTGCATGTTGTTTAGGTTTTAATGCAGCGTTACTGATTCCCCATAAATAATATTCTTATAAATCCCAATAACGTTGGGGTGGCGGTGTAGTTTTGTCTTTTTTATAAGTAACAGTGATGATTTATTTAACTGTTGTTTGGTATAAATAATTGTATTTTGACACTATTTGAAGTAAAGAAAATTATACCGTGTAACTTTAACTACGCATTACAAAATAAGCTGCGAAAAGTATTAGCGTTATTAGGTAGTTATGGTGAGTATAATTTATTGTATTATCGTGTAGTTACGCAATGAGAGAAATAACAAAATATTAACGATGTGCGTAACTTATCAATATTACTACGCTATCGCTGTCAAATAAATAGTAATTGCTTAGTAATATTGAGCACTTAGGCATACTGAGTGCATCTACTATTATTGACAATCAAACCATCCCCTAAAAAAAGGAGCTAACCCTATCGACTAAAGCCACGGCAAAAAGCCAAAACCAGCCGCCCAAGGCAACGGGACCAGGGGGAGTCGCCGGTCCATAAAAAATCTCCCCACACAAATAGAAGGCAGCGCCCGGGCAATCAGAGAGAGGATAGCAACTCTGGCAATCCCACGGGAAAAGCGAAATTGCAAATGAGCGCAACCAGCCCCAGCGGCGGCGAGGCTCCCCCGGCTCCCAGGTCACGCTGGCAAAGGCGGGTAGGTTGGCAGGACCGGAAAACTGCTGAGGACTGAGCACTCTGGCAGGAAACCAAGAAGCTCACGGACTTATGGATTGGCCGAGACGAATCCTGGAGGTAGGGACCCTCCTAAAAGATCCCCTGGTTTTTGGTCTCCTGATACCAAGCGCAGAGAGGACCCGGAGATGGGCGGGACGGCGGAAACCTGAATCAAACCTGAGCGCAAGCGGCCTGGAGGTGGAGGAGCGATGGAAACTCCAGGAAGGAAGGGGTTGATGACGGCAGACAATGTTCAAGCGGCCGGCGAGCAAAGCGTGAAGCTGATAACCCTTAACAAAAATTGTCGTGAGGCTCTGAACGACGGGGCGCGAGCTCTGGCGGATTCGTGCCTCTCTTTGAGTGCCTTACCCATATTCCAACTGGAGGCAACGACGATGACCATCAACGAACTGAAGAGACTCCCGACGTCCAAGGTGCGGCGGATAGCCAAAAGCCTCAACCTCATTATTGATCTTCCGGGCATGACCAAAGGTGAGATGGTTGGCATGATCTCCGACCGCCTGGGCGAAGACAAGGTGGCCTGGACGCTCTTGGACCAATTCAAATAACTCGTGTAGGGCCTGGGTGATTAAACCCATAGCCCGGGGCGTCCTGGAAGGCACGAGGACGGGGCGCCCCGAAAGGAGGTGGGGTGCAAACCAGTAACTTCTCAAGAATATGCAGTCAACAAGACGGTTTCGGGAGCAGCAGCGTTTCTATCGCCCTCCGGGCCCCGCGGTGGTACCGGGGGCGAACCTACCCGGCCCTGGCCCCCCGGCGCGAGATGCTGAAAATGGACGAGCTCACCTACCGGGAAGAGTATCGGAAGATCCTGGACAACTTGGACCCCCGAGAGGTTTACGAGGACCTGGGGGAAAATTCCATCCTCATTTGTTGGGAGGCTCCGGGCAAATTTTGTCACCGGCGCCTGGTGGCTATATGGCTGGAGGAGCACCTGGGAGTGACGGTCCCGGAACTGCGAGAGCCGAGCCTGTTTGACAACCTTTAAGTAAAACCATCTTTTCTGGAGACAAGGCGATGATCACTGATTATCTGAAGGCCGGTTATTCGATCCAATCTCTCGGAAAAGGGGGAAGGAATTGAAATCAGGTGAGAAAAGGGATAATATTGAGCCGGGTGGTGTTCGACAGTTGAGGTCACAATTTGTGACCTCAGAGTCTGATAGCCTCTCAAATCAGGAGGAATAGGGAATTTTGAGGTCACAATTATGTGATCAACGATAAGGAATCCCAGGTGCGGGCTTAACCAGATCGATTGATCTTGCAAGATCCGGAGATGCCAACTATGGAAGACCAAGAAGATAATCTGTCTCAAATAGTGACAGCCCTCCAGGAAGGACTGGGAGAGCGCTTGGTGGCCGTGGTCTTGTATGGTTCACGAGCTCGGGATCAAGCGGCGAGGCCAGTGATTGGGATGTCTTTATCATTGCCTCGGATTTGCCGAAGCAACTCTGGGAACGGCATATTCTTTTAAAGCGTTTTCTTCCGGCGGCATACCGCGGCGCAGTATCTCTTTTGGCCAAGACTCCAGAGGAATTTGAAGAAAATATTTCCTCTTTATATCTGGATATTGCCCAAGATGGTCAAATTTCTTTGACCCTCAAGGATATGCCCACGGCGTTTGGCACTTTTACAGCACCTGATGGCTGAGACAGGCCTCTATCGTAAAAAGTCTTCGGGTGGGGAGGTATGGAGATGGCGGCAAAAACCCCGACAACCCTGGGCACTTGAGTGGAGGGAATGATTGATGCCGGCTCCTGAAGAAGTCTCTTACCGCCTACGCCTGGTCCTGGGATTTCCGGAAGAAGCCCGCCAGGACTTCAATTGGGGCGTTGGCGCTCGTGTGTCGATAACAGCCAGTTAGCCACGGAAAACGCGGCTAAAGCGGTGCTGGCCTGTTAGGACCAGTGGGGCGCACGCATAATCCATCTTTACTCTTGCGAGAAGCATTGGCAGAAGGAGAATTCTCTGCGGAAATTTCACCTCAGGTGGAACGCATGGCAGAGTGTGCTGAGCTTTTGGGGCCGGATATCCATGTGCAAAGCGATTATGGTGACGAGGCCGGTGGGCGTACTCCTTGGGAGTTGTTTGACCGGGACACAGCCCGACAAGCTCTTGACCTCGCAGAGGAGGTTGCTGAATTGTCTCAGCAGATTTTGACCAGATCATAGGCTAGGTTGCACCGGCCAAAATTATTTTTACCACTCGAATTGAAGCCGCCTTAGGGCGGCTTTTTTAATTCCTGGAGGTGACTCATGATTCAAGATTATCTGAAGGCCGGTTACCCGGTCCTTATGGTGCGGACGCATGAGCCGGAGCGGTTCATCGGCTCCATGGTCAAGAAGATCAACGGCAGGACCCCTTATCAATGGGACATCGTGAGGGGCTATCGGGAATTGGGCAACGGGGCGGAATGGCAAGAGGCCGACCCCTTCGACCTCCCCCAAATTGCGGCCCGGGGGAAAGAAAAGGCGGTCTGGTTCCTGCGCAACTTCCATTTCTCCATCAAGGAGCCGGGAGTTATCCAGGCGATCCAGAACAACCTCCCCGCTTACAAGGCCAAGGGGATCACGCTGGTCATGGTCGCCCCGGACGCTGAGTTGCCCGCGGAACTGGAGCGGGAGGTGGTGGTCCTGGACTTTCCTCTGCCCACCCGGGACGAGCTGAGGAGTATCCTGGGCGGATTGGAGGAAAGCACCGGGGTCAAGGCCGAGAACGAGGACATGGTCCTGGATGCGGCCCAGGGGCTTACCTGGGAGGAAGCCGAGAACGCTCTGGCCCTGGCCCTGGTCCGGCAGAAATGCTTCGACCCCAAAACCATCACCGAGCTAAAGGCCCAGATGGTCAAGAAGTCGGCGGCCCTGGAGT
The DNA here is from genome assembly GCA_963841475.1 of uncultured delta proteobacterium. Classification (GTDB taxonomy): domain Bacteria; phylum Desulfobacterota; class Desulfobaccia; order Desulfobaccales; family 0-14-0-80-60-11; genus 0-14-0-80-60-11. Next base: position 384,485 of record CAWJCT010000004.1, read on the forward strand.
TCAGTCAATTCAAGGAAACCTTTGAAACCCTGGGCGGCCTGGAGAACCTGAAGGATTGGACGCTCAACCGGTTCAAGAGCCGGCGCCCCGGGTTGCCTTTCCGAGGCATATTGCTCCTGGGGGTCCCCGGCACTGGCAAGAGCCACTTTGCCAAGGCCCTGGGCAATCAGGTGGGCTGGCCCTGCCTCTCCCTGAACCTGGGTAAGGTTTTCGGCTCCCTGGTAGGGGAAAGCGAGGCCAAGATGCGGGAAGCCCTCAAGGTAGTGGACGCCATGGCGCCCTGCATCCTCTTCCTGGATGAAATCGAGAAGGGCCTGGCTGGGGTCGGCGGCGGCTCCACGGATGGTGGCACGACCCAAAGGGTAGGAGGCACTTTCCTAACCTGGCTGAACGATCACACCTCTGAGGTGTTCGTCATCGCCACCTGCAACGATTACTCGAAGCTCCCCCCGGAATACACCCGGATGGGGAGGTGGGACGCTATCTTTTTTGTGGAGAATCCGGGTCTTCAGCAGCGTTACGACATCCTGGAGATTTACCTGGGACAGTTTATGGGTAAGAAAAACCTCGACTTCCCCAAAATGCCGGACCTGGACAGCTACAGCGGTGCGGAAATCCGGCAGGTGGCCATCGAGGCCGCTTACAACGGCGGGGATCTTTCGGCGGCAGCCCGGTTCGTCATCCCCATTTCCCGGTCACAGAAAGACCAGATGGACCGTCTCAGGGAATGGGCCAGGGGCCCGGACCATCCCGGCCAGCAAGCCGGTCCTGGAAGAGGTCAAGGGCAAGAGGAGGGTGCAGTTATGATGGCCGTGGAGATCAGCGAAGAAACTCGGCAAATCATCGAGGTTCCGGTCCCGATAAGCCTTCCGAAATGGGCATGGCTCATAATCACCGCCAGGGCAAAGGCCCTGCATGAGGGTGATATCGACGCCTGTGTCCAGGAACTGCTTAACGTGGGCATCCAATCTGAAATCAAGATCATGGGCGCTGTCGGCCCGAGGGAGGAAACTGATGAGCCACTACTCAGAAGTGCAGGTTGAGTTTCGGGATAGGGCGGCCCTGGTGGCCGCCCTGGGGCGTTTGGGTTTTGGTCCGGAAAAGTTAGAGGTCCACCAGGAAGCCAAGGCTCTTTACGGTTACCAGGGTGACCGGAGAGAACAGCAGGGGCACATCATTATCCGACGGCAGCATGTGGGCATGGCAGCCAACGACATCGGTTTCCAGCAGTACTCGGATGGTTTATACCGGGCTCATATCTCCGACTTTGACCGGAAGGAAAACGGCTATAACGACTCCTGGCTGGGAAAGCTCAAGCAGTCTTACGGGGTAGAGAAAGCCAAAGCCGAAGCCAAGAAGAAGGGCTATCGAGTCACTGAAGAAAAACAAGGCGACGGCCGCATCCGGCTGGTCTGCAGGAGATAGGGCATGGCGACAGAAATTATCTTAGACTTTGCGCCTGACGGCGAGGTCAAAATGGAAGGCAAGGGATTCCAGGGCAAGAGTTGCGATGAGGCCATGAGCCACTTCGAGAAAGCCCTGGGTGTGGTGTCGAACCGCAAGAACAAGCCGGAATATTTTCAGGGGGTGCGGACCGATGCCAAACAAAAAGCCTGAAGAAATCGCCCTGGATTTTTCTCCGGACGGCAAGGCGGCCACCGATTGGTGGACCCCGGAAGCCGATCAAATTCTTTCGACCCTTGGCCCTCCGGCCCCGGGGTTCGAGGAACTGAATCATAATCCCTGGTGCGGTTAAGGAGGAGCTCATGGCAAGAGTGGTCATCACGATGGACGGCGGCCTGGTTCAACACATCATGGCCGACCAGGAGGGCATCAAGGTCATGGTCCTGGATTATGATACTGAAGGCGGAGACAATGAAAGAATCAAGGAGTTCGAGGGCGACGCGGTTTATGTCTTTCAAGGGGTGGACGACGTGGACCCGGAGCGGGTCAATGAAATCGAAACAGCCCTCTTTAAGTAAAACCCTCATTCTTTCACCCAGTCCGGGACTGCGGCACCCCTTCCTGTTTTGATGAACTCCTCAAAGAACGACTTGACAATACACCATAAAGGTGTAATATGGTCTCACCTATAAGATGTGAATGATGACAGAGAAGCGCCAACCTACCTACGACCTTGAAGCATGACCGCTAATCCCGAATGTCCGAAAACGGGGGCGCCGATGCACCGCGGCGTGCGCCCCATGACTTTGACCTATAAGGAGGAGTCGATCACCTTCGACATGCCCGGTTGGTATTGTGACGAGTCCGATGAGAGCATTCACACCGGCAAGGATATGAAGGTATCCGACCGCATGTTGAATCGCCTTAAGGCGCGTAGCGAAGGGTTGCTGGAGCCGGAGGAGATTCGGCACATCCGGAAGAGACTTGGGCTTTCTCAAGAGGCCGCCGGACTGTTGATCGGCGGCGGCCCCCGGGCCTTCCAGAAATACGAAAGCGGCGACCTGTTGCCAAGCCGGGCGGTCAGTAGCGCCTTGGTTCTTCTCGATCATGACCCCGAGGCATTAGCGGTTCTAAAGAGGCGGCATGAGGTGAGCAAGACCCCGGTCCCGTCGCACCCCGTGCCCCATCCTTGATATATGGGAATCTCCATATTGGCGGGACAGCACCATGAGGGAGATTTTGGATATTACCCATGATATCTATAACCTCCTAATTTCTCTATAATCACTGGCCAGATATGATATAATTTCCCCGAACTAGACGCTATGATCAAAATGGAGGGCTTAATGGAACAGGCTCAGGAAGGATCCCATAGCGGCTCTCAAGTTGGAAGCAATTTAGACGACCTGGTGGCCAAGGTCAAGGCCGTGGCCCAAAGCTCTCATGCCGAACTGTTCGCCAGGATCGTGGATGGCTTCTATGAGCAGATCACCGCAGAATACTTCTCCCCGGAAGACTTGGCTGAGATTGAAGAAGGCTTCGCCCAGATTCGGCGGGGGGAATGCGTGACCCTGGAGGAAATGGAAAAAGAGTTAGGCTTATGACCTTTGCAATGAACCTGGGCCACCAGGCGAAAAAGGAGATGGCCAAACTTGATCGGCCATTGGCCCGCAGGCTCAGAGACCGCTTGCGAGAGTTAGCAGAAAATCCTCTTGATCCGCGCCTGTCCCGGCAAATGGAAACAAACCCGAACCGGCGTTATTCTCGGGTGGGGGATTGGCGCATCATCTTTCAAATAATCGAAGAGCAGAAGGTCATCGAAGTTTCCACTATCCAGCACCGGAGCCGGGTTTACAAGGATTTGAAAAAATAGAGTTAACAGCCTAGTAATAATTTCCCCAAAGTATAAGCGGTTCTTGTGGGGCGGCATGGCAAGTAGCCCCTTGTTTCGTCCCACGCCGTACCGCACCCCCGACGTTTGATAGGCTCCATCCGCCCGAAAAGGAAGAATCGGACAAAATTCTAAAGTAGCCCTTATTAAGTAAAAACCCTCACTCTTTCATCCAACCCGGGGCGGCAGCGCCCTGGTTTGGGATAAGGGACGTGAGGGTCCCATAGTAAAAAGGCCGGCATTGTCCGGCCTTTATCTTTTTCTGGAGGCATGACCATGAGCGCAAAGAAATCGGATGGCAACGGCTTTGACGGACTGGTGGCGATCCAGCTCTGCACCAAGAGCTGGCCTGGAATCGTAAACCTCACCAAAGAGGACCTGGGAGTGGACAAGGTCCCGGAGTTCTTCCACTTGGGGAACAAGAAATTATACCCGGCCGAATGGCGCCAGGCTTTCAACCGCAAGATCAGCGAGGGCCGTCGCGTCCTGAACGAGAACACCTACGATTTCGTGCTGGAATGGGTGCGGTGCTCTCCCAAAGGCCGTCTGGCCCGGACCCTGGAAAAGCTGGCCCAGGTGCAGAGAGAATACCTGGCCCTGGCCGACGAGTTTTGCGAGAAGTACGACGCCATCCGGGATGAGTGGAAAGCCTTCTGTGAATCGAAGCATCCCGGCTCCTGGGAATTGATGAGGCCCCACTATCCCCCCCGGGAAGTCCTGCGGCGGAAATTCGATTTCTTCTGGACCATTACTGAGATCAAGGCGGCCGAGCCCCCCTCCAAGACCAGCGCCCCGGAAGTCATCGAGGCCTACCAACGGGCCAAGGCCGAGCTGGAGGCCAAGTGCAAAGAGGCCGTCGAGCTGGCTTTCCTGGACTACATGAAGACCATCCGGGAAGTGGTGGCCGACTTGTCGCTCAAGATGCGGGAGGGGAAGGTCATCCGCAACGAATCGCTGGAGAAGGTCCGCAAGCTCCACGATTGGTCCCGGGACATGAACATCTTCGGCTACAAGCCTCTGGAGGAGGAGCTGGCGAAGCTGAAGGCCGGCCTGGACGGGGTGGACATCAAGGCCCTCAAGGACAACGACGCCCTCAAAGGACAACTGGCGGACCTGGCCGACCAGGTGGCCGCGGTGGCTTCCAAGACGGAGGACGTGAACGCCATCTCCGGGAATTACAAACGGATGATCGACTTGAGCTAACCCTGAGGGGCCGGGCGCCTCCGGCCTTTCAGGAATATTTCAGGAATAATTTGCACCCCATTTTGTAAAGGAGACATGACCATGCTGCAAATTCCCTTCGATACCAGCAAAGAAGGCTTTGGGGCTAACTCCAATCGGAAAAATGGCAGAACATCACATGGGATCATCGAACTCTATCCCGATTTTCAAGTGCCGTGCTGTCTTTCTCTCGACATCCGCGGACCGGCTGGGGCATACCGGGGCAGCGCCATTATCGACAAAGAAACCGCCCGGAAGGTAGGGGCTGAACTGTTGAACTGGGCCGCGGGCGATGTTGTCCACCGGGCAGCAGGTAACTTGATTTTGACCAATAACGAAAGGGCTGCGACAGGTGAAAAGGCGGTCATGGCCGTTTTCAAAGAGGACATTGAATCAGGGGGCATCGATTTGACCACCGGCATTTATGACCTGGTGGCGGACCTGCTGCACCTGGCCAGGGAAAATGACATCGAACCGGATTACATCATTCACATGGCCCAGACGCACTTCGATGCAGAGGTGGAAGAAGAATCGGAAGAAAGGGCGGCGCTTTACTGCGATGAGTGCGCCCATGAAAGGGACTTACCGCACCCGCTGAAGCATCGAATTTACGGTATCTGCCCCTTATGCAATGAAGGCGAGCGGATGGTGAACCGGAATATCTAAAAGGAGGCCCTAAATGGCTGACTATTACAGAGCGACCCTCTCTGTCCCTGCGTACCTGATCACGCCGGAAATTAAGGCGATGATTGACGAGTACATTCAGGAACACGAAACCGAGGACAGCGTGGTGGACGAAATCTTTACCCTGGTATCCTATGAGGCCCGATGGGGTGAGTTTGAAGAAATCGAAGAAGCCTTGGTAGACGCAGGGATTCCCTTTGACCGAGAAACCGGCCCTGATTATGGAAACCCGGCCTTTACCATGTATTTCAGGCCGGGCATTACCCCGACACCTCAATACGTCTGCGATGTGATCGACGTGGGGGAGGTAAAGGGCTTGCTCAAAACTGGTGGCCTGAAAGCCCTGCAAGAAAAACTGGCCAAGGATTATCCGGAGTTTTTACCCTTGGCGGGCAAAAACGAAGCGGTGATGCCATGAGCCTGGCTGAAATGATCCCGCGGATCAACGGCTATCGGAAAAAGGTGGGGCAGCCGGTCATCGAGCTAAATTCTCGGCCGAGCAGCTCCGGCTCCGGAACGACCATCGAGATCCTGGGCAACGATACCGTCCTTGCCAAGAGCATCCATGGCGGGGCGATTAACTGGTTTCTCAAGGGGATGCTCACGGCTTTCCAGAACATCCCGGCCCCCAAGGTGGAGAACTTCGACAAAGACCTGTTCACCTACCGCCGGGCCATCGACCTGAGCTGAAGCTCTTTAAGTAAAATCAACGTTTTTTAAGGAGGCATGGTTATGGCGAAAAGAAAACCTGTGGCAACCGGCGACTGCGCAACCTGTGATTTCTGGAAGCGCAGGGGCAGCCCAATCAAGGGCAAACTCATCCCGGGCGGGACCGGGAAATGCACCCGGGCAGAGGGGTTATGTGAGAATCCGAAACCCAAAGCCCCTCACCCCGGCTGGAGCGGCCGGCCGAAAAAAGAAAGGGGGCCCTCTCGCCAGGCCCCCGAAACCACTTTCCCGGACTCGCCAAAGCCCGGTAACGAAACCAACCTATCTCTTATATACCCTAATCCCCTCCAGCCGCGCAAGGTTTTTGACCAGGCCAAACTGGAGGAACTGGCGCAGTCCATCAAGGAGCAGGGACTCATCGAGCCTCTGGTGGTGGTGCGGCGACTCTGCACCTTCATAGCGGACAGCCCGGGTCCCCCCATCCCCAAGGAGTTTATGCTGGTGGCCGGGGAGCGTCGGTGGCGGGCTTGCCAGATAGCCGGGCTTAACACCGCCCCGGTGCGCGTGATCGAGGCCGATGATAACCAGATTGCCGAAATGGCCCTGGTGGAGAACATCCAGCGCCAGGACCTCACCCCCTTGGAAGAGGCCAAGGCTTTCCAGGAAATGTTGGACCGGGGTTACACCAAAGAGGACCTGGCTCAAAAGCTGGGGTTCAAACAGGTGTGGCGGGTGGACGAGCGCCTGTCGCTGATGAACCTGTCTCCCAAGTTTCAGGATGCCCTTATTTTCGGGGCCATCTCCCCTTCCCAGGCCTTCGAGATCAGCCGCCTCCAGGATCACGGGGAGCAGGAGCTGGTTTTTCAGAAAATCAAGGCCGGGCAGCTCCCCACCTATAACCATCTGCGCAGATTTGTTAACGCCCTGGTGGACGCCAAGAAAGAGCGCTTCCTCTTCGCGGTCCCCAAGAAGGAGGACCTGGAGACGGTATCCCGCTGGGAAAAGGCCCTGGATGCGGTCACCGGCCTGGTGGTCAGATCCTTCTCCCCGGATGATTGCCAGGTATTGGCCCGGGTGTTGAACGGCAATTCCGCCGTCAACCTCCAGAAAATCGACCTGATTATCAATCACCTCAACCTTATCAAGAAGGCGCTACTGGATAATGTCAGCCGGCAGGAGGTGGCCAACTCATACAAGAAACACAAGAAACTCAGGAAGGGGGTGCGGATGCCGGTTTACCAATTCCAATGCACGGATGAAAATTGCGGCCTTAAGGCAGCGGTGATCGCCGGCCTGGACGATGTCATGGCCATCTGTTCCCGGTGCGGCGACCTGATGCTGCGCCTGGATGAGGCCCCATTCACCCCTTATTATGAAACCCCTAAAAATTTCGAGGAGGCATAGACCATGGAAATCAGGGCAGATCAGGAAACTTTGTTAAAGGCAATCTCCGCGGTGCTGGGAGTGGTGGACAAGAGAGGGACCATGCCGATTTTGAGCAACGTGCTTATCAAGACCAACGGCAAGGGCCTGGAAATCGGGGCCACGGACCTGGAGATCAGCTATAAGGGCTACTGCCCGGCGCAGATCATCGAGGCGGGGGCGGTCACCGTCCCGGCGCACCAGCTCAGCAGCCTGGTCAAGGAACTGCCCGCCGGCGATCTGGAACTCAAGGACACCAAAAAGCATACCCTCAAGATCAAGCGAGGCGAGTCCCGATACCAGCTCTCCGGCATTAACCCGGAACAATTTCCCCCTCTCCCGGAGAGGCCGGAAGGCGGTTATGTCGAGATGGAGAGCAGCGTGCTCAAGGAGATGATTCGCAAGGTCATCTTTTCATCGACCGGCGACGATCTCCAATACCACCTCACCGGGGTTTTCTGCGAGGGGGTTGAGGAGGAGGGGCGCCCTTACCTCCGCATGGTCACCACCGACGGCCACCGCCTCACTTTTATCCAACGAGAGAACCCTTTTGTCGGCTTGCTCTTCGGCCTGGATAAGGGGATCCTCATTCCCCGCAAGGCCGCCGGGGAGATCATCCGCTTCCTGGGCGAGGAGGAGAAGGTTTCCCTGAACCTTTACGAAAAAATGCTGACGGTGCTGGCAGGCGACAAACTTCTCTCCATCCGGCTTCTTGAGACGAAGTTCCCGGAATATCGCCGGATCATCCCGGAGGCCCTCCTTTCCCAGTTTACCTTCAACCGGGAGGAGCTGTTCAGTACCGTCAAACGGCTCTCGCTGCTTACCTCGGGTAAGCTCAATGAATTACGGCAGAAAAATGACCTGGACGGTCTTGCTGATGACTTTAATTCTCCTGGCGGGGTGCGCCACGCCCTGCCCGCAAATCCCCAAGGAGGCGCTAAAGCCCCTGCCCGATATAAAGATGCCGGCGGAACCGGCCCTGAATACGAAGAAGCTCATTGATTCTAAGACGGGGCAGCCGGCTGGCCTCTTCTTCCCTACCGAGAGCGCCTTTAAAGAGGCTACCTATAAGGTGGATTTGCGAGAGTCGGCCGAGCTGGGCGTGGCCAATACCCGGGCGGCCAATAAGATATTTGAGATTCTGAGACAGCCGCCGAAGCGCTGGTGGCAGCTCTGGAAGTGAAAGCGAACACGGAGAAGGCTCACAAACTCCCGGCAGGGTTTGAGATACAGCTATGATAACCATATAGAATCTGAATGATTAATATTTAAGGTGCGGACAGAGGGCAGCAACCTTGTATTTTGGCAAGCCTACCTACATAGCCCGCCTGAGCGCCAGCAAAGATGGGTCCGTTTCAAATGCTGGTTAGGCGCCATGGGTCGCAGCCGGCTTTGCCATGACCGGCAGCCAAGTGTGTGTAATGCGCACTTCACCAGCTTCATAGCCCAGCCGCATACCAGAGTGCTGGCCCGTTCGAGCCAAAGCCCGCATAATCTCGTGCAGGGGTTCTGTTCGGGAGGGATCGGCACAAAGCGAGAGATGAACTATCTCCTCAAAAGGCGCCGATTCGGGCCGCCTCAGACGAGCACTTTGTGGCCCATCCTCCACGGCCCTTACGGCTGAACTCAACGGCGAGGGAAAACTAAAAACCTTTATGCCTCGACCAATTTGCAGAACTTGACATACACAACCCCGTATTTCTCGATTTTTTTGTTGAGGACAACGGCAACGCCGTCGAAATCCTCCCGAGTGATCCGCCCGTCAACGGTAACCTCGACGATGTTCGTATCGGGCGTTTCTTGTACTTTCAGCATGATGTTCTCATTTCCTGTAAATCCGAAGGCTGTTTATTCGGCAGGTCCCGTGCCTAACAAGTGCCAGGCCAATGAGACCTGGCTCACCTACCCAACTGTTGCCAACCACGCCCATTGTGACTTATTATTTTTGGCGTGAGGTCGCTTCCTCAAAGGCTTTTTGCAATCTACTCGCGGCGGCATTGGCTTCAGATTTCAGATCTTCCCACGCCTTGCCGGTGGCTGACCCCATATCCGTTAGCTTCTTTTGCAGGTCGTCTGTCTTCTTCTGAAGATCACTCACTTCATTATCCAGTTTAACCTTGAGATCGCCTTGAGCCTGAGCCGCTTTCTCCTTTAAATCGGTTAATTTTTTTTGAAATTCAGTCATTTCTTTAGCCATTTTGTCTTGATACTCTTGTTTCTGTTGAGATAGATATTCTTTGCTGGCTTCATATTTTTGTTGTACAATATTTTTTACTTTTTCTTTAGTATGTGCCGGTTCTTCCTGCTTACCACATCCCATCAACATCACGAAAAGCGCCAGTCCAATGCATAACACTGTCCGTTTCATTTAGTTTACTCCCTCATTTTAATTTATGTCCCGGTATTGAATACCCCGACGTTCCTCAAGATTATTATAGCCGCCCGCTTCCCTATTTTTTCGCGCTCTCCCATTGTTCGATTTGCTTTTCAGCCTCTTCTTTGCCAATCCCGTAGAGTTCCTGGATTTTGCCCAGGAGTTTATCGCGCTTTCCGGCAATGACATTCAGATCACCATCGGCCAGTTTTCCCCACTTCTCCTTGACCTCGCCTTTGAATTGCTTCCAATTTCCGGCGACTTGATCCCAATTCATAGCTTGCCTCCTTTGACAGGTGATATGCTTCTCTCATAAACGGCCCTGGGCATATTTCCACTGCTGTTTCAGAGGCGCCCCAACAGGATCAATAAATCAGGGTCAGAAGAACCAATCCCAAGCCGTCGCTGGGATAATAACCCCAAGTCGCGCTATATGGCCAGTAGTGCCCCGATAAGCAGAAGAATCAAGATGACAAGCAGTATAGTGCTGGTAATATTTATATTTAATTGTAAATTTATCTTATAAACTAATCGCTATTAAACCGCTCTTTTGCTCATCAATTAAAGGAGTACTTTCAAAGTTCAGCGACTCGAAAGACCCGAGATAACGAACGGGGCCTGAGCCGAATTTTGACAAGCACCGAGTGACTGTGAGTGGGTTTAAAGTAGGCAGCCTGCTGAACCTTGTCAATAGGTGGTAACTGCCTATTTCCGCTGAGCTATATTGCCAGACCGTCGCCGGGGCGGTCACACCCTGGTTTCTTGGCGGATTATTCTCCCTTTTCGGCGCAGGGACTGTGCTTTTTAAGGTTGAGAAGGTAAGCGTAAGCCGAGAGCGCGGCCCTGACTCCGTCTCCAACCGCAATATTATTCTGTTTAAATGGGTCGTTTGTCACATTTCCCGCCGCAAAAACACCTTTTCTGGAGGTTTCTGCGGTTTCAAAATTTACCAGGATTTCTCCCGCCTCGTTCATATTTACCAGGTTTCGGACAAAGTCTGTGTTGGGGATGACCCCAATCGCCACGAATACGCCGTTAACCTCTAATTCCTTCACTTCATCGGAATTTATTTCCCGGTAGCGCAATCCGGTGACAGCCTTGTCCCCCAGGATTTCTTCCACCTCAACGTGGCTGATGATTTGTAATTTGGGGATTGGGGTGGCTTTTTTTTCAACTACCGGATCTCCTTTGAGCTTGTCGCCGCGAATGAGCAAGTAGATCTTGTCGGCATAGGAAGCTAAATCAATAACTACTTCCAGAGCCGAATTGCCGCTCCCTACCACCGCCACGTCCTTGCCTCCAAAGAAAGGGGCGTCACAGGTGGAACAATAGGCCACACCCTTGCCGTCGAACTCTTCTTCTCCGGGAACCTCAAGGCGTTTTTGCCGGCCTCCGGACGTCACAATCAAGGTCTTGGACTGGTAAGTTCCATTTTTATCTGTTTTGACCTCGAAGGTGCAATCTGGCATTTCGCTGATCTTAAGAACCGTTTCCGCGGCCTTAATCTCGATATCTTTTTGGGCCCGGACATGTTTTTCTAGCCTGTTAGCCAATTCTTCACCCGTAATGGATATTTCACCGATCCAATTGCCGATTTGAGAAGAAGCGATGGATTGTCCGCCAAACTCCTCGGTGATAAGCAGGGTCCTCAACTTTTTCCTAGCGGCATAAACTGCGGCCGCGGCCCCGGCCGGCCCCGCTCCGATGATAATAGTGTCATAAAGATCTTGCGCCATAAAATGACCTCCACTGTTGCATTCTCAGTGATTCGTCTATTTTAAATTCATCTCCTCATCTGCGCTTAAGTGGCCCCACTTCCTAAAGAACGCCGGATACTCGGACCAATCCAGTTCATGATGAGCCGCCGCCGGTTCTCTTTCCGCATCAGGCCTTTTTCTTCTTAACCTAAAACAACCTCTTTAATCTCGCCCTTTTTGATCGTGAAAACCTTCCCCTTTACACTGATTTGGATAGGACCCGCCGGCGACTCCAGGGTTTCGATTTTCAGCATCTTAGGGGTGATTTCCACTTCCAGGGAATGGAAACGATAACGGATATGCAAGTGGAGGCTGCTCAGTTCGTCGGGTAAAGCGGGATTGAAATACAACACGTGCCCCCGGGTTTCTAAGCCGGTGTAAGCCCGTTGTATCAGATCAACCACTCCCGCCATGGCGCCAAGGTGGATGCCTTCCCGGGTTGTGCCTCCCTGGATATCGGCAACATCACTCTGCAATGCTTCAGTGAAGAGCTTCCAGGAGGTGGCCCGGTCAGAACGGGCCAAGACCCAGGAACTGACCACGCGGCTGAGGGTGGAGCCGTGAGAGGTCCTCGCCATGTAATAAGCAATGTTTTTAGAGATGGTCTCATCGTTGAAGGTATACCCGAGTTGCTGAAAGAGCTGGCTGAGATGTTCAGGGGAAAATAAATAGAAGAGCATCAACACGTCGGCCTGTTTGGAAACCTTGTAACGGTTCGGGGTGTCGTCTTCCGATTCCAGGATGCGATCGAGGCGTTGAATATCGTCATATTTTTTCCGGTAGCCTTCCCAATCGAATTCTTTCAGGTCCTCGTACCCCTGAAATTGGCTGATGATGCCATCTCCGTGAAAAGGCAGAAACATTTTGTGACTGATCTCCCGCCATAGTTCCAATTCTGCCTTGCTCAAGTCGAGGCTTTCGAACAGTTCCCGGGAGCGGTCTTCGGGCAACAGGTCAAACAACTCTAAAGTATAGGTCAGGACCCAGACCGCCATAAGGTTGGTATAGGCATTGTTCTTCAAACCGGGTTGATCCGCGCCGGGATAGCGGGTATGGTATTCATCCGGACCCACGACCCCTACGATTTCATAACGCTTAAGCTCAGCATTGTATTTGGCGATGCTTCCCCAAAAGCGGGCGATTTCCAGGAGCACTTCCGCCCCGAAGAAAGCCAGGAACTCAAGGTCACCGGTCACCTGGAAATACTGGTAAAAGTTGTAGGCAATGGCCGAATTCACATGGTATTGCAAGTGTGTGTCATCGGGAATCCAGCGTTTGGACTTGGGATTGAGGTGGATTTTCTGACTTTCCTCGCGCCCGCTGCTACCGCTTTGCCAGGGAAACAAAGCCCCGAGGTAACCGGCTTGCCTGGCGTTTATCCGGGCTTCGGGCAAGCGCCGGTAACGATAAAGGAGCAAAGTCCGAGTAATTTCATGAAACCGGAAATTTAAGATAGGGAAGACGAAGAGCTCATCCCAGAAGATATGGCCCCGGTAGGCTTCTCCGTGCCAGCCCCGGGCCGGCACCCCGACGTCGAGGTTAAGGGTGTGCAGGGAGGTAGTCTGCAGGATATGGAACAGATAGAGATGCAGCACCGCGTCGGTATACTCGTAAGCAACTTCTTTCTTCGAGTCGTAGTCGACGGCAAAGCGGCGCCACAATTGTTCCCAGGCCAAGGTGTGGCTTTGGAGGAGATCCATGAAATTGCCGGCCCGCTGCATCGCCTGGCGGGCTTCCAGACCGCACTCGGAAATGCCCCGGTCCCGGGAAGAATAGAGGGCCACCACTTTCTCCACGGAGATCTCCGTGCCCTCCTTCACGTTCAGGACGAATTCCTGAGCGATGTAACCCGGATCTTCCGTCTCTTTGGGCTCAAGGGCCAGCAGTCTGCCATTTTCATGGATCCTGCTCCTAGCAGCCTGGGAGAGGCGTAATTTGCATTGATTGGTTTGCACCTCAAGGTAGATGGTTTCGTGATCAACTTGTGCTGTCGCCAAGGGTTCCAGGTGTTTGCCGTTAAGCTGGCTGTACCGTTTAACCCCTGAGTTAGTAACCCGCCCGTCGAGGCCGCTTAAAATCCGCAACGGCCCGGACCAGTTAACCGCGGTCAGGGTAAGCTCCAGGGCGCCGAGGTGAGGGTCAGCCATATGAACCAGACGACGGTTGGTCACCTTGGTTTCCCGTCCCTGAGCATCCCGGATACTAAAAGTACGGGTGAGGACGCCTTTTATAACGTCAAGTTCCTGGATGTAGTCCAGGATTTCAACCTTCGCCAGGGAGAACCAGTCACCGTCGGCAATGCGAAAATTAAGGAGCAGCCAGTTGGGCAGGTTTACCAGGTCTTCGTTTTCGATTACTCGATCCCCAATCTCGGATTCACACCTGTTGTAACCTCCGGCCAAGTAGGTTCCGGGATAGTGGATCTCATCGGCTACAGCTTCCGGCCCCGCGCCCCTGGTGGCAAAGTAACCGTTCCCCAGGGTGCACAGGGACTCGCGCAAACCCTCGTCCTTAGGGTCAAACCCCTCGTAAGTCAGTCGCCGTTTATTCATTGCCGATCTCCTTACATACTGGAATGAGGGCTTGGAGGAACTTTTCCACCTCAGCGGGATCGCGCAAAAAATACTGGGCCGCCGTGGGCTTATCACCTTTTTGCACCGCAAAACCGAGGCCCCGGTCCACCAGGACCTTAAACGCGTCTTCATCGGTGACGTCGTCGCCCACATAGAGGGGCAACGCATCGGGCCGGTCCAATTCGAGTTGTGCCAGCAACCAAAGCACTGCTTTGCCCTTGTGCCAGTCAATATCCGGCTGCAACTCGAACACCTTCTTGCCCGATCCCTTCCGCAGCCTGGAATACTCTTGCAGAACCCGGTCTACCTCGTCTTCCACTTCTTTGACCCGATTCTCTTCCACCCGCCGATAGTGTACGGCAATGGAAAACTGTTTGCGTTCTATCTGGACCCCGGAGATTTTGCCCTCAATCTGGTTCCGCAGGGATTTTTCCGCCTGGTCCAGCACCGGTAAGAAATCCTGGCCCAACTGGTGCTCTAGCCGCTGTCCCTTGGGACCGGCGATGTCGAAACCGTGACTGCCGGCATAAAAGATTGCCTTAAGGTCAATGAGCTTCTGGACTTCCTTGAGATCGCGGCCGCTGATCACGGCCACGGCGCAGTGCTCCGCCAATTCCTTTAGGGTTTGGCGGACTGGACCGGCCAGCAGAGCGTCTTCCGGACGATCGACAATGGGGGTCAAGGTCCCGTCATAGTCCAGGAAGACCGCGGGCCGCTTCCCCCCCAGCCGCATGAAAATCTCCTCCAGGTGGTCCAGGGCCGGACGGAGTGAGCCAATGGTCTCCCCGAAGTCTGTGGTCACGGTGATCTCCCCCAGGTCGGGCACCGCCATATCGGCGCCGTTTTCCAACAAGGCCGCGGCATGACCGGTTCGATCCACCCCGATAACCCAGCCGAATTTGCCCTTTTTGCCCGCCTGCACTCCGGCTAGGGCGTCTTCCACCACAATCGCTCGAGGGGGCTGGACCCCTAATTTCTGAGCCGCCAGCAGGAAGATGTCCGGGTCCGGTTTCCCCTGAAGTCCCAGATCCTCTGAATCCACTCCATCGACCTTGGCGTCAAACTGGGCGGTGAGGTGCGCGGCTTTAAGAAAGGTAGCGCAATTCTTGCTGGAGGAAATAATGGCAGTCTTGAGGCCTGCCACTCTCAACTTGTGCAGGAATTTCAGGGCGTCGGCATAGACCTCCACCCCCTGCGCCTCGATTTCTTCGTGAAAGAAGTTGTTCTTCTTATTCCCCAGTCCGCCCACGGTTTCCCGGTCGGGATCGTCGTCAAGGGACCCATAATCCAGCTCAATCCCCCGGGACTTGAGGAAACTCATTACACCTTTATCCCGCGGCTTGCCGTCCACATAGCGCCGGTAATCCTTGTCAGGATCGAACGGTTTGAAGTCCTTCCCCTGACGTTTTGCCAGGTACCAGTCGAAAAGTTTTTTCCAGGCGGCGGCGTGGATTGCGGCGGTTTTGGTGATAACGCCGTCCAGGTCAAAGATAACCGCATCATACGACCTTTTGGTAATAACGAAGCAGGGATCTTGTCGAGCCAAATTCGCGCCTTTCCGGGCCTTAACCAAGCGGCCCACGAGGATTTCACCGCTTATTAAAGGATTAAATAATCATCGCAAGTTAATTTGTCCACGACCTCAGCACCACAGGGATCTTCAATTTTCGAGAAAAAATATTTTTCTGCAGCTCAGCTATCTTGGAATTTCACCCACCGATGCTTATATGATTTAAACAAAAATGCAGACCGCTTAGGCCAGGTGAGATGGTGGAGAAAAAGGATAAAAGAGAGTCTGAACAGCCGGCGAGTTGGACGGAGACCATCTTTAAAATACCTGGACTGGACCTGATCCGCAATTATAAGCCGGTCTGGTTACTAGGCGATTTGACTGCCGGCGTGGTCATCTGTGCGGTCACCATTCCCTCGGCGCTGGCTTATGGCGAAATGGCCGGCCTCCACCGGGTTAATGGCCTTTATGCTTCTTTGATCGCCATGTTGATCTATGGGGTTTTCGGTTCGTCACGCCGACTGATCATCGGGGCTGAGGCTGCGGTAGCCATTCTGGTGGCCTCATCCCTCAGCGGCATCGTGCCCGGCGGGGGGGACCCGGGACGATATGCCGCCCTGGTGTTTCTCCAGGCCATGGTGGTGGGAGGGTTCCTCCTGGCTGCCGGGTTCGCCCGCGTCGGCTTCATTGCAGACTTTTTCCCCGAAACCGTGGTCGTCGGCTTCATTAACGGGGTGGGACTGATCATCATCTTCAGCCAACTGGGAAACCTTTTCGGCATCCAACTCAAGCAAGCAGATTTTTTCCCGCGGCTGGTGGAATTTTTTTCGAATATCGAAAAAGCTAACGCCCTGACTTTTGGAATCGGGATAGCCTGCCTGGCCAGCTTATTATTCAGTCACCGGTTCTTCCCTAAAGCACCGGAGCCGATTTTCATGGTAGTTATTGCCACTCTGGTGGTATCTTCCTTTGGCTTGGAATCCATGGGCATAAAGGGAATTGGCGAAGTTCGCGCCGGGCTTCCCAAGCTCGCCTTTCCCCATGTAAGCTTCGCTGATGCGGTGATGGTATTACCCACTTCCGTGGGCGTCGCCTTTATCTCGTACGCGGACATCATAGTCACGGGCCGCGCCTTTGCCCGGAAGGGCGTTTATGAGGTCGACCCCGATCGAGAATTGTTTGCCTTGGGCTTTGCCAACTTCGCCAACGGCCTGACCCAGGGATTCACCGTGGGAGCCTCCCACTCGCGGACCGCGGTGTGCGACTTGTATAACGGCCAAACCCAGTTGGCCGGGGTCTTAGGTGCCGTCCTTCTCGGCTGCTTCCTACTCTTCTTCACCGGGTTTATCAAGCACGTCCCGGTGGTGGCCCTTTCAGCCATCGTCGTCGCCGCCGGCATCAACCTCCTGCGTCCGAAGGAATTTCTCCGGATATTTCGCAAGCACCGCACCACGGGCAACGTCACCATTGCCACCACGCTCTCGGTTCTCCTTCTCGGCATCATGACCGGCATCTTGATATCCGTGGGTCTCGCCATTATCATTATGATGCGCAAACTTTCCCGCCCGCATGAAACCGCCACCAGACACCCGGAGATACCGGGTCTAATGATCTACCGATTTGGCGCGCCCTTGCTTTTTTTCAATGCACCATATTTCGCCGCCCGGGTTCACGCCGCCCTCGATTCGGCTGATCCTCCGGTCACCTTTTTCTTGGTTAATGCTGAAGCCATGATCGAGATAGATTCGGAGGCCGTTGATACCGTTAGAAAACTTCATGACTCCCTGAAAAGACAGGACATCACCTTGGGCTTCTGCGAGGTCAAAGGCCATTTTCGGGAGGTGCTTAAAGGCACCCGTCTTACCACCCGGGAAGGTTTCAACGTTTACCGGTCGGTCGCGGCAGCGGTACGTCAACTCAAGGGAGTTAAAGCAGATAAAAAACCGGGCGCTTGAATTTCCGGGAAACGGCTTAAGAGCCCCCCGACTCAAACATCGACGTAAGCTCCCAATTCGATGACCCTTTCCGGGGGAATTTGGATAAATTCAGAGATCCCCAAAGCGTTCCGCTCCATAAAGGCAAAAATCTTCGACGACACTATATTCATTCGGAAAGCCATCGGGAATGATGTTCGCCCGGCCTATAAAATAAGACGTCTCGTCCATCTTGACCTTCATGAGGTCTTCCGAGTTGAGCAGTTCAAAAATCTCGGACATATCCCATTTTTCCATAAAGAATTGTCGGGCTATGACCCGAAAGAAATTCTGGCCCAGGTCCTCCATCTCTATCCGATCCTTTTTTTGCCACACCCGGGGAACCGGGTCGGTGATCAGGGTAAGAAATATAACCCATTCATGTATCACCTTATAGTGGTCGAGTTGTACCAAAAGGGCTCCGGGCACTCCTTCGGTGGTGCCGGTCAGATAGATGGCCGTGCCGGGAACGCGGGGCGGAGGATCTTTACGGAAATCTTTCAGATACTTTTCTGCCGGGAGGCGCTGTTGTTTATATATTTTTCTCAACAGGTCCCTGCCCCGCCGCCAGGTCAATGAGAGGATGAAAATAATAACGCCCACCAGGAGCGGAAACCAGCCTCCCGCAAGCACCTTCGTCAGATTGGAGAGGAAGAAGGCGGTATCAGGAATCAGGAACAGCACGGCAATGGCCACCGCCAAAAATTTCGGCCATCGCCAACGTTCGTACACCACCACCGCCGCAAGGATCGTATCGATGATCATGGCGGTGGACACCGCCACACCGTAAGCATTAGCCAGGTTAGTAGACTTCTGGAACCCGATACCAGGCCAGAGTGGCAATCATCAGCAACAGTTACCGTGCCCACGTAGACCTGGCCGATTTCTCGCCTCGAAGTATGCTCAATTTTCATACGGGGAAGGTAACCCAGTTGAATGGCCTGGCGGGTGATGGAAAAAGCCCCGGTGATTACCGCCTGGGAGGCGATGGCGGTGGCCATGGTGGCGAGGACCACCAGGGGATAAAGGGCCCAGGAGGGAGCCATCATAAAGAAGGGGTTCTGCACGGCATGAGGGTTTTCCAGAAGGTAAGCCCCCTGGCCGAAAATAATTGCAGCAAAGAGCCGGCAACACCAGGGCAAACCAGCCCAGGCGGATCGGAGTCTTACCAAAGTGGCCTTTGTCGGCGAATAGCGCCTCAGCGCCAGTTACTGAGAGAAAGACGATGCCAAGGAGCATAAAGCCATGCCAGCCGTTAGCCGCAAAGAAGGTTACGGCATGGGCGGGATTTATCGCTACCAGCACTTCCGGCCGGCGTATTATGCCTGAGACTCCCAGAACCGCGATAGTGAGAAACCAGACGACCATGATAGAACCGAAGGCGGCGCCGACAATCTTGGTCCCCTGGCGCTGTAAGGTGTACAGCAGGACAAGAATCGCTAAGGTTATGGGCACGATATAGGGCCTGAAAAATTTGGTCGCCACATCCAGACCTTCAACCGCGCTGGACCCAGGGGAAAAGACGTGGCGGAAGACTTCAAACAAGAGCGCATCCAGATGATCGACCAGCTAAAGCTCCCGCCTGAAAAAGAAAAGGCGTTGATCGGGGTGGAAGAGAAGTTTGTAGGCCCACGCAAAGAGATCATCGCCGGCCTGAAGAAGTCCCGCGATGAATTGGATGCCGCGTTGGCTGCCCCCACCTCGGATGAGGCCAAGATTAAGGACCTGGTAAGAGCCATTACCTCCGGCCAGGATAATCTGTTCGATTCCTTCAAGAGCCAGCGCAACGAGGAACTAGGGTTGTCGTCACCGGTGGAACAAGGCAAGTATCTGGCGGCCATGGAGAAATAGCGCCATGGCATGATGAAACCTAAGAAGGCAAAGGCCGGAAAGAAGGGAGCCGGGAAATGACCGATAAGAGTGAGCTGGGTTTGGGGCTCACCCCAAAGGGATCCCATCCCGAGCGCACCCATAATAACTCGAATCCGAGGGCAATTTCCACCCTCGGTGACCTAATGGCCCCCGATTGGGAGCCCAGTGGAGCATGACTTCGTCTAAGGAGAATCGCCATGAAGAGATTCGTATTGTCCCTGACCCTGCCCCGCGTACTGGCAGGTTGGGGGCTGCAAGACTGCCGCAGCTTCGGAACCGCGCCGGCGTATGGCCAACCACCGCCGCCGGCTTACACTTGTGATCCCTACTATCCACACCGGTGTTATTATACCGCCCCCTATGCCGACCCTCGCACCCAGTATTTCTATTATGGCGTTCCCGACTTAGAAGAAAAGATACTGGAGTGGCGCAAGAAGCGGCTGGACCGGCGGGAGCGCGAGGAGCGCCGGAGGGACTGGGAACGTGAGCACGGCTTCCGTTAAGGGTTGCAGGAAAGCTGCTTGCAAGGTTTGGCTTTAGAGGTACGCCAATTCAGGCGCGGCCTGGCAAGCCAACCATATAAATTTAAAACTTTCGGCAAGGAGAGGGGTTAGAGTCGGTGGGTGTGTTCTGAAAACAGTCTTTTGACCGCGGCGGGTGAGTCTGCCGCATAATCTCGGTTTTGAGGAGGAATAAGAGATGATGCAATGGAGTAAGAGTTTCTTCTGTTGATGCTGGCCGGATTGTTCTTGGTGGCCGGCGCTTACGTCGGCGCCCAGGAAAAGGCCCCGGCTCCGGAAAAGGGCATGGGCCAGATGGCGCCTCCGGCAAGCCCAGAAGGGGCGAAGGACCCCCCCTATACCAAACCCTTCCCTATGGGATTTGTGAGCATCGAATTGAAACATATGGGGGCCGGGGTCGGCCTGGCATGGGGCAACGGGTTCCTCACCTATAAAGGAAAACAGTACACTTTTAAGGTTAAGGGCCTCCAGATAGGCACGGTGGGCATCTCCAAGCTGACAGCCAAGGGCGAAGTCTACAATTTATTCGATCTCGCCGAATTTCCGGGGCAGTATGGAGCGGCGGAGGCCAGTGTGGCGGTCTTCAAGGGGAAGGTGGTATCATCATCACTGCATCCTGCATCTTGCATCTTGATAAATCTTAAATCTGAACAGTCTGAGTTTTTGGTAAGAGAGAAGAGCGTTACCCATTTTCAATGGGGGCTGAAAAGCTGATCTTAGTCCCCTTGCCCTCTTTACTCGAGATTGTTAGACACCCGCCCAGGATTTCCACCCGCTCCTCCATGGCCGCCAGCCCGAAGCGTCGGGCCGGCTCCAGCTTCATGACTTCGTCCGCATTGAAGCCCCGGCCATTATCCTCCACCTTAAAAAGGATGAGATCGCCCCTGTTCCTAACGGTCACCGTCACCTTGGAGGCCTCGGCGTGCTGGCCGGCGTTGCTCAAGGCTTCCTGCAGTATCCGGTAATAGGTGATCTTCTGTTCCGGCAAAACCACCAAGTCGTTAAGCTCTTCGATTTTGTCCACGCATTTGATGTCATGATCCCGGTTGAATTCGCTCACCAGGTATTTCAAGGCCGCGGTAAATCCCAGGTCCGTCAGGATGGCGGGGCTCAGGCTGCGGGAGAGCCGCCGCAACTCACCGATGATGTCGTTGATATTGTGAAGGGCCTCAGTCAGAAACACGCTTCTGTTCCACCTGTTCCGGGGTCAATTTTTCAGCCACCATTCTGATCTGGATCTTCAAGGCCCCCAGGGACTGCCCCAGTTGATCGCGGAGCTGCAGGGAGAGATGCTGGCGCTCCATCTCCTGGACCACCAGGAGTTGGGAGGCCAGCTTTTTTAGTTTCAGCTCCGACTCTTGCAATTTTTTCTCCGTCCGGTCCCGGCCGGTGATGTCCTCGATGCTGAGCAGGATCAGTTCTTCTGCGGCGCTCTCCTGCCGGATGCGCCTGGCGTTCAGCAGCATAACGCGTTTGCCGATGGAGAGGAACTCGTGCTCCACCCGGTAATCTTGAAGAGCGGTTTTCTTCGGCAAGACCTCTTCCAGGAGTGTTCTCAGTTCCGGGATATCCCACTGATGGTTTCCCAGTTCAAAGACGAAGCGGTTGCTCGTCTCATTGGGTAACACCTTGAAGGTCTGGTAAAAAATCTGGTTGGCCATCCGCACCCGGAGGCTTCGGTCCAGCACCAGCAAAGATTCCCTCACGGTCTGGAAGACGGCCTGGATGAAATCCCGGGATTTTTCGACTTCCATGGCCGCACGCTTCTGGGCGTCAATGTCTAACAGGATCAGCACCGCACCCTCGATCTTGTCCTCCACCGTGCGGTAGGGCTTGATCTGCAAAGAATACCAGCGTCCTCCCTGGTCCTTGACTTCCTGGTCCCAGGCATTCAAGGAGTGGATGACATTTAAGATATGCATCTCCAGATCAGGGATGTCGATCTTGAGCTTGATGTTCCCGATGGGCCGGCCGATGTCAGCGGGGATCAGGTTTAGGACTGCCTGGGCCCGGGGGGTGAAAGAGCGGATTTTGAGGTCGCGGTCCATCCTGACACTGGGGAGGTTGGTGCTGGTGATGAAGTTGTTGAGATCGTTGTTGACCTGCCCCAGTTCAGCGTTGCGGTCCTGAAGTTCGTCGTTGAGGCTGGAGAGCTCTTCGTTGGCCGACTGCAGCTCTTCCTTGGCGGTCTCCAACTCCTCGTTGACGCTTTGAAACTCCTCGTTGGTAGAGAGGATCTCCTCATTGGCGGCCCGGAGTTCCTCATTAGCCCCCCCCAAATCCTCCACCACCGAGCGGATGTATTCCTTGGTGGAGGTCAGTTCATGCTGCAACTCCCGGATGAGCCGGTCTTTGGGCTCGGCCCCCTCCCCGCTGGCCAAGGTGCGCTCTTCCTCCTCGGCCGGCAGGATCGCAACCCCGGTTGGCTCCTCGAAGAGAACAAGGAAAAAGCGTTCTTGTGCCGGTTTGGGCATAAGGGGAACCACCCGGAGGTTGACTTGGTGGAGCCGGCCGTCATAGCGCACCTGCAGATTCTTTCGGGTGACGGGCTCGTTAAGCCGCCGGGCCTCTTTGAACGCGGTGTGGAGTTCCATGAGCAGGCTTTTCCGGACCATCTTCATGAGGTTGAAGCTGGCTTCGCCCGGGGCCGGCTTTAGATAGGAACCCGTCTCCCCCCGGAATTGCAGGATTTCCATCTCCTCGTTGACCAACACCCCCGGGGGGGCAAACTGGTTGAGCACCAGGGAGTCCACTTCCTTGTAGAGATCTTTCCGGCTCCAGACCCCTGCAGGACCGGGAAGCTTGGAGACCGCTGCCATTCCTTCTCCCAGGCCTCTCCGGCCCAGGACCAGGGGCATTGGGCCGAAGTGGGCTTTCCGGCGGTAGATTTTGTATTTCTGGTTCTCCAGAGAGAAGAACTCCGGAAATTGGCCGATGGACTCTGAGGCCCCCACCATCAGAAATCCCATGGGCTTGAGGGCGAAATGAAATATTTGCAGAACCCGTTTTTGCAGCACCGGCTCTAAATAGATGAGGACGTTGCGGCAGCTGATGAGGTCCAACTTGGAGAAGGGCGGGTCCTGGATCAAGTTCTGCTGGGCGAAAATGCACGTGTCCCGGACGGTTTTGCTTACCTGCAAGGAGCCGTTAGTTTTGACAAAAAAACGGGCCAATCTGTCCGGTGAAACATCCTCGGCGATATTCTCCGGGTAAAGGCCATTCCGGGCCTTCTCGATCACCGTACTGCTCACGTCCGTGGCGAAAACCTGGATGGAGGCGGCCTTGGCCTGGTCTCCCAGGTACTCCAGCCAGCTCATGGCCAGAGAATAGGCCTCTTCCCCGGAGGAACAACCGGGCACCCAGATGCGCACCGGCACTCCCGGAGACTGTTGGCGCTGAACGAGGGGGAAGATCTCGGCCTTCAGGGCCTCAAAAACCTTGGGGTCCCTAAAAAAACCCGTTACCTTGATGAGCACGTCCTGGTAAAGATTATTCACTTCCCCGGGATTTTCTTGAAGATAGCGGATGTAGTCTTCCGGCTTGGTGATCTTTTTCAGGGCCATGCGCCGCATGATGCGCCGCCAGATGGTGCTGTGCTTATAGTGGGTCAGGTCCACGCCGCTGGCCTTATTGATCAGGCCGAGGATCTGCCATAGGTTCTTGTCCTTGACGGGGGGCTTGATCGCCGTCGCCGGATGGTAGCGGGAGAGGTAAGGGTGGCAGGCCAATTGGGCCAACTCCCTGGCGATACCTTCCGGGGGCAGGACAAAATCCACGCACCCCGTGGCGATGGCGCTCTTGGGCATGAAATAGTAGCGGGCGGACTTCTCCTCCTGGGCAAAGGTGATGCCCCCGGCGTTTTTGATGGCCTCAATCCCCAGGGTGCCGTCGGAGGAAGAGCCGGACAGGATGATGCCGATGGCCTGGCCGTCATGACTCTCCGCCAGGGAGCGGAGGAAGTGGTCTATGGACATCTGGGGCTTCCGCTCCTTGGGGCGGGCGGTCAGGCACAGCTCCTTATCCGTGATGGTCATGAGGGTGTTGGGAGGGATGACGTAAACCTGGTTGGCTTGCACCTGGGTGCGGTCCTTCACCTGGCTTACCGGCATTGCGGTCAGCTTGGCCAGGAGTTCGGGCAGGAGGGACTCGTGCGTCGGGTCCAGGTGCTGCACCACCACGAAGGCCATGCCCGTGTTGGGGGGCAGCGCCGGGAAGAACTGGGTCAGGGCCTCATAGCCGCCGGCCGAGGCGCCGATGCCCACCACCAGGAAAGGGTCCACCTCTATGAGGTCAGGCGGGGCGGCTTCCTGGCCGGGGCCCGGCGGAACTGGCCGGCGTTTGCGGCCGGCCGCGGCGCCCTTTTTGGCGGCTTTCTTGGCGGGAGTTGATGAGGCTGCTGATTCAGGGGAAGGGGATGAAGCGTCCCCGGCAGGTGCGCCCGGGGCGGATTTCTTGGCTCTTACCATATCGTGCTACCCTCCAGCACAATCGTCCTTGGCTGTTTCGGAGATGAGAGGCAGTTACCGCCAGCCGCTACCCTGAACCGGAGCGGGGGTAACCCGATCTCTTCGGCTGATAAAAAAGTAGCGATATCCGGGCGGTTGCCGGCGGTTGGCTGGGCCTCTTGTGCGCAGGATATGGCAGCTCTTTTAAGAGATAGCACTTATCATTAATAATTAGTAGCAAAAGTTTATTATTACGAGAAAGATGCGGTTCCGCCCGGGAAAGCCTTTTTCCTGTAATTCACAAAAAGGGGCCTTCCCCCCACCAGTCACCACCGGTAATAATGCGATCGGGGAAAAGCCGCGGTCCCCCGGCCTGATCACCTCCGGAAGTGGCAAATTCACTCTGGCCCCCGCTTTGACCAAACGCTGAATCAGCCAGTCTATCTGGGGAGTATGTGCGCTTAAAATAACTTGTCAAAAAGGCGACTTCTTAAAGAGTTATGCGAATTATTGATGTGGTAAGCATAATGAAAGGTACTTTTCGTAGGGAGGGGACCGGGATGCAGTAGTTGAAAAGTTAAGGCGAGTTCGTCTTTTCATCCGACCGGCTGGGGATAACCGCACTGGGGTGCAGGCGCTATTTACCGGCGGTGCGGCTCCGGGCGCCCTCGTAGGTGTCAGTGATGATCCGGGCCGAAACCTGCTCCATGGCCCGGCTCATCCCTTGTGCCAATCCTT
Source organism: uncultured delta proteobacterium (assembly GCA_963841475.1). Classification (GTDB taxonomy): domain Bacteria; phylum Desulfobacterota; class Desulfobaccia; order Desulfobaccales; family 0-14-0-80-60-11; genus 0-14-0-80-60-11. The sequence goes on from CAWJCT010000004.1 coordinate 409,539, forward strand.
GGGGGGTCTTCTCTGGCAGAGGCTCAAGCACCCGGTAATTTTTCTGGAAGACCACCCGCTGGGGCAATTCCTCTTTATCGGTATCCAGGAGGGTAACAGTCAGGGCCAGGGAGGCCTGCCAGGCGCCGGTGGTATCCAGTTCCTGAAATTCCACCACGCCGCCCTCGAGCTTGAACCGGGGCTTACCGCCGCTGTCAGGGCCAAACACTGCCTTGAAAAGGCCCGATTCCCGCAAATCCCGGACGAGATAGTCGGTGACCAGGTAGCCGGGATTGGCACGCCAGCGGTTGTAGTTATAGGATTGGCTCTGGTAGGGCCGGGGCTGATAGACCATAGAGTGAGTGTTGAAGGTTTGGGCCACGGAGAACAACTCCACTTTTAGCTCCGCCGGGATCTTTGGCTTGCCGGGCGCCACCGGGGCCGGGTATTCCAGGATGTACTGGTTTACCAGCATGGGGGGCTTGCCGCAGCCGCTGCCGGCAAGGATCACCGTGCAGACCAGGATGGTCACCATGCGATGCAGATATGGTATCATAGCGAAATAGACTAGGCAGCAACCCTGGCTACCGCAGTTGAATAGGGTCATTAATTTCATAATCTATTGAAAAACCTCTAATTCCGGAGATATTATTGATAGATCTGTTAGCTCAATCAGAAGATTTCTTGTCATTATTTAGCTTGCTCTCGTTTTTCTCTTTTTGTTGCCATGGGTATTTTACCCTGGTGTGAAAAGAGGCCTCAAGCGAGTGAACCAGTACCGTTATGATCGTCGCTATTTCCTGGGTCGAGAGGTTGCATTCGTCAAACTGACCATCGGTAATCCGGTCCACGATAGTATGGCGAATCATTGCTTCCATCTTCTCCCGGGTCGGTTCCTCCATGGTTCGTGAGGTAGCCTCAACACCATCGACGATCATAAGAATCGCGGCCTCCACGCTCTGGGGCTTTGGCCCCGGATAGCGGAAATCCTTTTGACTGACTTCGGCCTCCGGATTTTCCTTTACAGCCTTATCATAGAAATATTCTATAAGCCGGGTTCCATGGTGTTGAGGAATGAAATCCACCACCACCTCGGGCAAGCCTGCCTCCAGAGCGATTCTCTTCCCATCCCTGACGTGGTCCATAATGATTCTGGTGCTCTCTCGCGCCGGCAGAGCGTCATGCGGACTTTTTTTACCGAATAGGTTTTCCACAAAAAAATCGGGGTCTTCCGTCTTGCCGATGTCATGATAGTAAGCCGCCACCCGCAGGAGAAGACTATTGGCGCCGATGGCTTCTCCTAAAATATAGGCGAGGTGGGCGACCGACATGACGTGCTGGTAAGTTCCTGGCGCCTTGGTCAAGAGTTCTACCATCAGGGGCTGCTGGAGATCACTAAACTTGTTAAGTTTGAAGGCAGAAGTATTGTGCCAGCTTAGTTCTAATAACGGCAGGAGAAGAAGGACGATGGGTCCCGCAACCAGGCCGCCCGCAAAAGCCCAGCCCATGTGGCCCACCAAGGGCGAATCGATGCCTGCTTTCCACGATGCCAGTCCCGGGGAGGAGGAACCTGCCGACAGAAGCAGAACCACCAAGGCGTTGGTGGTTCCCACTACGAGTGACGGGATCAGGATATGGGATCGTTTGCGTATTCCGAAAGATGCTATGATGGCCACCAGCCCGCCGAAAATGAAAAAGAGAAAGATCTCCAGAGTGCGGCCGGACATGAGACTTAAAAAGAGGGCTGCCAATAACGTTGTAGAGGTTATTGATATCCTCTCCTGCTGCAACAAGACCAGGAACAAAGGCAGGATCGCAATGGGGAGAATATAAACTGGATAAGGAGTGAAAAGGAGACAGGCCTTAGATAAAAGAATAGTTAAAATCAGCACGGTGAGAAAAAGCTGATAAGGAGATTTTCTTCCCCCACAGAATGAAAATATTTTGGGGATCTGCAAATTGTAAAGCAAGACTGAGAAACAGATTATAAATAAAACCCAAGGGAAGTTGGCATAAAGGTCTTTTTCTGTTGCCTCCTGAGCGGCCGCCAGCAGAAGCACATCCTTCGCATTTGTAACCTTGCGAAAGGGTACTAGAACATCTCCTGGATTATACGTTATGACCTTAGTGGGATACTGCTGAATGTTTTCCTCGAATCTGACATTATTTTCTTTCTGATCGTATCTGAGGCTCGGCTGCAGCGCGGCAAGAGATAATTTGAGGAACGGGGCCAGAATTTCTGGATCTACTTGCGAAAATAATTGGTTAACCTTCTCCCGGAAGCTCAGTCGCGCTTTCTCCAGGGTGGTAATTTCCTCGACAGGAAATGTATCTAGCCCGACGGGATCAGGGAAGAGGACCCGGACAGTCACTTTTCCTTTGAGAGGTTTCGGGTCGTCGACAATTTTGCTCTGAAATACTGATTCTTGGATGGTCAGGAAGCCCGCCTGGATTTTCTTTAGATCAGGGTATCTAAGAAACCGTAACGCCGTCCTTGAGTCGATCTCCATTCCGAATTCTTTCTGCAGATAGCCAATAAGAGTTGCCCGGCCAGTTCTCCCCAGGGACCGGTCTCGGGAAACCTCGTCGATTAAGGCCTCCATTTTCTCCTTGGTGGATGCCAGCTTGTTCGGGACATAAACATAAATAGGAATATGCCGGGCGACAGTGGCATTTCGCAAGCCTGCAAAGGCCTTCTCCTGATCGAACGCTAAGGAACTTTGGGATCTAAAGGTGAGGACTGCGGTTTCCCCGGATTGCGGCGTCAGGAAAAGAAGATAAATATCATCAACATAGCAGGCAAGAAGCGCAACCAGGATAACGATAAGATTCAGAAGGAGCTTTGATTTATTCAGTCTTCTGATTTTAGTTATGAATGCGGGTAAGTTCTGGTCGGCCATTTTTTTGTCAGGAGACCCCTGTTCCAGGTCAGAGCGATGAATTTTCTACCCAAGGCGCAGACCAGATAATCAGAGTAAATTTAATTTAACCTTAAGAACTCCCCCTTAAAAGTCAAGAAGCTCGATATTCATTAATTCTCTGGCTCCAAATTGAGCCCTGATCTGAAATTTCGAGGTGCACCAGGAATTGGGTATTAAGGCTGATCGGTTTTGCCTTGGTCTCTTCTCGAGCCGCCCTTTTTGCCAGGAATTTTCTCTTGGCTCTGAGGACTCTGGACAGATAACGCGTGATAAATTCAGAACCCGGAAACCGCCGGGGCAAAAGGCGAGGGCGCGGTTGCAACCTTTTGCCCTTTGTTGCTTTTTAAGAGTGAATGACTATGGTTATTTACATGGGACGGGATCACCCCATTGAAAAATCTCATGATCAGGATTCAGAGTTTGTTTGCCCGAAGACCTTGGAGATGCCGAATGGACAGGGTTTCTTCTGCCTGTCCTGAACCATGAAAAGGAGATCCCTTATCACCCGAAGCCTCCCTCCTGTTAATTTATCGATTCGGTTTCACGGTTGGCAGGTCGCCTCTGCGCCTGTAAGCCTGCCTGTGCAAGAATATTAAGAAATAATCCTGGGGTTTCTCATTATTGTGAGGAATGTATGGCTGAGTCCAGTGCGAGGGTCCCGGAGTTCAAGTTCGCGGCTGCGGGCAGCAAAGGCGAGGCGGTCAGCCTTAGTATTTCCGGACACCTCTCATTGGATAACCTGGTTCCGTTTCGATCTGAAGCGGCAAGCCTCCTGGACCGCATGTTCCCAGCCTCCCTCACCGTGGACTTATCCGGGGTGGATTTTATCGACAGTGCCGCGGCGTTGGCCTTGATGGATCTTAAGGGGGATGCCGAAGCACGGAATATTCCCTTCAGCTTTGTAAATGCCAGGAAGAAAACGAAGGGAGTAATAGGCCTTATCGACCTCGAGGCCATCGCCATGGCTCCCCTGCGCGCCGAGGCCGGCCCACCAGATTTCTTTACCCAGATAGGAGATGCGACGCGGCTGGTCTGGAAGGATTTTTGCAACCTCCAGTCTTTTCTCGGAGAGCTTCTGTTCGCCCTGGGCTATTGTGTCCGGCATCCCGGCTTCAGTGAGATGGATGGATGTCCTTTTTTATATGAAGCGCACCGGAGTAGACGCCCTCTTCATCCTCAGTCTGATGAGTGTGGGAACCGGGGCGGTCATAGCCTTCCTATCGGCTCTGCAGCTCAAGCTGGTGGGAGCCACCATATATGTGGCGGCCCTGATTGCCGTGGCGGTGGTTGAAGAGATAGGGCCCTTGTTGACTGCGATCCTGGTATCCGGAAGGTCAGGTTCGGCCTTTGCCGCTGAGATCGGCACCATGATGGTGAAGGAAGAGGTGGATGCCCTCACGGCTATGGGTTTTGACCCCATGCGGTTCTTAGCCGTGCCCAAGGTATTAGCCACAGTCGCAGTACTGCCGCTACTTACCCTGTACGCCATGCTCTTCGGTATTATCGGCGGCTTCCTGGTAGGCGTGTACCTGTTGGATTTTACGGTTTACAGCTATATCCATGCAACCATGAAGAATGTAACGCTTTTCGATCTGGTTACCAGCCTGATAAAATCGGTGTTCTTTGCGGTGGTGGTAGCCAGCATCGGTTGCCAGCGGGGCTTTCAGGTGCGCGGCGGGGCCGAGGCTGTGGGGACTATGACCACCTCGGCCGTAGTAACTTCGCTTTTTCTGGTTATCGTCATCGAATGCGGCTTCGCTATGGTTTTGCACTACGTAAGGTGAAACCGGAAGACCCTTGCGCCGGTGCTTGGTAAGTGGGGAAGATATACTCGTTCATCGTGAGGCCTACTGAAAGGTGACAAATAAAACGGCGCCATCGAGCCAGAGGGAAAAACCCATCATCGTGGTGGACAGGCTGACCGCGGGCTATGGCGAAAATATCATTTTAGAAGACCTCAGCCTGGAGGTCTTCCCCGGAGAAATTCTGGTAATCCTGGGAGAGAGCGGTTGCGGCAAATCCACCCTCATGAAACAAATGATCGGCATTTACCAGCCCTACTCCGGCCGGGTGCTGATCAACGGCATAGATGTCAACACGGAAGATGAAACGGAGCAAAAGAAATTGCGCCGGCAAATTGGCGTCGCCTTTCAGGCCGGGGCCCTGTTCGGTTCCATGACTCTGGGCGAGAATGTCGCCCTGCCCCTTCAAGAGTACACGGGCCTTCCTGAGGCAGAAATAAATCGGATCATCAAGATGAAGCTGGGGATGGTCAACCTGGGAGGTTACGAGAATCATTCGCCCGAAGAGCTTTCAGGGGGCATGCAGAAGCGGGCGGGGTTGGCCAGAGCCATGGCTTTGGACCCCATGGTCCTTTTTTTCGATGAACCGTCGGCGGGCCTCGACCCCGTCACCGCTGCTGAACTGGACATCCTGATTAAAAGCATAAATGCCGGGATGGGGATTACCATGTTGGTGGTCACTCATGAACTCGAATCCATTTTCACTATCGCCCACCGGGTTCTCATGCTGGACAAAGATGCCCGGGGGGTGATTGCTGAAGGAGATCCCCGGGAACTGCAAGAGCACTCGAAAGACCCCAGGGTACATAACTTCTTCAATCGCCTGCCTTCCAGGTTAAAGGAAAGGAAAATATAAGATGGCCAGAAAGAAGTTTTCCAGTTTTGTCTTGGGACTCTTTGTCACTGGAGCGTGCCTCATTCTCGCCTTAGTATTGATCTGGATAGGGGCCACCCAATACTTCGCAAGAGGCAGAAAATATATCAGCTATTTCAATGAATCGGTCCAGGGACTGGAAAAGGATTCGGAAGTTAAATTTAGAGGGGTGAAAGTGGGCCGGGTGGACAACATTATCATAGCCCCAGACAACCGTCAGGTCGGGGTAGTCATGGTTATCAATCTCAGATTTGACCCGACCCAGGGTTATGTAGCTCAACTGGAGTTGACTGGGATTACCGGAGTCATGTTTATTAACTTGGTCCCACAGAATCCAAAAAAGCCTTACGTCCCCCCCAAGATCGTTTTTGCTTCACCTTACCCCATTATTCCTTCGCAACCTTCGGAGATCACGAGGATTCTCTCGGGGATAGATGAGGTCATCTCCAATTTGAAAGGGTTAGATACAAAAGGAATTTCCGAAGGGGCCAAGGCCACTTTCGAAGAGATGAAAAATTTCTTTGGTGGAGAGAAAACCAAGCATATCATTGCTGAACTTGAGGTCAGTTCAGTTAATCTGAGCAAGATTTCCACCAGGATTAACAAGGATGTTTCACGGGGGGAAATTGGCAAGATTCTTCTGGAAGCCAGAGGAACCTTTGAGGGAACCCGCACCCTCGTGGCCAATGCCAAAAAGGACCTGGAGGGTATGATGCTTCCGGAAACCATGGGAAAATCTCGCCTGGCTCTGAGCCAAATCAATGCCCTGGTGGAGAAACTGGAGCGGACCTCTGAAACCCTGAATCTCCTGGTAGAAAGGATTTACCTCCGGCCCCCGGATCTCCTATTCGGGAAACCGCCTAAGAAAAGATGGAACGAGTAACGAACCTATGTCGCCAGGAATTAGTTGGCTAGGTAGTTTTGCCCATAAACATTTAGGTACTTCTGCCAATTTACTTCAGATAGTGCAGTGACCATCTTGAGTCTGAAGATGTTGAGATTACTCTGTCGCAATAGGTGGATTATCAAACCCAGCCGCCCAAAGTATTAAAATTTATTTTAATAGCCAGGAGGCAACGCCATGGTCATCCTTATTGTAGGCAGCGCTATTTTCCTGGGTTTTGGCCTGGGCTTTGCTACCATGGCTCTCTTGGACGCCCGTCACCATCGCCGCCAATGCGAAAAGGAGAAGGCTACGTGCGGTTATTCCCCCGCCGGGAGGATCACCAGGCGTTTCCGGCCAGGCTGCCAGCCTCCGGCGCCTCATGCCAACTTTCCATCGTGCCTTGAAGAGGTCTGAGACCCAGACCGGGTAGCCGGGCCTCAATCAAAAGGAATTTTTTTTACCTTCTCGACCCCGACCCGCCATAAAAATCAGCTTTAAAGTTTTCGTTTCCATAATTAATTACCGGGCAGACCGTAGGTCCGCCCACTAACGGGAGGAGAGCAAAATGAACCGGTCAAAAACTTTTTTCATTCTTATGGTAGTAGCTTTGTTCTTGGTGGGAATCACCTCGATCAATGCTCAAGGACCACCTGCAAAGGCCGCGAAAGAGGTGCCCTATGCCAAGCCCTATCCCATGGGTTCTGTAACTATTGATATAACCGCGGTCGGGGTCGGGGTCGGGGTACAGTGGGGCAAAGGGGTCCTCACCTACAAGGGCAAACAATACACCTTTAAGGTAAAGGGTATGCAGCTTGCGTCGGTGGGGATCTCCAAGACAACCGCCAAGGGAGAAGTCTATAACTTATTCGGTGTTGCTGAGTTCCCCGGACAATATGCCGCAGTGGGGGCGGGAGCCACGGTCATCAAAGGCAAAGAAGCCCAAACCTTTCAAAATCACAAAGGGGTTAGGATTGTCTTAAGTTCGTCGCCCAAAGGACTGAACTTGAATATTGGCCCCGAGGGCTTTTACATTGAAATGGAGGAGGCCCTTTAGCCAGATTCCGCGCCATATGCTGACCCCCTTTCCCAGTTCCTCTATTTCATTGCCCCCAGATAGGAGGGGAAGAGGGGCGGGAAGAATGGGAACCCCGGGGCCGGGAGCGCTTGGGGCGAAGGCTTTGAGCACCGGGGGGCCAGCGCAGACACCACTGAACAGGAAACTGGCCATCACGCTAAAACTCATTGCTCCCTGATTTTCTTAGCAGCTTGCAGGAAACGAAGGGGCTCCTGGTTTCGTCACCCTGACCAGGAGCCCCTTGCTGTGGATGGCAGCATGCGGTGAAAACCATAATCGTATGGGCAACGAGGCCTGAGCATTTCCCCGGCCCGTAAGCTGCGGGTTTAATCTCCCCTATCGCCCGGGGAACCGCTCCGGTCGACATCACCCCACCATTATGCTGGAGGCTGGCCAGAGTCAGTCGGCGGGGACGATGGATTATGGCCGGGCTCTTTTTTCTTCTGCGTTTTCTTGGCAGATTTTCCCTCGCTAAGCCTCGCCAGAGGCAGGGGTACTCTGGTTATATAGCGCATGATAAAACCGAAACTGGGAAAAATCCAGGGCAGGCGGAGAAGCCTCAAATACATTACCCCCATGGAGAGGCGGTCAAACCAGGACGATAGGGGCCAACCGATGTGCACCACCACGTGGCGGTCAGGAAATTCAGTTTCCATCAACCGCAATATGTGAACCATCTCTTGAAAAAAGGTTTGTATGGTGAGAGGAAACCGGAAATGATTGGGGCGGGCCTTGAGGGGAGCGCCGGCCCGGGGAGAATAAAAGGTTATATAAACGCTGTTCCATTCGCTGATTCCGGGCTCCAGTCTTTCCAGGCCGGGGGCCCTTTCTTCCATCCCATGTTTGGGTTCTCTGCCACGGCGAAAAAACAGGTGCACCGTCCTTTCTCTGGATTCAATCAGATAGGCAATCATATCTGCAGCAATATCACCCTTAAAGGCTTCCTTGATTTCCGGACCTTGCCGCCGGGAGACCAGGACCCCGGCAGTCAGCACCAGGATGGTGACGGCGGCCCAGAGAATGGTGCCATGGACCTTCACTGCAGCCAGGAAAACAAAGCAGCTTACCAGAATGATCCAAAGGATGAGGGTCCCCAGGCGAGTGGTGGAATACTGAATTTCGGTAGTACCCTTGCGATAACGATAGATGAGCAAGGCCCCCATATTGATGCAAAAGCTGGCCAAAAGACCGATGGCATACATATCCGCCAAAAGCGCTTGTTGAGCTCCGGTGATGAAAATGATCCCCGAAAAGAAGGTAGCGTTCATCAGGTGGATCCGGTAGAGGGAGTCCCGCCGATTGACGGCAATGAGCCAGGTAAAGTTGTAGCGCTCGGCCGCCCGTTCTATGAGTTCACTGGAAGCGACAAAGGCGGTATTGACCGCCATCATCAGGGTGAAAGCCGCCAGGACCGCCACCAGGACTCCGAAAGCATGCCCGTTGAGTATTGTGGCAAAATGGGGAATAAGGTCCATTTCATGCCGCCCGAAATCAATCGGTGCGGTCAAAGCCAGGAGTGCCACCAGCGGGGTGGTCAATCCTACGGTCAGGGCCAGGAACCAGTAGGCCTTACGGATATCGTGCCAGTTTTTCACCAGGCCAGCGGTTTGGATCACTGATTCAATCCCGGAGTAGGCCAGGATACAAAAAGCGATGTGGGAGACAAAAGTGCCATAGTGGTCCAGCCAAGAACCGCGGTGCATTTCACCAAATACGCCGGATACTGCAGCATGGAGACGCGCCGGTGAGCCCAATTTCCCGAAATCGAGCAAACCGGAGACAATCAGATTCAGGATAACGAAGGCGGCCAGAATGAACACGCCGAAGGTAAAACGGGCATTGGCTTTGATTCCGGCGATGTTGAGCCCGGCGACCAACCAGAGGACCCCCAATGAGACCAGCAAGGGGATATGGGGGGAATGAGCGTAAGGGGTGAAAGAGATGGCATTGGACACCGCGCTCACCGCAGAGATGCAGGCGGTGATGGTGTAATCTACCATGATGGAGGCGATGGCCACAAAGGAGATCACCGGCCCCAGGACCAGATAAGAGATGGAATAGACGCCGCCGCCGATGATGTCGTTACGTTCCAGGATTTCGCCGATCTCGGTGAACCTGGTGGACATAAAACGGATCAGCAGGCTGGTTATGGCAATGAAAACCAGGGCTCCGGGGCCGATAAAGCGGTAGGCCTCCGCCGGCACATAGAAGATGGAGGTGAATTCATCCATCAGGGTGATGATGCCTATGGCCAGCCAGGTCAACCACCACCGGCGGTCCTGCCGGAAAGTGAGCAACTCTTTGCGGGTCAGCAGGAAGATAAACAGGCCCAGCAGGAAAAGATTGAGCCCTATGAGGGCGATAGCTTTCATCCCCTCCTCCCCTCAGTTTATTTTTGCAACCTTCTCAAATTAGTGAGGGTTCCCTCAAAATGCCATGTCCGGGGCCCAGATCTGGCAGACCTTGCCCACCAAGTCCTCTCCCGCTTTCAGGGTCTTTTTCCCCGGCTCCCAGCCCGCGGGAGTGGCTTCCCCAATATTTTCCCGGACATATTGACAGGCCCGAATCTGCCGGATCATCTCCATCACGTTGCGCCCCACCGCTGGGGCCAAAACCTCCATTGCCTGGATAATGCCGTCGGGGTCGATGAGAAAACGGCCTCGGAGGTCCAAGCCGTTTTCCTCATCATAAACCCCATAGAGTTCGCCGATGCGGCCCCCGGGGTCCGTCAGCATGGGATAGGGCAGGCCTCCGGGGACCATTTGGGACAGTTCGCCCTCCTGCCATACTTTATGGGTATAGGGGCTGTCCACGCTGATGGCCAGCATCTCAGCGCCCAAAGACTTGATCGCTTCATACTTGGCGGCAACTGCCGTCAACTCCGTAGGTCAGATAAAAGTGAAATCTCCGGGGTAAAAATAAAGCATGACCCACTTGTCTCGGTAATCCAAAAGCGAGACGGCCTTGATTTCCCCGTGGACGTAGGCCTTGGTTTGGAATTCGGGAGCTGGTTTGCCAACCCGTGCGGTCATGAATTAACCCTCCTCTGATAGTGATTTCGGTGATCAGCCTTCTCTGCTTCACAAAGTATCCAGCGTTTTAATTGCAAATATGATGCAGCCATATTGACGGATTTATAATGCCGGAGAGCTTTTATTCTTTTTTACTTCCTTCTCTTGCTCGGGTTTCTCTTTCCGAGGCTTTGAAAGCAAGGCACTCACCCCCTCCAGTTGTTGCCGCAGATTGGTACCCCCCGAGATCCCGAAATCCAGGGTCCGGATCGGGAAGGGGATCGTAATCCCATGGTCCCTAAATGCCTGCCTTATTACCTTGATCGCTTCGCTCCTTGCCTTAAGAAAGGTTTTCTGATCGGGTTCGATCCAGAAACGAATACTAAAATTGATGGAGCTCGCACCGAATTCTTCATAAAACATTTCAACGGGGCGCTCAGGGTTGCGCGATGGCAGAGATTCTACCGCCCTCATGGCCAGATCTTCAACCTGCTGTAAGTCATCCTCATAAGAGACGCTGCATTTTAAATCAACCCGGCGGACGCCGGTAATGCTGTAATTGATAATCTCGCCCTCTATTATTTTCCTATTAGGAATAATGACTCTCTGGCCTTGCTGGGTGTGACACTTGGTGGCCCGCATCTCTATGGACTCGACATAGCCAAAAAAATTGCCGACTTGGATAATATGGCCTGTACGGAAGGGATGCGTGAAGAAAATAAGGAAGCCGGCCATGTAATCGGCGGCAATATCCTTGGAGGCAAACCCGATGGCTATGCTCACAATACCGACCCCAGCCAGTACGGATGCGACTGCGCGGTCCAGGCTCATGGCGCTGAGGGCCAGGATAACCCCGACGGCCATGACCGTCAGGCGGCTCATGCCGGCGACGAGTCTAGCCACGTGTCCATAGGGGGAGATCCGCTTGACCATGCGGTGCGCCACCCGTCCTACCACAAAGGCCAGAAGCACCGAAAAGACCAAGACGATGACCGCGACCACCAGGTTGGGCAGCATCTTAACCGCACTGAGACCCCACTTGTTCAGCTTATCGATGACTGGAGTGGCCGCTTTTTGTAAGTTCAAAGTTGCATCCATATCCTTGGCCTCCGGGCGCATGTAGTCACAGGTGAAAAATTTTGCTGAATCATAGGGGTCCTCCTCGACGGATTTAGTTCCGGGGCTCACTAATCCGCCAAGGTTACCCGAATTCTCGCTGCCTTAAGATCTTCATGGGAAAGCTAATCATTAAAATTCATTTTGTAAGTATTCCTATCTGATAAATCTGGACCAGGGTTCTTGGCTCTCCGGGGCACGAGAAATTCTTGAAAAATCCATCTTACGGGTAATCCATTTTCGATTTTCTATGCTTCTAATGGAACAATACGTTGAGATAGGGGAAGAAATGGCGAGAGGCAGGCATAGACAGAACCAGAGTCAGGAAAATTATGATGAGCATCCCCCAATGGAGAGCGCTACCGCCATGCTGCGGCTCGTTCTGCTGCGAACCTATAAGCTGGCCTGGTTGCCGGGTGATATATCAGCCGCTCTGCTCATTTTCGCCATCACCATCCCGCGCGCTGGCTTATGGCCGGTTGGCAGGGCTCCATGGCATTAACGGCCTTTATGCTTCCCTCATCGCCTTGGTGGTCTATGCCCTTTTCGGCACATCACGCCATCTGATCATCGGGGCAGAGGCCCCCCTGGCGATTCTGGTCGCCTCATCAATAACCGGGGTAGTCGCGGGTGGTGATCCGGCGCGTTTCGCGATGCTGGTGGCCGTGGAAGCCATCATGGTAGGCGGGATTCTGTTAGCTGCCGGGGTAATCCGGATCGGCTTCATCGCCGACTTCATTCCTAAATCCGTGGTCATCGGGTTTCTTAACGGCATGGCCCTGATCATCATCATGGCCCAGGCAGGCGCAATTGCCGGGATCGAAATAACCGGTCGACGATTTCTTTCCGCGGTTGTGGGAATTGTTGACGAAGGTCCATGAACTCCATCGCTTTACCCTGCTGGTCGGGGGTACCTGCCTGCTGGGTCTGTTTCTCTTTCGCCTTATCCCCAAGGTCCCCGAGACTGTCCTGCTCATAGTCGTAGCTACCGTTGGTTCGATCTGGTGGAATTTAGGGGAACGCGGCATCAAGCTCATTGGATTGGTCCCCGCCGGACTGCCCCATCCTGATCTGCCGATAATCGGTTTTTCCGATATCGTGAATCTGCTGCCCATCGCCGTGGGCATGGCCCTGGTTTCTTTTGTGGACACCACCATAACCGGGCGGGCTTTTGCGATGAAGGGCGGTTACCGGCTGGATCACAACCAAGAGTTAATCGCTTTGGGTCTGGCCAATGTGGGAAGCAGTCTATGCCAGGGGTTCGCAATAGGCGCCAGTCACTCCCGCACTGCAGTAAATGAGATGCACGGCGGTCGCAGCCAATTTGCCGGACTTTTGGCCGCCGGTCTGCTCGCCATATTTTTGCTTCGCTATCACCTATCTTCTTAAAAGTGTCCCGGTAGTGGCCCTTGGCGGCGATCATTATCGCCGCGGGCATTAAACTAATCAACGTGAGAGAAGTCATCAATATATGTCAGACCCGGCCGGCGTCAGGGATTGTCAGCATTGGCACCACCTTTTTGGTCCTCATCACCGGTCTCATGACCGGGATAGTGGTATCGGTGGCTTTCGCCATTATTCTGGTGCTGCACCGGTTGGCCCGGCCCGCACGAAATCATCTTCAGGCCAAGGGTTCCGGGTTCCGGGTTTATTGGTTTACCGGTTTGCCGGGCCGCTCTTCTTTTTTAATGCCGCCTATTTCTCCGACCGGATTCAAGAGATAGTGGAGACCACCGAACCCCCGGTGAATTTCTTGCTGATTAATGCAGAGGCCATCGTGGATATGGATATCAACGCCGTCGAAATGTTGGAAGAACTTCACAACTTTCTGAATAGGCGCAACATTATCCTGGGAATCTGCGGTGTCAAAGGTCATTTTCGGGACGTGCTGATTAATACCCGTCTAACCAGGCGAACCGGCTTCAAGCTTTATCATTCGGTGGGGGCGGTAGTGCAGGAATTGATCAAGGGAAAACCGGCGGAAGATAACACATCAGAGAGTGAATTTCCCAGTTCCTGAGTTTCGCGCCAAGACTTGTCTCAAGGTAAGAGCAGTTCTGAGGTCAGGGGCAGGCTCCTTGCGAAAGCTGTGAGTCTACCCTTTAACTCTGGGAGGCAACCGGCGGGCCAGGCTATCTATAGCGTGGGCCGCTGAGGGCCAGAGGGAGCTGCTCGGACTGGAGCCGGCGCCCGGGGCGCGGGGCTTCATCGACTTGGCGACCACATTGCGGCAGGCCGGCCCGGCCTTAGGACTTGCCCCTGCTTACCCTTCCGTGATCATCCCCCAGGCGATCTTCAGGTAATCCCCCAGAGTAATAAAGACCGCTTCTTGGGGAATGGGCACCTGGCCGGGAAACGGCCGGGAATAGACCTGGACCAAAGTGTGGTGCAGGACATGCTCTCGGGAATCATTGTGCGTCAGGAAGAGGAAGATCTTTTCCAGAACCCCGTCGCTCCGCAAGTTGCGCGTCTTGAAGCTGCGTTTCTCCCATTCGCCTTCGATTATGAGATTGCCGTGTTCGATGAGCTGGGAGTTGTGTTGGACTAAGGAACCCCAGAAGTAGGTGAGCAGATAGGAGATTGCTACCTCCGTATATGCCAGGCCAAAGACGCGGTACGACGCCCAGCCAAGGCTCCCGAGAAAGAGGAGCCAGACCATGGGGGAGACCAGCGCCAGCCACAGGCGAAAGCGCTGCTCGTAGCGACGGCAGACGGTAGTCTCAGCGTAGTGAGCAGCTGCAGAAAGATGTTGCCGAAGACGATTTCCATCAGGTTGTAGAGGCGGCGGAGGGCCTTGGGCTCAATCTTACCCCAAGGATGGAACTCCATATCCTTCCAGGTGTGCACCTCGCCATGGTGGGCGCCGTGTGCCAGGCGGTAGATCTGCGGGTCGGTAATCAGCATAAAGGCGAACAGGTTGTAAAAAAGGTCAGAGGGCACGCCTGGCACATATTTGTGCCAGGACTCATGCATCAAATAGGCCACCCAGGCAAACAACCAGGCGCCCGGGAAAATCATGAAAGACAGGGACCACCACCCCAGCAGGTGGAAGGCGTAGGGGATCAGAAAGAGGTAGAGGGGCCAAGCCAGAAGACAGATGTAAAACTTCCAGGCCTGCCGACGGATCAACCTCTGATCGATATACTCCACTCCATTCCTCCTAATCCGGGGTCAGGCGCCACTCGCCTCACCCATCGTTGCCTACCACAGAGATTATGCATCAGGCTTCGCCTCCACAATCCAAAAAGGTTTTTGGGACCTCTTCCCCGGGGAAAATCACCCAAGTTGTGTTTTTGAAACGCCGAATTCACCCGTCAACGGCATAATAGCCGTAATTTTGCTGGAAAAGAAATTGTTCCAAAAATCTGAGCATACCACAACCTTCAGGAACCGGATACTCCACTGTTGTGAAGCCTAAGGATCCAATGCCACACCACCGTTCATGAGTGATACGCCCGGGGAAACCGATGCCCATATGGACATACTACCTCCGGGATTGGGAATGAGCCAGCTGGCAAAAAATTAGGATGGAAAGAGAAATGGATGGATGGATAGCGGCTTGCGTGCCAAACTGTTCAATTACCACCAAGCGGGCAATAATTGCAGATATCGATATCCTCCGAGGGCCTTTGTGGGGTGGAAGATTTCAGATGCCCAGGTTTGAACGGGGCCAGATTAGCGGTGGGAAAGGCAGGGGGCCATCGGGTCGAAAAGAGGCGGTCTGGATATGGAATGTTTATTCGCTCCATGAAAAGTTCCGGATTATAGCAGGTAAGCAACACTTCAAAGTGCCGGGGGCCTGATAGTCAAATCGGCCCCCGTATATCAGCTCATTGATTATTTAGCCCGGAGATTTTCCTGGCTCTCGTCTTCGGGATCTTCTTGTTCTTGATGGAGCATGACGCCGATGCCGGCATCCACCTTTCCCTCTAAGCCGTTGCTGAGGCTCACAACGTAAACCAGACAGCCGTTATCATTTCCCGGCTCCACCCTTTGCACCCAGGAGCCGGGACAAGCAGCCCGGTTGCGGCCCCTAGGCTCTCCTTTTCTGAAATGGAAGGCAAGCGAGATTCTCTTCGCGTGATTGTACTGTATCAAAAAGGCTGGTCCGCAAAAAGCCGATAGATTTTACCATATCACAACCCAATGGAAGAACCCGTTTTATACTTCCTCCGGTTGCAAGGCTTTGATCTTCTGGTATAAATACTTGCGATATCGGTAGACCAGAACGGCCAAAAAATAATTGAAGCCTATCAGTCCCACGGACAGCCAATAATGGCCTTTGGCGGCTTCGGCCCCCTGGAGGGTGAGGAGAAAAGTGCTGGGCAACCGGAAGACCGCGACCGCCACGATAAAAAATTTCAACGGCAAAGAAGTAAAGCCCAGAACGTAGCTGGCAAAATCCTTGGGAACCCCGGGGACTAAAAAAATGATAAAAGCCGCCAGAGCCCCTTCCCGCTTCATAAGTTTACGAAAACTCTTTAAAATCTCGGGATCGAGAATGCGGCGGAGATAAGTCCGTTCCAGCCAGCGTCCCAAAAGAAAGGCGACCACCGCTCCCGTGGTGAGTCCGATCATGGAATAAACGATCCCCAGAGGCAGTCCGAACAGGAAGCCCCCAGCGAGTTCCAGCGGCACCGGCCAGAACATGGTGAGCACTTGGGCAACCTCGACCAGGATGTAGACGATAGGGGCCCAAGCGCCTGCAGCCCGAAATATGCCGCTGAGTTTTTCCTTATCAGAAATGATCGCATAGTAAGGTTTCAACAGCGGCCCCAGATAAATGTACCCCAACATGGCGAGGATTCCCAGACAAACCAGGAGGGAAGCGGCAAGGAAGATAAGGTACTCCCTCCGGTTAGCCATGGAGGAACCTACTCCCAAGGATTCGGTGATCCCAGCAGTTATGTCATCCTTAACTTCCATAACGCCAGCGGTAACCGGATCCGAATTCACCGCCTTGGATTTCATAATCTCTCTCCTTACTGCAGCTGGAAATGAGGAAACCTGTGACCTGCCCATTCCTGTGTTTTTAAAACTCTTACGAAATTTCCAGCTAGGGTTTCTCGTTTACTTTGCTTCGGGGATTTCATCCTTTTTCCTGGGCAGGACCAAGAAAGCTGTGGAACGGGCCTCCATTTCATAGGGGGAGCCACCGGCAAACACGCGGTCTTCCGAGGGTGTCTCAGCTTCCCGGGTATCCAACAATAGTCGCCAGTTATCTCCCTCCGGCACCTCGGGCAAAACGAATTTCATAGGTTCGTGGTGCGCGTTCAAGATCCAATAAAACACGTCGTCCACCAGGGGGTTGCCCCGGCCGTCCGTTTCGACCATTGCATTGCCCGCCAATCGCAGTCCCATGGTTTTGGCAATGGGGTTGTTCCAGTCCTCCTCGTTCATCTCCTGTCCATCATGCCGGAAAAAGGTGAGGTCTTTGATTTCAGACCCGCGAATTGCCCGACCCTGGAAGAATCTCCGGCGTCTCAGCACCGGGTGCTCTCGGGAGATTTTCAGCAGAAATTTAGTAAATGCCAGGAGATCATTGTTCTCTTCCATCAGGCCCCAGTCCACCCAGGAGATTTCATTGTCTTGGCAATAGGCATTATTGTTGCCCCGCTGGGTCCGGCCGATTTCATCCCCCATGAGGATCATGGGCACCCCCTGGGAGAGGATCAGGGTGGTGAGGAAATTGCGCTGTTGCCGGGCCCGCAGGGCTACAATGCCCGGATCGTCGGAGGACCCCTCGGCCCCGCAGTTCCAGCTCAGGTTGTTGTCATTGCCGTCACGGTTATCCTCGCCGTTGGCTTCATTATGTTTGCCGTCATAGCTGACCACATCTCTCAGCGTGAACCCATCGTGGCAAGTGATAAAGTTGATGCTGGCACGCGGTCGGCGTCCGCTGAATTCATACAAATCGGAACTTCCCGTCAGCCGATAACCCATGGTGCTCATCAACCCGCCGTCTCCCTTCCAAAAGCGCCTCACCACGTCCCGGTACTCCCCGTTCCACTCGGCCCACAAGACCGGAAAGTTGCCCACCTGGTAACCGCCCTCACCCAGATCCCAGGGCTCGGCAATGAGCTTCACCTGGGAGATCACCGGGTCCTGATGGATCACGTCGAAAAACGTACCTAATCGGTCAACTTCATGCAGCTCCCGGGCCAGCGTGGAGGCCAGATCGAAGCGAAAGCCATCCACGTGCATTTCGTTAATCCAGTAGCGCAGACTGTCCATGATGAGCTGAATCACCCGGGGGTGTCGCATGTTGGGGGAGTTGCCGGTACCGGTAAAGTCCATATAGTACCGAGGATTATCGGGAACCAGACGATAATAGGCCTGGTTATCGATGCCCCGAAAGCTCAAGGTCGGCCCCATAACGTTACCTTCCGAGGTGTGATTGTACACTACGTCCAGGATCACCTCGATGCCGGCTTTGTGCAAGGTCTTTACCATATTCTTGAATTCAGGGACTTGCTGGCCCAAGGTCCCGGAACTGGCGTATTTGACCTCAGGCGCAAAGAAAGCGATGGAGTTATACCCCCAGTAATTGGTTAACCCTTTGGCCAGAAGGTGCCCATCGATCATGAACTGATGCACCGGCAGCAATTCCACCGCGGTAATCCCCAGATTACGCAGATAGGTGATTACCGGCTCACTGGCCAGACCGTCGTAAGTTCCGCGCATCTCCTCCGGTATTTCGGGCTGAAGTTGGGTAAATCCTTTCACGTGCAGCTCGTAGATGACCGTCTCGTTCATCGGAATGCGTAGCTGACGATCACCCTCCCAGTCAAACGTGGAGTCCACTACGACGCATTTTGGCAGGAAAGGGGCGCTGTCCCGGTCATCGCGGGAAAGATCGACAGCCTCGTGACCCACGATATAGCCGAACAATTGGTCATCGTCGCACAGGATATGTCCGGCAATCGCCTTGGCGTAAGGGTCCAGGAGTAGCTTGGCGGGATTGAAGCGCAGCCCTTTCTCCGGCTCATACGGGCCATGGACCCGGTAGCCGTAAAGATCACCTGGGCGGGCTTCCGGCAGGTAGACGTGCCAGACTTGATCGGTTTGCTCGGTCATGGGAATAGCTGCTATCAGTTTTTTCCCTTCCGGTCTTTCAAACAGGCAGAGTTCGACTTTTTCAGCACTTTCGGCAAACAGGGCGAAATTCACTCCCGCCCCGTCCCAGGTGGCCCCTTGAGGGTAGGGTTTTCCCGGATACACTTTCATCTATCGTCTCCTTATCAAGTGCTGGAGAAAGTTTTAGCAATTGTCAAAATGTCCTTCCTTTTACGCCCTCTCCCCTTTGAGGGAAGGGGTCATAGTGAGGGGTGCATAAGAACTGAGTTTATGCGGCAACCTTAACCAGCGCAATTAAAAATGCTTTTGGGGACCTCTTCCGGAGACCAAGAAGGCAGTTCTGGAAGAGGTAAAGATCGTAGCGACGCTGAGTAGGTCGCTGAGTGGGTTTGATCGATACTGAGTGTTTTTTGAGGCTAATTTGGGTGGGTGTCACCCTTAAGACTCCGATAGATAAAGGGTTAACAGGAAGATAGGTTGCTTCGCATGCAGGAGTTCAGAGGTTCAAGTCCCCTCATCTCCACCAAAAATTTGGTGATCGACAAGGGGAATGAGTACCTGAAGAAGCATTAGTTATGATAACCAAGATTTGAGGTGACAGCCATCAAATCGAGTTCAGATTAAACCCGATATTGGGGGATAAAGTTTACAATCCGGGGGGATTTAAATTCCATATATGATAAATATCTCATCTACATAATTTTTTTATTTGCGGTGCGGATATAGGGCAGTTAGCAAGCCTTTCCCTGATCAAAATCTGATTAGATGCAGATATAATAAAAGGATTTTTTCGGATATCCGATTAATGAGAGCCGGAACTAAGAAAACAGGTTGCAACCCAGTTGCATTAAAGTCTATACTCCATTCGTGGAATTCTTGATGGGCAGGCCCCGAACCCAGCATAGAGGGCGCAGGCGAAGTCCAATGCTTTCCGGCGTAAGTCAAATCCGCCTGGGCTCCTTATTTTGCCTGCTCGCCCTCCTGGCGCTAATCTTTTTACCTCTGGCTCATCAATGCCATTTGCACGCCTTGGAAGGGATCAATGCCCCCACGGCCTCGAGCCCCGAACAAACAGCTGAACTGCGGCTGGGGTCCGCAAAATCTGAGGGGCCACATCATCCGCATCACGATGCGGCATCCTGCCCGATCTGCCAGGCGGCTTTAGGTTGCCGGTATTTCGCTGCCGCAACATTGTCCCTGTCCCCAGTCCTCTCTCCGCCGATTCAACAGTTCTGCAATCATACCTTCACTGCCTTTGTTGCCACTCCTGGCATTCTGGTTTCCGGGCCTCGTTCTCCACCAATTTCTCTCTAGTCAATCAAAGCAGCCAATCCTGATTATTGCAAGGGTTGCCCCCGAAGCAAAACGCGGGGTGCAACGAGGGGAAATTGTCATCGAGAGGGAGACCTATGACTCGACCAGCTATAGTTGTCCTATTGTGCCTGGCAGTCTGCGGAGTCACAAGGGGTACGGCCCTGGCCCAGGATCAGGCCGCAGCCATTGAAGAGCTTAGAAAAGAAATGAAAGAACTGCATAAGGAGGTTTCTGCAAAAAATAAGAAGATTGAGGAACTGGAACGCCGTCTCGACGCGGTGCAAAAAGCTACCACCGCGGCCCCGGTAGCCAAGGAGCCGGTCAAAGCCGAGACGGCTAAGGCAGAAGTCAAGCATCCTCAACCCGCTGCTCAGCCTGCGGCTGCCACGACGGCTCAGGCGGCGGCCACCGAGGAGATGCAGGAACAGGTACAGGAGTTGAAGGAGCAGGTGGGCCAGGTAGCCGAAGCGCAAAAGCAGGAGTTTCTCAGCAAGTTCAATCCTTCCATCGGGTTCGTGGGTGAGACGCTCTTCGGCTATCGCAGCCAGCCAGCCAAGTTTACTTACCCGTTCCCGGGAGCCGACATCAGGCCTGGCGGTTTCGACGTCTTCCAACGTTCGATGGAACTGAACCTGGCCGCATCGGTCGATCCGTTTGCGCGCGCTTATGCGGTGCTCAACGCTTCTGCCGACCCGGTTACCGGCGAGGCCACCGTCGGGGTTGGAAGAGGCGGCAATCGTTACGACCTCATTGCCCTGGAACCTGACGGTCAAGGCAGGACGGTTCTTCGGCGAGTTCGGCCGGTTGTCCTACATCCACGATCATGAACTGCCTTTCGTGAACCGGCCGCTGGTGCTCGATCATTACATCGGCGGCGAATCGCGGACCGACGGGGCCCAGGTCAACTGGCTGTTGCCGCTTGTCGCATTACGTGAGCCTGACCGCCGGCGTGGGTAATGAGTTCGGCGAGTCCACCTAACAATGTCGGGGATTTCCGCCAATTCACCGGATTTAACTTTTGGGGCCGCTTGTCCACATATTTTGACCTGACACCCGAATATCTCATTCGAACCTGGCATTTCATGGCTGTTCAATCCCAACACGCTTAGACCGTGGCGGCGTGTTTCTTTTACCCGACGGCAACACAGATCACGGAACGCGAGCGCCGCGTGGCGGGAGTGGACGTGATGCTGCGCTACCAGCCGCTGCGTAACAACCAGTTCAAAAGCCTCACCTGGGGCACGGAAGTGCTCTTCAGCGACAACCGCTATGACGTTACAGCCACCGGACGGCACCCTCTTGCCCAGCCGCAACATTCGGCTCCTATGGCCTGTACTCGTATCTCGCATACCAGTTCCATCGGGAGTGGACGGCCGGGTTTGAGTTTCAATGGCTGCAGAACGCCCAGGACAAGCACCAGCAAACCTACGCCTACTCGCCGTATATCACCTGGTCCCCCAGCCACTGGAATCAGCTGCGCCTGCAATACACCTATACCAACCCTACGGGCAGATTTTCTTTCCCGGGTTTCAGGACGTAAGCCCGGGCGTGGTACCGGCCGCACGACGATAATATGGTTACTCTGCAATGGGCCTGGATCATCGGCTCACACGCGCATGGCTGGCAGGAACGCTAACCTGGAAGAGGAGGAATCGAACATGAAATCGAAACTATTCATTTATCGTGGATCATGCCTATTTGTTGGGGTCTTTTGTTTTGGGGCGATACCGGCTCACGCGGCCAAAATCCGCGTCGTCACCACGCTGACTGACCTGGCGGACCTGGCGCGCAACATCGGCGGAGACCAGGTCGAGGTTCACAGCCTGGCCACGGGCGTCGAAGACACGCACGGGGTGCCGATGAAACCGAGCTTCGTGCCGATGCTGAACCGGGCGGACCTGCTGATCCTGGTCGGGTTGGATTGCGAGCACGCCTTCCTGCCCGGCTTGCATGGAGGCGAGCAAGAATCCGCGCATTCAGACAGGCAAGCCCGGCTACGTGGACTGCTCGAAGGGCATCATCCCCCGGGATGTGCCCAAGTCAACCGATCACACCGCAGGCGACGTTCATCCCTACGGCAACCCGCACTACATGCTCGATCCGGTGTTGGCGAAGACCGCGATCGCGAACATCTACAAAGCCCTGGTAGCCTTCGCCCCGCAGTATCAAGCGGAATTCACGCGCAACCGCGATGCCTATCTCGCCAAACTCAATGCCAAGATTGCCGAGTGGAAACAGGAAGGCCAACCGCTCAAAGGGGTGAAGTTCGTATCCTATCACGAGCATTGGCCCTACTTCGCGGCAGCGCTTCGGCATGGACTATATCGGCACGATTGAACTGAGGCCGGGGATCGACCCGACTGCACGTCACATTGAGGAACTTGATCACCACGATGAAGGCCGAGCACGTGCCATCGTCGTGCGCGAGCCGCAGTTTCCCGAAAAGGTGCCGAGTCTCATCGCGGCACAGACCGGCGCCACCCTGATAAAACTGCCGATCATGCCGGGCGGCGTGCCGGACACGGAAACTTACATTAAGATGATGGACTATATCGTCCACACCATGGTCAGCTGCCGCACAGGCAAAAAAATAAACCCCGTAGAGCGGGTCCGCCTGAGGCTATTGTTCCCGAGGTGGGCCCGCCTATCAGACGAATATGCATATGAATGAAGCCCTCATCACACTGGACAACCTGAGCATCGGCTACAATGGCCAGCCCGTGCTTGTCCGGGATTTCGCTCTCCATTGCCCGCGGCCAGTTTCACCGCCATTCTCGGCGCGAACGGTTCGGGCAAATCGACTCTGCTCAAGACTTTGCTTGGACTGCTCCCGCCAATCGCAGGTCGCATCATTGCCGCCGCACCCACGGGCGCACCGCTCGGTGTTCGGTTACGTCCCGCAATCCACGCAGTTCGATCCGATATATCTGCTGACGGGGTTCGAGGTTGCCCTGATGGGCGTGTATGGGCGCGTCCGTCCGGGGCGTTTTGTCCCGCCAAGCGAACGCGCCTTCACCCGTGAATGCTTGCGGGCGGCGGGTGCTGAAGAGTTTGCTCACCAGCGGTTTGCCAAACTCTCCGGTGGCCAGAAACAACGCGTGCTCATCGCCCGCGCACTGGCGACGCGGCCAGACGTCCTGGTGCTCGACGAACCGACCGCCGGCGTCGACACTGCGGCGACGCATGCGGTGCTCGAATTCATTGCGCAAATCCGACAAGGAAAGAAAGATCACGGTCCTGCTCGTCACGCACGACTTTGCGCTGGTGCGCCATCATGCCCAGCAGGTCATCTGGCTGCACCAGGGCAAGATGCTTCACGGCACGCGTAGACGAACTGCTCACGCCCGAACGGATGGCGGAGATTTTTGAAATGGGGATCGGTTGATATGGAAGCGCTACGTCAGATTCTCTCGCCCGATTTTCTCCTGCGCAACTCGGTTTATACCAGCGTGCTGGTCGGCTTCGCTTGCCCGCTCGTCGGAGTGTTTCTCGTGATGCGCCGGTTGGTGTTCATGGGCGTTGCACTGCCGCAGATCTCCTCGACGGGCGTGGCTATCGCCCTCTCCCTGCCCTTGTGGTTCGGGATTCAACTCCAGTGACCATGGCGCCCACAGCGCCCATGCGCTTGCCTTTGTCGGTTCGATGACCTTTTCGCTGGCCGCAATCCTGGTGCTGGCGTTTCTGGAACGACGCGGACGCGGCCAGCCCGAAGGCCGACTCGGTACCGCGTACGTCGTGGCTGCCGCCTTGAGCATATTGTTGCTGGCAAAAATCCCTACGGCGAGATCGGCTGGCTCGACCTGTTGAAAGGGGAGGTCATCACCATCTCCAATTTCGATCTCGCACTGACGGCGGCAATGCTCATGGTCGTCCTTGTAGCGTTAGGATTGTTCCACAAGGAGTTGCTCCTGGTCTCGTTCGACCGCGAGATGGCGATTACCCTTCGGCAAGAACGTAGTTTTCTGGGACGTGCTCCTCTATTTGTTGATCGGCTTGACCGTCTCGATGGCAGTGCTCAGTGTCGGGCCGCTGATTGCGTTCGGATTTTTGCTGATCCCCGCGCTGACGGCGCATTTGTTCGCCCGCAATATGCGCCAGTTTGCGGTGCTGGCCTCTTTGATGGGTGGCGTGGTCGCGTTCCTCGGTTTCTGGGTCGCATATCAATGGGATTTGCCCGTCGGCCCGACGGATGTCGTCCTGCTCGGCCTGCTTTACGCAATAGCCTGGCTTATCGCTAAGCTTCTGCTCGGAGGGGCACGTGGATCCTGCAAGGTGTAGGTTTCCGTGGTCGGGAAGGGTTCGGACGAGTTAAGAAGAAAAAGGAGATGTAACGATGCGACATAATTGGCAATTCTTCCTCATCATAGCCTTGGTTCTGCCGCTTCTTGGCCAGTCACCTCTGGCCGCCTCAGCAGCGGCAAGGTTTGTGGATAACGGCGATGGCACGGTTACTGATACGGTTCGGAAAATCATGTGGCAAAAGGGCGATAATGGCAAAGAGGTAACATTCGAGGAGGCGCAGAAGTACTGTCAGAGTCTGCAGCTGGGTAGCCATGCGGATTGGCGTCTACCCAGACCTGAAGAACTCGAGATCGCCACAGTCTTCAAACTGCTGATGCCCAAGCGTTCCCGTGATACCTATGCCCGTTTTGATCTCTATTGGTCATCCGACCACACGATCTTGCTACCTTTCAATTATCGCCCCTCGCAAGGAGGACCGGTCTCAAGGGCATACCCTGCCCGAGAGGGTACCAAGGCCTTCGTGAGAGCTGTCCGCTCATTGGGGGCTAATAGTTATTACTCAGTGCAATAAATAGCTTAACTTATTTAGGTACATATGCTATAGATATTGCATGAAAAAAGTAGATGCTCGCTCCATATCATCATCTGCGCAAGAACATCTCCGCCAATTAGCCGTGAAAGCGGTATTGGACGGTAAAAAGCAAAAAGAAGTTGCCCAGCTCTTTGGAGTTACACCGCAAACCATCTGTGTCTGGGTTAAAGCCTATCGCCTTCAGGGCACAGAAGCCCTGAAATCGAAACGGAAAGGTCGCCCGAAAGGAGGAAAACTCCTGCCTTGGCAGGCTGCACAAATCGCCAAGACGGTCATCGATCATCATCCGGAACAACTCAAACTGCCTTTTTACCTCTGGACCCGGGAAGCGGTGGGGCTCCTCATTAAACGCCGCTTTGGCATACAGTTGTCGGTCTGGACCGTAGGCCGCTATCTCAAACGCTGGGGCTTTACCCCGCAAAAACCGGCGCGGCGGGTCGCGCTCTATGAAGACCCCAAAAACGGTCGGCTCATCAATGTCTGGATCAATGAGCACGACGTGGGACACCCGGCAGGCGGAAACCCCCTCCTGATCATGGACGTCTTCGAGCACGCCTACCTGCCCGATTACGGGCTAAAGCGGGGAGATTACATCCAGGCCTTTTTCCAGAATATCAACTGGTCCGCGGTGGAAGCTGAGGCTCCGGAAGTAGTCGGATCCCGGGGTGACAGTTTTGTGGGGTAAGCAATTCCTACTCTGCAGAGTGGCACAGGCTGAATGGGGCGTCATCGCTACTTTTTGCTCCAATGGATATGCGTTGCAAATACGGGATATGAAATGGAAGGGAAATCACGAATGGCCGTTTGAATGGTGTATGCTCGACGCAGGATCAATCTTATTGAAGATAACGGCAGTGCAATATCGGTAACAGATTAATTTTCCCCAGGTATCTAAAAACACTGATGACCGGGCACTATTTGCGGGTTAACAACTCCAAGCCGGCACGGCCCGGTAATGGTGAACCCGGAAACGGCAGGGAACCCTACTACGACAGTGCCCACGTTCATTTGGGCTCGGTGGGGTAGCCCGCTTTATCCCATTCGCTCCAGCCGCCTTTCAGGGCCAAAACCTGCTTAAAGCCCAGGTCGTTCAATTTCCTCGCCACCCGGATGATGGTGCCTTCCTTCTGGCAATAGAGGACGATTTTCTTGTCCTTGGGCAGGTTGGCAGCCCAGATGGTGACCTCATCAGGGTCCTGGCGCACCGCGCCCTTGATTTTCTTATCGCTGGGATTCCAATCTTTGGGCGCTCTGACGTCCAGAATTATTACTTCGGGGTTGGAGAGCCAGCTCTTTATGGTCTCTCGATCCAGGAGCGGCGGTTTCTCGCCGCTGCCACAGGAACAAGTGAACGCCAACATCAGGCTGATAGCTAACGCCATGAAACTAAAATTGGTCTTTCGCATCTTCCCCCCTTGGGGATTATTGATACCGGATCACTGGCCTTGTGCCGAGGGGAGGGCAAGCTCGCCGAATACCCGCATGATCAGGCGGGGCCGCTTTTCCGAAGTAGTGAACAGTTCAATGACGCCGGCATAATTGCCCGCTTCCTGCCGCTTGTTGCGGACCTCCACCACGTAAATCTTGCCTGGTTGTTCGGCCTTGATGTTCACGTCGATGAATTGGGGGATATTGGTCTTAAATTCCTTGATCTCCCATGGGACCGGGAGGTGAGAAATAAACCGCACCTGGTCATGGAGTTCCTCTCCCGGCTTGCCTCGAAACCGGATGATATGACTGGGTTGGATCTCAATGAAAGGCTTGCCGTAGCCTTGCAGGGTCAAGAGCACCTGGGAATGATCCGGGTCATTGAAGAACACCTTGGTCTTTTTGGTGAATTGCCGGAGCACCGAGTAAGGGGCGATGGTCAGGGTTATGCGGCCCTGTCCGCCGGGCGGGATGCGGCGGTCGGAGTCGGCCGCGGTGCAGGCGCAATCGGAGTCGATATCCTTGATCTCCAGCAGGGCGTCGCCGATATTTTTGATAATGAAGGTGTGGGTCAGCTTCACGTCTTCAAAAACTTCGCCGAAATCATGGGTGGTCTCGGGGACCTGGGCTTTCGGCCCGAGAGTGGCCATGGCTGCCAGCGGCACGCCCAGCAGTAACAACATCAAGGTCAACGCCCGATAAGCCGATTTATTGATATACATTGATCTCCTTTCTCCTATTCCGCATCCAGGGCCCGCCAGCCGAACCTTTCCAGATAGGCCTGAAGCTTTGCCTGCTTTTCCCGGAATTTCTCTTCCCCTAACGGAGGACAATCCTCCAGGCGAATCTCTCCTTCCCTGAGAGCCGCGGCATAGGCCATGCAGGTGGCGTAGTCGCAGGCCTTGCAGTTGGTCATGGGCAGCAGCCTCAATATGTCCATAACCTTGAGCCCGGCCTGCCCGGTGTAGCGGGGGGCGATCTCCTCGCGGCGCTCATAGACCTGGTTGATCTGACCCTTGATCCACGCAAGCATAGCGTTGGCTTCCTCGATATCCAGGGCTCCCTTAACGGCGATCTCATGTGACTGCATGGTGAACCCTTTGCCGGCAGAGAGCTTGAGCATCAGCACCTGGTTGCGCTGATCATAGTCCCAGCCTCCCAGTTCGGCGTTCAGGTAGGGGAAGACCGGAGAGATGTCCGTGTCAAAGGTGGCGAGGCCATGCAGGATTTCCTTGGTATAGTCGCACTTGGGTCGGAAGATCTCGTAGTTTCTGATTCGCTCCAGTAACATTTTGCCTCCCGGGGTTTTGGCTCCTGACTCAAGGGAGCTTTAAAATTCATCCAGGGCCCGCCAGCCATAGCTCTGGAGATAGGCTTGGAGCTTTTCCCGCTTTTCCTGGTATTTTTCTTCCCACAGAGATTTGCAGGCCTGCAGGGAAATCTCGCCCTCCCTCAGGGCCGCGGCATAGGCCATGCACGCGGCATAGCCGCAGACCTTGCAGTTGGTCATGGGGAGCAGTCGCAAAATTTCTATGACCTTGAGGCCGGCTTGACTCACGTAGCGAGGAGTGATGGCTTCCCGGCGTGCATAGATGTCGTTGATCTGGGCCTGAATCCAGGCAAGCAGGGCCCTAGCCTCTTCCATGTCCCTGGCCCCCCGGATAGCGATTTTTTGGGGGTGCAGGGTGATCCATTTGCCGTCCGATAGCTTGAGCAAGAGCACCTGGTTGGTTTGATCATAGTCCCAGCCACCTAATTCGGCATTGACGTAAGGAAAGGCGGGAGAGATATCGGCCGTGAACGTGGCGATGGCGTGCAGGACTTCCTTGGTGGAGTCCATTTTTGGACGGAAGATTTCAAAGTTTTCAATCCGGTCCAGTAACATCTTAGGCCTTTTGACTTCTATTCAAACCGCACAGCCATCCTCGCAGACGAGTTGCGGTATTTTTGCCATACGTCATGATGGCGCCGAATACCCCGCCCATAACGGCCGCCGCGCTGCCGCCCACCGGGCAGCCGGGAGTGCCTCAGAAGACGCACACCGAGGAACTGGCATAGATCCCAAGGAAAACCAGCCACCAGCCTGAGAATCGGAAAATACTGCCGATTGCCGGAACCTGAGAAAGCCGCCGGATTCTTGGGGTAGCGGGGTGGGCTCCCGAAACCTGGTGACCCTCCGGCCCATGCTGGCAGATGCATGCCGCAAGGCCAGTTCCAACCACTTTTTGATCAGCCGCCGATTCCAGCGGTCTCTCTGCGCAATGAAGAGGCATATTTGAAGTGGTGCTCAACAATTTTTCCTTGGGGATTTCTCCCGGAGCAGGGGCACCAGTTGCTCCCGCAAGGCGTCCCGCACCTGCCGGAAGATGGCCATGATTTCCGCTTCGGAACCGGTGGCTTTGGCTGGGTCCGGGAAGCCCACGTGCATGACCTCAGTTTCCCCCGGAAAGATGGGACATTGCTGCTGGGCCCGATCACAGACGGTGATCACCAGGTCAAACTGCTCCCCGGCCAAGTCGTCTACTGACTTCGAGCGGTGATGACTGATGTCGATGCCCAGTTCGGCCATGACCTTAATAGCCCGGGGGTTGACCCGGCTGGGCCGCACCCCCGCGGAAAAAGCCTTAACCTGCCCGGCAAGATCATGATTCACCAGACCTTCCGCCATCTGGCTGCGGCAGGCGTTTTCGGTGCAGAGAAACAAGACTTTCAGCATGAGGTGCGACCCTTATCTCCGTTAGCCAATCATTTTTTTGATTTCATCCACACTGGGCACCTGGCCCACCACCTTGACCTCACCGTCCACCACCAGGGCTGGGGTAGTAAAGATACCGAAGGCCATGATCTTGCTCAGTTCGCTCACCTTCTCCACCTCAAAGTCCCCACCGAGAGCTTTGGCCGCCTCTGTCGTACGCTTGGCCAACTCCACGCATTTGGGGCAACCCGGGCCCAAGACCTGTAATTTTTTCATGGTATTTCCTCTCCTTTTCAAGTGATTCAGCCGCCGAATTGGGAGAGCTTTGCGGCTACGTCCTCTTTCGCCACCTCACCCACGGCCATCCAGAGCATGTGCTTCTGACCATCCAGAAAGATAAGGGCTGGCAACTGGATGAGGTGATATTCGCCGATATACGGTACCGCGGCTTGCCGGTCGGTGTCGTAATCAATGAGTTTCAGCAAGGCCTGCCGCGGCCCGGTAAAAGTCCGGTTTACCAACGCATCCGCGTCGTGGACAGCTTTGGCGCTGCAGCCGCAGGCTTTGCTTTTGGTGATATACACCACCTGGCTCACCTGGGTGGCTGCCGCGTTGGTCAGCACCGCCGCACCCAAGATCGCCAGGACTACAATACCAGCAACACCGATTTTCCTTTTCATCATGTATCCTCCCCTGGTTAATTTTTTGGTTAAGTCATCTGCATAAATCACTTAATTTAATGTAGTTCAGCGCTTGGAGTCGAGCCTCCCGGCGCCTTGCTTCAATTACCTAAAACACGCAGTTTCTCCTGAATATCCTTTTCCGAGAGTTCCCCCAAGGCCATCCACAGCAGTTTGCCCTGCTTGTCCAGAAACAAGATGGCTGGCGCCTGGGTAATACCATACGGCTTGATATACACCCTGGCGGCTTCTTTATCCGTGGAATAATCGATGCGTTTCAGAAGCCCCTTTCTCTCGCCGCTAAAGACATTGCCCACGATAATGTTCCCGGCTTGACAGAGTTCCAAGGTGCAGCTGCAGGCCTTGCTCAGGGTGATATAAACCACCTGGGCCAGCTGGCGCTGATCGGCCTGGGAAATCGTGACGTTGCTGATGACTAACGCCAGGAACAGGCTGAAAAAAAGAGCGGATTTACGAACCATTATGAAAAATTCCCCCCTGACCATGAATTTTGCCCCCGCCAGATTTAGATCATAAATCTGATCCGCAAGCGGTTTCGTTAATTATTGAATTCCAAAATTTAAATCTCAGCGGCTGCCTTCCCTCTGGCTCTCTGAAGGATTATTGGTGAAAAAATTAAGGGCCGGGGGGCAACAACTTTTGCTTGGTCCATCCGGCTTCCCCAGGCTCAGAATTACCTGCAGCAATAATGCAGCCAACGCAAGGAGCACAAAGACCATGACCCTGTTTTTCTTCATAGAGGTCCGCCCTGCTCACCTTGGTGGTGCAGCAGCTTCTTGTAGCCATTTTTTCAACGCTTCCCTGGAGGGCATATTCCCCACAGCTTTAACATCGTCATTGATCAGGAGCGCCGGGGTGCCAAACACCCCCAGCGCGGTGATGTCCTTTATATCCCGGACATGCTCCACCTCTGCCGGGAGGCCCAGATCCGCCAGCACTGTCATGACAGTTTGCTCCAGTCGCTCGCAAGCCGGGCAGCCAGGACCGAGAATCTTGATGCTCAAGCCACTTCTCTCCTCTTCCACTTTCTCGCCCAGGGCCTTTTTAAATTCCCGCCAGAAAGCCCGTTTATACTCCTCCTGGGCGGAGGCGGGGATGTAGTTCCTGGACTTGACCCTGGCAAGCAAAGCCTGGGCGATCTCTTCCTCGGGACGCCCCCGCCAGGATTTCGCTTCCTCAATGGCGGCTTTTAGACCGGTAATACCGACCCGGAATTTGCCGAGGGAGATTTGGGTAATATCCTCGTCGGGCATGGATTCCTTTCGTCCTCCTGATTTGCCATGTCTTTGGCCAGGGTCCATTCTCCAGGCGTAAGTTCCCCCGGGTCAAACCTTATCCCCAGTGCCTGAGCCATGCCCTCCCGAATGGCGGCTTTCACTTCTTTTATCTCGGGTAGCTGCCCCAGGATCCCTTGGAGCGAGATGATTCGACCTTCCAGCTTAGTTCGCAACTCCGCCGGGGAATCGGCGCTCCCCGGCCATAAACTCACCAATGCCTCGATCTGCGGCACTAAAATGATGGAGCCGTGTTGCAACATGGAGGAGGCGTGCCAGGTCTGGGCGCTTCCCACGAACTTCCTGTCCCGATGCATAATAGAACCTAATGTCCCCCTCAGAAAGCAGATGTCCTGCTGCGGCGGTTTGATGACGCCGCGGCCCATGGCAGCATCGATTCCCAGCAGGCGGAAGCCTTGCAACAAGCCGTCGCAGATCAGGCGGTAAGCCGCAGTGACCGCAGAGGGTATCCCATCGGCAGTGCCCGCGATAACCGCGTAAGTGAGATCCCCTAAATGCAACACCGCCCGCCCGCCGCTGGGCCGTCTGACGACCTCAATACCCAGGCGCCGGCAGGCTGCCATATCTAAATTGTGGTTCTTCTGGCAGAAACCCAGGGACACGGCGGGTGGGGTCCATTGATAGACACGCAGGGTCGGCGGCGATTTGCCGTTGGCATGGAGACCCAGGATAGCCTGATCGACGGCCATGTTGAGCGCGCCGGACATTGCCCCGGTATCCAGAAAACGCCAGGCGTTCATCGGATTTCCCCAAAAAAGACCGGCGCCTTGTAGGAACTGCGCACCAAGGGCCCGGCGGCCACGCTTTTAAAACCGAGAAATAGAGCTTGCCGCTGCCAGGAAACAAACTCATTCGGGTTCACATAGCGGGCCACCGGGACATGGTGGAGGGAGGGGGATAGATATTGTCCGATGGTAAGCATGTCGCAAGCCACGTGCCGCAAGTCCCATAGTACTGCCTCAATTTCTGGTGCTTCTTCTCCCAGACCCAGCATCAGGCCGGATTTGGTGATGATTTTGGGGGAAAGCTCCTTGGCCTGCTCCAGGACCTTCAGGGAACGCTCGTAATCAGCGCCTCGCCGCACCTGGGGATAGAGCCGGGGCACGGTTTCCAGGTTGTGGGCCAGGATATCCGGCTCGCTTGCCAGCACGGTGGTCAGCGCTTCCTTGGAACCCCGGAAATCCGGCACCAGGAGTTCTATCCGGACGCCGGGACACTGCTCCCGCACGGCTTCCACCACCCGGGCATAGTATGCCGCGCCGCCGTCCGGGAGATCGTCCCGAGTCACCGAGGTGATGACTACGTGGCGCAGGCCCAACTCGGATACCGCCTGGGCCAGCCGCTGGGGCTCATCCGCCTCCACCGGCAGCGGTTTGCCTTTGGACACGGCGCAAAAGGCGCAGCCCCGGGTGCAGACCTCGCCCAAAATGAGAAAGGTGGCGGTGTGATGAGAGAAGCACTCGCCCCGGTTGGGACAGCGGGCGCTGTCGCATACCGTGGGCAAGTGCAACCGAGCCAGCAGGTCGCTAGTTTGCGTCACCATCTCGGCCCCGGTGCCCCGTTTGGCGCGGCGCACTTCGGCGATGAGCCACTCCGGCGCCGGCTGAGACATCAAGCGCCTCCTGGGGGAGGCAGGTGAATAGCCTGACCGTGGAGGGCCTGGGCCACTTCCAGGATCGCTTCGGACAAGGTCGGGTGGGCGTGGATGGTCTCCATAATCACCCGGCTGGTGAGTCCCCCCCGCATGGCCAAGGCAAGTTCGTGAATCATATCCGCGGCGTGGGGGCCGATGATGTGGGCTCCCAGGATCTGGTCAGTCTGAGCGTGAGCGATGATCTTCACCAGACCTTCCATCTCCCCCAGGCACTGGCCCATCCCCAAAGATTTGAAGGGAAAACGGGCCACCTTGACGGGGTATTTGGCCTCGGCTTCCTCTTCCGAGACCCCCACGGCGGCGTACTCCGGCAGGGTGAAGGTGCAACGAGGTACAACTTCATAGTCCATTTTGCTTCCCAGCCCCAGGGCGTGCTCCGCGGCGCAGATGCCTTCGGCAAACGCCACGTGGGCAAGCAGCCAGCCGCCGATGACGTCGCCTGCAGCATAAATACCGGGTACGCTGGTCATCATGTGGCTATCCACTACGATGCGCCTTTTATCCAGATCGACACCCAGCTCTTCCAGACCAAGGCCCTCAGTGTTGAAGCGTCTACCTACCGCCAGCAGGATGGTGTCCGGGCTAAGCTCAGTGCCATCGGCGAGCCGGACGGTAAACTGCTCTCCCGCCGCAGTAGCTTCCGTTACTTGAACGCCGCACTTGACCGTGATCTTGCGCCGCTTCAGCACGCTGGTGAGATATTCCCCCATCTCCGCGTCGTCGTAGGGCAGCAGGCGGTCCAGAGCTTCCACCAGGCTAACCTGGGAGCCCAGTTCCCGGAAAATGGCGGCCATCTCAACTCCCACGGCGCCGCCGCCTACTACCAGCAGGTGCCCGGGCAGGTAGTCGATAGTGAGGATTTCGTCGGCCAGGAAGACCCGGGGGCTTTGGGGAAACAGGGGCAGGCGGGCCGGGCGGGAGCCGGTGGCGATCACCACTTTGGCAGCCTCTATGAGGCTAATCTGTCCTTCCCACTCCACTTCAATTTTCATGGGGGCAATTAACCGGCCTCTACCCTCCACCAGGGAGATGCGCTGTGCCTGGAAAAGGCCCGCGATGCTGCGGCGCAGTCCCGAAACCACCCGCTCTTTCCGAGCGATGATAGCCTGAATGTCAGGGTTTGCCTCCACGGCCTGAAAGCCAAATTCCTTTGCCCGGCGCATGGCCCGGCCTACTTCGGCGGAGGCCCGCACCGTCTTGGTGGGGATACAGCCCCAGTTGAGGCATACGCCGCCTAAAAAGCCTTCCTCCACCACGGCCACCCGGGCTCCGAGTTGGGCCGCCCGGATAGCGCCCTGGTAGCCCGCCGGGCCGCCTCCCAGGAAGGCGATGTCGTATGTTTCCGGCATTGGGAGTTTCCTATTGGATCACAATGTCCGGTTTAATGACGAGTTCGGACTTGAAGGACTGGTTGATGGTGGAATACTTCATGGCCATGTCCAGAGCCCGCTGCACCATCTCTGTGGATTTGCCTTTGACCACGATCCTGGGATAAAAGGTCACCCGCTTGAACCAGGAGGTGCAGTCAAGGTGCTCCTCTACCTCGCCTTCGGCATCGATAGAAAGAGACACCAGGTCCATCTTGAAGCGCTCCGCAGCCCAAACCACCATCATGAAATAGCAGGTGTTGGCCGCGGCCACAAAGGCGTCTTCGGGGGTTAGCACGCCCGCCTTGCCGAAGAGGTCCGGCGGGGCGGAAAATTCCATTGCCACGCCGTTCTGCAACCAGGTATACCCGAGGTGTTCACCCCGCCATTCCACTTTATTTTTATATACAGCCATTCAGAGTTCCTCTTTGGATCAGGCATCAGGGGATGAGGTGACGATTTCCGGGAAATATTCCTGTCCCATTTTTTTGCCCGCAAGGAATACGGCGCTAAAAATCGTCTCCAAACTCGTCAGAACGGATTCGAAGCGCACGGAGAACAAATCTGGTTCGGGGTTATAGGTCACTTCCAGCACCCCTTTGACGTTGAGCAGTTCGGCGCGCACCGCGTCGGGGCAGCCCATTCAGGTGAAGCCGCCCCGCTGAATCATTCCCTTTACCCGCATCCGGATGTCGGTTATCAACGCCTAATCTCCCTCAAGCACCTCGTCCACCGTCTTGGCGATTTCCGCGGCCACGGCCTTGACCGCGGCTTCTTCCTCCGGCCCGAAGTGGCGCAGCTTGTCCGGAGATTTCAAGCCGTGCTTTTTCAAAATTGCGGGGACGGAGAGCGACCTGGCAGGCTTGCCCGATAACATCTCGGTGGCCTTGGCGGCGCACATCTTGTCGCAGCCGTCCACCGTAATAGTGGGGTAGTTGGATGCAAAGGTGCGCTCTTCCTCGCCCCCGGCGATGAACAGGGGCAGACAGATGGTGACGCTTTCGCCAGGGCGTTCGTCCAGCACTTTGCGGCAGGCCAGGCGGCACAGGGTGCCCTCGGGAATTTCCTCGCCGCTGCAGGAAACCACGCCCACTTTCATGACCTGGATGTCCATCAGTCATCCTCCCCAGCGGCCAGCTTATCCACTTCCTGGGCTACTTCTGCCGCGGCCACCTGCGCCAGCTTCCGGCCGGTATCATTAACTTCCGCAATGCCTTCCGGCTTAAGGTCTTTGTGTTCTTTGTAAAATTTGATGGCCTCATAGGCCTTGGCTACCTGGCCGCCCACTGCCTCGACGCTCTTTTTGGCGCATTCCTTGGGGCAGCCGTCGATGGTGATCACCGGGTTTTCCGTCACCAGGGCCACCGCCTCGGGATCGTTGATCACCAGGAGCGGCAGGCAGGTAAGGGTAGCCAATCCGGGCCGCACCTTTTCCACCAGCTCATAGGCGATCTCCCGAGCCACGGCGCCGTATACCTTGCCGATGCCGCTGCAGGGGAGCACTACCACCTTTTTATGCTTCTTACCCATAAAGTTTCTTCGCCTCCTGGGCGACTTTGTCTTTCATATATTCAAAATAATCCTGGGCCTGAAGCAGCGAGGACTTGTCTCCCTCAGGATCAGTGAGTTCAATCCGGTAAATCCAGCCGGCCCCATAAGGGTCCTGGTTGATCAGGAAGGGGCTGGCATCGATCTCGGGGTTGACCCCCGCCACCTTGCCGGATA
Source organism: uncultured delta proteobacterium (assembly GCA_963841475.1). GTDB lineage: Bacteria > Desulfobacterota > Desulfobaccia > Desulfobaccales > 0-14-0-80-60-11 > 0-14-0-80-60-11. The sequence continues at coordinate 445,293 of CAWJCT010000004.1, forward strand.
CCGGGGAGATAATGCTGAAGGTGGCCTTGATGGTCTCGATCTTGCCGATCTCCTGACCCCGCCTGACCTCGGTGCCTGCCTCCACCGTCTCCAAAAAGGCAACGTCGCCCTTGGCCTTTTGCATGAAGTCAGTAAGTCCTACGGTGGCCGCGCCATTCTGAAAATTGGCCCAAAATTCTTCCAGGCTATACAGAAAGCCCACCTTCACCTTGAAGATGAACTTCTCATATGTGGTTTCCAGAAACTCTGTCACGATAGCCTCCTTTTCCTATCCTAAAAGGTTTCCCACTTCCTTGACGATCTTCTTCACCTGGATGGACCCGGCGAACTTGGGCTCCCCGTCAACCACCACCAGGGGGCCGGGATATTTCTTGGTGACCAGGAGTTGGCCGATCTCACTCTCTTTCTCCGCCGGATTGTCTTTAAGGTTAACATGCTCCACCTTGGTCCGACCGGGATAAGCTTCCTCTAGGGCCGTCCTGAGTTCTTCAACTTTTTGCTGTAACATCGCAGCCATCTCCGGGGAACAGGCCACAGTGCCGCAGGAGCATCCTCCTGAAACGCCCGGAAGTTCAAGAATTTTTACTGCCACAAAATCTTTTTTTGTCATATTGGTCTTCTCCTTGCTTACCATACATATAACTATAACCGGATAAACAATTATATAAAAGACAAAAGCGCTTCTCCTCTACGGATTTAAAAAAACCGCGCTTGCAGGGTTTAAGATCACCAATTCCTACCGCCATCATTGACCCCTGACGGCGCGCACTTTCACGCTGAGGATCTTGCCGCGTAAACGGTCATCCATCTCAGGCGCCTCATAGGACGACTCGGAAACCGCGGTCACCCCAAAAAAACCGGCACGGCGGATGGTTTCCAGGTAAGATTCTTTTTCCATGGCCCCGGCCAGGCAGTCGGCCCAGGCCGCGGCGCTCTGGCGTACGTCTTCCGGCAGCTCGCCCGCCGTCACTAAATCGGAAATAAGTATCCGGCCGCCAGGCTTCAGTACCCGATGGATTTCGGTGAAGCTCGCCAGCTTGTCCGGGGTCAGATTGATCACGCAATTGCTGATGATGACATCTACACTTTCCGAATCCACCGGCAGATGTTCGATATCGCCCTGGCGGAACTCCACGTTGCCGAAGCCATGCTCCCGGGCCAGTTGCTGCCCCCGGGACACCATATCCTCGGTCATATCCACGCCGATAACCCGGCCAGGCTTGCCGACTTTGTGGGCCGCCAAGAAGACATCGATCCCGGCGCCGGAACCCAGGTCCAGGACGGTCTCACCAACTTTGAGGTCCGCCAGGGCGGTGGGGTTGCCGCAGCCCACTCCCAAAATCGCCAGTTCAGGGACCAAGCTCAGGTCCTCTGCGGTATAACCTACCGCGAGGCACTGATCGGTCATAGTCGGCCCGCAGGTGGGGCAGCAGAAAGTCTGCTCTCCCCGGGCAATCTTGCCGTAACGATCCTTGATGACATCCTTCAGTTTCTGATCATTCACGTTCTCATGCCTCCCATCTTACTATTACATAATGGCATTGAATAAGAAGCCCACGCTGATAATCCCCAGGGCGACCACGCCGACGAACACCGCGATCAACTTGGGCTTCAACACCTTCCGGAGGATAACGATTTCCGGAAAAGAAAGCGCGATGACGGCCATCATGAAGGCCAACACAGTGCCTAGGGCCGCGCCTTTTTCCAGCAGGGCCTGCACCACCGGGATGATGCCGGCGGCATTGGAGTAGAGCGGCGCCCCGATAGCGACCGCGGCCGGCACCGACCACCAGGCCTGTTTGCCCATTATTGACGCCATGAAGCCTTCGGGAACGTAGCCGTGGATGGCGGCGCCCGCCCCTATCCCCAACACAATATAGAGCCATACGCGCCCTACTATTTCCTTAACCTGATAGAGCCCGTAATCAACCCGGCCCATCCAGCTTAATTGCTGGAGTTGAGTTGGGGTCTGGCCCATGCGAATCTCATAAACCCAGTCTTCTACCTGGCGCTCCATATTCAGCCGCCCGATAACTATGCCGGTGACGATGGCGATGAGCAGCCCCATGGACAGGTAGATCAGGGCGATGTGCCAGCCGAAGAGGCCAAAGAGCAGTACCAGGGCGATCTCGTTCACCATGGGGGCCGAGATCAAGAAGGCGAAGGTGACACCGATGGGGATGCCCGCTTCCACAAAGCCGATAAAAAGCGGTACTGCCGAACAGGAGCAGAAGGGTGTCACCACCCCCAAGAGCGCCGCCAACACGTCGCCTAAAATCTCTCGCTTGCCCGCCAAAATGGTTCTGGTGCGCTCAGGGTTGAAAAAGGAGCGCAGGATGCCGACCCCAAAGATCACCAGGATCAATAGCATGAAGACCTTGGGGATATCCAGGAACAAGAAGGACACGGCGTCTCCCAGGTGGGTGTCGGGGGCGATGCGGAACACGTCATAGGCTGCCCACGTGGAAAAGGGGTCCAGTCGGCTGTAAATCGGGTACCAGGCAATGAGCGCCAACGCCAGGAAGATCAGTTTGAGGATTTGCCTGGCCGACAGGTCAGCGATTGCCGCTTTCATCTTGGCGATGAGATTGATAGGTGGTTCGGTCGCAGCGGCGGTGATTTCCACCGCCACCGCTTGCTCTTGTGGATGTTGCTCATTCATGAGTGTTATCCTTTAGAAGGAAAATACGTTTCCTTTTCACTTCAAACTTACAAGGCGCGAATCCCCTGGAAGAAAATATAGGCCCCCACAAAGAAGATCAAGAAACCGGCCACCTGTTGCATGATGGTGCCGAACTTGGCCCCTTTGGATTGCAGGAAACTCTCGATCACCCCGGTAAAAGTTCCGGCCAGGATGATCAGGGTGCCTTGCCCCAGGGCGTAGGCAAAGAGCAGGGTGCTGCCGTAAGCCACCTCACCCTTGACCGCGGCCAGAGTCAGGATCACCGCCAACACCGGGGAAGCGCAGGGCGACAGCACCAGGCCGAACAGCGCCCCTAAGATCAAGGCGCCGACCAAGCCGGTGCGCTGGGGCAAGAATTTCTGCGAGGCCCCGCCCAGTTTGAGATTAATCATGCCGGACAACTGCAGGCCCATAACCATGAGGATGACCGCCACCACGAAATACCAGTAAGTACCTACCTGGCCGAACATGGTGCCCATGAGGGCGGCCATGGCTCCCAGAATCGACATCACCACGGCCAGCCCCAACACAAAGGTGAGTGAATAGAAAAATGCCTGCTTTTTGTTGCCCCCGGCATAACCGCCGACGAAGCCGATGACCAAAGGAATACTCGCCAAGATACAAGGACTGGCGGTGGCCACCACCCCGCCCAGATAGCTGGCTCCGTAGGCCAGGATGGGACGGGTCTGCATGACCTGCCCCAAGGTTTCACTCCATGCCATGGATGATCTCCTCAATTAGCGATAAACTTCAATTCCTTCAGTTTCTTGATGAGCTCTTCCTTGGGCAAGGCGCCGATATGCTGGTCCACCACTTTGCCGGAGGCATCGAAAAAGACCTGAGTGGGGATGGCCACGATCTTATACTTCTTAAACAGGGGCATTTCTTCATCCGAATACACCATGCGAAATTCCACCTGGTCGCCATACTGAGGCTTCAACTCCGCCACGACCTTTTGCATCTCCTTGCAGGGGACGCAGTACTTGGCGCCGAAATCGTAGACCGCGGGCTTGCCTTTGGCCGGAGCCGCACCCTGCGCCTGGGTCGGTATAGGTTGCCAGACCATCAGAAAACCTACCACCAGGCAAAACAAACCGATAAAAGTTCCACGCCATAATTTCATTGGTACCCTTCCTTATTTGAGTGATTAGGGTCAGACTCGCTGACTTAATAACCGGGTATCCGGTTTATAAAATATTAAACCCTTGCCAGAGGCAAAACCGGCGCGCCTGGCCGAACTTTTTGTCTGAAACCAAAAATTCTTCTCAAGCATGCCCCCGTAACTACCGCGATACGGGCGGGATCAAGAGCACCGGGCACGTCGCCAACCGGGAAATATTATGGGCCAAGCTGCCCAGGAAAAGCTCTTGGATAAAGCCTTTCCCCTGGGTGCCCATGACGATCAACGAGATGTCCTGGGATTCCAGGAGCCGGAGAATGGCGGGCAGGGGATGCCCGGGATCAAAGTGTTCGTTGACTGGGAATCCCCGCTTGCAGCAGGCGTTGCTTCCATTGCCCCAGCAAGTCCCGGGCCGCCCCTGCGGCGATCTCTTGGTACCCCGGGGGATAGGCATCCTCTCCTCCGGGCACGTCCAGGGCGTTGAGCAGGGTCACCTGGCCTATTCCCCTGGTCGCCAAGCTCTCTACAAATTCACCGGCCCGCACTCCAATTTCGGAAAAATCGGTAGGAAAGAGGACATGCCGCAACAGTGAGCCGCAATGCAGGCGGCAGGTGTCTGCTTCCTGGTCTTTTTTAACCCGCACGTTAATGAGCAAGGTGGGGTACTGGCTATGGTGCACCACCGCACAGGTAAAGCACCCCAGCACCGCCTCCCGCCAGAGGGCGGTGCCGTGGGAGCCCAGCACGATGAGATCGGCGCCATAGCGACAGGCAAGGTCGTTCAAAGAATAGGCCGGCAAGCCGATAGGCATCTCCACTTCTACCTGCAATCCCTGGGCTTCCAGTTGCCGTTGCTGCGCTTCCAGCTTGGGTCGGACATCGGCCCGCAGCATTTCTTCCCACCCCACCAGAATTTGGTAACGATGACGTTGGTCAAGATCACCCGGGAACACCCCAGGGCCTTGAATTCTCCGGCGCAGGCGACGATCTCATCCCAGGCGGGCGACAGGTCGGTGGCCAGCACAATAGTTTTAAACATGGGCATGCCTCTTGGGTTTAATGAGACTTCTTTCTCTCCTCGGATTATTCGGCCCGAGGAGGCGGATTGGCATGGGCACACGTGGGACAGACGTATAAATCCTGATCCCCGCGCCGCCCCTTCAGGAGAGTGGCTTGAGTCGCCTCGATGCCACAATCCGCACAACATAAGGGAGTGAAATATTTTTGTCTGAACTTTAAGGCCACGCCCACCAGGCTGATGAGCACCGGGACCTCCACCAGGGGACCGATAACCGCGGCAAAGGCCTCACCCGACTGCAGGCCGAAGACGGCCACGGCCACCGCAATGGCCAGCTCAAAGTTGTTGCTGGCGGCAGTAAAGGACAGGGTGGCGGAAATGCGATAGCCCGCCCCGGCCTTGGCCGACATGTAAAACGTGACAAAGAACATGACGAAGAAATAGATAGTCAGAGGGATGGCGATGCGCACCACGTCCAGGGGGAGTTCCACGATATATTCGCCCTTCAAGGAGAACATCACCACGATGGTGAACAGCAGGGCAATGAGGGTGATGGGGCTGATTTTGGGCATGAATTTTGTCTTCATACCATTGAGCCCCTTGCGTTTGACCAGGAAGAAGCGGGTGAACATGCCGCCGAAGAAGGGGATGCCTAAATAGATCAACACACTTTCGGCCACCTGCAGGATGGTAACCTTGACTTCCAGGCCCGAGGCGACCCCCAGCCAGGCGGGCAGCACTGTGACAAAGATATAGGCGTAGACGGAGAAAAACAGCATCTGGAAGATGGAGTTGAAGGCTACCAGACCGGCGCAGTATTCCGTGTCGCCCTGGGCCAGGTCGTTCCAGACGATGACCATGGCGATGCAGCGGGCCAGGCCGATGATGATCAGGCCCACCATGTACTCCGGGTAGCCGCTGGAGAAAAGTGATGGCCAGCAGGAACATCAGGATCGGGCCGATCACCCAGTTCTGGATCAACGACAGGGCCAGAACCTTGAAGTTCTTGAAGACCTGGGGCAGTTCCTCGTAGCGCACCTTGGCCAGGGGCGGGTACATCATCAATATGAGGCCAATGGCGATGGGAATATTGGTGGTGCCCACCTGGGAGTAGGTCAATAACTTGGTGAAGCTCGGGCAAGAAATAACCGAGGCCAACCCCGGCAGCCATGGTCAGGAAAATCCACAGGGTCAGGAAGCGCTCCACGAACCCCAGACGTTTGGCAACGGTGGTGGCCATAAGTGCTCCTATCTCTTTGATACCCGTATAACCGTTTTATTAAGTATCCTAAGGCAAAAATTTTTAAGTTTCCGTCAACTCCGGCGGTGACTTCTTCTGACCGAATTTCAGTCTCTTGGCGCACTTCGGTGTGCCGTTTGGCCTCCAGGCAACGTGCCAGTTGACCACGCAAGGCCTGGGCTTCGGGCTGAGGCGCCAACATTTCCTCCAGGAGTTTGAGCAGCTTCTCTCTCGGGCTACCAGGGGTCACGGCTAAGCGATAGATTCATCCACAGTGCCATCCCGGCGGTCTGTGACCCAGCCCAGGTGATAGAGATAGCGCAGGTGCCGGGAGGCCTTGGACTGGGTGATGCCTAAAACGTCAATGATATCGCAGACACAGAGCTCTTCGGTCCCTGACAAAAGCCAGAGAATTTTCAGCCGGGTCTCGTCCGCCAGGGATTTGAAGAATCGCGCTTCTGCTCTCATAATACTTCTTTATAACCGGATAACCGGGTAAGTCAAGATAAAAAATGATTTTATAAGAAAGACCCAGATAAATAGACTCAGGAGCACTGACAGGCGGCGGCGCCGTCCTTGCTTTGCCCTTTGCCGCCAGCCACTGCTCCAACCGATCTCTGCAGCGCCTGGGCCTCCGGGCTGGAACTGAGAATGTCCGCCAACAGCTTGAGCTGCTTATCTTCCGGGCTGCCGGGGGGGACGCTCAGCCGGTAATTCATCCACACTCCGTCCCGGCGGTCGGTGACCCAGCCCAGATGATAGAGATAGCGCAGATGCCGGGAGGCCTTGGACTGGGTGATGCCCAAGACCCCCATGATATCGCAGACACAGAGTTCCTCTCTCGGCCATCAGCAGCCAGAGGATCTTCAGCCGGGTTTCATCAGCCAGGGATTTAAAGAGTTGGGCTTCGTTTTTCATAAATTCGTTATAAACGGATAACCGGATATTGTCAATTTAATTTCTAATGGTTACTTTTTCAATAAGTCAATTTTCATGGAAATAATTGCAAGAGGAGAAGAGTCATGGCAAAAGTGGCGATTAACGGTATGGGACGGATCGGTCGGGCGGCTCTGAAAATCATTCTGGACACCCCGGAATTGGAGTTGGTGGCGATCAACGATCTCATGGCCCTGGATAACCTGGTGTATCTGCTGAAATATGACACCGTTTACGGCAGGTATGACAAAAAAGTGGAAATCGCGGGCAGCGACTTGGTGGTGGCCGGGAAACAATATCAATTCCTGAGCGAGAAGGACCCGGCTCGGCTTCCCTGGCGAGATTTAGGAGTGGAGATCGTCTTTGAATGCACCGGCGTCTTCACCCGCGAGGCGGACCTGGAAAAGCACCTCCAGGCTGGGGCCAAACGCGTTATCCTCTCGGCGCCGATGAAGGGTGAGGGCGACATCCCCATGGTGGTGTGCTGTGTCAATGTGCCGGGACCTTCGTGTGAATTGGTGTCCAGCGCCAGTTGCACCACCAACTGCATCGCCCCGGTGATGGAAGTTATGGGGAGAAGGATCGGGGTAATAAAAGCCATCATGACCACCATTCATGCGTACACCTCCTCCCAGGCAATCGTAGATGGGCCCGCCAAAAAATGGCGCCGGGGCCGGGCCGGGGCCGCCAACCTGGTCCCCACCTCCACCGGGGCCGCCATTGCCGCCACCGAAATCTTGCCGGAATTCAAAGGCAAATTCGACGGCGTTGCAGTACGGGCCCCGGTTCCGGCGGGCTCCCTGGCCGACATGGTCTTCCTGACGGCACGGTCGACCACGGAGGAGGAAATCAACAGTATCTTCCGGGAAGAAGCGGCCAGTCCCCGTTATCGAGGCGTCCTGGGGGTGGCGGAAGACCCCGTCGTTTCTTCAGATATTATCAAAGACCCCCGGGCCTCGATCATGGATCCGAGCATGACCAAGGTGGTGGACGGCAACCTGGTTAAGGTCATGAGCTGGTACGACAATGAGTGGGGTTATACTAATCAGATGATCCGGGAGGCGGTGCGCATCGTCAGGGAATGCCTGGGTTAAAACCCGAAAAACTTATCAGGGCAGGCTTGCCGACGGCACCGCCTGCCCAATCGGGAGTGGGGGAAACCGAAATTTTTTATCGGGCCAAGAAGCGATCTTTACCGGTAACGATTTTTATTACACTGCCGCGACTTGCAGATTTTTCAAGAGAAGTGCGCCATATCTACGCAGATAGACGGTATGACAGACTGTCAGCGTACAAAAAGGCGGATACAGAACCACCGCCATCTGAAAAACATAGTAGACGGCTTGAAGAAATGGGACATCTTTAAGAATATGGGTGAAGCCATAAAAGCCGAAGACTATGGGCAAGATCGCCCCCAAGTATTTGCCCACCATCCTCACCTCCCCGGTGCGGTCGTTCCGGTAGCGGACCCCCAGGTCATCCAGCGCCCACACAAAGGAAAGAAGCAGGGAAACGAGGATACCGATGACTAAGACCGCGAAAAAGCGGCCCAGCAGGAATTGTCCGGGTGGCAACACTGCAGATGATGCTAACAGCGTCCCGGAGTAGCCCTGTAGGACCTCCAGCAACTTGGCGGCTAACAGCAAAGATAGGCCGATGCCCTGGAAGGGACGCAGAAACCAGGCCTTGCCCCGGGAGATCTCGAGGTTCCGATCCTGGGTGCCTATCAATCCTTTTTCCCGGCGATTTATGAGCCCCTGCACCATCAAACAGAAAACCGGCAGCAGGAAAAGGGGAAGCGCCAGATAAAGAGATAGGCGAAGATATCGAACCGGAACTTTCCATAACGCGGCCATCCCGCTGAGAAAGGTGAAATCAGTCAGAAAAGCGGCGATCAGCGTATTTGAGACCAGCACCGCAAAGACGGGCCATAGCCTGAAAAATATATTCACAGGTTTGCCTTTTCCCAGGCGCTGCCTCAAATAATATCCTGCCAACCGGGATTATGCGACATTCTATCTCCCACCGGCCCAAATCGTGCCCGGAACCTCTTATCCCGAGTTTAAACCCTCTTCCGCGAGAGGACAAATCCGGTCAGAAGAAATTTTGGCCTCCTTGGGTGGGCATCTTCTCTACCCGGGATCGACCGCGGCTTCCTCTTCATATCATCTAACTAACTATATATCCATAAGAAATAGCCACCTAATCCAGTTTCTTATAGTTTGTTAGGGACAGTGCGTAATCGCCAAAAATTTTTTGTCGACCTCGCCGGATTTGGATGATATAGGGGTTATATATGATGACAACCGGATACCCGGATATTCGAGCACGACAGGAGAGGTAGCATGAACCAACAATCTGTGAGAAAAACTTGGGTAATTATGCTCCTGCTGGCGGCCTTGGGGCTGAGCCTGGGGGTGGTCAACCCGGGCTGGGCTCAATGCGGCGGCCGGGAGTTGTTGGCCAAAAACGATTCAGAGATGAGGATAATAAGGGTCCTTGATGACATAAGGGAGGGGCCGGTCACGGATGATATGCACGGGAGGTTACTGCGGATTCTGGCCGAATCCACGCAGGCCAAGAATGTCGTGGAGATCGGCACCGGGAGCGGCTACTCGGGCCTCTGGCTGTGCCTGGGCCTTAAGGCCACGGGAGGCAAGCTGGTTACGCATGAAATAGACCATGAACAGGTGGTGTTGGCCAGAGCGAACTTCAAACGGGCCGGGGTGGAGAACCTAGTTACGGTGGTTGAGGGCGATGCCCACCGGACGGTCGCCCAATTGAAGGAGCCCATCGATATACTGTTTATGGATGCGGAGGGGGGTAACCTGGAATTTCTCAACCAGCTTCTGCCTCTGGTCCGTCCAGGTGGATTGATCCTGGCAGATAACATGAAGAATCCCAAGCCCGACCCCCAGTTCATCAAGGCTATCACCACCAATCCAAACCTGGAAACCCTCTTCTTAAATATGCGATCCACGGGGATTAGCCTAACAATCAAGAAAGATTAAAGACCCCGATCCGGACGGTCGCCCCAGGGACCGATAGTGAGTTAATGAGGGGAAAGGTGGGCGCCCCCTTCTGCTTTCCCCTCCCCCCCTTCTCCCAGCCGGCTGGGTTGGGAGAAGGTTAACGGGGTGAAAGATAATGTGCAGGGTGGAATCATTTTAGCCGTACCATAAATAAATTACAAAAATTTTTATGGACCGCGCCGGATTAGGATGATAAGAGGGTTATATATGATAACAACCGGATACACGGATACTCAGTTACGATTGAAAGGCCGCCGGCGGTATGTGGGTAGCTGCAATTTTTAACGGTGGATAGCGCTTCAGGAAGAGCAAAAGTTCGCGGCAGAAAAAATCAACTGACCGCCCGAATATGGAGAAAAATTCATGAGTCCCTTAGATGCTTATGTCAATGCCAGCTTCCCGGTGGTGCTGGCCATTATCTTCGGTCTCGGCTTTATGAGCGGTTTGAGCCCGTGCAATCTGCCGACAGTCGCCCTGGTGGTAGGCTATGTGGGCAAGAATGGCGACAACGGCAAGTCACACGGATTTTTGCTGTCTCTCTATTTTGTGTTAGGCATAGCCGTAGTCTTAACGATATTAGGAGGGCTTTCCGGTTACCTCGGGGGCTCATTATTGCAAACTAAATCTATTTTTGCCAAAGGATCGATCGGCTTAAAGACTTTTGTCGTTATTGTCTCAAGTATTTTCATTGTATTGGGACTTTGGATGTTGAAGATAATCAAATTAAACGGTCCTAATTTTATGGGGAAAATGAAGGTGGAAAAAAGCAGTGGAGGTTGGGGTGCCTTCCTGCTCGGCCTGCCTTTTGGCATCGCAGCCTCTCCATGTACCATGCCAGTAACCATTGCAGTATTACTGTATCTGGCGGCAAAAGGCAATGCTATTTTGGCTATATTTTTGATGTTTATTTACATATTTGGGCGGAGCATACCACTATTACTTGCTGGCACATTTACCGGGTTCTTAGCAAGAATAGAAGGTTTTGGAAAATAGCAATCTGCTATCGAAAGACTGGGCGGCAGCGTTATGGTTACGATTGGGGTCTATTTCATAGTTAAATCTATGCTCAATATAGACTTACTAAAAATCATATTTTGACAGATTGTGGGATGATTCTTTACCTTAATACGCGGCCATTACACAGCACAACCAAAAAATGGAGGAAAAGCACATGAACACGAGGTTTCAGCACAAACGGGTGTTGCCCCTGATACTGGTGGCGGTTTTGGGCTTCAGCATAGGGGCGGCGAACTTCGCCTGGGCCCAGCCCGGCATGGGGCCGGGAGGCGGACAGGGCCGCGGTTGGGGTGCCGGCGATGCCTACAGCCGGATGTATAACCCCAAAACCGTGGAAAGCCTCAACGGCGAAGTGGTGAGCGTGGACAAATTCACCCCTGGGAGGAGGATGTCTTACGGGGTGCATTTTACCCTGAAGACCGAAAAAGAGGCGATTTCAGTCCACCTGGGCCCCAGTTGGTACATGGAGAAACAAGGCATGACCTTTGCCCCCGGGGATAAGGTCGAAGTCACCGGCTCCCGGATAACCTATGAGGGGCAGCCCACCATCATTGCCGGGGAAGTGAAAAAAGGCGGCCAGGTCCTAAAGCTGCGGGATGCAGCCGGCGTTCCGGCCTGGGCCGGCCAGGGCCGGCAAAACCGCTAACCGGGGAAGCGATCGTGGATCGGGGGGCATAAACTGCTCCCCGAACCCTTACGGGAAAGGGCCGAACCATGGATAAAACCAAACTGAATTTTTTCATCGATGCCTCGATGTTTCTCACCACGATGGCCCTTGCAGGCTTGGGTCTCTTCATCAAATATGTCCTCATCCCCGGCCGCATAGCTTGGGCGCAATACGGCCGCCAGATGGAACTGACCTGGCTGGGGCTGGACCGTCACGCTTGGGGGGCGGTCCACCTGTACCTGGCCTTTCTGTTCCTATCTCTCCTATTGGTGCACGTCATTCTGCACGGGAAGATAATCCTTGGTCTCTTTACCAAGTTCATTTCGGATCCTACCCTCAGGAAAGGGAGTGGTCCGGTCTTTTTGGTCCTCTGCCTGGTCCTCTTGGCCTTCCCTCTACTGGTGACCCCGGAAGTTAATGAGATAGGCTTAAGAGAAGACAGACGTCTGGGAGCCCCATCGGCATCGAAGGGATTACCCCTCGCGGCAACTCCGGCAAGCCGGGGGGAGCAGGATAAAATCGGCCTTTCCATTCAATCCGGTGTCAGTGAGCAAGGAGCCAAGGTAACCCCCCAGTCAAAAAGCCCTCGGAAAAAAATTCACTCTTCCGTTTGGCCCAAAGAGTCTTATTACCAAATCGGCTTCCGGGCTCATCAGTCTACCGATACCGGCCTGGTCCGCCAGAAGAAACGCACCTCGACCCTCATAGCCTGTTGTCAGTCTCCAGGGGGCTGGTCACTACAACGACCCAGATCCAGCGGTACTTTCGGTCTGGTCCCCTGAAGAAAATTTACCTCATAGCGCCGGTTTTGCATTTTGGCGTTGTTATGTATGCAGGAAACCGATTATCCGCATTATCAGGATTGAGAGGTGAAGCCACCATGAAAAAACTCGGTTCATTAGGCCTTACAGCTATTGGACTTCTAAGCCTGGTGCTCACGGTATCGTCAGCATGGGCCCAGAGCGGGAGGCGCCTCCATTACAGCACGTTGTTCAACCCTGGGACCGTGAGAACCGTCTCGGGCGAAGTAGTGCGGGTGGAGCAAGCTTTTGCCGGCAGCGGCAAGGATTATTGCGTCCATGCCCTGCTTAAGACCCCTCAAGGGCAGGTGACTGCGATCCTGGCGCCCTATGGCTACATGGCAAAACAGGGGCTCAGCATCGCTCCCAAAGACCGGGTGACGGTCACCGGCTCCTTGATCTCAGTCCTGGGAAAGCCCTTTCTCCTGGCCATGGAGATGACAGGCGACCGCTCTATGAAACTCAGGGACGGGAGCGGCCGTACAGCCTGGGCGATGGGCGATGACTGGCACATCAATTGATGGCGAAATGTGATTGCCGTCATCTATCAAGGATAAGGAGATTAACGGTTATGCCTGCTGACCTGGTTTTGCCCTCTGAAACCCGACATGTTTTCCGGCCCCGGCGTCTGGCCGACCTGGATCTATGGCTAAAAATCTTCGTGCCTCTGTTTCTCCTGGCGTCCCTGTTCATTGCGGTGGACTCAGGGTTCTTCAACGGTTATCTGCGGCTTTTCCAGCGGAACACCTACACCTCCATCTTCTCCGCCTTCGGGGCGGTCTATGTCCTGGCCTTTCTGGCCATGCAATTGGTGCGTACGGTGCTCTGGTGGCGTTACCGGCCCTATCCCCTGCCCAATGGATCTCTGCCCAAGGTGACGGTGCTTATTCCCGCCTACAACGAAGGAGCCATGGTGGAAAAGGCGCTTTACTCGGTGGCCGCCGCCGACTACCCCAAAGACCTTCTGGAGATCATCTGTATTGACGACGGTTCCCGGGACGACACCTGGAACTATATCCAGAGAGCCCGCCAGTGCTACCCCCAACTGATCCAGGCTATTCGCTTCCCGAAGAACCGGGGCAAACGGGAAGCCCTGTATGCCGGTTTTCTCCAGGGCCGGGGGGACTATTTCGTTAGCGTGGACTCGGACAGCGTCATCGAACCGGACACCTTGCAGCACATCCTGGCCCCTTTGCTCCAGGACTCCAAAATCGGAGCAGTGGCGGGCAATGTCAAGGTTTACAACCGCACCGCCAATCTTCTGACTCGCATGGTGTGGGTCAGGTTCGTCCTGTCCTTTGATTTCCTTAGGGCCTCTCAGTCCATGTACGGTTTCGTGTTCTGCACCCCCGGGGCCTTGTTCGCCTATCGCCGGGAAGCCATTATGCCCATCCTGGATGAATGGCGCCAGCAGACCTTTCTGGGGGTGCGCTGCACCATCGGCGAGGACCGGGCCTTCACCAACCTGGTGCTGCGGCAAGGCTATGACACCGTGTATCAGCGCAGTGCCGTGGTTTACACCGCCGTTCCCGAGAATTACCGGGGCCTGTCTCGGATGTTCCTCAGGTGGGATCGCAGCAATTTTCGAGAATCCCTGGTCCAGCTTTCTTACATGTTCACCCGTTACCGGCCCCGAAATCGGCTGCTGCCCATCCTGGATTTTGTGGTTCGGGAACTGGAGTTTCCCGTCACCGCCATCTTTCTCCCCCTGATGCTGGCGTCGTTTCTCTGCTGCCCTATCCTGATCGTGAAATTTGTGAGCGGCATGGCCCTGGTCTCTTTTGTTCTCTCCTCTTGCTACCTGCGGCATGAGCGAGATGCGGACTTCGTTTACGGGGTCATCTATTCCTTTTACGCCTTTTTCTTTCTCCGCTGGATTCGGCCTTACGCCTTTTTCACCCTGCGGGACGGCCGATGGTTGACGCGGTAGCCGGGGGCGGAAGCCTTCTCTCGAGGGAGCTTGGGGTAATTTCCCGCGTCCCTCCTCAAGTGAGTCGCACATGAAACGCAATTTTTGGATCTGCTTGCTGGTCTTTTCCCTGGCCCTCAATCTCGGGGGGTTGGCCGCCTTCGGTTACTTGCGCTTCCAAGGGCACCGGAACGCTATGACAAATCCAAACCCTCCGCTACGGCCCATTGGGGAAATGTGGAAGTCACTTAACCTGGAGCCGGGGCAAAAACAAGCCTTGGAGAACCTGCTTCCCGAGCACCGCCGCCGGATTCGAGACCTGCGGGCGGAATTGGCCCAAAAAAGAATTGAATTGTTTGAAATGCTCAAAGAGGGAGCAGCGGCCTGGCCGGGCATTCACGAGAAGGTGAAGGAAGTAAGTGCACTCCAGGGAAAGTTAGAAGAGGAGGTGCTGCGGTTCTCTCTGGCCTTCCAGGAACACCTGAAACCGGAGCAGCGAGCCGCGTTCATTACTTTCGTGGAGCGGCGCATGCCTAACGTCCAAGGTGGCAAAGGCCGCCAGTCTCCCCGGTGGAAGAGAGGTATGGGGGCTGGGGCGCCCCAGGCTGCCGAGCCTTGCGGTCCCTGAATAGGGCGGGGTGATAGTGCACATATACCAGCGATTTTCTCTGGAGGGAGGTAAAAGATTTTGCACGGCTCGATAATCTTAGTGATCTTGTCTGCCCTCATTATGTCCGGGTGCGTTCTGGTGCAGCCCACCGAACCTTTCAGCCCGGTGCCGGTTGCCGAGGCCACCCGGATCACGGCGCCGGCACCGTCTCAGCCCATTCCGGCCAAGGAAGAGGCGGTCCCAGAGGCTTTGACCTTGGAGCGCTCCCTGGACCTCGCCTTGAAGAACAATCCGGAAGTGGCCGCCACCCTGTGGGACGTCTCGGCGGCAGGGGCCAAACTGGATCAGGCCAAAGCGGCCCGCTGGCCCACGTTAACTTACGAGGGTGGATATACCAAATACCTCAACTCCCGGCCGCTGTATGAAGCCCGGTACAACAATCAAAGAAGGCTGTTCACCAAACAGCAAAGCCAGGGGAATGTCATTCTGAGGCTGCCGTTGTTCACCGGCGGCCGCATCATTAATGAAATCAAGGCCGCCGAACTGTTCCGCCTGGCGGAAACCAACCGGCTCTCCCGGACCCGGGATGAACTGGTCTATAACGTCTCCAGCACCTTTTACGCCATTCTCAGCCAGGAAAGAGTGATCGACTCGGTGAAGTTTTCCCTGCAGGCCATGCAGGAGCAGAGACAGAAGATGGCACAGATGGTGGAAGTAGCCAAGGCGGCTCGGGTGGACCTGCTGCGCACCGAGGTACGGGTGGCCGATCTGGAACAGAGCCTGGAGAAAGAGACCAACCTCCTGGCGATTCAGAAGCGCCTCTTGGCCAACCTGATGGGCCTGGATTTCGATAAGGCGAAATTGAAATTTGCGGGAAAACTCATTTTTGAGAAGGTGAGCTACCGGCCGGACCAACTGGTGCCCAAGGCGTTGGAGCAGCGCCCGGATTTCACGGCGGCGAAAGAGCGCCTGGAAAGCCAGGCCCGGCGGGTGGACGTGGCCCGGGCCGGACATTATCCCAACCTCAACCTGGTAGGCTCTTATGGGTATCGGGGCACCGGCGTATACGGGGTATTTGATGATCGGGCCACGCCCGCCAAGGTCCCGACCGCAACAAATCGCGGGCCCTTTTATGACGACGATGGGCAGATCGGGGTGGTCGCCACTCTGCCCCTCTTTGAGGGTGGCCGTATCTCCGCCAAGGTGAGGGAAGAGATTGCCGCCCTGGCTGCGGCCCAGGAGCGGCTGCGCAAGCTCAATCTGCAAGTCCGCCAGGAGGTGGAGACCGCCATCCTGGACGTGGACTCCAGCAGCGAGCGGGTCAGAGCCACGGCCAAGGCCATCGAACAGGCCCGGGAAAGCCTGCGCATCGAGACTCTGAAATATAACCTGGGGGCCGGAGTCATCACCGATGTGCTGGATGCGCAGACAGCCCTGTTGCTGACTGAAACCACGTATTACCGCGTCCTGGCGGACTTCTACACCGCCCTGGCCCGGCTCAAACTTGCAGTGGGGGGGAATCTTTCATGAAAAAGCCGGTCTTGATTCTGACAAGCCTGTTGGCTATGGCAATAACCTGTTTGGGCGTCTGGCAGGCATGCGGTCAGGAAAAAGAGAAAGAGGGGGCGCAAAAGGCCAAACCAGTTCCCGTGGTAGCGGTCCAAAAGGCGCGAGTGGCGTCGATCTCCCGCACCCTGGAACTTACGGGCACGGCGACTCCCACCCGCCAGGCGCGCCTGGCCTCCCCCGGCGAAGGGCCCATCCAGAATTGCCGGGTCCGGGAAGGGGACCTGGTGAAACGGGGGGAGCGGGTGCTCGCTATCGGTCGCTCGGGGGCGGCCGCGGCGCAGGTGACCGCCATGGCGGAGTCCGTGAAAGAGCAGGAAGCCGAGCTGAACCGCACCAAAATTCTGGTGCAGAGCGGCGCCATCCCGGGCTCCCAGTTGGACACCGCCCGGGCTAAATATGAGGGCGCCCGGGCGCTCATGGCCAAGGCCCGGGAAAGCGCCGGCGACTATTCGGTGGCAGCCCCCTGGGATGGGGTGGTCTCCAAGGTGCTGGTTAAGGACGGGGATTTTGTAGCCCCTCGGGCTCCCCTGGTAGAAATTTACGACCCCAACAGCCTGGTGATCCGTCTGGCCGTACCTGAGGCCCAGTCCACCCTGGTGTTTAAGGGCATGCCGGTGAAGGTTCAAATGGACGCCTATCCGGGCGAGACCTTTGAGGGGAAAATCAGCCTGGTGTATCCGGATCTGGACACCCGGATGCGCACCCGCACCGTGGAAGTAACTCTTGGCCCGCAGGTGGCCTTAATCCCCGGTATGTTCGCCCGACTTAACCTGAACTTGCAGACCGAAGCCGAGGCGGTGGTGGTTCCCGGCGATGCCGTGCTGGTCCTGCCTAATGGTGAGAAAGTAGTTTATGTCCTCAAAGATGGGAAAGTGCAACGCCGGGTGATAAAAACCGGCCTGGAGGCGGGGGGGCAGGTGCAGGTCGTTTCCGGCGTTCAACCCGGAGAGATGGTAATCACCGCGGGTAATGAAAAGCTCAAGGACGGCATGGCAGTGAAGGTCCAGGGAGGGGCAGCCAAATGAAAGTCACCACTTACGCCGTAAGGCGGCGCATCGCCACCGGCGTCATCACTGTAGCCTTGGTAGTTCTGGGAATCTACAGCTTTATGCTGCTGCCGGTGAATTTTCTCCCCGACATAACGTATCCCCTGATCAAGGTCCACATCTGGTGGCGGGGTGCTACGCCGGAAGAGATCGGCACCAACATTGCCGACCCCCTGGAGCGTCAGATGGCCATGGTGGACAGCCTGGACTACCTGGAGTCCTCCTCCATTGAAGGCATGTACACCCTCCTGGCTAACTTCAAGTATGGGGTCAACGTGGACGTGGCCTACCAGGACGCCTTGGCGGCCATGGCCCGGGCAGCCCGGCAGCTCCCCAAGGACATCGACCCGCCCCTGGTCATGAAAGCCGATCCTTCCCAGCTGCCGGTGGTGCAGCTCACCATCAGCTCGGACCGCTGGGACCTGACCAAGTTGCGCACCTGGACGGAAAACTGGCTGCAGTATCAACTGCAAGCAGTTCCCGGGGTGGCAGGCACCGATATCGTC
This sequence comes from uncultured delta proteobacterium, assembly GCA_963841475.1. GTDB lineage: Bacteria > Desulfobacterota > Desulfobaccia > Desulfobaccales > 0-14-0-80-60-11 > 0-14-0-80-60-11. The sequence continues at coordinate 463,446 of CAWJCT010000004.1, forward strand.
GGCGGCCTCAAGCGGGAAATTAGGGTGCACATGGACCCCAACGCGGTGGAGAAATATGCCCTTACCCTGACGGGCGTTACCAAGCGGCTTCAGGAGGAGAACATTGAACAGTTCGGCGGCCGGGTAACCGTGGGGCGCCGGGAGTTCATCGCCCGCACCATGGGCGAATACCGCTCCCTAAACGACATTCGCAACGTGGTGCTGGCTAATGCTGCCACCGGCAAGATCTACCTCAAGGATGTCGCCCAGGTAGAGGACGCCCACGAGGAGGTCCGGGTAGTCACGCGCCAGGGGGGCACGCCCACTGTCAAGTTGAGTGTACTCAAACAGGCGGACGCCAATACCGTGGAAGTAGCCCGGGCGGTAAATCAGCGGCTCGAGCAACTTAAACCCGCCATTCCGGCCGGCATCCGGATGGGAATGGTGGAAAACCAGGCTGACTATGTTATCGCCGCCTTGAAAGGGGTGCGCAATGCCGCGGTCGAGGCCTCGATCTTGGTCATCCTCATTATTTATCTATTTTTGGGAAGCTGGCGCCATGCCCTGGTGATGCTGTTGGTGCTCCCCATTACCTTGATTATTAATTTTGCCCTGATGCAGCTCATGGGATTCTCCCTCAATATTTTTTCTCTGGGTGGCTTGGTGGTGGCCATCGGCGTGGTCCTGGACAACTCCATCGTGGTGCTGGAAAACATCACCCGCCTGCGCCAGGTGCATCCTGAAGAGGACGGAGCCTCTCTGGCAGAGCGGGGTACCGGGGAGGTGTGGGTGCCCATCCTGGCCTCCACCCTCTCCTCCCTGGCCCTGCTTCTCCCCTTCTTGCTGGTGCCGGGCCTCACCAGTCTCCTCTTCCGGGAGCTCATCCTGGTAGTCGCCGGGGTGTTTTTGGTGAGCTTGGCCCTGGCAGTCACCCTCACCCCCATGCTCACCTCCATCATCGTGGGCCGGGATAAGGCCGGCCAACGGGAAAGCTATTTCCTCAGGTGGTTTCGCACCATGACCGCGGGCTATACCTGGGTCCTTGAACTGTCCCTCCGCTATCGGAAGCTGGTCTTCGGAGGTTTCATCCTGATCTTCCTGGGGGCCGTGGCCCTCTTCCCCTGGCTGGGCAGCGAGTTCCTGCCCCGCATGGACGACGGTCGGGTCATGGTGAAGGTCAAGCTGCCCACCGGCGCGGCCCTCACCGAAACCAGCAAGATCTTGAGCCGGGTGGAAGAGAAACTTCAGGGCGATCCTCGGGTTGAAAGCTACGTCACCATGGCGGGGGGCAAGGTTTGGGGCCTGGCCACCTATGAAATCGCCAACGAAGGCCAGTTGGATATCCAGCTGGTGCCCCGGCACGCCCGGAAAATCGGCACTAAGGCTTACATCGCTCAGTTGAAAAAAACCCTGGCCCCTATCTCCATGCCGGGGGCCAAGGTCATGGTCATGCAGATGCCGGTGAAGGGCATCCGCAAACTGGGAGAGGCGGACATCGAAGCCAAGATCAAGGGCCAGGAACTGGACAAGCTCTTTGGTTTGGCCCGCAAGACCTCGGAGTCCATGAACAAACTGGCCCATTTTAACAACGTCTACGTGTCCATGGACATGACCAAGCCCGAATATCAGGTGGACGTGGACCGGGTCAGGGCTGCGGAACTAGGGGTTTCCGTGGTGGATGTGGCCTCCACGGTGCGCTCCTTGATCAGTGGCGCAGTGGCTACCCGCTACCGGGAAGGCGATTATTTTTACAATATTCGGGTGATGATTCCCGAACAACACTTCACCTCCAAACAAGAGGTGGAGAACCTGGTGTTAAACTGCGCTCAGGGTGGCTATTTGCGCCTGAAAGACGTGGCCCGGGTGATCCCGGCCGTGGGGCCGGTAGAAATCGTCCGGGAGGACCAGGTGAAAGAGGTCATCGTCCGGGGTGACGCCGCTGGGGTGAGCGTGGGGCAGGCTTTAAGCGACCTCAAGGAGGCCGTCAGCAAAATGAAGCTGCCGGTGGGCTACGAAGTCTCCTATGGTGGCCAGGCCCAGATGATGGCCGACATGCAAAAGGCAGCGCTGCTCATTCTGGCCTTTGCCCTGTTTTTCGCCTTCGTGGTCCATGCGGTAGAGTTCAACAGCCTGCGGCTGCCGGCCCTGATTCTCTGCTCCGTGCCCTTCTCCCTGGCCGGCATGGTGTATGCTCTGATTCTGACCGGGTTTCCCGTGGGTGCGACGGTGATCATCGGCGTCCTCATCGTGGTGGCGGCTACCATCAATGAAGGGGTGCTCCTCATTACTTTTGCGGATGATTTGCAGCGGGACCGTCATCTGTCACCCCTGGACGCAGTTATAGAAGCCGCCAAAATCCGCCTAAGGCCCCGGATGATGATCGCCCTGGCCATCATCTTTGGCTTCATCCCGTTGGCTCTGAACCTGGAAGAAGGCGGCGAGATGCTCCAGCCCATGGCCGCCGGAGCCATCGGTGGCCTCGCCCTTGGCCTGTTCGTGGCCCTGTTCCTGATGCCATGCCTTTATGTGCTGACCACGCGACCGGCCGCTGGTTCTCCAGGGACAGATTGCGCCGCCATTAGCTACAAGAATGAATCGCTGTGAGAAAGTAAATATTTACAGGGGGAGGAAGCTCAGTGACGCATAATCACCATCACGCCGGCCATCATTGCTCAAAACTTCAGGGACGGCGGCAACTTGCCATCAGTCTGGGACTAACGGCAATTTTCTTTGTTGTTGAGTTGGCGGGCGGCTTCTGGACCAATAGTTTAGCCTTGCTCGGAGATGCAGGGCATATGCTGAGCGACGTAGGGGCCTTGGGTCTCAGTCTGATCGCCGTCGCCTTCGCCCTGAAAACGCCGACTCCGGAAAAAACCTTCGGCTATCATCGTTTGGAAATCCTGGCAGCCCTCATCAACGGTCTGGTCCTGTGGGGCATCGCCGGGTTGATCATTTATGAGGCCTGCCAGCGCCTGGGCAGTCCGCCGCCGGTTAAGTCCCAGGCCATGCTTATTATTGCCGCCATCGGCTTGCTGGTAAACCTTCTCTGTGCCGCCGTCCTGTTCTCTTCCCATGACAAGTCCATCAACCTCCGTTCGGCCTTTATGCACGTAATAGCCGACGGGTTGGGGTCTTTGGCGGCCATCAGCGCTGCCCTGGTCATGCTGTTCAAGGGCTGGTATTGGTTCGATCCGGCAGTGAGCATCTTTATCGGCCTCTTGATCGTGGGTGGCAGCTGGCAAATAATCCGGGAAACCGCGGAAATATTGATGGAAGCAACCCCACGTCATATCGATCATGGTGGGTTGCAGGCGGCCTTGGAGAAAATTCCCGGTATCATCCAGGTTCATGACCTCCATATCTGGACCATCTCCACGGGCATTCATTCCCTTAGTATGCATGCGGTGGCGGATGATCACCGGGATCGGGACAAATTGGTCGGCGCTATCAACGAGTTGTTGTGCAAAAATTTTGGTCTGGTGCATAACACCGTTCAAATTGAGGGCACAGATTGCTCCTGTCCCTTATTCTGTTGTTTAATGCCCCAAACTGCCGATATGTCAATGGGCTGATGAAAGGAGCAGCAGCGGTGATGACTCGATTAACATGGCGCCGGGAGTTGGCCTGGGTAATCGGCTTTCTGTCCCTGGCCGTGATTCTGGGGTTCATGTTCCATTGGCCTCTGGTGCAGGCGTCCTTGAAAGGGAACCTGACGGCACTGCTTGATCAGAAGCGCCAGAAACGGCGGGAAGTGCAATTCCAGGGAGTAGGAACTTTAGATCTGGCGCAGGCTTATCAAACCTGGCAAGAAAAGAGGGCTCTTTTCGTGGATGCCCGCAAGGCCGAAGAATATCAAGAGTTGCACGTGCAGGGGGCCGTGAATGTTCCTCCGGAAACGTGGGGGCAACTTTTATCTTCGGAATTGATGAAAATAGATAGAACGCGGGAACTGGTGGTTTACTGTAGCCAGGAAAGCTGCGACGACGCCCTCAAGCTAACTAAAAAGCTGCGTGCGGCCGGTTTTGCCCGAGTGATGGCCTTTACCGGGGGCTTCCGGGCCTGGGACGAAGCCGGCTACCCGGCGGATACCAGTCGATAACAAGAAAAGGGGGGAAATTTGTCGGTCTCGGTTATGCGGTTCGTTTCCTCGGGGGTGGGTATAATTCTGGACGGACTTTTCGTCTATGCGGGCGTCCAGAAGCACCTGGCCCCCTATGAGTTCGCCGAATCCATCCTGGCCTATCAACTGCTGCCCTTAGGCCTGGTGGGATTGGTGACCGCAACCCTGCCATGGGTGGAGATGGTTTCCGGGTTTTCCTTGATCCTGGGGTGTCTCCTGGGAAGTCGCCGATTCTCCAACCCATTCCCGGTGGGGGGCATTCTCCGGCGCAGCGCCCTCCTGCTGATCTTGGGCCAATCGCTGCTGTTTATCGCCGTGCTACTCATCACCATAACCCGGGGCTTGAAAATTGATTGCGGCTGCGGCCTTCTCTTCCAGCGCCAAGTGGGGTTGGAGTCCATCCTGGAAGACGCCCTGCTTTTGGGGGTGGCGGGCTGGCTTTATTGGCGGGAATGGCGGGCCGGAGACCGAGAGGAGAAATCGCCTGTCCTTGTTCGGCCAAAATTATAACGTCAACATCCCGCTGTGGAGCAGGCGAACCGGGGCGGCTCTATCCCAAGTGCGATTTCAAGGCCCGGTTTTTCTGCTCCTTCAGGCGTTTGACAAATTTCTTCAGGAGGCGCAAAGCCTCACCCCCGTCGCCGTCCAGCACGGCGCTCTGCATCTGCTGAAATTCTTCCGGGGCAATGGTCAGGATCTCGGGAGTTCCTTTGTTCTCCGGTGACATCTTCATCCCTCCGCAGACATAAATTGCCGCAGGATTTCCAGGTGCTGATCGGGGGCGGCAATGAACCTTATCACCGCCCCCTGGCTTAAATTACCCAAGGACTCCGGCGAACTTCCTTGCCATGCTGCGTGGTTATTCCCCAAACGGATTCACCAGGTGCACCGGCACCGGGGAAGTGCGAATGATTTTTTCTGCCACGCTGCCAAAGAGCGGGCTTTTCTTTTCCATTTTGTCATGGCTGAGGCCATGGGTGGTGATGACCACCAGGTCGGCTTTTTCTGCCTTAACTGCCTTGAGAATTTCGCTGGCGGCGTCGCCCTGGACCAACCGTATCTCCATATTCGGGCAGGCTTTCAGTTCGGTCTCACAGAGGTGTTGCATCTTGCTCTTGGCCTGTTGCAACTCCCATTCCTGAAAATGTTGGAGATGATGTTCGCCGGGGCTGTGGGCATAACCGCCATAGAGGGAAGTTAAGTCTGTTGCCACATACAGCATAATGATTTTCGCCTGGTACTTTTCCGCCAGCGACACCACGTGTTTGGCGGATTTCAGCGAGTTTTTGGATAAATCGGTGGGCCAGAGAATTGTTCGGATCATGGGGAACCTCCTGATTTATTGCATCGACCCTTTTCCGCTACGAGCTAATCGGTGATGAATTCCGGCCCCCTCTCAGCCGGCCATTTTCTGAGGGCAAACCGGAGTGCCGGAAACCCGGTGGTCCACCTGCGAATCCGCCGGAACCTGTAACTGGGGGCTGCTCGACCGCAGTCCCTGGGCTCCGCCTCAGCAGCCGTAGATAAAGAAAAGTCCGCCGATTAAAATACCTAAACCCAATTTTTTCATCATTTTTCTGTCTCCTTATCTCCGAGCCTGTAGGTGATAAATTCCGGGGTCTCACCCCGTCCCAGTTCAAAGACCGGACGGCAATGAGGCTTGCTAGCGGCATCCGCCTTCTTCTTAATCACGTTGCCCAGGAAATCCAGGGCCGCGTCCCGGTCTCCATCCAGCAAGATGGCATGGAGCAGGAACATATCTTCGGGATGGAGGGTGATGACAGTGTTTTCCTTCAGCATAGAGCCCCCTCCCTGCCGCATTTTTATGAGCCAATCCATATCGGGATTTGAAAAAGTTCTTCCGCACCCTCAGGACTGGCGACAACCGCAGTTTGCCGTTCTCTGTCCCCCGGGCTGGGCTTGCTCCCCTGAATTCGCCTGAAGCCGGCGCACCGCCTCTTTGACCTGGTCAATTTCTTCCCGCTTGAGATTCATATCCTTGTTCTTGTCAATGCCCAAATCGGTGATCACCAGGTAGCCGCGCAACGGCACCTCGGCATGTTCCAGCACTGCCTTGGCACAGCCCATGGAGCAGCCGTCAATGACCACCAGCGCATCGATATCCCTGGCTGACTGGACGAAACCGCTGAGGTGAGCACCCACTCCGGCCAGGCAAGAAAGCTTGCCGAATCCCTCCTGAGTAAGCTCTATGGCGACCTGGTTGGACAACTGCCCGACATTGGAACCTCCCGAGCAGGCCAGAATCATGGTGGTAACCGTGGTCTGACAACAATCCTTGGACATAGCTTTCCTCCATGAGAAATATATTGAATTGGTACTTGATTTAAAATGCTAAATTTCTATATAGTAATATAGTATTTCAAGGAGAGAGCAAGTGAAAATTTTGCTGAAGTCATTGAAAGCTCTGGCGGACGGCAATCGTCTCCGCATCCTGCGGCTCTTGATGGACCGGCCCCGTTGCGTCTGTGAACTTCAGGCCGCTCTGGGTATCGCCCAGCCCACAGTCTCCAAACACTTGGGCATCCTGGAAGCGGCAGGCTGGGTGGATAAACAGCGTCAGGAGAAAAATTTTATCTTTTACCAGCTTATCGAGGGGTTGGCTGAGGAAGATCACCACGCCGAACTATTGTCTCTGTTGAGTCGCTGGCTGCGTGAGGCTCCTGAGCTGACGGCCCTCAGCCGCCGGACGCAGGATCTCAACCCCCAAGAGATTCTCAGAAGGACGGCGGGGGCACAATCCGGCCTCTGCCGGGAGTGTGGCGCCGAGATTACCCAGGATGAACGATAAGATCAACCAAAATTCTCTTTTGAGGTGATCTGCCATTATGTTCAATTCTCGTAGCAACTGCGGAATCTGCTTGCTGGCCTTGGCCTTGGTCCTGGCTTTGGTGGGAACCGGCTGGGCCGCCGAACCCACTTTTTCACCTGACCATGCCATCCTTTTTAAGCGGGCGGTTGGGTTTCTGGACCAGGCTCAACAGAAATTAAAGGCCGGCGATCTTGCCGGGGCCAAGTCCCTGGTGAAGCAATCCAATTCCCTGTTTACCCTTCTCAAGAAGGAGTATGCCGGGGCGTTGACGGAGCGCGAGCTCTCTCCCCAGGAGGACCAGCAACTGGCCATCAACCAAAAACTGGCCGATGATACTGGAGTAATGAACCTCCTGGTGGACTTTCGACACGTGAGGCTAGGCCAGGCTTTGCTTGCACAAAATCACAAAGTTTGAGACAATTAACCTTAAGGAAGCTACGGAACCATTAATTTTTCCCTGGACCACCCCATGACTTCGCTACGTCTTATCCTAAGATATGCCGGTTTAGCCCCCGGAGTTTTTGCTCTTGGACTGGCCTTGATGCTTTCTAGCTGCGGCCGCGACACTGATAAGGTCGTGGTTGACTTTTCCAAGACCGTCCCGGTGGCCCGCCCGGGAGATCAGAGATCGGCGAATCCTCCCCTCCGGGTGGCCGTGGCCGCCATGGTTTCCCCCAAAGAGACGTTGGAGCTTTACCGGCAACTCCTCACTTACCTCGGACGAAAGACGGGCAAAGACCTGGAACTGGTGCAGCGCAAGACTTATGGCGAGGTCAATAAATTGCTGGGCAAAGGCCTCATTGATCTGGCCTTTATCTGTTCCGGGCCTTATGTAACGGGCAAGGATAGATATGGCTTTATCCTCTTGGCCGTCCCTGAAGTCCATGGCCAGCCCACTTACTCCTCCTACCTGATCGTTAATAAAGAGAGTGCCTTTCACCGGCTTGAGGATCTGAAAGGCCATACTTTTGCCTTTACTGACCCCGATTCCAATACGGGCCGGTTGGTGCCCCTTTACTGGCTGGCGGCGATGCACACCCAGCCTGAAAAATTCTTTGGGTGGATTCTCTATACTTACAGTCACGACAATTCCATCATGGCAGTAGGACGAGGCCTGGTGGACGCCGCGGCGGTGGACGGGCTGATCTGGGATTTCTATGCAAAAAAGAACCCAGCCTTTACTGCCAAGACTCGGATTATCAAAAAATCCCAACCCTTCGGTATCCCGCCTTTGGTCGCCTCCCGCCAGTTCCCCCCGGCAGACCGGGAACGTATTCAAAAGGTGCTGTTGGCCATGCACCAGGACCCGGAAGGGAAAAAGATCCTGGCGGAATTAATGATTGACCGCTTTATCCCGCCCCGGGATGCGTTGTATGACACCGTCAGGCAGATGGAACAGCAACTGGCTGAATTGAAAGATGAGCACCATGCGCCCCCGAAGCCTTAAAACCAGGTTGCTGCTAGCGGTTGCGGCACTCGTGATCGGCAGCGGACTGATCATCGCCTTGCTGGTTACCCACCAGTATAGCGCAGCGTTACGCCGGGCCATGCACAGCCAGGCGGAGAATCTGGCCCACTCCGTAGCCTTGGACGCCGCTGATAAGGTACTGCTCAATGACCTGGTGGCCCTCCAGAGAATGCTCGACCAGCAAACTCAAAGCAATCCCTTACTTGCTTATATCTTTGTCATCAGGGATGGCCGAGTCCTGGCCCACACCTTTGAGCGGGGGGTACCGGTGCAACTGATTGGGGCCAACGGCATCGGACCGGCCCATCAGCCTCACTATAAAGAAATCGTCTCGCAGCAGGGCGAGACCTTCCTGGATACCGCCTGGCCGATATACGAAGGCAAGGCTGGGGTGCTGCGCCTGGGGTTTTCCGAAAGCCCGTACCGGCGGCAAGTAACCAAGTTATGGGGGGAGATCGGCGTTTCTTCTCTTGCCATTCTCCTGATCGCCTTAATAGGCTGTCTCCTGTTCGTGCGTCGCATCACCCGGCCCCTGGCGGCCCTGGTGCAAGCCACGCAAAAAATCGACCGTGGCGAATCCAATACCCGGGTTGTGGTTCAGGGTGAAGACGAAATCGCGGTCCTGGCTCAGTCTTTCAATCAAATGGTGAGCCGCCAGGAGGAATATACTCGGCGCCTTGAAAAACAGGCTCAGGAATTGGAGCGAGCCCATAATCAGGCCATCACCGCCTGCAAAATCGTCCGGGAAATCAGTGGCCTGCGGGCCTTACCGGAAATGGGCGCCGCTTTGATCGCCAAATTGCAAGAGACTATCCGCTGCCATTACATCGCCCTGCTGGTTTTTAATGCCGGAAAGGACTGTCTGTCGGTGGTATCCCACCGGGACACCTGGGAGATCAAAGATGCAGCAGCTCTCAAGGTCGCCAGGGAGACCTTGGAAGGCGTGAACAAGGTGACTTTCACCCGGAAAAATCTATTGAAACCCCCGTTGGTCCCGGAAAATTTTCCTGTCGGCGAGCGCCAAGCCCTCATCCCCTTCGATGACGGTCAGATCCTCGGCGCCCTGGTCATTGCCTGTCCGGAGGGCTCGTGCAGCCAAGAAGAACTTGAGTTGGTCCGGCTGATCGTCAGCCAGAACGCCGGGGCGCTCCGGCGGGCCCTGCAGCATGAAGAAGAGGTCAGCGCCTTGAGAGGCCGGGTGGAGGCTGCCGCCGGCTTCGGCGAACTCATCGGCAAAGACCCCAAGATGCAGGTAGTCTATAAGCTCATAGAGGACGTGGCGCCATCCGACGCCACCATCTTGATCCTGGGCGAGAGCGGCACTGGCAAGGAATTGGTGGCCCGGGCCATACATGCCCACAGCTCCCGAGCTGCAGGCCCCTTTGTGGTAATTAATTGCTCTGCTTATCCGGCCACCTTGCTCGAAAGCGAACTCTTCGGTCACGAGAAGGGGGCCTTTACGGGAGCCTTACGCCAGAAGGCTGGCCGGTTTGAGCAGGCCAACAGCGGCACAGTTTTCCTGGACGAAGTGGGGGACATTCCGCTGCCGGCGCAGGTAAAATTGCTGCGAGTCCTCCAAACCCGAAAATTTGAGCGTGTTGGAGGAGAGCAGACGGTTACGGTGGATGTGCGGGTGTTAGCCGCCACCCATAAGAATCTTGTCCAAGAGGTAAAGAACGGCAACTTTCGCGAGGACCTATTCTACCGCCTCAATGTGATCCCGATAAACCTGCCACCGCTGCGGGACCGGAAAAATGATATTCCTCTGCTCGTCGAGCATTTCTTAAGACTCTTTGCGACAGAAAAGGGGAAAGCTATCCAAACGATCAGTTCTGAAGCGCTGCGCCTGCTCTTTGATTACCCCTGGTTGGGCAATGTCCGGGAGTTGGAAAATACCATCGAGCATGCCGTAGTTCTGGCCAAAGCAGGTCAGGTGGAGGCGTGGGACTTGCCAGCCGCTATCCAGGCCAGTCCCCCCGGAACTTCACCCACCCTAGCGCAGCGGGAGGGAAAAACTCTCCTGGAAATTTTGGAAGAATGCGGCTGGAATAAGAAACTGGCGGCTCAGCGCCTAGGTATCAGCCGCAGCACCCTTTATCTCATGCTCAAGAGGCATAAGATTTCCGGTTCCAAACCCACCACTCATTAAGTTGTCATCCCTCTCTCAAGCTCCGGTTATGTCCTATAGGACCGGTTTCGCGTCCGATTCTCGGACACTAGCAAGTAGCTAAATTTAATGGTAATATATAATAGTGTCTGAAAGTGTCGTGTCCGATAATTACGGTTGGCCACCCAGCATTATTCCCCTCCTAAAATTGAAACAACCTGTTTTTATAATTAATTAAGCTACATAATACAGGCATAAAGAATTTCCGGCAAATCCGTTCGGGGAATTTTGGCCCCTTAGGGTTTGGCCTGAAATATGCTCTTAGTCTCCCCAAGGTGGGTTCGGGTGATCAGACATGGGAAATCCGAGAGTGGCGGTGGCTGATGCTGATGTCCAGCATTGCCGAGAACTCTGTGCCTTGCTCGAGCGGGCCAGCATCCCGGTGGACCCGGTGTATTCCCTGGAAGATTTGCCCGGGCACCTGAGAAAGGAGCAGGTGGCGGTGTTGATCGTTGATATGGATAATCTGCCCGTCACTAACAACTTCTTCCGAGTTCTCAAAAAACAATATGCCAACCTGCATATCCTGTGTCTCTCCAGCCGTACGTACCACCCGGATCTGGAAGAGGCCATGGGATCGTATATCTGCGCCAGCCTGGCCAAGCCCTTAAATTCTGAGGAACTTTTTTACTGGCTCAAGGCCATTGCTGAAATTGAGCCTGGAGGCAGCCATTGAAGCCTTTACTTTTTAAGACAAATTTCAGCAAGAGGTGAATTCCTGATGGAACCAACTCGGAAACCCGGATGCAAGGTTGGGCCTTTGGGTGCGGGGAATATGAAGGAAGGAGATAAAAGCATGGACAGACGTTCTTTTGTGAAGCTTGGCGGTCTCATAGGCGGCGCCCTGGGAGTGGCCGATCTTTTATTTATTGGAGACGCGCTTGCCAACCCTAATGCTGACCAAATCGTCAGCCTGCCCGTGCTTGATCGTGTAAAAGCCGAACCGGGCGAAGACGTGCTGATTCGCATGCAGCGTGAACTGGTCCGAGCGATGAACAAACCCATCGAGAAGCGGCGCTGGGGGATGGTCATCGACACGCGCAAGTGCGTCGGGTGCCATTCCTGTAATGTGGGCTGCATCATGGAAAACAAGCTTCCTCCCGGGGTGGTCTATCGCCCGGTGATCGACCAGGAAGTCGGCAGCTATCCCAATGTCGGCCGCAGGTTTCTGCCGCGGCCATGCTTGCACTGCGATAATCCTCCCTGTGTTCCGGTCTGCCCGGTCAAAGCCACCTGGAAGCGCCCCGACGGCGCGGTGGTAATCGACTATAACCTCTGTATCGGCTGCCGTTACTGCATCACCGCCTGCCCTTACCAGGCGCGGACCTTCGACTTCGGGGAGAACTGGGACAGTAAGGCCGCTTCCGGAAACGACGGCGGTCTGGCGCTGCAGACTTGTCGAAAATATGGTCAGGAGCCTTCTTTTGAGTATGGCGCCATCTGGCATCGCGGCGAAGGAGTCATCCCCAAAAGTCCGGTGGGTAACGCCCGTAAGTGCACCTTCTGCGTGCACCGGCTTGAGCATCGTCAACTGCCGATGTGTGTGTCGACCTGCATCGGGAGATCGACATTTTTCGGCGATCTCAATGACCCGGCGACTCTCGTATCCCAGCTAGCCGTACAAAACAACGTCGTGATCTTGAAGCCGGAGCTGGGCACCACACCTAAGGTGGTTTACCTGATTTAAAGCCAAGGAGGTCACAATGACTGTCTCTTCCGTCTCTTCAAGCGGCATTGCCAGTCCTGCCAATCGGACGCGCCTGTTATGGTCCTTGTGGATTCTGGCGGCCATCATCGGCGGGATTGGTTTTATTGAGCGTTTGCTCCACGGCGACCAGGCCACGGACTTCTCCAGCTATATCCCCTGGGGACTTTGGGTTGCCGCTTATATCTACTTTAGCGGCTTGTCGGCCGGGGCGTTCCTGCTTGCCGCCGCCGCCAACGTGTTTAGAATCCGGCTGCTCGAACCGGTGGAGCGCCCGGCCCTTCTCCTTGCCGCAGTGACGCTTCCCATGGGTTTGATGCTGATCGGCTTTGACCTTGGCCATCTGGAACGAGCTTACCTGGTCATCTTTCATCCCCAGTTTCATTCGATGATGGCCTGGATGGTCTGGCTTTATACCGCCTACCTGATCCTGGTGGTCGCGATGTTGTGGTTGAGTCTCCGGAGCGTTCAGCCCGGCAGAGATCCCGAAATGGTGGCCAATGATCGGGGCAGGCTACGGGTGCTGGGAATTATTGGCATCCCCTTGGTTATCGGTTTTGCCGGAGGCGTCGGCGCCTTGTTTGCGACCCTCGCAGCCCGGGAGTATTGGCATTCCCCGTTATTTCCCATCTTTTTCCTGGTCGGGGCCTTGACTTCCGGCACGGCCTTGGTGACCGCGGTGGTCGCCTGGCTCTGGCCTTCACGAGATGCCGCCTGGAAAGACTTCGTGACCTTATTGGGCCGTATATTATTGGTGTTGATCGTCATCGAATTTATCCTGGAATGGGCGGAGCTTTCGATCCCGTCATGGTATCAGATCGGCTCAACCTATGAGCTCATCAAGTATGTCCTGTTTGGGCCTTACTGGTATGTGTTCTGGCTGGTGCACCTGCTGCTGGGTGTCGTCGTGCCGATTGTGCTTTTAGCTAAACCCCGCAGCCCGGTGCTCACGGGAGTTGCCGGGGCCCTGGTGGCGGTCACTTTTTTTGCGGTGCGGTTGAATCTGGTGATTCCCGGTCTGGTTACTCCGGAACTCCGCGGCTTGGAGCAGGCGTACAGTGACCCCATCGGCAACAGGCTCACCTTCGCCTATTTTCCCACCTGGTTTGAGTGGCAAGTGCTCCTGGGCGCGATTGCTTTCGGGGTTGCCCTTTGGTACGTCTTGATACGTCTATTCCCGCAGGCTCTCCCCAGTCCTGCGCAATCCAGTGAGGTGGGCCAATGAACGAGAAGCATGAGAAGGGACAAGTAAGCCGGCGGTATTTTGTCACCGCCTGCAGCGCCCTGGCCGGCGGCGTGGCCCTCAGCGCGTGGGGCTGCGGGAGCGATGCGCAACCGGGATTGGACGGCACGAAACCTGGTCCCTATCCGCTGATTGACGCCGAGAACGTCATCTACACCACGTGCCTGCAATGCAACACGCAGTGCACCGTCAAGCCCAAGCTCCAAGATGGCTTAGTCGTCAAGATCGACGGTAATCCCTATAGCCCTGTCACAGTGCTCCCGCAGTTGCCCTTCGACACGCCGCCCAAGGAAGCCGTGGCGGTGGATGGGGCGATTTGCCCGAAGGGTCAATCCGGGGTGCAGACCCTCTACGACCCTTATCGTGTGCGCCGGGTCCTCAAACGCGCCGGGGCTCGCGGTTCGAATAAATGGCGCGCCGTTTCCTTCAACCAGGCCATCCAGGAGATCAGCGAGGGTGGCCAACTGTTTGCCGATATTGGTGAAAAACGTGATGTGCCGGGGTTTAAAGAGGTCATCAAGCTGCGTGATCCCAAGCTGGCCAAAGAATTGGCCGCGGATGTGGGGGCTATCCGTAGCGGGGCCATGACCGTAGAGACTTTCAAAGCCAAGCACGCCGCGCACCTGGATCTGCTGATCGATCCTGAGCATCCCGACCTGGGGCCCAAGAACAATCAGTTCGTCCTGCAAGGCGGGCGGATCTCTCCGGATCGTGAAGTGATCACCAAGCGTTTCACCTTCGGTTCCCTGGGATCGGTTAACTGGTTCGGGCACACGACCATTTGCGAGCAGGCTCATCACGTGGCCTTCATGTATTCCCTGGCCCAATGGCACGGAAAAGACGGCAAGTTCTCCTGGGCCAAGGGCCCCAATCATATGAAGCCCGATTATACCCGGGCAGAGTTTGTCATCTTCTGGGGCACGGGCTTCAGCGAGGCGAATTTCGGGCCCACCAGCATGAGCCCTCGGGTGTCACAGGCCATTTACGACAACAACCTCAAGATTGCGGTTATCGACCCACGGCTGTCCAAGAGTGCAGCCAAGGGGTGGTGGATTCCCGTAAATCCCAATGGCAACCTGGCGCTGGCGTTGGCCATGACCCGATGGATCATTGACAACAAGCGCTATGATGAGAAGTTCCTGCGAAATGCCAACAAGGCCGCGGCCAATGCCAGCGGTGAGAAGAGTTGGACCAATGCCACCTGGCTGGTGAACCCGAAAACCGGTAAATTTCTCCGGGCCGACGAGGCCAAGGTGGGAACCGCGACCCAGTTCGTGGCGCTGGTAGGGGGCCAGCCGGTAGCTGTTGATCCCTCGGACGCCAAGGCCGCGGTGGTGGGCGACCTGGATGTGGCCACCACGATTAACGGCATTCCGGTCTCCTCGAGCTTTAGACTGCTCAAGGAGGCTGCCGCCGTCAAAAGTCTGGCCGAATACGCCAAAATTGCCGGATTGGCTGCATCTCAGATTGAGGCCCTGGCCAGGGAGTTCACCAATCACGGGAAAAAGGCGGGCATCGACTTTTACCGCGGTCCCATCAAAACGACTTATGGCTACTATACCGCCCAAGCGATTATCATCCTGAACTTCCTCATCGGCAATGTGGATCATGTGGGCGGCTTAATGAAAGGAGGCGGCGCCTGGGACGGCGGTGGCGGCAAGCCGGGCCAGCCGTACCCGATTGCCAAGCTGCATCCAAACGTGCTGACGAACTTCGGAGTCAAACTGACGCGGGAAAGCTCGGGTCCGTATGAGACCAGCACCCTCTTCAAACGGGACGGCTATCCGGCCAAGCGGCCCTGGTTTCCTTTTACCGATGACGTGTATCAGGAGATCATCCCTGCCGCCAACGCCGGCTATCCGTATCCCATCAAGATCCTCTGGCTGCACTACGGCACCCCCGTGATGGCCTCACCGGCCGGGCACCTCCAGATCAAAATGCTCCAGGATACCGAGAAGGTTCCGCTCTTCATCGCCACGGACATCGTGATCGGCGAGACGAGCATGTACGCCGACTACATCTTTCCGGACCTGTCGTATCTGGAGCGGTGGTCCAACCCGCTGGGCACCAGCCCGGTGGTCCTCTCTCAAATCAGCAAGTTCAGGCAGCCCGTTACCGCGCCGATCCCCGAGATCGTCACCATTGACGGCGATCAGATGCCGATCAGCCTTGATGCCGTGCTGATAGCCCTGTCCAAAAAGCTGGGGTTGTCCGGATTCGGCAAAGACGCTTTCGCACCCGGTCAAGACCTGAACCGGCCCGAGGACTTTTATCTCAAGATGGTCGCCAACCTTGCTGCCGGTGATAAGCCCGGAGACTCGGTGCCTGCGGCCAATGCCGCCGAGATGGAGTTGTTCCGCAAGTCCAGGCGGCATCTGCCCAAGGCCGTTTATGACGAGCAGAAATGGCAGGCCGCCGTGGGCGACCATTGGCCGCAGGTGGTCTATCTGCTCAACCGCGGCGGACGGTTCGAGGCTGCCTCGGGCGCCTATGCAGACGGGTTCGCCAAGCATCCCTGGGCTAACCAACTGAACATCTATGGTGAGCCGGTGGGTTCAGGCATCCACTCTATACAGGGTAAGCGGCTTTCCGGTGTACCCGTCTATCAGGAGCTTGAATCCTTCGACGGCAAGCCGGTGTCTTTCCCGAAGGAGTTTAACCTGTCGATGATCACCTATAAGGAAATTTATGGCGGTCAATCCCGCACGGGCGGCAACTACGTAGGTCAGATGGCGATTATGCCGGAGAATTTCGTCAACCTGAATGGGAGCGACGCGAAACGCCTGGGCTTGGCTGACGGCGACCTGGTAAGGGTCGAGAGCCCCGGTTTCAAGGGGAGCTTCGCGTTGGGGCCGGGCCAGGCGCCGAGTAAGGTGGAAGGCAAGGTCCGCGTTACCCAGGGGCTGCGGCCGGGCGTCGTCAGCATCTCTTATCATTATGGCCACTGGGCCTACGGGGCCCGCGATATCGTAATAGATGGCCAGCGGATCTCCGGAGAGCCGGCACGCGGCAAAGGGCTTATAGCCAATGCGCCGATGGCCATCGACGGTTACCTGAAGGATGTCTGCCTGACGGACCCCATTGCCGGAGACAGCGCTTTCACCGGCAGCCAGATAAAGCTGGTCAAGATTGCCTAGGCGCTTGCCGGATGAAAGTCTATACAGGAGCCTAAGGAGATGGAGCAAGCCGTAAATACCAAGACCTCGGTGCAAACCTTCGAGGAGTTGCTGGCCGGTTCGGTAGCG
Organism: uncultured delta proteobacterium; assembly: GCA_963841475.1. Taxonomy (GTDB): domain Bacteria; phylum Desulfobacterota; class Desulfobaccia; order Desulfobaccales; family 0-14-0-80-60-11; genus 0-14-0-80-60-11. Next base: position 480,203 of record CAWJCT010000004.1, read on the forward strand.
GCCCACGGCCACCTTTGCCCTGGTCAGATCGTGGGAGTGCGGATGGGCCTGCTGGGCCTGCGGCTCCTGGATTTTGAGGCTCCCCCGACCTATCCCCAACTAAAGCAGCTCATCGTCTTTATTGAAATGGACCGCTGCACCGGTGACGCCGTCGCTTACGTGACCAATGTTAAGCTGGGGCGGCGGTCCCTCAAGTTCGTGGACTATGGCATCATGGCCGCTACCTCTGCTGAACCTGGAAACGGGCCGGGCCTTCCGTATCATTTCCACGGAGGAATCCCGAGAGTTGGCGGCCCTCTATGCGCCCGGGAGAAACGGACCGTCGCCAGCAGCAACTGGAGGCGTACAAGGTCATGCCGGACAGCGTCATGTTTCGGGTCCAGGAGGTCAAGGTGAACCTCAGTCCCTTTGATATGCCTGGCCCGACCCGCCGCAAGGCCACTTGTATGAAGTGCGGCCAGGTAGTGCGGGATAACCGGGAAGTGAGGCAAAATGGCTACGTTTATTGCCGGCCCTGCGCCTCGGGGGGCTACTTCTCTGAAGCCCAGGAGATCGCCTGGCCGGAGATGAACTGGTCGCCTTATGCCGACCCTGAACCAACTAAGCTCACTGACTCAGGCTCGCCCTGCCTTCGCTGTTTGGCCGGGAGAGATTGCGGGGAAGAGAGATGATTAAAACCGTGAAAGTCGAAGACGCCGTGGGCCTCAAACTGGCGCACGACATCACCGAAATTCGACCGGGCGAGTTTAAAGGGCCTGCTTTCCGTCAAGGGTCACCCGTTTGCGAGGACGATCTCTGTCGCCTTCAGCGCTTGGGGAAGAATCACCTTTATGTGATCGACCTGGAGGAGGATGAGATCCACGAAAACGAGGCGGCGGCCATTCTGGCCGGAGCCCTGGCCGGTAAGGGAATCGTCTGGGAAAACAATCCCCGTGAAGGCAAAATCAACCTCTATGCCGCCCATAACGGCCTATTAAAGGTAGACGTCCCGGCTCTGGCCGCCTTTAACTTGGTGGATGAGGTTATGTGCGCCACCTTGCACAACCACATCCCGGTGAAAAAAGGGGAGAAAGTGGCGGCCACCCGGGCTATTCCCCTCATCATGAAGCGGGCCGCCATTGAACGTGCGGCTGGCATCGCCCGCCAAAACGGGGCGGTGCTGTCCGTAGCTCCTTTCCGACAGGCCCGGGCCAGCCTGATTATTACCGGCAACGAAGTCTATCACGGCCTGATCCAGGACCGTTTCGCCCCGATTCTCCGCGGGAAAGTGGAGGCCCTGGGCTCGGAAGTGGTGACCTTGGACTTTCTCCCGGACAACGCCGAAGCCATCGCTCGGACAATCCGTAGCCATCTTTCCGAGGGTTGCGATCTGCTGCTCCTTTCCGGAGGAATGAGTGTGGACCCGGATGATGTCACCCGCCACGCCATTCGCCAGGCCGGGGCCACCGAAATTCATTATGGCTCCGCGGTGCTCCCCGGTGCCATGTTCTTGGTGGCGTACCTGGGGGAGGTGCCCCTCCTTGGCGTGCCAGCCTGCGCCCTCCACCACCCGGTAACGGTGCTGGACCTGGTGCTGCCGAGGATTTTGGCAGGTGAACACATCGGCAAAAAGGAACTGGCTTTCCTGGGGCATGGAGGCCTCTGTCGAGATTGCCCCGAATGCAGCTACCCTCATTGTCCCTTCGGCAAAGGAATGTGAGCCATGGAAGAGACGGCTTCACGGCAAATTAATTATCTGCGGATGTCTATTACGGATCGCTGCAATCTCCGTTGTCGTTACTGCACATATTGGCAGGAGTGGGAAAAACTGTCCAACCGGGAAATCCTCAGTTATGAGGAATTACTGCGGGTTGCCCGGATAGCCGCAAAAATGGGCATACAAAAAATCCGGGTCACCGGCGGTGAGCCTTTGCTGCGCCGCGGGAGTGGTGGGTTTCTTGCATAACCTGAATCAAGTGCCCGGGATTGAGGAAGTCTGTCTGACAACCAACGGGGTAATGCTGCCGGAACTGGCCCCTGCTCTTTATGAAACGGGCTTACGCCATCTCAACCTCAGTCTCGACACCTTGCGGCGAGAGCGTTACTGGAAAATCACCGGAAGTGATAAATGGCGAGAAGTTATGGCTGGCTTAGAATTGGCCGTAGCCTTGGGTTTTCAGCCCTTAAAAATCAACTGCGTAGTGCTCAAGGGCATTAATGATGATGAACTGGTAGATTTGGCCCTCTTAGCCCGAGACCATCCCTTCCAGGTGCGGTTTATCGAACTGATGCCCAGCGTCTCCCCCGAGTGGTGGGATCGCCATTTCCTCCCCATGGCGGAGGTGCGCCGAAGGTTGGCGGTCCTGGGGCCATTGGAACCATTAATTCGGGAAGCCGCAGCGGGGCCCGCCCGAACTTTTCGTTTGCCGGGATTTCGGGGCGAGCTGGGGTTCATAAGCCCAATAAGCCAGCATCATTGCCACACTTGCAACCGTCTCCGTCTGACTGCCAATGGCAAACTAAGGCCATGTTTAGTAGCGGGACCGGAGTTTGACCTTAAAGGACTCTTGCGCCAAAGCTTTTCTGAGGGATTCCTGAGTGATTTGGTTCAGAAAGCCATCGGCTTGAAAAGGGGAGAGGTAAAATCACCTTGGATCGAGCCTCTTCGTCCTTGTTTCAATATGGTCGGCATCGGAGGCTGATCACAGCCTTAATTATGACGGAATGAGGTTCACAACCCTTGAAACTTCTTTCATGGGAGTGGGACCATCCATCCTTGACCTGCCCCCATCCACAAGTTATATTAAAATGATAAATTAAAGAATGGCAGGTCATCGGCCGGAAAGCGAAACTGACGGGAAAATCGTGGAATGAAAGCCTCACCGAAGTGAATCCCATCAAGTAGATCAGGAAATGACCTTGCAGGCTGAGTTAAGTTTAATTTTATGGGGTTTATTTTAATATCTTGAAAACTTTGCAGTACCTCTCTTTTTATTGAAGGAACAATAATACTAATTGCTTAAAAATCAATTTTTTCTCCAAATTTTGCCCACAAAAATGTCGCCAAAAAAATAGTTTGTTGTCCAAAATTTACCACCAAAACTCAGGATAACGTCTCCGGGGAGCAAGGTTGTTAATGAGCAGCGCCACTGCCAGCATGATGATGGCGCCGCCAGCCACCGGCACCAGGGCATAGAGATACCCCAGGTTATGGACCTTGGCCCCGCTGATGACGGCGATCAGGGCGGTGGCGCCACCCGGCGGGTGGAGGGTCTTAGTGGCGTGCATCACCGCAATACTGAGGGACACCGCCAGAGCCGCAGCCAGCCAGAGGTGAGGAGTCAGAAGTTTAAAGGCCGTGACCCCGACGAGGGCTGAGATGACGTGACCACCCAGGAGATTTCGAGGTTGAGCCAGCGGACTCTTAATGGCCCCGTATATGAGGACCGCCGAAGCCCCGAACGAGCCGATGATCATCAGCAGGTCGGTACCTTCCAAAAAGCCATAATTGACATAGGCCACCGCGGCAATTCCCAGGAAGCTCCCCAGCCAGGACCAGAAGATTTCTACAGGGCTGACTTGGGGTGGGCTCTGGGTAGAGCCGCTCATTTTTTGGAAATATGACTTGATCACGATATTTTCCCACCCGTAGTAGCTTTGACGATATCTCCCCGGGATACCAGTCCCAGAAGACGGCCTTCCGGGTCGGTGACCGCCACCCGGTTAATGCCTTTTTCGGTGAACAGGGTGGCGATGCGGTGCAAGGGAGTATCAGGGCTCACCATGATGGCAGGGGCGCTCATGATGTCCCGGGCCAGGGCTTTCTTGATGGGCAGCGCCACGCAGCCTTTGGTTTTGAGGCAACCGGCCACCAGACTCATAAAGTTGCAAGGCTCTTTGACACCCATGTGCGAGAGGAAATCCTTTTCCGAAATAACCCCTACCACCCGGTTTTCTGCCTCCACCACGGGCAGCCCTGACACCCCCCGCTGGCCCATAGCGGCGGCCACCTCCGCCACCGGCGTGTCGGGATTAACTGTCACCACTGCCCTAGTCATGATCTCGCTGGCGGTAACAGACCGAGTCAAACGCTCCAGGGCATGTTGGAACGCCAGGCGGTAAACTTCTTTAAAATCTCCAGGAGTGATATCCAAGTAGCCGGGGATGGCGCGCATTGCTTCCAGGATATCCTCTTCTTTAATCTCAATTGGGCCACAGGCAAGTTGCGGGTTTTCGGCATTTTTCGGCATGGGCGCAGGCTCCTTAGTTATGGTCCTTTAATAATATAGCATCTGAACTGCCGCACTGGATTAGGACAATAACCGGCGGCCAATGCCGTTGTCCTTGACGTAATAGATTGTTTCCCATACCTCAGTCCTACCACCTTACCTCAATGACTGCTGTCTTTTCCGGTCTGGTGTACTTGATGGCGTTGGGCAGCAAATTCACCATCACCTCGTTGATCAAATTAGGAGGTGCCAGGGGATTCTGCGAGGCCGGACTAGATGAGTCATGGTCAATTCCTGTCGCTTTAGCGTTTGGAACTCATGTCATGAGGTCCTGCCAGTCAAAAGATTTCTGCCAACAATCAGGCTTACTTCGCTGTTTTGATTGAGCCTCCAGATCGGCAAGGCGTCGTTTCGTGGCACGTTCTTTCTCCCACCGTGCCGAAACATCCCGGATTATGGCAGCTGCCCCCAAAATCTGGCCCTGATCATCCCGCAGTAAGATCAAGGTGAATTCCACCGATATCCGACTGCCATCCTTCTTGAGGGCTGGCACGGCCAGAAGTTCATAGGAATATTTGCTTTCGCCGCTCTGTATAACCTTATGGTAGCCTTGATCATGACGCTCCCTGAGACTTTCGGGAATGATGATGTGCAGGGATTGACCTATCGCTTCAACCGGGCTAAAGCCAAAGACAATTTCTGCCCCTTTGTTCCAGAGGTGAATAATGCCCTCGCGGTCCGCCATAATGATGGCATCTTGAGCTTCCTTCACAATCTGATTACAAAGCCAGGATTGCTTCGCTTCGTACTTCATACGATAGCCTCATCGAGGGCCTGCTCAACAAGCCCTTCTCCAGATTATGAATGACTTTTTAATCCATCAGATTATGTTCCTTATGCTTGTGTGCAATAGCCGCAGCCAGATCATCCAATGCCTTGAAATCACTTTCTGATGGCAATCCTTTGCACAGCACCGGATTTAAGACCTCGACCTTAAGGTTGGGGATCATTCCAGCCAGTGTCTCCACGGTCTTCCCACCCCACCCGTATGATCCGATGACGGAAAGAAACTTCATCTTGGGCCTCAACGCATTGGCCAGGAAGGTAGCGTAAACGGCCAGAGGGTGTGGGCCGGCCAAAACAGTAGGCGTGCCCACGACAACCGTTGCGGCATCGACTAAAGCCATGGCGAGTTTTCCGATATCAGTCACAACCAGATTGAACAGTTCGACCCGAACCCCGTGTCCCACCAGGGCAGATACCAGATGGTCGACCATTTTTCTGGTGCTGCCATGCATAGATACACAGGGTAAGACTACCAGATTGTGAGGTGTGCTCATTACCCAATCCCGATAGGCCTCCATGATCCATGAGGCTGGGTCGTAAATTTGGCCATGACTGGGAGCGATCATTTGAATATCGTAGCCCTTGAGTTTTTCGATATTTTTTTCGATCACACTCCGAAAGGGCATCATGATCTCTGCAAAGTAGCGTTTTGCGGCCTCGTACACACGCCCCTGATCGGTCACGAAAAGATCGCTGGTCGCAATATGGGAACCAAAGAAATCGCCACTGAAGAGGATACGATCCTCCTCTATGTAGGTTACCATGGTTTCCGGCCAATGCACCCAGGGTGTATGAATGAACTTTAGGGTTTTACCACCCAGAGATATCGTCTCCCCGTCTGCCACTGTGATAAAGGCGGCCTCAGGGATTCTGAGCAGATCCATGAGCATCGGCTTGGCCTTGGCCGTGGCGACCACCTTGGCCTGAGGATATCTTTCAAGAGCCTGCGGAATGGCCCCGGAATGGTCCTGCTCGGCATGGTGAGAGACGATAAAGTCGACTCTGGGAATACCGTCCAGCTGCATCATCAATTCATCGGCCTTCGCCGGATCGACCGTGTCCAGCAAAGCGGTTTTTTCGCCTCCTTCAATCAGATAGGCATTATAAGAAGTGCCGTCCGGAAGTGGAATAAGGGAGTCAAAAAGGCGCCTGTCCCAATCAACAGCCCCCATCCAATAAACGTCTTCCTTGATTTTTCTGGGTTTCATCAGGTCAATTCCTCTGGATTTGTAGCCGGGAGATGTCTGGCTGTTATCTGGTAGTTATTGTTGCTCTTCAATGTATCGCTCAATTACAGCTTTGAGAACCACCGCGTTGTTATGAGAAATGTCATGGGCGGCAAAAACCAGCGTCACCTTCCCCTGACGGGCTTTCTGAGCCAACTCCCGGATCAAGGGTTCCTTCTCAGGGACTCGAAGTTCGACCCGATAACGCTCCTGAAATTCCTGCCAGCGGCTGGGATCGTGGCCAAACCAGCGGCGCAGATCGTCGCTCGGAGCCAGGTTCTTGAGCCAGGCGCTCAGTTGGGCCGCATCTTTCCGCAAGCCCCGGGGCCAGAGTCGGTCAACCAGCAGGCGCTCGCCGTCAGTCTCCATGGGGGGATCATACGCCCGCTTGAGCTGAATGGCCATCTGAGCCCCCTTGAACGGAGCAGGACAACAACGCCCTCACCCTTCCTCTGGTTGCCAATGAATGCACTGTGCCGGACATTGGTCCATGGCTTCCTGGATTTTATCCTCCGGGGCGCCATGGGGGTTAATCACCTCAGAATGCCCCAGGGATTCGTTGAGGCGGAAAACTTCCGGACAAACCTGCTCGCAATTGCCACAGGCTATGCATTCATCAACATCAATTGTGGGTATGCGCAGACCCATCTTACACCTCGATATTTTTGTATAAATTCAATATGGTCCTGAGTACCCACTTGGAACCTGCTATTCCTCCCAATGAATACAGGACACCGGGCAGGTGTCCGTGGCTTCCTGAATGAGGTCTTCGGGGCCGCCCTCCGGTTTGATAACTTCTGCCTTTTCCTCGTCTTCCTGCATCTGGAAGACCTCGGGGCAGATCTCCACGCAAGAGGCGCAGCCGATGCACTCCTCTTCGTCGATGTATACTGCTTTGCTCATACAACCTCCTACGCCAACCGATCAGATGGGGGGTGCAATGGTGACCAGCAACCGTGAATCGGTTTTGGCCCTGAAACCATGGGGTTCGCTGATGTCCGAGACGACAACATCTCCGGGCGCCGCGGGCATCGAGGTGCCATCCTTCCCCAGGAATTCTCCCGTTCCTGCCAAAACCGCCAGACTCACTTGCCCCTCAATGTCATGGGAGTGCACGGGGAGTTCCTGGCCGGCTTTGAAATTGAAGTTGAGGATCTTGAAGTAGGGAGAGTCATGCACTATGAGCCTTTTCATGCCCTTTTCGGAGAAATCGTTAGCTTCGAAGAGATTGATCTTCTTCATGGTTCTTCTCCTCTGGAAAAGTTTTTGCTTGATGATACAAGCTACCTTGACGCTGGCAGATTCTCGACTGCCAAATCAATCCTGTGCCAGCTCATGGGCGAGCTGGTGATACTTTTCATGCACCCCTGCGCCGATTTCTTCAGCTTCGTGCTTTTCAAAGGAAGCCACTAACGCTTGCTGATCTTCCGGGGTGAAGACCTTGTCGGCCATCGGGAAAAGTACCTCATTTTCCTTATTGATATGGCTCCGAAGATGCTCGTCAAGGATGGCTAAATTAGCCGCCAAAGTCACCATGGCCGCAGAATCGCCCAGCCTGGCCCGGGCCAGGGCCTCGGAAATGGCCTTCACCGTATTGCGGCCAACTACATGCTCATGCAGCATCACGGGAATGGGGCCTTTATCAGCGGGTACGCCCCTTTTTTCCATGGTGGGGAAAAGATACTCCTCTTCCTTGCCATGGTGGCATTGATCGAGAAACACCCGGCAGAAATCCAGAATCTTGTCCAGTTTCTCTACGTTCATCTTACCGGTGTCGGCGATGTCTTGAGCCTCGCGTCTGCCGGCGCCAAGAACCTTCACGATGATATTATGTTCGTGTTTCAGAATCTCAGTGGCGGTCATAGCAACCTCCTCCCTTGTCAGGATTGCGCCGGTAGCTTCAATGGCCTTTGTGAATAATGCCGGCGACGAAAATCTCCCATGCTCTCTCTGCCTGGTGCATCAACTCAAACTCGCCCCCGCTCAATTGCCAGAGAATGGCCGCCGGCTGAATCAGACCCAGAAAAGCTACCGCCGCCGTATTCCGCTCCAGGTCTTTCCGGATCTCGCCGGCTTCCTGGCCTTGGCGAACGATTTCCGCCACTTCCTGCAGATATGCCCTGATCATGGCGTAAACCTTGCCCTTTCTAGCGGGAGGGCCACTCATGATCTCTTCCGAAAAGGCGACCCGTAAGATACCCCGGTTCTCCTGGATTAACTGGATGTGCAGCATCAGGAGCCGTTTCAGCCGGTCCAAGATATTTTCTGGTTCCTGGGTCACCGTCTGGACGTTCCCGAGGAGCCGTTCCCGAACGAGGTCAAGTATGGCGTCAATGATCTGGTTCTTGTTTTTGAAATGCCGGTAGATGGCCGAGGGTACCAGGCCGATGTGGCCGGCGATGCCGGCGATGGTCAACCCCTTTAAACCGTGGCTGGCCACCAGGCTCAACGCTGCCTGGGCAATCTGCCTTTGCCGGACCTCTGTCTCTAATTTCTGGGTTCCCATTTTATAAATATTGTGAATTATAATTCACATAGTAAGAATTGCTGTTTATGTTGTCAAGTAGCCGGGAGTCATTGGGGGACCTGCCAGAAAAATTTACCCAAGGCCTGCGCCATCGCGTTTCCAGGAGCCCGATTCTCCTTGCGCTGATATTCCTGTTCAAAAATGAACCTAGCGAGGTTTGTCCCCAACAGGCTTACGGCAGGCGTTTAAAATGATTATTGGCAGGCGTAGACCTCAATAAAACCAGGGGGATCACCGGGTCCACCTCCCGTGATCCCCCTCGGGAAGATCATAAACTGAAAGAGGGAAAGGAGAAATATTACTGAGGAAAATCTACTCCTGGCACCTGGGAATATACTTCTTTCTACAAAGGCGGCTTGAATTCTAAACGTCCGCAACAACAGCACCGGGACGGAGCAGTCGAAAAATGGTCTTGGGGACCTCTCTCCCCGAGTTTTACCCCGAAAAGGTTCCTCTATCCCTCCGAAGACGAAGCGCTTTCTCCCCGGATGATGGTCCAGTAGGTTAAGGTCGCGGCTATCACCATGGGAACCACCCCCAGGAAGATGAAAACCAGGTCGCCGGGCATCCGGCACCATTCGATGAGACGGACGAAGCTTCGTCCCAAGTAAGCCAGACTGCGGGCATGCCAATAACCGTTGGTCAGAACGTCGTAAAACTGCAAGACCCCGCCGGGAAAGAGGTTGCCCACCACCATAAGGGCCAGGCCGATATTCAACCCCCAGAATGACACCCGGATGTATTTTTCCGGACGGGCCCACTTCTCGTCGGGCAAAACCTGGCGGAGGGCCATAACGGTCAGGGCCATGGCCTCCATGCCGAAGGCCCCCATCAAGGCGGCGTGGCCGTGGTTGGGGGTCAGGATGGTGCCCACTTCAAAATAGCTGACGATGGGCAGGTTGATGAGAAATCCGAAAATTCCGGCCCCCACAAAATTCCAAAACCCCACGGCCATCAAAAAATAAAAGGTCCATTTATGGGGCATAGCCGTCCCGCAAACTGCGCACTCGCCTTGAGTCAACTTGACGAAGTCCCAGGCATCCAGGGTCAACAGCGTCAGGGGTACCACCTCCATGGCCGAAAACAGGGCGGAGAGGCCCATATTGATGTTGGTCTGCCCGGTCCAGTACCAGTGGTGGCCGGTACCCACGATGCCGCTCCCCAAAAAGAGGATGGCGTCCAGATAAACCACCCGGGCCGCGGTCTGGCGGGAGACCACGCCCAGGAGGAAGAAGGTCACGGCCACCATGGTGGTCACCAGGAGCTCAAAAAAGCCTTCCACCCAGAGGTGGATGATCCAGAAGCGCCAGTTGTCCACCACAGTATAGTTGGTGGTGCTGCCATAGAAAAAGGCGGGGAGGTAAAAGACCGGAATGGCCAGGGCTGCCAGCAGGAACAGGCCCGAGACCTCCCGGCGCTCCGGGTTCTTGAAGGCCGGGGCCAAAGTCCGGTACAGCAGGGCCACCCACAAGAGCAAGCCCATCGGCCAGTAAAGCCTGCCAGGCGCGCCCCAGGTCCAGGTACTCCCAGCCCTGGTGCCCGAACCAGAACCAGAGGCTGCCCAGGAGTTGATTGATGCCCAGGATTTCTCCCAGCAGGCTGCCGGCCACCACTACCACCAGGGCCCAAAAGAGCACATGGATGCCCCGGACCTGGCCTTTGGGCTCGGACTCCCCTAAAGATGAGGCCAAAACCAGGCCGCCGGCCACGTAAGCGGTGGCGATCCAGAAAATCGCCAGTTGCAGGTGCCAGGTGCGCAGGATGTTGCTGGGGAACCACTGGTAAAGGTCAAGGCCGTAAAAACTGCCCGGCTCCACCCGGTTGTGGGCCGTGGCCGCGCCCACCAGCACCTGGGCCAGAAACAGCAGGGTGACCACGAGAAAAAACTTGATGGTGGCCTTCTGGGAGTCGCTGGCCTGGCCCGGTAGCATCCGGGGATGCGCCGGCGCCCCGGTCCCTCTCCAGCCCAGATAGCTGAATTTGCCGAAGGCAAAGAGGATGGCCGCAGTCCCGGCCAGCAAAGTAATGAGGCTCAAGGCGCTCCACAGGTAGGCCGCGGCCGGGGGAGTGTTCCCCGCCAGGGGATCGTAGGGAAAATTGTTGGTATAGGAATAATCCCGTCCGGGGCGATTGGCTACCGCGGCCCAGGCGGTCCAGGCAAAAAAGGCGGTGAGCTGGCGCAGCTCCTGGGGGTCGGTGATGTACCGGGCTTTCAGGCCGCCGTTTTGCTCGGGGTGGGCGAAGTAGTCGGTCCAGGCGCCCACCTGCTGCTGATAGGCCGCGGCCTCCGGTTCCGAAAAGACCAGGGTCTGGCTGCGGCGATCATAACGGTTGACTTTCAAGAGGCGCTGGACCGCGGCGTCCACCGCACCCCGCTGGGTGGCGTTAAGCTCCTGAAAAGATCGGCCGTAAACCTGCCGGGCTTCTGTTTCCGCGGCTTCAAGGGCCAGGGCGTGGAGATAGGCTGCGGAAAAATCCGGCCCTAAATAAGCCCCGTGCCCCCAGATGGTGCCATTTTCCATGAGGGCGTATTTCAGAAAGACTTGCTGCCCTGCCAGGATATCTTCCCGGGTGAAGACGGTTTCACCCCCGGCATTGACCACCCTGAGCGGAATGGGCGGGGCGTCCTTATAGGCCAACGTCGTCACAAAAATCAGGACGGAAAACCCGATGATGATGGTGGTAATGACCCCGATTTTCCACCAGGGCGAGAGTTCTTGGCTGGTCTGCTGCGTCGTCGCCATCGGGAATGCCCTCCTTAACCGAGATTATGCCGCCTCCATAGCCGCTTCTATCTCAACGAGGTTTCTTCGGACTTCTTAGCCCGGGGAAAATCCCTTAAACGGATATAGTTCTCAAAACCGTTGTTCTCGTAGGGGCACGTTAGCACAACTTCAGGCGCAAAATCAAAAATTCCCTTGAGCATACCACACCCTTAGAACCCAAACACCTCTTTGCTGTGGAGCTTAAGGACCCCAGGCCAGCAATGTCCTTGGATATAGAATTTCAAAGTAGCTTGCCATGATCTTGCATTTCTTAATAATATAAAATAATTGTCGATCTGAAATATATCTAGATCAGCCGAAAAATACCAAGGATATTAATATAGAAGATGTATCGATCATCATTTAAAAATTGATAAGATCGGGAGAATAGGGTCCTAAAGGAGGACTTGTCTATATGGGGATAGCATCTGATATCGTGATCATCGTTATTGCAGCTCTCATCGGAGGCATCGCCGCACATAAGCTGAAACAGCCTCTGATTTTAGGCTATATCCTGGCAGGAGTAATGGTTGGGCCTTATACCGGTGGTGTCACCGTATCCGAAATTCATAATATCGAATTGCTGGCTGAGATTGGTGTCGGACTCCTACTTTTCGCTCTTGGGCTCGAGTTTTCGTTCAAGCAGTTAAAATCGGTGCGCTATATCGCTATAGTGGGCACTCCCCTACAAATGCTTTTGACCATCATCTACGGCTTCGCACTAGGGCAGTGGTTAGGTTGGGAATGGGTCCCTTCCGTCTGGCTGGGAGCTTTGGTCTCGCTATCCAGCACCATGGTCATTCTGAAAACTCTTATGAACCAAGGATTTCTGGGCACGCTTTCTAGCCGGGTGATGATCGGTATGCTCATGGTTCAGGATCTGGCAGTGGTGCCGCTGATAATCATTTTGCCCCAGTTAAGTAATCCCACCGCGGGGTTACCGCTTCTGGGCCTGGCGGCATTAAAGGCGGCCCTCTTTCTTACCCTGATGATCTTTTTGGGGACGCGAGTTCTTCCTCGTTTAATGGCCTACATTGCAAAATGGAACTCTCGGGAGTTGTTTCTCTTGGCAATCACTGCCATTGGCCTGGGGGTTGGTTATGCCACCTACCTGTCTGGACTTTCTTTCGCTTTTGGCGCGTTTGCCGCCGGTATGATCTTAAGCGAGTCGGACTACAGCCATCAGGCTTTGAGCGATATCATTCCGCTACGAGACCTTTTTGGCTTGCTGTTCTTCACTTCTATAGGGATGCTCCTGGACCCATCGTTTTTATTAAAGAATTGGGACACTATCTTGTTGCTGGTATCACTGGTTGCTCTCGGTAAAGGGTTGATCTTTGCCACCTTGGCTCGTCTCTTCAGATACGGCAATGTCGTTCCCCTGGCCCTTGGCCTGGGGCTTTTTCAAATCGGTGAGTTTTCTTTCGTGCTGGCCCGGACCGGGCTTGCCAGCCAGTCAATTTCGCACGACATGTATTCACTAATCCTCAGCTCGGCCCTTATCAGTATGATGCTCACGCCTTTTGTCTCCGGCCTGACGGTGCCTCTCTATTCCCTCCGCAAACGCTGGTTTAAGCATGAACCCCTTCTTACCATCAATCTTCCTGAATCGGGATTACACGATCATGTGGTGATTGCGGGAGGGGGACGCATTGGTCAGCATGTGGCCCGAGTTTTGAACTATCTTAAGCTCTCCTTTGTGCTCATCGAATTGGATCATCTCAGAGTGGAGCAAGCCAAATTAGCTGGGTTTCCGGTGATATACGGGGATGCAAGCCAAAAAATCGTTTTGGAAGCCGCGCACCTTAAGAAGGCTTGTTTGCTTTTAGTTACTATCCCCGCCACGGTTGTCGCACAATCCATTGTCCTGCAAGCCAAACAGCTTAAACCGTCTTTGGACATTCTGGCCCGGGCCGAAGGGGTGGAACTGATGACAGCCTTGTACGAAAGAGGCGCCAATCAAGTGGTCCAACCCGAATTTGAGGCTGGCCTTGAAATGACCCGACAAGCATTGCTGCACTTGCAGGTGCCGGCGACTGAAATACTCAGGTACACCGATACCCTACGTCGAGACCTGTACGCCCCGTTCCATGGGAATCATGATGGATATAAGAGAATTGCTCTGCTCCAGAGCGCCGGCAGTTTGCTGGAATTGAATTGGCTCATCTTAGATCGGGAGAGCGCCCTCAATGGCCGCACCATAGGGGAGCTTGGCATTCGCACCCATACCGGCGCTTCGGTGGTCGGGGTGATTAGAGATGGCACCCTCTCCCCTAACCCAGGCCCTGATTTCCGCTTTGCTCAAGGGGATATGACGGCAGTTATCGGCAAATTGGAGCAGTTTAACGCGTTTCAGAAATTGGCTGGCCCAAAGTCGGCCAAACAGCCGGATAAGACAGCAGAGTGAGGTATGCGGCGAACGAGGCCGCGAACTTCCGGGTGCAGTTGGGCATGCAATTGTAAGCGCCGCGAGGTCCGGTTGATTTGCGTCAAGGAAAATTTGGTGTTAAGATCGGCCATTCTTCAATTTTTTCCCCCTCTATTCATGGCGAGAAATGAAACTTAAACGGGCCATCATTCCTCTCTTAAGCCCCGAGGCCCTGAAAGAAGTCTGCGGCCATCTGGACGTGGACCTCAATTGCCGGACCAAGGCGGCCATGGTGCGCCATCTCCTGCTTCATGAGTCGATTGCCGTTGAAGGTTTGCTTCCCCTCCTGACCGACGTTGAGTTGCAGGCGGTGTGCGCCGCGTGCGGGGTGCCTACCACCGGCCGGAAAGCCACCCTGGTCAAGAGACTGCTCAAGCACGGCCGGGGCCCGACCTTTGTGGCCCTGGACTTTGAGACCTCCGACTATCCCCGGGACAGCGCCTGCGCCCTGGGTTTGGTGCGGGTGGAAAACCACCGGATTGTCCGGCGCACCTATCACCTCATCCGGCCGCCCCGCCGGAGATTTGCCTTTACCTATCTGCACGGCATTACCTGGGAAGACGTGGCCCTACAGCCGACTTTTGCCGAACTATGGCCGAGCTTGACCCCGTTCCTTCACGATGTCGATTTTCTGGCGGCTCACAATGCCTCGTTTGACCGCTCGGTGTTGCAGCGCTGCTGTGAGACCGCGGGGTTCCATGGCGGAGATAACCCCGACCCCCGGGATACTCTGCAAAATCTTTACCCGTTCCTGGTACAGCTCAGTCTCAGATAATTCCCGCAGTAGTTGGGTTTGTTTGTCGATCTGAGCACTTAAAAATTCATATTGTTGCTCCAGCAGGCGGTTGAAGCTTTCCTGCATCCAGCGGTAGGATGTTCTGTAGCCCTTTGGTGGACAGAAGGAAAGCCCCGTCGAAATGCCGCAATTCAATTCCCTTGGCCGAGCACCCACAGGTTATTGCGAGCTTGTTGGGAAAATTCTTCGGCCTGTTGACCCGGGAGATGGGATGACCCTCCGTGAGTTTCCGGCATTCACGAATCGCCGCGGTTTTATCGCCGCCCCTCAGCCTCTTCCAAAACTTTCCGGTTCTCGGGATAATCCGGAGCCAGACGGACGGCCTCCTGGGCCAAACTGAGGGATTTTTCTCTATCACCAAAAGGAGTCCAACTGGGAGCCTGGCCATAAACCTGACTCAAGGTCCGGGCGGCGCCGGCATGATCAAAAGTTGGCGCAGTCTGTCGCACCATATTCAATTCCCTGATGCCTTCTTTGACAATCGAAATCGCCCCTAGCCCACCTTTCTTTTCAGCCTTTTTCAGCAGTGCCAATCCATACCAGTAGTGAGCCTCCGGATTGTTCTCCATATGCAGGGCTTTTTGAGCGTAACTCTCTGTCTTCTCATAATATGGGGATCCCTTCGCATTATTACCCAGTCGATAGTAAGCTTCAGCCAGATAGAGGGGAAACTGCACCTCTTGCGGAAACTGCGGACTATTGCTTTCCAAAAGGGAGATGGCCTGGCGCCAATGGTCCTGATTCATCAAGCCGCGAGCCTGTTGCAAAATGGCTTCTTTGGAGGGAGATGGCTGGCTGTCACGAGCTGCCAAAAGCGGCTGAGTGAGAGTAAAAGAAAATAAAAGCAAAGATGCCAATATGATCCTTATTTCGAAGGATATCCTATGACCACGGCATTTGTTGGTTTCCGACAATATATTTTTCATACAATTTCCCTTAAGGATGAAGATCTGCCTGAATAGCTTAACCGGCAGTATGACCGGCAGTAGCAAAAAATTTGCATTGATATATATTTTAAGCACCTTAAGAAGAGGTTGCAAGCAACCTGCTGGAATACCTCGGGGGGTTTTTTTTATCAAATAGTATCCCTTTGCCCCTGCCTTTCTTGGCAAAAACTTCCCTGTAGTTCTTAATTGAGTCGAGTAGCGTGGGGGAGTTGCACCCCCACGCCCTCCCAGAACAGGACGTGAACCTCTCGGCTCATCCGGCTCCTATCGACCAGCCTGAGGAAGCGAGGCCAGTTGCCAGTGGGCGAAAAGTCCGGGCTGTTGGCCCTTAAGGCGCCTGAGCCAACGGGCTGCTCGTCTCTGGCGACCCCGCAACCGTTTGAACTTCCGCATTGCCCAGCGTTTCAACAAGCGATTGAGATGATCGCATAAGGGATAAAGGGCCGACCGGTAATAATTGCCGTAGTAGTTAAGCCAACCACGAATGATTGGATTAAACATACGGGACAGGTCCAGGAGACTCTTATCGCTCAGTCGGTGCAGTCGCCAACCCCGAATAGTAGCACGGATAGCCTTGCTCGCCTTGGGGCTTACTGCCGGGAGAAAGCCGACAAAGTAACGCCCTGTGCGGCTCTTGGCTCCCCGGGGCCGAAAGGCAAACCCCAGGAAGTCAAAACACTCGTGCAGGTAATTACCCGTCCGATCATCATCCTTGCAATAGACGATCTTGGTCTTCTCCGGATGGAGTTCCAGGTGGCACTGGGCCAGCCGCCTGGCTATGACGTCCTTAAGCCAGAAGGCCTGTTTCTCACTCTTGCAGTGCACAATGATGTCGTCGGCGTAGCGTTCGAAGGACACAACGGCATACTGGCTCTGTATCCACACATCAAAGGCATAGTGCAAGAAGAGGTTGGCCAACAGTGGACTGATCACCCCACCCTGGGGAGTACCCTTCTCCCGGACCACCAGCGTTCCATCCGGTAGGTGAGCCGGGGCTTGCAACCACCGCTCCACATACAGGATGAGCCATCGGCAGTCAGTATGCTTGCGTACGGCTCGCAGCAGCAAAGCATGGTCCAGGTTGTCGAAGAAGCCCTTGATGTCCAGGTCCAGCGCCCAGTCCAGGCGCCAGCACCTTTGCCGGGCGACCCCAACTGCTTGGATCGCTGACTTGCCGGGTCGGTAGCCATACGAGTCCTGGTGAAAGTGAGGCTCCACCAGGGGTTCCAGGTACATTTTGGCCACCATCTGGGCTATCCGGTCAGCCACCGTGGGAATACCCAAGATTCGGGTCCCACCATTATCTTTCGGAATCTCCACTGTCCGCACCGGCGGTGGAAAGTAACTCCCCGAGGACATCCGGTTCCAGAGTTTGTAGAGGTTCTTCTTCAGATCCCGGTCAAACTCCGCAATGGACTCCCCGTCTACCCCAGCGGCACCTTGATTGGCCTTTACCCTCTTATAGGCCTCCCAGACCACTTGCTTGGCAATACAGAACGGCTTTGCTTTACTCAACGGCTCCTCCCATACCTGGTTGACCACCAAGTAAAGCCGATCGACACAACCCCTTCGCTCCATCCCCATTACGGGACTTCCTTGCTACTACGGGTTGTTCCGCCCCTGTGCCCCGCCTCGGTACTCTCACCCTCGTGGGTCTTCCACTTGAGTTTCTCCCTTGACATCGGGACGACAGGTTCCCATGTTCCGCCCGAGAGCCTGGACCAGGGTCACGCCACCTTTATGCCGGACGCCGCCCAGGCAGTCGGCAGGCTCCCCCTGGGCTTGTCCTGGAGTCAAGCTAGCCTCCAGTTTCGACGTCATCTCAGTGTTTCGACACCTCATCAGTGGTTCGCTTGCGCTCGTCTCCCTGATCCATACCTGCCGCGATCTTGTGCCGCGACTTGTCCTTAACGCTCACCACCCTGGTTCTTAACCAGCGCAGCTTAAGGTGGTTTGGAGCCTGCTCCTGCAAGCCGACCCCGAGGGACCTACCCTCATCTCTCGCGCAGTTACGCACGCTTTTCCTATAACACCAAGCGCGCTCATGGCGCACCAGCTTGCCAAACCAGACACTTATCCCCAAACCCGGAAAAGTTGCAGGTAAGATCTGGATAGCGAAACACTTCAAGACCCTCAAGATTGCGCATTAAGGAGCTTACAACTTATGACTTATCGCTTCCTTGAGTTCCCGGGAGAGCAGTTCGCAGGCCTTCACCACCTCCGGGTGGTCCTCAAAGTTCTGGAACATTTCCGGGGTGATTTCTGTAAAATTCTCAAATTCTTCCGGGGTCATCCAGCGGGCCGGCCCGCCGTATTTGCAGATAGTGCCGTGGCCGCAAATGAAGCAGGGGGGCGTGGTGCTGTTAAAGAAAACCGAGCCCACCACTCGGTACTCAAGGTAGCTGCTCAATTGGTGGGATACGTCCTGCACCACCTTTTCGGCTTCGTTCCCTCCCACACAGACCACCGCAGCCAGTTTGCCCTTGGTTTGGAGTTCCACATGGCGCAGCGGAAAGAGACGCTCCAGGAAGGTGTGAGTAAAGGCGTTGGCCTGGCCGAAATACACCACGGGCCCCACAATCAGGGCATCCGCGGCCACAATTTTATCATAGAGAAGAGCCATGTCATCCTTTTGCACACAGCGATTGTTGTCTGCGCATTTCACACAGCCGATGCAGGGTCTGATGTTGAGCTTGGCCAGGTGCACCATCTCATAGTCATGGCCGGTGTCCCGGGCCACTTTGTCCAGCATGCGGTACAGATTGCCTTTGGGTTTGGGGCTACCGTTGATTGCCAGGATCATCTTATTTTTCCTTCTTTTCGCACTGCGAATTTACGATTTTGCTCCGAATCCCATAAGTTCGAATCCCATAAGGACGAAGTCTTAATTAGCCTGATGCAAAGACGATTGCGTTTGGCTTATTTACTTCAAATCCTCGCCTGTCAGCTTGGGATTGATCCGATTCTCATGAAGATACCCCTCGATGATCGATAATTTCAGATAGTTTTCCTCGGATCCCGGCCCAGCCCCCAGCCTTGGCTAAAAGGTGAGGAAGGTCCAGCCTGTTTTTAGCATCTCGGTTAAGGGAGCGCCCATGTAGATGACTTCGATCCCCAGCGACTTGAGCTTATCGGTTACCCCGTAAAGATCCGCGCAGGCTTTGCACGCTTGGAGTTCGACTCCTGCCGCCTTCAAATCTTCTAGTTCCTCTTGAAGCTCCAGGTCCGTGGACAGTAGCTGTGATGAGGGGCCCCAGACCACTAGCCTAACGCGACCCCACCAGCCCTTGAGCTTGGAATTCTTTGTGTACATAAAAACCATTTTTTTGGCAACTTCCCGATCTCCCGAAGACCATATTACCACCATACTTTCGGAAATTGGAGTCTCAACCATGTTCCCGCTCTTCCTCTTGTTAATCAATTTAATCAAGTAGACGCTTCAACTTCTCCAAGCCAATTCGTCTTATAAGTGCATGATAGCACAAATTTAGACGAAACATTACGTTTCCCCAAATATTGACCATACTCGACCATCAGCGAACGTATCTTGCCAAAACGAAAACTTCTCAATAATTCCAAAAAGTTGTCGTTATTATCTCCCGGCATCTGTGGGGATGAAGATTTCAGATGTCGGTGATATGGGAACGCCAGCTTAACGGCGGGAATGGCAGTAATCTTTTAGGCCAAGAGGTTCTGGATATCCTCTGAATATGGAAGGTTTTGGTTCTGCGATAAGTTTTGGATCAGAGATGCAGTGATCTTGCATTCATGATCTTGCATTTAGCCCATAAATCCATCTTGTCAGTTCTGCGAGAACGATTAAAGATAGCGACATGGAGTCCCGGGCCGCCGGTCGGATAGGGGGTGTAGGGTTAAGGAATGAAGATAGCGAGGGCCCTTGGCTTCGGCCGGAAAGCGAAACTAGTTGAAATCCTGGAATGAAAGCCGATAATTCGCGGGACTATTCGCGTGAATCTCTTTCTCATGACGCCATTTTCTTAACCTCTCTGTCCTCTGGCCCACGACAACCATGCGGTTTAAACAGGCCCCCGAGGTACATCGGCGTTCTCATAGGGCGGTGACAAATGCTCGGGCGCAGAGACCCGCAACAGACCTTTGCCGACATGGGCGCGGCCAATACCCTGGCGGCCAATAAGATATTTGAGATTCTGAGACAGCCGCCGAAGCGCTGGTGGCAGCTCTGGAAGTGAAGGCGAACACGGAGAAGGCTAACAAACTCCTGGCAGGGTTTGTGATACAGCTATGATAACCATCTCAACTACCTAATTTGTTTATTTAAGGTGCGTATACAGTTAGCAAAACCTTTTCTCGGCCAAATGCGGGTGCGACAATCTTTTTTCCGAATAGAAAAAAGCATATAATGAATTAAGTCCTTGATTTCAATAGCAGAACCCACAGAGAAGCACGTTATCATCGTGCGTTAGCCTTCCTACCGCATGACTGCGACGCGAATCTGCTGCACCGCAATCAACGAAACCACGCTCATCGCAGCCCCGGCGACAAAGGGGATGCGGTAGTCCACCATCCACAACAACCCGCCGATGGCTGGAAGAAACACTGCGGCAATGTGGTTGATGGTGAAGCCCATTGCCATGCTGGGAGCAATGTCCCGGGGGTCGGCCACCTTCTGGAAGAAGGTCTGGATGGCAATGGCAAAATTGAAAAATACGTGATCCAGGATGAACAGAATCGACAGGACAAGTTTGGATTGTACCAGGGCGTAGGCCAGGAAGATAAAGAATAGGCTGGAATATTCCAATGACAGCACTTTCCGTTCGCCAAAGCGCAGGATGCTTTTCCCGATTATTGGGCTCAGGAAATAATTGATCAGGTCATTAATCACAAACAGGATGGTTATGTGCTGAAGGGTGAAATGACACCTTTTCACCAGCAGGAAGACTGCAAAGGCCATAAAAATCTGGCGGCGGGCGCCGGCCATAAAGGTGAGGAAATAAAAGAGCCAATACTTCCTGCGAAAAATCATCTTTTTGTGCTGGGGGATAATATCGCGGTGGGTTGGATCGTGCAGCAGGCCCCAGATGCTGGCTACGACGATGGCACCTCCGATAATCAAATAGATTTGGGTGTAATTCAATAGAGTCGCCAGGCAGTAAATCAAAATCCCAATAACCACGCTGGAAGCCGAGGCCAGACTGCGCATTTTGCCAAACACCCAGGGTGATTGGGTGGCGTCAAAATATTGCAGGGTCAACGACTGATTCGTGGTCTCGTAATAGTGAAAGCCGAAACTCATGATGAGCGTGGTGAGAATGAGGCCAAGGTAGGAAGGAAACCAGCCGGTTACCGCCAGCCCCAGCCCCAGGAAGAGAATAGACAGGGCGGACAGGCGATGCTCCTTGATCACCAGCATGATAAAAATCGCCAGCAGGGCCAGGAAGCCGGGAATTTCCCGGATGGACTGGATCATGCCGATATGGCTACCGTCCAAATGCGCCACTTCTACGGCAAAGTTATTGAAGAGGGTAAGCCAGGCTTTCAGGCCAACTGTCGAGCTGATGGTAAGCACCATCAGGAAACGAAACATGGCATTTTGGTTAGTTTTTGGCACGGAGGATTATTCCGAAATTATGCGGCCGACTTGGCCCACAGTCGAAAAATACTTTTTGGGACCTCTTTGCTTCGGTGAGAATCTCCCCCCACCTTCCGCTTTCAAGGCCAAAATTATTTAATTTATTATACATTCACAAGGGGCAAGGCAAGGGGAGCCTAAGGAAATCAAGGGAAATAATACCGAGTAGAATCAATGTTTAATTCGTTTGCCAGAGCCAAAACTTATCAGAATTTTTTAAAACATATTGATATGCTTTGGATATATACTGCTCCCCTTGAGACTGAGACATTAAGCTAAGCGAGTAAAATGTCTCAGGGGGTGAGTATGAAACGAAACGCCGTAAGATTGATCTGGAGACCAAGATGGCAGTTCCGGAAGAGGTAAAGATCATAGCGACGCTGAGTAGGTCGCTGAGTGGGTTGGATCGATACTGAGTGTTTTTTGAGGTTAATTTGGCTGGGCCTCACCCAGAAAACTCCGATAGATAAAGGGTTCACAGGCAGATAGGTTGCTTCCCATTCAGGAGGTCAGAGGTTCAAGTCTCCTTATCCCCACCAAAAATTTGGTGATCGACAAGGGGAATGAGTACCTGAAGAAGCATTAGTTGTGATAACCAAGATTTGAGGTGACAGCCATCAAATCGAGATCAGATTAAACCCGATATTGGGGGATAAAGTTTACAATCCGGGGGGATTTAAATTCCATATATGATAAATATCTCATCTACATAATTTTTTTATTTGCGGTGCGTACAGAGGGCAGAACTGTGCAATATGATGGACCACATTTAGGATAAGTCAACGACCAGCTGCTGTTAATTTTTGGTCTTTCTTATTTCCCCTTCCCTTCAATTAATATTAGGTATAATTTGAAACGCTGGCCACTTTTTCAACCCAGCTTTGAAAGCTGCCTTTATCGGGTATGAGTAGCACCGCCGCCCTCGGCAGCGACAAGATTTATTCATTACGAACCGAGGCGGGGCTCGCGACCCTGCCTCGGTTGTCATGGGACAGATTCAGCTGTTTAGCCTTTCCCCGCGGACCGCCGCCGCCAGACCATCAGTCCAGCCAGGCCTGATCCCAGAAGTGCCGCGCTGCCGGGGATAGGAGTGGGGAGAGCGGAAGACTCCAAGATCCGGTCGTAGTATAAACTACCGGGTTCATATAACTGGTCTGCCAGGAAGATATGGCCGGTACTGCTGATGGCGATATCGGAATAACCGGTATCGGAGGCGGTATTGCTGTGGCTGAAGCCGGTGATCAACGTTTCCTCCAGGCTCAGGTTGCTGGTGCTGAGGACCGCCACCGCCGAATTGTTGGCATCATATTGGGTGACATAGAGGTCATTCTCCCAGATGGCCACATCCATGGCTGCCCGCACCGTGGCGTAAGTGGCCGAACTGAGATTGGCAGCGATTTTATACACCCTGGCGTTGGCTTTGTTGGCAGACGTATCTGTACGAGTGCTGGTGACGTAAATGGTCCCGTCCTGGCCGACTTCCAGCCCTCGGAGGTATCCTACGGCTGGGTCATCGGGAAACAGGCTCTGTAGATTGAAGGTCCCGGCGCTGCCAAAGGTGGTGTCCAAAAAGGGAGCGGCAGGATTCGTGACGTTGAAGCGCTGGATGTAACCCGACCCAAAGCCGCTTTCTCGGGTGATGTAGAGATAATACTGGCCATTGCTTTGCCAGATGCTGGCCCCGCCGACCCTCTTGTCCTTGGTAGCCGCGTCCGTAGTGCTCACGGTGGCGTACTGGGTTTGCAGATCGCTGCTCAGAATCCGGACGCTGGTGGGCAACGTCTGGTCCCCGGTCCCCAGGTACACGTAGCCCCGGTCATCGGTGGCAATGGATTTGGCCTGAATGCTGCTGCCGGGAAGCGGCACGGTGGTGGAATTGAGGACGGCGCCGTTAGTGGCGTTGTATTCCACTATGAGCTTGGATGGCCCGGTTGTAAGCCACGTACCGTAAACTTTGCTGTCGTCCGGGGACAGAGCAATCCCCCGTAAGCTGTAAGTGGCGGTAGCGCTGTAAGGAGTGGCGTGATCCATCAGAGTGCTCCAGGTGAGGCTGTCGCACCAGGCTGAAGAGTTTACGGCAACGACGAGCAGGGTGGCCGTCATTGCCCGAATGATTTTCTTCCAGGGCCGGTGGACGGTTGGAGGATAGCTCTGATTACCGCCTCTTTTTATCGCGACGCGATGGCAACAACGCAGTAACATATTCATTCTCCCTTAAGATTTGAGACCTCATATCCCAATTGGCTTCCCTGCATTTGCAGGTTCCCCGGCTGGGTCATGGGTTATCTATGGATGACGCCGTCCTTGCGCTTGTGCTCTGGCGTTTCTGACCCTTGTCCGTGTTTTTAGTCGACAGAAAGGATCGTCTGCAGGGTAAACTTAATTTAAAGTTGGAGGGTTGCCAATCAGGAAAAGTCCGTATTTTGAGGTTCGCAATTACTGGAAAGGGGACGGGGGATTTCTGATAATGATTGCGGTGCCTGACCGACAAAGTTTACCCGAGATTATGTCGCATCATTTAAATGATATGTATAATCAGTAGGTTGTGACCATTTCCACGATTTTTAATCCGAAACACACCTATGTTCTGAGGCAATCCTTCTCGTGAAGCGCTGTTCAAAAATAGCAAGTCACTTGCCAAAATCGAAGCTTATCCCCGGCCTCTGAGAAATTGCGGCTATGATCCTACATATTCGCTATGGGCATTTGTGGGGAGGAAGATTTCAGGTGGCGGGGACAGGGGAGCGCCGGGTTACCGGCGGGAATGGCTGGGAGCCATCAGGTTGAAAAGAGTCGATATAGTGTCTGAATATGGAAGGTTTTTGGCCAGGTGATAATTGTCGGATCATAGAAGCGGTTAGCAGCCATTGGAAAAATAATATGGAGCTTTGCATAATGAGACTGTTGCGAAATACATCGCAAAAACTCCTTAAAACTGGGTCAGATTTTGCTGGCCAAATGGCATAACCCGTTGTAATATCGGGAAAATAATATTTCCCGGAGGGCTCATGAGCAAGACCGGCAGCGCCAACGGTTCCTTCTTCGGCAACTTCATTTACGACCAACTGCTGCGTCGGCGCCCCCATTTCCTCTCCGATCTTTCCCGAGCTGTGGACTTCTCCTTCGTCAAAGCGGCCCTGAAAGACTTTTACGTGGATTGGGGCCGGGCTCCCTGGGACCCGGTGCTCATGTTCAAGATGGTGTTCTTGCAATTCCTCTACGATCTTTCGGACCGCGACATCGAAGAGCAGTGCACCTGGAACATGCTTTTCAAGTCTTTCCTGGGTCTGAGCGCCGAAGAATTGCCGCCCGATCACACCGTTCTCTGCCGCTTCCGTCAGCGCCTGGGGGCCGAGGGTTTCCAACGCCTGTTCAACCAAGTCGTGGAGCAGGCCCGAGGCCAGGGTTTGGTGTCGGACCGGCTGCACATTATCGACGCCACCCACATGACTGCCAAGGTGGATCTGTTTCGCTTGAAACAGTAGCACCAAGACGGTGATGATGACGATCATTATGTGGACCGCAATTCCCCTGACCCAGACGCCCGCTTCGGCCGGAAAACCCCTAAGAAAGGGTTTTACGGCTATAAAAGCCATATGGTCCAGGATGCGGATTCGGAGTTCCTGGTACAGGCGGCCACTACTCCCGGCAATGTCCCCGATGGCGCGGTACTGTCCCAAGTTGCTCAATCCCAGGCCCAAGAGATGACCGGGGATAAGGCTTATGACAGTAAAACCAATCGGACCCATCTGGCCGAACTGGGGGTTTCCTGCGGTCTCATACCCCGCCGTCGTGGTCCCGGACGGCCCCGTAATTCCTGGCGAGAACGGCCCAAGATCGAGCGCAAGATTGCCGAGTGCAAACAGTTTCACGGCCTACGCCAGGCCCGCTATTGGGGCCTGGAAAAGGTGACCATCCAAACACTTATGGTAGCTCTGGTAGTCAACCTCAAACGCTGGGTCACTCTCTTGAAACTGCGAAGTCCGGCCTACTCTTGGGATAACGCCCTGTAACCTGGAACTGAAAATCCGAAGATGAAAAACAGACCTAAACACCTTTAATGACAATCGAGGTGAAAATCTTTTAGAACCAAGCAAATCATCAACTTGGACTCGTAACCGGCGTCTTTCCACGATAAGAAACGCCAAGAATTAACCCTTTTGCAACAGTCTCATAATACAAATACAAGACTGAATTGGGCTGATACATACATCTCTGAGGACCTTCCAGGTTGAATTGGGCGGAAACGCTCCGTTAATGGGTTAGCTGCCTTATTGCTTTTGTTAATCAGAAAATCATCCGGCTTGATTTTGGGCACCGATAACCTGCTGGATAATCTGGTAAATCTCTTGGGTGGTGGATGTAAGGCGGATATCAGCTTCGTTGAGATTATTTTCCAGGCGTTTCATGGATATTACCTTCCCATAGGCCTTACCCTGGATCTCTTCCATTTTTTCATTCAGCAGGTATATACGGACATCTTCCCATTCCACCAGTTCTCCTTCGAGAATGACGGTCGCCGAAGTTTCGCACAGATGGGTAATCCAGGCGGTTTCCATGGTACCTGCGATAATTTTTCCCCTTAACCGCCAGAGGTGGATATTGATCCTCTCGGGCAGAAGAACAGGTTTTTCATATCTTTCTTTTAGTTGAATTTGGTAAGGGCCGCGGATACCCCGAACATTATACAGGTCTATCGTTTCGGGGACCCCTTTCATCTGCACATGGAGGATGTTTCTTACGTCTACAAGTTCACCCACCCGGCTGAAAGCGTTGGGGCTAAGAAGTACCTGTCCCCCTAACGCAAAAGAATCCATTCTTCCCGTTAAGTTCACCTGACTTCCCACGAGACCATACTTGGTCCTTTTTTCGGATCCGATGTTGCCTACCACAACATCGCCAGTATTCACCACAACACTCATCTCTAAATGGGGAAATCCGTCCGCTCGGTTGAGAAGGTTGATCTCGTCCATGGCGGCTTGCATCTGGAGGGCGCAAGCCACCGCCCGGACCGGATGATCTTCCATGGGTTCCGGCGCACCGAAAAAAGCCAGAATGCCGTCTCCGATGATTTCATCGATGACAGCTTGGTGATCCAGGAGAATATCAATCATTTTCCCCAAATACCGGTTCAGGAAAATAATGACCTGATTTGGTTCCATGTCGGAAGTTAGAGCAGTGAATCCTCTCAAATCACTCAGGATAATTGATATTTCTCTGGTTTCGCCACCCATTTCCAAGGCATCTTTGGAATCAAGAAGTTTCCTGACTACTTCCTGAGTGACATAGCGGCCAAAGGTGTCTCGAATGAAATCGCGTTTATCTATATAATCCGTGAGTTGGTGGCCCAAGGCATTGAATGATTGCGCTACTTGAGCGATCTCCTTGGGCCCGGTCTCCGGAATGACCACCGAAAAGTCTCCTTCGCCCACTTGCCTCACCCCATCCCGCAGGCGCAAAAGAGGTTTGGCTAGGATGGCGGTAAACCAGAGTCCCGATAATCCTCCGATCAGACAAAAGACTACCCCGGCGATGAGGCCACCAACCTTTACTTGCCCACCAATTTTGTTAAAGGAATGTTTTATGGATTCCTTGGACTTGCCAGTTATTTCTTCAGAGATTTTATTAAGTTCCTTATAAGCTGGCAAAATGAATTTATCTATATTCACTTCCGCAACTACAGTAAAAATAGTTTTAGGAACACGAACCAATGCTATGAATTTTTCCCGTTTCTTTTCATTTTTATCAAAAAAACTACAGTAATTTATTAACTTTTTCTTTTTCAATGACCGAGATATACATTTGTACATACCAGGAAAAGTTTGCTTCCATTCAGAATAATTTTTTCCTTCTAATTGTTTGTTAGGATGCCAGATAACTTCTCCCTTATTGTCATAAACGCTTATATAGCCAACCACCACATCATCAATAGATATGTCCTGGGTAGCAACCTCTCTAATATTGTCATCTTTGCGAAGTTCAGCATAATTGTAGGGTTTTTGGCCTTTCAAGATATAAGACATTTGGTCGGCTACTTCTGCTGCTGTGGCTTCTATGATCTTTTCCATATTGTCAGTAATAGCTTTTTTATATGCTTCATAGTTTGAAACTGAGGCCTTTATAACGCCATCCTCAGCCAGGGCCATGCTTTGCGTAGTTAGTCTGTTGAGAGACCATTCAGCCAGCGCATAAACGCCTGACATTAGTAAGAGAACAAGTGCTAAATATGAAAGTATAAGATAGGTACGGATACTCATGCTAACCTCCAAAAATTCTACGCGGTGATGACCTGCCCCCAGCATTTGTACCAAGTTTTAAATTCAAATGAGGTTCAAGTGGAGATGCCCCCATTGAGCAAATCCCTCCCGTCCCGGCAAACTGCATCGGGCCTTAGATCACGTTGGCGATTTATCTGCCGATATTCTTGGCGCTCTATTTTTTTGCACCGACATGCTTGAGCATCTCCCATATCGGCAATGCAGTCAGGCCGCCGATGATCCCGGCCAGATAGCTCGGGATGAGGCTGTTGAAGGTGTTCTTCCAAAGCAGACCGGCAATGTAACTGGCAGCCAGCAATGCGAGAAACGTGATGAGCAGCCTTTTTCCGAATGTCATAACTTATCTCCAAACTTTTTGATGGGGTTTGGAAGGAAAAAATCCTTGAGCGCTCCTTCCTGGCGAAGCGTAGATTAACAGATTGTATCGGGCTTTTTCTGCATCTCAACCAAATAAACGCACCGCCATCACAATTCCCACAGCATAAGCGATGAGGTAGAATCAAACGATATGGCCATGCGCCGCAACTGGTGAGCGATGATCACCATGATGCCGGTGACGATAAAGGTGATCACTATGAGGGTGTCAAGCAGGGTGAGGTATCCTATCCGTGGAAGACCGCCGGAAATGGCGAAATTGGAGGCAATGAAAACTTAGAGGTTGGGTGCCAAGTATCTTGCCAAAACCTTCCCCTATCGCCGCATCCGCAGAAATAGCATAAATGATCTGCATATCGTCCAGAGACATTTGTGGGGAGGAAGATTTCAGATGTCGGTGATAGAGGAACGCCAGATTATCGGCGGGCCGGCACAGTTGCCTTGTGCCGGGAGCCACGCTGGCACAAGGCCCGGTTACCACTCTCGCCTTTTTGCCAACGGTCACGTTGCATTTTCTCTGTCTTGTCAGGTGCCATGACCTATTCCAGTTTCGTTTCTAATCCGGTTTTAAAAATAAATCCCCTTCCCCACTTCCTCCGAAACCAGTTCTGGAACCGCTCCCGCGCCAACCTGGTTTTGCCACCTACTGCGAATTATGACCAGTCAATTATAACCCGCTAAAGCGGGTAGCTTGTAAGTGGCCCCTAATGAGGCCCTTACCATCGGGTTATTGACAAGACACCTGCTCGGGGTTGGGGAATACTTATCAAAGGCGTCCACTTCCTCACAGATGGAGAACCAAGGTAATGTGCGCCTCGGGGTGGGCCCAGATTCCCCACCCGAGTTCCGATAATCCGCCAGCTAACCCTGCATGGTAGCCTTGTCGCCCATCCAAGCAGACGGTGAGCGGTTCCACTCTTTGGCGCGAATTATTTTTTTATTTACCGGGGAGGGTAGCGGGGAGCTTTTGCGTCAAAACCTGTCATTTCCAGGCAGCACTGGTCACTATCCCTGCGTCAACCATGCATATTACAAGGCATTCCCTTCTCTGTCTACACCCTCTCACGGCGGAGACACGGGTTCGATTCCCGTTGGGACTACCAACCGCAGCCAAAACTTATTGATTTCCCCATAAAATCTTTTGGGGCCCGAACGTGGCGCCATGTCGTGCCTCAGTACCGTCTTTGCCTCCTCCGGGCTCCCGTTCGGCACCAACCGCTTGTACTTTTGTGGGGTTACGACCGGACACTTACGTCCGAAGCCCAGGCCGCCAGTTCTCCCGGGTTTTTGCCGGATGGCGGTTCCCCAATCCTCCCGGTGGTTCCCAGAACCCTTTTCTTTTGCTAATTCCTGGTATAAATTAATATTTTTGATTCAACGCTAAAAACAGCGGCGACCTGGGGGCAGTGCGGAGAGAGTCAATTCAACGTAACTAATCGTCCATAGAGGGTAATCAGTCGCAGAAGATTGGCGAACCAGTCGGAGGAGGGGTCAACCTTGCGAGTCGCTTATCTTACTCAGGTTTCTCGGGACTCTTGCCTGATGGGGTTTCGATTCCTTTCCTCCGGCCCACCCGGCGGATACCTCTGGCGTCGGCCTCCCTCAGGCTGTATAAAGCGTTGATCTCCTTTCTCCTCGCGATCGATCATGCAACGAGCCCAAACTCTTAAAGAGAGAATCAAACATAGCCTGCACCTGGAGCGGGCCTTGCGCCTGGTCTGGCAAAGCGCCCCGGGATGGACGGTCGCGAACTTCGGGCTCATCCTGATCCAGGGCTTGCTGCCCCTGGTCTCCCTCTACCTGATGAAGCTAATCGTGGATGCAGTTACCGCCGGCCTGCTATCCCCCGAAAAAACCGACTCCCTCAAAAAAGTAACCCTGCTCATCCTTCTGGCGGCTGCCGTGGCCTTGTTCGCGGCCTGTTGCCGCTCTCTTACCGAGATTGTCAAGGAAGCCCAAACCCAGGTCGTCACCGATCATGTTGCCGATGTCATCCATGGCAAGTCGGTGGCGGTGGACCTGTCGTATTACGAAGACCCCAAGTACTATGACACCCTGCACCGGGCCCAGCGGGAGGCCACCTACCGGCCCACCAGGATCATGGACAGCCTGACGCAACTGGGCCAAAGCAGCATCTCGCTTTTAGCCCTGGCCGGTTTGCTGTTCGCCTTTCGGTGGTGGGTTGCCGTCATGCTGTTTGTGGCTACGGTCCCCGGGGTTTTGATGCGCTTGAAATACGCCAGGCAGATGTACGATTGGCAGAGCCAGCACACCCAGGCTGAAAGGCGGGCCGATTATTATCATTGGATGCTCACCGACGGCGGCCATGCTCAGGAGATCCGGCTCTTTGGCCTGGGTCCGCTCTTCCTGGGTTGGTTCCGGGAGTTAAGAAAGAAGCTCCGGGTCGAAAAGCTGCAAATTTCGGCCAGACGGTCCCTGGCGGATTTGATCACCCAAGCCAGCGCCACGGTGGCAATTTTTGGAGCCCTGGCGTTCGTGGCCTACCAGACCGTCGAGGGAAAGATCACCATCGGGGATATGGTCATGTATTACGGGGCCTTTCAGCGGGGCCAGGGGGCTCTTCAGGAGATCTGGACCGGCCTGACCAGGCTCTACGAGGATAACCTCTTTCTCGCCCACTTTAACGAGTTCCTCGATCTCAAACCTAAGCTGGTGGAGCCTCGCACGCCGGCAACTTTCCCGCGGCCCATCAAGTCAGGTATCATCTTGGACCGGATCAATTTTCGCTACCCCACCGGGGAGAGAACCGTCCTTGAGGATATCAACCTCCAGATTTTACCCGGACAGATGGTGGCCCTGGTGGGTGAGAATGGCTCGGGAAAAACTACCCTGATCAAGCTCCTCTCCCGTCTCTATGACCCGGTGAGCGGCGCCATAACCATTGACGGGGTTGATTTGCGCCAGTTTGACCCCGATGCCATCAGGCGAGAGGTCAGCGTCATTCTCCAGGATTACGTCCGCTACTGCCTGACGGCCCGGGAAAATATCTGGCTGGGAGACATCAGCCTGCCGGCTCACGACGAGAAGATTATCAGCGCCGCCCGACAGACCAGGGCCGATGATTTTATCCGGAAGCTGCCCCGGGGCTACGAAACCGTTTTAGGCCATGAGTTTGAGGACCAGGGAGAACTCAGCCAGGGCGAGTGGCAAAAAGTAGCTCTGGCCCGGGCCTTTTTGCGCCAGGCCCAATTAATCATTTTGGATGAACCCACCAGCTGGATGGATGCCCGGGCCGAATACGAGGTGTTTAAATCCTTCCGGAAGATGTTTTTTGACCGCATGGTCCTGCTCATCAGCCACCGTTTTTCCACAGTCAGGCTGGCTGATTATATTTTTGTCATGGAGGATGGGCGGATACTCGAAAGCGGCACGCATAACGAGTTGGTCCGGATGGCCGGCAAGTATGCGCGGTTATTTGAAATGCAGGCAAGTTCTTATCGGTAAAAAGCGGGTGCCGAAGATAACCGGGCGTCAGGCTGTTTCAAGGAATTTGTGCGGTTCTTACCTGCAGTGGGCGTAAATGGCGGCGACCACGGTATCCAGTTGGGCCATGGTCAGGGAAGGGTAAAGGGGCAGGGTGACCAGCCGGGAGGCAATCCCCTCGGTCAGGGGCACACGGTGCTGGTGCCCCGCTTCCCAGAGGCCCCGGTAATAAGAGAATAAGTGTACCGGCGGATAATGGATGCTGGTCTGGATACCCTGCCGGGCCAGGGCGGCCATAAAATCCGCTCTGTCGGCCCGGTCCTTCAGCAGGATCGGGAACAGATGGTGGGCCGACCCGGCCGGGGCGTCACGAAAAGGCACTTCCAGGTTATCCAGATCCTTTAATTTGGCACGATAGGCCTGGGTCAACTCCCGGCGCCTGGCGTTCCCCGGTTCCAGACGCTTGAGCTGGACCAGGCCCAGGGCCGCCCGCATCTCATCCAGGCGGTAATTGTATCCCCTGGCCACCACGTCATAGCTAAAACTGTGACCCCGGTGGCGGTCCCAGGTAAGGGTGGTCATGCCGTGAGACCGGGCCGTTTTGATTTTTCCCGCCAGTTCATCATTATTGGTGACCACCATGCCGCCTTCGCCGGTGGTCATATTCTTATTGGCGAAAAAACTGAAGCAACCGACATCGCCCAGGGTGCCGGCCAAACGGGGGCCCTGGGCCGAATGGGACACCGCGCCCGGGGCATGGGCGCAATCCTCGATGATGGCAAGCCCCCGGCGCCGGGCCAGGGCGCCAATAGCATCCAGGTCAACGGGATAGCCCCCGTAATGGACCACCATGATGGCCCGGGTGCGCGCCGTTACCTTGGCGGCGGCGTCCTCCGGGGACAGGTTCAGATCATGGGGGCCGGTCACATCCACAAATACGGGCCGGGCCCCGGTATAGAGAATCGCATTGGCGCTGGCGACGAAGGTCAGGGCCGGGCAGAGCACCTCGTCGCCGGGGCTCAGTCCGACAACTTCGCAGGCCAGATGCAAAGCCGCGGTGCCGTTCGCCACGGCAAAGGCATGCTTGACCCCCAGGAATGAGGCGAAGTGCGCTTCGAACTCCTGGGTCTTCGGACCCATGGAGAGCCAGCCCGACTGCAGCACCTCAGTGACTGCCGCAATTTCTTCCGGCCCTAAAACGACATCGGCCAGGGGGACTTTCCAGACCTTCATAGGCAGGTTCTCCCTGGCCCCGGGCCATAACCCGGTTCATGGCGGTCAAGGGGGCCCCGGGCGGCGTTCGGTGAGCTTTCCGGCTCAGACATTGTAAAGCTGGGGTTTATAGTGATGGAGGTGGTCCCGGATATAGGCCACGGTCCGGCTCAAGCCCTCCTCCAGGCTGACCCGAGGTTCCCAGCCCAGCACTTTATGAGCCTTGCCATAGTCGCAGATGAGTTCCATAACCTCGCTGGCGTCGGGGCGCACCCGCCCTGCCGCGGTGATGATTTCCTTATTGCCCCCCAAGAGGTCGACCAGCTTGTGGGCCAGTTCGCCGATGGTTATGCCTCGCCCCGAGCCGATGTTGAACAATTCCCCCACGGCTTGGGGGCACTCTCCTCCCTTGATGAAACCCTCCACGGTATCCGAAACAAAACTCAGGTCGCGAATCGGGGTGAGCAGTCCCAGCCGAATGACGTTGCCGCTCAGGCCCTGGCTGATGATGGTGGGGATGATGGCCCGGGCCGATTGCCGGGGCCCAAAGGTGTTAAAAGGCCGCAGGGTCACCACCGGCACCCCAAAGGAGAGATAATAACTCTCAGCCAACTTGTCGGCCCCGATCTTGCTTGCGGCGTAGGGGGATTGGCCCCTGAGGGGATGGGCCTCATCAATGGGAGTATATTGAGCGGTGCCGTAAGTTTCACTGGTGGAGGTGTGAATAAACCGCTCCACGCCATGGGAGCGGGCCGCCTCCAGGAGATTCAAGGTGCCGCCGCAATTAGTCGCGACATAGTGCGCCGGAGCGATATAGGAATAAGGAATCGCAATGAGGGCGGCCAGATGAAAAATGATCTCCTGGCCCTGGACTAACCGGTTGGTGCTGTGAGGGTCGGTGAGGTCCCCCAACACCACTTCGATCTCATCTTTCGCCGGGGCGGGCAGCTGTTCCAGCAGACCCCAATCGTTCCGGGAATTATAGCGGGCCAGGGCCCGCACCCGGGCCCCCAACTCCACCAGACGCTCCACCAGATGGCTGCCGATAAATCCCCCGGCTCCGGTGACCAGGACGCTTTTTCCCTGCCAATTCATAGTCTTATTTTATATTCTCATCTGCCGGTAAAAACAAGGGCGCCTCAAGACCGGAAAGGAGAAAGCCAAAATAAATTGTCAGCGGGATTTCCTGGCTCATCACCGGCCGCGCCTGGTTACCGGGCGGGGGGAGGTTCGTTTCCCCGGGAAATTCAACGTCGTCATTGCTTGCTGATTACCGCTCGCCCTACACCATAAAATGTCCCGATCCAGGGATAATGAATCTCGCCTCACGGCCCCCCGGTCCTGCTAAGATTGCTACATTGCCTTCAAAAACTTCTCCAAACTCTCTCGGTTTTCCACGTTATAAAAACTTTCAGGGGGGTCCTGGGGCAGGATCTTCTTGACCAGGCCGGTGAGGACGTTTTTGGGCCCCACCTCCACCCAGGTGTCCACCCCGGCGGCCTTGACGTTGAGGATGAGTTCGGCCCAACGCACCGGGCTGGTGAGCTGGCCGCCCATGGCCGCCCGCAAAGTGTCCGGGTTCGTCTCGGTGGCGGCGGTGGCGTTGAGATAGAGGGGCAGCAGGGGGGGCCCAAAGGTTAGCTTGGCCATGAACGCGGCGAAATCCCGGGTGGCCTCTTCCATCAACGGCGAGTGCCAGGCCCCGGAGACCTTCAGCGGGATGACCTTGGCCCCTTCGGCTTTGGCCAGATTTCCGGCCCGGGCGACCATTTCCGGGGAGCCCGAAATTACCGTCTGCACCGGGGTATTGAAGTTGGCCAGGGCAATGGGGCCTTCTTTGGTCAAAGGATGGACCAGGCCCTTTAATTTTTCCGGGGTCAGGCCGATAACCGCGGCCATGGCGCCGGGATATTTTTCGGCCTCACGGTGCATGAGGCGGCCCCGCTCGGCGCACCGCGGCGATGGTATCCTCGGCGCTCAACACCCCGGCGGCGTAGAGGGCGCTATACTCCCCCAGGCTGTGGCCGCACACCGCCGCGGGCTTAACCCCGGCCTGGGCCAGGGCCCGGTAGAGACAGAGGTTGACCACGGTCACCGCCGGCTGGAGGTTCACCGTCAGGGTGAGCTCCTCCAGGGGGCCGGTGAAGCAGAGCCTTTGCAAGGGCAGCCCGGAGGTTTCCTCGGCCAGGCCGAACAACTCCCTGGCGCCGGGGTCGGCGTCAAAGAGGTCCCGGCCCATACCCACATACTGGGAACCCTGCCCGGGGAAGAGAAAAGCAACAAGAGCCATAGTTCACCTCAAGCTAAAGAAGTTGATCAATTATTTTACCTCTAAAAATCTGGCATCGGAAGCCGGAAGGGGAGTTTTTTCCGCCCGGGTCCAAATTTCCCTAAAACCTAAACCTGCCCCTTAGCCTTTTCAGGCTTTGCAGGTTGACAAGGCCCTCAAAGTTCGGATATTTTTAACTTGCGAAAGCAAAATTACGTCTTTTTAACATTAATTACCCGGAATGATAATAGGATAAATTGCACAGTGAAAAAGTCTAAGAAATTAATTTTTACTGGCCTGATGGTTCTGATAGTTGTCATTTCTATAGAAGGTCTGGCGCGCCTGGCTTATTTCGTTATCTATAAGCGCAGCTATGATGTTACCGATATGTATAAATTTGTGAAGTATAACAACCATGGGTTAAACGATGCCTATGTTATGTGGTGGGATGAAGAGATCATTCATCCATATTTAGGTTTTGTTTATGATTTTAAGGATGACCAAAAGAATAAGGAGACTTATGGATTTGTCACCGAGGTGTCGCCGGTAATCAAACGGGAGCCCGGGAAATTGAACGTGCTGCTCTTGGGAGGATCGGTGGCGCAAAGTATGGGCAAGGTCATGCAAGAGGCCTTCCGCCGGGTTTGCAAGGTACCCCCCAACGTAGTCGCCTTGGGGTTCGCCGGCTATAAGCAACCCCAACAACTGCTGGCCCTGACCTATTTTTTGTCCCTGGGGGCCGAATACGACCTGATTATCAACCTGGACGGCTATAACGAGATCGTGCTGCCGATCACCGATAATTATAACGTTGGGGTCAATCCCTTTTTCCCTAGGAACTGGAATCTGAGGATCGCCCGGCAACCGAGCAAAAAAACCCTGGCGGTGATCGGCGAGGTGCGGTACCTGCGGGACCTCAAGGAGGAAAACCTGGAAGACTTGACCTCCAGCATTTTCAGGGGGAGCGCCGTATTCGGCCTTATCAAGATGGGCCAATTGAAAAGAATCAACTGGGATATTAATCGCACCACTCACAAATTGATCAAAGTGCAGCGAGAGGAAGCCAAAAGATTTGAAGCAACCGGGCCATTCTTTCCCTATAAAAATTTGCAGCGGCTCTATGCTGAGGCCGCCGCGGTTTGGGTCCGGAGCTCGGTCTTGCTTAACC
The DNA here is from genome assembly GCA_963841475.1 of uncultured delta proteobacterium. GTDB lineage: Bacteria > Desulfobacterota > Desulfobaccia > Desulfobaccales > 0-14-0-80-60-11 > 0-14-0-80-60-11. The sequence goes on from CAWJCT010000004.1 coordinate 516,303, forward strand.
AGCTGGCCAGGGAAAATAGCATGGAGTATTATCATTTCCTCCAGCCTAATCAATATGTTAAGGGGTCGAAGGTCCTGACTGCGGAAGAGAAGCGCCTGGCTTATTCGGAGAAAGCCTCGATCAGCCAATCGGCGCTTATCGGTTATCCGATACTCATCAAGGAAGGCAAGAAACTGCTGGAGAGGAACATTAACTACATTGATGCCACCATGGCGTTTGCCAAAGTAAAAGAGACGGTTTATCTAGATATTTGCTGCCACTATAACGAGCGCGGCAAAGAAGTGTTGGCCGCCTATATGATGGATAAAATTGTCCAAAATCCCCGGATCAAGAAATTCCTGAAAGAACCGCCACCCGAGCCCGGGCCTTCAACCCATTGACGAATTGCCGCCGAATAATCTTTGGAACTTGTCGATTTCCACCTGGACTGCGGGCCGGGTGACCACCGCCGAGATAGCGCACACCGCGTCGGCCCCGGCCGCGATGACCGCCGGGGCATTGTCCAGGGTGATGCCGCCGATGGCCACCAGGGGGAGGGTCACCCGCCGGCGGATCTCGCCCAGGAGCGCCACTCCGGTGGGGGCGCCGGCGTCGGCCTTGGTAGCGGTGCTGAAGATGGGCGACACCCCCAGGTAATCGGCGCCTGCGACCTGGGCCGCCAGAGCTTCGGCTACGTGTCCACCGTAACGCCGATAATTTTCCCCGGTCCCAGGAGCTTCCGGGCCTCGGGGTAGGGCAGGTCCTCCTGGCCCAGGTGCACCCCGTCGGCCCCCACCTCCAGCGCAAGGTCCACCCGGTCGTTGACCAAGAATAAGATGTGGCCGGCAAAGCTCCCGCAATCGCCGGGCTTCGGTCACCAAATCCTCGGTAAGGCCCTGCTTCTGCCGGTACTGCACCACCCGGACCCTGGCGGCCACCGCCGCGGCAACGTCCCTCAGGTTCCCGGCCCGGCTCAGGGCTCGCCTCGGTGATGAAATAGTAACCCCTCACCCGCTCACCCGCCGCCGTTCCGCCAGGGTCCGCTCGTCCAAGGCGTCCAGGCAGTCAAAGAGTTTCACCTTGAAGGTGCCGGGACCCGGGGAGAGTTCGGCGGCGATTTCCCCGGCGACATTGAAGCAGATCAGGCCCGCGGCCGCCGCCACGGCCAGGTCCGCCTCCACCGCGGCAAAGGTGCCGATAACCGAAGCCGCCATGCAGCCGGTGCCCACCACCCGGGACATGAGGGGATGGCCGTTTTTGACCACAAACCGCCGGCTGCCGTCAACCACCAGGTCTTCCGGGCCGGTGATGACCACCGTGCACTTGCGCTTGAGGGCCAGGCTCTGGGCCACCTCCTCCAGATCCTCCTCCACCGGGGCGGCGTCCACCCCCTTGGTCCGGACCTGGGCCCCGCTGATCCGGGCCACCTCCGAGGCGTTGCCTTTGATGAGGTCGATCCGCACCTCATCCAGGAGCTCAAAACACTTCCGGTCCCGCAAGGAGGTGGCCCCGGCGCCGCAGACATCCAGGATCACCGGGATTCCCTTGGCGTTGGCGCTTTTGGCCGCCAGCTTCATGGCCTCCACCATCTCCACGGTCAGGGTGCCGATATTGAGGACCAGGGCGGAGGCCAGCCGGGCCATCTCCTCCACCTCCTCCGGGGCATGGGCCATGACCGGGGAGGCCCCCAGCACTTTGACCACCTGGGCGCAGTCATAGATGGTGACCCAGTTGGTCAGGTGATGGACCACGGGGCTCTCGGGTCCGGACTTTTTCCAGCAAGGAGTAAAAGCTTTCAGCTTGATGGTGGGCATGATCGGATCCTGAGTTGGATTTTCTCTCAATATACAGTTTATGATCCTGCCGGGGAAAACCAAAGAACCGCGGGGAGGAGGGAAGCGTGGGAGAAGCCGCCCCGGTCCGGACACCTCGAGTCCCGGTCAATGCGGCTTCATGCCGGAAGCCCTCTACTTGACAGAACTGCGGGGGTTAGATATTTTTAACATAATTTCGACCATAAAAAGGACCCCCATGGCGTTAGATGAAGTTCTCATTACTCGGGCAATTATCGAGCGTTTTACCGAAAAGTTATTGGCAAATCTGGACGTGGACGTGGCCGTGGTAGGGGGCGGCGTTTCCGGGCTGACCGCGGCCTGGCGGCTGGCCGGCCAGGGCCACAAGGTGGCGATTTTCGAACGGAAGCTCTCCATAGGCGGCGGCATGTGGGGCGGTGGCATGATGTTCAACGAAATCGTCATCCAGGAGGCGGCCAAACCCGTCCTGGACGAGCTGGGGATTCGGCTCAGACCCGATCTATCGAAATATTACACCGCCGATGCGGTGGAGGCTGTCACCACCCTGGGTTCCCAGACGATGAAGGCCGGGGCCACCGTGTTCAACTGCATCAGCGTGGAAGACGTCATGGTCCGGGAGGATCGGGTCACCGGCCTGGTGATCGAGTGGACTGCGGTGGAGATGGCCCGCCTGCACGTGGACCCCCTGGTGATCCGGGCCAAATGCACCATCGACGCCACCGGCCACGACCTGGAGGTGGTGAACGTGCTCCTGCGGAAAAACCAGCCCATCACCCTTGCCACCCCCAGCGGCGGCATCGGCGGGGAGCGCTCCATGTGGTCGGAGGTGGGCGAAAAAGGCACCATCGAACACACCAAAGAGATTTATCCGGGCTTTTTCGTGGCCGGGATGGCGGCCACCGCCACCGCCGGGGTCAACCGCATGGGCGCCATCTTCGGCGGCATGATCCTGTCCGGCGTCAAAGTCGCCGATCTGATCCACCAACGGCTGGGCACGGCAGGATAAGGCAGGAAATGGAGAGGCGGGCCTCTGTGCCCGCCGTTTCTCGAAAGGAATCTTTCCGTGGAATACGAAGCCGTCATCGGGTTGGAAATTCACGCCCATCTGCTCACCTCCAGCAAGATCTTCTGCGGTTGCGCCACCACCTTCGGGGCCCCGCCCAACACCCAGGTCTGCGAGGTCTGCCTGGGGATGCCCGGTTCTCTCCCGGTCCTGAACAAGAAGGCAGTGGAGTTCGCCCTGAAGATGGCCCTGGCCACCAACTGCCGGGTCAATCCGGAGTCGGTCTTTGCCCGGAAGAATTATTTCTATCCCGACCTGCCCAAGGGCTACCAGATATCCCAGTACGAGCTGCCCCTGGCGGAGCACGGCTACCTGGATATCAAGGTGGAAGGCCAGCCCCGGCGCATCGGCATCACCCGCATCCACATGGAGGAAGACGCTGGCAAGCTGATCCACAGCGAGTCCCGGCCGGTGAGTTTCGTGGACTTTAACCGCACCGGGGTGCCCCTGATCGAGATCGTCAGCGAGCCGGACCTGCGCACTCCCGAAGAGGCGGTGGAGTATTTTAAGGGCCTGCGCAATATCCTCCTCTATCTGGAGATTTGCGACGGCAACATGGAGGAAGGCTCCCTCCGGTGCGACGCCAACATTTCGCTTGCGCCCGGTGGGGCAAGCCCGGTTCGGCACCAAGGCCGAACTCAAGAACATGAACTCCTTCCGGTTCGTCAAGGCGGCCTTGGAATATGAGATCAAGCGGCAGCGGGCCCTTTTGGCCGCGGGCCGGGAAATCGTCCAGGAGACCCGCCTCTGGGATACGGCCGCCAACCAGACCGTGTCCATGCGGGGTAAGGAAGAGGCCCACGACTACCGCTACTTCCCCGACCCGGACCTGGTGCCGGTCAAAGTCGATGAGGGGTGGATCGCCAGTCCTGACGAAAGAATTGCCGGAGCTGCCCGCGGCGCGCCTTAATCGCTTTCAGGCCGAATATGGCCTGCCGGAATACGACGCCGAGGTGCTGACCTCGGATAAGGCCCGGGCCGATAAATTCGAGGCCACGGTCAAAGACTTCCCTCACCTCTCCCCCAAGCAGGTGAGCAACTGGTTTCTGGATGATCCCGCAGCTGAACAATGTCAGCGGTTACGCCCGCGACTCGCGGGAACCTTGCTGACGCTGGTGGAAAAAGGCACGATCAGCCGCAACCAGGCCAAGGAAGTGTTGAAGGAAATGGCGGCCACCGGCCAGGACCCGGAGACCATCATCAAGGAAAAGGGCCTGGTGCAGATCAGCGACACTGGGGCTTTGGAAGCCGCGGCCCAGGAAATCATCAGCGCCAACCCCAAGGAAGCAGCCGACTATAAAGCCGGCAAGACCAAGGTCATGGGCTTCTTCGTGGGCCAACTGATGAAAAAAACCAAGGGCCAGGCCAACCCGCAACTGGCCAACGAGATTTTTCGGAAGTTGCTGAGTTAGAAGTTGATGGGACAGCCGGAAGCTTTTAAGTCCCCCTTTTTAAAGGGGGATTTAGGGGGATTTTTATTCATCTCATAATCCCCCCTGCCCCCCTTTAGAAAAAGGGGGGTAATAACAAAAACCGAAAACTAAAAACCGGAGAAACAATGATCCCCTATTGCAGCATCTGTTGGGATGTGGATAAGGTGAAGCTGTTGGACCAGCGGCGTCTGCCCGCGGAAGAGCTCTATCTGGAAACCCGGGATTATCACGACGTTATCGAGGCCATCCGGACGCTGGCCATCCGGGGGGCCCCGGCCATCGGGGTGGCCGCGGCCATGGGCGCGGCGTTGGGGGCCCTCAGTTTAGATACCCGCGACGGCAAGGAGTTTCAAATCCGCTTTCAGAACATCTGCCGGGAGATCGCCGCTGCCCGTCCCACCGCGGTCAATCTCTTTTGGGCCTTGGACCGCGTGCTGTTAGTCGCCCAAGAGCATGCGGCGGAACCGGTGGAGGCTATAAAAGCCCGCTTGGTGGCCGAGGCCCAGACCATGCTCAAGGAAGATGAAACCACCAACCGTCGCATGGCCCAGGCGGGACAGGTATTGATCCACGACGGCCAGCGGGTGCTGACCCATTGCAACACCGGGGCCCTGGCCACCGGGGCCTATGGCACCGCCCTGGGGGTATTGCGGGCCGCCTGGGAGGCGGGCAAGCGCTTTTCCGTGTGGGTGGACGAAACCCGGCCGCTGCTCCAGGGGGCCCGGCTCACCACCTGGGAGTTGGGCAAGCTGGGGATTCCCTACACCCTCATCCCCGACGGCGCCGCGGCCACCCTGATGCACCAGGGCAAAGTGGACCTGGTCATCCTGGGGGCGGACCGCATCGCCGGCAACGGCGACACCGCCAACAAGATCGGCACCTATAGCGTGGCGGTCCTGGCCCACCATCACGGCATCCCCTTTTACGTGGCCGCGCCCCTGTCCACCTTTGATTTCTCTCATTCCCGACGGCAGCCACATCCCGGTGGAAGAACGGGCCGCCGAAGAGGTAACCCATCTCTGGGGGCAGGCGGTGGCCCCGGTCGGGGCCCCGGCCCTGAACCTGGCCTTTGATGTCACCCCCAACGAACTGATTGCCGGCATCGTTACCGAAAAGGGCATCATGGAGCCGCCCTTTACGTCCAGCCTGAAACCTTATCGTCCCAGTCAAGGGTAAGATTATGCGCCCGATTTGTCCAGATACTGGCTGCCCTGATCTTCGTGGTTAACCTCACGCCCGCCTGGGCCGGGGGGCCTTTTACCATCCGGCCCCCCGCCAGCCGCCACGGGCATCGATCCCCAGGCCGTGACCGTCGTCGGCTCGGCACAGCACCATGTGATCAAAAAAGGTCGAGGACCTCCTGGACATCGCCCGGCTCTACGACCTGGGCTGGACCGAAATCGGTGCCATGTATCGTCAATGGGACCCATTCCTGCCCCCGGTGGGAACCAATATGCTCATTCCGTCCCTATGGATTGTGCCTACCGGGCATAGCGCCCAAATCGTGGTGAACACCGGGGAAATGCGCCTGTTCTATTTCATCAACAAGGGCACGCAGGTCTATACCTATCCCATCGGCATGGGGGTCCTGGATTTTAAAACCCCCACCGGCAATTTTACGGTGAACCAGAAGAAAGTGAACCCGGACTGGCACATACCTAAGCAGTTACAGAAAAAATACCAGATGGCGGTGATGCCCGCCGGGCCCGATAACCCCATGGGGGCTTTTAAACTTGGCCTGAATTGGGGCGACTACGGCATCCACGGCTGCAACTTACCCTGGGCCGTGGGGCGTCTGGTGAGCCATGGCTGCACCCGCCTCTACCCGGAAGACATCAAAAAACTCTTTGCCATGGTCCCCATGGGCACCAAAGTGGAATACATCTACGAGCCTGCCATAATCGGCTTCCGCCAGGGCCGCGTCTTTCTCTCCGTGCACGATGACGTGTATTTCAAAATCCGCTCCATGATCCTCCATGTCCTGAATATGCTGGAACAGCGGGGACTGGCCGATCAGATGGATACTCAGAAAGTGATGCAGACGGTTGAAGAGCAAACCGGGATGCCGGTGGACGTCACGAAACCCGGCGCCAATTCGGGGGTAGCGACCACGAGTTCTCTCAGATAATGACCCGACTGAGGATGTCAGGCCGCCACCGCAAATTCTGCCAACCCAGGGGAACGATATGCGCCGGATGACCCTGATTCTTATGGTATGTATGATGTTGGTCGCGGCCCAGCCCGTTATGGCCGCCGGTCCGTATAACATCCATTTGCCGGCCTCCCCCGAAGGCGTCGACCCCCAGGCCTCCACCCTGGTGGGGGCCATTCAGCACTACCGCACCAAGAAAGGCGACGACCTCCTGGAACTGGCCCGGCACTACGGTCTGGGCTATTCCGAGCTCGGGGTCCTGTACCGGAACTTGGACCCGTTCATCCTGCCCGTAGGCACCGAGATAACCATCCCCACCCTGTGGATCGTGCCCAATAACCACGGCAACCAGATCATTGTCAACACCGGGGAAATGCGCCTCTACTACTACATCAACAATAATACCCAGGTCTACACCTTCCCCATCGGCATGGGGGTGTTGGATTTCAGGACCCCCCAGGGAAAATTCCGGGTGATCGAGAAAAAAGTGCACCCGGCCTGGCATATCCCCAAGGCCCTGCAACAAAAATATGAGATGGCGGTGATGCCGCCGGGCCCGGATAATCCCCTGGGGGATTATAAGCTTACCCTGTCCTGGGGCGATTACGGCATCCACGGCACCGCCATGCCCCTGGGGGTGGGGCGCATGGTGAGCCACGGCTGCACCCGGATGTATCCGGAGCACATCAAAAAGTTGTTCCCCATGGTCCCGGTGGGCACTTCGGTGGAGTATATCTACGAGCCGGCCAAGATCGGCTTCCGCCAGGGGCACATCTATCTCTCGGTCCATGAGGACGTGTACTTCAAAATCCGCTCCATGATTCTCCATGTCCTGAATATGCTGGAGCAGCGAGGCCTGGCGGACAAGGTAAACATGCGCAAGGTGATGCAGGCGGTGGAAGAACAAAACGGCCTGCCGATGGACATCACCCGGGGGGCTTCCGGGGCCGACAGCCTGGCCCTGAAGGCCTCCGCCCCTTAGAGAGGGACGCCCTTGCAAAGGGCGTCTGCACCCTCCGAACCGTGCGGCTGGGGGGGGTCCTACACCCGGTCCCCAATCTTCTTCCTGCGGCCCCGGTGAGGCCCCCCCTACCTTCCCTGACAATTTGATCTTAAGGCCCTCCCCCCCTAGGAGCAACCCCGCCCCCTCGCCGGGGTCAGGTCCGCGCCGCTTAAAACCGCCCCGCACCCGGTAACCCCCGTTGGCGTTAACCGGACAATTGGTTCCCAGGAGTCCGATTTTCAAAAAGAAGCGTGGCTACCACCCCTTCAGCGCCACCGATAGGACCGGCAACTCAACTGATTCATAGAGCTTCGACATGACGGGTAGGTCGCCAGCTCGGGCGGGGAGGGGCAACGAATCAGCTTTGCATTGACAATGAGATTTGCGGTTTGGCCGATTTGCTTTCAGGGGCGACTGGTCCGGTGATTCCGGTTGACCGGTTTGACATCCGGATACTCACTCGGCTCTGGATAGGGGGGAGTAGGTACGGACCAATAAGCGCGGGACATAAAAAACAGAAGGTGTGGTGAGCCAAGCTCAATCCACACCTTCTGAATCTGGTTACTACGGGATTAATCCCAGATAACTTCAGTAATGAATTACATAGCCTTTTTGGCTTTTTTCGGTTTGGCCGGCGGGCATTTCACTGCACGTTTCTTATGCCTTTTGACCTTGCCTTTGTACGGTTTTACCATGGCGCACACTTTTGCTGCCGCGTCTTCGGCCCGGGCGGCAGCCGCTTCAGCCTTGTTGGCTGCTGCGGAAGCGCGAGGTACGGGGACTTTGGCCTCTTGTGCGGCCGCTTCAGCCTTTACTGCCGACGCAGCTGCCCGATCTGCAGAAGCTTTAGCTTGCTGTGAGTACATTGCACACTGATCATAGTACTTTTGGCAGCAGCCAGCACCTCCCAGCACCAGGGCAAAGACCGCGAGGAGAGCCAAGGCATAGCCTTTTCTCACGCCTTCCTCATCGATTACCCCCTTCCGGAGAGAATTTTTCACTCTCCATTAGCTGATTCACCCTAGGTGCTTTACTTCCGCATCTTCTTCATCAGGCACGCCTCAGCTTTCGCTGCTGCAGCCTCAGCCCGATCAGCCGCGGCCTCAGCCTTGTCAGCCGAAGCTTTCGCGTCTGCCGCCGCCATTTCGGCGTTCCGCGCCGCACTGTCCGCCTTTGCAGCCGAAGCCGCCGCCTGATCGGCGTACATTTTGGCTTCGTCTACGCTCTTCTTGCAGGCGTCGCAGCACCCCATTCCCATGGCGGCAACAAACGCCAAGAGAATGGCCAATGCAAAGCCTTTCCTTACCAAAGCTTTCCTCATCATCTATCCCCCCTTCTCAAAGAGATGGTTTAAGGTAAGTAAGATGCCCACATTTAATAATAATGGGCTCAAAATATCAAGAAAAATTATGGCCTCCTGCATTTTTTTCTTCAGACTCCGGGGGCGGAGCCATGAGACCTTAATTTTGATTAACTATAAGGAATGTCTGAAGAATTTCAAGTAAAAACTTTCCATTTCTGAAACTTTTTTTTCAGGCGCCCCGGCCCTGTCCGGGTAACCAACTGTTATTATTTGTTATTATTTGCTGGCCCCTGAGCCCCCGGCGTGTAATAATTCATCTCTCCCCAGCTTTCTCCCACCCGCAAATCCACCGTCAAAGGAACTTTCAGCCGAACGACCCCCTCCATAACCCGGCGCACCAGTCGAGCGGTGTCGGCCAATTCGGCCTGGGGGACCTCAAATAAAAGTTCGTCATGGAGCTGGAGAAGCATCGGGCCGGACAGACCCGCCCCTTGCATCGCCGCTTCCACTTCCAGCATGGCCCGCTTGATGATGTCCGCCGCCGTGCCCTGGAGAGGCGTGTTGATGGCGCTGCGCTCCGCCTCCTGCCGGACGATGCGGTTGCTGCTGTTGAGTCTGGGGCGTCTGGCGCCGGCGCCCCAACAGCGTGGTCACCCACCCCTGGCCCCGGGCCAGCCGCAAGGTCTCCTCCAGATAGGCCTTGACCCGGGCATATTTGGCAAAATACCGCTGGATGAATTCATTGGCCATGCGCGTATTGCACCCCGAGCTGCTTGGCCAGGCCAAAGCCGCTCATGCCGTAAATAATGCCGAAGTTGACCACCTTGGCCTGACGGCGCATATCCGAGCTCACCAGTTCCGGGTGGATGCCGAACACCACCGCCGCGGTCTGCCGGTGGATGTCGATCCCGTCCTGGAAGGCCTTGAGGAGGATCGGGTCCTCCGAAAAATGGGCCAGGATGCGCAGTTCCATCTGGGAATAATCGGCGCTGAGAAACACGTGGCCCGGGTCCGGTACGAAGGCCTGGCGAATCTGCCCGCCCAACTCTCCCCGGACCGGGATGTTCTGCAAATTGGGGTCCCGGCTGCTCAAGACGCCCGGTGGCCGCCACCGATTGCAGAAACGTGGTGTGCACCCGCCCGGTGGCCGGGTCCGCTAGCTTCAGGAGGGCGTCCACGTAGGTTGATTTGAGTTTGCCCATGCTGCGGTACTCCAGGACCTTGGCGGCGATGGGACTTTCCTGCGTCCAGGGCCTGCAGGACCTCCACGTCGGTGGATAAGGCGGTCTTGCCCCGGGTCTTCTTTCTGGGGCGTCAGTTTCATTTTTTCAAAGAGGATGCGGCCCAATTGCTGGGGGGACTGGATGAGAAATTCTTCCCCGGCCAGGGCATAAATTTCTTGCTCCAGCCGCTGCATCGAGTCTTCCAGGTCCTGGCCGAAGCGCCGGAGAAATTCCTGGTCCAGGCAGAATACCCCGGGCCTCCATGCGGGCCAGGGTGCCCAACAGGGGCAATTCCAGATCGGCATAGAGCTCCCAGAGACCTTCCTGCTGCAGTTCGCCCTTCAAGCCGGGGCCAGAGCTTGAGGGCCACCTCGGCTCGCTGGGCGGCATACTGGCAGGCCAGGTCCCGGTCCAGCCCCACCGCGGTGGTGGGCCGGCCCGCCAATTCCCGGGGACCCGGCAGGTTGACCCCCAGGTAGTGCAGGGCGACATTTTCCAGGTTCTGCTCATACCGGGCCGGGTTGAGGAGGTACGACGCCAGCAGGATGTCACCGGTGATCCCCTTGAGGTCCAGCCCGAACCGTTGGGCCAGGAGCAGCGCCGCCTTCAGATCCGGCCCCACTTTGGCGATGCCCGGGTCGGACCACACCGGGCCGAGCTTCTCCCAGACGGTGCGGTTTGACTCCCCGGCGCCAGAGGGATATACGCGCCCTCCCCGGTCTGCCAGGCCAGGCCGACCCCGGCAACTTCGGCCAGCACCGGGTGCTGCTCGCTCATGACGAAGCCCAGGCCCATGGCCCCCGCCTCCCGGACCGCCTGGACCACCCGGTCCAGGTCCCCGGGGCCCTGAACCAGAGAACAGGTCCCGTCGGGCCGGGTGTCAAACCCCAATTCCTTGACCAATCTGGTGAATTCCAGTTCCACGAACAACTGCCGCAGGGCATCCCGGTCCTGGGGGCCGGGATGCAGCGCTTCCAGGTCCACCTCCAGGGGCACCTGGGCCTCGAGCTCGGTCAACTGCCGGCTGAGCCGCGCCTGGTCGGCATGCTCCTGCAATCGGGCCTTCAGCGCCTTTTCCTTTACGTTCATCTCTATGGGCCAGCAGATTTTCCAGGCTGTGATACCGGGCAATCAACTTGAGCGCGGTTTTTTCCCCGATACCCGGCACCCCCGGGATATTGTCGCTGGCGTCCCCCGCCAGGGCCCGCACTTCCACCAGTTCCCCGGGTTCCAGGCCATATTTCTCCCGGATGGCCGCCGGGTCATAACGCACCTCTTTCATGGGATCCCACATGTCCACCCCGTCTTGCACCAGGGGCAGGAGATCCTTGTCTCCGGAGATGATCTCCACGCATAGCCTTCCTCCCGGGCCCGGCGCACCAGGGTGGCGATGAGATCGTCGGCTTCATACCCTTCCATCACCAGGGCGGGCAGGTTGAGGGCGTCGATAATCTTCTGGATATAGGGGAGCTGGGTGACCAGGGCCTCCGGCATAGGCGGCCGGTGCGCTTTGTATTCCTTGTAGAGTTCATGCCGGAAGGTGGGGCCTTTGGCGTCGAACACCAGGGCCAGGTGCTGGGGCTGCCGCTCCCGGAGCACCTTGAGGAGCATGGTGGTTACCCCGTAGGCGGCGTTGGTGGGCGAGCCCCTGGGAGTTGGACAGGGCCGGCAGGGCATGAAAAGCCCGGTAGAAATAAGAGCTGATATCGATGAGATAGAGGATGCGAAGCAAGGTTTCCATCACGGGTATCCTTTATCCCCTTATAGCCGCTCCCACCCCCGGTGTCAATGAGAAGGAGGGGCCGGGGCGGTGAGGCGAACAGGCCGCGCCGGCGCGGTCCTGCTCTCCGGCATTACCCCTTGCCCGCCTCATCCCAAAGAAATTTTTCTGCATCCTGGTCATCTGCCGATAAAGACAATAAGGTAACCGCGTTCAGAAGGTTTCTCACTTGACTGGACTGTCCATCTGCCCGGTGAGGAAGGCGCTCATCGCCTGGGGCACTAGCCCGGGATTATTCCGCTCTGACCCGGCCCTACGAGAAGCACACCGATGCGATATTTATTCACCACACTGCGGTTTCGGTTGATCCTGCTGGTCTTCCTGGCGGTCCTGCCGGCTCTCGCCGTGATCCTCAACTCCGGCCTGGAACAACGCCGCCTGGCCGCGGAAGCGGCCCAAAAAGAGGTCCTGGATATCGTCCATCACGCCTCTTTGTACCAGGAGCGCGTCATAGAGGGAGTGAAGCACATGCTATCCACCCTGGCGGAACTCCCGGCAGTCAGGCAACAGAATGGGCCGGTCGCGTCGGCTATTTTTGCCAGGGTCCTGGCCAAGCAGAAGATCTACGGGAATATATCTGCAGTTGACCGTCAGGGCAGGGTATTCGCGTCCGCCCGGCCGCAGCCCGGCCCCGCCGCAAGCGACGCCGGCCGCAGCCATTTTGAGGGGGCCCTGAAGACCCGAGCCTTCGCCATCGGTGAATTCGGCATCGGCCGGACCTCAGGCAAACCCACCCTCCATTTCGCCTACCCGGTTCCCGACCAGGGCGTGGTCCAAGAAGTAGTTTCCGCCTCCTTGATCCTCGATTACCTCAATACCCTGGCTACCAATACCCAACTGCCCGCCGGGGGTATGCTCACTGTCATCGACCGCGACGGCACCATCCTGGCCCGGTATCCCGGGGAGCAATGGGTGGGAAAGCGCCGGCCGGAGGCGGAGATCATCAAAACCGTCCTGGCCCGGGGGGAAGGAGTCGCCGAAGCTGTTGGCATCGATGGGGTTCGCTGCCTGTTCGCCTTTACTCCCCTGGGAGCCGGGAGCCACGATCTCCTGGTCTACGCCGGCGTCCCCCTTAAAACGGTTTATGCCGAAGCCCATCGAACCTTAACCCGAAATTTGCTGGGCCTGGGGGGGGCGGGACTTCTGGCCCTCATGGCGGCCTGGATGCTCGGCCAATTCTTCCTGATTAACCCGACCAAAAGCCTGGTGAACACCGCGGCCCAATTGGCCGACGGCGATCTATCGGTACGCTCCCATTTGTCCTATGATGACGGCGAATTCGGCCAACTGGCCCGGTCCTTTGACGAAATGGCCACGGCCCTGCAGCAGCGCCAGGACCACTTAAGGGACTCGGAAGAAAAATACCGCACCTTGGCGGAGAACGTCGATCTGGGTATCACCCTCATCAGTTCGGACTACAAGATCATTATGACTAATGCCGGCCAGGGCAAGTTTTTCGGGAAGCCATCCCCGGAATTTGTCGGCAAGTATTGTTTTCAGGAATTTGAAAAGCGGGGAGAAGTCTGTCCGCATTGCCCAGGCGCCAAAACGATGGCCACAGGAGAACCGATGGCGGTGGACACCGTCGGCGTGCATGACGACGGCACTTTTCATTATGCGCACGTTCGTACCTTCCCTACCTTCGACTCCCTGGGGAAGGTAACCGGATTTGTCGAAGTGGTAGAAGACACCACCGCGAGTCGACTCGCGGCCGCGGCTTTGGAAGAGGAGAGGCGCCAAAAGGAGGCGATCTTAAATAACATCCCGGACATCGCCTGGCTCAAGGACAAAGAGGGCAAATTTCTTTCGGTCAATGAACCTTTTGCCAAGGCCTCCGGGGTCTCCGTCCAGGAGATAGTGGGCAAGAACGACCTGGATCTCTGGCCTCCCGACCTGGCGCAAAAATACCGGGCCGATGACCAGGAGGTCATGCGTAGCGGAAACCGGAAATGCTTCGAGGAACCCCTGATAAATTCCGAAAAGGGGATAATTTGGATTGAGACCATCAAGACCCCGATACTGGACGACAAACAGGAGGTCATTGGTACGACCGGCATTGCCCGGGATATCACTCCCCGTCGCCAAATGGAGGAGACCCTCAGGCAAAGCGAAACCAAGTACCGCCTTCTGGCCGAGAATGCCCGGGATGGCATCTGGAGGATGGACCTGAATCAGCACATAACCTATGCCAGCCCCGCAGTCCAACTACTGACCGGGTTCTCTCCTGAGGAATTCCTCACCCTGGGATTGGACCAGATCCTGACCCCGGCTTCCCTCCAGGTGGCCCAGGAACACCTCGCCCGACTCATGGAGATCGAACTCCGGGAAAAACCCTCTTTGCCCCCTTCCGCCACCCTGGAGGTAGAGCATCGCCGCAAGGACGGCGCCACCATCTGGATCGAGGTCCAGGCCACCGTCACGCGAGGCCCCCAGGGCGAGACCACGGGGTTGATGGGGGTCTCCCGGGACAGCACGGAGCGCCGCAAGGCACGGCAGGCGCTGGAGCAGGCCAATGAGCAACTCAAAGCCCTGGTGCGGGAAGCGGCCGCCTGGAGCCGCCAGATGGCCCTGTTCAACGAAATGAGTGATGTCCTGCAAAGCTGCCAGACCTCCGAAGAAGCTTTTGAAGCCATCGGCCATTTCGTGCCGAAGTTTTTCCCTGACGACGCCGGAGCGTTGTATCTTCTCCGCGACTCCAAAAACCTCTTGAGCCCAGTGACCGCCTGGGGCCAGCCACCTCCTGCCGAGGAGTTGTTTGCTCCAGATGATTGTTGGGCCATGCGCGCTGGCCGGGCCCATCGGGTGGACGACCCCGCCTCGGCCTTATTGTGTAAACATATCTCGGCGGCCGACAACCCGGCCACCGGTTACCTGTGCCTTCCCCTGGCGGCCCAGAGTGAGTCTTTGGGCTTTCTTCATATACGGTTCTTAAGGTGCGCTACCCAAGGCCGGGAAGCGGAAGAGTTTGCCACCAAGCAGCGGCTGGCGGTCGCCATTACCGAAAATCTGGCCTTGGCCCTGGCCAACCTGAAGCTAAGGGAGACCTTGCAAACCCAGGCCATCCGTGACCCCCTCACCGGCTTGTACAACCGGCGCTACCTGGAGGAAACTCTGGACCGGGAGTTACATCGCTCCAGGCGTCTCGAGGCGCCCCTGGGGGTGGTGATGATGGACCTGGACCATTTTAAAGACTTCAATGACACGAGCGGCCACGCGGCGGGGGATGCGGCCTTGATCGCTCTGGCCCACACGATCACCGCCGAAATGCGAACCGAAGACATCGCCTGCCGGTATGGCGTGGAGGAATTCTTGCTCGTCATGCCGGGGGCCTCGTTGGCGACCACCCAGGAGCGGGCGGAACATCTGCGCCACGTGGCGCAGGCTCTC
The DNA here is from genome assembly GCA_963841475.1 of uncultured delta proteobacterium. Classification (GTDB taxonomy): domain Bacteria; phylum Desulfobacterota; class Desulfobaccia; order Desulfobaccales; family 0-14-0-80-60-11; genus 0-14-0-80-60-11. The sequence goes on from CAWJCT010000004.1 coordinate 531,440, forward strand.
CAGGTAAAATACCTGGACCGTTTTCTTCAATGCCCTCCCCTCTCTCTGGGGGTAGCCATCTTTCCTGACCATGGGGCCACCTCCGAAGAGGTGATCGCCGCCGCGGACGCCGCCCTCTACCGAGCCAAACAAGCCGGTCGGGATCGCGTCGAAATCGCCAGGGGCAATTCCCCGGTGGCGGCGGTGTCATAGAGGCCTGACGTCGCCGCCACCTCCCCGCTTTGCCGGGCTCACACCCGGGGCTTACCCCAGATTTCCAGAACCGAGAGCTGCATGAAGCGCTTGGACGCGGCGCTCTTGACGATGGCCACGGTGTCCCAGCCCCGGGCGGTGCCGCCCACGGCCACTACCTCTTCCCCTTCCGGAATAAGGCCTGCATCCACCGCCTCCATGACGATCTCGCAGCACACCTTGAGTCCCTGGCCCAGGCGCCGAAGGCTATTGGCAATGAGCAGGGTGGGGGCGCTGCCCTTGAATTGATCCGCCAGGCTCGTCTCCAGGGAGTGAGTCAGGATGGTGGCCTTGAGCACCTTACCCTTAAAGCGGGTGATCTCCTGATAATGCTCCGGAAGAAACTCGTCGAGATTGGGCCCCTTGAACCCCACGGAGTGCCCCACTACCACCAGGTTGACATCCTTGCCCTGCAAGCGCCGGGCAGCCTGGGCCCCGGAATCGCCGGTAGTGGACGCCACCACCAGGTGGCGAAATCCCTCGGCCACGGCCTTCTCCGTCAGTTCCAGGCAAGCCGGGGTGTTTTGCGGACCAACCCCCTGAAAATACCACACCTCTCGCTTAATCATCAGTTCACCTCATGGATTTATGGGAATGAATACTGGAGTCATTGTATCAAATCGCGGCTAAGGCCGGAAAGGCAGACCGGGCCAGGGACTGGATGCGGCTGCCCATCCGGCCGCCGGCCACATTCATGGTGCCGGCAAATCTTCCGATAATTAAGGGAGGGGCCAGAGGGGTGGGGGCTTGCCTTCCCGGTAGGCCCCCGGGATTAGGGGGTCCCCGCCGGCCACTCCCAGGAGCCAAGAAAGTCTTGAGGCAAGGGTGGAGGGCGGGAAAGCGAGTACTCTCATGGACAGCAAACAGATTTTCCGGTTGATTCGGCCTGGGAACCCGAGAGGCCGGCAGGGATGACGGCGCCACTCCCTGGGCCGGAGGCCTCGCCGGGGCCCTGGGACTCCATTACCGTTTCGTCCTCAGCGCCGGATGCCCCGAAGGACAGCGAAGTCCTGGAGAGGAGCCTCCAGGAGCTGGTGCGCTACTATCGCCACTCCAGCGTGGGCCGCCGCTGCCTGGGCATTGTCCACCGGATGAACACCCCTCTTCAGGTCCTCTCATTCCAGTTGGACCTCCTGGATCAGAAAGCCCAGGAGGAGTTGAGCCTGCTCGCCGCATCCCCCCTGGCCGACACTGAACCCCTGGTGACCCTGAACCACTACCGCCAGGCGAAATTCAATCAATTACAACGAGAACTCCACCGGCTCCAAAAGATTACCCGTAGCCTGGTGCTCCAGGGGGTGCACGAGGACGCCCAGGAGAAGTTCCCCCTGGATCTCAATCAGCTCTGCCGGCATGAACTGGAACTCTATCAGGCCCAGTCCTTTTTTAAGCACCAGGTGACCGGCGAATTCCACTTCCAGGACGCCCTGCCTTTAATCCCGGGACACTATATCGATTTCAGCCAGAGTTTCCGGAATCTGGTGGACAACTCCCTGGAGGCCATGGCAGGGACGGACCGCCGGGTCCTGACCGTGGTCACGGCCTGCCGGAACCGGCGGATCATGCTGCGGATCGGCGACACCGGGGTAGGCATCCCGCCGGTTTCTTTACCCCGGATCTTCCACCCTTTCTTCACTACCAGGCAAACTCCCGGCGGGGACCGGGCCGGCCTGGGACTGTTCATGGTGCACCGGCTCCTGAACCCCTATCAGGCTGAGATTCGGGTAGACAGCCATTCCGGCGGGACGTGGGTGACCGTCTCGTTCCCGGTGGCTTGAACCGCTGGCCCGGGGGGAGCCACTCCCTCCTTGGGGCGCCGGTGACCGGGCCTCAGGGGCCTCGGGCCCCGGGGGTGGGGGACGGCGGTTCAAGTCAGCGGTTTGCAAAAAGACCTCGGCCGCGCGGCCGGCCTTGTAGTATTGGGCCACCAGCTTCAGGCGAACCGCCCGCTCAGTGGCCGCCGGGTGGTCACTAAGGAAATACGTGGTGAGAAACGGGTCCTTTTCAAGCGCCCCGGCCACCCGTTCCCACACTGCCGCACCCCGCTCAATGTCATAGCCCGCCTGAAAGGCATACCAGGCACCATAGATATCGGCTTCCCGCTCTTCATCCTGGCTAAAGACGCTCACCACGGCGTTCTGGGACACCCGGCGCACATCCGGGTCCACCCGGGCATGCCTCCAGTCCAGAAGCCGCCCCAGGGAAAGAGTGCTGGCCGCGGTGATGGCTTCCCCCAGCAACTGCCCCATTTCCCGGTGGGCCGCGCCTCGGACGAGATGCCCCAGGACTTGATGGGCCATCTCGTGCCCCACGACCAGGGCCAGTTCATCGTCATTGAGACAAATACCTACCAGCCGCTGGGTCAGGATGATTTTCCCCGGGGCCGCAAAGGCGTTGACGGTGCGGTCCTGGGTTTTTACCAGGATGGCGTATTCGGCCGGCAGGCGCTGGGGGTAGAGGGTAAGCGTCAACTTTTGCCCCTCTCTGTCGACCAGAAGCTCCACCGGCCCGGTGAAGTACCGTTCCTGGGTTTCCATGCGAACATGTTTCACGTCGAGCATGATGGCGGCCAGGAGTTCACCGGGAAGCACATAGGAGAGAGCATATTTATTGGAGCCCCGGGCGTAGGCCGAGCGCCCGGTTGAGCCGGTGCGCCCAGACAGAGTAAAATCTTGAAAAATATCCCGGGTGGTCCCAATAACCTTATCCCAGCCCTCCACCCAGGTGGGCAAAGACCAATTGTTCACCGCCACAATGATATCCCCGCGACGGAGGCCGGCCTCCCGGGCCGGCGAGGGATACCAAACCTGGTCCACCACGGCCTGGCCCGTGGCGGTGACCCACCAGTTGAAGCCCAGGAAGGGATAGGTGCGGCCCTGAGTTACGGGCAGCCAGGGCATCAGGCGCAGAAAGACCCGGGAGACCCGCTCCCCGGACCAGTTCTGGAAAGGGTGGCGCCGGGCGGTGGCCAGCTGGGCGGCTTCAATCTGGGGCGCCGTGGGGGTCGGTTTGGTCACCTCGGCGCATCCGGAAAGGCCCGAAAGACTGATGGCCAGCCAGAGGAGGCCCCCCCACCCTAAACAGGTTTGGGGCCGTAGATGGCTAAACCACCGGCCGCCGCCGGGGACACGAAACTGTGCCTGAGTGCTCACTCCAAACTTAACCATATTCAAGCAACCATCACTTTTTGCTTCGCACCTCATGGGGTGGTGGCCTCACCGCCCCAGGGGCGATCGCCCTAAGCTATCTCTCGACCTGGGAAACGCCTCTTAAAACCTCCAGCGAAACGACGCCCCTGCGGTCATGAGCCGATAATTATCCACCCACTCCCTGAAATAGAAGGCGTGAACGTCCATGTAAAAATTCTGGACAAACTCCCATTCCAGGGCCGCCAGACCCTGAAAGCTCGGACCCCAATCCCCGTGCTGGCCCACGGCCTGGACCGTGGCCTGGAGGATCAGGGTGGGCAGGCGGAAGATCTGCCGGTCGAAATCCACCCCCACCCCGATGGCATTGTAGGCCGCCGGGCTGAAGTAGGCATCATGGCGCTGGCTATACGAGGCCAGGAAATAGTGGGGCGTTAAATCCAGGTGCATCCGGGGTTGGTTTATGGCCTGCCACTTCAAACCCTGGTACAGGGTGAGTCGCCGGTTCTGGTCGGAATAGAAGGCGCCTCCCACGTTCCCCCGCCAGTCCAGACCCGGGGCGGAACTGGTGATTGTATGACAGGTCCACCTGCTGATACGTGGTGATGCGGGCGTCGGTGAGATTGAGCACCGACTGGTAGAGGCGGGGAAACAGGTATGCCTCCTGGTCGAAAATATCCCGCCGGCTGTATCTTAAGGTGGCCTCGGTCGTGGGCCACGGAGAGAAACCCAACTCCAGGGTGCCCAGAAGACGGTTCTGGGAGTCTGTTCGGGAAAAGTCCACCGTACCAATCGCGTTGGAGAAGGTCGTTGGGGGAAAAATAAAACCGAAAGAACTGTTGCGATTAAAAATGTTCACAAAATTCGGGGTAAATTGAGTTTGTCCCTCTTGCACCACATGAAAATCATCCCGCCTCCAATACCGCCGCAGAATAATTTCGCCGCTCACCTTCAGGCGGTCGTTCACCGCCAGGGGCCCCAGTCCCAGGTTGAGATTCCACCCGGCGCAGGCGGCTGGCGGCATTCACGCCTTGAGAAAATACCGGGTCCAAACCCAAATAAAGCTGCCCGTACTTGACATTCTGGTTGTTCTGACTGTATTCGCGGTATTCCAGGCCCAGTTGGGCCGGCAGCACTTTGGTGATCCAGAAGCCGCCTCCGATCCGGAAGATGGCGCCACGCAGATTGTTGCTGTCGGTGAGAATAAGGGACTCGGGTTGGACGATGGGCAGCACATCAGAGAGAAAAGCGGGCAGATAATTGCTCAGGCCCAGCCCCCGGGGTTCCCGGCTAAAGCGGGAGAATTGCCAGGGGCGTTGGGCCTCTTCGGGGCGGCGCTCCCCCCGGGAGCCCGGAAAGCCCCGGGAGGCCAACTGGGGCCGCATCTGCTGGCGCACGTCCTCCAGTTCATTGAGTAGCTCCAGGTCCTGGGGGGATTCCTTCAAGGCCTGGGCAAATTCCTTATAGGCCGCCCCCGGATTACCCCGGGACCGGGCAGCCCGAGCCCGGGCCACCTGCGCCGCCTGGGAATCGGGTTTGATCTTGACGATCTCCTCGTAGAGCGTGACGGCCTTTTTATCCCCCATGGCCTCCAGGGTCCTGGCCTTTTCCATGAGGAAGTCTCCGGGAGGAATCTTGCCCTCCAATGGGGCCAGGGTGCGCAACGTCTCCGGATAGTTCTGTTCCCCCCGGTAGGCCCGGACCAGGAGCAGTTGCCCCTGGGGGTAATCCGGCGAATCCACCGGAATTTTGTCAACCGCAGCCTTGACTCCGGCATATTGGCGCCGCAGCAGATACAGTTTGGCCATCTCCAGGGGCTGGGTGGGATTGCCTTGTCTTCTCCATGAGCTTCAGGGCCTGGCCAAAATTCTTCTGGGACATCTGGCATTGGAGGAGCAGCTTGGCAATGCTCTGATCCTGGGGCCGAAGCTTCAAGGCCTGCTCGTAGTATCTGACCGCGGCGGGCCGGTTGTCCAACTCCATGGCCAGCGCCGCCAGACCCAGAAGCTCTCCGGGGCTCTTCGGCCGCCTGTGGCGCCGATACTCCCGGAGCACGTGCAGCAGATAATTGAGTTTGCCCCCCTGCCGCCCCAGCTGGCCGTCGAAATAGCCCAGGGCCGCGACATATTCGGGACTACCCACCTTGATGCCGGGCAGGCGATTCATGACCCGGTTCAAGTCCTCATAACGCGGCAGTCGGGGCAGGAGAGAGGCCAGGATGAGCAGGGAGGCGTGATGATACCGGTTTTTCCAGAGATTCTCCATGAGCAGGTCGACGGCCTTGTTCAATTGGGCCGGCTCCGGCGAATGAGCGTAGCAGCGGGCCAGCAGGGCTCGCCCGTCCGGTTTCAGCTCGGGCAGGGGTTCCAGCTCCTTCCGGGCCAGGGTCAGGGCCTTGGGAAAATCCCGGCTGCTGAGATAAGCCTCCATGGCCGCCACCCGCACCGTCAGGTCGCCGGGTTGTTCCATGCGCAGGCGGTTGAGGATTTCCAGGGCCTCGGGACCCCGTTCCAGGTAAGTCAGGACCCGGGCCTTCTCCAGGCGGGCGACCCGGTCCTCCGGGGCCTTCTTCAAGGCGAGATCATACGGTTCCAGGGCTGCCGGCAGGTTGCCCAGCCACAGATAGAGATGGGCCTGCTCCCGAAGGAGCTGGGGGTCTTCCGGAATGGGGCATTCTTGCAGTTCCTGGGCCGCCTCGTCCCAGCGCCGGTCCTCCAGGAGGAGACTGATGCGCCGCAAGCGCAGATTGACGCTCATCCTTGATTTTCAGGACTTCACCATACTGGCTCAAGGCCTTGTCCCGGGTGGCGGGCTTAAATGACAAGATTTCGGCCAGTTGCCGCCTGACCTCCACGTCCTGGGGATTCTGTTCCAGGTAGGTGGAAAAATAGTGCGCCGCCTGGCCCCAGTGCTTCTGGTAGAATTGCAGTTGCCCGGAAAAGAGCAGCAACTTTGGATCCTTGGGGTTCTGTTGGCGCAGCGGCTCAATGATTTTCAGGGCATCCTGATAACGGCGGGCATAGGAATAGGTCAGGGCCGCTTCCCAGCGCAGCTCGCCTTTGATGAGCTGCCGCCGGGAGGCCTCATCCCACATGCCCGCCGCCTTGGCGAAGTGCTTTTTCCGGGCGTAGAGGCGGGCCAGGTTGATAACGGTTTCCTGGTGGGTGTCACCCTCCTCCCAGGCTTGGTGGTATTCGGTCTGGGCCTTGTCGAAATCTCCGATGAGCAGCAGCTCCAGGGCATACCAGCGCCGCAAAGCGGGGTCGGGCTGCTCTTCCATCAAAGGGCCCAGGACCCCTGCGGCTTCCGCATGATTGCCTTTTTGGGCCCAGAGCCGGGCCAGGGCCAGGGCGTATTCCTTCTGGCCCCGGTTATGGGCGTAGAGCCAGAGATAGTGATTCAGGGCCCGGTCGCTCTCCTGGCCGGCGTCGGCGGCTTTGGCCGCCTCCAGGCGGAGCGCCGGCATTTTCCGCGCTCTTCTCCAGCAGGCGCTGGTAAATATCGCTGGACACCCGGTAATCCCGCTGCCAATAATGGAGCAGGGCCAGGAAGTGGAGGGCCTCCTGGTCCTCGGGAAACTCGGCCACTTCCTCCTCCTGGAGGGGAATAGCTTCTTTGTAGTGGTTCAGGGATACTAGCAGCTTCACCAGCTGCCGCCGCACCTGGGGGTCCTGGTCCAAGCCGTAGAGTCGCTGATAATAGGTGACCGCCAGGGGATATGACTCCTCATGGCGGGCCGCGATCCCTGCGGCACTGGCCAGGATGCTCCGGTCGTCGGGCTGGCGCTGGAGGTACCAGGCCAGGGTGTCCAACGCCTCCTTGGGCTGCCCCAACCGATCCAGGGCCTGGGCATGGATGATCAAGGCCCCGGGCCCCGGGTCCCGGTTCATCATCTGGCCAGAGATCTTGAGCGCCGCTTTGGCCTGGCCGGCATCGAGATAAATCCGCCCTAAGAAAACCCCATACTCAGAATTATTCGGGTCCCGGGTCCAGGCCTTCCGGGCCAGTGTCCAGGGCCCGGGTCCGGTCGCCTTGGGCCGCGGCCTCCTGGGCCGCACGATATAAGAGCTGGCTTGGACCGCCAAAAGTCATGATCATGGCTATAGGCGAGGCAGAAGATCGTCCCAACGAAGAGAAATGGCACAATCCAAATCAGCCAGCGGATCCTGTCAGTCTTCCAGGCGATAAAGAAGATTATCCCCAGAGAGCAGGAGGCTATGAGCAGGATCAGCAGAAGGCCATGGGAAATGCTACCCATAAACCTGCCTCGGATCCATGGCGGGCCGCCATCTCGGCCTGGCCATGACCGCCAATACCAGGTCCCCCAGGATCCAGATAATCAAGGCGGAAAATATGGAGTTGAAAAAAATCAGCCGGGGGTCAGCCCATCCTTGCCAGAGGGCCAGCATCGGCAGGCTCAGGTGCAGGGAAATGAACCCCAAATGGGGCGCCAGATGCCACCATGATCCGGCCTCGGCAAAAGGGCTGAAGATTGTTGACCCGGTAAGCAGGCTTGCGGCCCGGCGGATGGAGGAGGGCCGCGACGATGGCCAGCGGCATGCACCGGAAAGAGGCTGCAGAGCATCTTGAACTGCCGGAGTGGCTCTTTGCCGAAAAAGCAATAACGGAACATCAGGATGGTGGCCACGAGATAGGCGCCCCGGAGGACTCCATAAGTCAGTTCATCCCCCAGGATGCAGGATTGGCCGCGCCAATACACCAGCGAGCGGGGCGAGGATAAAACACCGGGAATACCAGGCCGCTGGCCAGATAACTCATCATGATGATGAGAAAGTGCGTCCTCTGCGGCCAGGAGAGGCCGGATTTGAACAGAGGGTTATCCCAGAAGAAGAGGCGCATGGTATCCAGGCACCACTGAAAGCGCTGACGATAGACCCCGGCCAGGGTCGCGGGGGCCAGGCCCCGGGACAGGGCCTGAGGATAGTAAATTCCCCGCCAGCCCCGGCTCGCCAATTCATAAGACGAGGTGAAATCTTCCAGCAGGTTCCAGGTGGCGAATCCCCCCATTTCCTCCAGGGCCCGGCGGCGATACACCACCCCGGAACCACAGGAAATCACGGCATTGGCCTGATCGTTGTTCAACTGGATGGTCTCGTAAAATACCTTGTCGCTGTTGTAGAAGGGATCACCTTCCGGCAAAAAGAAATCTTGCTTGCTTTGCACAAAACCCACCTGCGGCGACTGGAAAAAACCGGCCAGCCGGTTCAGAATTTCCGGCGCCGGCACCTGGTCCGCGTCCAGCACCAGGATCAACTCCCCCTGGCTGCGCCTCAACCCGAAATTGAGGTTGCCGCTCTTGGAGTCGGCACGGGGCAAGCCTGCCCCCGGCCGGGAGAGGTAATGAAATCCGAGAGACCGGGCCAGGTCTGCCACTGCCGGGGAATCGCCATCGTCCAGGACATAAACCTCCAGGGGATGATAGATAATCCGCCGGACGGCCTGGAGCGTGGTCTTGATGACTTCCACAGGTTCGCCGCAGCACGGCACGAAGATGTCCACGGAGACCTGGGTCTTAGGATCCAGGTTTCCCAGGAGGGGCTTCGGAAGACGCCAGATACTGTAGGTTAAAAGGCAGAGCAGGAGAAAAGACAGGAACTCGGCGACGAAGAAAAAGATATCCGGCGATCCCCGGCTGGCAAACGCCAGCCAGCCAAGCCAGACCAGGTAGGACAGTCCCAAAACCAGGGCTATCAGGGAAAAGACCCGGGCCCCGCGGCGATGCGAAGGTTCCGCCCTGCCGGGTTCCGGCTCTACCGCCACGAGGCGCGGCTCCGCCGCTCCCCAAAGCAAACGGGGATTCTCACCCATGGCAAGAATCCCCGCTTACCCGTGCCGGACTGAGGCTTTAATGTTCCCGAGGCCGATGAGGAGTCATAAACATTCCCTCCTTGGAATGTTTGGCAAAAGAGCCCGGCAAGACTTCTTTTACCAATTAAGAACACCAATACACCACCTTTAATCAATATTCAACATAATAATTAATTTTTTAAAGATATTTTAACAAATACCAAAACTGCTAAAAGATTGTCTCAATTGCCAGGCCGGCTAACCTATAAATTACCTGGAATTATAAGATCTTATAACAACTCCTTGTCCCTGAGTTTATGAGCAACGAAGCCCCCTGAAAAGAGGGCTGGATCCTGTCCATGGTCGAACCCAGCTCTGCCGGCCGGTGCCCTCAAATCTCCCCGCGCAGCCAGGCCCAGGCCAACCCCAGGTATTCATGCCAGGCGGTTTCCATCCCACGTAACGATGAGGCGCAAGGGAAAAATCTGCCGGGGTCAGGCCCCGGGCCTTTCCGGGCCAGAAATCCGGTGGGGGCGGGGATGGGCTGCAAACCGCACTTTCTGAACAAGGCCGCGGACCGCGGCATATGGGCGGCGGAAGTGACCAGGATGAATCTTTCCCTGCCGATCCTTTGGGCAATGATTTTGGCTTGATCAGCCGTGTCCCGGGAGTCTGACTCCTGGCTGATATCTTGAGACTTTACCCCCAGGAGTTCGGCAATCCGGGCCATCACGCGGGCCTCGGGCACGGGATCGAAGACTACGCCGCCGGAAAACAAGAGCTTGCTTCCGGGGATGGTTTTGTACAGCCGCACCCCTTCAACCACGCGCCCCAGGGCGGCTGCACCGATTTGACTGTTAGCCGGAAGGCGGGGGTCCGACACGTGACCGCCCCCCAGCACCACAATCCACTTGGGAGAGGTTTCACTTGGTTGTCCCTCCCAAGAAATCTTTTCAGGACGCAAGAGAGGCGGATAGCCACTTTCCAGGGGAGTCAGGAACTGCGAGGATATGCAGGGTAAACTCGACAGAAGCAGGAGCACGGTCCCCAGGGTCACCAACATCCTCCCCAGGCGCAGTCTCCGGGGGGCCCAGAGGAAAGCCAGTCCCAGGATCAAGATCCCCAGGCAGAGAGAAACCGGGGAAAAGAGAAGCGACAGAATTTTTTTCACTAGGAACATGGTCTGGTGCCCTCCACCAGGGTTGCCGCGATGGAACTCACGGCATGGTTAGACTAGATCATCGAGTCCCACAGGAGACCTTTTTACAAAAGTATTGACCTCAATAATGGCCCAGCTACCCTGGCGGGACTCGGGGTTGGAGGGAGGGGGATAGGTTGCAGCAATGCCGAACAATTTCACCCCCACCCCAGCCCTCCCCCAACAAGGGGAAGGAGAAAAAACCTGTAACCATTGGTAAGATAATCCTGGGACGACACACTAGAAGCTATTTCAAAACCGAATTTAGGCGTCATTTTGAATCAACCGAAGGAGCCTAAGTTGGGGAAGAATCACCCCCCTTTTCTCAAGGGGGGCAGGGGGGATTTTTCATCGCCGGGGTTGAGCCGCCGTGGGCCCATGTCCGTTTAGCCTAAAGGTTACAGAGTCAGCGCCGGGTATCCGAAGAGCCGGTTGACTTCCGAAATCAATTGGGAGGAGGGGGTGAGGGCCAGTTCCCTGGGAAGGGCCAAAGTCGCCTCTTCCCGGGGGTGGAGAAAGTGGAGGAAGACGGGAACGGAGCCTGCATGCCGGCTGAAAATCCCTTTCAATTTCAGGAGGTGCTCCCGGGTCACGGTGGTGGCCTGGAGTCGCAGGTCCAGCCTGCGCCGGCCCAGGGGGCAAGGCGGTCTCCAGGGGGGCAATCTCCTGGGCCACCAGTTTGGGGCCCTTTTCTTCCTGCACCACGTGCCCTCTGAGCCACAGGGGCAGGCTGGGCTGCTGGCAGCAGCGAGGCCACCCGCTCATAGACCTCCGCGAAGACCAGCGCCTCGACGCTGCCCGCCAGGTCCTCCACCGTGAGGATGGCCAGACGTCCGCCTCTCTTGCTCACCTTTTCCTTGAGGGAGGTAACCACCACCCCCAGGGTCACTTCCTGGGAGTCGGGGACCTCGGCCAGGTCGGCAGTGGTAAGTCCTGAACTGGGCTTTTAGGAGGGCCCGGTAGGCATCCAGGGGGTGGCCGGAGAGATAAACCCCCAAGGCCTCCTTTTCCCGGGCCAGTTTGACGGATTTGTCCCAGGGCTGGGCTTCCGGCAGCCAGTCGTCCTCCTGGGCTTCTAGCAGGCCGCCGAACATGGACATCTGTTTGGCGGCCTGGAGGCGCTTCTGGTGGCTGACCTTTTCCAGGGCCTCTTCCAGGCCCGCCATGAGCCGGGACCGCCGGGGCTGAAGGCTGTCAAAGGCCCCGGCTTGAATCAGGGACTCCAAGACCTTGCGGTTCACCTTGCCCAGATTGATCCGCTCCAGGACATCCCGGAAGCTCTCGAAGCGGGCCGGCGCCCCGGGCCTCCAGGATGTCGTGGATGGCCCCCACCCCGACATTTTTCACCCCGGCCAGGCCGTACCGGACCTTGCCGTCTTCCACGGTGAAGTCCCGATCGCTGCGGTTGATGTCCGGCGGCAAAAGCTCGATCCCTCTGGTCCCGGGCCTCCATGATGTGCTTGGCCAGGGCCGTGGAATTGTTGATTTCGCTGTTGAGCACCGCGGCCAGAAACTCCAGGGGATAATGAGCCTTGAGATAAGGCGGTCTGATAGGCCACCAGGGCGTAGGCGGCGCTGTGGGATTTATTGAAGCCGTAGCCGGCAAACTTTTCGATGAGGGTGAATAACTCCGCTGGCTCTGGCCTTGGCCACCCCCTGGTCGCACGGCCCCGGAGACGAACCGGTCCCGCTGGGCCGCCATCACCGCCGGGTCCTTCTTGCCCATGGCCCGGCGCAGGAGGTCGGCTTCCGCCAGGGAAAAGCCGGACACCGCCGCGGCGATCTGCATCACCTGCTCCTGGTAGAGGATGACCCCGTAGGTCTCTCTGAGGATGGGCTCCATTTGGGGCAGGAAATATTCCACCTTGCTTTCGCCATGCTTGCGGCGCACATAATCGTCGTGCATGCCGCTTTCCATGGGCCCCGGCCGATAGAGGGCCACCAGGGCGATGATGTCTTCAAAGACCGTGGGCTTGAGGCGCACCATGAGGGCGCGCATGCCCCGCACTCTCCAGCTGGAACACCCCGGCGGTGTTGGCCGCCTGGAGGAGGGCAAAGGTGGCCGGGTCATCCAGGGGGAGGGTATGGATGTCGAAGTCGGCGATCGTGATTGCGGCGGATCAGGCGCACCGCCTGGTCGATCACCGTCAGGGTGCGCAGGCCCAGGAAATCGAACTTCACCAGGCCCACCTTCTCCACCCCCTTCATGTCGAACTGGGTGACCTGCTCCCCCTTGCTGCCCTTGTAGAGCGGCAGATACTCGATCAGGGGCCGGTCGGCGATGACCACCGCCGAGGCGTGGGTGGAGGCGTGGCGGGGCAGGCCCTCCAAGACCTCGGCGACGGCCAGGATGTCGGCCACCACGGGGTTGGTGTCTCTGCAGTTCCCGCAGGCGCGGCTCCATGGGCCAGGGACTGCTCCAGGGTGATGTTGAGCTTTTCCGGCACCAGCTTGGCGACCTTGTCCACTTCGGGGTACGGCACTTCCAGGGCCCGGCCCACGTCCCGGATCACCTGGCGGGTCTTCATGCTCCCGAAGGTGGTGATGTGGGCCACGTTCGGCCAGCCGTAGGCCTTGGAGACGTATTCGATGATCTCGCCCCGGCGCTCGTAGCAGAAGTCCACGTCGATATCAGGAGGGCTGACGCGCTCGGGATTGAGGAAGCGCTCGAAAAAGAGGCCGTAGGCCAGCGGGTCCAGGTCGGTGATCCTCAGGGCATAGGCCACCAGGCTGCCGGCCGCGGAACCCCGGCCGGGACCCACGGGAATCTGGCGCTGCCGGGCGATAATTGATGATGTCGGCCACCACCAGGAAGTAGCCGGCAAAGCCCATCTTGCACCAGGATGTCGGTCTCGTACTCCAGGCGCTGCCAGTAGTCCGCCTCCGGGGGCCGGGGATGGGTGGCCGGGGCCGCCAGGCGCTGCTTTCAGCCCTGCCCTGGCCTGGCGGGTCATGAGGGACTCCATGGTCTCGCCCTCGGGGACGGGATAGACCGGGAAGTTATACGTGCCCAGGTCCAGGGTGACGTCGCAGCGGGCCGCGATCTCGCCCGGAGGCCGCCAGCACCTCCGGGATAGGGGAAGATCCGGGCCATCTCCTCGGGACTTTTGAAATAGAGCTGGTCCGTCTGGAACTTCATGCGGCCCGAGGCGTTGACGGTCTTGCCGGTCTGGATGCACAGCAGGACGTCGTGGGCCCGGGCGTCTTCGGGCTTCAAGTAGTGCACGTCGTTGGTGGCCACCACGGGCAGACCCCACCGGGGGCCCAGTTCCAGCAGGGCCTCGTTGACCTTGAGCTGCTCCGGCAGGTTGTTGGCCTGGACCTCCAGGTAGAACCGATCCGGGAAGATCTCGGCATACTCCCGGGCGCTGGCCTCCGCGGCCTCGGGGTCGTCGTTGAGAGGCTGCCGGCGCCACCACGCCGTGGAGGCAGGAGGACAGGGCGATGAGGCCGCCGTTCAACTCCTGGAGCAGTTCCTTGTCCACCCGGGGGCGGTAGTAGAAGCCTTCCTGGTGGGCCCGGGTGACCAGCCGGATGAGATTGTGGTAGCCCTCCAGTATTTTGCGCCAGGACCACCAGGTGGTGATTGTCCCCCTTGCCGCTCTTTTCCTGGCGGGAGCCCGGGGCCACGTAGAGCTCGCAGCCCAGCAGGGGCTTGATCCCCGCGGCTTTGGCCTTCTGGTAGAAATCCAGAATCCCGAAAAGAGAGCCGTGGTCGGTGATGGCCACCGCCGGCATGCCAAAAGCCTGGGCCTGGGCCAGCAGGTCTTTGACCCTGATGGCGCCGTCCAACAGGCTGTAGGCGGTGTGGACATGGAGATGGACGAATTCCGGATGAGACATGGGTCGCGGGGAGCTTCACCTCTCTTTGATATAACCTCAAGATCATCTTAACCCGAAACGCCGGGCCGGGGCAAGAAGGAAGAATATTATAGAAATAGCTAACGATTATAGAAGGTTATGTTGATTGACGCGCCCAGGAAGGTAATGCTCAAGATTTGACCAAGCGCAAAAAAGGATTCTGGAAATCCCCCCGCACAAGGTTAACTTCGCTATTCAGACCTTATCCGGAAATTTTCCGGGTGAGTGGATAATTGTCGAACCTGGAGATAGCGTGACAAGGGCAAAGTCTAAAAAAATTTCATGCCTCGAGACAAAGTTTTCGAAATAACCCCAGGGTATAAAATTTCCCGAAGCTTGGCTTTTTAGTCGGTTCGACCTCTTCGCCGCCAACCCCCAAGAATTAAGAAAACGGCAAAGAGAATGAGGAAAGTATAAAAGAGGATTTTGGCAATATCCGCAGCACCTGCCGCGATGCCGGTAAATCCCAACAACCCGGCGATAACAGCTATAAAAAAGAAAACTATCGCCCAAAGAAGCATGATTATCCCTCCTTTAAGAGGGCCGTAGGGTGGGAAAGCGAAGCGCCTCCCGCCTTTAGCATTATCCCAACTATCAACTTATGACGTTATCATCTATCGCGCATTATAGATTATGAATACCCGTATCCAGGTATTTCGGTCAAGAGTTTCCGTCGACGTTCCGGCAGCGTAAACGAGAAACAGAACGTGCCGCCTGGAACAAAAACGCCAAGATACGGCGGCATGATTTCAGTTTAACTCAATTTTCAAAGGCGGGATGCGCTTCGCTTTCCCGCCCTAGGCCCTGGCTGCCTCTTATGGCAGTCAGGCCCGGTCCCGCATCCCCTGCTCAATCTCCGCCACCACTTTCCGGGCCGCATCCACCGGGTCCGGCGCCAACCGGATGGGGCGCCCCACCACAATATAATCGGCCCCCGCTTTAATGGCCTCATAGGGGGTCATGACCCGCTTCTGATCATCGCCCGGCACCGCGGCCCAGGCCGGCCGGATGCCCGGACAGACCACCAGGAACTCCGGCCCGCAGGCGGCTTTAACGGCCCGGGCCTCCGTGCCGGCGCAGACCACCCCGTCACAGCCGGCCTCCTTGGCCAGCCGGGCCCGGAGCAGCACCAGTTGGCTGGGGTCTTGGGCATACCGGGGGGCAATACCCAGGGCCTCCAGGTCATCGGGCCCGAGATGGGTGAGGACCGTAACCCCCAGGACTTTAGCCCCATCTTTTAAAGAGGCCACCATGGCCTTGAGCATTTTGGGCCCCTGGTCCACGTGGAGGGTGGTTAAG
The DNA here is from genome assembly GCA_963841475.1 of uncultured delta proteobacterium. Taxonomy (GTDB): domain Bacteria; phylum Desulfobacterota; class Desulfobaccia; order Desulfobaccales; family 0-14-0-80-60-11; genus 0-14-0-80-60-11. Next base: position 546,983 of record CAWJCT010000004.1, read on the forward strand.
CGGGGGCCGTGCTTGATCTGGGCCTGAGCCCGGGCCACCGTGGCCGGGATGTCGTGAAACTTCAAGTCCAGGAAATAATCCACCCGGGCTGTTTCGGTGATGAACTTCAGAAAAGCCGGCCCTTCGGCCACAAAGAGTTCCAACCCCACCTTAAAGAGCCCCACATCATCCTTCAGCAGAGAGATCAATCTCTCGGCTTCCGTCTTATTGGGTACATCCAGCGGGAAGATCAGACGTTCCCTGGGCTGCATACCGAACCTCTAACTTCTAAATTTTGCAAACTTTTACTGCTTTTCCGGCGTTAAGTCAAGGGACAACCCCCCACCGCTGCCACCCTTCGCGTGTCGATGCTCCCGGGCGGCCCGGCTATTGTTCCCCATGCCCATCATAACAACCCACTATTTATTCTTAAAGAACCACGGGTCTTTTATTGAAAAATGACCCCCTCCCCCGAGCAGGGCTTCCTTGACAGGGGATCACCAAGATAATAATATGAAACATTTAGTTAAAACCGTCAGGGGGCTGGTCGCCGCCGGTTCCCCCAGGCATCCAGGAGGCCACGACATGAGGCAGGCAGGGGTGATCCGGTATCTGGTGGTGGCAGTTTTGCTGCTGTTCATTGGGGCTTGTGGCACCGTCCCCGGCCTGCGCACCTCCATGCCACCCACACCAGCCGAACCTCCGCCCGGCGCGGCGGGGACGGCCCCGGCTCCCGCCCCAGACCTGGCCCAGCAGGTGCAAAACCTGGAGGCCCAGGTGCAGCAGATGGAGGGTCGCCTTGCGGAACTGGAAGGCCACCAGGGGGCCCCGGTGGCCGCCAAGGAGCGCGCCCTTCCGGCCCCCTCCACCGCCATGTACCCCAAGTCCTCCAAGCCTGCGGTTTCCAGCGCCGGGGCGGACAAATATTATACCGAGGGCATGCGCCTCTACCACGCCAAAAAATACGGCGATGCCCGGCACCAGATGTACCAGTATCTGAAAAATCAACCCCGGGGCCCCAAGGCCCCGGAAGCCCGCTACTACCTGGCGGACAGCTTTTACCAGGAGGGCAAGTACCGGGAAGCCGGGGTGGAGTTCAACAAGCTGCGGCTCCAGTTCCCCAAGAGCATCCTGGCCCCCGCCGGCCTGCTGCGCCAGGCCCTGTGCTATAAAAACCAGCAGCAAATGGGCACCTACCGGAGCACCTTACAAAAGTTGGTGAAGGCCTACCCCAACAGCCCCGAAGCCAAAGAGGCCCTCAAAATGTTGAAGGAAAGCTCTAAGCCAGCCACCCGATAAATGCCCTGCCCCGGCGGCACATCCCCGGGGGAGGCCGGCTGGCGACAGAAAAGTCGAGGAAACCCGAACTCATGTTAAAGTGGATACGCAGATCGACACGATCCTGGTTCATTTACCTGGCCATCGGGGCCATCGTGGTGGTGTTCATTTTCTGGGGCGTGGGCTCATACAAAGCCTCCCGGTCCCAGGACGCGGCCGAAGTCAACGGCACCGTCATCCCTATAACTGCATTCAATCACCAATACAGCGACTTGGTGAAGCGCTACCAGGAAAAGACCGGGGGCGAGGTGACGCCCGAGATGATCAAGGCCCTGCGGCTCAAGGAGATGGCCCTGAGCCAGCTCATTGACGAGGCCCTGCTCCTCCAGGCCGGTCACCGCCTGGGACTCGAGATAACCGATGCCGAGTTGCGGCACCATATTGAGAGCTACCCCTTCTTCCAGCAAAATGGCAGGTTCGACAAAAAGCGGTACGACTGGCTGCTGTCCCGGAACCACCTGAGCCCCCAGGGTTTCGAAGCCCAGGAACGCCGACAACTCCTCCTGCGCAAGGTCGTCGGGGATGTGACCTCCTTTGCCAAGGTCTCGGACGCTGAACTCCTGGAGTTCTTTCGGATGGCCAAAGAGGAGGTAAACGTCAACTACCTGGTGTTGTCCCCGGAAAAGTTCCTGGCCCGGGAAAACCCCGCAGACGATGCGGTGGCCCGCTATTACCAGGAGAACGAGGCGGAATTTCGCCTGCCGGACCGGGCCCGGGTCAACTACCTGGTCTTCCGGACCAAGGCTTACCTCGACCGGGTCAAGCTCACCCCGGCGGCCGTGGAAACTTATCTGAAAGAACACAGTGACGAGTACACCCGGGCCGGGGTGATTCAGGCGCGGCAGATTCTGCTTACCTTGCCTCCCAAGGCCACGGACACTCAGCGCCGGGAAGCGGCCCAAAAGGCCCAGGAATTGCTGGACCAGGCCAAGGCGGGGGAGGATTTCGCCGTTCTGGCCCGGGCTAACTCCCAGGACGCCGCCAGCCGGGATAAGGGCGGGGACCTGGGGCTGGTCCGCCGGGGTCAGAAGCCGCCGGAATGGGACAAGGTGGCCTTTGCCCTCAAACCGGGAACCATGGGCCTGGCCACCACCAGCAAGGGAATCTACCTGATCAAGCTGGAGGAAATCAAGGAAACGGAGCTCCTCCCCGACGCCACCAAGCAGGTGGAGTCACGTCTCAAGGAGGAACAGGCTCGGCAGTTGGCCAAAGATGCGGCCCAGCAAGCCCGGGAGGAGTTGTCCCGGGGTTCACTGGCCCAGGTGGCGCAAAAATTGGGGGCGACCCCCCAGGAGACCCCGCTCTTCGCCCTGTCGGGGGCAGTACCGGGGCTGGGGTTGCAACCCGCCTTCAATAAGGCCGCCCTGAGCCTTAAGCCCCAGGAGATCAGTAAGGTGGTGCAACTGCCCGAGGGGTTCGCCGTCCTCAAAGGCTTGGAACATCAGGCGGCGCACCTGCCGCCTCTGGCCCAAATCAAGGACCAGGTAAAGGCGGCCTTGAGCCGGCGGCTGGCCCGGAAGCAGGCGGAGCAGGAAGCCACCCGGCTGTTGGGGGAACTCCGGCAAGGAAAGCCCTGGCCTCAGGTGGCGGCCGCCGCCGGCCTGGCCGTCAAAGACAGCGGCTTTTTCACCCGGTTCCAGGGGTTTCTGGGGCAACGGCAAGCCGAGTCCATGACCGGCGCCGCCTTTCAACTTTCCCAGCCGCACCCCTATCCCGAGAAGCCCCTGTGGTTCCAAAACCAGTATTACCTGCTGGCCTTTAAGGCCCGGCGGGAGCCTGATGCCCAGGAATTTCAAAAAGAGCGGGACCAGTTGCGAGCTCAGTTTCTCGAACAGAAGCAACAGCTCCTGCTTGCCTCCTGGATGGATGGGGAGCGCCGGCGTGCCAAAATCGAGGTTTTTGTCAAGCCTTGAGTTGAGCCGGTTCTCCAAAACGGGCCCGGAACCCTGGCCATACCGGCCTGAGGCGCTCTTTGCCGGTGGGCGGGGCGGCGTCAGGCCACCGGGGTATTTTGTCTCGGCTTCAGTGCTTCAGATGTGGTAAAATGAATTCCGGTAGTGATAAAGTAGCTGTCGGTACGTGAGGACAATAAGACGTTTTTGCTAATATATCCGGACAGTTTTCTTCCCGGCGCTGGCCATCGAGAGGAGATAACATGATCCAATATTTGATTGACTTTCCTGTGATTAACTTTCTAGGCGCCCCTTTCACTGAACTCGTCATTTTCGTTCTGCTCATGGTGTATGTTGTCATTCGCCGTCATGACAAGCGCCTGGCAGGAGTCAGTAGGCTGAAGATATTCATCCTCTTGATCGTCTTCGTCTATTTCGCCTGGATGCCTATTGTCTGGCCATCCCTGATTCCCTCGTCGATGCTCACCCTCAGCGTCTTCGGTATGTTTGCCGTCAACTTCTACTTTTTATATAGCCTGATCCTGGCCCGCATCGAATGGCCGTATCGCCAGCGTCTGGCAAATCTGGCCCAGGAACCAGCCAACCAGGAGATTTTCCCCCCCTCTGGAAATACGGCAAGAGATTCTATTATACTTATTATATCTTTCAGTCTCTGGTCAGCGGTTCCAATCCATTGCGGTTTTTGAAGGAGATAGCTACCGACCGGGTGCGGGATGATATCAAGGATGAATTGCGCCAAATGGGCGTGAAAAAGAAACTGATCTCGCTGTCGCTGATGATTGAGTTCATGAAAAACCGCCTGACCTGTGATGAAAGTTTGCCCACAGAGTTTAAAGAGGTGACGGAAAAAAACCTGGATGACCTGGGAAAACATCCCTGGCTCGAGGAACAGGTGAACGAATTCCTCCGCATTGCCATGGAAAGCCCGGAAGACCTGCATTTTCCGGCCTGGACGTCAGCCTTTGAACAATGCGCCAACGACCGTAAATAGCCTCGGTCGGTCATCTTAAGGCGTTGGACATTACGACTCACCCTTCACCCCATATCCCTGCCGTCACTTTAGGGAGGTCTCCTGCGGTCCGGGTGGCGGCGCACCGGGCCCTGGCCGCCCGGGACCGGCTGCTCTCCGACTACCCGCTCTGGGAAACCTGGCGCCGCCAGGCTCGGGCCAGCAAAACTGAGGCCCTGGCCCGGCTGGATGAACTCCTGGAGAGCCTTGCGCGGGCCGTAACCGCCTGGGGCGGCCGGGTGCTTCGGGCCCGAGACGCCGCCCAGGCCCGCCAGCTTATCCTCGACGTGGCCCGAGAACACGGGGTCAGGACGGTGGTCAAAGCCAAGTCCATGACCACCGAGGAGATCGGCCTCAATCCGGCCCTGGCCGCGGCGGGCCTCCAGGTCATGGAGACGGACCTGGGGGAGTTTATTGTCCAGCTGGCCGGCCACCCCCCGGCACATCTCACCGCCCCGGCCCTCCACCTGGACCGCCACCAAATCGCCGGCATCTTTGCGGCCCACCTGGGACAAAGGTTCCCGGCAGAGCCCGAGGCCCTGGCCCGGCTGGCTACCGCCCATATCAAGCCGCATTTCTTTGCGGCCCAGATGGGCATCACCGGGATCAACTTCGCCACCCCGGCGGGCACCCTGGTCCTCCTGGAAAATGAAAGCAACCTGCGCTTCACCGCGACGCTCCCCAAAGTTCACCTGGCCTTGATGGGCCTGGAAAAAGTCATTCCCCATTTGTCCGACCTGGAGCCCATGCTGCGGCTTTTGCCCGCCAGCGCCACCGGTCAGCGCCTCACGGCCCTGGTCCACTTTATCCAGGGGCTCCAGGTCCAGCCCCAGGGGAACCAAATTTTTTACCTGGTGATCCTGGACAATGGCCGGCGCCGCCTGGCGGCGGACCCGGAGTTGGCCGAGGCCCTGTACTGCCTCCGCTGCGGGGCCTGCCTCAACGTTTGTCCGATTTTTCAGGAGGGCGCCGCCCACCTGTACGGCCGGGTCTATCCCGGGGCCATCGGCATCCTGCTGGCCCCATACCTGGCCCCGGTGGGGGATATCTGCGATCTCTGCACCCAATGCGGGGCCTGCCAGGAGATCTGTCCGGTCGGCATCCGGCTGACGGATAAGATTCGGGGGCTGCGCCGGCCCAGCCGCCACTTTCGGCCACTCCGGGGCTTGTCCACCGTAGCCGGGGCAGTGCTCAGCCGGCCTCGCTGGTACCGGGGCCTGGAGCAAGCCACCCGGGGGCTGGCCGTTCTCGCCGCCCGCCGGGGATGGGGCCTTCCAGGCCTCGCGGCCTTAGCTCCGGAGAGCTTCCACCGGGGACAGCGTGGCCGCCGGAGCGAGACCCTCCCGGGCAACGTGAATCAGGAAAGGCCCTCTCTGCCACCTTGCCAGGCGCCCCGCTCCCCCGCGCCGGACGGGGCCAAAGCCGCGCCGCGGGAGGCCAAAGAATGCCTGGACCCCGACTCTCCCACCGCCCTGTTGGCGACGCGGCTCCGGGAAGCCGGCAGTTCACTCTCTGAGGTTAAGGGCCCGGCCGACTTGGCCCTGCGGCTGGCCGGGGAGGTCGCGCCCTTGTGGCTGGAGGATCATCCCTGGCTGCGCCCGGTGGCCGGAGAGCTGAAAAAACTGGGAGTCAAGCACCGGGTGGCCCAAGCCGACTGGGCCCCTGAGGCCGGCACTGCGGTGACTGTGGGCCTGGGGGCCATTCCGGAAACCGGGAGCGTCCTGGTGGATTCCGGCGGGGGTCCCGGGGCCGTCCTGGGCTTTCGGGCCGGGAAACAGATCGTCTTGATTCCCCGGCAGCGTTCCCGCCTGAGTCTGGCCCAGGCCCTGGAATATGTCCGGGACCGGGGACCGGGCCGGGTGAGCTGGCTCACCGGCCCCAGCCGGACCGCGGACATCGAAAAAGTACTGGTCATGGGCGCTCAGGGTCCCCTAAATCTTGAGATTTTCCTGTACCAGGAGGAGGCCTGATGGAACCGGTACCGGCCGCCGAAATCACCCTGCGCGTCGAAGCCCTGCAAAAGACCCTGACGCCGGCTGGCATCGGCCTGGCCCTGATCCGCCAACCCGCCGACCTGTTCTATTATGCCGGGACGCTGGTGGACGGGTTCCTGGCGGTAGCCCCCGGGGGTCAGCCATCGCTGTTGGTGCGCCGGCCCCACCACCGGAACCACTCGACTCCGGGCCCCTGGCCCCGGGTCCTGTATCGGGATTTAAAGGAACTTCCCCAGGTCCTGGCCCAGGCGGGATTGGCGCCCCAAGGCGCGGTGGCCCTGGAGCTGGATGTCATTCCCGCCGCCTTGTTCAGGCGTATACAGGATCAGCTCTTTCCCGGCCACCCCATCGTCGACCTCTCACCGTTCATCCGGGCCCAGCGCATGGTCAAGAGCGCCTATGAGATGACCCAACTGGATCGGGCCGCAATCATCCTGGACCAGGTCCATGAGCAGGTGCCGGCGCTTCTGAAGCCGGGGATGTCCGAACTGGAGGTGTCGGCCGCCCTGGAATACCGCCTGCGTCTCCTGGGTCACCAGGGTCTGGTGCGGGTGCGCAACTGGGATCTGGAGGTCTTCTATGGCCACGTCCTTTCCGGCGTCTCGGGATTGCTGGCGGCCTATACCGACACCCCTAGCGGCGGTTCGGGATTCAGCGCCGCCTTTCCCCAGGGGCCGTCCTTGAAAAAACTGGCCCCTAACGAGCCCATCAGCATCGACCTGGCCGCCTGCGTCAACGGCTACGTGGTGGACATGACCCGAATGTACGCCCTGGGTTCCCTGCCCCCCCGGGCCTGGGAGGCCTGGGAGGCGGTGGAAGAACTCTATCGGCTCTTTACCCCGGCGGCCAGGCCCGGAACCAGTCCCGGGGAAATTTTTCACCTGCTCTGGGGCGCGGTCCGGGTCCGGGGCCTGGCGGACTTCTTCATGGGGCTGGGAAACGACCGGGTCAGTTTCCTGGGCCACGGGGTGGGGTTGGAACTGGATGAATTCCCCTTCATCACCGCCCGGTTTCCCTACCCCCTGGAGGCCGACATGGTGCTGGCCTTTGAACCCAAGTTCTTCCTGCCGGAGATCGGCATGATCGGGCAGGAGGATACCGGCCGCATTACCCCCGAAGGGGTGGAGTGGCTGACCCGCAGCCCCCGGGGGATAACCATCGTCTAAGCCATCCCGCAGGTGGTAGTCCTTTCGGCATTGCACCTCCGGAATGACGCCTCGGCTTTCCAGGTGGCGGAGCACGATGCCTCAGTACTTCTTAAGCTGAGCCATTTTAATTTTCAGCCGTTACGAGTATAATAAAGGCATGTGGCGATTTAACTACCTTAATTTCTGGATGATCCTGATATTGCTGGGGGGTTTTCTCGCGAGCAGCCCCCCGGGGCCAGCCCTGGGGGCAGACCCCGTGACCGTCTGGGCCGGCGCCCCCAACGAAAAAGCCGTGGCCCTGACTTTTGACGACGGCCCCTCCTCTACGTATACCCCGCAAATCATGGCTTTGCTCAAAATGTACCAGGCCCACGGCACCTTTTTTGTCCTGGGGGAGAAGGTGGAGCAAACCCCCGGGCTGGTGCAAGCCCTGCTCAAGGACGGCAACGAAGTCGGAAACCACAGCTTCAGCCATCCTCGCATGACCAAGGAGAACCAGATCTCCCGGGAACGGCAATTGGAACGCACCGCCTTAGACCTGGACCTCCTGGGCTGTCCCCAGTCGCAAAGATTATTCCGGCCGCCTTACAGCGCTTATGACGACCAGCTGAAGGCCTACCTGGCCCACACTCGCCGGCGCCTGGTATTGTGGAGCCTCGATTCCGGCGACTGGCAGGGACTGGCGGCCCCGGCCATCATCGGGAATGTCCTGGGCCGGGTGCGAAACGGCTCCATCATTATCTTCCATGACAGTGACGAACATGCCCAGGCGGATCGCCATCCCACGGTGGAGGCCCTGAGAACTATCCTGCCGGCCTTAAAAGCCGCGGGCTATCGGATGGTCACCGTTTCAGAGCTGCTTCACTGCCAATCTCACTTCCGGGGCGGGGTGGATTGACACGAGGCACGGGTGCACCGGCCATTCGGCCATGATCGCCCCTGGGTCGGATAATCGATGCTCTCCCTGAGGGATCGGCGCCTATGGAACGCGTAGCCGGATCGACGCTTTCTGCCTGGGTCGGCCTCTTGTTCTGGGTGGCCCTGAGCTTTGCCGCTGCCTGGATCGGTTCCCGGTTCTCGCCGGGAGACTGGTACGCCCACCTGGCCAAACCCGCCATTAATCCCCCGGCCTGGGTCTTTGCGCCGATGTGGACCCTCCTCTATCTGGTGATGGGGATCGCCGCCTGGCTGGTTTGGCGGGAGGGGGGAATGGCCGCGGCTCCAGCCCTGGCGCTGTTCCTGGTGCAGTTGGCCCTGAACGCCTCCTGGTCGTGGCTCTTCTTCGGCCTCCACTACATCGGCTGGGCCCTGGTCGATTTGGCGGCGCTGTGGCTGGCCATTGGCGCTACTCTCCTGGCCTTTTGGGCCCACCGCCCCCTGGCGGGCCTCCTGATGGTCCCCTATCTTCTCTGGGTCAGCTTTGCAGCCCTCCTCAACTTTCAACTCTGGCGCCTCAATGGCTAATCGCTGGTTTTCCTGACCGAGGCCAGGATGATTACTCTGGAGCCCGCCTGAGGCCGGAAGCCCAGGCCCCATGGGGCTTAAAGTCTCTTCAGGGGCATGGTCGAAAGAACGCCGGAGCCTAAGAGGATAAATTTCATTAAGGGATTAATTTTGATAGATATTTAATCCAGCCTGAATATGATATTTTATGATCAGACCAACAAGTTAGACGGAGTGGACCCATGAATATCCCAGAACTGGTTCATCATCTGGCCCGGGAAGCTCAAGGCGCGGCCCGGCGCCTGGGCACCCTGTCCCGGGAAGTCAAAGACCGGGTTATCCTCCGGGCGGCGGAATTCCTCGAAGAACGGCGCTCCCAGATTCAGGCGGCCAACCACGAAGATGTGGCCGCGGCCCAGGCCCAGGGCCACGCCGCGGCCTTCATTGAGCGGCTGACGCTCTCCGACAAGGTTTTCGCCTCCATGATCAAGGGACTTCAGGAAGTGGCGGCCCTGCCCGACCCGGTGGGGGCCGTCACCGGCATGTGGGTGCGGCCTAACGGGCTGAAAGTGGGAAGACAGCGCATTCCCTTGGGGGTAATCGGCTTTATTTATGAGTCCCGCCCCAATGTCACGGTGGATGCCGCCGCCCTTTGCCTGAAAAGTGGGAACGCCGTGATCCTCAAGGGCGGTAAGGAGGCCCTTCATTCCAACCTGGCCCTGGCCCAGGTGATGCAGGACGCCCTGGCCGAGGCCGGGGCTCCCCAGGCCGCGGTGCAGGTCATCCCCAGCGTGGCCCGGGAGGCCACCCTGGAGCTGCTGAAGCAGGACGAACTGGTGGACCTGATCATCCCCCGGGGCGGCGAGGGGCTGATCCGGTTTGTGGCCGAGCACTCCCGCATCCCGGTGCTGAAGCATTACAAGGGGGTGTGCCACATCTTCGTGGATGAGTCCGCCGACTTGGACATGGCCGAAGAGATCTGCTTCAACGCCAAGGTGCAGCGCCCCGGGGTGTGCAACGCCATGGAGACCATGCTGGTCCATGCCGCGGCGGCGCCGGGATTTTTGCCCCGGATGGCGCACCGCTTCCGCCAGGCCCAGGTGGAATTGCGGGGTTGCCCCCGCACCCGGGAGATCGATCCCCAGGTGAACCCGGCCCAGGAAGAGGATTGGGGCGCGGAATTTCTGGACCTGATTTTGGCGGTGAAGGTGGTGCCGGACCTGGACGCGGCCCTGGCGCATATCGCCCGGTATAGTTCCAACCACACCGAGGCCATCATCACTCGAGATTATGCCCGGGCCCAGAGGTTTTTAAAGGAGGTGGACTCATCCGTGGTCCTGGTCAACGCCTCCACCCGCTTCAATGATGGGGGCGAACTGGGATTGGGCGCGGAAATCGGCATCAATACCTCCAAACTGCATGCCTTCGGGCCCATGGGGCTGGAAGAGCTGACCACCACCAAGTTTATCGTTTATGGCGACGGGCAAATCAGAACCTGAGGCCCCCCGGCGTCTGGGGCTCTTCGGCGGGACCTTCAACCCCATCCACTACGGCCACCTCCGGTCGGCGGAAGAAGTGTGCGAGGCCCTGGCTCTGGATCGCCTCTGGTTTATTCCGGCGGGCCACCCGCCCCACAAGGCTGCCCAGGGCATCACCCCCTTTGAGGTGCGCCTGGAGATGAGCCGGTTGGCGGTGGGAGATCACCCGGTGATGTCGGTATCCGACCTGGAAGGGCGGCGCCCCGGGAGATCCTACTCCATCGAAACCCTGCGGCAGATCCGCCGGGAACTGGGGCCGACCTGGGAGCTGTATTTTATTCTGGGTCTGGATGCCATGCTGGAAATTGCCACCTGGAAGGATTATAAAGAACTTTTCACCTTGAGCCACTTTGTGGTCTTGGACCGACCCGGTTATGACCGCCGGCGGCTGGGGAAGGTGCTCCTCGAGGAAGTCCATCCGCATTTCCGGCCCCTCCAGAGGGAGCGAGGTTTTCAGCATCCTTCCGGCCATAAAGTGGTCTGCCAGGAAACAACGCTGATGGACATCTCGGGCACCGGTATCAGGGAACTGGTACGCCACGGGCGTTCGATTCGCTACCTCTTGCCGGAGGCGGTGCGAAGAATATATAATTACACATAAACTTTATCTTTAAGGAGGAACACGCGGCGACAACTTCACCCCCTCTCACCCCGGCAGCGCTGGTAGAATTGGCCTTCAAGACCATCGTGGCCCACAAGGGTATGGAGCCGGTGCTCCTGAGGTGACCGAGTTTTGTTCCTTTGCGGACTATTTCATCCTCTGCTCCGGCGGTTCGCATCGGCACGTCTCGGCCTTGGCCCAACATGTGCGAGGAAGCCCTGGCCCAGGCCGGGGTTAAGCCTTTGGGGGTTGAAGGTCTTGAAGAAGGCCAGTGGGTGTTGATGGATTACAATACCATGGTGATCCATATCTTTTTCCAGCGATCTGCGCGAATTTTATAACTTGGAAGATCTGTGGTCTGAAGCCCCCAAGACCCAGATAGACGCCGACAGCAACGCCCAAACTCCACCACCTCATCCCAGGAACCTCTGTCCGACGCCGAAACGGACTCTGAGTCAATCCATCATGAATAAATATTCTCCCTGGAGACTGGTGGCCATTGTCATCCTGGCTACGAGTCTGCTCCTGGACCCGTTGGGTCCAGTTGGGCTTTTCTCGATGCGTTGTCCAGGCGGCCTGAGCATCGAAAAGGAGAAGCAGCTGGGGGAGCAATTTCTTCTGGAAATTCAGCAAGAAGTCCCTCTGATACAAGATCCCTTCCTGACCTCCTATATGAATCACTTGGGTCAAAGACTGGTCGCCCAAATGGGTTCCCAGCCTTTTCATTACAGGTTTTTCATTGTGGATGACCCCACGATGAATGCCTTTGCCGTGCCGGGTGGTTACATCTTTATTCATACCGGGATGATTCGTATGGCCGACCGGGAAGGGGAACTGGCCGGGGTTATGGCCCACGAAATTTCCCACGTCTATTGCCGGCATATGTCCAAGATGATGGAAAAATCTCAGCGTTGCCACTGTCGCCAGTTTGATCGGGGCCCTGGCGTCGATTTTTCTGGGGGGGTCCATGGCGGCGCCCCTGTTGATGGGTTCCATGGCCGCAGGGGAAAGCGCCATGCTGAAATACAGCCGGGACTAATCGAAGCTCAGGCAGACTCGACGGGGTTCAAGTGGATGATCAAGGCCGGGTATAATCCCCGGGATATGGTGACCATCTTCAGCAAAATGAATAAGCAGCGGTGGTTGGAAGGTGGCAAAATGCCCGTCTATCTCGCCACTCACCCGGATGTGGACAATCGGATCGTGGAACTCTCGCACCAATTGACCATCCACCTGAAGGAGTTGCCACCGGAAAGGAATAATCCGGATTTCGAATACTTCACCATCAAGTTGGCAGCGCTTACGCGGCAACCCGAATCAACTCTTGCGGCGGATGACCCAGGATGGTTTGCGGGAGCCGAATAATCCCGTCTTCCAATACGGCAAAGCTCTGGCCCTGGCTAAATTGGAGCAGGATAGTGAAGCCCTGGCTGCGTTTCAGCAGGCCTTGCGGCTTGGCCCCGGATAACCGGCTAATCAAACGGGATCTGGCCATTTTTTATTTTGACCATAATCAATATCCCGAGGCTTTACAAAAGTTGAATGAGTTGTCCCGGCGCTATCCCCAGGACGACGTGGTCCTTTACTATCTGGGGCGGATTTATCAGGAGCAACAAGAAGACCGATCAGGCCTTACCCCTGTTCGAAAAGGTCCACAACCTCAATCCTACTTTCAGCGAAGTCTACTATAACCTGGGGACTCTTTATGGCGAGAAGGGGCAAATGGGCCTGGCCCACTATTATTTGGCATTTTATAGTCTCTAGGTCAGGGCCCTGCCCACCGCCATGTTTCATTTTCAAAAAGCCTTAAAGAACTTGTCCCCCGGGGATTCCCGGTACATCGAGGTGCAGGCCGCAATTGACCCGCCTGGAAAGAATGAAAGTCAGGGTACGGAATTAGAGCCCGGTGAGGCGGATGGCAGAAGGGTTTACTGGCGGCTGCCTGCTGCACCAGGAGAGACATCATGCCGATTTATGAATATCGCTGCCAGGATTGCCACCGGGTTTCCGGTTTCCTGCTCTTAAATCTGAACGACCCTTTGGTGCCGGTGTGTAAAAAATGCGGCAGCCATTCCCTGGAGCGGGTGCTCTCCCGGGTGCATGTGCGACTTTCCGAAGAAACCCGCCTGGAACGACTGGCCGACCCCGCGGCCTGGTCCGGGGTGGATGAGAACGATCCCAAGAGCGTTGCCAAAGTGCTCAAGAAGATGGGCCAGGAGATGGGGGAGGACTTCCCTGGAGAGGTGGATCAGATGGTGGAAGAGGCCATGGACAGCCAGGGGGATAACGCCGCCGGAGATACAGACCTGTAACCAGCCCTTCCCGCCGGTCACTTGGCATAAGCCTCTACTTATGTCCGAACAGTGTTAGCCAATTGTCTCTTGCCAACCCATTGACCGGTCCGGGTCAATGCCCCGGGTCAGGGGGCCACCGGCCTGATCCGGACAAGCCCCCCGTGACTCACGATCATAACCTGCTAGCCAACCCGCCTCTTGCCCCTCCGGCCTAATCCCAGCAGACCGAGGAGGCCGCTGCCCAACAGCAGGACCGAGGCGGGAATGGGGACCGCCGAAGAACCTATCTGGGCCAACCCCGTGGAAAACACGATGTCGCCGTTGGCGTTTTTCAGATAGAACAGGGCGAAGTCACCGGGATAGGTATCATTTCCCAGAAAGGCCCAATCAAAGGAAAATGCCGCCCCAGCCGCCAGAGTTATCTCCCTTTCCAGAATCGCGCCGGTGGTGCCGGACTGCCCGGAGGCATTCGTAAACTGGGAGGTAGTAACTCCCCAGTTTGATGAAGCGTTATTGAGATATAGCGACTGAAGATCGGCAAATTCGGTACCATTGGTGGCCGAATACGCATTGTAACTATAGGCCGTCACCAAGGAAGTGACGTTGACAGAACTTGCCTGGGGCGGCTCAGTAACCGCGGTATATCCTGTAAGGTTACCGGTTTCGAAGCTCGGGTTGGTTCCCCCGCCCCCCTGAAGGTTATCCAGGAGCAGTTCGGAATAGGCAATATTATCAACGGCATTACTCGACACAAACCCGGCCGTACCGATAAACCCCCCAGTCCCGGCGGTATAGGTGTAGGTCTGCCAGCCGGTATCGCCTTGACCAGGCACATAGATCCAGGCCGAGGCCCCGTAATGAATCCCCAATACAAACCAAATCGTGGCGATGATGATCAGCATTTTTTTCATGACCGGCTCCTTCCTTCTTTTTTTCTGGTCAACTGGTATTTTCCCCTGCACCTGCGGAGGCGGACACCGGCGCATCATTTGCCGGGGTCTCCACCATCCTGAATCAGATGCTTTGCATGTTGCTTGAGATAGAGAGCACGATCCGTGCCAGGAATTTTGGGGGCTTAAACAGGGAAAGCTTGGGGGCTAACCAGGGAAGTATGGGGGATGAGGATAGGTATTCCTGAAAGCTTGGGCATTGGCGAGAGCGGGTGCAAATCCTAGCGCCGGTCTCCAGACCTCATAGGCTTTTCGGGTCGTCCGGCTCAGGGTGTGGCGCAAACGTGGAGGGGGGGGAAGAACGGGAGGGAAAGGGTGGGGTCCAGCCGTGGCCAGGCTGATCCGGCCGGCCGGGGCCATTGCCTCAAAGGCCCGGATAGGAGCAGCCGTCCACCCGGACAAAGACCGGCACTTCCCCGTCGCCAGGACGAGAGCGGCAAGGCTATTCGGCTTTGGGCTTGTGAGTGGCGCCGCTCTTTTTTTCAGGCTTTTGGACCACTTTCGCCGCGGTTTGGGGAACGGGGCTCGTCGGTTTATAGACGATATACATGGCCCCTTTGGAGTCTTTGGTTTTTTTGAGGGTCGCCTTGACCCCTTTTTTCTGCAATTCCGTCAGCTTGGCCTGAGCATCCTTGCTGGTCCGATACTCGGCTACCCGCACCTGGGTGGGCTGGAGCCTTTTCGTGGTCTTTCGCTTTGGGCAGCCGCGGCTTGAGGCCTGTGTCGAAGCTATTCTGAAACTTGAGCTTCTGGGCCACCTCCTGGCGCACCTGCCGCATTTCTTCTTCCCGGGACTTGGAGTCGTGGTGCGTGGCCCCGGCTTTGCCCTTTTTCTTCGCGGCGGCGGGAGGAGGCAGGGGGGCAATGGACCCGGTTACCGGAGCGGGTCGGGCCGGCTTGGCGGCCACCGGGGCCGGGGGCGCCGGCGCCGCGGCCGGCGGAGGCGCTACGGCAGGCGCCACTGAGGCCGTGGTTGCGGTTCCCGGCGTCCCAGTGGGGGCTGTCGCCGGGGTTCCGGTGCGCCGGCACCCACTGGGCCACTTTGGCCCCATCCGGGGGTCATCAGACCCCAGGAGGAAGCGGCCCGGTAGATATCTCCCCGGCCGGCCAGGGCTCCCAGGGCGAAACTCATCATCATCAAACCCACCAAGCCGATCCCGGCGAAGATGATGTCCTCTGACCCCGAGAGTCAAATGCCAGCCTGCCTTTTTGGCCTTTTTGCCCCGACCTGTCTCCACTTCACCCCCCCCGGGTTGTCCCTTCTGGAAACCTGGTAATCGCAGTTGTTGCCGCAAACCGTTCTCCTAACGATTTACATGGTTTCCGGGGCCTCCACCCCCAAGATCCCCAAACCATGAGCCAGTACGGTTTTCACGCCGCTCACCAGCCAGAAGCGGGCCTGGGTCAGCTCAACGTCGTCAGAGATAAAGCGATGTTTGTAATAATAACTATGCAATTGGGCGGCCAGTTCAGTCAAGAAATAAGTGATGCGATGCGGCTCCAGATTGCGGGCCGCCCCTTCCACCAGTTCCGGATAATTGGCCAGCATCTTGAGGATGGTTAGCTCCTCCGGCAGGGTGAGCCGGGGCAAGCGGGCCGGGTCAAGCGCCTCCCTCTCGACCCCCTGGGCCGCGGCCTGGCGAAACACCGAGGCCAGCCGGGCGTGGGCATACTGCACGTAATAGACCGGGTTGTCGCTGCTCTGCTGTTTGGCCACCTCCAGGTCGAACTCCAGCTGGGCGTCGGGCCGCCGGGTGAGAAAAATAAAGCGGGCGGCATCCTTGCCCACTTCGTCCATGACCTCCCGCAGGGTGACAAAGGTGCCGCCCCGGGTGGTCATGGCCACCGGCTCGCCCCTGGCGCAACAGGGACACCAACTGCACCAGGATCACCTGCAAGCGGCCGGTAAACCCCAGGGCCTGGGCCGCGGCCTGGAGCCGGGGCACATAGCCGTGGTGATCGGCCCCCCAGATATCCACCACCTGGTCAAAGCCCTGCCGGAATTTGTGCAGGTGGTAGGCGATATCCGAGGCGAAATAGGTGGTGACCCCGTTGCTGCGCCGCACCACCCGGTCTTTTTCGTCTCCGAAGGCGGTAGCCTTAAACCACAGGGCGCCGTCGGCCTCGTACAGGTAGCCTGCATCCCGCAGCAGGGTAAAGCTCTGGTCCACCAGGCCCTGGCGTAGAGTTCGGTTTCGCTGAACCAGTGTGTCGAAGCGCGACCCCGAAGTCTTTCAGGTCCTGCTTGATTTCGTCCAGGATGACGTCGCCGGCGTAGCGGCCCAGGCGCACCAGGTCGTCGCTCTGGAGTTCAGGCGGCGGCGGGGCGCCGCCCTGCGGCCAGGTAGTCCCGGGCCAGGTCCTTCATGTAGTCGCCCTGGTAGCCGTCCTCGGGAAACTCCACCACCTCGCCGGCCAGTTCCCGGAGGCGGAAATAGAGGGATTTGCCCAGGGTGAGGATCTGGTTGCCCACGTCGTTGATGTAGTATTCCCGCACCACCTCATGACCGGTGGCGGCCAGCAGGTTGGCCAGGGCGTCCCCCAGGGCCGCGCCCCGGCCGTGGCCGATGTGCAGCGGCCCGGTGGGGTTGGCGCTGACGAACTCCACCTGGACTTTGCCCCGGCGCCCAGGTCGCTGTTGCCGTAAGCCGGACCCAGCCGGTGAATTTCCTGAATCACGCTGTACCAATAGGCGTCGGCGATGAAAAAGTTGATGAAGCCGGGCCCGGCGATCTCCACTTTCAGGAGCATGCCCTCCGGGGCCGCCAGGTTCTTGATAATGATTTCGGCCACCTTCCGAGGCGGCCATCTTGGCCTGCTTGGCCAGGACCAGGGCCAGGTTGGTGGCCAGGTCGCCGTGCTCGGCGTGTTTGGCCGCCTCCACTTCGAAGGCGGGCAGGGTGTCGAAAGTGAGTTCGCCCGCGTCCCGGGCCCGTCCGGCACTGGCAGTAATCAGGTCACGAATGGTTTTTTTGATGTGCATGTATATGTCAACTTTCTGTCGGATTCTTCAATGGTTTTAGAGGAGCACACCTTTGCGGTGGGCTCAGGGCGGACACACAGGTCCGCCCCTACGGGGTAGCGAAGACAATCTTCTGGTCTCCCGCCTGGGCGTGGGAACCCACTTGAAACCTACGCCAAAATTGGGGACCAGGAAAAACTAAAATCTCTTTGATGGCCATACTGAGTGAAGCGAATAATCTTATATTTCAAATAGATGAGATCCTTCACTCCGCTCAGGATGACAAAGAAGCTGGGTTTTCAATAGCCTAACGATTACCCACCGTTCGCCTTTTCCCTTTTACCCTTTTTCCCCATCTTTCGGCGCCTCCCCTTCCGGCTTGGCCTTGATCGTCAGGTCCCGGGTGTACTCCAGGCAGTGCTGGCCGGTGAAGGAGAATTTTTTGACGCAGGTCTCGCGCCAGGCGCAGACCACGCAGATGCTGGCTTCCCGGGCGTCGGGTTTGCGGTCCATGTCAAACTCCGGTGTAGCGCCTGAGGTTGGCAGTCCCCAGGTTGCAGTAAATTTCATAGCTGATGGTCTGAGCCCAGCCGGCCAACTCCTCGGCGCTCAGGTAGGCGTCCCCGTCCCGGCCCAGGAACACGGCCCGGTCGCCCTCTTTGACCGCCGGGAGGCCGGTGACATCCACCATGGTGAGGTTCATGCAAACCCGGCCCCGGATGGGGGCCCGGCGGCCGTGGATCAGGACCTCGCCCCGGTTGGAGTTGAGACGGCTGTACCCGTTGCAATAACCCACGGGCAGCACCGCCAGGTCGCACCAGTCAGGGGTGGTGTAGGTGCAGCCGTAGCTGATGCTGCTCCCCGGGGGCAGGCGTTTCACCTGGAGGACCCGGGCCGCCAGGGACATCACCGGTTGCAGCGACACCCGCGGCGGCCGATCCGGGGAAGGGGGTGAGCCGTAGAGCATGAGACCCGGCCGCACCAAGCCGAAATGGGCCTCGGGCAGCTCCCAGAGGGCGGCGCTGTTGGCAATATGACTCAGGGGCAGTTGAAAGCCCGAGTCCCGGGCCTCGGCCAAAAGCGTCGTAAATTTTTGCAGCTGCTTATGAGTATAAGTCTTGTCTGCCTGGTCCGCCACCGCCAGATGGGAGATCAGGCCCATGACCGACAGGCGCCGCATTTTTTTTATGTCCGATAAGAAAGGCATGACCTCCTGGGGCAGCACGCCCAGGCGGCCCATGCCGGTATCCACCTTCAAGTGCACCCGGGCCTTTTTGCCCTGATTGGCGGCCGCGGCCGCCAACGCCTGGGCCACATCCGGGCGGAACAGGGCCACATCCAGGTCGGCAGCCACCGCCCGTTCGGCCTCCTCGGGTAAAATGCCCAGGAGCAGCAGCACCGGGAGGGTGATCCCGGCCTGGCGCAGCATCAGCCCTTCTTCCAGGGAACCCACCCCGAAATAATCGGCGCCGGCGGCGGCGAGCTTCCGGGCCACGGGCAAGAGGCCGTGCCCATAGGCATCCGCCTTGATTACCGCCAGCAGCTTGACCTGGGGAGCGCAGAGATGGCGCAGTTGCCGGTAATTGTGCTCCAGGGCCGCCAGGTCGACGGCCAGGTCTACCATGGTGGTGATCATCATGGGCGCATCCCTTCCCCAAGTTTATGGTCATGTTTCATAACTTGTCTGACAATTATCTGCCCTGATCCGTCAGCCGCAGTGCTAAAGTTCCCCTTTGATAAAGGGGGATTTAGGGGGATTTCTCAGTGGTTATCAAAATCCCCCCTGCCCCCCTTTAGAAAAGCGGGGTGATTCTTTCCCAACTAAAGCTCCCTCGGCTGATAACGCCTAAAATCGGTTCTGAAATGACTTCTAGTCGCCACGGCGATATTCGGCCGGAATCTGGTCCGCCTGCTGGGCCACACTCGCCTCCAGCTCTGCCTTGTGGCGCTCCAGCCGCTCCTTGAGCCGGGGCTCGCCGAGAGCCAGGATCTGGGCGGCAAAGATGGCGGCGTTTTTGGCCCCGGCCGAGCCCACGGCCATGGTGGCCACGGGCACGCCCCCTGGCATCTGCACCGTGGACAACAGGCTGTCCAGGCCGTTCAGATGGGAGCCGGGCATGGGCACGCCGATCACCGGCAGGGTGGTCGATGCGGCCAGGACCCCGGCCAGGTGGGCCGCCATCCCGGCCACGCCGATGATGACCTTGAGCCCCCGGCCAGCCGCGTCCCGGGCATAGGCCTCGACCTTCCGGGGGGCGCGGTGGGCCGAAGCCACCACCACCTCAAAGGCAATGCCCCACTCCTTGAGCAAGACCGCGGCAGGCTCCACCTGGGGCCAATCCGAAGCGCTGCCCAACACGATGCCGACGTCAACTACTTTTGCTGCCATATTTTTCCCCTTGTCAGATGAGGGAGGCGCAGGCCACAGTAAGATGCCGCATAATGATTTGGGCCCCAAATATTCTCCCCTCCCCTGGTGGGAGGGGGTTAGGGGGAGGGGGAGTTATTGAGGGAGTCAGCCCAATATATTGATAGACATTCCCCCCACCCTGACCCTCCCTCATCCAGGGGGAGAGAAAAAGCTCCGCTTAATGAGACGTTTTATCGCGTTTGCTAAAAATTCTGTTTTACGCACCAATAATGGTGCGCAGGGCGCACCCTACCCCTGCCCCCTGCCCCCTATCCCCTGCTCCTAAAACCCCAGCCAGCGCACTTCCCGGTCTTTCCGGGGCGGCGCCGGCGGCTCCTTGGTGGAGTAGCCGATGGGGGTGATGGCCAGGAGTTGCTTGTCCTCTTTGCCCAGCACCTTCAAAATTTCTTTTTCCAGGTAATTGGCCCCGGTCATCCAGCAGGTGCCCAGGCCTTCGGCGTGGGCCGCCAGGAGCAGATTCTGGAACAGGGCGGCGCCGCTCTGAATGTTGGCCATTTGCATACCCGGGTCGGGGTCCTTGGTGATGGTCACCGCGATGACCACCGGGGCGCCCCCCAGGTTTTTGAAAAACTTCATCACGAACTCCCGGCCTTTTTCCGGGACGCCGGCTTTTTCTAATTCCGGGAGGAGATACTTGGTGGCCTTGCTGACCAACTCGACGAATTCATCCCGGACCTTGCCGGCCATGACCGTAATCTCCCATCCCTGGGCGTTGACCCCGGAGGGGGCCCAGAGGCCGGCGTCGATCACCCGGTCCAGGGTGGCTTTGGGCGGTATCTCGGGTTTATACATCCGGTGGCTGCGGCGCTGGTGAATGGCTTCGTAAACGTCCATGATGACCTCCTTAGGTTATGTGGCTCTAATGCCTTTAGGCGGGCGAGCAGGTAAACGAGATTTTCCCGGCCAGGGTTTGGTGCACGGGACAGGATTGGGCGGCTTGAATTAACTCCCAGCGCTGCTCCTCGGTCAGATGACCTTTCAGCTCCAGGGCATAGCGAAACACGGCCTCGCCGGGGTTTTGCTGCTCCAAAGTCACCTCGGTCACCACGCCGGTGAGGGGGATATTACGGGTTTGGGCAGATACCCTGACCCAGATGTTGAGGCAGCTGGCCAAAGCAGCTTCCAGGAGCTCATGGGGGCCGAAGCTGGAATCGGCGCCGCCTTTTTCCACCGGGGCGTCGCTGTGGCCCTCATGCTTGCCGTTGGTAAACCAAGTGTCAAAGGGGGATTTCTTACTGAAGCAGGTTATCAAGTTGGGCTCCTTCCGTTAAGATCAGGTTCATCGTGTCACCGGCCAGCGGCGCCATTCCGGCCGCCCGGCTCAGGCTCTGATACCAGGCGGCTTCTTTCTGCCGGCCCCGCTTGTCGCACCCCTGGGCGTAAATCGCGCTCCTGGCGGCCAGGGTGCGGCGGGCCGCCCGGGCATAAGGCTCGGGCAGGTCCGGCTCGGCCAGCAGCTTGACCAGGGCCCGGAGGCGGAACCGGTCCAGGCCCCACTGGGCGGAGAGTTGGTCCGGATGGCCGCCTCGTTTAATGACCAGGGGCGCGTCCACCAGGCCCACCTCGTAGCGCCAGGTGAGGCGCAGCCAGAGGTCGTAGTCTTCCGCGGCGGGGAGAGTCTCATCGAAGGCGCCGTGGTCCTGAAAGAGCCGCCGGTGCACCATCACCGCCGAAGGGCTGATCATGCAGCGCGCCAGTGAGGGCAGAAAGATTCTGCCTGCCACTTTGCGGTGGCTCAGGGGTTTATTCACCCTGACCCCGCGGCGCACCCAGGTCTCGTCGGTCTGGCAGATGAGCGACTCCGGCTGGCCCTCTAACCAAGAAATTTGCCGGGCCAGCTTGTCCGGCAGCCACAGGTCGTCCGAATCCAGAAAGGCCAGCCACTGCCCCCGGGACGCTTCGATGCCGGTGTTGCGGGCGGCGCTCACCCCCCGGCGGTGGGGATGGCGCAGCACCCGGATTTCCCGGCAGGCGGACAAAGCCTCCCAGGTGCTGTCGGTGCCGCCGTCATCCACCACCACGATCTCGAAGTCGCGGTAGGTTTGGGCTTGAACCGAGGCCAGGGCTTCGGCCACCAGGGCGGCCCGGTTGTAGGTGGGAATGATGACGCTGACCAGGGGTGCCATACGGCCAAGCGTATCAAAAATGGTGCAAAATTAAAAGGTTCGGCGGGCTTTTGGCCTGGCGGGGCTTACTGATGCACCTGCCTCGGTATGACGATACCATTTTAAGGAGGGGAGATGAAAGGGGGGGTGATTCGCCCCGTCAGGACCCCGGCTCCGGCTGGGCGGATCAGGGGAGGCCAGGCCCCCAAACAAACCAATGTATTTTTTAAAAATATTGGACTATCATAATCCCTATCAGCAGGGCGGGGTTGGGGGCGGGCTTAACCTCGGGAAAGAGGTGCGCCGCCCGAGTTTTGGACCGGCGCCGCCGGACGGTTGCGGCTGGAGGTCCTGCAGCTTCGCGCCCGCCGGCCATCCTGACCGGAGCCCCTCGCTGGAGTTGGTTCTGTCAAAATATCGGCTTGAGGTGACTTGATGCAGATCAGTTTTCATGGCGCAGTCCAGACGGTTACCGGGTCCCAGCATTTGATCAGGGTGGGCGGCAAAAGCCTCCTCCTCGATTGCGGCCTGTATCAGGGCAAGCGCGACGAGGCCCGCAGCCGCAACCGGAATTTCCTCTTTGATGCCGCCGGGATAGAGGCCGTGGTCCTGTCTCACGCCCACATCGATCATTCGGGTAATCTGCCTAACCTGGTGAAACAAGGGTTCCGGGGCAAGATTATCTGCACCAAGGCGACGGCTGACCTCTGCGGCGCTATGCTCCCCGACAGCGGCCATATTCAAGAGGAAGACGTTCAGTATGTCAACCGGAAGCGGCGCAAGCATGGCGAGTCTCCGGTGGAGCCGATCTACACCCGGGCAGATGCGGCCGAGGCGCTGCAGTATTTTGTGGGGATCGACTATGAGCGGCAATACCCGCTGTGGCCCGGTGTCACCTGTACGCTGTACGATGCCGGCCATGTGCTGGGCTCCGCCATCGTGGCCCTCGACTTCCAGTCCGGGAAAAACGGCCCCGCCCGGCGCCTGGTCTTTACCGGTGACCTGGGCCGGCCCAACGTGCCCCTGTTGCGCGACCCCACTCTGCTCAGCGCGGCCGATATTCTGCTCATCGAGAGCACTTACGGCAGCCGGGTCCACCCGCCCATCGAAGAGTCGGCGGGGGCCCTCGCAGAGACGATAAGGCGTACCAGCCAACGCGGCGGCAAGGTCATTATTCCGGCCTTTGCCGTGGAGCGCACCCAGTTTCTCATCTACCTCCTGAACAAACTCTCTAACCAGGGCGATTTGCCGGATATCCCCGTCTATGTGGACAGCCCTCTGGCGGTCAATGTCACCGATATTTTCCGCCGGCATACGGACTATTTCGACGCTGAAACCCAGGACTACCTGCGGCATGAAGACCCCGACGGTGATATTTTCGGCTTCAAACGCCTGCGGTACATTCGGGACGTGGAGGAGTCGAAAAAGCTGCACAGCCTGCACGGCCCCTGCGTGATCATCAGCGCCTCAGGGATGGCCGAGGCCGGGCGCATCCAGCACCACCTAAAAAACAATATCGAGGATTCCCGGAATACGATCATGATTGTCGGCTGGCAGGCCCCCAACACCCTGGGCCGCCGCCTGGTGGAACAGGCTCCGGTGGTCAGGATCTTTGGGGTGGAATACCACCGGGAAGCTGAAGTGGTGACCCTGAACGGCTTTTCCAATCATGCCGATCAGCCGGGCCTCCTGGGTTGGGCCCGGGCTTTCACGCCGTCCCCGGGGCGGACCTTTGTGGTGCACGGCGACCCGGATGCGGCCGCCGAACTCGCCACCCGTCTGCGCCAGGATTTGGGTTTCCGGGAGGTGATGATCCCGGAGCTTCACCAGACGGTGGAAATTTAGAGATCTTATGCGGACTCGCTGCCTGGCTTACATTCTGCCCCCCGGTTTATTCCCGAGTCCCCATGAAACAGGTAGTACCGGCGTCTCCCCTGTGCAGCCGCAGGCCAAACAGTTATGAGCCAATGGCGGCTCACCCCGGCAATGAAAAATCCCCCCTGCCCCTCTTTTTCAAAGGGGGGAGCAAGGACGACGGGTTCAAGTCCCCCTTTGTGAGAGGGGGATTTGAAAGGAGTGTTTCACGGTAAAGCCTGGGGCTGCAAAAAATAGCCGCCTGCAGGCAACTCGGTGTACGAATCCGGAAAGGGGCAAGAGCCCTTCAACCCCGCGAAGCCTATCCGGCTCCGGGCCGGGGCTGCTCCCGCAGCCGGCCGCGGCAAATCAATCGGGGGCAAAAATATTATTTTTGATCAGAGCAGGGTACTTGCATTTTATTTTGCCGTGCCCATAATTTAAGGCAAGGATCCTGTCCCATGGCTCATCCGCCTCTGGCGCCGTCCCGGCTGCCATTGATCTCGGTATCTTACCGGAGACCCACGTTCCCGACATTTCACATCTCGCAGTGAGGAAGGAGGGGGTATGATGCGTCTACTGCCGATATTCCTGGGGTTTCTGCTCCTGGCCGGCAATGGTGCCACCGCCTGGGCGGCGAGTGCCAAGGCCACGGCGCTGCGGCAGGCCAACGGGCTGACCGCGTTCACCCCGCCGGAAAAATTCCTGGCCGGAAAATTTCGTGGCCGACGAAATGAATCCCGGCGTTCATTTTCGGGGCGGTGAAATCCTTTGTCGCTTCCCGGAAATGCCCCACGACCTGGCTCATCGAGTCGGGGCATAAGAACCGGCCGGCCGGGGCAGGCGCCGAGGCCCCCCTGGCGGAGTACACCCTCTACCTGGAGGAGGACTGCCCGGACCAGGTGGTATATTATGTTTTTATCGACCAGAGCGGTTTGACTCCCCAGCAATGGATCGAGTGGCGGGAAAAATTCCACAAGAGCAAGGCCGGAGAGGAGTTTGCCTCGACCAAAACCAAACTGGATAAGGCCTGCACCGCGGGGTGCGGGGTTGGGGCCGAACTGCGTTTCATCCAGAGGAACGGGGAACTCGTCGCCAAATCCCCGGAAGAAGTCTTAATGGATGATCTCAAATTTGCCCCGATCTACGATCTGAACCTGGGCAAGAAGATTTCCAAATAGGCGGGCCGCTTCGGAAGATTTATGGCACGGCGAAAGGCAAAGGTGGGCGCCGCCCAGAAGCTGACCGGTTACGGCATTCTGGCCCTGCTGGGCTTGATCACCGTCGGGCTTCTGGTCCCGCAGTCCCGGTTTCAACCCCGCGGTGATCGTGGCCCTGCACGCCCCTGAGCTGAAGGCCGGCCCCAGGCCGCGGCCGGCCAGGCCCTGGCCGCCACCGCGGCGCTGCTCCCCGAGGTCGCGGGGTTCACTCCCCGGCCCCCGCCGAGAGCTACGGGCCGGATAACTCTCTCCGACAAGATCGACGGCAAGGCCGAGCTTTACCTGTCGGCGGGCTTCAAGGAAATGTCCTGCCGCAGTTCGGCCTGGGGGCCGGAGGCCGACGCCATGTGGACGTCTATCTTTACGATATGGGTTCGGCGCAAAATGCCTTTGCCGTGTTCAGCGGCCAACGCCGTTCCGGTTCCCCCAGTAGTTCCTCTGACCGCCAATGCCTATGCCACCAGCCAATGCCCTGTTCTTCACCCAGGGGAAGTATTACGTGGAGATCGTCGCCGACCGGGCCGCGGCGACGCTGCAAAAGTCCCTGGAGACTTACGCCGCGGCGCTTCTGGCCAAGCTTCCCGCCGTGGGCGAAACCAAGGACGCGGCGGCGCTCTTTCCCAAGGAAGGCCTGGCCCGCGGATACCGTGCGCCTGAGTGCCGCCGACACCTTCGGCCTGGAGGGGTTCAATAACGTGCTCACCGGGGAATACAGCCTGAAGAGCGGCAAGGCCACGGCCTTTATCGCCCAGCGGGACACCCCGGCGCAGGCCCAGGCGGAGGCCAAGCGTTACCTGGATTTTCTGGCCGCCAACGGGTACAAGAAGATCCCAGACTCCGGGCGCCACCGGCGGACCTGCCGGCGCTCAGCCCTGGATAACTCGTTTGAAATCGTTTTTGTCGAAGGCCGGATTCTGGCCGGGGTGCATGACGCCACCTCACTGGCCGCCGCCCTGGAACTGGCCGCCAAATTGCGGACCGCACTCAAGGGGAAGCAGTGAAGCGACCCGCGGATGAAGAACGGAAATGAGTTTGACGCGAGAGGTGGCAGTTCTTTTTCCCCCTTTTCTCAAGGGGAGGGGGGATTTTTTAACTGCCTAAATCCCCCTAAATCCCCCTTTAAAAAGGGGGACTTTAACAAAAAGCAGAGGCAAAAAATTGTCATCCAAGTTACAGGACGCCAAACCAGAAACCGCCGAGTTAAACCGCCGGGATTTCCTCAAGCGGGTGGGGTACGCCTCGGCCCTGGCCCTGGGCGCCTGCGGTCTGGGCCTGGCCCTGTATGACCCCAAAGGCCCCGCCCCGTGTGAGGGACAGAAGGCCATTGACCGGCCTGGGGAATTACGCCCTGCAGTCCTTGGCCCCGGGGCAGGCGAAAATGGCCATCGTCCGGGGCATGGACCGGAAGATGATGGTGGAGCAGGGGGTTAAGGCCCTGGGCGGGCATGGAGTCCTTCATCCAGAAGGGCGACCGGGTGCTCATCAAGGTCAACGCCGCCTTCGCCACCCCGCCCTCGCTGGGGGCCACCACCAACCCGGAGATGCTGGCGGCGGTGGCCGGTCTGTGCTTCAAGGCCGGGGCGGCCCAGGTGCTGGTGACGGACAACCCCATCAACAATCCCGACAGCTGCTTCGAGATCACCGGACTGGCCGCGGCGGCCCGGACCAGCGGGGCCCGGATCATCGCGCCCCGGCCGGCCCTGTTTGCGCCCCTCAGCCTGCCCGGGGGCAAGCTCTTCGAAAACTGGCCGGTCATGGCCGGGGCCTTTACCGGGAGTGACCAAGGTCATTGTGGTCTCCCCGGTCAAGGACCACCAACGCGCCGGGGCCTCCATGACCCTCAAGAATTTCTACGGCTTCCTGGGAGGGCGGCGCAACGTCTTCCACCAGGACATCAACGGCATCATCACCGAGCTGTCGCAGTTGCTCAAGCCCACCCTGTGCGTCCTGGACGGCACGGTGAGCATGATGACCAACGGCCCCACCGGCGGCTCCCTGTCCGATCTGAAGGACACCGGCACCCTGGTGGTCTCCACCGACCCCGTGGCCGCCGACGCGGTGGGCGTGGAACTTTTGGGGCGCACCCTGGCCGACGTGCCTTATATCCAAATGGCCGAGAAAGCCGGGGCGGGCATCGGCCGATTATCAGCGGCTCAAGCCGGTGATGATTAAACGTCTAAAACGCACTAATTATGAGAGTCTAAAATGCAAAATCCCCCCTAACCCCCCTTTTCCAAAGGGGGGAACTTTAGCGACATGGTTTGAAAGTCCCCCTGTGCAAAAGGGGGATTTATGGGGGATAATGCTCGTGCGAAGCCGATTTCTTACTCCGGCTGGTAGATTAGGACCACATCTCATGCGCATCGTCACCGTCCGCCGCATCAGCCAGGCCTTCTTCCTGGCGGTTTTCCTGTGGTTCTGCGTCACGGCCACCCTGGGCGCGGCCTGGTGGCAGTTGCGCGGCTGGCCCATCAACTGGATCCTGGACCTGGACCCCCTGACGCCCTGGCCACGGTCCTGGCCACCGCAAGCCTCTCGCGACCCTGGCCTGGGCCCTGGTCGCCATCTGGGCTGACCCTGTTCGTGGGCCGGTTCTTCTGCGGCTTTGCCTGTCCCCTGGGCACGATCAACCAGGCCACCGGCTGGCTGGCGCGCCGCGGGCTTAACCTGGCCGGGCCGGGTGGAGGCCAATCGCCACCGCCGGGCGCAAAACCTGAAATACTACCTCCTGGCCTTCCTGCTGGCCCTGGCCCTCATGGGCTCGGTGCAGACCGGGATCTTCGACCCTCTGCCCCTGTTGCACCGCAGCGTCAATCTGGCCCTGGCCCCCCTGGCCGATAACCGCCTGGGCCTGCTCAGCGACGCGCCGCGCTTTTACGCCTCGGCCTGGCTGCTGGGGGTCGGTGTTCCTGGGAGTGGTGGGCCTGAACCTGGTCCTGCCCCGGTTCTTCTGCCGCTTTATCTGCCCCCTGGGGGCGCTGTTCGGCCTGTTGAGCCGCTTCGCCCCCTGGCGCATCGGCAAGACCTCGGACAAGTGCGGCGATTGCTGCATCTGTGAGGAATATTGCGAAGGGGGCTGCCGGCCCGCGGGAACCATCATCACCAGCGAGTGCGTCATGTGCATGAACTGCCTGGACCGCTGCCCCGCCAGCCGGGTCACCTTTGCCGGCAAAGCCTCGGCGGCCGGGTGAGGTCGGGTTGCCGGACCTGTCCCGGCGCGGCTTGGTCGTGGCCGGGGCCGGGCTGCTCCTGGCCTCCATGTGGGAGGTCGGCGGACTGGCCGGGACCAACCGGAACGCCAGCCTCATCCGGCCGCCCGGGGCCCTGGACGAAGACGCGCTTCCTGGCCCGCTGCATCCGGTGCGGCCAATGCATGCGCATCTGCCCCGGCAACATCATCCAGCCCGCGCTCTTCGAGGCCGGGATACAGGGCCTGTGGACTCCGGCGATCAACTACCGCATCGGCCGCAGCGGCTGCCAGCCCAACTGCATCGCCTGCGGCCAGGTCTGCCCCACCGCGGCCATCCGCCCCTTGAGCCTGGAAGAGAAGCAGGGCCCGGGCGAGTTCGCCGCCCAGGGGCCGATCCGCCTGGGCACGGCCTTCGTGGACCGCGGCCGCTGCCTGCCCTGGGCCATGGACCGGCCCTGTCTGGTCTGTCATGAGTTGTGCCCCGTGAGCCCCAAGGCCATCTTCGTCCGCACCGTGTTCCAGACCATCCGGGGCGGCCAGGCGGCTGCCGGCCAGGGTTCAGGGGCAAGGGGTGGAGCTTGACGGCCGCCATCCCCGCCGACCGTAAACCTGGCCAGCGGCGACTACTACCTGCGCGTCGCCGGGCAGCCCGAGAACGCACTGCGGCGCATCACCGGCTTGTCCGGCGCCGGGCTGACCCTGGAGCGCCCCCTGGCCGCCGACGGCCTCCCGGCCAAAGGGGCCCGGGTGGATATCGTGGTGCGATTGTCCGCGTCCGTTCGTGGACGCCGCCAGGTGTATCGGCTGCGGCATGTGCGAGCATGAATGCCCGGTATCGGGCCAGCGGGCCATCCGGGTGTTCAGTGAAAACGAATCCCGTTCCCGCCCGGGGCGCATGCTGATTTAGGGATGAACCGGGGCTGCGACGCTGACCCAACGGTGACTTGGGAACGAGCAGCTAAAACCAGGTTTTACCCCCCTGTGCTCAAGGGGGGCAGGGGCGATTAGGTAAGCGCTCAATAATCCCCCTAAGTCCCCCTTTAAGACAGGGGACTTGAAACCACCCGGATCTCGGTTTTTTGGGCAATTTGCCATTTTACCATTGAGGAGACACAACAGGAGGAGGAGCCTAAAATGAGCCGGAAGACTGAAGATAGAGGCGTTACGCGCCGGGATTTCATCAAGACCGTGGGACTGGCCGGGATGGCCGTGGCAGGGGCCGGGGTGTCCGGGGCCATGGCCGCGCCGGAGGCGCCGGCTGCCGCCGCCCAGGCCGCGAGCCATGCCCAGACGCAAGCTGGGCAAGACCGGGGTGGAGGTGTCCAGCCTCTGCCTGGGCGGCATGTTCGACACCATCAACAACCAGCTGCTCCTCAAGCAGGCCCTGAAATGGGGCGTCACCTACTGGGACACGGCCGAGTCCTACGGCAACGGCCTGAGCGAGGAGGGCTATGGCCGCTTCTTCGCCCGCAACCCCGAGGCCCGGAAGGAGATCTTCCTGGTCACCAAGATTACCACCCCAAGGGCGGCAACCTCACCGAGCGCCTGGATAAGAGTCTGAAAAGGCTGCAGACGGACCACGTGGACCTGTTCTTCATCCACGCCATCACCGACATTGACGAGATGAACCCGGCCTATCAAGGACTGGGCCGCCGAGATGAAAAAGGCCGGTAAGATCAAGTTCTTCGGTTTCAGCACCCACACCAACATGGACGATTGTCTCTCGGGCGCGGCCAAGCTGGACTGGATCGACGCGGTGATGTTCACCTACAACTTCCAGGTCATGCAGGACCCCAAGATGCAGGAGGCCATGAACGCCTGCGACAAAGGCCGGGGTCGGGATGGTGGCCATGAAGAGCAGGGCGGCGGGCCGGGCGCACCCAAGATCGCCAGCAAGGCCAAGCTGGAGATGGCCGACCGCTTCCTGAAACGGGGCTTCACGGACAAGCAGGCCAAGCTCAAAGTCATCTGGGAGAACCCCCAGATCGCCAGCCTCTGCTCCCAGATGCCCAACCTGACCATCCTCTCGTCCAACGTGGCCGCGGCCCGGGACAAGTCCAAGCTGGCCCGGGAGGAGTTCGAATCCCTGCGCCAGTACGCCCTGGAGACCCAGGCGGACTACTGCGCCGGCTGCGGCAGCATCTGCCAGGCGGCGGTGGGCGGGGCCGTGCCCGTGAACGAGGTCATGCGCTGCCTCATGTACCACCGGTACTACGGCGAGCCGGAGCTGGCCCGGGAGACCTTCGCCGGGCTGCCCGAGGCGGTCCGGCGGCGGCTGACCGAGGTGGACTACTCCAGGGCGGAGGAGGCCTGCCCCCAGGGGTTGGCCATTGCCCGGCTCATGCGCCAGGCGAAAGAGATGTTGGCCTGACGCCGCGCTTCGTAACCAACGCGGAGCTCATCCAGGGGGGTGATCAATAACCATTGATCATCCCCCATTTTCGTTGTGGCGTCGGCGAAATCTCTCAGGGCCCGGCGCTGGGGACGACATTTGCCTGGTGAGGCGGGGGACAGTTGGATGCGCACCTTGACAAAGGAAATAATAGTCTAACCTTTAGATTAATAAAAAAATTACCGTCAACCTGAGGGGGAGACCATGAAACAGCTGACCGCCCTGCCTCGCGCCTTCTGGGGCAAACTCTTCCTGGCCCTGATCGCCGCCGCCTTTTTATCGGCGGTACCGGCCCTGGCCCAGCCGGCCACACCTCAAAAACCTGCCCTTCCGGTGGCGCAGTCAGGGCCGCCGATCAACCCGGCGCCGGACCAGGCCAAAGTACAGGAGGCCTTTGATATCGGGGTTGAGGCCTACATTTACGGGTACCCCCTCGTGACCATGGAGATGACTCGGCGGGTGATGACCAACGTGGTCAAACCTGGAGGCAACCATGCCCCCATGGGTCAGTTCCATAACTCGAAAACCTATCCGGACGCCTCTTTCCGGGATGTGACTGCCCCCAACGCCGACACGCTTTACTCTACCGCCTGGCTGGACCTGGCCAAGGAGCCTTACGTCCTCTCCCTGCCGGACGAACACGGGCGCTACTTTATGATGCCCATGCTGGACGGCTGGACCAGCGTTTTCCAGGTCCCGGGCACGCGGACCACCGGCACCAAGGCCCAGAAATACGCCATCACCGGCCCGGGCTGGAAAGGGACGCTGCCCCAGGGCGTGACGGAGTACCAATCACCCACCAACCTGGTGTGGATCCTGGGCCGGACCTATTGCACCGGGAAAGCCGGCGGACTACAAGGCGGTGCACAAGATCCAGAGCCAGTACCAACTGGTGCCGCTGTCGCGCCTACGGCAAGCCCTACACCCCGCCCCCGGGCCAGGTGGACCCGTCCATTGACATGAAGACCCCGGTCCGGGAGCAGGTTAATGGGATGGAGGCCGCGGCCTACTTTAAGCTGCTGGCGGAGCTACTGAAGAACAACCCGCCCACCGCGGCGGACGCCCCCCTGGTGGCCAAGCTGGCCAAGATCGGTATCGTTCCCGGGCAGGACTTCGACCTCAGCAAGGTGGACCCGGCCGTGGCCAAGGGGTTGGCCCGGGTCCCCAAGGCCGGGGTGGAAAAAATCATGGCCAACTTCAAGACCATGACCACCATGGTCAATGGTTGGGGAATCTTCCTGAAGACCGGAATTTACGGCACCGACTATCTGGACCGGGCCCTAATTACGGCCATCGGCCTGGGGGCCAACCGGCCGCAAGATGCGGTGTATCCGACTTCCGAGGCGGACGCCGACGGCAAGCCTTATGACGGGGCCCACAAGTACGTGATGCACTTCGACAAGGGTCAGCTGCCGCCGGTCAAGGGGTTCTGGTCCCTGACCATGTATAACGCCGAGTATTTTTTCGTGGCCAACCCGCTGAACCGCTACACCCTGAGCAGCAGAAACAAGTTCAAATACAATAAAGACGGTTCGGTGGATCTCTATATCCAGAGCGAGTCACCGGGCAAGGCCAAGGAGGCCAACTGGCTGCCGGCCCCCAAAGACAAATTCGTCCTGATGCTCAGGCTCTACTGGCCGGTGGAGCCGCCCAAAGCCTCCATCATCGACGGCACCTGGAAGCCGCCGGCGGTGAAGCAGGCGCCGTGAGATAAACTGAGTGGGAGGATTGCGGTCCTGGCGGATTTTATGCTTATCAAGTAATGGCCGATAATGGGTCATGGTTAGGGGTCGGGGCGTCCGGTTTGCCGTCATGGTCGTCAGTGGGGCAGAGACGCCAGGCCGCCAAAAATCATCAAAAGGAGATAAAGCATGCGTAAAACGACGGTTGGGTGGATAACCGTGGCAGGATTCATCATTCTCAGCCTGGTGCTGGGGGGGTGCGCCGCCGTGCAGCAGGTCGAGCAAGCCCAGCAAGCCCAGCAAACCAAGAGTGCGGAAGAACTGCTCTCGGCGGCGGGGTTTAAACAGATTTTCCCCGCCACGCCCAAGCTGAAAGCCCGTTTGCAAGCCATGCCCCAGAAACAGATTTTCATGGCGAGCCGGGGACCGAAGCTGTTCTATGTGTATGCCGACGCCGCGGGCTGCGGCTGCCTCTATGCTGGCAACCAGCAGCAATACCAGGCATACCGGAACCTGGCGGCCCAATACAAGCTGGCGGCAATGCAGTATCAGGCGGCCGAAATGAACGAAGCCGCGGCCATGGACTGGGGAGAATGGGGCGAAGCGGGCCCCTGGTATTGATGTAGCCCAGTCACGGCCATGATGTGCCTGCAGGCATGGGGGGACGGCCCAGGCTTTCCCCCTGTGTAATATAGCCTTGAGCCGGGGCCCGGGGCCCGATCCTCCCGGGCCCCGGATATCACCGGCATATGCTCCCGATCGGCGGTTTATGGAAGTTTCCCGCCGGAGACGGTGTTGGACCGGGTCGCAATCACAAAACGGGCGCAGCCGGGACGGCGGCACCGGGGGGAGGGGGTCCCGTTAGGGACTCTCTTGGATTAAGATCCCCCGGGCCCCGTCTACCTGGTAGAGTCGATCAACGGCGAGGGCCGGATGGCGCTCATGGGTGAGAATCAAGATGGTGGCGGTACGTTTGCAGGCGTTGATGACCTCGGCCAGGAGGGTGCGAGCCCGGTCGTCGAGGTTGGACCAGGGCTCGTCCAGGATCATGATGGGCGACTCTCTCAAGAGGAGGCGGGCGATGCAAATCCGCTGCCTCTCACCGGTGCTGGCCCCGACGCCCCGGGGGTCCATCAGGGTGTCAAGGCCCTGAGGCAGACGCGCCAAAAAGTCTTGTAGCTGGGCCCGTTCAAGGGCCTGGAAGATCCGCCGGTCACTCGCGTCCGGCTGGGCGATGAGCAGGTTGCCTCTCAGCGTCTCCTGGAAAATAAAGTGATTCTGGGTGACAACCCCAATTTTCCTCCGCAGTTCAGAGCGTGAAATCCGCCGGATGTCGATTCCGCCGATGGAGATGACTCCCTCCTGCGGTACATAAAGGCGGAGAAGCAGATTGATGAGCGTGGATTTGCCGCTGCCACTGTCGCCGCCGATGACGGTGACGGAATTGGCGGGAATCAGCAGGTCCGCCCGGTTGTAGAGCCGCCGACCTCCCGGGTAACCGAAGGTCAGGCCGGATACCTCGATGGGGACGGATTGGCCTGGCAAGGTTACCGTGGGGTGGCTATCTTCCGCCTCTGGGGCTTCAGCCAGAAATCCGGCCAGATGCCGCATTCCGGTGAATTCGGTCTGCACGGTGGCCAGCAACCTGGTGAGTTGGGAGACCGACATCTGCAAGAGGGTGGCATAAAAGAAAAAGAGCAAAAAAGGCTCGAGACCCATCTTACCCCGAGCGATCAGGTAATAGGCCAGGGCCACCAGCCCTAAGCCGCCCAACTGGGAAAGAAGCTCAATACCCGGGGAAAACACCGACAGCACCGCCCCGGCCCGGATAGAAAGCTTCTCCAGCCAGGTGGTGTGCTTCTGGAAATGTGCCGCCTGCTGCCCCTCGGCAGCCAGTACCTTGACGGTGTCGATCCCCTGAATGGTTTCGTCGAAGACCCGCTGTATTTCGCTCCAGGTGTCCCGCTGAGCCCGGGCATAAAACCCCATAATCTGGTTGAGGACGGTCACGAGTATGGCGGTGAGGGCCACGATGCCCAGGGCCGCAAAGGTAAGCGAGGCGGGGCAGAAATAGAACAGGATGACCGTCACCGCCACCGCGGTGATGAGTTCGCGCCCGACACCCGGCAGAAAATCAGCGAAGAATCGCTGGGCTTGCGAAATATCGCTGTTGAACTTGGTGAAAAATTCGCCGGCAGATTGCTGCTGGAAATAGGCCAGGGGCAGGTGGCTGGCCTGATCGAAAAAATCGGTCTGCAGCTGTTTTAGCAGGTTGAAAGAAAAGACGCCGCCGGCATACCCGCTGATCCCTTGCAACACCGCGATGGCCAGGAAGATCAGGGCCAGCTGCTCGAGCAGGGGCAGCCCCGAGGTCCAGAGATTGGCGTGTGGCCCATTGACGGCAAGGCTTACCAGCTGCTGATAGTAGCGTGGCTGCAGCGCCATGAGCACCCCGCAGCCCAGCTGCAGGATAACCAATAATGTCAAAGGGAAGCGATAGCGGGAGATGATGCCGGTAATCCAGGATCTCATAACTCTGGCGAGAGGGGGGACATGCGCTGCAGGTCTCTCAGGGCCCGATGGATTCTGGCAAATATGAGCTGATACTCTTTGCAGAAAGGGTCCTTGGCCATAGGGTCATGACCGAACACCAGGGCGTTGAGGGGGCAGCCGCCGTGGCAGATTGGCCAGTACCTGCAGGCGTGGCAGTCCGAAAGCATTTCGGCCCGCCTCCGGATTCCTTCACAAAAAGGTGAAGCTACCAATTCCTGGATTTCACGGTCGTGGATATTACCCAGGGGGCGGGTTTCAAACCGGCTGCACAGCACGACATCCCCGGAGGGTTTCACGCCGAGGTGCGATCCGGCACAGGTGCCTTGCTGCTGACATTCGTAAGGCACACCACCGAGAATTGCCTCAAGGTACAGGTCCAGAGGCGAGACGGTGACCCGCTGGTGTTCCGTGCTGGCCCAGGCGTCGAATAAGCGGCAGAGAAAGGCGCCGTATTCCCCGGGCTGCAGCAACCAGGGGGCAGAGCTCTCCGGGTGGCGCCCCGGAATCATCGGGTTAACGCGGAAACCGTACCCCAGGCCCTGAAAGTACCGGTAGATTGCCTCCTCCTGGCCCAGGCTCCGCCGGGTTATCACCGCGTTGAACCCCGTTGATACGCCCTGTTCTTCCAAAAGGCGAACTTTTTCCAAAACCGCGGCGTGGCTTCCCTGCCCGTCGGCACCGAGCCGCATCGAGTCGTGCAAGACCTGGGGGCCGTCGAGGCTGACGCCGATCTGAAACTCGTGGTCACGGAAAAAGGCGCAAAAGTCATAATCGAGGAGCAGGCTGTTGGTCTGGAGATAATGCTGGAATCTCAGGTCCGAGGTCAGCCCGTGAAGCATCTGCACCGCAACCTTGAAGAACCCGAGACCCGCCAGGAGGGGTTCTCCCCCGTGCCAGAGGATATGGATTTCCCTGAATCCCTGTGCCTCGGCATAGCGGACCGTTTTTTCCAGGGCCGTCTCCAGGGTCTGCCGACTCATGACGCCGGTCCCGGCACCGTCCGAATAGCAATAGCGGCACCTGAGATTGCAGCGCTTCACCGGCTCCAGGATCAGGGTGAAGACATTGTTGGCCTCAACCGGCATGGGCGAGCTCCCGCCGGACGGCTTCCCGCAGGTGGTGACGGAAAGCTCTCATCCCCTCACAGAAGTACATCTCTCCCCGGACCTCACCCCAGGCGGGAGGGAGGACGGCGTCGGCCCAGCGGTCGTCAGGCAGTCCCTCGGCCCGGGCCCGAAGCAGCATGGCGTTGTATTTCATGCAGGTGAAACACCCGCCGCCACACTGCCGGCCCCATTCACAGCCTCCACAGGCCATATGTTTCCCGGACTGCCGAATCCGTTGCTTAATTTTTTCCCACAGGACGCCCTTGTTTATCAAAATGGTCGCCAGGGAATCCTGGTGGATGTCCCCCAGGGCCGTCTTCGCATCGTTCACCCACTGGTCGCAACTGAACACCTTGCCATCGGGGGCGAAAATCAGACGCCGGAAGTCGCACCGTTTCTTGTGGAAGGGGTCGCCCAGGTTGATTTCCGGCTGCAGGGCCATCTTGACTTCTTGCCGCAACTCACTGAAATCCACCTGCCTGTCCTGGTCCCAGAACCAGAGGTCAAACAATTCGATCAGAAACCGTCCCACTTCCTCGGGCCGGGGAGCCAGGTCTGACAACCCGGTAAACTCGCCGGCCTCCGGGGCCAGGTCCAGCCAGCGCACATCATAGATATCCAGCTGGACCTCGGCCCGCAATTCGTTGAAGAAGGCAAACAGATCGGCAGCGCGGTGGATGCCCGCCCGGGTAACCACGGCAATCACGGCCACGCGGTCTACCTTGGCGCAGGCCCGGTAACATTCGAGGCCGCGCCGGGCCGCCTCATAAGATCCGGACTGCGATCCGCAAAAACGCCGGTACCGGTCGTGAATCTCCTGGGGCCCATCCAGACTGAAGCCCACCTGAAAATGATTCTCGGCAAGCAGGCGAGCCATATCCTCGCTCATGAGGGTCCCGTTGGTCTGAATCCGGTTGTCAAAAGAAAGCTCGGGATACTGAGCCTCGAGGTCGATAATGGCGCGAAAGAAGTCGAGGCCCGCCAGCAGGGGTTCACCGCCGTGCCAGTAGATCTGGATTACCTTGGTGAGAGGATCAAGGCTCAGATTATGGGCGATGACGCGGCTGAGAATCGTCTCAACGGTGGAGAGGCCGATAATCCCGCCGGAATGCTCCTGGAAGCAATATCCGCATGCCAGGTTGCAGTTCCGGGTTACCTGGATTTGGGGCACCACCGGTAGCTGTGATTCACAATCGGCACCGTATGGTTGTCTGGGAGAGAGATTTTCCACCATGGGAATGATCAGGAATGTGAGGCATTATTCTCCAGGGCTGGAAAGTCTAATGCCAGGTGGCGTGCCTAATCAAAATACTGAACGACTTAAAATTTTTATCAAAAACGAAATCAGACGTCAACGTGAATCATCATGAAGGGGGTAAGCCTAGACATATTTATCCCCTTTTCTAAAGGGGGGTGGGGGATGAGGTAAGAGATTTTCAATCCCCCTGAATCCCCCTTTAGGAAAGGGGCGTTTCACATCTGCGTATCCCAACCGTTACTAGGGTGAGAAAACGTATTTATCGCCTAAGACAAGTTTTGCAATAGGCGGTAATATCAAGTCCACCAGTTGAACCAGTTCCCCCAATTGTGCCAGTTACGCCAGTTGCGCCAGTTACGCCAGTTACGCCAGTTGCCCCAGTACGGGAATGCTACCCTCCTCTTCTCTTCCTGGCGGATTTCCTCTATGATTTCATCGAGGACTTTACTTTTAGCCATGGCTCCCTCTCTCTGTCTTATCTCGGCAGACAGACGTTTCCCCCAAGGTTAAATCATTGATTCCTTCGGGTCCTTTGATAGAGTTTCCCCTGATTCTATTTAGCAGTAACGGGTATGCATACCTTGGGCATACATTGCTGACGCCATTTCTCCATGGCAACCAGGTACTTGCCTTGCTGGACCGGGCTCATTTGGGCCAGTTCATCGTCCAATTGCTTCCGGAAAGAACTAAACAACTTAGCCTCAGCGTCAATGTAGGCGGCTACGGCTGCCTTGACCTTCGCCTCGTCAGGTTTGGGAGCGGCTAAGGCGGTCTGCAAATCACCCCAGGCCTTCTTCGAGCTGTCGACGATTTCTCCGCGCTGTAGCGAATACTTATCTTCTATCGCCATCAGTGCTTTTTCTTTATCCGGGGCAATCTTCAATTCTTTGAGAATGTTCCCCTTATAATCCTTCAGTTGTTGCCCCAGCGCCTCATTCGTCTGACCCTTCTGACCCAGGGCGGGGATCACCAGCAGAAAGCTCAAGATAATGGTGAGTAACCCCAGTTTGAAAATGAGCTTACCTTTCATTTCATCCTCCTCTTGAAAAGGTGTTGGGCATGTAGCAGTTGCACTGAGCCTGCCGGAAAGGTTGCCGGTGGCAGCGGTTTCTGCTTTATCCTGTCGCCCTGCCGGCGCCATCACCCTGCCGCACGTCCAGGCGGTACGGCGGCCGCCCTCCCAGGCACGATGTTCTTTTAAAGCACAGACCCGGTAAGGGCGTCAAGCAAAAAATCCTGGTAGAGGCGCATCTGGTTCCTCGAAGGATCAGGATTTCGAGTTTGAAGCATTCATGGTTTCTGAACCTGTTGGCTGGTGGTGGCATGGTGCCAATATTGTTGTAAATTTCTTCCAGGGGACCGCCGGCTATGGGGTGATCATCGTAAGCCAGGAGTCCCCGGTAGGGAAGGTTTGGATGGCGCCTGGCCCCGGAGGTAGTAACCCCCTCTGGTCCTGGCGTTAAGTCCCGGCCCCCCGCCGGGCTCTCAAGGCTTTTCGTCATAATTAATTGACCTGGGCCAACATTTCTGTGATAAATTTTAATTTTTAAGGAACCCGAGATCAGGAGTATTGCATGGCCCCTCGTTACGAACCCCGCCCCCTGGAAGCCAAGTGGCAGCACATCTGGGAGGAGCGGCGGCTGTTTAACGCCACAGAAGACCCGTCTCGTCCCAAATATTACGTCCTGGAGATGTTCCCCTACCCTTCCGGGCGCATCCACATGGGCCACGTGCGCAACTATACCATCGGGGACGTGGTGGCCCGGTACAAACGGATGCGGGGCTTCAACGTGCTCCATCCCATGGGCTGGGACGCCTTCGGGCTGCCGGCGGAGAATGCCGCCATGGCCCGGGGGCTCCATCCGGCCGCCTGGACCTACGACAATATCGCCTACATGCGCAGCCAGCTCAAGGAACTGGGCTACAGCTACGACTGGCCCCGGGAGTTGGCCACCTGCGATCCGGACTACTACCGCTGGGAGCAGCTGGTCTTCATCGAGATGTTTCGCCGGGGGCTGGCCTACAAGAAAGAGGCCCCGGTCAACTGGTGCCCCAAGTGCGCAACGGTGCTGGCCAACGAGCAGGTGGAGGACGGCCTCTGCTGGCGCTGCGACTCCCCGGTGCACCTAAAGGAACTGAACCAGTGGTTCTTCAAGATCACCGCCTATGCCGAGGAACTGCTGGCCGACCTGGACCTGCTCACCCACTGGCCGGAGCGGGTCCTCACCATGCAGCGCCACTGGATCGGCAAATCCCCGGGGGCCGAGATCTATTTTCCCCTGGCCAAGGAGGCGGCGAGCCCATCACGGTGTTCACCACCCGGGCCGACACCCTGTTCGGGGCCACCTTCATGAGCCTGGCCCCGGAGCATCCCCTGGCCCTGGACTCTGGCCCAGGGCACCGGCCAGGAAGAGGCAGTGGGCAAGTTTGTCGAGTACTGGCGGGCCCAGAACCGCAGCCGGGGCGTCCTGGAGGAGGTCACCAAGGAGGGGGTCTTCACCGGGAGCTATTGCGTCAACCCCGTCACCGGCTGGCAGATGCCCATTTACGTGGCCAATTTCGTGCTCATGGAGTACGGCACCGGCGCGGTGATGGCGGTGCCGGCCCACGACCAGCGGGATTTCGAGTTCGCCCAGAAGTATGATTTGCCCATCAAGGTGGTGATCCAACCACCCGGCGAAGAGCTGAAGGCCGCGGACCTCACCGCCGCCTACGAGGACGAAGGCGTCCTGGTGGACTCCGGCCAGTTCACCGGCATGGCCAGCGCCGCGGCCAAGGAGGCCATCGCCGCCTACCTGGAAGAGAAGGGCCAGGGCAAGCCGACGGTCAATTTCCGCCTGCGGGACTGGCTCATCTCCCGGCAGCGCTACTGGGGCGCGCCCATCCCCATCATCTACTGCGACCGCTGCGGTCTGGTGCCGGTGCCGGCGAAGGACCTGCCGGTGGTCCTGCCCCTGGAGGTGGAGATCACCGGCGAGGGCGGCTCGCCCCTGGCGCAGTTGCCGTCGTTTTATCAGGTCGACCTGCCCCACCTGCGGTGGCCCGGCCCGGCGGGAAGTGGACACCATGGACACCTTCGTGGAGTCCTCCTGGTATTTCCTGCGCTACGCCTGCGCCGACTACACCGAAGGCGTCCTGGACCCGGCCCGGGTGAACTACTGGGCCGCCGGTGGACCAGTACATCGGCGGCATCGAACACGCGGTGCTGCACCTGCTGTACGCCCGCTTTTTCACCAAGGTTCTGCGGGACCTGGGGCTGGTGGCCATCGACGAGCCCTTTCAGCGCCTCCTGACCCAGGGCATGGTCCTCAAAGACGGGGCCAAGATGGCCAAATCCAAGGGCAACGTGGTGGACCCGGAGTACATGATCGCCGAATACGGCACCGATACCACCCGCCTGTTCCTGCTGTTTGCCGCGCCGCCGGAGAAGGACCTGGAGTGGAGCGACCAGGGGGTGGCGGGCTCGGCCCGTTTCCTGCACCGCCTGTGGAACCTGGTGCAGGACCTGCTGCCGGAATTGCAAGGGTGTGGCGCCGTATCAAGGCGCCGGGCGCAGAATTGTCCGCCGGACTCTCGGAGTTCCGCCACAAGGTCCACGCCACCATCAAGAAGGTGACCGACGACATCGAGGACTCCTTCCACTTCAACACCGCCATCGCCGCGGTGATGGAACTGGTGAACGCCTTTTACCTGGCGGCGGAGAAATGCCCCGGGAGGCGACCGCGCTCAAGGTCTTCCGGGAGGCGGTGGAGGCCATCCTGCTCCTGGTCAGCCCCATGGTGCCCCACATCGCCGAGGAACTGTGGCAGGCCCTGGGGCACGACCACCCTCTGTCTGGACGTCCCCTGGCCCCAGGCCCAGGCCGAGGCCCTGGACGGTCTCGACCCTGACGGTGGTGATCCAGGTCAACGGCAAGGTGCGAAGCCGCCTGGTCAGGTCCCGGCCTCGACCTCGGATGAGGAAATCAAAAACCTGGCCCTGGCCGACCCTGCCATCGACAAATGGCTTCAGGGCCAACCGCCCAAAAAAGTTATCCTGGCCCGGCGCAAGCTGGTCAGTATCGTCGTCTGAGGGAGTGCGACATGACCGTCTGCCGCCTTGGGGTGGTCGGCCTTGCTGGTGGTCAGCCTGTGGGGTTGCGGTTACCGCCCCATGGGGGCGGAGCCGCCCGATGGCCAGACCCGGCCGACCCTGGCCGTGCCCCTGTTCGCCAACCGCTCCACCGAAGTGGGGCTGGAGGCCGTCTTCGCCAACGCCACTGATCAACGCCTTTGCCCAGACCAGGGCGGTCAAGGTGGTCCCAGGGGACCGGGACGCCGAATGCGTGCTGGAAGGCAAGGTGCGGTCGCTGGATAATACGTCGGTGGCCTACAACTCCGTGACGCAAGTCCACGGTGCGCCGGGTGACCTTGAGGGTCGAATTGACCCTGCGCCGAAGAAGAAGGGCGACAAGGTCCTCTGGAAGGACACCGAGATTCTCCAGGAAGATTACGTGGTGGACCCCAATTACCACGCCGGCGAGGCCACCAGGTCCGAAGGCATCCGGCGGGCCGCGGTCACCCTGGCCCGCCAGGTGCTGGATAAGGTGTTGCTGGTGATTTAGAACGTTATAGCTAAAATAATATATTGATGATTTTATTGTGATTTATGCATTAGTTATAATTAATAGAGTCCAATGCTTACAAAACTGGAATTACAGACTGATTGCCAGAGCTCGGCTACAGGATGCTGAGGCTCTTTTCGCGTGCCAACAGATACGATGGTTCTATTTATCTCTGCGGATACGCCATAGAAATCGGTCTAAAAAATAAAATCTGTAAGACCTTGCGCTGGAATGAGATTTCCATTCACAAAAAGGGAATTTCAAAATTTTCAAAGTTTCAAAACCCATAATTTAGATATACTTCTTAAACTATCTGGAGCAGAGAGTAAAATAAAAATAAATTTTTTAGCAGAGTGGTCAATAGTAGCAACGTGGGAACCTGATGCAAGATATAAACCAATCGGTTCATCAAGTGGGGCAGAAGCTCAAGTTGATGATTGATGCAGCAAAAATTATATTGAGGCAATTATGAGAGAATTATTGGATAAATTAAAAATCTCTTGAATCAAAATTGTCTAAAGAGAAAGGCAATTTTAATTTATTTGCATTATTTCTCCGGGAAGAGGCGGAGGATAAA
This sequence comes from uncultured delta proteobacterium, assembly GCA_963841475.1. Classification (GTDB taxonomy): domain Bacteria; phylum Desulfobacterota; class Desulfobaccia; order Desulfobaccales; family 0-14-0-80-60-11; genus 0-14-0-80-60-11. The sequence goes on from CAWJCT010000004.1 coordinate 589,123, forward strand.
TGGGATCTTGTGGTTTCTGCATCATGGCTATGAAGCTAATAATAAGATATCTTTTGATTATATTGGCAAAAGAACTAAAGTTAAGTATGACAAGACGAGCAATTATTATTAATTTCTAGGATTGTTGTTCTGGACAAAGGGAATCCTGGCTTGGAGGCTATTAACAGTGCTTTTCATGTCGAGCATGGCTTAGCGGAGGTTAGGGATTCAAATTTTTTTGGATTACAGATAAGGCATGCATACATCATTACTTCAATAAGAGAAATACCTGAGAAAATGACGCAATCCGCTTGATAGGCTGACGTGTATAATTAAATTCTATATTTTGGTTTTGTTGTGGTCGATAATTTGGTCCGCTAACATCATTCATTTTACCTTTAATTTATTGTTCGGTAATTCCAAAATCTAATCTAACCATGTCCCATCCCCTCTTAGAACGCCATCTGGAACGCGGCACCCTGAAGCCCCTTTATCTCTTTTACGGGGATGAGGAGTTCCTCATGCAGCGGGCGCTGGCGCGACTGGAGGCGGGGCTGACGGAGAAGTCGGGGGAGAGCCGCCCAGCCAGGTGATGCGGGAGGCCCAGGAGGTGGGGCTGGCGGAGTTTTTGGCCGAGTCCCGGGAGGCCACCCTCTGGGGGCCGGGGCAGCTGCTCATCCTGCGGCGGGTGGACACCTATCCCGCGGCCCAGCTCAAGGCCATCACCGGCTATCTGGATCATCCGGCGGCCCGGGCCTGGGTGGTGCTCCTGGCCGAAGGCTTGAAGAGCCGGGAGGTGGAAAAACACGCGGTGTGGGGGCGGCTGGCCAAAGAGGAGGCGGCCCTGGGGTTTTTCCGCCTGCGGGAAGGCGAGCTGTATCCAGTGGCTGACCCGGGAGGCCCGGCACCTGGGGAAAAACCTGACCTTGGCCGCGGCCCAGCGCCTGGTGGAGATGGTGGGGGACAACCTGGCGGAATTGAGCCAGGAGTTGGAAAAACTGGCCCTCTATCGCCGGGGCGGAAAATACCCTGACCCCGGCCCTGGTGACGCAGTTGGCCAGCCACAGCCGCACCTACAACATCTTTGCCCTGGTGGATGCCTTGGGGGGGCCCGGGTTCCACCAGCGCCTGGCGTCCCTGGGGCACCTACTGGACCTGGGGGAGCACCCGGCCAAGATCCTGGGGATGCTGGCCCGGCAGGTGCGGATGCTCATCCGGGTGAAGGAGGGTGCGGGGGCAACCCGACGGAACTGGCCCGGAGCCTGGACGTGCCCCAGTGGAAAATGAAGGGCCTGGCCCAGCAGGCGGCCCGCTTCAGCGACGCGGCCCTCAAGGCCCACCTGGTCCTGCTGCACCAGGTGGATTACCATCTGAAGACCAGCACCGGCAACCCCCGGCTCTGGCTGGAGTGGGCCCTGGTGAAGATGGGGCCGGGGTAGAAAGGGGTCATGTGAACTTGCATTCAAATACCGGCATAGGCGTCTCGCTTGTGCGGCGCAGGCTAAAGCCTGCGGCTACCAATAATTAGGTTTTTGAAGGCATCTTCGGTATCAGCTGTCAGCTCTTCAGGTGTCAGGACATTAAAGGTTATCCTGAAACCTGACACCAGGAACCTGAAAACCTCTTTAAGCGCCTTCCCTTGGTGTCTCTGAGCCGAGCTTAATTAAGCGCTGCAGGGCGTTGACCTGCCGGGTGAGGCGGGAAATCTTGCGGGCTGCGGCCCGCCAGTGCAGGGTGCCTTTGCCGGCCACCCGGGCGATCACCGGGATGGCGCTCTGCAAGGCCGCCTGGGCCTCTTCGGTATTCTTTTGGGCTACTGCCTGGCGCACCTGGCGCACCACGTTTTTGACCCGGGTTTTACGGCTCTGGTTGCGCAGCCGCCGTTTTTCGTTCTGTCGTGCCCGCTTCATGGCGGATAAATGTCTGGCCAATGTCGTCCTCCGAATTTAGTGCTTTATAAATTTGACCTAAGATCTCTTTTTGTCAAGGGAGTCAGCTTTCCTGATATTCCCGGAAAAATGCCCCAAAATAACTCAACCCTGAGACCAGGGTGGCAATGAGGGCCAGCCATAACAGGGCCATGCCCAGCTCGTGAAAATCCACGCCGACATAAGGATAATGCAAAATCAAGGCGGTCAGCGCCGCCATTTGCAGCAGGGTCTTGGCCTTGCCCCAGCGGTCCGGGGCCAGGATAATGCCTTCCGCGGCCGCCAGGCCCCTCAGGCCGGTGACCGCCAGTTCCCGCCCGATAATCAGAAAAGCCATCCAGGCCGGCACCCGGCCCAGAGGGATCAACATGATCAGGGCGGCCGAGACCAGCAGCTTGTCGGCCAGGGGGTCCATGAACTTGCCCAACCGGCTCACCAGGCGGTGGCGCCGGGCCAAAAAGCCGTCCAGGAAATCGGTGGCGCCGGCCAGCATAAAACAGAGGGCCCCCAAGAAACTGGCCCAGGGGCCGGGAAAGCACAGGAGCACCATCACCACCGGCACCGCGGCGATGCGGGCTCCGGTGAGCATGTTGGGGGTGCCCCAGTTATTGAAGTCTCCCTGGCTCATTTCAGGCCTTGCGGGCGCGCTCCCAATCTTCCAGGAACTTTTGTAAGCCGATGTCCGTCAAGGGATGCTTCAAAAGCTGCATCAGCACCCCGTAGGGTACCGTGGCGATATCGGCCCCGGCCAGGGCGCCATCCAGGACATGCAAGGGGTGGCGCACCGAAGCCACGATGATTTCCGTATCAAAGCCGTAATTTTCAAAAATAGTGATAATCTGCTCGACGATTTCCATGCCCCGGTGATTGATGTCATCCAGGCGGCCGATAAACGGGCTGACGTAAGCCGCGCCCGCCTTGGCGGCCAGCAGGGCCTGGAGCGGCTGAAAGATCAAGGTGACGTTGACCTTGATGTCTTCCGCCGCCAGGATCCGGGTGGCCTTGAGGCCGTCCGCGGTCATGGGGACCTTGACCGCCACCCATTCATGGATCTGGGCCAGTTCCCGGGCTTCCGCCACCATGGCGTCGACCTCGGTGGCTACGACTTCGGCGCTCACCGGACCCTGCACCAACTCGCAGATGGTGCGGATATGCGTCCTTAAATTGCTCTTTGGTGCCAATACCGATCTTGGCGCAGAGGCTGGGATTGGTGGTAACGCCGTCCACCAGGCCCAGGCTATGGGCTTCGCGAATCTCATCCAGCTTGGCGGTATCAATAAAGAATTTCATAAAAGACCTCTCACTATATCATAAGTCAACTTTTGCCACTACTCAGGAAGCGCTTTAAACAGCCTTCGGAGCAGAAAAAATACGTTTTGCCGTCCTTTTCGGCCTTGAGGGCCTCCCGCCGGGGGATGAAGGTCTTGCAGACCGGGTCCTGGACCAGGACATCCGGCCCCTGGTTTCTTTCCAGGGGCTTGGGCGCCTGGGGCCAGAGGCCCAGGGAGCCGGCCACCTTTTTGATGGCCCAATAACCCAGATATCCCAGGCCCAAACCAAAGAGTAGACGAAACATCGAGTCATGTCCTCAATTGTGCGCGATAGGTTGCAGCGCCGCCCGGTCGGCCGGCGTCGAGTTCGGCCAGAAGGTCCCCGGCGCTCTTGCCCAGCACCGGGTGCCAGGCCCGGGGGGCAATCTCCGCCAGGGGGGCCAGCACGAAGGCCCGGCGATGCATCTCCGGATGGGGCACCACCAGGTCGGGGGTAAAGATCACTTCCCCATTATATAATAACAGGTCCAGGTCGATGACCCGGGGGCCCCAGCGTTCACCCCGCACCCGCCCCAGGGCGGTTTCGATCTGCTGCAACAGCCGCAGCAGCTCTTCCGGCCCCAGGCGGGTGCGCACCCGGGCCACGGCATTGACGTACCAGGGCTGATTTGCCGGCCCCAGCGGCGGGTTCCGGTAGAAGGTGGAAACCCGGGTCACTTCCACTTCTTCAGCCGGCGTCAGGCGCTCCAGGGCCTGCCGTCAACTGGCGCCTCGGGGTCGCCCAGGTTGGCCCCCAGCCCCAGATAGGCGATAACCGGAGTCCGTTCGGTGATGGCGGCGAATCCCAAAGGCATGGTTTATATCACTATCCTATTTCTCATATTCGGCTAAAGGCTTTTTCGGCAGGGACGGGATCACCGGGGTTAAATGGGCGGCAATCTGAGCCGCCACCAGCCGGGAGCCCTGATCATTAAAGTGGGCCACGTCAGCTGATATTTTCTTTGACCGGCGGGATCTCTTGGGCCAGGTCGATGACCAGCACCCCGTTTTTGGCCCCCACCTCCCGGATGGTTTGATTGAGCCGGTCAAAGGCGCCCTTAAATTCCGCATAGGTAATTCCCTGGCTGACCTCCAGGCTCTGCATCATCTTTTTGATCAGGGGGTCGGGGTGGTCCGTCAAGCGGCTGGCCTGGGTCATGAGGACCGGGGTGATCCCCCGGGCCCGGCAAATATTGATGAAGGTTTGCAGGTTCAGGGTAAATTCCCGGACCAGCAGGTCCTGGTCGATGATGATTTTTTGACCCCGGACTCCTTGAAATTCATCGCCCTTGGCTTTGCCGGTCGGAATGAAAGATGTCTTCGATGTCCCGGGAGAGGTTGGGAAAGGTCAGGTCCCGGACCAGATAGAAGGTCTGGCGCAGGTCCTGGCCCACGGTCTTGAAAGTCGGCAGCTTCTCCTGAATGGGCGACCGGGAGGGGTTGGTGTTCCAATAGGTCTTTTCGTACATCAGGATGGCCAGGTCGTTGATGTTGTGCATCATGACGACGATGTCGGGCTTGAGGTTCACCACCTTATTCAGCAGGATATTGAGGGAGTGCAGGGAATTGTTGCCGCTGCGCCCGGCGTTGTAGGAATTGACCTTGAGGTGGGTCTGTTGTTCCAGCAGGCGCCCCGCCAGGTAGGGGAACCGGTTGATTTTCGTCCACATAGACGCATTCGGTGGTGGAACCGCCCAAAAAGGCGATGGTCAGGTCGGGGTGGTCGTGAATCTTGGCGGGCATGATAAAGCCCTGGCGATCCACCCGGAGCACGAAGGGTTTTTGCAGCCAGGCCGTCGGACATCCGCATGGCTCCTGGCGTCGGCACCAGGATGTCGCGATATAAAGGGTTGAACTCCCTCAGTTTAATGGAGCGTTTGATGGCTGACGAGATTGATCTGGCCATGGTTTCGGCTGGCCAGGATCTTTTCGGTCACCACGGCCAGGCAGCCGATGGCCAGGAGCACAATGAGCCCGATGATTTTCTTGGGATTTCTTTCCAGCCAGTTTTTGCTATTTGGCGAATTATCCATCGGTTATGAGGGTGCAGCGAACGGTCTAAATTTTGCGGGGCCTTGATTTATCAAGCCCTGGAGGGCGCCAGGCCTTGCATCGTGATCCGCCCGGTAGGAAGTTGGGTAGAGGGAGGATTTTTGGGGCTTTTGTAAGTGTAGGAGCCCCTTATGAAACAGCCCCTGGCCCCCCTCCGTTGACTCGGTGCTTTACCCCAGCCGCGCCAGGCGGGCCAGGGCCTCTGCCAGGCGCTCCTTGGGCACCGTCAGGGCCAGGCGGACGTAGCCTTCGCCCGGGGCCCCGAGACCGTTGCCGGGGATGGTGACGATCCCGGCCTTCTCCAGCAGGTGGGTGGTGAAAGCCATGGAGGTGAAACCCGGGGGAGTCGTCAGCCAGACATAGAAGGTGGCCTTGGGCGGCTCCACGTCGTAGCCCAACTTTTGCAAGCCGCCCACCAGGAGGTCCCGGCGTTCCTGGAGAATGGCGCAATTTTCCCGGACGCAGCTCTGGTCCGAATCCAGGGCGGCGATGCCGGCAAACTGGATGGCGTCGAAGGCCCCGGAGTCGATGTTGCTCTTAATCTTGCCCAGGGCCGCCAACACTTCGCCGCGTTGCCCACCGCCATCCCCAGGCGCCAGCCGGTCATGTTGTAGGTCTTGGACAGCGAATGGAACTCGATGCCGATCTCTTTGGCGCCGGGCACCTCCAGAAAACTGGGGGGCTTGAAGCCGTCGTAGGCCAGTTCGGTGTAGGCGGCGTCGTGGACCGCGACGATCTTGATGTTCCTTGCAGAAATCCACCACCTTGGCGAAAAACTCCTTATCCGCCACCGCCGCGGTGGGGTTGTTGGGGTAATTGAAAAACAAGCGCCTTGGCGTCCCGGGCCACCAGGGGCGGAATGTGCGTCCAGATCCGGCAAGAAAGCGGTTCTCCCGGCTGAGGGGCAGAAAATGGCAATAGCCGCCGGCGAACAGGGTGCCCATCTGGTAGACCGGGTAGCCCGGGGAGGTCATGAGATTAATGTCCTCGGGGTTGTTGATCCCCAGGGGCAGATGGGCGATGCCTTCCTTGGAGCCGATGAGGGTGAGGACTTCGCTCTCCGGGTCCAGGTCCACCCCGAAACGCCCCTGATACCAGCGGGCCACCGCCTCCCGGAAGAGGTTCATGCCGGAGTAGGCCGGGTAGTGGTGGGTTTCCGGGGTCCTGCACCGCCTCGATCATCTTATCGACGATGAAGGCGGGGGTGGGCAGGTCCGGGTCGCCCACGCCCAGGTCGATGATATCCACCCCCCGGGCCTTGACTTCGGCCTTCTTGTCGTCAATGGCTTCTGAAAGAGATAGGGCGGAATCAGGCCCAGGCGGGCCGCGGGTTTAAAAAATTGCGTCATTTAGTGTACCCTTTCTGCAACTGGCACTCATTGCATAATTTTCGCGCATTAATTTAAAGCTGCTTTGGTTCCCCCCTTTTTTAAAGGGGGGTTAGGGGGATTTTATAAGCGCCTAAAAATCCCCCTGAATCCCCCTTTTCCCAGGGGGACTTTGAGCCTTCCTGATCTATGAATAGCTCGTGATAAGCTGTGCTGCTCCGATAAGCAGAGACAAGGCGATTTCGCAGGGTGCCGATGCCTTCCACTCGGATCTCCACCACGTCGCCGGGCTGCATGGGGCCGATACCCGATGGCGTGCCGGTGGCGATGACGTCGCCGGGCAGGAGCGTCATGATCCGGGAGATAAAGGCCACTTGCGCCGCCACCCCGAAGATCAGGTTTTGGTGTTGGAGTGCTGCCGGCGCTCCCCGTTCAGGTAGGCCTCCACCGTCAGGTTGCCCGGGTCGGCGATCTCCGTTTCGATCCAGGGGCCCAGGGGCGCAAAGGTGTCAAAACCCTTGGCCCGGGTCCATTGCCCGTCTTTTTTCTGCAAATCCCGGGCGGTGACGTCATTGATGCAGGTATAACCCAGGATATAGTCCAGCGCCTCTGCCTTCCGGCACGTGAGAGCAGGTGCGCCCGATGACCACGGCCAGTTCCGCTTCGTAGTCCACCCGCCGGGACATGGCCGGATAGACGATGTCATCGTCGGGGCCGATCACTGCGGTGGAGGGTTTCAGGAAGAGCAAAGGCTCCTCCGGGATGGGGTGGCCGAACTCCTGGGCGTGGTCCCGGTAGTTCAACCCCAGGGCCACGATCTTGCTGGGCTCGCAGGGCGCCAGGAGCTTCACCTCCGGCAGGGACATGACCTCCCCGGTGGTATTTTTCAGACCATCATCATAGGGCGTGCCCCACAAAACCGAGATTTGCTCGCCTTCCAGGATGCCGTAGCCGGACCGGCCTTCTTTTTCAAAACGGACGATGCGCATTATATTTTCCGATTAGTGAATATAACCTAAAAAAAATCCCCCCTGCCCCCCTTTTTCAAAGGGGGGGAAGGCGCAAGCTCTCATGTAAAGGGCGGGCCGCGCCCGCCATCCCATTTCGGCGGCCATAGGCCGCCCTATAAGCCTATTTCAACCCCAACACATCCTGCATGTCATACAGGCCCGGCGGCTGGGTGACCACCCACTGGGCCGCCCGCACCGCGCCCCGGGCGAAATTGTCCCGGCTGTGGGCCCGGTGAATGATCTCCAGGCGCTCGCCCATGCCGCCGAAGAGCACCGTGTGCTCCCCGACGATGTCTCCGGCCCGCACCGTCTGGATGCCGATCTCGGCATCGGTGCGCTGGCCGATGATGCCGTGGCGGGCATAGACCCCGACCTTTTCCAGTTCCCGGTCCAGGGCGTGGGCGATGACCTGCCCCAACTTGATGGCGGTGCCGCTGGGGGCGTCTTTTTTCAGGCGGTGGTGGGCCTCGACGATCTCCACGTCGTAGCCGTCGCCCAGCACCCGGGCGACGTCCGCCACCACCTTGAACATCAGATTGACCCCGACGCTCATGTTGGGGGCGAAGACCAGGTGGGCCCGGGAGGCCAGGGCGTGAATCTCGGCGATCTGGGGCGGGGAAAACCCGGTGGTTCCCAGCACCATGGCCTTGCCGGCGTCGGCTACTGCGTTGAGATGGGCCAGGGACGGCTCGGGATGGGTGAACTCGATGACCACCTCGGCTTCGGGCAGGACCTGCTCCAGGGAGTCCACCACCTTGATCCCCTTGGGGGGGAGCCCCACGACCTCGCCCACATCTTTGCCCACTGCGGCATGGCCCGGCGACTCCAAGGCCCCCACCAGCTGGATGCCCGTCCGCCGCCTCCATCATATGCACGATGCGGCCGCCCATGCGCCCCGCCACGCCGGTGACGATGGCTTTGATCATAAAACCTCCGAAAGTTTACTTGGGGAAGCCTGGTAGAGGCGGGTTTAAAACCCGCCCCTACGATGCCGTTTCTATTTAATCAGTCCATACTTCTGCATCACCTGGCGCAGCTTGTCTTCGTTGGCCGTCGGACATGGGCCACAGCGGCTGCCGCACCTCGCCGGTGATTTTGCCCATCAGTTTCAGGGCGGTCTTGACCGGGACGGGGTTGGTCTCGAAGAACATGGACTCCGTCAGGGGCCACATTTTGTAATGCAGTTTCCGGGCCTGGGCCAGGTCGCCGGCGAAGAAGGCGTTGCACATGCCCGCCATGTCGGCGGGCGCCACGTTGGAGACCACCGAAATCACCCCTATGCCGCCCACGCACAGCAGCGGCAACGTGGTGAAGTCGTCCCCGGAGAGCACGGTGATCTTGTCGCCGCAGAGCTCCAGGGTCTTGGCAGCCCTGCTTCAGGTCGCCGGTGGCGTCCTTGAGGCCCACGATATTGGGGATATCCGCCAGGCGGGCCATGGTTTCGGGCAGCAGGTTGAGGCTGGTGCGCCCCGGCACGTTATAGACCACGATGGGGATCTTGGTCTGGGACGCCACGGTCTTATAGTGCTGAAAGAGCCCTTCCTGGGTCGGCTTATTGTAGTAAGGAGTGATCATCAGGGCCGCATCCGCCCCGGCCTGCTGGGCGTGCTGGGTCAGTTCCAGGGACTCGGCGGTATTGTTGGAGCCGGACCCGGCGATCACCATCACCCGTTTTTTCACCTGGTCAATGCAGGTCTCCACCACCCGTTTGTGCTCGGCGTGGGACAAGGTGGGGGATTCGCCGGTGGTGCCGCAGGGTACGATGCCATGGATGCCTCCCTTAACCTGGAACTCGATGAGCTCCCGGTAGGCCGCTTCGTCAAACTGGCCGTTCTTGAAGGGAGTGACAATGGCGGTGAAGGCTCCCTTGAACATGGTGGCTACCTCCTTACTCGAGTTCGTCGACCCACAGTTCGCCCTGGTAAACTACCAGGGCGTTGCCTTCCAGGAAGACCTCGGCTAAAGGTCTCCCCTTGGGGCGTAAAATAGATGGTCAGGGCTTCGCCGCCCCGGGTGTGGACGGTCACCGGGGAGCCCACCTGCCCCAGGCGGGCGGCGATCAGGGCCGAGGCCACCGAGCCGGTGCCGCAGGCCAGGGTTTCGTCCTCCACCCCCCGCTCATAGGTGCGGATTCTTAAGGCTTGGGGGCCTTCCACCTGGATAAAATTGACGTTGGTGCCCGCCGGGGCAAACAAATCGGATGGAAGCGGACCGCCCGGCCCCAGTGCGGTGACGGGCGCGGCCTCCAGGTCGGCTCACCGGCACGGCCACGTGGGGCACGCCCACCCGGATGAAATGGCCCACCAGGGTGGCATCCTCCAGGGGGATGGTCTGATCCAGGCGAACCTCCCCCACCCCGGCCATGAGCAGCTTGACCCGGCGGCCCTTGACTTCGGCCTTGATGATGCCGGCCAGGGTTTCAAAGGACAGCTCAGGCGGGGCGATGCCGGTTCAGGACCGCGAACCGGGCGGCGCAGCGGCCGCCGTTGCCGCACATCTCGGGCTCGGAGCCGTCGGCGTTATAAAAGCGCCAGCGGAAATCTGCGGTAGAGGAGGCCTCGATGAGGATCAGGCCGTCGGCCCCGGCCCCCAACTGGCGATGGCAGGCCCGCCGGGCAAACTGCGGCTGCCCGGCCTCAGGGATGAAGCGGTCCCGGTGGTCGATGAGCACGAAATCGTTGCCGCCGCCGTGCATCTTGTAAAAGGGGATACGGTTCTTCATGTTTTTGCAGGGGCGGATTTAGGTGTCCACCCTCAATGGGCGCACACCCAGGTGCGCCCCTACGATTTTAAAAACTCCGGGATAGACTCCCCCCAGATAAGCTGGCGGAAAGTTTCCCGTTTTCTGATAACATAAAAATCCTGATCCTGCACCAAGATTTCGGCCACCCGGGGCCGGGCGTTGTAGTTGGAACTCATGGAAAAGCCGTAGGCCCCGGCGCTCATCACCGCCACCAGCTCCCCGGGGGCAAAGGCCGGCATGAGGCGGTCCTTGGCCAGGAAATCCCCGGTCTCGCAGATGGGGCCGACGATGGAGGCCTTGACCTGGGGATGGGCCCCCTCCTTCACCGGCCAGAGGCCGTGGATAGGAGCCGTAGAGGCTGGGGCGGGCCAGGTCGTTCATGCCCGCGTCCACGATGATGAAATGCTTGGCTATCGCCGGTCTTGGTGTAGAGCACCTTGGTCACCAGGATGCCGGCGTTGCCCACCAGCACCCGCCCGGGCTCCAGGATGAGGGTGCACTTCAGCCCCTTGAGGTGTTCCAGGAGCTGGTGCCCGTACTCGTCCGGGTGCGGCGGGGCTTCCTGATCGTGGTATTGAATTCCCAGGCCGCCGCCCAGGTCCAGGTAGCGGATGCTGATATCCAGGGCCCGGAGGCGGTCGATCAGCTCTTTCAGACGCTCCAGGGCGTCCACAAAGGGCGATACCTGGGTGATCTGGGAGCCGATGTGGCAGGCCACCCCCACCACTTCGAGGTGCGGCAGGTCCCGGGCCCGGCTATAGTCCTTCAGGGCCTGCTCGAGGTCGATGCCGAACTTGTTCTTCTTGAGCCCGGTGGAGATGTAGGGATGGGTCTGGGCATCGATATCCGGATTGATCCGCAGGGACACCCGGGCCTTCAACTTCAGGCGTCCGGCGATGCGGTTGATCTCCTCCAATTCCTGGGAGGACTCCAGGTTGAACAGCAGGATGTTCGCCTTGAGGGCCGCCTTGATCTCTTCGGGCTTTTTGCCTACTCCGGAGTAGACGATTTTGCCCGGGTCCATCCCGGCCGCCAGGGCCCGGTGGAGTTCGCCCCCGGAGACGATGTCGGCCCCGGCGCCCAACCGGCCGAATAGCCGCAGGATCGCCAGGTTGGCGTTGGCCTTCACCGCAAAGCAGACGATATGGGGAAACTCGGCGAAGGCGGCGTTGAAGACCTTGAAATGATGCGTCAGGGTCCCGGCGCTGTAAACGTAAAAAGGCGTGCCCACCTTCTCGGCGATTTTTCGTACGGGCACGTTTTCGCAGTAGAGTTCACCTGATTGGTAGTGGAAGTGATGCATTCATTAAACCTTTTGGCGGTTAGCAGTTAGCGGTTAGCAGTTAGCAATCTGCAGCCAGGTTCTTTTCACGTTCCTGGGTTCCTGACCGGAAAAGTTCTTCGGGGATTTTTTAAATAGGTAAAATCGCCACCCTTGGCGGTTCCGGCACAGGCTGGAAAGCCTGTGCCACCAAAATCTTTGCTCATGTTTAACTGGGAACCGGCAAACGATTTTCCCATTCTTTTTTTACTGACAGCTAACTGCTGACAGCTGACAGCTAATACGTTATCGGCATCGTCTCGGACGGCAGACTTTCGTTGGCCCGGGGCGAGTCATCCACCGCGGTGACGTAGTAATGGTACGTCTGGCCCCGCTTCACCTGGCCGTCCACGAAATAGGGCTTCTTGTCCAACTCCGGGGTGAGGAGGGTGTATTTCTCCTCCCCGGTACTCCGCCGGTAGACCCGGTAGCCGGCCACGTCCGGGACCGGGCTAGGCTCCCAGCGGAGTTCCACCCCCTGGGAGGTGGCCACCGCCAGGACATTTTGTACGGGCGGCGGCGGGGTGCGCTTCTCCGGCATGGCTTTTTGGGTGGCCGAATCGAGGCTGGCCAGCAGATCGTCGCCCACCCGGCGCACCGCCTGAACCTTATAAGTATATTCCACATCGTTGAGCACCGCCACGTCCTGGAAAATTATTCTTCACCACGGGGGCCGGCGTCAGGCGAATCCAGGGGCCCTGGCCGGAGAGGCGGTAGATCAGATACCCCGCCAGGTCCCTGGCCGGGGAGCCGTCTTCCAAAGTCGTCACGGGAGCCCAGGACAGAGACACGATCTTGTCCCCGGGGACCGCCTTGAGATCCCGGGGAGTCCGGGGCAGCCACCCCCAGGCGTGGCTCAAGGTCTTGGACCAGCCGCCCAGGTAGCCGTCCTGGTCATAGGCCGCCACCCGGTAGTAATAGCGGTGGCCCGGCGCCAGCTCCCGGTCCTTAAAGAGCATGGCCTCGCCCCGCACCTCGCCCCGCTGGGGGTAGGCCAGATCGATATCGGCATACAGGACGAAATCCCGGGACGCCAGGGCCTCCGGCGACACCCCTTGCGTCGCGGCCCGGTAGACCCGGCAGCCCTGGACCTGGGTCAGGGGCTGGCCCAGGAGATTTTCCCGGGGCAGGAGCCAGCTCACGACCAGGGCGTTGCCTTCCTGGCCCAAGCGGAACTCCCGCACCGGCGCCGGCAAGACCCGGTCCGGGGCAAAGGGCGTCATCTTCTTGCCGCAGGCGCCCGCCAGGAGCGCCAGGCAAAGGAGGGAGAAGAGAAAGTATTTTGAGGGGAGGACCGGGGGACGTTTTTCGTAAGGGGCCCCCCACCTTCCCCTCAAGCTCCCCTCCCAGCCCCCGGCAAGGGGTTGAGGGAGAGGGTCATGGATCAAATCTTTTGCTCATGCAGGTTCAGTCCTATTTCCGCTTCGGCCCGTTCCAGGGCCTCGGCCACCCGTTCCGGGGCGGTGCCGCCCGGGGAGCGGCGGCGGGCCACGGAGTTTTCGATGCTTGAGCCAGTCAAACACGTCGGGCTCGGCCCGGGGGGCAAACTGCTGGATTTCCGCCAGACTCAGCTCCCACAGTTCCTTGCCCTGGACTTCGGCGTGGCGCACCGTGTTCCCCACCTGTTCGTGGGCGGTGCGAAACGGGATGCCCTTGGTCACCAGGTAGTCGGCCAGGTCGGTGGCGGTGAGAAAGCCGCCGTGGAGGGCTGCGGCCATGGCCTCCGGGCGTACCGTCAGATTTTCCAGCAGGCCCGGCCATCAATTGAACTGAGGCCCTGACCGTGTCCACGGTGTCGAAAACATGCTCCTTGTCTTCCTGGAGGTCCCGGTTGTAGGCCAGGGGCAGGCCCTTCATGATCATCAGCAGGCCCATGAGATGGCCCGTCACCCGGCCGCTTTTGCCCCGGATGAGTTCCGGGACGTCGGGGTTCTTTTTCTGGGGCATGATGGAAGACCCGGTGGCATAGGCGTCGGGCGAGCGCCACGAACCCGAACTCCGAGGCGGACCAGAGGATGAGTTCCTCCGACAGGCGGCTCAGATGCACCATGATGATACTGGCATGGGCGAGCAAATTCCAAGCAGAAAATCCCGGTCGCTCACCGCGTCCAGGCTGTTGCTGAAGACCCGGGGAAAACCCACCTGGGCGGCCACCGCGGCCGGGTCGATGGGAAAGGTGGTGCCGGCCAGGGCCGCAGCCCCCAGGGGCGAGACTTTGATGCGGCCCAGGGATTCATGCAGGCGCTGGCTGTCCCGGCGCCACATCTCGTCGTAGGCCAGGAGATGGTGGGCGAAGAGAATCGGCTGGGCCCGCTGCATATGGGTGTAGCCGGGCATGATGGCGCCCTGGTGCAGGTGGGCCAGGCGCACCCCGGCCACGGCGCAGGCCGGCGAGATCGTGGATGAGGCCCTCCACCTCCTCAGCCAGGTAGAGGCGCACGTCCAGGGCCACCTGGTCGTTCCGGCTCCGGGCGGTGTGGAGTTTTTTGCCCACCTCGCCCGTCCGAGCGGTGAGCCGGGATTCGATGGCCATGTGGATGTCTTCCAGGGCCGGGTCGAACTCGAACTCCCCGGCCTCGATCTCCCGGCGAATCTCGGTGAGCCCGGCCACGATCTCGTCCCCTTCCGCCGGGCTGATGATGCCCTGCTGGGCCAGCATCCGGGCGTGGGCCATGGAACCGGCAATATCCTGGCGGGCCAGACGCCGGTCAAAGCTCAGGGAGGTGGTAAAATCCTCCACCGACTTGTCGGTTTTGCCCTCGAAACGTCCGCCCCAGGGTTTTTGCGCCATACGACCTTCCTTATAAGGTTCTGATCCCAGGACTTATGGAGGCTGGTTGCCTCGATTCGCGAGTACAACAGGTTATGAGTTCGCTTCCCTGACCCTCCCCCCTCAAGGGGAAGGGGAAAGCCAATTCCTTAATGCCAGGTATTTCCGTAACCCGGCACTAGCCATATCGGCTGGCCCGGGCCCTCAGGGTTTAAAGGACACCAACTGGTAGCTCCGGTTTTCAGATGTGGTCCCCGCTGGGGTTTTTTGCTTGATGGTGACCATGCTCTTGACGACGCCGACCTTAGGGGCATACCACTCGTACCCGATGACGGCGGTGCCGGTATTATTGTCGCCCACCTGTTTTATCTCAAGGCAATCCCTGAAGGTCCCGGCCGGGACCTTGACCTCATCCGCCACACTTTCAATCGTCAGGCTGACGGTCAAAGAGTTGTTTCCCACTTTGGTGACCATGTCCCAGGCGTTGCCCTGGGCGATGGGAAACTTCAGATGGCATTCCATCGGGGTAACCAGGATTGGCGGCGCAGTTTCGCTTACCTGCTCGGCGTAGCGGTAGACTCCGGTACCATCCTGTTTCATTAACTCGAAAAAAGTCGATCCGCCCAACTCCCATTTGCGCGGCGTTACTTTGACGCCTTTCACTTCCCGAGGGGCCAGATTGGTTATGAGTAATTTTTGGGTTTGGCCCCGGGTCGAGGTGACAGTGTACTCCCATCGCGCGCCCTCTTTTAAGGGGAAATAGGACTCGCTCAGTTCGTCGCACCGGGCCTGGCCGGGTGTGAAGAGAGATAAGGCTAACAGCAACGCGGCAACGATACCGGTCATTCTCATGGCTACCTCATTTAGTCGACGATCGGTCGTTCTTAGGCCATGGCGGCCAGAGTGCCCGGAGCCCGATGTTGGGGTCCGGCAATTGTGCACCGCAGGCTTGGCATGAGGTCTGGGCCAACTGGTCAGCGCGGTCCAGCCTGTGGAAATGGCCGCACCGGCGGCAACGCGCCACCGGGCGGTAATTGATCCAGCCGTGTCCCTTCCAGAAGCGCCAGGTGCCGTATTTCCAGCGGTAAAGAATCACCGTATACAGGCAACTCAGGCCCACCAGGTGGGCGGTGGAGACCCAAAAGGCCCGCCAGGAAATCAGCACCGTGATCCCCATGACCATGAGCAGCCGGGACGCCAGGCGCCAGGACTTGTTCCAGATGTAGGGGTCCGCCAGGGTCCAGGGCAGCCGCACTCCGAACCAGAGGTTGGGGCCGGGCCGCCAGAAGACCATGAGCAGACCCATGGCCCAACAGAACCCCGAAACCAGATAACGCGAAGCTGCCTCCTTCGTGGAGAGAGTTCAAGGTTCGCAGTTCAAAGGCGAAAACCAGTATCTGAAAACTGTGAACGTGAAACCTTGAACGGTGAACTCACTTCCCTTCGAGCCTGGCGCCGATTTTCAGGCGCAGGGCGTTCAACCGGATGAAGCCGGTGGCGTCCGCCTGCTGATAATCCCCTCCGGCCTCGAAGGTTACCAGGGACGGTTGGTACAGGGATTTGGGGGCCTGACGTCCCACCACGGTGACGTTGCCTTTATAGAGTTTCAGCCGGGCCGTGCCGGTGACGGGCTGCTGGGCCTCGTCGATCAATTTTTGCAGGACCTGGCGCTCCGGGGCGTACCAGTAGCCGTAATAGACGAGTTCGGCGTACCGGGGCATGAGGGAATTCCGCAGGTGCATCACTTCCCGGTCCAGGGTGAGGGATTCCACCGCCATATGCGCCGCCCGGATGATGGTGCCCCCCGGGGTTTCGTACACCCCCCGGGATTTGAGGCCCACGTAGCGGTTTTCCACCAGGTCCACCCGGCCGATGCCGTGTTCGCCGCCCAGGTCGTTGAGCCGGGCCAGGAGCGCCGCGGGGCTGAAGGCGACGCCGTCCACCGCCACGGGGTCGCCGCGCTCGAAGTCGATTTCCACGTAGTGCGGCCGGTCCGGGGCCGCCTCCGGCGATTTGGTGAGCACGAACATGTCCGCCGGGGGCTCGGCCCAGGGGTCTTCCAGGATGCCGCCCTCGAAGCTGATGTGCAGCAGGTTCCGGTCGCTGGAATAGGGTTTTTCCTTAGTAACCGGCACCGGGATGCCGTGGGCCTGGGCGTAGGCGATGCACTCGGCCCGGCCCGCCAGGTCCCACTCCCGCCAGGGCACGATAATTTTCAGGTCCGGGGCCAGGGCCTGGTAGGTGAGCTCGAAGCGCACCTGGTCGTTGCCTTTGCCGGTGGCGCCGTGGCTCACGGCGTCGGCGCCGGTCTTTTTGGCCACCTCCACCTGGGCCTTGGCGATCAAGGGCCGGGCGATGGAGGTGCCCAGGAGATAAGACCCCTCATAGAGGGCGTTGGCCCGGAACATGGGCCAGACGAAGTCCCGGACGAACTCTTCCTTCAAGTCCTCGATAAAGACCTCGTCGGCGCCGGTGGCCCGGGCCTTGGCGGCCACCTCCGCCAGTTCGTCGCCCTGGCCCAGGTCGGCGGCAAAAGCCACCACCGGGCATTGATACTTCTCCTTGAGCCACTTGAGAATCACCGAGGTGTCCAGGCCACCGGAATAGGCCAGGACGATTTTCTTGATTTCACTCATGGTATGCCATCCTGAATTGATCGAATTATGGTCGTACGGGTGAAAATTATCCCCGCTTATATAAACCCGTTCATAACTTCGCTGACTTATCTCACGCTTCGCGAAGATTACTTCCCCCTCACCCTGGCCCTCTCCCCCATTGGGGGAGAGGGGAAATGAGGGGACCGGTTTAAGGTTCCGGGGTCAATATCGCGGTTGCCAAAAGAGCCTCTGGCAAAACTGTTTTTCTGTCATCCTGAAAGAAGTGAAGGATCTCAACCTCCTGAAGATGCGAGATTCTTCGCTCCGCTCAGAATGACCATGGTGGTCAATGAGGAGTTTCCCAAAAAAGTTCTTTCCTCTTACCCCCTCTCCACCCGCTTCGGGGGGAGAGGATTGGGGTGAGGGGGGTGATAGATAACGTTGTCGGATTCTAAGAAATCCCCGCCTCAGTCGAACATCAGGGTTCTCTTATAGTGTAGCGTTAAATGGCCGCATTTCGGACAGGGAATCTTGGCAACATCGCCGCCGTCGTAAATCGGCTGGATCGCCTCCGGACAATCAGGGCAGGTCGGGATAATTTTCCGGTATTCGCCCCAGTTGTTCAGTTTGACGCTGACAAAGGTCTGGGTAGACCGGCAGTACCCGGTCATCGCCGGTGTCCGCATACCGCCGCCGATCTTCAGGTGATCATGATACCCGCAACCGGGGGTGGAGCAGGACACCGTGCCGGCTTCACCGGCCAGCGAAGGGGCAGCCCAGAGCACCAGCCCGGAAAATAAGGCGAGAACCAATACCTTGCCGAAGGTGTTCATCAGGCTTTGTCTCCTGGTCAACTGGTTCCCAATCCGAAACCCGGAAATCAGCACATGGCGGGCAATGCCCACCCTAGAGGTGCACAGGCTGGAAAGCCTGTGCCACCCACTTAAGGGATTGGGGGAGAGGGTTTGGGAGAGGGGGCAGGGGCCGACGGCCCCTGCCCCCTCTCCCAAGATCATGCCTCCCTCTTCCCCCTTTACCCCAGCAGCCACTCCAGCAGCGCCTTCTGGAAGTGCATGCGGTTTTCCGCCTGGTCCCAGACCGCGGATTGGGGGCCGTCCAGGACCTCGGCGGTGATTTCCTCGCCCCGGTGGGCCGGCAGGCAGTGGAGCACGATGGCCTCGGGCGCGGCTGTTTCATCAGCTGGCTATTCACCTGATAAGGTTTAAAAACCTGCCTGGCGGGCCGCGGCCTCGTCTTCCTGGCCCATGGAGGCCCAGACGTCGGTGTTGATCACCTGGGCCCCGGTCACGGCCGCCTTGGGGTCCTGGCCCAGGTAGACCCGGGCGCCCTGGGCTTCTGGGCCTGGGCCAGCAGGGCGGCGTCGGGCTCGTAGCCCGGCGGGCAGGCCAGGTACAGGGCGAAAATCCAGGTGCATGGCCGCGGTGATCCAGGAGTTGGCCATGTTGTTGCCGTCCCCCACCCAGGCCACCTTAAGCCCGGTAAGATCGCCGAAGCGCTCCTCCATGGTCATGAGGTCGCTGAGCACCTGGCAGGGGTGGTGGGTGTCGGTCAGGCCGTTGACCACCGGGATGGTGGCGTGCCGGGCCAGTTCCGCCACGGTCTCCTGGGCGAAGGTTCGCACCACCACCCCGTCCACGTACCGGGACAGCACCCGGGCGGTGTCGGCCACGGGCTCGTTCCGGGACATCTGGGTCTGGCCCGGGGCCAGGTAGATGCTGGCGCCCCCCAGTTGGGCAATCCCCGCCTCAAAGGAGACCCGGGTGCGGGTGGAGGGCTTGTCGAAAATCATGGCCACGGTTTTTCCCTTAAGGGGCGCAGGGTTCCGGCCGCTGCTTATGCAGGGCCTTGAGTTCCCGGGCCCGGGCCAGAAGGCTGATCGATCTCTTCCCGGCTCAAATCCAAATGGTCAACAGGTGCCGGGTCATGGAAACACTGCCTTGAACGCGTTCCCGCCAGGATGGCCAGGGCGGCGTCGAGTTCTTCGGGGGTGATCACCAGAGGCGGCAGCAGCCGGATGACGTTGCCCTGGGTGCAGTTGAGCAAAAGGCCCCGTTCCCGGCAGGCCGCCACCAGCGGCGCCCCCTCCTGGGCCAGTTCCAGGCCCCACATGAGGCCCAGGCCCCGCACTTCTTTAATGACCGGAAAACGGCGCTGGAAATCGCGAGCTTTTCCCGGAGAAATTCCCCCCGGTCCCGCACCTCGGCCAGAAACTCCGGGCGCGCTCAAGAGGCCCAGGGCGGTTTTGGCCGCCGCGGCCACCACCGGCCCGGCCCCGAAGGTGCTGGCGTGGGTGCCGGGGACGAAGGCCGCGGCTACCGTCTTCGGTGGCCAACAGCGCCCCCATGGGCAGGCCGTTGGCCAACCCCTTGGCCAGGGTCATGACATCCGGGGTGATGCCGAAATTTTCATGGGCAAAGAGCGTGCCGGTGCGGCCCAGGCCGGTCTGGATTTCATCCAGGATCAGCACAAGGCCTTTCTCATCGCACAACTGCCGCAAGCCCGGTGAAATAATCGGGGGACGGCAGGTTGACGCCGCCTTCTCCCTGGACGGGCTCCAGCATCACGGCGCAGACGGTGTCGTCCACCGACCGGGCCACCGCGCCAGGTCGTTAAAGGGCACAAAGGAAAATCCCGGCAGCAAGGGGTCGAAGCCCTGCCAGAACTTGGCCTGGCCCGTGGCGGAGAGCGCCCCCAGGGTGCGGCCGTGGAAGGAGTTTTCCATGCAGATGATCCGGTGCCGCCCGGGCCCGATGCGTTCCTGGGAATAGCGCCGCACCAGCTTGATGGCCCCTTCGTTGACTTCGGCGCCGCTGTTGGCGAAAAAGACCCGGTCGGCAAAGGACAAGTGCACCAGGGCTTCGGCCAGCTCCACCATGGGGGTGGTGTAGTAGATGTTGGAGACGTGGACCAATTGGGTCAGTTGGGCCGCGGCGGCCTTGGCGATGGCCGGGTGGGCATGGCCCAGGTTACAGACCGCCAGCCCGGCCACGAAGTCCAGGTATTCTTTGCCGGTATCGTCCCAGACCCGGCAGCCCTCGCCCTTGACCAGCACCAGGGGCTGCCGGCCGTAGGTGTTCATGACGACTTTATCGGCGCGTTCTTTCCAGTTATTATTCACGATTCCTTCTCCGCATTAGTTCAAAGTTCAAAGTTCAAGATTCAGAACCGTAACTTGAACCTTAGCCTGAGAGCTTGGAACTGCAATTCATCCTGTCAAAGCGGGATTCCGGATTTCTCGAACTGAGTTCTCGTCGCTTATGCCTAGAACGCAGGTTATGAGACTTTGAACGGCTCACTCGAACTATCCCACAATCTCCGTGCCGATGCCGGTGTCGGTAAAAATCTCCAGGAGCAGGGCGTGGAGGGTGCGGCCGTCCAGGATGTGGGCCTTGCCCACGCCCTTCGCCAGGGCCTCCAGGCAGCAGTTGATCTTGGGGATCATGCCGCCCTTGATGGCCACCCCTTCATCCATCATGGCAATGGCCTGGAAGCGGGTGAGGCTGGAGATGAGATGGCCCTCCCGTCCAGGACCCCGGCCACGTCGGTGAGCAGGATCAGCTTGGCCGCGCCCATGGCCTTGGCCACCGCCCCGGCCACCAGGTCGGCGTTGATATTGTAGGTTTCGCCGGCTTCTCCCACCCCCACCGGCGCGATCACCGGGATGAAGTGCTGGTCTTGCAGGGTGCGCGATGAGGGCGGTGTTGACCGCGGTCACTTCCCCCACCAGGCCGATGTCGATGATCTCCGGGGGCTCGTCCTCCCGGGGGCGGTAGAACTCGATCTTCTGGGCCTTGAGCAACGGCCGTCTTTGCCGCTCAGCCCCACGGCGGCGCCGCCGGCCGTGTTGATCAGGTTGACGATCTCCTTGTTGATCTTGCCGGCCAGGACCATCTCCACCACGTCCATGGTGCTCTCGTCGGTGACCCGGAGGCCGTCCACGAACCGGGTGGGGATGTCCATCTTGGCCAGCACTTTGCCGATCTGGGGCCCGCCGCCGTGCACCACCACCGGGTGGATGCCCAGGTACTGCAGCAGGGTGATGTCCTGGGCGAAGGCGGCCTTCAGTTCCGGCTCCTGCATGGCGGCGCCGCCGTACTTGATCACCAGGGTCTGCCCCTGGAAGTGGCGCATGTAGGGCAGGGCCTCCAGGAAAATTTCGGCCTTTTTTATGTATTCTTGGGTCATGGTGTTATGACGATCTCCTTAGACCGAAATCCCGCCGGGGGAAAAGGGAAAAAGGCGAAAAGGGAAAAAGAAACCGCAGTTTTTGCCCTTTTGCCCTCTTCGCCTCTTCGCCTTTTCCCCCAATCTTTACAGAATATACCGGCTCAAATCCTCGTCTTCGATGAGGGCGGCCAGGCGTTCCCGGACGTAGGCGTCGGTGATGGTGATCTCCTGGGCCGCCAGGTCCGGGGCCGTAAAGGAGATCTCCTCCAGCAGCTTTTCCATGACCGTGTGGAGCCGCCGGGCCCCGATGTTTTCGGTGCGGTCGTTCACCTTGGTCGCCAGGGCGGCGATCTCCTTGATGGCCTCGGGCGTAAAGGTCAGCCGGATGCCTTCGGTGTCCATCAGGGCCTGGTACTGCTTGATCAGGGCGTTTTCCGGCTCCGTCAGGATGCGTTCGAACTCCTCGGCCCCCAGGGAGTGGAGTTCCACCCGGATGGGGAAGCGGCCCTGCATCTCCGGGATCAGGTCCGACGGCTTGGACACGTGGAAGGCCCCGGAGGCGATGAACAGGATGTGGTCGGTGCGCAGCATGCCGTACTTGCTGTTCACCGTGGTGCCTTCCACGATGGGCAGCAGGTCCCGCTGCACCCCTTCCCGGGAGACGTCGGGCCCCCGGGTGCTGGTCCCGGCCGACGATCTTGTCGATCTCATCCAGAAAGATGATGCCGTTTTGCTCCACCTTGCGCCGGGCCTCCTCCACCACCCGGTCCATGTCGATGAGGCGGCCGGCTTCCTCCTGGAGCAGGTATTCCCGGGCCTCCGAGACCTTGACTTTGCGCTGCTTGGTCTTGCCGGGAAAGAGGTTGCCCAGCATGTCTTTGAAGTTGAAGTCCATCTCCTCCATGCCCGCGGCGGAAAAGATCTCCACCACCGGGGTGGTGCGCTGGCTGACTTCCAGCTCCACGAAGCGGTCGTCCAGGCGTCCGGCCCGGAGCATGGCTCGCAGCTTTTCCCGGGTTTTGCCGCCGTCGCTTTTCTCGAAGGTGGGCGTCGTAATTTCAGGGCTACGGTCCTCCGCCATTTCGATGACGCCTTCATCTTCGAGCCCCTCATGGCCCGGCTCCGGGGTCGAGCCGGGGAGCAGCAGGTCCAGCAGCCGCTCTTCCACCGCCGCTTCGGCCTTGGCCTGGACCTTGTCCCGCTCTTCGGCCTTGACCTGGGCCACGGCCAGTTCCATCAGGTCCCGGACCATGGATTCCACGTCCCGGCCCACGTAGCCCACCTCGGTGAATTTGGTGGCCTCGATCTTCAGGAACGGGGACGGCGGTGAGCTTGGCCAGGCGCCGGGCGATTTCGGTTTTGCCCACGCCGGTGGGGCCGATCATGATGATATTCTTGGGGGCGATTTCGTCCCGGAGGATTTCGGGGATCTGCTGGCGCCGCCAGCGGTTGCGCAGGGCAATGGCCACGGCCCGCTTGGCGTCCTTCTGCCCCACGATATATTTGTCCAACTCCGCCACGGTCTCCCGGGGAGTCAGATGATCCCCGGAGCCGGGGAGGAATTTGAGCAATTTCATGATTACCTGCCTTTATAAAGAAGCGGTCAGCTGTCAGCCATCAGCAAAAATGTCGGGGGCGTCTTACGCACCAGAGAGCGGCGCCTGAGACGCGCCCCACAGTATCGTGTAGGCCGGGTACTGCCCACCCTAAAATTCAAGTATTGATCGCGAATTGAATCTCCCGTGCATTTTGCACTACCTTAGAAGCCTGCAAAATTTCCAACCGGACTATGCCGCCATCGTAGCCGAAATCGGCAATGACTCCCGGACGAACCTCATCGCTTTCCTTGATGCGATCCGGCCGCAACGTGATGGTGAGCGAGTCGGTTTCCGGGTCGTAGATGATTTTCATGGCCCCAGCCCCTTTAAATATTTTGCAATTTGTGAGGTCTTGTAGACGGTTATCACTATCCTCTCGGTCGAGGTTTCCTCCACTACCATGCGGAGTAGCATCTCTTGCTGCAATACCTGATCGAAGTACCGGCGCATCAGAACCAGCCGTGGTAACTGGCCGGGAACCACGAAATCTGGATTGGCCAGGGTCTTTTCCACGGCGGCGCGGTCAATTTCACGGTCGGCCAGGTTATCTATGGCATGAGGTGACCACCGGACCGGTTTCATTTATTCCCCTGCTACAATTCCTCGATCACAATCTCACTATTCGTATAAACGCACAGGGAGGCGGCGATGGTCATGGCTTCCCGGCAGATGTGCGCCGCGGAGAGCTTGGTGTGGGCCATCAGGGCCCGGGCCGCGGCCAGGGCGTAGGGGCCGCCTGAGCCGATGGCCATCACCCCTTCGTCGGGCTCGATGACGTCGCCGGTGCCGGAGATGAGCAGCGCCCCGGTGGCGTCCACCGCCAGGAGCATGGCTTCCAGGCGCCGGAGGATCTTGTCGGTGCGCCAGTCCTTGGCCAGTTCCACCACCGACCGGGCCAGGTTGCCCTGGTGCTTCTCCAGCTTGGCCTCCAGGCGCTCGAAGAGCGTCAGGGCGTCGGCCGCGGAGCCCGCAAAGCCCACGATGATCTTGCCGTGATAGAGCCTCCGGACCTTCCTGGCATGGTGCTTCATCACCATGTCGCCCAGGGTGACCTGGCCGTCGCCGGCCACCGCCACCTGATCGCCCCGGCGCACCATGAGGATGGTGGTGCCGCGGAATTTTCTCTGGTCAACCATATCGGGTAGCTTTCAACCTCCAAGCCCAAATCATGCCGAGGCAAAGGGGAAAAGGCAAAGACAGAAAAAGGTTTTACCGGTTCATGCTTCTCTGTTGCCTCGGTTTGTCTCCAGGCCAATCAGGCAATATAGGGCGTGCTGCGCACGCCAGATCTATCAGCAATCAGTGTCCAAGCAGAGCTTGGACTTAAATTAGCGTTCCCAAGCAGGAGCTTGGGAACGAGACTAAGCTTCTCATCAGCCTAAAAGGTCAGGACCTGGTCAGCTTCTTTGATCAGGTGGTACAGATCGTCCATCCAGCCGATGGGGCAGGTGCCGGAGCCCACCAGACCGTGGGCTTTGAGGCACACCCCTCAGACGTAAAAATCACCTTCGAACCTTTCCATCTCCCCCATGACATTGAAGGTCTCGGAGCCGCTCTGTTCAAAGGTCACCCCTTTGCCCAGCATGAAGACGGCCACCTCATCGCCCTGGCCGTGGGCCACGTTGGCCAGGCGCATGGCGTTGTAGATGGTTTCACCATCGTCGCTGGCAATGATTACAAGGAGCTTCACGTCCATCTCCCGGGACTGCTGAAGTTGCTTGAGGGTGCGCCCGGCGCACTCCTGGCGGGCACAGAGGCCCGCCCCACCGATCCTTTTCGCCTCCTCACTTACTCCGTGGATGGGCCTTGTCGTACTCTTCCATCAGGTAGTCCAGGTTGAGATGGGTGTAACGCCCGGTGGTGGAGATGGAGGCGTGCCCCAGGAGTTCCTGGACGGCCCTGAGGTCGGCTTTGCCCTCCAACAGGTGGGTGGCGAAGCTGTGGCGCAGGCCGTGGGGCGTCAGGCCCGGGGAGAGGCCCGAAAGCCTGACCCACTTGGCCACCACCCGGGCCACCCCCCGGGTGGAGAGGCGGCGTCCCCGGGAATTGAGGAACAGGGCGGTTTCGCCGTCGGTCTGATGCTGCTCCAGGAGCCGCTGCCGCAGGGGCAGATAGGCCGACAGCGCCGCCTTGGCCGGCTCGCCCAGAAAGGCCAGGCGCTCCTTGGCTCCTTTGCCCCAGACCCGGAGGACGCCGGAGGCCAGCTCCAGGTCTTTCAGGCTGAGCCCGGCCAGCTCGGACAGGCGCAAGCCCCCGCCGTAGAACACCTCCAGGATGGCCTTATCCCGTGAGGTGCCGAAATCGTCGCCCTGGGGCTCGCCCAGCAGGTGAAAGGCCTCGTCCACGCTCAGGTAGTGGGGCAGGACCTTTTCCAGCTTGGGGCTGGGGGCCAGTTTGGCCGGGTTCTGGGAGACGACCCCCTGGCGCTGCAAATATTTGAAAAAGGTGCGCAGGGCCGAGAGCTTGCGGGCCACCGTGGTCTTGCGGTTCCGCTTCAGGGCGGTGGCCAGAAAGGCCCGGAGGTCCTGGTAGGTCACCTGGGCCAACTCCAGGTCTTCCCGGTGCCCGGAGCAAAATTCCAGAAACTGGCTGAGGTCCAGGCGGTAGCTTCTCAGGGTGTGGGGCGACATCTGCCGCTCCACCCGCAGGTACGCCAGGAACTCTTCCAGATAAGTACAGCCGCGCATCACGATGGCATTCCCGGGAAAGACTTTCCCTATTCTTACGTTTAACTCCTTTAAAAGATAGATAATATCATGAAGTCGCCGCAATGCAAAAAATTATCGGCGGTTTCAGGCCGGGAGTCCCGGGGGGATTGCACCCGTTGCCTATAGTTTTTCGTATCCCCCCCACCCTGACCCTCTCCCCCCCAGGGGGAAGAAGGAATAGGAGGAAGGAACTCCTGGCAAACGCCATATCCGCCTCCCGGACCTTTTTTGACTGGGCGCCGGGGTCCGGGGACTTGCCTATTTTTAGTCTTTACAGTCAATATGCCCGATAAGGAGGCAAGGGCCGGCGGCGCCGCCGGGGAGGCGGCCATAAATCTCAGGGCCAAGGAGGGGGAGCGATGAAATTTCTGGATGTCTTACGGAAATTGGGGATTTTACGTTATGGAACCAAAGCCGCGACGTATACCAGCATGAGAGACAAGCCGGCGGAGTTGTTCATGGATGATGTCTTCAATGCCGAAAAAGACCTGGTCAATAAGGAAGACGTCAAGAAAGCCGCGGCCGCCGTGAAGTCCCTGGAGGGCAGGAAGATCATGTTATGGGCGGTGCTGCCTCTTTGCGTCTTCGCCCTGCTGATGTTTGTGGCCGGCAGCGGCCTCACCGTCTGGTTCTGCATCGACGCGCTCTTGTGGGTGGGCTTTATCGCGGTCCTGGGGCAGTTCGCCTATAACGGCCGCTACTCCTACGCCCTGATGATCATCCTGCTGGTGGTCCTGGTTGTGGTCTCGCTGCTGTTGTTGGGGGCCGCGGCGCCGGCAAAATAAACCTGGCGGGGGGCTTCCCGCCCCTGGCCAAACCTCTCAAAGCGAAGATATATCCGGGAAGCAACCCTCAATACCAGGGTGCGCTCGAGAGAAGGTCCTAGGGGGCACCCAGGGGTTTCCTCAACCTGAGGAGGACACCCGGGTCCGCCCCTGCAGAAGATAACTTACCGGCAGGATTGCAAGTTGAGAGCTCTGCGCAAAGCTGTGTTGTCATCCTGAGCGGAGCGCAGGATCTCGTTTTTTCTTGGATTATGCGATTCTTCGGTCGCTTCGCTGCCTCAGAATGACAGGTCAGGAGACTTGAGCAGAGGTCGCAGTTTCCCTAGAGGAGAAGATGCCGCCCTTCCCCTCCCGGGCCGGGAGGAGAAGGGGACTGGGGATTTTCGGCTCGACAACCCTAGTTGGTCATTACCCGGGTCCGGGTGGCAGATTCCAGGTAGCCGTCGATTTCGGCGCTCAATTTCTGGCGTTCCGGGTTGTTGAACCAGTCTTGCCACTGTCCCAGGGATTCCCAGGTGCTGATTACCAGGTAATAGTTGGGGTCGTCCACCCCATGCAGGGTTTCGCCGCTGATATAGCCGGGCTGCTGCATGGCCAAAACGCGGAGTTGGCGCAACAGGCGCACGATTTGGCCCACGTTTTGCCCGCGAATCGTCCTTTCCATCAAGACCTTGACCATGTTCCTCTCCTTTTGGTTAAATGGGGTTGGAGGAAATGCCGTGCTCCCGCCGACGCCCCTGAAGTCCGAGGCGGGGGTTTCGTGCCAGGTTCGCGTGTAATTGCCAGCAATGGTCTTGCGGGGGCGGTTCGCCAACCGCCCCTACCGGTTGTCTTGGATAGATTTGAGGCCTGCCAGGATGAAGCCGGTCTCGGGCCGCCCGAGCCTGGCTGATCTTTTTATAAATATACCAGAAAACCCGGAAGTTCAACGGGTGATTGTTGAGTTCCGGGCTTGAGGCTTCACCGGCCCTGTGGTATGATACCGCAGGGGAAGTGGGTACGCATGGTCGACTTAGCCGAATTACGGCAATGCCTGGATAAGCAGGAGGAAGCCTGGTTCGCTTCCTATGCCACCAGGAGTGTTGCCGCCATCCGCCGGCGCTATGAAGAGCGCATCGCCCTTGGGCACCGCCAGAACTTCGCGGTGGATGCCGACCGCATCCTCCATTCCCGGGCTTACACCCGCTACATCGACAAAACCCAGGTTTTTTACCTCATCAGCCACGAGCAGATCAGCCACCGGGTGCTGCACGTCCAGCTTTTGTCCAAGATCGCCCGGACCATCGGCAAGTTTCTCCGCCTGAACGAGGACCTCCTGGAGGCCATCGCCCTGGGCCACGACATCGGCCACCCTCCCTTCGGCCACGACGGCGAGCGCATCCTTTCGGGCCTCTGCGAATCCCACGGCGTCGGCCCCTTTCTCCACAGCATCCAGGGCGTCTGGTTCCTCGATCGGCTGGAAAAGCGGGGCCGGGGTCTCAACCTCTCCCTCCAGGTCCTGGATGGCATCCTCTGCCACGACGGGGAACCTCATTTGGAACGCCTCTCTCCCCAGGGGGACAAGACCTTTGCGCACTTGGAGGAGGAGATCCGGACCAAGCTGGCCGACCCGGAGGCGCCCTTGAAACCCATGACCCTGGAAGGCTGCGTGGTCCGCCTGGCGGACACCATCAGCTATATCGGCCGGGACCTGGAGGATGCCATCACCCTGAAGCTGCTGCAGCGGGAAGAACTGCCCCCCGAGGTCGGACAGAACCTGGGCCGGACCAACGGCGCCATAGTCTACAGCCTGGTGGCGGACCTCATCACGCACAGCTATGATAAGAACTATGTGGGTTACAGTCCTGAGGTCGGCCAGCTCTTAAAAAAGCTCAAGGAGTTCAATTACCGGCGGATTTACGACAACCCCCGGATCAAGGCCGAAACCCCCAAGATCGAGGTCCTGTTCCACCAGCTGTTCGAGCGGTTTTTGGCGGATATGGAGGCAGGCCGGGAAGATTCGCCCATCTGGGTGGATTTTTTGGCCGCCATGGAACCCGGTTACCGGGAGTCCCGGCAGCCGGGGGAAATCGTCCGGGATTTCCTGGCCTCCATGACCGACGCCTACTTTTTACGGACTTCCCAGGACCTGTTGTTCCCGCAGCCCTTGCGGGTGGGGTTCGGTTGAGGGTGGCTATGCGCCTGATGACGTTTAATCTGAGGTTTGCCACGCCCCAGGACGGCCCCGATGCGTGGGAGTTTCGGAAGGAAATGGTGGTGGGGCTTATCGGCAACCATCGGCCGGACCTGTTGGGGACCCAGGAGGGCACCGTGCCCCAGCTTCACTACCTGGAGGACCATCTGACCGGCTATCGGCCGTTGACGGCCCATCGCCCGCTGGACCCCACCTGCCAGTATCCCACCATTTTTTATCGGGAGGAACGGCTGGAGGTGGAGGAGAGCAATGAATTCTGGCTGTCCGAGACCCCCCAGGTGCACCGGAGCCTGAGCTGGGGCTCGGCCTTTCCCCGCATGGTCACCTATGGCCGGTTTCGGGAAAAGGGCCGGGCTGAACAGTTTTATTTCATCGACACGCATCTGGATCATATCTCGGAGGCGGCCCGGCGTGAGGGCGCCCGGATGATCCGGGAGTTTTTCTTTCCCCTGCATCTGCCCCTGATTTTGGTGGGAGATTTTAATGAATCGCCGGATGAGACGGTGTACCGGAAATTCATCGGCGGGGACAGCCCCCTTCAGGATACCTGGAGGCAGGTGCATCCTCCGGAAGAGGAGGCTACCACCGAGCACGGGTTCGATGGCCGGCCCCGGGGCAGCCGCATCGACTGGATTCTGACAACGCCGCCTTTTGTGGTCCGGCGGGTGGCCATCGTTACGGATAATCAGGAAGGGCGCTATCCTTCCGATCATTTTCCTTATGAAGCAGAGGTTGAATATTGAGATGGCTTTAAGAGTATGGTTGATTGTATCGGTTCTTCTGGCGGGAGTGCAGCTGGCCGGCGCCCAATCGGCCCCGCCTCTCTATCACCAGGTGGCCGGCGGCGAGCAAGAGATTGTCGTGGAGAAACGCACCAGCGTGGACCGCTTCGCCCTGGAGCAGGGGGTGAGCTGGGGGTCTGTGGTCCGGCACAATTGCCTGAAAAAGCCCTAT
The DNA here is from genome assembly GCA_963841475.1 of uncultured delta proteobacterium. Lineage (GTDB taxonomy): Bacteria > Desulfobacterota > Desulfobaccia > Desulfobaccales > 0-14-0-80-60-11 > 0-14-0-80-60-11. The sequence continues at coordinate 618,588 of CAWJCT010000004.1, forward strand.
AAGCTGAAACCCGGCATGGTGATCAAGATCAACAACCGGCACATCGTGCCCACGGAGCTGCAAAACGGGCTGCTCATCAATTTGCCGGAACTGCGTCTGTACTATTTCAAGAATGGGGCCTATCAGCGGCGCTATGCCCTGGCCGTGGGCCGGCCCAGTTGGCCCACGCCCACGGGGACCTATAAGATCTACGAAAAGCGCAAGAACCCCATATGGAACGTGCCGCCTTCCATCCAGGAGGAGATGGACGAAAAGGGTTATGATGTGCAGACGAAGGTCCCCCCCGGCCCCAAGAATCCCCTGGGAAAATTCTGGCTGGGGACCACGGCCTCCGGGGTGGGCATTCATGCCACCAACCGCCCCTGGACCGTGGGCTACTACGTGTCCCACGGCTGCATCCGTATGCTACCCCAGGAGATCGAGAAGCTCTTCCCCCAGGTAAACGTGGGCACCACGGTGAAGATCCTGTACCGGCCCATCAAACTGGCTCTTACCCCGCAAGGCCAGGTGTATCTCGAGGCCCTTCCCAATATTTACGGGTGGGAGTTGCACTCCCTGGAATGGGTCAAGGATATGGCCGATTACTACAATATTACCGATCGCATCGATTGGGATAAGGTGCCCCCCATCCTCAAGACCAGGTCGGGCCTCGCCCAGGACATCACCAAGGCCGGGGCTGCACCCACCCCCACCACCCCTGTCACCTCCAACGTCCCCAAGGAGGTCAGGCTTTCCCCTTTACAGGGCCAGGCGGCCAAGTTAGAATAAGCTCCGTTCGGTGACCTGCGGCGGGGCGGATAAACCGGGGAGCAGCAAGGCTCCCCCAACTTTGGCCCTCGCAAGTTTGCCGGGAGAATTCCCTTAGTGGATATGAACGAGGCGGCCCGACGCCAGGCTATCCGTGAAGAAAACCGGAAGTTGAGATACCTGCGCTTTATGGTGGACCTGGCCCTCCAGGAAATCCGGTCCGGGTCTTTCACCCTGCCCCAGGCGGCGCACGTGGTGCAGAACCTCCGCAGCCAGGCCTTGATGCTGTTCCCCGGGAAAGAAACGGCTTTTGACCTGATCTACCGACCCCGGTTGCAGCGGGCCATCACCGAAACTTTTCAGCTGCATTGACAAAGGACGCTATTATGATTCGCTCCCAGTTTGTCTCGATAGTTTTAGGAACCTTTTTGGTGTTGGTGTTTTCAGGTGCAGTCCTGGCTCAGAAAGCCCCGGCCAAGTGCGGCCCCGATCACGCTATCCTTTACAAACGGGCCGTGAAGCTGCTGGATAACGCCGAAAAGAAACTGACCGCAGGCTATACGGCCGAAGCCAAGTCCCAGGCGAAAGAGGCCAACTCCCTGTTCACCATCCTGCAGAAAGAGTGCGGCCCCCAGCAGGCGGACCGGGCCCTGACCGACCAGGAGATCCAGCAGGAGTCCATCAACCAGAAGCTGGCCGCGGATGAATTGGCCCAGGCGGAGCGCCTGATCAAGTCGGCGGAAGAAAAACAGCAGAAGGCCGCCAAGATTGAGCTGACCCAGCCGGACCTCTACCGGCAATACCAGCGGCAAGCCAAGGCGGAATTCGAACAGGCCCACAAGCGCTCCATCAAGTCGGAAATTTACGCCCTGCGCAACCAGCAGATGGTCTTTGGGTTTTTGGGCAGATGATCTGCCGGTCCGGGCGGCTGGAGAGATAACCCGTGCGCCTCAGCATCACTGCGGCCGCCACCGGCCCCCTCCAGGTGATTTCCTACCTGGTGGCCTGCGAGGACTCAGGCGAAGCCCTGCTCATCGACCCGGGGGGGCCTTCTGACGAGTTGTCGGCCAAACTCCGGGAAGAAGGCTGGCGGCTCTCCTGGATCGTCAATACCCACGGGCATGCCGACCATACCGCCGGTAACGATGCCTGGGCCGAGGCCACCGGCGCCCGGATCGTCATCCACCGGTTGGACTGGGAATTCTTCCGGACGCCTGCGATGCAGGCCGCGGCCCGGGCCGAAGGCTTTCCGCCCCTGACCCGGGCGGACGTGCTGGTGAACGACGGCGACCATATCCCCCTGGGCGCCTGTCCGGCCCTGGTCCTCCATACCCCGGGCCATACTCCCGGGGGCCATCTGCCTGGCCTTTCCCGGGCATTTGTTCACCGGGGACACGTTGTTTGTCAGCGCGGCGGGACGCACCGACCTGCCAGGGGGGTCCCTGGACCAACTCATCGCCTCCCTGGAAGAAAAAATCATGCCCCTGCCGGACGACACCCGCATCTGGCCCGGCCATGACTATGGCGAGACCCCGACCTCCACCCTGGGGGAAGAAAAAGTCAACAACCCCTACCTCACCGATTTTTTCTAACCGTTTCCGTGAACCGGCGCCCTGGCGGTTTAGGTGAAAACCAGACCTTTTTACCCGTGATTTGATCAGAGGGCTCGGACCCGGGCCAAAATAATCTTGCATCGCCCCCCTGACGGCACTACATTTAAAAAAATACGGATATGACTTCCTCGCAGACACCCCGGACCTTAATACGCAAGCCGCCGGAGGGGCTGTTTGCCCGGCTCCTGGACAGCCTCGGCGACATGTATGCCCTGGTGCTGGACGAGGATCTTGGCATTACTTATGCCAACACCTCGTTTCTCAAGCACTTCGGTCTCAAGTGGGAAACAATCAGTGGCCGTTCCTGTCAGGATTTGGGGACGCCCTTTCTGGGTAGCGACAATGTTGCGGTGGGTTTCTGCCCCGAGGAATTGAGCCCCTGGTATCCGGCCCGCACCCTCCTGACCCGGGAGGCCGAGGGCAAGACCCATGTCTATGAGTGCACCCTGTACCACCTGGAGGGAGCCGGCGGGGCCACCTGGACCCTGTGGTCTCTCCGGGACGTCACCGACCGCTTCCGGCTGGAATCCCAGGTCCGGCAGATGGACGAACTGGAGCGCAACCTGATCCAGGCCTCCATGGATGGGATCATCGTCAATGACCTGCTGGGAAACGTCCTCATCTTCAACGACGGCGCCGGTAAAATCCTGGGGTACGACCCGGAAGAAGTTATTGGCAAAATCAAGGTCTACCAATTCTATCCGAACAAAACCGCTCATGAAATCAAACGGTTGATTTACGACCCCACCCAAGGGGGTGTGGGCATATTGGAAAATTATGAAACCCAGGCCCGCCATAAGGACGGCTTCCTGGTGCCCATCTGGCTGTCGGCCCGCCTCCTGCATGAAGACGGGCGGGAGGTCGGTATCGTCGGCTATTTCAGGGACCTCCGGGAACGGCGGCGGCTGGAGATGGAACTCCTCCGGAGCGAACGCCTGGCCACCCTGGGCAAGATGGTGGCCCATATCAGTCATGAGATCAAGAATCCCCTGATCACCATCGGGGGGTTTGCCGCCCAACTGGGGCGGCTGCCCGATCTTCCCGAGGACGCCCGACGCAAATTGACCCTCATCTATCAGGAGGTGCAGCGGTTGGAGAAGTTTTTAACCGACATGAGCACCTTCACCCGGGGCGCGCCGCCCAAAAAAACCGTGGGGGACCTCCTGGCCCTGATTCGAGAAGTGGCGGAACTCATGGACAGCAGCTTCAAAGAGCGGGCCGTGGCCTTTCATCTCCAGGCCCAGGGCCGAATTCCGCCGTTTGCCTTTGACTCCGGCCAGATCCGCCAGGTGCTGATCAATCTCTTTAAGAATGCCCTGGAGGCCATGCCCGAGGGCGGCGACTTGACCGTCAACGTCGAGGTCCGGGGTGACGACCTGGTACTCAAAATTACCGATACCGGCCAGCGGCATCCCTCCGGAGCAGGTGCCCAATCTCTTCACCCCGTTTTTCACCACCAAGCCGGGGGGCACCGGTTTGGGCCTGACCATCTGCCGGGGCCTCATTGCCCAGCATCAGGGCGAGATTACCATCGAGAGCGAAGTGGACAACGGCACCACCTGCACCATCCGCCTGCCCCTGGCCCAGGCCTGATAATCGCAGGAAGGTCCAGGGGGATGCAGGGGCGGACCCGTGTGTCCGTCCTAGGTGGGCGCACTTGCGGGTGAGTTCCCGCCACGAATTCGCTGGGTAGAGGCAATAGTGAGTTTGCGAAGATTTTTCTGAAACACAACGATAGTGACATTCCCCAAAGCGGCGGGTTTCAAACCCGCCCCGGCATAACCAAGGCATAACCCCTCACGCCAAATCCTCCGGCAGCCAGATCACTTCCCGATCCAGGGCCACCCCCTGGGTCCGCCAGACTTGTTCCTGAATTTCGGCCATCAGGGCCTTGACCTGGGCCGCGGTGGCGTGGCCCGGCATTGAGGATGAAGTTGGCATGTTTCCGGGAGACCACCGCGTCCCCGAAGCGGTGCCCCTTGAACCCGGCCGCCTCGATGAGCCGGCCCGCGGCGGGCCCCCCGGCCGGGTTTTTAAAGACGCTGCCGCAGCTTCTGGGGTTGGCGGGCTGCCGGGTTTTGCGTTGGGCGATTAAGGCCGCCATGCGGGCCTGGATGGCTTCGGGGCCGGCGGGGTGCGAGAGGAGAAATTCCGCCTCCACCACCAGCCAGTGGGGGAAGTTGAGCAGCAGCGAGGAACGGTAGCCCAGGCCCAGTCTCCAGGGGAGTCAATTCCAGGAGTTGCAATTGCGGCGTGGCCACCCAGACGCCGCTGCAGGACCCCGGCCAGGCTTTCACCCCTCGGCCCCCACGTTGAGGCGCACCGCCGCGCCCACAGTGCCGGGGATGCCGGCCAGAAACTCGAACCCGGCAAAACCCAGCCGGGCCGCGGCCTGGGCCAGCCGGGGCAGGGACACGCCGGCCCCGGCCCGCAGGGTGTCGCCCTGGCGCGTCAGACTCTGAAGGCTTTTGGCCAGATGCAGTGTCAACCCCGGCAGCCCGGCGTCGTCGATGAGCACGTTCGACCCCCGCCCCAGGAAGAACAGCGGCCAGCCCCGGTCGTAGGCCAGGCGCATCAGCCCCCAGACATCCTCCAGATCCGCGGGCGCGGCCAACCGCGCCGCCGCCCCGCCGATCCGCCAGGTGGTCAAAGGCGCCAGGGGATGGTTTTCTATAATGAGCTGGCTCATATTTCTATTAATAATCTGGTTGGGCATGGGATAGCCGTAAATAAAAGATGGCCGCATGGATTCTGCGGCCATTATATCAATTTGTCAGGTTAAACAAAGGATTACGCATTAACCTTCTTGCGCCGGGGGGACTGCTTTTTGACCGACTGACTTTTGACTTTTTTCGGTGCGGATTTTTTCGGCCTGATTTCCAACAGGGGCACTGTCAGGGCCGGAAACCCCATGCGGGAACTCATGCTCTGCACGAACTCGCGCCAATACGGCCAGGCATGGGAAATAGGATTAACCGTCATAAAATGTTCGACATATGCGAGAAGAGTTTCAGCAGAACCATCATCATCGGGAATAAGAGGGTCAGATTGAGATCTCTCGACATAAGAAGTGCAAAAGGAAGCCTCTATCTTCATAATGAGTTTACTCGGTTCTTGGCCGTCATAGGCGGCAACCCGAAAATTGCAGACGAATATATGTTGCTCTGCATCGGACGTGGCAGGACTGTCCGTGTAGCATTTGTGCTCCAGGGAAAGAGTCTCGGGAGACACGATCAACGGGTCCCGGTTGATTTTCGCGTCCACCAGATAAATTTCTTTAAGGACATAATGTTGAGCTACCCGGGCAGCTATTTCCGTATCAAGATTTCCGATATCTATCGTCAACATCGCATTCTTATTCATTGTGCCACCCCTTAGTTAACACTGGTCCTTTCTATAGAATATCCATCAGCGTATGGAAATTCAAATGACTCCTGAATAACCTCAGGACTCTTGGGAGGTATATAGGTAGTTCTCTCTTGGTCATTGCGTTCTTGTCTTTGCCCACCTTCTTTAAAAGGTGTGAGGGAAGCTCTATACCCTAAGACATGCAGGATATCAGCCACAGTACGCAGGGTAAGATTCCGGCCGCCATTCAGCAATTGAGAGACAAACCCCTTGGTTTTTCCCAAGCGGTCGGCGAGTTCTTTCCGGGAAATTTTTTCCTTTTCGAGAAGCTCACAGAGAGTTTCAGTAACTTCCATGATCAAATCCCCCTGGGCCATCAATCTGGCAAATTCGGGGTCTTCCAGGTATTTGTCCAGCAAGGTCTTTTCAGGTTCTCTTTTCGTATTCATCGCGAATCCTTTTCATTCGATCAATTTCTTCGGGCCTAATCCTGTCCTCTTTTTTTATAAAACCGTGTGTAATGATTAAACGGCCTGCCGCATGAAAATAACAGGGCATCCTGATTTGGGAGTTCTTAAATTCAAAAAAGTCTTCACCTTCAATTTTCTTGAACTGCTCCCGGTTGGCCACTTTGCCTTCATCTGCCATGCGCTTTATGACTCGCAGAATCTTTTCTCTATCGTCTTTGGAGATACCCTCTAAAAATTTCTTCCCAGGGGATCTGCCATTGGCGGTGATAGCAAGTTCCACAAAGTGAAATTTGCCTTTGTATAATACCTCCCGTTTCGGCATGATATATAGTTTATATAAACATAAACACCTGTCAAGAAAAAATCAAGCTATATAAATAGAAATGTCGCTGGATTCTTCTCCTAAGGAAATCTGCGCCCGCCTTGACAATTCCGGGTAAACCAAGGTAGCTTTAAGCCCTGAGATCAAGGGGGAGAGCATGATGGGGAGCCGGTTTTGGTCGGTGGTGGCGGGCATCCTCCTGGGGGTGCTGGTATTGGCCCCGGGGGCGGGCGCCGAGGCCCAGCCCGTGGCCTACGTGGGGCTGAAATACAGCCTGGTGCGCCAGGGGTTGAATAAGGATTTCGTCTTTAAGACCTTCGCCGATCCCCGGAACCAATTCCTGCCGGAGGTGGTCAGGAAGATCGCCTACCTGGGCAAGGAATCCCCGGATATCTATAAGAAATTCATGACCCCGGAAGTGGCGGCCAAGGGGCGGGCCTATATGGAGGCGCACCGGGCCACCCTGAGCCGGGCCGAGGCCCAATACGGCGTCGCCCCGGAGGTCATCGTGGGCATCCTCACGGTGGAGTCGAACCTGGGGAGCAACACCGGCAAATATCCGGTCTTCAACGTCTTTGCCTCCCTGGCGGTCATGGACACCCCCGAGGTCATCAAGGAAGCGGGGCTGACCGCTTCCCGGGACCGCCTGAAAAAGAAGGCGGCCTGGGGCCGGCGGGAGCTGGCCGTCTTCCTGAAATACTGCGCTTCCCGCCACGTGGACCCCTTTTCCCTGAGCGGCTCCTGGGCCGGGGCCATGGGCTATTGCCAGTTTCTGCCCTCCAGCCTGACCGGTGCGGGGTGGCGGCCAACGGCAAAGGCCCGGTGGACCTGTTCACCCATGACGACGCCATCTTCAGCATCGCCTGCTATCTCCACAAGAGCGGCTTTTCGTGCCAAAACCGCGCCTCCTGGCGGCGGGCCGTCTATAGCTACAATCACTCCGATGCCTACGTGGACACGGTCCTGACCCTGGCCAGCCGGTTTTGAGGCAAGAGAAAGCCTTCAGCTATCAGCGGTCAGCTTTTTTAATTTAAGCAATGAGTTAAATCAATACGGTTTATTTAAGCGTCAGCGCTCCGATGTGGATAAGTCCTGGTTTTTGCTGATAGCCGACTGCTGAAAGCTGATAGCTATGGACAAGAAAGAGGTGGCGGCCGTCCTGGAGGAGATCGCTCTCCTCTTGGAGTTGGCCGGGGAAAACCCTTTCAAGGTGAGGGCCTTTGAGGCCGGGGCCCGGGCGGTGCTCACCTTCCCGGGGGACCTGGACGCGGCCCTGAGCTCGGGTGAACTGGCCCACGTCAAGGGCATCGGCAAATCCCTGGCCGGGGTCATCGGAGAACTGCTCACCCGGGGGGAAGCGGACCTCCACCGGCAACTCCGGACCCAGACCCCGCCGGGGCTCCTGGAACTGCTCCGGGTGCCGGGATTGGGCCCCAAAAAGGCCCGGGCGCTGGTTGACGAACTGCACATCACCAGCTCTGGGTGAGTTGGAGTATGCCTGCCGGGAGAACCGCCTGGCCGCGCTTCCCGGCTTCGGGGCCAAATCCCAGGAGAAGATTCAAGGCCGGCTTGGCCAGCTTGAAGCGTTACGCCGGGCTTTTCCGCCTGGGGGACCTCCTGCCCCTGGCCGAATCCCTGGCGACCCGGTGGCGGAGCGTCTCCGGCCTGCTCCGTCTCGAGGTGGCCGGCCCGGTGCGCCGCCGCCTGGAGGTGGCCGGCGCCATTGACCTGGCGGCCGCCACCGGCCATCCGGAACGGGTCCTGGCCGAACTGGAAAAGGTTGTGGGCGCCGAATTTGTGGTGGCCCACCCCGGCCTGGCTACAACCACCCTGCCCCAGGGGGTGCCCCTGACGCTGACCCTGGCCGCGCCCGAGGCCTTCGGGGCCGCCTGGCTCGCGGCCACCGGCAACGACGTCCACTTCCAGGGCCTGCAAAACCTGGCCCGGGAGCATAACCTGGAGCTCACCCCCCAGGGATTGTGGGACGCAGGCCGCCTCCAGCCCTGCCGGGAAGAGACCGACATCTACCGGCGCCTGGGATTGCCCCTGATACCCCCAGAGTTGCGGGAGGGCCTGGGGGAGATCGAGGCCGGGGCACAAAATCGCCTGCCTCGCCTCATTGCCCCGGAGGAGGTCCGGGGGTGCTTCCACGTCCACTCCTACTACAGCGACGGCGTCAACTCCCTGGAGGAGCTGGTCACCGCCGCCAAACAGCGGGGCTGGAACTACCTGGGGCTCTCGGACCACAGCCAGTCGGCCTATTACGCCGGGGGGCTGAAACCTCCGGACCTGGAGCGGCAAAGGGAGGACGTGGAGTCCCGGCGGCGGGAACATCCCGACTTTACCCTGTTCTGGGGCGTAGAATCGGACATCCTGGGAGACGGCTCCCTGGATTACCCCGACGACATCTTAAAAAATTTTGATTTTGTCATCGCCTCCATCCACTCCCAGTTTAGCCTGGCCCAGGAGGCCATGACCGAGCGCATCGTGACCGCCCTGGCCGACCCTTATTGCACCATGCTGGGGCACTCCACCGGCCGGCTGCTCCTGGCCCGGGAACCCTATGCCCACAACCTGGAGGCCATCCTGAAATTCGCCGGGGCCCACCAAGTGATCGTGGAGATCAACGCCAGCCCCTACCGCCTGGACCTGGACTGGCGGTGGCTGCGCCGGGCCAAAGAATTGGGAATTTTAATCAGTATCAACCCCGACGCCCATAGCCTGGAGGGCCTGGATGACGTAAACTATGGGGTGATGGCCGCCCGGAAAGGTTGGCTGGCCCCGGAAGACGTGCTCAATACCTACCCCCCGGCCGAAGTGGCGAAAATTCTCCGCCGCCGCCGGGCGGGGTAGAACACTTGGGGAAGGGGGCAAGGGCGAAAACCCGTTCACTTACGCAAAACTCCCCCAAACCCCCACCCCCAATCCCTTAGAGGGGGTCGAGAGGGGAGTCTCAGGGGAAGGTACCCTACGCCATAACGCTGGCGGGCACAGCCCGCCCTATTCAAGACTGGGGGGGCGGACCTCCGCGTCCGCCGTCCTTCTGGCGTGAGGGTGCGCCGGTGGCACCCTCCAAATACTTATGAAAATCTATCCTAGGGGCGGTGCGCTCACCGCCCCTTTGAGAACTTTTCGGAACCTGAGCTTGAGAACCAGAATCAATTCTCAGCAATATTTCCTGGAAGTTAAAATTATGGGAGAATCAACTTCGTGAAACCCGTATCGGAACAGATGGCCATCATCAGGCAGGGGTGCCAGGAAATCATTCGGGAAGAGGAACTGGCCGCCCGCCTGGAGAAGGCCCGGGCCACGGGGACGCCCCTCCGGGTCAAGGCCGGGTTCGACCCCACCGCCCCGGATTTGCACCTGGGCCACACCGTTCTCATTCAAAAGCTCAAGAACTTCCAGGACCTGGGGCACCAGGTGATTTTTCTCATCGGCGACTTCACCGGCCTGATCGGCGACCCCTCGGGGAAGAGCGAGACCCGCCCCCCCCTTACCGAGGACCAGGTCAAGGCCAACGCCGCCACCTACGAGCGCCAGATCTTCAAGGTGCTTGACCCGGCCAGGACCATCGTCGACTTCAACAGCCGCTGGATGAAGCCCATGCAGGCGCAAGACCTGATTCGCCTGGCGGCCCGGCACACCGTGGCCCGGATGCTGGAGCGGGAGGATTTTCATAAGCGCTACACCACCCAGACCCCCATCAGCATCCATGAGTTCCTCTACCCCCTGATCCAGGGCTATGATTCCGTGGCGCTCGAAGCCGACGTGGAGTTGGGAGGCACCGACCAAACCTTCAACCTCCTGGTGGGGCGGGATTTGCAGCGGGAGTACGGACAACAGCCCCAGGTGGTGATCACCCTGCCCCTGTTGGAAGGCCTGGACGGGGTCCAGAAGATGAGCAAGTCCCTGGGCAACTACGTGGGGATCGACGAGCCGGCCAAAGAGATGTTCGGCAAGCTCATGTCCATTTCCGACGACTTGATGATGCGCTACTATGCCCTGCTAACCGACATTAGCCCCGATGCCCTGGCCGGGTTGAAAAATGACCTGGCCTCGGGGGCCCAGCACCCGCGCCAGGTGAAGGAAGATCTGGCCAAGGCCATGGTGGCCCGCTACCACAGCCAGGCTGCGGCGGAGCATGAAGCCCAGGAGTTTATCCGGGTCCTGCGGGAGCGGGAGTTGCCGGATCAGATCGAGGCGGTCACCCTGACCATATCCGAGCCGAACCTGTGGCTGGCCCGCTTGATGGTGGATGCGGGTCTGGCGGGCGGCACCTCCGAGGCCCGGCGCCTCATCACCCAGGGCGGGGTGCAGGTGGACGGAGAGAAGGTCACGGATGTCAACCTGGCCTTGGCTTCGGGGAAAACCTACCTCTTAAAGGTGGGCAAACGCCGTTTCAAGCGGGTGACTCTGGCGGGAAGTTAGAGAATCGGCCCGGGGCTCAGGAACCCAATAAAGACCACAGGCGGGACGCCTGTGCCACTGGGCTTTTCCTATCGTAGCGACTGTCTTCATGGTCAAGGTACCTGGTTGATGAAGTGGTTCCAGGGTTGATTATTTTTGACCATAGCGTTGATGATGATCACCAGTTTACGGATACAGGCAGTGAGGGCCAGTTTGGGGGATTTGCCGGCGGCCAGCAGGCGTTGATAAAAGGCGCGGATCACTGGATTCCATTGGGACGCCACCCCTGCCGCCATCTAGAGCATGTTGCGCAGGTAGCTGCGGCCACCCCGGATCATCCTTTTGCCTCGGAAGCGGCCGCTATCCCGGTTAAAGGGGGCCACTCCCACCAGGGCGGCGGCTTTCTTTTCAGAGGAGGTCTGGGTACTCTGCTTTACTAATATACAAGGGGCGCACCTGGGTGTGCGCCCAGCGCGAGGGCGGACACGCAGGTCCGCCCCTAGCCAAATTGAGGGGGAAGTAAGCTCTTTTCCGCTCCCATTTAAGGAAAGGACACCTTGGGCACGGCCCGCTCGGCGGCTTCGGCAATCTCGAAGTATTCCACCGTGGTGAAGTGGAAGGCCGAGGCCAGCAGGTTGCTGGGAAAAGACTGGATCAGGATGTTGAAGTTCCGGGCGGCCCCGTTGTAATAGCGCCGGGCCAGCTGCACCTGGTCCTCGATGTCGGCCAGGGATTTTTGCAGGTCCAGGAAATTCTGGGATGCCTTCAAATCGGGGTAATTTTCCGCCACCGCGAAGAGGTTGGCCAACGCCGCGCCCATGGCTCCTTCCGCCTTGGCCTTCTCCCCCACGCTCTGGGCCGCCTGGCTCTTGGCCCGGAGCTCCGTCACCTGGTCCAGGACGCCCCGCTCGTGGCCCATATAGCCCTTGACGCTTTCGATGAGGTTGGGGATGAGGTCGTTACGCCGCTTCAGCTGCACGTCGATGCCGCTCCAGCCCTCGGCCACCAGGTTCTTGTTGGTCACCAACTTGTTGTAAATCGTCACGGCCCCTAAGAGCAGGACCACCAACACGCCCAGGAGAATGTATCCGGTCATATTTTGGCCTCAAAACGAAAGTTATTTAGGGTTATTTTCTTATCGGTCGGCAAGCCACGGTTCCTAAGAAATAGACTGGGAATAGATTAACCTTTATTTTTCTCTAACCAGTCCAGGAAAACGTCGCGGATAACATCCAGATCGTGGAGAATTTTATTGGTGAGGCCGCGGCCCAAATCTTCGCCTTTATGGAACGGGACTGTGGCGGTGCGGCCATCTGGATGGCGGAAAAAGATATGGCTCCCATGCTGACGGCTCTTCTTGAACCCCATTTCTTTTAAAAATCTAACCATCAGAGCGGAACTGATGGTCGGCAGACGGCTCATGCCACGATCTCAACTTGTTGCACAGCCTCGAAGCTCATGGGCACCGGTTCCTCCTCCTGGAGGCAAAGTTCGATGACCTCTTTAATTCTGGGCATGAGTTCTTCCATGGTCCTGGCCTGGGTATAGCAGCTCTTAAGAGCTGGCACCGTGGCTACCAGGAAGCCATCTTCATCCCGCTCAATCAGTACAGTCAGCCGGTGTTTTTTCATGGGTGCTCCATGGGTTCGGGAAGGTAGGGCGGGCATTGCCCGCCGGCGTTTTTCCTATGGCAATGAAGCCAAATATGGCCTTAAGGCCTTTTCTAATCGGGGCCGCCGGCCTGGGCCATGTCGGTTGGCGAATTAAAGCAGTTTTAAGAGATCCTCCCTTGACAAGCCACATTGCTTCAAAATGGCCAGGAGCGTTCCACGGGAAAGCTCATCGTGGAGCGGCACTACGGTTCGGTAAGGGCCGTTCTCCAAACTTATGTGGCTGCCTCTTTGGCGGACGAAGCGAAACCCGGCTTTCTTCAGGGCCTTGATCAAATCATCGCCGGATAAACCTGGGATATTAGACACCCACGGCCACCTCAAAGGGATACAACATCATTTCCCCGGTGCTTTCGGGGATGTCTTCCTCTCCGAAGCTTTCCAGGTAAAGTTCGACGGCTTCCTTGAGATTGGCCTGGGCTGCTTCAATCGTTTTCCCCTGGCTTACAACCCCCAACTCCACGCAATGGGCCACATACCAGTTTTCTTCCCGGGTGATTACCGCAGTGAATTTTTTGGTCATAAGGCACCTTGGTCTTTTCCCCTCGTTCCCAAGTTGCATTTGAGAACGGGCCTCAATCATGGTGCGCGGGCGCACTCTACATTTTACCCCTTCGCCTTTTGGGCGACGACTTCATAGACCTGCTCCAGGGCTGCGGGGATTTTATCTTTATCCGGGCCGCCGGCCTGGGCCATGTCGGGGCGGCCGCCGCCGCTGCCGCCGATGGCCGGGGCGATGGCCTTGATGATCTCCCCGGCGGGGAAGCGTTTGGTCAGGTCTTTGGTCACCAGGGCGATGAGCATGGCCTTGTCGCCCGCGGCGCTCCCCAGGACCACGATGCCGCTTTTGAGCTTATCCTGGAACTTCACCGCAAAGTCCCGCAGGGTCTTGGGGTCGGCGGCGTCCACCTGCAGCGCCAGGACCGGCGACGCCTTCAACCTGGCGCACCTGGTCCATGAGGTCTTTGGCCTGGGTGGCGGCCAGGCGGCCTTTGAGGGCCTCCAGGTCTTTTTCCAGCTTCTTCTGGCGGGCCAGCAGTCTTTTCCAGGCGGGTCACCAGGTCGGCCCGGCTGCCTTTGACCAGGCCCGCGGCCTGGTCCAGCTCCCGGGCCTGCTCCTGGGTGAGTTTCACCGCCTCGACGCCGCACACCGCCTCGATGCGCCGGATGCCCGCGGCGATGGAGGTCTCGGTGGTAATCTTGCACAGGCCCAGGTCCCCGGTGCGCTCCACGTGGGTGCCGCCGCAGAGCTCCTGGCTGACCTCGGGGATGGCCACCACCCGGACGTTATCGCCGTATTTTTCCTCGAACAGGGCGGTGGCCCCGGACTCCAGGGCCTGGTCCATGGACATCTGGTCGGTGTGCACCGGCAGGTTGGCGGCCACGGCCTGGTTCAGGTCCAGTTCGATGGCCTCCAGCTCCTCGGGGCTGATGGCCTGGAAGTGGGTGAAGTCGAAGCGCAGGCGCTCCGGGTCCACCAGGGAGCCGGACTGCTTGACGTGGTCGCCCAGATGGCGCCGCAGGACCGCCTGGAGGAGATGGGTGGCGGTGTGGTGGGCCATGATGCGGCGGCGCCGCGTCGGCGTCCACCACCAGGTGCGCCGGGTCGTTGACATGGACGACGCCGGCCTCCACCTTCCCCTGGTGGACGATGAGGTCGTTGGGGAGCTTCTGGGTGGCGGTCACCCGGACCCGCCAGCCGTCGCCGGAGATTTCGCCCGTGTCCCCCACCTGGCCGCCGGATTCGCCATAGAAGGGGCGTGGCCCCGGTGACCACCTCCACCTCCTGCGCCGGCCTCGGCCTGGGCGTTGTGCCCGGCCTCGACGATGAGGGCCAGGATGGTCGCTGTCGCCTTCCAGGGCGTCGTAGCCTAAGAACTTGAGTGGGCGGCCATTCCGCCAGTTCCTGGTAGACCAGGGGGAGCTCTTCACCCGGGCCGCCTTTCCAGGACTGCCGGGAGGCCTCCCGCTGCGCCTGCATGTGGGCTTCGAAGCCTTCCAGGTCCAGCACCAGGCCCTCTTCCCGGAGGGTAGTCCTGGACCAGGTCCAGGGGAAAGCCGTAGGTGTCGTAGAGCTTGAAGGCCACCTCGCCGGGCAGGATCTTGCAGGCTGTGGGTCTTGAGGTAGGCCAGTTCTTCGCTCAAGAGCTTCAGGCCGTGGTCCAGGGTGTCGGCGAAGCGCTCTTCCTCGCCGGTCACCACCTGGGTCATGATCTGGTGCATGGCCGCCAGTTCGGGATAGACCTCGCCCATGAGCTCCACCACCCGGTCGCAGACCTGGGACAGGAACGGGGTGGGCAGGTTCAGGAGCCGCCCGAAGCGGATGGCCCGGCGCATGATGCGCCGGAGCACGTAGCCCCGGCCTTCGTTGGAGGGCAGCACCCCGTCGGCGATCAGGAAAGCGGTGGCCCGGGAATGGTCGGCGATGACCCGGAAGGGCACGTTCTGCTGCTTCGCTGGCGCCATAGGCCTGGCCGGCCAGGGCCTCGACCCCGGCGATCACCGGCCGCAGCAGGTCGCAGTCGAAATTGCTCTTGACCCCCTGGATGACGGCGCAGAGGCGCTCCAGCCCCATGCCGGTGTCGATGCTGGGTTTGGGCAGGGGGTGCAGGACGCCGTCGGCGGTGCGGTTGTACTGCATGAAGACCAGGTTCCAGATCTCCAGATACCGGTCGCACTCGCACTTGCCGATGCCGCAGTCCGGGCCGCAGGACATGGCCTCGCCCTGGTCGATGAGGATCTCGGAGCAGGGGCCGCAGGGCCCGGTGTCGCCCATGGCCCAAAAATTGTCCTTTTCCCCCATGCCGACGATGCGAGCAGGCGGCAGCCCGGCGATCTTCTCCCAGAGCCGGGCCGCTTCCTCGTCTTCGTGGAAGACGGTGGCCCAGAGCTTATCCGCGGGCAGTTTATAGTGCTGGGTCAGGAGCTCCCAGGCCATCTCGATGGCCCCTTCCTTGAAATAATCGCCGAAGGAGAAGTTCCCCAGCATTTCGAAGAAGGTGTGGTGCCGGGCGGTGAAGCCGACGTTTTCCAGGTCGTTGTGCTTGCCGCCGGCCCGGACGCACTTCTGGGAACTGGCGGCCCGGCTGTAGGGCCGGGGGTCTTCTCCCAGGAACACCTTTTTAAACTGCACCATGCCCGCGTTGGTGAACAGCAGCGTGGGGTCGCCGGCGGGCACCAGGGAGGAACTGGGCACCCGGGTGTGGCCCTTGGAGGCGAAGAAGCGGAGAAAGGTCTCCCGGATTTCGCGGCTGGTCATGATCCTACTCCTGTGTCGGGGCTGGGCTTGGGCCGCTTCGGGCAGCATGCCGTGGAAAGCCCGGATCTGTTGTTTCCAGGTCCGTCGGCCAGTTCGGGGTGCTCCTTCAGATAGGTCTTGGCGTTCTCCCGGCCCTGGCCGATGCGGTCGGAGCCGTGGCTGAACCAGGCGCCGCTCTTTGGCGATGAGGCCCTGGGCCGCGGCCAGGTCCAGGAGGTCGCCTTCCCGGGAGATGCCCTGGCCGTAGATGATGTCGAATTCCGCCTCTCTGAAGGGCGGGGCCAGCTTGTTTTTCACCACCTTGACCCGGGCGTGCGACCCCGATGACTTCGTCGCCCTGCTTGATGGCGGTGATCTTGCGGATGTCCAGGCGCATGGAGGCGTAGAACTTCAGGGCGTTGCCGCCGGTGGTGGTCTCGGGGTTGCCGAACATCACCCCGATCTTGTGGCGGATCTGGTTGATGAAGATCACCGAGGTCATGGACTTGCTGATGGCCGAGGTGAGTTTGCGCAGGGCCTGGGACATGAGGCGGGCCTGGGAGCCCATCTGGGCGTCCCCCATGTCGCCTTCGATCTCGGAGCGGGGCACCAGGGCGGCCACCGAATCCACCACCGCCACGTCGATGGCGTTAGCTGCGCACCAGGATCTCGGTGATTTCCATGGCCTGTTCGCCGGAATCGGGCTGGGAAATGAGCAGGTCCTCGGTTTTGACCCCCAGCTTGCGGGCATAGGTCACGTCCAGGGCGTGTTCGGCGTCGATAAAGGCCGCCACGCCGCCCAGGCGCTGGGCCTCGGCGATGACGTGCAGGGCCAGGGTGGTTTTCCCGGAGGATTCCGGGCCGTAGATCTCGATGACCCGGCCCCGGGGCATGCCGCCGATCCCCAAGGCCAGGTCCAGGGAGAGGCAGCCGGTGGGGATCACCGCCACGTCCATTTTTTCATCGGCCCCCAGGCGCATGATGGCGCCCTTGCCGTAATTCTTTTCAATCTGCCCCAGGGCCTGGTCCAGGGCCTTGGTGCGGTCTGCGGAGTTTGGTCGCTCATGATTTATTCCTTCTTATTTTTATTATTAGCGGGTTATAGCTTACGGCTAATGGAAAATCATCTTGTTTCTGGAGGGGAGTTGTTGTGTCTTTTTGTTACTTAGGAATTTGGATTAACGGGTTTAAGCTTTCAGCTATCAGCGGTCGAGCTTTCAGTGTAAGACAATAAATTAGGTAGCGCAAGCTTCCAGCTTGTTGAATACGTTTCTGTTTATGACTCATATTAAAGACGTCAGAGGATATCCTTGTAGAATATTCTGCCGAAAGAGATGATAACTTAGCGGCATAATTAGCCGCTCGGCAAACCCATACAAGGTCATTTCCTCCACGTATACCTGTACGTGCAATAAAAAAGATTATTAGTATCTATTCCGACAACTTGAGTAATAGCATAATTAACTTTTTTATAACATTTTATAATATCGGGTTAATAATATTCTTAACTGCATAGTTTATTTTTAATGCACAACGAACTGCAGAAGTATTTTTAGAATTTCCTATAAATACTGCCATTACCCTATCTCCATCATATGCCGTTATTTCTCCTCCTTCAGATTTTATTAGCCTACTTGCACAAAGGAGATATGTTTTATATATTTCAGCAGCAAATTGTGGTCTATATTCATCAACTAAATTGGTTGATTGTGATAAATCTGCGTATAATACAGTTGCATTTAGGCATATCGCATCATTGCCTAATTTAATATTTTCTGAATCCGGAACTTTTATTCCATTTCTAGTAGACCACTGGTTCATGAATGTAGCAACCCCTTCACTTTCTATTTGCTCTTTTAATTTCATTGCAACATCACTTTTGTTATTATTTTACTCCATATTTTTTTACCAAGCCTCTCAGCTCTGTACAAACTGGGGCTATGACTATTGCTAAATCAGATTTCGGCTCCATTTTATAATTTATTGGTGTTAATCCCAGCAGGTCGGTAGGAAGTTTTAGCTTAAATCCTTCGGGTAATATTATGAATACACGTTCTCTAGTTAATGCTCCCATGAACATTCCTAATTCAAGAATTAAATTATCTCTTGGTGCTTTATATTCATTTTCGCAACTAATCACTGTATCATCTGGGCCTATAACTAAACATGCGAAATCAGCCATTCTAACCTGCTGTTCTAAACCTTCAATTGGAAATCTTGAGGCTTCAAATACATTATCAGTCCATACAGTAACATTTATATTATCATACTTAAGACCATATTGGATTGCTCTGGCTATGTCTAAAGATTCGGCGGATGACCCGAGAAATAAGAATGGTCGATGATTTGGTGAGGTAATAAATTTATTACGCTCTCGAAGTCTTTCACTCAATTCTAAAGCTATAAAGCGCCATAAATTGGGATATAACTCGGGCTAGTTCAGAGAACTTTGGCTCAGAAATCTTAGCAACGACGGGCCTGCCTAATGCAATGACTGACGCAGAACGTGGAAGAGTGGGCTCAATCATTGCCATTTCGCCAACATGAAGGCCAGAGCCTCTTATAGCAACTTCTCTTCCATTTACGACTATTCTGAAAGCTCCCGTTAGAATGAAATATAAATCATAATCATTATAATCTTGCTGAATTAATAAATCTTCATCTTCCAACATTAAAAGCTCAACATTATCAGCAAGATATTCAGCTATATTAATTTCCCGAATAATCTTTTGGCCAAGAAATGCTTCTATTAATAATCGACGCCCATCCTCTCCTTTAAATCGATTAATCATTTTCAATATCCTTAAGTTTTACATATAAAATCTAATTTTTCTGTAAATGGGTCATAGCGGAATCACCTGCAACGGCGTATATTTCGACCCTTGCGGCGACAAAACGCTCTGAAACAGGGTCCATTCCTTGACCGCAAACGGCGGCCAGTCCAGGGGCGGCATTTTGGCCAGCAGCTTGGCCAGCGGGTCCCGGTTCGCCGGGGACTTCACCCGGCCCAGGGTGAGATGCGGGTTGAAGCACCATAGTACTATCGCCAGGTCCGAAACTTTTGCAATGGTGAGTAAGACGCACCCTACCAAACCTTTATTCCCGGGCCGTCAGTTCTTCCCAGAAGGCTCTCGGGGACAGAATTATTACCTTGCCGACGTTCTTGAGGCTTTGCATCTCGTGATCACCGGTAACCAGAACCTGCGCCTCGGCGGCGATGGCCGCCGCCACGATGGCCACGTCATCCTGGTCCCGGATGGGGAGGTCCGGCAGGTCTTCAGGCTCGGCCACGATGGCATCCTGGCCGATAAGTTCCAGGTATTCCGCGATCAACGGTTCCGGAACGCCGAACTTCATCCTCAAGATGCGCCGGACCTCCTGAAGAACCTGGGCACAGGTGACGAGTTCATGGGCCGCCAGCACGGCGCGAAAAACGTCGGCGCACAGCCCCCGGGTCGTAACCGCGCTGACGATGACGTTAGTGTCCAGGAGAACCCTCACGAAACTTCCCGGAACACGTCCTCATCGGTGAGATATCCCCGCGCCTCGGCGAAAGGCATAATCTTCCGGCGGAGGGCTTCGAACTGACTGACCCGGAGTTGGCGGCGCAGCGCCTCACGGGCAATCTCACTCCGGTTCTTTCCCGATTGCTTGGCCGCCTTCGTCAGGAGCTTATCCAACTCCTCGTCAAGCCTGATGGTCAAGGTATTGGTCTTCATGTCTTACAATGTATTACATTAACTAACCTTGGTCAAGCACTCTTTATGAAGGGGGTTGCCGCCGTTTGCCCCTGTTCAGGGCGGACTCATGGGTCCGCCCCTACACTTAACCCAACGGAATCACCTGCAACGGCGTGTATTTCGACCCCTGGGGCGATAAGACGCTTTGGAATAAAATCAACTCCTTGACCTCAAACGGCGGCCAGTCCAGGGGCGGCATTTTGGCCAACATCCTGGCCAGCCGGTCCCGGTTGGACGGGGATTTCACCCGGCCCAGGGTGAGGTGCGGGTTGAAGGCCCGGCCTTCCGGCAGATAGCCCAGGGTGGTGAAGGCCTTCTCCAACCCATAAAAGAGCCGGGTCAGGGGCAGCACGTCGCCCCCCAGGCCCAGCCACACCACCCGGGGGCTCAGGGGGGACGGAAAGGCCCCAACGCTGGTGGCCTGAAGCTGCAACGGCGCGGCCGCAGCCGCGGCCTGGCGGGCCGCCAGGGCCAGGGCGTCAATTTCGTCCTCCGGCACGTTGCCGAAGAATTTCAAGGTCAGGTGAATGTTGCCCACCGCCACCCAGCGCACGTCGGCGTGGCTCCGCTTGAGCTCCCCCTGGACCTGGGCCAGGCCGGGGCGGAGGGCGTCGGGCAACTCAATGGCCAGAAAAGCGCGGATCATTTTTGAGCTCTCAGCTTTTCAAAAAATGGGTACGTTGCCTTTATCCCTTTTTCCCAAACTGAACTGGAGAACGCCTTGCCAACCAAGATGAGCATGGTGCTTTATACCTGCGGGAACCTATTTCTGGCTCCGAGAAGATTACTTCCCCCTCACCCTGACCCTCTCCCCCATTGGGGGAGAGGGGAAAAGATAGGATCGATTTTGAGGCTCTGCCATCGTAAAAAAATCCGGCGACCTAACCTACCCCCTCTCCCCACGCTTCGGGGGGAGAGGGCTGGGGTGAGGGGGGTGATCTCCGCAGGTGATTTCCTCACCGGACCGTGCTGCCCCTGCCCCCCTTTTTCAAAGGGGGGTTTAAAAGTCCCCCTCTGGCAAAGGGGGATTGAGGGGGATTTGGACTTTCACGCTAACCGCTGACCGCTGCCAGCTCTTTCAGCTCCCGACGCAACAGGTCCAGGGCGGTTTCGGCGGTGAGGATTTTGATCTCCTCCCGGTTGCCGTAAAATTGATAGTGGCAGACCTCTTCCCCCTGGTCGGTGGCCAGGGCGATATACACGGTGCCCACGGGCTTTTCAGGACTGCCGCCGCTGGGACCGGCGATGCCGGTCACCGCCAGGCCGACGGCGGCGTGAAAGGCTTTCCGTACTCCCCGGGCCATGTCCCGGGCCGTCTCCGGGCTCACCGCCCCGTGTCGGGCCAGGACCGCGGCCGGCACCCCCAGCAGGTCGCACTTGGCGTCGTTGCTGTAACTCACCACCCCGCCCCGGAAATAATCCGAGGCCCCGGGCACGTCGGTGAGGCGGTGCCCGATGAGGCCGCCCGTACAAGACTCCGCCACCGCCAGGGTGAGTTTCCGGCCGTTAAGGTAGCGGCCCACCAGGTCCTCCAGGGTTACGCTTTCGGGCCCCACCAGGGCGTTCGCCCACCGCCTCGGGCCAAAATCCCCGTAAGGCGGTCCAGGATGGCCTCGAGGGTCCCCCGGTCCGGCCCCCGCACCGTCAGGCTCAGGTGGGTTTCGGGGAAATTGGGGTAAAACCCCACCGTCACCCCGGCTCGAAATCGGCCAGCCGGGAGATAACCTCCTCCAACTGGCCCTCGGAAATCCCGAAAAAGCGCAGGGTGCGCCGGGCCCAGGTTTCCCTCGGGCCGGCCCAGGCCACCAGGCCGGGCAGGACGATATGGTCAAACAGGTGCCGCATTTCCTGGGGCACCCCGGGCAGAAAGAAGAGGCGCACTCCCCGGTGGGTCAAGGCAAAGCCGCAGGCCATGCCGCCGGGGTCCAAAAGCTGCGCCCCCTCCGGGATCAGGGCCAGGCTGGCATAGCGCTCCGCCCAGGGGATCTGGCGCTCCCCCAGGCACCGGCGGATGCGGTCCAACAGGCCGGCATGGATCACCAGCCGCCGGTCCAGGGCCAGGGCCGCGGCCGGGATGGTGACATCGTCTTCAGTGGGCCCCAGGCCGCCGGTGATGATGATAAACCGGGACCGGCCCAGCGCCGCTCCAGGACCTCCCGGATCAGGGGCGACTGGTCCCCCACCGTGGTGATGCGCGTCACCGGTAAGCCCGGCCTCGTGGAGCCGCCGGGCGATGTACCCGGCATTGGAGTCGGCCGTCTGGCCGGTGATCAACTCGGTGCCGGTGGTGATGATCTCGCCTTGCATCATAATCAGTTGCCAGTGGTCAGTAGTCAGTAAAAAGGCAGTTGTCCATCTGACAACTGGCACTGACTACTCATCCGCCCTTAGCCCCTCCCCCAAAAAATCATGACTGCCTCCAAGACCAGCCGGCCGATTACCCCCGCGGCCACGTCGTCGGCCATTACTTCCAGGCCCCCCTGGCCGCCCTCGCCGAACCAGCGGATGGGGAACGGTTTCAGGATGTCCAGGGTCCGGAAGATGACCAGGCCCAGGAGTGCGTGCTCCCAGGTCGGGGAGACGCCGGCCAGGGTGATGAAGAGGCCCGCCACTTCGTCCACCACGATGGAGCCGTGGTCCGTGCGCCCCAGCAACTCCTGGGCGGGGCCCGCCACCCAAAGGCCCAGGCTTAGCAAGATCGCTACCGTCAGACCGTAGACCCAGGGGCTGGCCTGGGCGCAATAGTACCACAGCGGCAGGGCCGCCAGGGTGCCCCAGGTGCCGGGCATAAGGGGAAGAAACCCAACCCCGCCCCAGGTGGCCAGGGCCAGGATCAGTATGCGGTAACCACGGTTTTCTGCCCCCACCGGCTTAAACCTCTAACAGCTTAGAAATATATGGATTCACCGCGCTTGTCAATAATTCCCCCTCCCCGGCGGTTTTTTCCTGGTTGGGGCCGGAGTCGGCAGGTATTTCACCATTAATAAAGATTTAGGGCTTATAAAATGTTGATAATTTAACTATAATCATCAAATGCAGTCCGAATCCTCGGGGCCTCCTCAGACCCCACCCCACGTTATTCCCCGGCCCGAACATACCGTCTCCCGGAGAGACATCGACGTGGAGGCCCTGAAAGTCCTTTACCGCCTCCACCATGCCGGCTTCACCGCCTACCTGGTGGGCGGCGGCGTCCGAGACCTGCTCCTGGGCAAGACGCCCAAGGACTTCGATGTGGTGACCGACGCCCGGCCCGGGGAGCTGCGCAAACTCTTCCGAAACAGCCGCATCATCGGCCGGCGCTTCCGGCTGGTCCAGGTCTTTTTCAAAGGCGGGCATATCGTCGAGGTCTCCACCTTCCGGTGCCGTTCCGAATTCGAAGAAGTAGGCGAGCCCGACGGCAGCCCCGCCAAAGAGACCACCTACGGCACCCCGGCGGAGGATGCCCAGCGCCGGGACCTGACCATCAACGGCCTGTTTTACAACATCGGTGACTTTTCCCTGGTGGATTACGTGGGAGGCATGGAGGACCTGGAAGCCCGGCGCATCCGGGTGATCGGGGAGCCCTCCGTGCGCTTCGAGCGGGACCCGGTGCGCATGCTCCGGGTGCTGCGCCACGCCGCCCGCATCGGCTTCACCATCGACGCCGCGGCCTGGGATGAGATCCTGGTCAAGGGCCATCTCGATCCGCACCTGCCCCCCGGCCCGGGTGCGGGATGAACTTCTGAAGGATTTCCACAGCGGCCAGGCCTTGCCCTTCTTTAAGCTGATGGTGGACTCAAAGCTGTTCTACGCCATCTTCCCGGCCTGGGCCGGAAGGCTGGGAAACTCAGGGGAGGGCCGCCTGCTGGACTTGATCGGCCGGTTGGATCTCATGGTCCAAAACGGCTACCCGGTGTCCGACAGCCTGCTCTGGGCCGTATTTTTAACCGCCTTTTTCGAGCCCGAACTTCAGCCCCGGGACTTCAAGGAACTGCGGGAGTTCATTCAGGAGAGGATTAAGGCGGCCCTGGGGGGCATCGAGTTCCCCCGGGCCCGGCAGGACGAGGTCTCCCAAATGCTGGCCCTGGAGGCGCGGGTGGCGCCTCTCCTGGCCAAAGGCCAGCCCATCCCGGTCCGGCTGACCCGGTTGACCCTTTATCCCGCCACCTGGGTGCTCCATCAGATCAAAACCGCACCAGAGGCGGAACTGCTGGAACGCTGTAATCCCGAGGCCATGCCCGCGCCGCCCCCCCCGGCTAAACGCCGCCGCCAAAGGCGCCGCCGCCCCCGGGGCGGGAGAAGACGGGAAAAGAAAGCGGGGGGGGAGGGCTGAAAAGCCTGGGGGAGGAGGCTAAGGACTTTTTCGTAGGTGGCCCTTGCCGTCTCCCCCAGGCCCCCTCTCCCAATCCCTTAAGAAATCGTCGGGGTGCACCCAGGTGGGCGTCCACGAGACGGGCGGACGCGCAGGTGCGCCCCTACAGAAAAACGCTCTAGACATGGACGGGTACACACCTATGAAGCGCCGCGCCCTGTTCCTGACCCTCACGGCCCTCGCCATCCTGGTTATTCTGGCCGGGGCCGTCCCCGTATCGGCCCAATCCGAGCGCATCCTCAATTTCAAGAGCCTCATCGTAGTCAACCGCGACGCCTCCATGACCGTCACCGAGGACATCACGGTGCAGGCCAACCGCCAGGAGATCAAGCGGGGCATCATCCGGGATTTTCCCACCACCTATCGGGACCGGCTGGGCAACACCGTCACGGTGGGCTTTAAGGTGGAGGAGGTCCTGCGGGACGGCCGGCCCGAGCCCTACCGTACCGAGAGCGTCGCCAACGGGGTCAAGATCCGCATCGGCCAAAAAGACGTGTTTCTCCGGCCCGGGGAATATACCTACACCATCAGGTACCGGGTCGACCGGGAGCTGGGGTTTTTCAAGGATTTTGACGAGCTCTACTGGAACGTCACCGGCAACGGCTGGACCTTCCCCATCGACCGGGCCGAAGCCGTCATCGAGCTGCCGCCCGGGGCCAAAATTCTGCAGCTCCGCGGCCTACACCGGTTATCAAGGGGGCCGGGGCCAGGATTTTACGGTGCAGGCCGGGGATCACGACATTGTCTTCAAGACCACCCGGCGGCTGGCCCCCAAAGAGGGCCTGACCGTAGCGGTGGCCTGGCCCAAAGGCGTGGTGCACGAGCCCTCCGGCCAGGAGCGCATGGGCTTCTTCCTCCGGGATAACGTCGCCACGGCCCTCGGCCTTATCTGGCTGGTCGTGCTCCTGGGGTTTTATCTCTGGGCCTGGTTCCGGGTGGGCCGGGACCCGGCCAAAGGCACCATCATCCCCCTGTACGCCCCGCCGCCGGTTTTTCACCCGCGGGGGTGCGATTCCTCAGCCGCATGGGGTATGATGACAAGGCCTTTGCCGCCGCGGTGGTGGACATGGCGGTGAAAGGGGCGGTGCTGATCCAGGAAGACGGCGGCGATTACACCCTGGTCCGCCGGGACGCGGCCAAGGGCGCCCTGTCCCGGGGCGAAGCAGCTGGTCGCCACCCAGCTCTTCCCCCGGGGCGGATCGGTCAAACTGGAAAACAAGAACCACACGATAATCAAGGCCGCCATCGACGCCTTGAAAAAAAATCTGAGGATGGAACTGGAAAAGATCTACTTCGTCACCAACTCGGGCTACCTGGGGCCCGGGGTCGCCATCACCCTCCTGGGGGTGGCCTTGGTCATCCTGACGTCCCGGGACCGCGCCGCCGGCGGGCTTTGGGGCCGTGTGGCTGACCGTCTGGACGGTGGCCTGCTATTTTCTGGCGGTCACGGTCTACAAGAGGTGGCAGGCGGTCCGGGGCGGCGGCCTGGTGCAAAGTCGCGGGTCAGCCCTGGGCACCAGCCTGTTTGCCCTGCCCTTTTTTGCGGGTGAGATCTTCGGGGTCGTGGTGTTGGGCGCAGCCGCTGTCCATCCCCGCCGCCCTGAACCTGGCCGCCATGGGCTTCCTCAACGCCCTGTTCTACCACCTGCTCAAGGCCCCCACCCTGACGGGCCGCAAGATCATGGACCAGATCGAGGGGTTTAAGCTCTACCTGTCGGTGGCGGAAAAAGAGCGCCTCAACCTCCTCAATCCCCCGGAAAAAACGCCGGCACTCTTCGAAAAATACCTGCCCTTCGCCCTGGCCCTGGATGTGGAAAATGCCTGGAGCGAACAGTTCGCCGAGGTGCTGGCCAGGGCGGGGACCGAGACCCAGCCCTACTCCCCCGTCTGGTATTCCGGCAGTTCCTGGGACAGCTTCCACACCTCCCGCTTCACCAACAGCCTGGGCAGTTCCTTTGCCGGCGCCATCTCGTCCTCCTCATCCGCCCCCGGGCTCGTCCTCGGGGAGCGGCGGCGGCGGGTCCTCCGGCGGCGGGGGTGGCGGCGGCGGCGGCAGCGGCTGGTAAATCGAGGCCTGGAGCAAGTCGGGGCGGACCGCTCGGTCCACCCCGGGAATCATTGTCTCTTCACTGCCCCTCCCGGCCTAAGCGAGATCGCGGCGTAAGGGCACTACCAAGGTAATCACCGTGCCCTGGCCCGGCGGCGCTTGTACCGCCACGGTCCCGCCGATCCGGTCCAGTCGCTCCCGAATGCTAAACAGGGCCAAGCCGGGAAGGTCGCCGCCGGTATCCCCGCCCCCGGCGCCGTCATGCTCCACCTGGAGGCGCAGGTCCTTCCCTTCCATCTGCATGAGGATCTTGATCACCCGGGGCCGGGTCTCTTTGGCCACATAAGTCAGCAAGTCCCGCAGGATGATGAATAACAGGATCTGGCTGTCATCGCAGGGGGGCCAGGCGATGGGATGCTGCCGCAACTCCACTTCGATCCCTTGCTGGTCGCGGATCTGCCGGGCCAACCAGACCACCGCCGGTGCAAAGCCCATCTCGTAGAGCACCGGGGGACTGAGCTCGCCGGTCAAAGACCGGATGTACCGGATGGACGCCTCCACATGCTCCCGGGCCTCCTGCAGCGCCGCCAGGCCGGCAGGTGAGGTGACTTCCACCGCCAGGGTGCCCATTTTGATCTGGGCCACGGCCAGAATCTGGCCAACGTGGTCGTGGAGTTCGGTGGCCAGACGGTGGCGTTCCCGCTCCTCCGCCAGGGAGATTTCCGCGGCCAGGGTTCGCAGCCGCGCTTGATAGTCCAGTCGATGGGCTGCCAGGCGGTGGTGCTGCCGGGCCAGCAGCGCCCCCACGGCGCCGCCGACGACGGCAAAGAACAGGATCAGGGGCCAGGCCTGGTAGGAAAAGCTCTGCCGGATGGTCTGGGTCAGGGCCAGGGGGGTCTGCTGGCCCAAATAATCATTCAAGTGGTGGGCCGCCATAAATAGCGGATGCCCCGCCACCACCCCCAGCGCCGCGCCGTATAAGAAACCCTTAAAAATAGATCGGGAGGAAGACTTCACTGCTTTATCAAGGTCAATACCCTCTTGGCCGGAGGGAATGGCGGGGCCGGTTGAACCAGCCTGCCCAGCTTTCAGCCCAGGTCTTCGCCGGTGAGGGTCTGCAGCGCCTGAAGGTAACGGGCCCGGGTGTTGGCGATGACGTCGGCAGGCAGCGGCGGCGGCGGCGGTTGCTTGTTCCAGCCCAGGGATTCCAGGTAGTCCCGCAGATATTGCTTGTCATAGCTCTTCTGGGGGCCGCCGGGCCGGTAGTCCTCCTGGGGCCAGAAGCGGGAGGAGTCCGGGGTCAGGACCTCGTCGATGAGCAGAAGTTTATCGTCAGCGCCGTCGGCCAGGCCGAACTCGAACTTGGTGTCGGCGATGATGATGCCCCGGGGCTCGGCCCAGTCCAGGGCCCGGCGGTAGATGGCCAGGCTCAGGTCCCTGACCTGCGCCGCCAGCGCCGCGCCGATCTGGCTCGCCATGGCGGCAAAGGAGATGTTTTCGTCGTGGGTTCCCAACTCGGCCTTGGTGGAGGGCGTAAAGATGGGCTCCGGCAGCTTCTGGGACTCCACCAACCCCGGGGGCAGGGGCAGGCCGCCGATGGCGCCCGGTTTGCCGATACTCCGCCCAACCAGAACCGGACAAATAACCCCGGACGATGCACTCCACCGGCAGGGGCCGGCACTTGCGCACCAGCATGGTGCGGCCCTCGAGCATGTCCTGGAACGGCTGGCAGGCCGGGGGGAACTCCTCCACCTCGAGGCTGACCACGTGGTTGGGGGTCAGGTCCGCCAGGTGCCGGAACCAGAAGGCGGACAACCGGGTCAGGATGCGGCCCTTGTCGGGGATGGGTTCGTCCATGACCACATCGAAGGCGGAAATGCGGTCCGTGGCCACCAGGAGCAGGTGGTCCCCCAGGTCGTAAATGTCCCGCACCTTGCCCTGGTGCCGGGGACCCAGCCCCGCTAAAGAAGTGGTCATAACCGGGGGATTCATCGGGATGGCCTCCTGACGTGATTGGCGCCGGTGGATTTGGGCGCCAGTTTGACGACTTTCGGGGTGATCTTTTCCTGGGTTTTGATGCGGCTTGGCCGCGTCTTCAGCAGCCTTGGAGCCGGTCAAGGGACCCACCTGGACCTGGTACACGGTCTTGTCCCCAGCCTTCTGGATCTTGACGACGGCGCCGATGTGCTTGGCCCGGAGGCGCTGCTGGAGGGCCTCAGCCTGCTTCATGGTGCTGTAGGTGGCAACCACCAGGAGATAGCGCTGGTCTTTAGCCTTGGGGGTGGCCAGGGCCGGCGCCTGGCCGGCGGCCGGCCTGGCCCCGGGGGCCGGCCCGGGGGTCCCGGCCTCGCCGGTCTCCATCAGGGGCGGCCCGGCGCCCCCCGCCGGCGGGAGGGCTACCGGCGCCGCCACCGTGGCGGGCTGAGGCTTCGATACCGGCCGGTTGCCGCTCTTGACCCCGATGACGATGAGGGCCACCATCAGGATGGCCAGGCCCACCCCCCACAGCAGGCGCCGGGGCAGCAGCTTGAGGGTGTTTACGTGGGTCAAGGCCGCATCCCTGGCCTTTTGGGCGTGGGGCAGGCTCTGCTCCCAGACTTTTTTCAACCGCGGCCCCGCCTGAGCCAGGGGCCGCCAGCGGCTCCGGGGTTTTTCCGGCCGCCAGGCTCCGGATTCCTTGGCAACCCCGTGCATAAGTTCCCGGGCCTGGCGCAATTGGCTGACCAGGGCTTCGGCATGGGGCAGCCGCTCCTCGGGGTCCTCGGACAGGCACCTCAGCAGCACGTTCTGCAGGGGAACGGGAATCTCCTCCAGGTCCGCCGGGGGGTATTCCAGGCGATAGGGAAAGGGCTCATCAAAGGTCAGGGGATAGGGCAAACTGCCGGCCACCAGCCGAAAACCCAGGACTCCCAGAGAAAACACGTTACCGGCCGGCGTCAGCCGATCCCCGTGCAGGACCTCGGGCGGCGCATAGGCCCTGAGCTCCAGATGCTGCGGCTGATCATCATAGGCCGGGGCGAAGGCGAAATTGGCCAGACGGAGGTCATCCCCCTTGAGCAGAATATTCAGGGGACTGAGGCACTGGTGCACTTCCCCCTGCTGATGGGCGAAGGCCAGGGCCTGGCCCAGGAGTTCCAACAGGTGCAGAGACTGGGACAGGCTGAACCGCTCATGCCGGACCCATTGGGCCATCAAGCTCTCGCCGGGAAAGGCCTCCTGGACCAGGTAAAGAAATTTTTCGGCCTTGTCGACATGAAAAACCCCCAGGATCTGGGGATGGCGCAGTTTCAGCCCCAGGACCGCCGCATGTTCGAACATGTCCCGGGCCCCGGCCCATTCCGGAGCGTCCCGGGCCAGGAGCTTCAGGCTGACCTCGGTCCTCAGAAGATTGTCTTGAGCCAGCCACACCCCGCCCCAGGGCTCTTCCCGGAGCTGGCGCACGATCAGATATCTTTGCCCGATCATCTCGTGGGTCTCGGGATGATCCGAACGGTTGTAGGTCATCTGGCGGCCTACCTTGGCTGGGGAAATTGCTTGATCATCAGGCCAATTCACCATAACACAAAAATAGTGGACAAAAAAGCTCTTTCGGGTCAGGGCCGCGCCGCCCCGAGCCGG
This sequence comes from uncultured delta proteobacterium, assembly GCA_963841475.1. Taxonomy (GTDB): domain Bacteria; phylum Desulfobacterota; class Desulfobaccia; order Desulfobaccales; family 0-14-0-80-60-11; genus 0-14-0-80-60-11. The sequence goes on from CAWJCT010000004.1 coordinate 648,162, forward strand.
AGAGTGATACCGCGTTGCTGTCAAAGAACGATTTTTTTATGGACCCGGGCCATACCGTGAACCTCATCCCTCAGGGCGGGTTTTAAACCCGTCTCTACGCGGGCTTTCCTTCTTTGGGGTGGCCGATACTTCGCCAGTGAGCGTTAGCCTGCGCCGGCCAAAGTTGAGCGCCACTTGAGATAAATTTGAAAGAACCTGTCTATTCTGTTACTTTCTCCCTAACCTCTCCCTTGACGAGGGAACCCCAACATGTCCCTGGCTAATCTCATCACCCTGGCCCGGCTGCCGCTGTTGTTGCTCGTGGTGGGCCTCTTGTTCGTCCCCAGTTTCTGGGTGCGGCTTGCTGGCCTGGGGCTGCTGATCATCCTGTTTCTCCTGGATTGGTTTGACGGTTACGTGGCCCGGCTGCGGAACGAAGCCACCGAACTCGGGGCGGTGCTGGACATCGCCCTGGACCGGTCCGTAGAAAATGTCCTCTGGATCACCTTCACGTACCTGGGAATGGTGCCTTTGTGGGTCCCCATAGTCTTTTTGATCCGCTCCTTCGTCGTGGACGGCATCCGGGGCCTGGCCCTCGCCCGGGGGAAATCGGGTTTCGGGATGATGCACTCCGCCCTGGGGCGCTTCCTGGTAGGTTCCCGCTTCATGCGAGCCCTCTACGGCCTGGCCAAGGGCGTGATCTTCGGCCTCCTCTACCTCACCTGGGCCCTGGCGGTCAAGAACCCGGCCATCCTCATCACCTTGCATCCAGTGAATCAAGGTCTTATCTTCTTCACAACGGCGCTGTGCATCATGCGGGGACTCCCGGTAATCCAGGATGGCCGCATCCTGTTCAGAGCCGACAAGACCTAGCCTGGCCTTTGCGACGCGCCCGGAAGCTCGCCGCCGGAGGACCTGATGAACCGAGTGGTTGCCATTTTCGATGTGGACCAGACGCTGGTTCAGGGGTACACCGAGCGCCTCTTTTTCCGGTGTCTGGTGCGACGAGGCCTGCTCAGCCTGCCTCGGGCCCTGGCCTACCTGAGTCAGATAGCCTGCCGGCCCCAGGCCCGGTTCCTGGATAAAAGTTACCTCGAGGGGTTGCAAGTCGCAGACGTGGTCAGCCTGGCCCAGCGGTGCTACCGGGAAGACATCGCGCCCCGGGTGAGCCCGTCGGGACTGGCTTGCGTCCTGGAACACCAGGCCCAGGGCCACGCCATCGCCCTGTTGAGCGGCTCCCTGTCCCTGCTCCTGACGCCGTTACAGGAGGAGTTGGCGGCAGATTGGCTCATCGCCACGGAATTGCAGCGCCATAAGGGTCGATTTACCGGAGCGATCACCGGCCTTCACCCCCGGGGGCCCAATAAATTGCGACTGCTTCAGGATCTGTCCCGGGTCCAGGGCTTTGATTTATCCCAGGCGTACGCCTACGGGGACCATATCCAGGATTCCTACCTTTTCCGCTCCGTCGGGCATCCGGTGGCGGTCAACCCGTCCTGGCGCCTGAAGCGTAAGGCCCGCCAACATCACTGGCCGATTCGGTATTTCCGCCTCTATCCGGCCCCATGAAGATTCTGGAGGGGCATGGAACGGGTAAAAGCAACCTGGGCGGGGTGGGTTTGTCCGCTAATTTTTTCCTGATAACCTGGCGAATAATTGACAGGATAGCGCTTTTGAGGTAGTCAATAATAGGGGTATTATGGACGAAGCTCTGATCAAGCAATTGAAAAACCGGGTGGAAGAAGAGCTGCGGCAGCGGGAGCTGGCGCTCCTGGAGTTTTGGCTTCAGGAATTCAAGAATATTATGGCCAAACGTCACAAAGAACTGGCCGGATTGCAGAGCGATGTGAAGAACTTTGTCGCCCGTATGGAGACCCGGGTCCGCACCCTCAAAGGGAGCCCGAAATAACATGTATGAAGTGAAAATTGTCACCCAGTTTGCCGCCGCCCACCGGCTGGAAAACTTTAAGGGAAAATGCGAGGGTCTTCACGGCCACAATTGGAAGGTGGAGGTGTTCCTGGTGGGGCAGGAGTTGGACCACGCCGGGCTGCTGATGGATTTTGGCGTGGTCAAGGCCCGGACCAAACAGCTCCTGGAAGAGATCGACCATAAATATTTGAATGAACTGGCCGCGTTTCAGGACCGCAACCCCTCGTCGGAGAATCTGGCCCGCTACCTGTACGAGCGCCTGGGGGCCCTCTTCAATGGCGACAGGGTGAAAATCCACCGGGTCAACGTTTGGGAATCCGATACCTCCTGCGCCTCCTACTATCAGGACTGAAGTGGCGTTGAGCGGGGGCTGCCGTTTAGCTTATGTGGCGGGACTGATTTTGGGGGTGATGGGCCTCCTGGGGGCCCAGGGCGGCTCTCTCACCGAGCCCCCGGCGGTCAGTCTCCTGAACGTCCCTCTGGCGGGTCCGCAACATAAGCCGCCGGTGCAGTTCAGCCACCGGGTGCACGAAACCCGGGGCGTGGCCTGCATCCAATGCCATCACGACTACCAGGGGAGGCGCAACGTCTGGCAGAAAGGGCAGCCGGTGGCAAAGTGCCAGGCCTGCCACGGTCTGAGGCCGGAGGCCCGGCGCCTGGATGTAAAGAACGCCTACCATCGCCAATGTAAAGGGTGCCATCTGCGGCTGCGGCAACAGAGACGGCAGTCGGGTCCCATAACGTGCCAGGGTTGTCATCGCCCGGCTTAACGGGACGCGGGGATAGCCTAAAGCCGGGACGCCAGGTTTTGAGGGCCCCGGGCCCGCCTGGCCCAGGCTTAGCCGTGGACAATTGATGGAGATCGGCTGAATCATTCAGCCTGAGGAGTCGTGATCAAAAGTTCCGTCGCCTCCTTAATCCGGACGCTGCAACGGGAACGGGTCTTTGGCCTGATCCTGGCCCTTTTGGTGATCCTGCTGGTGGGAGCCCTCGGGTTCGCCTTGGTTGAACCCATCCCTGCCGGGGAGGAACTGTGGGACGCGGGAGGGTGGCCCTGGTGGGACCGGTTCGGGCGGGCCGTGTGGTGGGGTCTGGTCACCCTGACCACGGTGGGTTACGGGGACGTGGTGCCCGCACACCCTGTCTGGGCCGGATATTGGCCACCGGCCTCATGGTGGTAGGCGTCCTCAGCCTCTCTCTCGTGACCGCCACCGTGGCCTCCGTCTTCATTGAGCGCAAATTTCGCCAGGAGAAAGGTTTGGAAGCCGTTAAATCTACTCAACATATCCTGATCCTGGGGTGGCCGGAAGATGCGGAGGCCTTGTTGGACCAGCTGCTCAAACGCCTGTCCCCCACCATTCCGGTGGTCCTGATCAACAAAGCCCCGCCGGAGCAGATGGACGCCATCAAAGAGAGATATCCCGAACACGAGCGTTTTCTATCTCCGGGGGGACTATTCCCGGGAAGATATCCTCCTGAAGGCCAATGTCCACGGGGCCATCAAGGCCATCATCCTGGCTGACCGGCAACCGGGGGAAACCGCGGCCCAGGTAGATCAACGCACCCTGTTCACCGCCCTCACCCTGAAAGCCCTCCACGCCAAAATTCGCATCATGGGAGAGTTGCTGCGGCCGGAAAACCGCGCCTATCTGGAGCGGGCCGGGGCCGAAGAGGTATTGATCCGGGGACAATACGACAGCTCGCTCCTGGCGGGGGCCATCGCCTCCCCGGCCCTGTTCCGCATCTTCACATCACTGTTACCGGGGATGGGCAGGGCTTATGGGATGTGGAAGTCCCCACCCGGTTCCATGGGCGCCCCCTGGGGGAATTATCCGCCTATCTCCAGGAGCAGCACCAGGGCATTCTCATCGGCGTCTACACCGAGGGCCGGACCCTGAGCCTCGAGGACTTGTTGTCCGAAGAGCCCTCGGCCATTGACGACTTCATCCGGCGCAAGTTCGCCGAGACCAAGATGACCCATCTTTTGGGGCGCACCAAGGTGGACTGCCAGATCAATCCCCCCACCACCCTGATCCTGGGCCCCCACCAGTTCGCCGTGATCATCGCCCCCCAGAGGCCGAGTCTCTAATGATGGATGCCGCCTTCCTCCGAAAAATCTATCTTCTTCCAGGACCTGGAAGAAAGTGAAATCCGCCAGGTGCTGAACACACCAGCCTCAGAAATTTTTCTGCCCAGGAGGTCATCATTCGAGGAAGGCGAGCCCGGGGATAGCCTGTTCATCATGACCGCCGGGGAAGTGGAGATCACCAAGCAGCTCACCCTGGTGCTGGATGAAGACACCCCCAAAGAGCGGGTGATGATCCGCCTGAAGGCGGAAAACGGGGTCTATTTCGGAGAGATGGCCCTGCTGGAAAGCGAAACCCGGTCGGCCACGGTAACCGCCTCCACCGATTGCGCCCTGCTGGAACTGCACCAAAAGGATTTTTTGGAATTGCTTGCGCAGAACCCGTCCATGGGAGTAAAACTGCTCCTGCGTCTGGCCCAGCTCCTGTCCCAGCATCTGCGCAAGACCAACCAGGACGTAGTGAAACTGACCACGGCCCTGGCCGTTTCCCTGGGGGGTTAGGGGCGGGAGGGGTCCTGGCGGACCCGTAGGGGCGGACCTGCGTGTCCGCCCGTATCGGGCAACCCAAATAGTTCTGCCCCGGTATCAAAGGCTTCGCCATGCTGGATGAAACGGTCCGACAGCATCTCATTGACCAGGCCCGGCGCGCCCGGGAGCACGCCTATGCCCCCTACTCAGGCTTCACGGTGGGAGCCGCGGTGCTGACCGTAGGCGGGGAGATCTTCTCCGGCTGCAACATCGAGAACGCCTCTTTGGGGGCCACGATCTGCGCCGAGCGGGTGGCGATCTTTAGGGCCGTGGCCGCCGGCCTGCGGGAATTGACCGCCCTGGCGGTCATCGCCGACACCCCCGAGCCCGTCGCCCCCTGCGGCCTCTGCCGCCAGGTCTTGGCCGAGTTCAACCCGGATTGCCTGGTGCTCATGGCCAATACCGCGGGCCGCATACAACTGGCGAACCTGAAGGACCTGTTCCCCCAGGCCTTCTGTTGGCCCGCCGGAGAGCGCCACGCAGGCTACTAACACCGGGGTGCGTCTAAAAAGGTCTTTCTGGCAGCCGCAGACTTTAGCCTGCCCGGGCAGAGTGCCGGGGCCCGATGCCTGCGTGCCACTGGCCAGAGCCCCATCAAAGGAGAAAAGACATGATAGAACATAAGCACATGAAATTCATGGCAATTACTGCTCTCGTCATACTTGTCGGCTTCGGCCTCTGGCTCCTGGTAACCGCCTACCTCTACGCCTGATCGCCTCTCCTCTTCTGGGCCAGCCGCCTCAAGCTCAGGCGGCCGGCAACCCCCGGAGCCTGGCCGGACTGGCAAATTTTTCCCGGTCATCGCGGGTTGCAGCCCATCGCCCGGGTTCCTCCAACTTCTTTAGAGGCACCGGCGTCTCGCCGGTGCGGCCCCGGCTATGCCGTGAAAAACCGCAAATCTCCCTAAATCCCAGCAGTGTCCGATTAGATTTTTGCATGTGGTTTCCAGAGGGGCAAAATCTCCTTCGTCCTATAATAAATAATGTGAGAGTTCCCCCCAATATCCTTTTGTCATCCTGAGCGGAGCGAAGGATCTCGCCTGTTTGAGATTCTTCGGTCGCTACGCTCCCTCAGAATGACAGATAGGTGGACTTTTCGGAGGACTCCTTTTATCAATGCGGCTGCTGCAAAAACCAGACCGGACACCGCTGCCTAAATCCCCCTTTTCCAAAAGGGGACTTTAGAACCCCCCCCTTGAAAAAGGGGGGCAGGGGGGATTTACACTCTCGGGAGTGAAACATTTGGGTTTCAGGGACGATTAGCCTGCGGCCACTCAACCCATCAGTTGCACGCCACCCCCTCTTCGTTCCCCTATCCCTCAATCCACTCCGCGCCCTGGTCCCTGAGCCACCCGGCGATTTCCCGAAACCCCCGGTCCAGGACCCGGCGGGCGGCGGCCAGGCGCGCCGGCAGGGTCTCGGGGGCGGCGCCCACCATGAGGCGGGCCTCCACCTCGGCCGGCGCCTCCTCCCAGGTCTGCACCGCCAGGAGCAAAGCCCGGAGGTCCTGGCCCCGGACGCGGTGGGCCAGGGCCTCAGGGTCCGACAACACGTCCCGACCGTAATCTTCACCCCGATCCCACCCCAGGGCGTGGAGCGCGGCCCGCCGCATCAGGCAGGGATAGCAGTAGCCGCAGGCGCAGGCTCCCCCTCCCTGCCAGCGGGAGACCACCGGTCGGGCGCAGGAGAGGCTCATCCCGAAGAGGTGCTTGAGGAGCTCCCGGTTGCGGCACCCCCGCACCATCTCGCCTTTAGTGAGGCGTTGGTAGGGGTTGACCAGGGGGTTGGCCAGGCCCGCTTCCTGCCAGAGGCCCGTGAGCTGCTCCAGAAAAAAGGGGTGCGTGGTCCGGGTGCTGCAACTGCCCAGGCGGTTGATCGTCAGGGGCGGATTGAGGCTGATCCAGCCGTTTTCCGGGATGACGAGGGGGGTGGCGGCGCCAAAGCCCGCGGCCGCGGCCAGCCCCAGGGCCAGGTAGAGGAGCGACCGGCTCCGCGTGGACGGCTCCGGCGCCTGGGGAAACTGCACCCGGAGCCCCAAGTGATGCACCCGGCCGGGGCCGTAATGGCCGAGCAGCGCCGCCGCCAGTGACTGCTGGATGGCGGCCAGTTGCCCGAAATCGTAGTGGCTCACCAGGAGCAGGCGCTCCCCGGCCTCCAGCCGGTCCAAGGCCCCAATCAGGGAGTCCAGCCCCCCGGAGAACAGCATCACCCCGTCCGGGGCCCAGGGGTGGGGCCACTCCCCTTTCAGGCCCAGGTCCAGGGAAGCTTCCCGGAGCTTCAGGGTCCAGTCGTCCCCGGTAAGAAAATTGAGGAGGAGCGAAAGGCCCGGGCCCAGGGGCAGCCAGGCCGGGCTGATGGGCAGATTAAGGGTGATTTTCCGGGTCCAGGCGTCGGGGGCGACGCGGCGGGGCAGAAGCTTGTCCGCGGCCCAGACTCCCAGGGCCGCCACCAGGAAGGCCGTGACCGCCTGACCCGGCAGCCCGGGAGGTGCCGGGAGCCGGGAAAGATTGTGGTGCAGGGGATAACCGGGCACGCCCAGGCTCATCCAGGTGAATGACCGCGGTCATCCCCGGCGGCGGCCGGCGTTTTTCGTTTGGGGACCTCAGGTAGAGTTCATCGGCCATGGAGGGAACTTGCCACTAAGGCTTCTTAAATTTTATGGCAATAAACGGGCCACTTCTTGGACACCCGCGGTCTTAAGTCCCCCTTTAAAAAAGGGGGATTTAGGGGGATTTCCAGGTGGTTATCAAAATCACCCCTGCCCCCCTTGAGAAAAGGGGGGTGATTCTTTCCCAACTTAAGCTCCTGCGGTTGATTCAAACTGACGCTTAAAATCGGTTTTTATTATGGCTTATAGGCCCTGCCCTGTATTATCCAAGAGCACCAAGCCTGGCCCGATTTCAGTGCTCTTCTCATCCCCCGAGATTTTTCAGCATACCCGCCAAAACTTCCGTGACCCAGGTCCAACCCGCCAGCCCCTGCCAGTGGCCCGGGGTACCCGGAGGCGCCGCGGCGCGGCATTTGCCGCCAAAGCGCCGGCCTCGATCACGGACTTGATCCGGCTTAAACCGTCCCGGAGCCGCCCTGAGCTACCCGCGGCTGCTTCCAGAGGCTCCCCCAGGTCCAGGGCCAGGCGCAGGTGCACCGCCGTGATCAGAAACTGGCGCACCAATTCCGCCGGCTCAGCCCGGTCCCGAGATTGCCCTGCCTCCCCCAGTACCAGGGCCAGGGCCGTCCGGACCACGGCCGCTTCCAGCCCCCCGCCGCTGCCGGCCAACACCCCGGCAACCCCCGGAGCCAATAGCTCCGGGGAGCCCCCGGCCAGGGGTGCCAGACCCCGCCCCGCCAGGGCCGCGTCCCAGCCCCGGGCTGCAACCTCCTGCCCCAGAGGCCCCCAGGTCCTGAGCCACCTTCCGGGTAACCCGGAAGGCCGCCAACGCCTCCCCCTGCCCCGGGGTCTCGGCCAGGGCCGCCAGGTACCGGCTCACTACTTCCCGGGCACGCCCCTCTCCTCCGGCCGTGGGCGACAGATACCGGGTGGCCGCGCCCTTGGCTGAACGCCACAACCCCGTGGTGGGCCCCCTCCGGGCACTGGACGTTCCCATGTGATTGCCTTTTGAAAGAATTTTTGAGAGAGGGGGCCAGGGGCTTTTTCGTAGATGGCCCCCGCCCCTCTCCCCCAACCCCTTACCGGAGACCTCTGCGAAAGTCCCCTCACCTGTCATTCTGAGGGAGTAGAGCGACCGAAGAATCTCAGAGCTACGAGAAATGAGGAGATCCTGCGCTCCGCTCAGGATGACAAAATAGCTTTTTGCAGAGCTCTCTTACAGGGGGATGGGAAGGGACTCTGCCCCCGGCCTTCCCCCACGTACAACCCTACCACAACTTTTACGCCCGCGGCCAGGCGTTTGAGTCGGGTGTAGCGCTCCCAGGAGAACTCGGCCAGCAGGGAAACAGCGAGTTATTATGGAACAGGGGGTCGGCGGCCAGGTCGAAGCGGGAAGTAGCGACTGCCCTGGGCCACAAGGCGGTGCCGGGGATGGGGGAGTAGGGGGCCAGGACCGGGGTGGCCCCCAATTCTTTGACCCACGGATGAGGCCGCCACCTCCGCCTCCGCCTGGTCCGGCAGGCCGATGAGCAGATAGACGCCGATCTCATTCCGGGGGCAAACCCGGCCTCCTGAAGATACGCCAGGGCGGCTTCCAGTTCCCCCGCCTGGAGTTTGCGCGTCCAGGCGGGCCGGCTCCCAGGGCGGTGGTTTCCACCCCCAGGCGCAGGGTGGCAAAATTGGCCCGCTTGAGCCCCCGCGCCACCTCCCGGGTGATGAGCCGGGCATGGAGGCCGTTGGGGGTATGGAACCGGAAGGTGCGGCCGCGCCTGGCCAGTTCTGCCAGGATCACCAGCAGGTGGTCGGAGGCTCCCATCAGCAGGGCGTCGTCATAGAAGGCCGCATCGACGAGGCCCAGGTCGGTCCTGCCAGTAAACCAGCTCGGCCGGCCACGGCTCGGGGGTCCCGCCGCCGGTAACCGGGCTGGAGCAGCCGTGAGGCGCAGTAGTCGCAATCCAGAGGGCAGCCCCGGGAGGTGAGGATGGGAATATAAGAGGGATGGTCCAGCAGGTCCAGGGCCGGATAGGGCAGGGAGTCCAGATGCTCGCGAGGTCCGGAGAGATCGCTCCCGGCGGCGAGCCAACCGGTGATCTCCTCCAGAAGAGGGCTGAAATGGCCGCTTCTCCCGGCCCGGCGACCACCCGGTCGGCGCCGCTGTGTTGCCGGGCATGCTCCGGGCACAGGGTGGCGTAGATCCCTCCCAGGATGACGGGCACGCCGGGGAAGCGCTCCCGGGCCAGGCGGATGGCCGCGGCCACCCCGGGGTACCAGTAGGTCATGAGGGAGGTCACCAGGATGGCGGCGGGGGCGGGGACCCGGGCCAGGCGCTCCTGGAAAGCCGCCTCGCTGATGCCATAGCGCCCGTAGCGCCGGTTGATGCCCGCCAGCGCCGGGGGCGGCGGCAGGATTTCCTTGGGGTAGCGCCCGGTGCCGAAAGGTCCGGCTGCGGGCATGGGGCGCGCCCAGACAATCCAGGAATTGCACCTCATACCCCTGGGCCCGCAGCAGCCCCGCCAGATAGAGCAGCCCCAAGGGCCGGGCGAAAAAATCGTAGGCCGCGAAATCATAGATCCAGGGGTTGATCAGCAGGAGCGGCGGACCGGGCTGGGGCAAGGGAAGGGCCTCTTTACATCGAGTTGCATGCAGGTAATCAGAGAAAATTCCTTGGGAGAGGGGACCAGGGGCCAACGGCCCCTGACCCCTCTCCCAAACCCTCTCCCCCAACCCCCATAGCGGGGTTGGCAGGGGAGTTTGAGGGGAGGGCGGGGGAATCACTTTCCCCCGGTCCTCCCCTCAAAATGCGATTTTCACCCTGCCCCTCGGACCTGGCGCAGGATTTCCCAGATGCGGGCCGTGTCGGGGTTGGTGGGCGTAACCGTGATTTCCCGGATATCCCGGCTGTCGGCCAGGACCTTCACCGGCTCGGCCAGACGCAGGCCCGCCACCCAGACAATCTCGCCGGCGCTGGCCACCAGGGGCAGGTGGGGCCGGAGCCAGCAGGGAATTTTGGCATCCACCAGGAAATCCTGGAGTTTTTTGGGACCCGGGGCGCCCTGGGGCCAGAAGCGGTCCCCGGCGTTGCCAAAACCGCGCCTCAAGAGGCAGGGAGACCCGGGCCGGGTTGAGCCAGGCCACCTCCGGGGGCGGCCAGGGGTCGCCGGGCCGGCAGGCGCGCCGGCTCAACCGCCAGCGCCAGCCCGCGGGAGACTCCACCTCTCCCGGGCAGTCCGGCAGCACGGGTGGCATCCCGGGGCGGCTCCGGCAGGGCTTTCATGATATGCAAAACGGCTCCCGCCCGGGCCACCTGGACGTTTTCCCCCAGGTCCGATCAGGCCGCCGCTGCGGCTCACTGTCGGCCAGGGCCAGAAGGACGCCCACCTGGGGGGCCGTGAGGGTCAGCCGCACTGCTGATCCGGCCACCCCGAACCTCAGCACCCGCCGCTGCAACGGCCGGCTCCAGGCTGAAAAACCGTTCCAGGTCCAGGGCGAAGCAGTCCTCGGCCAATCTCCGGCTCACCCGGTCCCAGGCTGCGGCCGTATCCCCGGCCAGGAGACGCTCATCCTCCCGGAGCAGGGCCTGGGTCCGCCAGATGGTCTGGGCCAGGCGGGGGTTGTAGGCTCGGGTCAGGTGGGGCAGCAGGTCCAGGCGCACCCGGTTGCGCAGATAGGCCCGGCTCAGGTTGCTGGCATCAACGCGGTAAGGCAAGGTTTTCCTGCTCCAGCCAGGCCAGCAGCACCGCCTTGCCCACGGCCAGCAAAGGCCGCACCAGGCCCTCGGGAGTGGCCGGCTCCATGCCCTTCAGCCCTTCCAGCCCCGCGCCCCGCAGCAGGCGCAGCCAGAAGAGCTCCACCTGGTCGTCGGCGGTGTGGCCCAGGGCCAGCCTGGTGTAGCCGTGGCCGCCGCGGGTGTCCTGAAAAAATTGCCGCCGCAGCTTCCGGGCCGCCATCTGGATGGAGACCTTGTCCCGGCGGGCCGCCTCTTTCACCTCACCCCGGCCCAGGTGGCACGGCAGGCCCAGGCGCTGGGCCAGGTCGGCCACAAAGTCCGCGTCGCCCCGGGAGTCTTCGCCTCTGAGGCCATGGTCGTAGTGGGCCACGCCCAGTTCCAGACCCAGTTCGCGGGCCAGGCGCATCAGGAGATGGAGCAGGGCCACCGAATCCGGGCCGCCGGATACCGCCACCAGGACCCGGTCGCCGGAGGTGAACAGGCGCTCCCGCCGGATATAGGCCAGTACCGCCTCCGGAAGATCTCCGGCCGAGGCTGGGGTCTTCCAGAAACGCGGGGCTCACGGTCACCGGGGCGGGGCAAAGCTGGGCGATTACCTCCAGAATGGCGTCCTTGGAGAAGGGTTTGGCCAGGAACCGGTCTACCACGGCTTCCTGGTCGGCAAGTGCGGGCAGGTTGGGAAATTCGGAAGAAATCATGACGATGCGGCAATCCGGCTGGAACTGTTTCAAGCGCCTGGCCACCTCCAGGCCGTTGAGGTCGAGGGAGGTGATAATCCAGCACCGCCACCTGATAACGCTGGGGGAAGTGGCCGGCTTCCAGTTCCTGGTCAAACCTCTCCCGGGGCGTGACCTGGTAACCGGCCCGGCGCAGAATGGACACCAGGGCTTCCCGGGTCCAGCGGTCATCATCGATCACTAAAATCCAGGGGCTCGGGTCCACTGCAGACTCCCATCGACCTGCTGCGTCCAGGCGTGCGTTAAAGAGTTGACCATCTTCCCGTCAGGGAGCCAGGGGCCAGATTACTGGGGTGGGGAAACGTCTCGGATATCTTTCTTTAATTTTATCCGACACCTTCCCTTTTGCGCAAGCCGGAGTCGTGAAGTTTTCGCAACCTTGCGGTTACCCCTGCAACGCGGGGGCTTCCGCCTCTTGCGGAGCGGCGGGCAAGGCCAGATGAAAGGCGGCTCCTTGCCCCGGGGTGCTCTCCACCCAGATGCGGCCCTGGTTGGCCTCCACCAGGGTCTTACAGATATAGAGCCCTAACCCCGACCCGTCATGCTTGTGCCGGGAAAGCCGATACTTTTCGAAGAGATGCTCCTGATCCTCGGGGCTCAGGCCGCAACCCGTATCCGCCACGATAATTTCAACTTCCCGGCGGTCAGGGCCGGGGAGGGCTTTCACCTGGATTTCGCCGCCTCGGGGCGTCGCGGCCAGGGCGTTGACCAGGAGATTGGCCAGGACGCGGTCCAGGGAAGGCTCATCCACCATGATGGGGGGCAGGTCCGGCGGCGGCGGGGCCACCAGGTTTACCCCCTGGTGCTGGGCCAGCGCCCCGAAGTGATGGAGCAGGCGCTGGATGATAAAGCCCGGGGGCACCGGCTCGGGTCTCAAGGCCAGGCGCCCGGATTCAAACCGGCTTAAATCCAGCACATTGTGGAGATGCAAGCAGCAGGCCTTCGCTCCGCTGGATGATGCCCTGCAACTTGTGATGGATCTCAGGCGGCAGGGTTTCGTCCTCCAGGGCCTCGATGGTCAGGCGCACCCCGGTGAGGGGAGCCTTGATATCGTGGACGATCATGGAGAGAAAATCGGCGTTGGCCGCGACCTGGTCCCGCTCTTCCTGGAGGAGCCGGGTCTTTTCTCCCAGGGCCCGGATCATGGCATTAAAGGATCTCGGCCAGGTCCCCCAACTCATCGCGGCTGGTTACCGGGATATCCCCGGCCAACTCCTCCAGGGCGGCTTTCCGGGTGCCTTCGGCCAGGTGGGCGATCTGGCGGCGCATGCCGGAGGAGAGCCAGAAGCTGAGGAGCCCGCCGATGCAGGCGGCCGCGCCCCCCACCCCGAAGATGACCAGCTTCAGCGTCAGGAGCGTGGGTTCCAGCTCCCGCCGGCTGACCCCCACCACGATCAGGCTTTCCCAGGGTTTATCGCCTTCTTCCAGGGGGAGATAGGTGATGGTATAGTCCTCATCCCCCAGCTGGAGCCGCTGCACCCGGTCAATCGGCCCCTGGCCGCTTGGCCGCCAGGTCGCGGTGGCGTCTGGAGCTGGTTCAGGGCGCTCTCCGGCAGGTCCTTAAAGGAATTGACCACCAGGCGATTGCCGAAGAAGATGGCTACCTCGGCCCCGGGGCGGGTCAGAGATTCCACGAAAGCCCTTGTCGATGAGCAGCCCGGTGAGGACGACCCCCACCACTTTGTCCTCGTAGCGGATGGGTGCCGAGGCGCTCAGGGCGATGGAATCCTGCCATTGGGTCATGCGGGAGGCTTCTTTGCCCTGGAGGCCGGCCCGCACCAAGGGATTGCCGGAAATATTGACCCCCAGGGCCCCGGGGTCGTGGACCCGGACCTGGATAACCCCCTGGAAGTCGGTAACCGTAAGGATATGGAGGCCGGTGGCCTTCATCATGGGAGTAACCAGGCGCCGCAGCGCTTCCGAGTTGCCGGCGGCCAGGAGCTCCCCATAGCTGGGGTTGTCGGCCAGGAGGTTGGCGGCCTGCTCCACCCGCTGAATCTTTCCCCGGTATTCCGCCAGCACCAGCCGGGCTACCAGTTCCACCCGCTGGCGGTGCCATTCCAGGATTTGCCGGGTGGCCAGGTATTGCATCACCAGGAGCAGACCCACCAGGGCCACCAGCAGGGAGAACAGGGTGACCCCTAAGAGCTTGCTGCCGACTTTGCTCTTCCGCCACATGGGAATAAATAATAGCATATTTAGGAGGATCGGGGAACGGCGGGAGTGCTCGGGTCCGGAGAGAAAGGCCGGGTTGGGGAGTGCTGCTCTTCCGCTTCAGGCAGCCAGTTTATCTTAAGGGCGGCGCCCTTACCATCCTGAGCGCCAAACCTGGCCGGTCCGGGGGAACCACAGCCGGCCCGCCCTGCGTGGCTTATCTGCGTCGGCAACCTGCCGGGCTTGGCGCCCGCCCGCCGGCCCCGGACCCAGCCGACTGCGTCATGGCCCCCGGCGGATCAGAGCCCCAGGGCGGAGCCCGGTGGCAGCCAACTCATCAATCCCCGGTAGCCGGGGCGCATCAGGGGCACAAGCTACAGCCCCGGCCGGCTCAGGGGCAATAACGGCTCACTCCGCTTCTTCCCCCAGGACGTCATAGACCCAGCTCAAGGCCGCGGACGTAGAGGGAAAACCGATGGTGCTGGTGAGCAGGATGACGGTGTGGTAGATCTCTTCCGGGGTCGCCCCGGCCTTTAAGGCTCTGCGGGTGTGACTGTGAACTGAGCCCTCCGAACGGCTGGCCGCGGCCCCCGCCAGCTGGACTAGGTGGGCGGTCTTATCATCCAGAGGCCCTTCCTGGCGCACCGCTTCGCCCAGCTGTTCCAGGGCCTTGATGAATTTTTCGTGTTTTTCCTTAATGAACGAATACCAGCCGGGATACCTTTCTTCGGACATCAATTTAACCTCCGGGTCTTGGCCGATGCATATTTCGGTCCACACCATGATTTTTGCAACCTACGCTTAAGGATGGGCATCGCCCCCCCTGATGTCAAGGAAAGCGTGCACTCCTCCCGGATACGGTCAGGCAGTTATCCTCGCGTCCTGTCCTCCTGGACACCCATGCTTTGGGCTCCAGTCTCCGCAAGTCTGGGTTTATTGGTTCGGTTGCACCTATACTCTCAAGGGCGCTTCCGGCTCTCAAATTTAAATACCCTGATTTTACTCATTAATTCTACTGCCGACCTGTTGGCACCGGGCTTGCATTGACCTGAGGCAATCTTAACTTGTAAAGGATAGACAATGAAAACAGGGAAGATTTTGCTCATGGTTCTGGTCGTGCTGCTGGGCATGGCGGGGGCGGCATCTGCGATTACTATTCACTCCCCCTGGGGGGTTGAGCACCACGAGGCGAATCTCTACCAAAATCATGCCGCCTGGGGCTTTCCCGCCGATAATCACCCTTTCCACCCCGCCACTCCTCTGGATAACCTGTCGGCGGATACGTTTTCGCTTCACCACTACGCCCTAAACCTGGGAGAGCCCCGGCCCCGGGATAGTTATCACTGGGCTCCCAGGTTTCCGGAACGAAACGACCGGTTTCATGCCGATGGTTTCCCATGGTTTGCCCCGAAACATTCAAGGAACTGGGGATGGGATAGGACCTTTAGCCCAGCCTCGCATTTCGGGTTTTTCGAGGCATCCAGATTCCTGAACACCCAAGACCACAACCCTGCCTCCAGCCCTCACCACTGGGCCAACAGTTCAATCTTCGACCTGAGCGAGCTTAATCTCCTTTATTTAGGACAATACCTCATTGTCTTTGAGCCGCAGGGAAATCACCTTAATTTTAGGTGGCTGGACGGGAACTTTCTGGCGGTGGTTCAAGTATTCCGGCTGGACAACGTGAGCCCGAGCCCTGTGCCCCTCCCTGGCACCTTGCCGTTACTGGGTGGCGGGCTGGCTTGCCTCGGGATCCTCCGGTCTTATCGGCGTCGCTTCACCTCCGCAGGTTAGCGTCCTGGCCATCATCCCCGAACCGGGCAGACCGGCTGGCGGGGATCATGGTAAAGCCTCGATAAAGTCGGGGGGTCAATCGGATTTTCTTCCGACCTGACCCCCCGCCTGTCTGCAGTCCCTCTCGAGTCAGTCGATTATCTTCCCCTGAGGTTATTTTACTTGCTTAATGATCCTATGGATTATATTTTTTTACCGTATTCATAGGTGCAGGATTATGGTTCGATGGAGGAAAGAGCGCCGGGGTGGCGGGTCCGGGAAGCGGCGGCGCCCATGCCAACCACTCCGGCCCTGGCCCGGATTGCGGTAATAACTCATCACTCTTGAAAAGCCGGAGGTATGATGTTCAGATTCATCCTCTTCACCATGTTCCTGGCGGCCATCCTGGGGTGTGGCGGTGATAGCGCCGACAAGTATATGCAGGAAGGGTTTGTCAATATTCAGCAGCAGAAGTATGACGAGGCCATTGCCTGCTACGAAAAGGCCATCAAACGAGAACCCCGGGCCGCGGCCGCCTATAACATGATGGGCATGGCTTACCGCTTCAAGTTTAACAAACTGGGGGTGCCGGAATTCCGTCAGAAAGAGATGGCCGCATTTCAAAAGGCCATAGAGATCGACCCGAAAAATTGGGTGGCCATGATCAACCTGGCCACCGACTACTATGCCGATGGAGAGAAGGGCAAGGCCGCAGTCCTGTACAAAAAGGCCCTGGAATTGAAACCCCGATCACCCGGAAAAGGCTCGATATCCAAAAGCGGATTGCGGCGGGCGAATTAAAGCCTTGAAAATTCCGGTGGCCATGGGGTTGGCCCTGGCGCTGCCTCCTGGCCTGCGCCGGGAGCTGGGCCCAGGCCCAGGGGCCCCAAGGTCCAGAACTGGCCGGCCGTTTGGGCTGCCTGGCCTGCCACTCCCTGAAAGGACAAGGGGGCAAGCTCGCCGGTGCTTTAGACGGGGTCGGGGGGCCGATTAACCACCCGGGAATTGGGGATAGCCCTCGCTTATCCCCGCCGGCGCCACCCTCGAGCCCAAATGCCCAGCTACGCCTACCTCCCGCTCATCGGAGCAGGAGGCGGTGGTGAAATTCCTTGAAACCCTCAAGTGACACCGGGATTATTCCTGACCCTTTTCCCCCAGAAGGTACCGCCAGCGCCCCTTAACCAACCTTCCGCCTAGAACGTTTGCCAAGAATTCCTTCCCATTGATGATTTTTGAATCCCCCTAAATCCCCCTTGTTCAAAGGGGGACTTTCAAAAAGAATTCCGCTAAGTTCCCTGCTTTGAAAAAGGGGGGTCGGGGGGGATTTGGTTTTTGTGGCCGAAAGCTACTCGCTGTAGCGGCGGACGATGATGATCCCCAAAACCAGGCAGACCACGCCATAGGCCGAAAGGATGGCCAGGGACTCCAGGCTCTGCCAGGTTCCAGAAGGGAAAGCGCAGGAGGTGATTGGTATGGGTCAAAGGCAAGGCCTTGATGATATCCCGGAGTAGCCAGGGCATCTCATCCACCGGGAAGAAGGTGCCGCAGAAAAACGCCATGGGCATAATAAAAAAATTGGTGAACGTGGCGGTGTCTTCATGGGACCGGGACTTCATCCCCACGATCACCCCAAAAGCGGCGAACACCAGGCAATTGAGGATCAGGACCAGGATGAACATCAGGTTGAAGTGAAAGCCGGTCCCGAGAAACAGGCCCAGACCCCAGGAGGATGATCGAGGCGAACAACCCCCGGACCATGCCGGCCAGGATCTGGCCCACCACGATGTCGGCGGCGGTCACCGGGGACTGGATGTAGACCTGGAAGGTGCGGAAGTGGAGGCGCCCCACCGTCATGCTGGTGGCAATCCAGGTATAGGAATTGGTCATGGAGGTCATGGCGATGAGGCCGGGGAGCAAGATAGTCCAGATAGGTGCCCCCGCCGACATGGCCACGCGTTTGCCCAAACCTAGCCCAAAGGCCAGGAGATAGAGCATGGGGGAAACGAGGGCGGAGACCACGTAGCCCAGCCGGAGCAACCGGCGCCGGAACAGCAGGATTTCACGGTAGAAAATGGGAAACCAGTTCAATTGGTCAGCCGCTCCCCGGTGAGCTGGATAAACACGTCCTCCAGGTTGGCCTGGCGGATGATGACGCCGGTTGGCTCGGTTTGCGCCCGGGCGTAGGCATCTTCTTTGTCCTGGACCAGCAGATACTGCCGCTGCCCGCTGTTGAGGGTTTCCACCACATACCCCCCTACCTGGGCCACCAGGGCGGCTGGAGTGTCCAGGGCGATGAGCCGGCCCCGGTTCAGGACGCCCACCCGGTCGCACAGCATCTCGGCTTCCTCGATATAGTGGGTGGTCAGAATAATGGTGATGCCCTCGCGCTTAAATCCCTGAATGAGGCTCCACAATTGGCGCCGCACCTGGGGGTCAAGGCCCACGGTGGGCTCGTCCAAAAAAAGCACCCGGGGCCGGGATACCAGCGCCCGGAGGATCAGGAGCCGCCGCTGCATCCCGCCGGAGAAATCCCGCACCAGGCTGTCGGCGCGTTCCTCCAGGTTGCCAAACTTGAGGAGTTCGGCGATCCGGGCCGGCAGATCCGGCATGCGATGGAGCCGCCCGTAAATCCACAAGTTTTCGAACGCGGTCAGTTCCCGGTCCAGGTTGATTTCCTGGGGGCAGACCCCGATGAGCTTTTTCACCGCCAAAGGCTGTCTCACCACATCAAAGTCTTGGATCCGGGCCGTGCCCCGGCTGGGTCGGGCCAGGGTGGTCAAAATCTTGATGGTGGTGGTTTTCCCGGCGCCGTTGGGACCCAGCAAGCCAAAAATCTCTCCCGGGGGAATCTGCAAAGAGAGACCGTCCAGGGCCACCAGGTCCTGGTAGTTTTTCCCCAGGTTATCGGTAAAGATCATCTCATTCATCGCCAGGGCCCTTCAGGCACGATCCCGGGATCCTCAAGGAGCCCGGAATCTCGCCATAAAATAATATTATAACCTGATTTTGGCAAGGGAGGGGGAAGAGGACTTCAGTTGCGTTTTCGAAATTCCCGGGCCCGGCCAGGCCCTTCGGGTCTTAGCCACCGGGGCGGGACCGTTGCGGCGGGGTCAACGGCAGGAGGAGAAACGGCAGGTCCCGGTGGCGGGGTCCCGGCCCCCGCCACCGGGGATTGAACCAGCGGCAGGACTGGCAGGCAGTCCTCCCCCGGGCGCCTCAGGTCAGAGGGATGACTTTGCCATCCTCGACCACGTATCCGAGGGTCTTGAGGATAGTGGCCTGCTGGTCATTGACTTCTTCCAGTACTCGTCTCAGTTTGCCTTCCGAGTCCTTGCAATAAATGGCGGTCCGCAATGTCCCGCAACTCCTCCATGGCCTCGTTAGGGGTCATTTTGATATCGGCTGCAGCCAGCCGCTGGCAGAGCAGGGTGAGATAAGTGAGCGCCGCCACGCAGACAAACAGGTGAATCCGGATTTTCGAATCGGTCCAATGGTATAAAGGGCAGCAGCGCTTTTTGGAAAAGACTGCGATTATCTTTGGCGTTGCCGTAGGGCCGGTTGGCATTAGCGCTTTTGCCATCACCCAAGTCGGGCCCCAGGACGGCCCGGGTCACGCAGGTGTCATAAATCTCCTCCACGCTCCAGTCCTGGCAATCGGTGACGAGGATATTCTTGCCAAAGTGGCGCACAACGCCAGCCATCTGGCGATGTTCAAGCTGGAACTCAAGGCGGAACTGACCTTTTCCCGTCACGAAATTTAACTGGAAGAGGTCTGGACTGATCTTGAGGCGATGGCACAGTTGCGCCAGGTGAGTCTTGATGGAGTTGACGGCGTTTTCCTGGTCGGTGTCCTGGGCATAGCGCTGCTGCAACGCCATCATCTCCTTGCGCACTCGCTGCACTTTCTTGCCCAGGTCCTGGTAACTCTTATGAAAACTCTTGGGATCAAAGGTGATGATTACCCGGCGGAGGCGGTTCCAGAAAGTTGCCTGCGTTTCATAATACAGAATCTTCTCATCTTCTTTGGCGACGGGAGAGAGCTGGGAGCCTCGTTTGCCCGGGAGGGGCCGGAAATCCTTCAAAGAGATTTCGGTTAACTCGGGGGCAAAGTCAGGGGAGCGGGAGACAATGAAATGCAGGCCGTCTTTGCCATCGATTTGCGCGATAATGGGAGCGGCATCCATTTCTTGATTAACGAGCAGGGTAACGTCTTTGACCGCCACACCCAGGTCGGAGACTTTGCTCAGCAGGTGTTCCATGTGGTCGTAGAAGCCCTTCACGGGCAACCCGCCGGAAAAACTCTGGTAATAAAGAGGGATCCCCTGGCTCCATTCGGTAATCAGGGCCAATCCTAACTTCTGCTGGGCCAGGTGTTCCGCCAGGAATTCCTGGTCCGGCTGGGGCATGCCGGCAAAGACCGACGGCTTGGGAGGTGCGGAGATATCGGCGGCCTCAATGATCAGTCGGTGTTTCTGGACCGGCAAGAGGGAATGGATCTTTTTAAAGAAGGCCGTCTTGATTTTTCCAGGTCTGAATCGCTGATCCGGTCCCAGTGGTTCCAGAAATTTTGGGAGTTCAAGGATTCCAGCCTCAAGGGACGAATCCTCTGAATGTCCGTGGTTTCATACCAGTTCGCCAGTTGCCTTTTACTGGTGGGGGCGATGGCCCGATTCAGGGTGGCATAGAAGACCAGCTCTCCCAGGGAAGGACCTCGCACCCGTTTTTTGGGGGGAGGATCTCATTAATCATTCCGGCCAGGTCCACCGCCTGATCGAGTTCGTTGAGGGCGAAAACCGACCCAAATTCTTTGGGTGAGAACCCGCCCTTGCCCAAAGCCGCCTCGACTTTATCGGCGGTGCCCAGATACACCTGGTTAATAGTGGTGGGTTTGCCATAGACCCGCTGGGTCTCCCGGATATAGAAATATTCGTGGCCCTTTTTCACCTTCTTATACAGATGTGCCATAGTCCACCCACTTTAATTAAAATTTTAAGATACCTTTTAAACTAACTGATGATCTCAATGTACCAAATTTACCTATCCGGAAGAAAATGAGCCAAAGTACTCTTTATGATAGAGCAAAGTACTCTTTCTTCTGATATTTTCTGGCTTGGATTCGTTGCTTTATCAATGGCGATAGGGGGACTACGGCAGGGTTTAGGGAGTGGCAGTGGCCGTATAGCCTTTGCGGATGGCGTATTTCACCAGGTCGGTATTTTTCTTGAGGTTTAACTTTCTCATAATCTTCGTGCGATGATTCTGAATAGTGCGGAAACTGAGAAACAGGATTTCTGCAATTTCTTTGCTCGATTTGCCCTCGGCGATCATTTTGATGATCTCGATCTCCCGGGGGGTGAGGGCGTTCGGACGGTTCGGCGTCGTCCTGGCGCCGGCTCTGGACATAGAGGTTCGCCAGATCGCCGGAAAGCAAGGGAGAGACGTAGATCATCCCTTGCCTGATCTTGTCGATGGCGTTGAGGAGTTCCTTGGGGGCATCCTCTTTTAGCAGATAGCCGTCAACTCCGGCCGCTATGGCATTATTCAGGTATTCTTTCTTTTTGTGCATGGTCAGAATCAGCACCTTGACGCTCGGGTAGCGCCTGCTTGATCTCCCGGGTAGCTTCGATCCCCGGGAGAGAAGGCATGGAGATATCCAGGATCACCATATCCAGCAGCCAGGCCTTTGAAAGTTTCAGCAGTTGGAGACCGTCACCCACTTCTCCCACGACCTGCAAGTCCCGGCAAGGCCTCAATGATTTTCTTAATCCCCTCCCGCACCAGGACATGATCTTCGGCCAACACAATGCTATACATAATCATTTCCCCTGGTTATTGGTTGGAATGGAAAAAGTGATGGTGGTGCCGTGGCCTCTCCGGCTCGGATATCTGGAGCGAGCCGTGGGCCATGAGGGCCCTTTCATTCATCGCTGTCAAACCCAGGCTTTTTTTGGCCACTTTGCCGGACATGGCCTGCTTTAAATTAAACCCCCGGCCATCATCCCGAATCATAAAGGATACCCTGCCATCTTCCCGCTTAACATTCACCGAGACGAGGCTGGCCCCGGCATGTTTGACCACATTGGTCAAGGATTCTTGAAAAATCCGATAAATATTGATTTGGGTTTCCGGGGAAAAGAGATTGATCGATTTCGTCCATCACCACCGCACATTGCATATTATGGTTGCGGCAGGTCTCGTCCACCAGGTATCCCAGCGACGAAGACAGGCCCAGATCTTCCAGACATGAGGGGCTGAGGTCCCAGGACAGGCGGCGGACATTTTCGATGACCGTATCGATATACGACAGCATCTGTTCGCAATTTGCCTTCAGGTGCTGCTGATCCGGGCACAGCATTACTTCAATGGCCACCAGGTGGATTTTCAAAACCGTCAAGGCCTGACCCAGTTCGTCGTGCAATTCCCGGGCGACCCGGCGGCGCTCTTTCTCCTGGATGCTCAGGAGTTGGGACGGTGAGCAGGCGCAGTTCCTGCTCCGATTCCTTCAAGGCCTTTTCTGCCCGCCGCTGTTCGGCCCGGCCCCGCAACGCGATAATGCCATAAGCCAAATCGTTGGCCAGGCCCAACAGCAGGGTGATCTCCTCATCGTCAAAGGCGTTGGGTTCCCACGCATAGATGGTCAAGACCCCAAAGGCAGTAAAGGCACCGAGCGGCAGGGCCAGAATCGATTGGAAATTGCGTTTCCGGGCTTCCTCCCGCCAGGGGGCAAAATCGGGATCACATAGGGTATCATGGCAAATGACCGGTTTCCCGGTCCCGGATGGCCCTCGCCCGTAGGACCTCGGCCCCGCTCCTTATCAGCCCAGGTAATGTCAAGTTTCTCCACATAGCCTTCGTCGAACCCTGTTTGGGCCACCGGGCGCATCGATCGGTTGGCGTCGTCGCTCGGCATAGCCTACCCAGGCCATGCGATAACCGCCCACCTCCACGATAATCCGGCACACCTCGTTCAACAAAGCCGTCTCATTGCGTGGCGCGAATTAAGGCCTGGCGACAATCCGTGATGGCCTTGAGGGCGCGGCTGGTTTGCCGCAGCGTCTCCTCCATCCGCTTGCGTTCCGTGATGTCATCGATGAGGCCGATAGTGCCGGTCATGGCGCCGGCGCCATCCTGGAGAGGCGCGGTCGGAGAGCCTCACGTCAATGAGAGAGCCGTCCTTCCGCTGCCGGCGCAGCTCCAGGCCCAGCATGGTAATGCCCTGAAACTTGCGTTGATCCAGCGCCCCGAATTCATCCTTCTGGTCTTCCGGGATGATTGGCAAGGACCGCCCCAAGACCTCTTCCTGACGCCAGCCAAAAATGCGTTCCGCCGCCGGATTCCAGCTGATGATCTTGCCTCCCATGTCCCTGGCGATAATGGCTAGAGGGGAGGCCTCCACCAGAGTCCGCAGCCGGTTATTGGCTTCCTGCAAGGCCTGCGCCGCTCGCTGGCTCGCGGTGATATCCCGGGCAATGGTGGAGAAGAATTCCACTTTCCCCTTGGCGTCTTGATGGGTCACGATCACCTGGGACGTGGGAATTTCCTGACCGCAGCGGTCCCGGAACGCGGTTTCCCCGCTCCAGACCCCCTGGCGCAGGGCCCCGACGTCGCCCTGCTCGAGAATAAGTTGATACGCCCACTCGGCCTGCAAGTCTTTCACCGTCAGCCCGGAAACATCCTCTTCCACCCCGATGCCCAACATGTTCCGGCCGGCTCGGTTGAGATAGAGCACCCGGCCCGCCCGGTCGGCTGTGCCCACCAGGTCGGAAGTGGCTTCCAGGATGGCGGCCAGGCGCGCCCGCCCGGCTTCGGCTTGCTTCTGCGCGGTAATATCCCGGTTGATTTCCAGAATAGCGGCGGGCTTGCCCTCCTTGTCCCGTTGCAGAGCCCAGCGGCTGGTCACGATGATGCGCCAGCCATCCCGCCTGGTATGCGACAATTCACCCTGCCACTGTCCCTGGCGGAAAAACTCGGCTTCCAATTCCTCTTGGGGGTGGGGAAACACCGTTTCCAGAAGTTTATGGGAGCGTTGCCCCTGCACCTCGGCCTTGCTCCAGCCGTAGGTCTTCTCGGCCCCGGCATTCCAAAAGACGATACGCTCGTCCAGGTCTCGGACGATAATGGTATCGTGGGCCAGGTCCAGGAGTTCGGCCTGGCGGCGCAATTCCTCCTTGGCCCGCTTGGACTCGGTGACATCGGCAAGAATCCCCATATTGCCGATGATTTCGCTCTTGGCGCCCACCAGCGACGCCGTCCATAAATGCACATCCAGAATCGAACCGTCTTTACGCACACGCTTCAGTTCCAGGGCTGATTGCGCCTTTCCCGCCATCTCCTGCTCAAGCCTCATTTCCTCCTCATTCCGCTCGCTTTCCGGAATGACCGGGAGATACCCCCCCAGCACTTCTGATTCCTTCCAGCCGAACATGCGTTCCGCCCCGGGGTTCCACAGGCTGATTTTGAAATCGGTATCAAGGGTAATGATGGCCAGGGGGGACGCATTGATTAGGGTCTGCAAGGTATGGGTAGTTTGCCGGAGGGCCCCCTCCGCGTGCTTTCTCTCGGTAATGTCCTGGGCCAGTCCCTGCAGGAACCGGAACTGGCCTTCCGGGTCAGAAATCACCCGGGCTTCATCCCGGAACCAGACGACCCGCCCGGATTTGTCCAGCAGACGGTATTCCGTGGTGAAAGGCTCACCTGAGGCGAAACTATGGGAAATCTCGTTTAGCACCCGCTCCCGGTCATCCAAATAGATTTGCCGTTCCCAGGTCGCTCTGCCTTCAGCCTGCCATTCCTGGGGGGAAAAACCCAGCAAGGTTTCGATCTGCGGGCTGACATAGGCGAATTCGTCTCCTTCGGTGAGGGAGATGATGTAGGTGATAGCCGGGATTTGCTCCACCAGGGTGCGATATTTGGCCTCGCTTTGGCGCAGGGACTGTTCAATCTTGGTGCGGACCCGGAGCTCGGCCTCCAGCGACCCATTGGCCTGCTGCAATTGGGCCGTGCGCGCCGCCACGCGGATTTCCAGGTCATCCTTGGCCCGGCGCAGGGCCTCCTCCGCCTGGACCCGGGCGATGGCGCTGCCCACCTGGCCCGCCAGAGTCTCAAGGGCCGCCCGGGCCGTAGCCGGCACCTCTTCATGCTGGTGGGAAGCAACGTTGATTGAGGCAATAACCCGGTCCTGGTGGATTACCGGGATGATCGCCACGGCACGCAAACCTTCCTTCAAGCCTTCTCCTTCCATTAATCCCGGCAGATCTTCCAGGCTAGGCATACACGGGCCTCCCCGCCATGACCAGGTAGGTATTGAGATCATCGGCCTGGTAATACGCCCCCTGCCGCACGAACTCCGGCGAGAGGCCCTGATGATAGGCCAGGTCCAGGTCTCCGGAAGCGGGGTCCACCACATACACCCCCCCGCTGTCCAGGCCCGAAATGGCGATGGCGGTTTCCACGCATAACCGCAAGGTCTCGAGCAGCTCTACCTTGCCGCTGAGGGTCAGGGCCAGATCGCGTTGCAGGCGGATGATCGTCTCGGTGCGCCGTCGTTCCTCGATTTCACGGCGCAGTTGGGCGTTGGCCGACTGCAATCCGGCGGTACGCTCGGCCACCAACTGCTCCAATTCTTCATACGCCCGGCGCCGGATATCTTCTGCCTGCTTGCGCTCGGAAATATCCCGGATCACCGCCAGCAAACGGTCCCGGCCTCCCAGGGGGGTAAGGGTTAAATTGATTTCTACCCAGAACCGGCGGCCGTCCCGACCTTCCGCCCGCCATTCAAAGAGCTGGGGCCCTTCCTCCAGGGCTTTTCTCGTTAATTCCTGGGCCTCCTGAACCGTGAAAGGAGAATCGGCGCTGCACACTTGCGCCAGGCAGAGCGCCGCCCCTTCCTCCTTATCGTACCCCTCCATCTCCAGGCATCTCTGGTTGACCTCCAGAAAATCGCCTGTCTGCGGGTCTACAACCGCGATGGCGTCGTTGACGGCATTGAATATCGTGCGGTATTTCTCCTCCGAGGCCTTGAGGGCCTCCTCCGCCAGCCGCCTTTCCGTGACGTCCAGCAAAGTGCCCATGACCGCCCGCCGCCCCTGGTATTCCACCTCTCGGGACAAGGTCTCAACATAGATTGCCGACCCATCCTTGCGCAGCCCTTTAAAATTACTGAGGGATGGCCCTCCTTCCCCGGCCTGGCGGCGTTTAATGACCTCGGCGATGCGTTCGCGATCCACCGGATCTACGAGGTCCGCATGGCCCAATTCATCAAGCAGTTCTTCGGGAGTATAGCCGAAGGCCTGGGCCAGCATCGGGTTGACGTAGCGGAACTTGCCATCCTGAATCAAATAGACTCCCGCCAGAGACCCTTCGGTGACAATCCGGTAACTGGCCTCACTCTCCCGCAGGGCCTCCTCCACCTGGCGGCGCTCGGTAATGTCTTCCTGGACTCCAATCCAACAGTGCTTTCCGGCTACTTCCAGGGCACTGATCCGGGCATAGGTATAAATGGGGGTGCCGTCTTTCCGGCGGTTCCTGACCTCTCCGGCCCAGACCCCATGGGTCCGCAACCGCTCCATGATGCTGTTGGCCAGAATGTTGCTTTCCTCCGCCGTACCATCGTTTAACACGGATACACCTTGTCCGATCAATTCCCCTGGCCGATAACCGAAAATGGCGGAAAATGCCGGGTTAGTAAACTCGATCCGTCCATCTTCGCCGGCCATGACGACGCCTTCGGCCATGCTTTCCAGGACCCGGGCCTGGGTTTGCAGGGTCTCCGCCACCCGTTTTTGTTCGGTTATGTCCACGATGGAAACCAAGACTGTGTTACCTAAATGCTCCAATCCCGGCAGGACGCGTAAACGTAACAGGATATGATTTTTCTTGCCGGTCAGAGTCGTCGTGACCGCCTCGGTCTCGAACCAGGTTTGACCTTCGGCCAGGGCAATGATCGCTTCTTTGAAGGCCGGGTAGGACTCCGGGGAAAAAGTCGAGGCCATACCTGCGAGGATTTGCTCCTTACTGTCAGCTTCGTATAATTCCAGGGTGGCCCGGTTGATATCGACTACCCGAATCAAATCGGCGCACTTTCGCATTTCGTCCGGATGAGCCTCGAAATAGGCGCGGACGTCCCGCACCCCGGAATCCTGCAACTTCTTCAGGTATGCCCTCAAGCCGGTCAAATCCTCTTGCCAGAGGGAGATGGGCGAATCTTCGAACAAGGCCTGAAAATGCGTTTTGCTCTTCTGTAAGGCTTCTTCGGTCTTGGAGCGCTCGGTAATATCCAGCAAGGTGCCCACGATGGCCGGCCGCCCCTGGTATTCCACCGCCCGACCGAAGGACTCGCAGTGAATCACGGCGCCATCCCGGTGCAGACCCCGGAAGATATAATGCGCCGCATCCAGTTCACCGGCAAGCCGCCGGCGGATGTTCTCCTTAACCAGGGGGAGGTCTTCAGGGTGAATCAGCTCGCTGGGCGCCACCTCCCCTGACATGATTTCTTCAGGCTGGTAGCCAAAAGTCTGGGCCATGGTGGGGTTCACATAGGCGAAGCCCCCGTCCTGGATAACGTACACCCCGGCCAGAGACCCTTCCGTGACTGCGCGGTAACGGGCGGCGCTCTCCTGCAGCGCTGCTTCCGTCCGTTTCCGCCGGTCGATATCCCGGAGCACTGCCAGGACGCGGTCTTGCGCTCCAAAGCGGATGGGCTTCAGGTGCACTTCTACCCAGAAAGCCCGCCCGGTCCGGTCCCGGGCCTGGCATTCAAAAACCTGAGGGGCCCCGGCCGCCGCCTTGGCCAGCAAGCTCAAGGCCGGCTCCGGTTGCGACCAGCTCTCACCGGCACATAAGGCCATCCCCTTCAATTGCCGGGCTTCCTCCGGGGTGTACCCGAACATCTCGCACATGCCCCGGTTGACCTCCAGGATCTCACCGGTCGCCGCATCATGGATCAGAATGGCATCGCCCACCGCATCGAAAATCGCCAGGCAATCACCCGGAGTAAGATCCATGGCGGGCCCTGCCCGCGCCTTGTCTTGCACTTCCACGATCTTGCGCCCCTTGCAGATATTCATTGTAAACAATGGGTTATTGATAAGAGTATATCGCTAATTTGCCGATTTTTCAACAAAATCAGGATGATTTCCCGGCCGCGGCCAGGAGTAATTCCTGGGTCACCAGGTTTAACAAGCCCCAGACCGCATCCAGGGACCAGAACCGGTCCAGGTGGGCCGGTACGGTAAACGAAACCTGGGCGGGGAACTCGTCGTCCGCCAGCCATAAGATTACTTCCACCGCCAGACCGGGAAAGACTTCCAGCGCCACCGCGGCGTCGCCGTCAGGTCTGGTTTCGCCGTGCAGTTTCTTGCCGGCGGCCAAAAAACCGGCCGCGTCCGCTCCGAAACGCTCTTCCAGCGAGCCGCCGGGCAGGCCGTGGTGCCCCCGGAAAAACGTGGCCCCGCCGGGTAATTCCAAAGGGCTGGTCCCCGGCCCCAGGGCCGCGGGGTCGAGGTGTAACAGGTACATCAAGGCCGTAAGGCAGAGGCGGAATCCCGGCTCCGCCCCCGGCGCCCCGGCCACCTGTACCTGCCGCCGGACCGGGGAAAGAAGCAGCGCCCGGTCCAGAAACGGCAAATGATACACCTCCCCCTGATAGAGAGCGCCGGTGCGACCGGCAATTTCCCCGGGGTCGCCTGCCTCGAAATCCTTCCAGATCTCCTCGCTCACGTCGATGCACTTTTCATACGCCATAGCTGACCTCCGGAGCTGCCGGCGTCCAACCGCAAATGGTCGCCACCGAGAACCCGGCCATTGAGCTTCGTCCGCCCGGGCTTGCATCACCAGAAACTCCGGGCCGCACCATCCCCTCTCCCTCTTCAATCACCTGTCAATCTCAACTTAGATGTTTTTGGAGCCCGGGCTCATGTTATAGTTATGCACGATAACCATCTTCATAAATACTTTACTTAGGCTGGATATGCAAAAATTCTTCTATCCGCACAGTGTGGCCGTGGTGGGAGTCTCGGAAGACCCTGCCAACCTGGCCCAGGGAATTGTTGCCAATCTGTTGCACGCCAGGTACCAGGGGAAAATCTTCCTGGTGGGGCGCCGGCCCGGCACCACCTATGGCTTACCCATTTTTTCCCGGTTATCCGACCTCCCCGAGCCGGTGGATTTGGCGGCCATCCTGGCCCCGGCCCGGGTCGTGCCCGCCCTGGTGCGGGAATGTGGCGAACTGGGAATTTCCCGGGTAGTGGTGGAAACCGCCGGTTTCTCCGAATTGGATGGAGCCGGACGGGCCCTGGAAGAGGAGGTCCGGACCGCGCTCACGCACTACGGCATGCGCCTGGTGGGGCCCAATGGCCTGGGAGTCATTAACCTGGAGATCGGCCTGTCTCTGCCCTTTGCCCAGATGGAGCCCCGTTCCCCGGCCGGGCCGCATCTCCATCATCGCCCAGAGCGGCGGGGTGGCTACACACCTGCTGGCCTGGATGACCAAAGAAGGTCTGGGCCTCAACAAGTTTTTAAGTTTGGGCAATAAGCTCGATGTGGCCGAAAACGAGGTCATTTCCTACCTCCTGGAGGACCCGGGCACCGATGCCATCTACGTCTACCTGGAAGGCCTGGAAGACGGCCGGGGACTCCTGGCCGCCGCTGATCGGGCCACCAAGCCCATCTATCTGCATCTGGCCAATGTGGGGCCGGAGACGGCCACCATCGCCCAATCCCATACCGCTTCCCTGACCACCGATGAGCGGGTGCTGGAGGCCGCCTGTCGGCAGAGCCGGATCCTCCGGGTCAAAACCCAGTCCGAGTTCCTGGACGCAGCCCGGCTGGTGGGCCAGCCCCCGGTGCGAGGCAACCGCGTGGTGGTCTTCTCCCGCAGCGGCGGCGAGGCCGTGGTCGCCGCCTATGCCTGCCGCCGGTTTGGCTTCACCCTGCCGCCCCTGTCCGAGGCCCTGATGCAATCCATCCAGGTGCGCTCCCGGGCCGGGGTGATCCGCCCCACCAACCCCATTGACCTGGGCGATGTCTTTGATTTCACCCTCTACACCGACATCATGGCCTCGGTGTGCCAGGACCCCGACGTGGACGCGGTGCTGTTCCATTACGGTCCCGTAGCCGAATTCGAACGGGAGGCCGCCCGAGAAATGGCCCGGCGCATGCTGGAGTTGGCCCGGGAAGCCCAAAAACCTCTGGCCATCACCGTGCTGTGCACCCTAAACGAAGCGGACTACCTCCGGGACACCCTCGGGATTCCGGTCTTTAATTTTCCCGAGGAAGCGGTACAGGCCCTGGCAATGAGCCGCGACCTGGCCGCCCGAAGAGAGAGCCTGCGTCTGGCGGAGTCGCCCCCCTGGGAGGAGGCCGGCCCCATTGCCGAGCATGCTCACGGGCCCCAACCCGGAGGGGTTTCTCACCCTGGCCCAGGCCCTCACCGTGATCGAAGCCCTGGGCCTGGACCTGGCCCCCTGGGCCGCGGCCGCCAGCCCGGAGGAGGCCACGGCCGCGGCCGGCCAGATGGGCTTCCCGGTGGTGCTCAAGCTCTCGGCCCCCAGCCTGATTCACAAAACCGAGGCCGGCGGGGTGGAACTGGACTTGCAGGATGCGGCCGCGGTGCAGCAGGCCTTCAGCCGGCTGGCTCAGGTGGCGCAGAGCCACCTGCCGCCCCAGGAGGCCTGGCAGGTAGTGGTCATGTCCCAGGTAGCCGGGGGCCTCGAACTGCTCCTGGGGGCCCGCCGGGATGATTCCTTCGGTCCCGTGGTGGCCTTCGGCGCCGGGGGCGTCGATACCGAAATCCTGGATGATATTGCCCTCCGGGTCGCCCCCCTCAACCCGGCCCAGGCCCGGGACCTCCTGGCCGAAACCCGCATCGGCCGCATTCTCGCCGGTACCCGGGGCCGGCCGCCCGCGGACCTGGACAGCCTGAGCCGGGCCCTGAGCCGCTCTCCCAATTGATGCTCCGGTTCCCCCAGATCCGGGAGGTGGACCTCAACCCGGTGCGGGCCTTCCCGGGTAAACCGGGGCTGGCGGCCCTGGACGCCCGGATCCGGGTGCAAAGCAAACCTTGAACACAAATCGGCCGGGCCTGCCTCCGGGCCCGGCTCATTAAACACCCTGGCCCGGCAAAACCCAACCCTCGCCTGCCCGGCGGCCCCCCGGGACCTCAGGCTTGCGCAAATGGCGAAAAATGGGGATACTTAGAGCCAGCGTCAAAAAACCCTTCCTCCAGGTACGACACTGCCTTAATCCACGGAACTGCCTATGTTCTTAAGTTTTCTCACCGGTCTGCTCGCCGGCGCCTTCGGTAGCCTGGTGGGCCTGGGCGGGGGCGTGGTGATGATCGCTTTGATGGTGCGAGGCTTCAAGTTCACCCAGCACCAGGCCCACGGCACCAGCCTCATGGCCCTGGTCTTCACCGGGTTGGCCGGCGCTTTCACCTATTCCCGGCACGGCGCCGTGGATATCCCCGCCGCGGCCTGCCTGGCGGCTACCGCCATGTTCATGGCCCGCTTCGGGGCTATGCATGCCCACTCCCTGCCCGAATGGAGACTCAAGCGGGCCTTCGGCATCTTTTTGATCTGCGTCTCGCTCCTGTTGCTGGCCAAACCTTATCTGGCCCACCTGGCGGTCCTCTCCCATCCCGCCGCCCGCTGGGTGCAGATCGTCACCCTGTTGGCTACCGGCGCGGTGGCGGGGTTTATCGGCGGCATGATGGGGGTGGGGGGCGGCTCCATCATGGTGCCGGCCATGGTGTTGGTGGTCGGCTTAAGCCAGTATATGGCCCAGGGGACCTCCCTGCTGGCCATGGTCCCCACCGGCCTGGTGGGGTCTTATACCCACTGGCGCCTGGGCAACGTCGTCACCTGGATCTTGCCCGGCTTAATCATGGGCATCATTGCGGGGGCCTTTCTGGGAGGCAGCCTGGCCAACTATCTCAGCGAAGCCGCCCTGCGGCTGGTATTTGCCTCGGTACTCATTTGGATGGGTCTCCGGGATATCCGCGCCGCCCTGAGAATGAAAGTCGCCTTGGACCAAAGCCCGGCTCGGGCCTGAGATGATAGCTTCAAGTGATTCCGTATACCTTACGTGAAAGGATTTGACCTCTATGAACACGCAACTCTTGCTCATGGCGCTTTTCGGCATCATCGTCGGGCTCGGCGCCTCCTTTACCGGCCTGGGCGGCGGCTTCCTCATGGTGCCGCTCCTTCTGTTCATGGGCTTTACGGCCCAAAAGGCGGTGGGGACGTCCTTCCTGGCCATCCTGGTCATTTCTATTTCGGCCCTGGTAGCCCACGGCAAACTGGCCCATGTCGATTATAAGGTCGGCCTTTTTCTGGGCATCGGCGGCATTATCGGGGCCCAGATCGGCTCCCGCCTGATCGATTACGTTTCCAGCGGCAGCTTTAAGAAAATCTTCGCGGGCATTCTGGTGGCCCTGGCCGCCTACCTCTTTTTCCAAAAGTGATTATCCTTGGTGGGGCGGGCCTCCGTGCCCGCCGCCGCCGGGAGAACAGCCTTCATGAAAGCCCAGCAGAAAGAGATCACTCCCCCGCAACTGGCGCAACTCATCCGCCGGCATCCCCGGGTGGTGGCCTTGACCGGCGCCGGCATCTCGGTGGAATCCGGCATCCCGGACTTCCGCAGCGCCGGCGGCCTCTGGTCCCGCTTCGACCCCCTGGAATATGCCTATATCCGGGCCTTCCGCCGGAACCCGGCCAAGGTCTGGGCCATGCTCAAAGAAATGGACGCGGTCATCACCCGGGCTCGGCCCAACCCGGCTCACCTCGCCCTGGCGGAGCTGGAAGCCAGGGGGTTATTTGACCGGCATCATCACCCAGAACGTCGACAATCTGCATCAGGCCGCGGGGTCCAAACGGGTGGTGGAGTACCACGGCAACGCCCTGCGCTTCGTCTGCGATAACTGCCGCGGCCACCATCCCCGGGAGAGCCTGGATTTTTCCCAGACCCCCCTCTATTGCCTCTGCGGCGGCCTCATCCGGCCCGACGTGGTCTTTTTCGGCGAACCTATTCCCCCCGCGGCCCAGGCCGAAGCCGAAGAACTGGCCCGGCACGGCGACCTGCTCCTGGTCATCGGCACCTCCGGCGAGGTCGCCCCGGCCAGCTACATCCCCGCCATCGCCAAAGAATGGCGCGCCCTCATCGTGGAGGTCAACCTGGAACCCACCCGCCTCACCTATTCCCTCACCGATCACTTCCTCCAGGGCTCCGCCGGGAAACTGCTGCCCCTGGTGCTGGAAGCGCTTCAGAGGATTTAAAGCCTTTGCCATTAATCCATTCCACCTGCTGATTTTTAAATCCCTTAAATATTTTCCGCAAAGGATTTGTGCCACAACCCGGGAAAAAGACACCGCCTCGGGCCGGCGGTGAACTCTTAATCTCACCTGTCATCTGGTCGCGCCTGGACCAACCCCTGGTTCATGATCTTTTCGCTAGGGTGGACAGGCAATACCTCAGCCATCGGATATTCACCTTGACCTTGCCTCTTAACGTGAACCGGCCCAATCGCCGGTTAAAGCGAATATTGGCGAAAAGGGCTTAGCAAAGGCCAACCGTTGCGGGTGGATTCTAGGTCCCGGTTCGGTTTCGATTTTCTCCACCAGCCGATTTTATCGGCATTGATTCCTTTCTACCCCGCTTAATTAAGGGGGCTGGAGCCCTGAAATCGGGAATGGCCTAATTTACAGGCTCCCTCGGGTGAGGCATATTTTATCTCATCTCAATTATTGAGTTATCTGATGAAAGAGGAGGAGCGCCGTGAAACCAAATTGGCAATTTTTTTCTTTCCGCTGGTGGTTGGTACATTTTCTGGGCATCACCCTACTCATAACTGCGGGTCGCCTGATCAACACGTTATTGATCAATTGATTCTCTACGTCCCCGCTAGCCAGGCTCCTTTCCTGGCCAGGTTATTCGAGATTATGCGGCAGCCTCGGCTCCGCGGTCAGCCCGTGGGGCGGGAAAGAGAAGCGCCTCCTACCTTCCGAGTCTTTAAGCCTTTTCTGTCAGACGTCCCGTCTGTGCTGGCTTGTGGCCGCGTTAACCGTTAATTTTACTCCGGATTATCCTGCACCGCCGACCACTGGCAACCCATGGCTCCACGCGGTTCCCCCTCCTTCCCAAGGCGTACCTGGGAACGCCATGAGGTCCCGAACTTCGCGTGGGCAAACGAGAGCGTTTGCCAAAAGCTCTCCCTTTTATTCCCCTCTCCCTCCAGGTTTACTATCATCTGACTGTTCCCTCCTTTGAACCTGCCGTTCCGGCCCTGCCAGAACCACATTGCCTCATGCAAATCACAGCTGCTCTTCTGGCCTGACCGATGATACGTCGAGAAACTGGCAGGATATAGGGCACAATGGATGAGCATATTCAACGTCTAGGGATAAATCACTTTTTCAACAAAAGTTATGCTATTATGCCGCCGAGAGGATGGAGATCCCGCAGTAATGAAGCCGCAACCATGGCTTCCCAAGCATCTCAGGCATCGGAAGAGACCCGCTATGAGTTATCCAAAGTGGTTTGCCGCCCTAAAAACCTTCTTCACTTCTCTATTCGCCCGATCGGATGGTACGCGCTATGGCTGGTCCAGCCAGGTTCGCTGGCCTCTGCTCAGCGTCGTGGTGGGAATCTTTGCGGGGCTGGGAGCCATCTTCTTCGAAGAGCTTCTGAAACAAACCCTGCATCTCGCCCTGAATCTGCCCACCGGCTATCTGGAACCGGTGAAAGGGCTGCAACCCCGGCATGATCGCGAGTATGGCCCAAACCCGCACCTGGCTCTATCTGCTCATCCCCACTCTGGGTGGCTTGGGCGCCGGCCTCCTGGTCTTTCTCCTGGCCCCGGAGGCGGAAGGGCATGGCACCGACGCCATGATTGAAGCCTTCCATCACGCCGGCGGCTTCATCCGCAAGCGGGTGGTCCCCATTAAGGTCCTGGCTTCGGCCCTGACCATCGGCAGCGGCGGCTCCGCCGGTAAAGAGGGCCCCATCGCCCAGATCGGGGCGGGTCTGGGGTCGATTCTGGCCAGCCTGATGCGCCTCCCGGCCCGAGACCGGCGCATCCTGGTTCTGGCCGGCGCCGCCGGGGGCATCGGCGCCATCTTCCACGCCCCTTTGGGCGCGGCCTTGTTCGCCCCTGAGGTCCTGTACCGGGAAACCGAATTTGAATTTGAGGCCATTATGCCTTGCATCGTGGCCTCCATCGTCGCTTCGTCAGTCTTTGACCAGTATTCCGGGCGGGCCACCCTCTTTTTCCCTGGACCGGTCAACTTCGAGCCCAAGGAACTCCTGGCTTATGTCATCTTTGGCGGCGTCTGCGCCTTGATCGGCTATATCTACATCAAGGTATTCTATGGCGCCCGGGACTGGTTTTTCCACCCCCTGAAGATCCCCAGAATCTTCAAGCCCGCCCTGGGGGGTCTGATGCTGGGAGCGATTGCCTTGCTGGGACCATCCGTCCTGGACGGCGGTTACGGCTGGATTCAGGTGGCCATGGAGGGCAAAATCATCTGGAGCACCATGCTGCTGCTGGTCTTCTTGAAGATTGCCGCCACCAGCTGCACCATCAGCTCGGGAGGCAGCGGCGGCGTGTTCGGGCCCTCGGTATTCATCGGCGCCATGCTCGGCGGGGCCTTCGGCTATCTGGGGCACAGCCTGGCTCCCCACTGGGTGATCAATCCCAACTCCTTTGTACTGGTGGGCATCGGCGGCTTTTTCGCCGGGGTTGCCAAGGTTCCGGTAGCCTCCATCATCATGGCCTGTGAGATGTGCGCCAGTTATACCTTGCTGGTGCCGTTGATGCTGGTCTCGGCCATTTCCTACCTGTTTTTGGGCAAGACCAGTCTCTACGAAAAGCAACTGGTCACCCGCCTGGCGTCCCCGGCCCACCTGGGAGAGTTTGCCCGGGGACTGTTGGAAAAGAGCCTGGTGCGGGAGGCCATCACGCCCCGGAAGGTCATCACCATCCCGGAAGCCATGCAGTTCGGGGAACTTATCAAGGTCGTCACCGATTCCCCGGACGCCTATTATCCCGTAGTCGATGAGCAGGGCAAGATGACCGGCATCCTCTCCATCAATGATATCCGGGAAGTCCTGTTTGAAGAGACCCTGGCCCAGGTGATCATCGCCAAGGACGTGGCCACCCCCACCGTTCTCCGGGTCATTTGGAATGACTCACTGCAGGACGCCCTGACCAAAATGGCCCTGATCAACGTCAACGAATTACCGGTGGTGCGGGAAGAAGCTCCCGATGAGATTATCGGCATGATCGCCAAGCGGGATATTATCAGCTACTACTATGAACGCAGCCGGAAATGAGGCTAATTCCGGGTAGACCGGAAATAATCTGCCTTCCCTGTCAGCCATTGCCCTGTCCTCTATAGTCTGAGCCGGAGGTCCTTGCCTGCTTGACTTTGCACCGGGAAGATCTGCGGAGGTCCCCAGCGGGGGACCACGGATGGGAGACTGCCATGACTTCTCACCGAATAGCGGAGCACCTCGCTAATCATGACTTTATAAAGAGTAGTGATGTGGCAGCCAACAAAGTTTGTAGAGATTTATAGATAGTGGCCAGCTGATTTGAGAGGGATGGTCCTGTTTTCGAAGAACAGACCGCACAATAATTAGGGTTTTCGAGTCAAAAAATAGTGAATTCCCTAATTCTTTCCTTCAATATTGGAGTTTATTATTCTTCTCAAATCTGAAGTTTTTATGTGCTGGATGGGGTTCCCGCCCTCTAAGATTTAACTAAGGGTCTGTATGAAAACTGCTGAGATACTTTTATGGGATGACATGGATCATGAAGGTGAGGTTATCTACCTCCCTTGCCATCCCAAAGCAAGTGATATAGACGTATGCCAATTTCAGCCGAAAGAACTCAGCATGAAGCGTATTGCCGTGTTACCGGTGAAGGCGACTATTTCCGAAGTTTCTACAGTTCATGGCTCAAATATCATAAAAGTGCAATACAAACCTAGAGCCCCTGGGGCGGGAAAACGAAGCGCATCCCGTCTTCCGATTCTTTAACCCTCCGTCAGGCGTCCCTTCTGTGCTGGCTCTCGGCCCCATTTACCGATAACCTTGCTCCGGATTATCCCCAACCACCCAAAATTGGCATCCCATGGCTAAACGCGGTTCCATCTGCTCTCACGGCGCTGGCGAGGCTCAATGGCGCGGCGCAGGCCCCGGTGTTCGGAGGCCCTCCGTCTCTTCACCCGCCAAGGAAATATCCGCCCATCCCCGCCAGACCATTTTCCTGTCCCCGTTCCGCATCGCCAGCAATCCATTGCTGATTTACTGCGGATAGTCAATGACTTACCCCAGATACCTCGCCGCATGTCTGCGAGTACCCTCCGACCCGGATGCGGCGCGCCTCCCGCTTTTCGGCCCGGCAGCGAAACACGCCAGCCCCAAATCACCGAAAAAATGAGCCTAAAATGGCTCCTTATTGCCTATAAATTGCCTTTAAAAAGAGCCAAAAAATGAGGGGCGGGTTGAAAACCCGCCCCTCATCTCAAGAGCCGCAGGCTTTAGCCTGCGTCACTTCTCGTTACCCTAAGGGCTGCTGATCCCGCCCCTGAATGAGGCTCGTCAGCTAGCCGCGGCCTCGGGTTTCTCCTGGCGCTCAAACCTCAGGCCGTCCTTATCCCCGTCCACGAAGATGGCGTCGCCTTCTTTGAACTCGCCGGCCAGGAGCATAGGCGCCAGCTTGTCTTGCAGGTAGGTCTGGATGGCCCGGCGCAGCGGTCTGGCCCCGTAGACCGGGTCGTAGCCGACCTCGGCCAGGAAGTCCCGGGCCCCGTCGGTGAGTTCCAGGGTGAGGTGCCGTTCTTCCAGCAGGCGCTTCAGCCGCACCATCTGCAGGGTGACGATCTCCCGGAGCTGCTCTTTGGTGAGGCGCTGGAAAATGAGGATGTCGTCCACCCGGTTCAGGAACTCCGGCTTGAAGTGGAGCCGGAGGGCCTCCATGACCCGGTCCTGCAGCATTTTTTCGTCGCTGATCTCGGCGATGTACTGGCTGCCGATGTTGGAGGTCATGATGACGATGGTGTTCTTAAAGTCCACGGTGCGGCCGTGGCCGTCAGTGAGGCGGCCGTCGTCCAGGATCTGGAGGAGCGAGTTGAAGACCTCCGGGTGGGCCTTTTCGATCTCGTCAAACAGCACCACGGAGTAGGGCCGGCGGCGCACCGCTTCGGTGAGCTGACCGCCTTCCTCGTAGCCCACGTAGCCCGGCGGGGCGCCGACGAGGCGGGACACCGTGTGCTTCTCCATGTATTCGCTCATGTCCAGGCGGATCATGGCCGCTTCCGAATCAAACAGGAATTCGGCCAGGGCCCGGGCCAGTTCGGTCTTGCCCACACCGGTGGGCCCCAGGAAGATGAAGGAGCCCAGAGGCCGGTTGGGGTCTTGCAAGCCGGACCGGGCCCGGCGCACGGCATTGGAGACGGCCCGCACCGCTTCTTCCTGGCCCACCACCCGCTGGGCGATGCGCTCTTCCATGTGGAGGAGCTTCTGCTTCTCGCCTTCGAGCATCCGGGTGACCGGAATGCCGGACCACTTGGAGACCACTTCGGCCACATCCTCGGCGTCCACCTCTTCCTTGAGCATGGCCCCTTCGGCCTGTATTTCCGCCAGTTTCTCGTTTTCCTCCTCCAGTTCCTTTTGCAGATTGAGGAGGGTGCCGTAGCTCAACTCCGCGGCCCGGGCCAGGTCGCCGATGCGCTCGGCGTGGGCCGCGTCGATCTTGGCCTTCTCGATATTTTCCTTGGTGGCCTGGATCTTGGTGATGGCCTCTTTTTCCTGGTGCCACCGGGCCGTCAGCGCGGCGCTTTTTTCCTTCAGATCGGCCAGGGATTTTTCGATCTTTTCCAGGCGCTCTTTGGAGGCCACATCCTGCTCCTTACGCAAGGCCTCCCGTTCGATCTCCTCCTGGGTGATGCGGCGCTCCACTTCGTCAATTTCCGCCGGGCGGGAATCGATCTCCATGCGCAGTTTGGAGGCGGCCTCGTCTATCAGATCCACCGCCTTGTCCGGGAGTTGCCGGTCGGTGAGGTAGCGGTGGCTGAGGGTGGCTGCGGCCACGATGGCGCTGTCCTTGATGCGCACCCCATGGTGGATCTCGTATTTCTCCTTCAGACCCCGGAGGATGGCGATGGTGTCCTCGACCGAGGGCTCGGCCACCATAATGGGCTGGAAGCGGCGCTCCAGGGCGGCGTCTTTTTCGATGTACTTGCGGTACTCGTTGATGGTGGTGGCGCCCACGCAATGCAATTCCCCCCGGGCCAGGGGCGGTTTGATCATGTTGGAAGCGTCCATAGCGCCCTCCGCGGCCCCGGCCCCCACCAGGGTGTGGAGCTCGTCGATGAACATGATGATCTGGCCGTCGGACTCGGTCACCTCTTTGAGCACCGCCTTGAGCCGGTCTTCGAATTCACCCCGGAACTTGGCGCCGGCAATGAGCGACCCCAGGTCGAGGGTCACCAGGCGCTTGTCTTTGAGGCCCTCGGGCACGTCGCCGTTGACGATGCGCTGGGCCAGGCCTTCGACGATGGCGGTCTTGCCCACCCCGGCTTCGCCGATGAGCACCGGGTTGTTCTTGGTGCGCCGGGAGAGCACCTGGACAATCCGCCGGATTTCGCTGTCCCGGCCGATCACCGGGTCGAGCTTGCCGCTCCGGGCCATTTCGGTCAAATCCCGGCC
Organism: uncultured delta proteobacterium; assembly: GCA_963841475.1. GTDB lineage: Bacteria > Desulfobacterota > Desulfobaccia > Desulfobaccales > 0-14-0-80-60-11 > 0-14-0-80-60-11. Next base: position 687,389 of record CAWJCT010000004.1, read on the forward strand.
GTATTTTTCCAGGGCCTGAAATTTCTCTTCCGGGGCCTGGTCGGTGACCCGCTGGGCGCCTCGCAAGTCGGCCAGGGCCTTGAGGATGGCCTCGGGAGTGAGACCCTGAGCCCTGAGCAGCCGGCCCACTTCGGTGGCTTTGTCCGCCGCCAAAGCCCAGAACAGGTGCTCGGTGGAGATGTAATCATCTTTCATCCGGTCGGCCTGTTTGAAGGCGTCGTCCAGGGCCTTGTTCAAGCCCGGGGAAATATAGACCTGGGACTCGCCGCTCACCTTGGGCAGGCGGGTGAGCAGGTCATCTACTCCCTGGGTGACATTGCCGGGATCGATCTCCAGCTTTTTCAGGAGGGGGCGGATCAGGCCGTCCTCCTGGGCCAGGAGCGTGCGCAGCAAGTGGGCCGCTTCGATCTGGGGGTTCCCCAGCTGCCGGGTTAATTCCTGGGCCCCCTGCAGGGCCTCCTGGGCTTTGTAGGTTAACTTGTCCATTCTCACTGCCATTATATTTAGACCTCCGCTTATTATGCTAACCTTGAGAAATTACATCATAAAAAGGTAAGCATCAAAGCGAACTTGTCAAGCCATTGTGAATATGTGATGATTGACCCCCCTCAGGAAGGGTCCCAGTGAATGAATTGACAGTCAGCGGTTTTGGGATTATGATGAAATTGATACAAAATCTATGCTGATTTATTTAAAATATTAAATAGTTAGCTTTAATGGCATTAATGCGGGAGGAATTTTCTTACTCGCAAATGTCCTCCCGATCATGGGTAACTTATGAAAAAAGTGGCCATCATCCCGGCCCGCTTCGGGTCCACGCGCTTTCCGGGCAAGCCCCTGGCGCTGATCCTGGGGAAGCCCTTGATCCAGTGGACCTATGAGCAGACGCTTCAGGTCAAGGATTTGGACGGGGTCTGGGTGGCCACAGATAACGAGCGCATCAAGGAATGCGTGGAATCCTTCGGGGGCCGGGCCCTCATGACCCGGGAGGACCACCCCTCGGGGAGCGACCGCCTGGCCGAAGCCGCGGGGCTGCTTAACCTCGCCCCCGAGGACATCGTCATCAACATCCAGGGGGACCAGCCAGTCTTCCCCCCGGGCCTCATCAGCGCTCTGGCCACAAGGCTAAGCCAGGACCCCGAAGTGGTCATGGTCACGCCGGTCAAGCGTCTCAGCGACCCTTTGGTTGCGGCCAACCCCAACACGGTCAAGGTGGTGTTCGACCGGGCCGGACGCGCCCTCTATTTCTCGCGCAGCCCCCTGCCTTTCTGGCGGGATGGCGGCCAGACGTATTGTTACCGCCACATCGGCATCTACGCCTACCGGGTGCAGTTTCTCAAGGAGTTCGTGCACCTGCCCCCGGGGCGCTGGGAGGCGGCGGAAAAGCTGGAGCAGCTCCGGGCCCTGGAGCACGGCTTTGCCATTCACATCGTGGAGACGGCCGGGGACACCCGGGAGGTGGATAGCCCGGAGGACCTGCGGCGAGTAGAAGATTTTTTCCGGCGGGAAGCTCCGGGTTAGGGGGCTGTTGTGGTCTTTGTCAATTAATACGGCAATTAAATCTGGGAATTTTCTCCCCCCTCCTTTAAGAAGGGGGACTTGGAACACCCGCATTCACGATTGGGCTCATTTCAGGCTACACCATGTATAAATCGCGCCGTTAAGGTGCGGTTCGCCGGGTTATCCCCCCTGATAATACGCCGGGAATTTCCGGGCCAAAAACGGCGTCAGCTCCTTGGCGACGATATCCGCCACCTGGGCGGCGCCGGCGTTGGTGTAGTGCATCAGGTCGAAATAGTAGGTGGAGTTTTTGGGCATCTGCCGGGCCAGATCAATCACCAGGACGCCTCGTTCCCGGCCCACCTCCCGGGTCATGTCGTTGTAGAGTTCCAGGACCTGCCAGGCCGTGGCGCCGTCCATGTCCTTACCCACCAACCGGTGGCCCAGGTCCACCCCGGTGGCCGCATCCACGCCTCCACCGTAAACCACCGGCTGCGTCAACAACACCGGCACTATAGTATGCTCCCGGCAAATAGTGATGAGTTTTTCCAGTCTGGTTTTATACGGCTGCACGTAATGGTCTTGATGATCTTTAATCAGGGCAGCCCTGGCCGCGTCCGAAACTTCGAGATGTGGCAGCTTCCTAAAGTCGGTCTCCTGGGGGTCGTTCTGGTTGCTCATCATGGTTGACTTGGGGAAATAGTAGCGATACAGGTTCAGGGCGGCGGTGGCCAGTTCACTGTGCACCGCCAGGGACGCCAGGAAGCGCTCCAGGGAGCGGAAGTTAACGCCATGAATTCTCTGGTCAAAATCACGTTCGCCCCGGATCCCCTGGTCATTAATCCCCACCAGAAAGATCACCACCTTGGGTTTGAGCTTCACCAGGTAATCCTGCATCAGGATGGAGTGGCCGAAGGTGGAATTGCCACTGAGACCGGCATTATTAAGCCACAGGTGGTTGAAGCGGCGTTGCAATTGTACCCCCAAGTCGTGGGGCCAGGTCTTGTCCTCGGCCAGATCGAAACATTCGGTGGTGCTGCCGCCCACCGTGACGATGGTCAGGTGCCGGGAAAAATCGGCGGGCGGCTCCGGGCCCCGGAACCCCAGGGAATTGCGTTGTTGGACCACGACTTTATCCAGTTTCCCCAACCCGTGTTCATGATGGATGATTTCCTTCTTGTTGATGGGCAAGATAATTTTGTCACCCTTGATTCTGAAGCCCAATGGATTATAAACTCTCAAGATCAATTCGCAGAAACCTAAAACTAAAACCAGGCTTATCAGTAAAACCAAAAGGTTTTTACCAACTTTACTTAATCTGACCCACATTGTTGTTGGCAATACTTCTTTTTGTACCATTACCTGCCACTCCTGATCTCTTTTATGTATCACGAGTTACTGAATTGTCAAGGGGAATTCAGCCCCGGCGCCAACACGGTTTCCGCTATTGGGAAAATCATACGGTAACAACAGACCATAGTTAATTACTGCGGCCCCGGCCTAATCCCTTGCCAGGGGGGCCGGATTTGACTATAGTTGCCTAAAAAGGCCCTTCAAGCCTCACTGATCATCGCCACAGGCTCTTATGATCTCATCCGCACAACGGCAAATTTCCCCCGTGGTCATCTCCACGGCCCTGGGGCATGACGGCCGGGGCATCTTCCCCTACACCCTGCTCCCCGGCTACCGCCGGCTCCTGGCCGCGGTCCGGGATACCGGGGCCACAGTGTTCACCAAATCCGCCACCCGCTTTAGCCGCCGGGGCAACTTCATCCCCGCCAACCCCCTCACCTGGAAATATATCCGGAGGCTCCCGGGTCGGGGTATGCTCAACGCCTACGGCCTCACTAATGCCGGGGTGGAAGCCTGCGCCCCGGATATCCGGCAGGCCTGCGAGGCGGGGCTCAAAGTCATCCCCAATCTCTATCCCGAGTTCATCAAGGGCACGGACGTCGCCATCCAGGAGACGCTGGCGGCCGTGGAGGTCTACCAGCGGAGCCTGGGCCCCATCTTCCGGGCCCTGGAACTCAATTATTCCTGCCCCAACTCCGAGGAGGCCATTGCAAAAAATGTGGTCCAGGCGCTCCAGTGCGCCCGGAAGGTGCGCGGCCTCTATCCTCAGCTGTTTTTGATCGCCAAGCTCAGCATCTGCCACCCCTACGAGTTCGCCCAGGAACTGGCGCGCATCGGGATCAACGGCCTCCACGCCATCAATACCATCCCCTACAATATCGTCTTTCCGTTTCAGCGCTCCCCCCTGAATGAGGTGAACGGCGGCGGCGTCTCCGGGGGGCCGGCCTTCCCCCTGGCCCTAAAGTACAATCAGGAATTGCGCCAAAAAGTTGACTCGTTCCTGATTATGGGCTGCGGCGTCACAGGGGAAGACGATGTCCGGCGTTATTTTGATCTCGGGGCCGACGCGGTCAGCCTGTGCACCCTGGCTCTCAGAAAGCCCCGGGAGGCGGCCAGGATCGTGGTCAGGTTTAATGGCTGAGGCTCGGGCCCTTGATCTCTTGCGGCTCCGGTGTCTTGCCGCGGATCGCCCCCCCAGAGGTTTGCCGCGTTTCCCAAAATTGATTGCAGAGTAACAGGAAAAATAAAAAGACCGGGGAATTTATCTCCCCGGTCCTTTCAGTCACTATAAAGATGTCGTGGCGGGTTTTAACCCGCCACGCCCGCGTTGCTCTCTTGAGGATTCCTACTTGCCGATCACCAGAATAGTGGCGTCTTTGGCGACGGAGGCGCCGGGCTCGAAGTTGATGGCCTTGACCTGGCCTGTGGCCGGGGCCGGAAGCGAGTTCTGCATCTTCATAGCTTCAAGCACGCAGATCAGGTCGCCGGTCTTGACCGCATCCCCCACCTTGACCGCATAGCTGATGATCATGCCGGGCATGGGGGCTTTCAGGGGCACATCCCCCGCGGCCAGGCTTTCCGCAACGGGGGCCGCGGCGGGCCGGGGCGCCGGAGCTGCGGCCGCTACCGGCCGGGGCGCCGAAGCCTGTGCCACCCCGGTGATCACCGGGGCCCCGGAGGTGCACTCCACCTCCACCTGGTAGTACTGCCCGTCCACGAAGACGTTGAAGCCCCGAGTCCCCGGGCCCTTCTCCGGCGCCGCCTGGGACAGGGTGTCCAGGTACTCTTTGACCTTGGCGAAGAGCTTCTTCTGCTTGATGGTCAGGTAGACTGCGTCTTCCAGGGCGATCTGCTCCAGGGTCTTGCCCTTGACCTCGGCGGGAATGGGCTCCACCCCGTACTTCCACTTGAGGAAGCGCATGCCCGTGGTGGGGTACAGGGCGTAGATCAGGATGTCGCCCTCGTTCTTGGCGATCCCCTTGGTGTCTGCCACCGCCTTGTCCCACTCCGGCTCCAGGATCTCCCCGGGCCGCACGGTGATGGGCGTCTCGCCCCGCTCGTAGCCCTTGAGCATCTTTTTCTGGACCTCGGGGTCCATGGGGGCCGGGGTCTTGCCGTAGAGGCCGTAGGCCACCCCCTGGCTCTCGGCCGTCACCTTGTTGTAGCGGCCAAAGAGGACATTCATCACCGCCTGGATGCCGACGATCTGGGACGTTGGGGTGACCAGCGGCGGGTAGCCCATCTCCTTGCGGGTCTGGGGCAGTTCCTCCATGACCTCGTGAATCCGGTCCAGGGCGTCCAATTCCTTGAGCTGGTTCACCAGGTTAGAGTACATGCCGCCGGGGATCTGGTGCAGGAGCACCCCGGTGTCGATCTGGGCCATCTTGGAGGTATCCAGCAGGTCCCGGTACTTCTTGGCCACCTTCTCGAGGTCGTAGCCGATCTCGATGAGCGCGGCCAGGTCCATGTCGCTTTCCCGGTCGGTCTGCTCCACCGCCACCAGCAGGGGCTCGATGGCCGGCTGGGAGGTCCGCAGCGCAAAGGGGCTCAGGCAGGTGTCCAGCACGTCCACCCCGGCCTCGATGGCCTTCAAGTAACTCATGGAGCCGGAGCCCGAGGTGTAGTGGGTGTGGAACTCCACCGGGATCTTGACGGTCTCCTTGAGCGCCTTGATGATGGCATAGGCGTCATTGGGGGAGCACATGCCGGCCATGTCCTTCAGGCAGACGGAGTCGGCCCCCATCTCTTCGATCTGCTTGGCGAACTTTACGTAATAATCCAGGTTGAAGATGGGGCCGCCCAGGCGCCGCTGGGTCAGGGTGTAGCACATGGCGCCCTGAAAGTGGGCCATGAGCCCCTCTTTTTTGGCGTCCATCAGGGCCTTGACCGAAACCTCCCAGTTGCGCACGTCGTTCAAGGCGTCGAAGACCCGGAAGACATCCACCCCGGCCTCGGCGGTGTAGCGCACGAAGCGGTAGGTCAGATCGTCGGCGTAGTTCCGGTAGCCCACCAGGTTCTGACCGCGCAACAGCATACTGGTGGGGGTCTTTTTCAGGATGCCCTTGATGGTGCGGATGCGCTCCCAGGGGTCGTCGCCCAGGAAGCGGTGGGTGGTGTCGAAGGTGGCGCCCCCCCAGACCTCGATGGCCCAATAGCCCATCTGGTCCATGCGCTCCATGAAGGGAATGATGTCCTCGGAACGCATGCGGGTGGCCAACAGCGACTGGTGCCCGTCCCGAAAGGTGGTGTCGGTGAATTTGATGGGATTTTTTCCGGCCATTGATGACTCCTTTGTAGTATCAGCTTATAGGGCGTGCCGTGCACGCCGATTGATGGCGGCCACAGGCCGCCCTATAACCATCTTCGGTTTTCGGTTGGTAGGGGGCGTCATCGCCCGTCTTCACCTGGCGGCCCAGGAACGGCCACATTACTTTTATCTCAAACTCCGCCGCTGCATCAACTGCCGCAGCTGCATGGCTTCCTGGCGCCCGGCCAGGGCCCAGAGGTTCAGGGGCGGGCCCGGGGCCGGGGCCGCCAGAGTCGCCGCCGCGGCCTGGCAGGCCTCCTCGTCGGCAATATAGGCCCCGATGGCCCCGCTGATGGCGGCCAGGATCTGGGGTTTGATGCTCATGGATGATCTCCTTATTTGGCCAGTTTCGCTTTTGACTGACCACAGGCAACTACCTTACACCGGGATATTGCCATGCTTCTTGGCCGGCAGGGTCTCCCGCTTGGTGCTCAGGATCGACAGCGCCTCAATGAGCCGGGGCCGGGTCTCCCGGGGCGTGATCACCTGGTCGACAAATCCCCGGGAAGCGGCAATGTAGGGGTTGTAGAGCAGGTTCTCGTAATTGTCGATGATCTCGGCCCGCTTGGCCACCGGGTCCGCCGCCGCCTTGATCTCCTTCCGGAAGATGACGTTGGCCGCCCCGGACGCCCCCATGACCGCAATCTCGGCGGTGGGCCAGGCGATGACCATGTCGGCGCCCAGATCCTGGGAGCACATGGCCAGGTACGACCCGCCATAGTCCTTCCGGGTCACCAGGGTGATCTTGGGGACCGTGGCCTCGGAGTAGCACCACAGGAGCTTGGCCCCGTGCCGGATGATGCCCTGCCACTCCTGGTCGCTGCCGGGAAGGTACCCGGGCACGTCGGCGATGGTGAGGAGCGGAATATTGAAGGCGTCGCAGAACCGGATGAACCGGGTGGCCTTGTCCGCGGCATCGCAGTCCAGGCAGCCCGCCAGCACGATGGGGTTGTTGGCGATGATGCCGATGGGCCGGCCGCCCATACGCGCCAGGGCCACGACGATGTTGCCGGCGAAATAGGCGTGGGGTTCGAAGAAATCCCCGTCGTCCACGATGGCGCGGATGACATCATGCACATCGTAGGACGCCCGCGGGTCGTCCGGGACGATGGCGTCCAGTTCCGGCGTCCTCGCGCCCGGCCGGATCGGCAGTGGGCAGCATCGGCGGGTCTTCCATATTATTGTTGGGCAAAAAGCTGAGCAGGCGCTTGATCTGCTCGATGGCGTCGGCATCGGACTCGCAGGCGAAGTGGGCCACCCCGGACTTGGCGTTGTGGGCCATGGCGCCGCCCAAATCTTCCTGGCTGATCTCCTCCCCGGTGACGCTCTTAATGACCTCGGGCCCGGTGATGAACATGTAGGAGGTGTTCTTCACCATAAAAATGAAGTCCGTCATGGCCGGGGAGTAGACCGCACCCCCGGCGGTGGGGCCCATGATGGCGGAAATCTGGGGGATGACGCCGGAGGCGATGGCGTTCCGGTAGAAAATCTGCCCGTAGGCGCTCAAAGCGAGTCCACGCCTTCCTGGATGCGGGCCCCGCCGGAGTCGTTGAACCCCACAAACGGGCACCCCGGCCTTCAGGGCCAGGTCCATGACCTTGCAGATCTTCTTGCTGTGCATCTCCCCCAACGAACCGGCCCGGGACGTGAAGTCCTGGGCAAAGGCGAACACCGGGCGGCCGTTCACCTGGCCGAAGCCGGTAACCACCCCGTCCGCCGGGATCTCCACCTTCTCCATGCCAAAATTGACGCACCGGTGCTTCACAAAGATATCGGTCTCCCGGAAGGTCCCCGGGTCAAAAAACAGGTCCAGACGCTCCCGGGCGGTGAGCTTGCCGCTTAAACGCTGCTTCTCCACGGCCTTGGCCCCACCCATCCCCTTGATCTGCCCTTCCTTCTCCTTCAACTCCCGGATCTTCTCGGCCACAGTCTTCATAAGGCGATTCCTCTTCAACCAAAATTATGCTGCAGGTTTTCTGTGTGGGGCGGACCTGCTGGTCCGCCCAGGGCGCACTCCTGAGTGCACCCCTACAAAAGACGAAAACTAGCTATGTGCATGCAATCCGGCAAAGGCTACAGTGATAGACACTTGAGAAAGATACCGGGAACCGGCAAAAATGGAAATCGGGCAATCTATGATTCTTTTGTCAGAAATTTTCTTACAGGGAACCAGGCCTCAGAGATCCACGAGCCGGTTCTGGAGGGCAAAGCGCGACAACTCGGCATTGTTTCTCAGGTTGAGTTTTTTCAGCAGGCGGGCGCGGTAGGTGTCCACGGTCTTGGTGCTCAGGTTATAGGCCTCGGCAATCTCCCGGACCGTCTTGCCCAGGGCCAGGTGCCGGAGAACCTGGATTTCCCGGGTGGACAGGGAGTCCAGGGGGAGGCAGCCCTGGGCGCCCCGGCCCAGGCGCAACGCCAGGGCCTCGGCGGCGGCATCGGTCAGGAAGCGCCCGCCGGCATGCACCTTGCGGATGGCCTTGACCAGCAGCTCCGGGGCCGAGCGCTTGGTGATGTACCCTTTGGCCCCGGCCTCGATGGCCCGGACCACATACTGCTCCTCCTCATGCATGGTGAGGATGAGGATGGGCAGCTTGGGGTGGGAAAGGCGCAGCCGGCTGACGACTTCCAGGCCGTCCAGGCCGGGCATGGAAATATCGATGACCGCCACCTCCGGCGAGGTCTCCTGAACCTGGCGTATGGCCTCCTGGCCGTCGGCGGCTTCGGCCACCACCTCCATGTCGCCGCATTCTTCCACGATGCGGCGCAGGCCGGCCCGGACAATGTCGTGATCGTCAGCGAGGAGGACCCGGATCATCTCAAGCGCTCCTGCTGCCATCGGCGGGTAATCTGAAAAACACCTTCGTCCCTTTCCCGGGCCGGGACCGGATCTCGAGGCTGCCGCCCAACAGCCCGGCGCGCTCCCGCATGCCGGCCAGCCCCAGGCACTCGGACGCGGCGATCTCCTTAAGGTCGAAGCCCTGGCCATTGTCCGCCACGGCCAGGGTCAGCAGGCCCTGTTTCGGTTCGAGGCTCACCTTCACCTGGGTGGCCGCGGCGTGCCGGGTGACGTTGGTTAACGCCTCCTGGGCGATGCGGTAGGCGGCCGTGGCCCCGATGCCGTCGACTGTCGGGCACCTGGCGGTGCTTGAAGATGCAGGCAATGCCGGTGCGCTTTTCAAAATCGGCGATGTACCAATCCAGGGCGTCGATGAGACCCAAATCGTCCAGCACTCCGGGGCGCAGGCGGGTGGCCAGGCCCCTGACTTCATCGATGGTGTGGTCAATGAGCCCGCACATGGCCAGGGCCCGGTCGCCGGCCTTGGGGTCCGGAGCCTGGAGGCGGTCGCTGAGCCACACCGCATCCATGCGCAGGGCGGTGAGCACCTGGCCCAGTTCATCGTGCAGTTCCCGGGCGATGGCCTTGCGCTCTTTCTCCTGGTTGGCCATGATGCTGCCGGAGAGACGCCGCAGTTGATCCTGGGCCTTCTTGAGTTCGGTAATGTCCGTGGCAATGCCGCACAGGCCGGTGGGGGCTCCCTGCTCGCTATACAGGGGAAATTTCACCGATAGATAGCGTGCGCCGTGCCGTTGGGCTGGGGCATGACCTCCTCCACCTGGTAGGGCTGCCGCCGGGCGAGCACCCGGAGATCGGAGGCGCGGAATTGGTCGGCCAGCGCCCGGGGGAAAATATCGTGGTCGGTTTTCCCGCGAGATTTGCTCCCTGCTTGATGCCGAACAACTCCTCATAGCGGGAATTGACCAGGGTATAGCGGCCCTCCCGGTCCTTGATATAGACCACGGCCGGCGTATACCGCAGAATGCTGTTAATCTCCCGGGTCCGCTCCCGCACCTGGCGCTCCAGGTCCCGGGAGTAGCGCCGCAGTTCCTCCTGGGCATGCTTGAGCGCCGCCTCCGATTTTTTCCGCTCCGAAAGGTCCCGGGCCAGGCAGACGCTGCCGATGGTGCGGCCCTGGTCATCCTTGAGCAAACTGATGGAGATATCCATGGGGACGATGGTGCCGTCCTTTTTCTTCATGGGGATCTCAAATTCCCGCACCACCCCGTCCCGGCGCAGCCTCCCGAGCATGCGCTCCAGTTCAACGGGGTCGGCATAGAGATCGAAGGCCGTCTTGTCGGCTAATTCTTCCAGATGGTAGCCATAAATTTCCATCGGACCGCCGGTTCCACAGGATAATCTTGCCGTGCCGGTCGACGATGCCGATGGCATCCACCGAGTTGTCAAAGACGTTTTCCAGGTATTCCTTAGTCCGCTTGAGTTCGGCCTCGGTCCGCTTGCGTTCCTCGATTTCCTGTTTCAGGTGCTGATTGGCTTGCACCAGTTCGGCGGTGCGGTCGGCGATGAGATGTTCCAGTTCATCGTAGGCCCGGCGCCGCGCCTCTTCCGCCAGCTTCCGGTAGTCTTTAAATATCTCCAATTCGGCATTGCGCTGCCGCAAAGTTCGACAGCTCTTCGATCAGCTGCGCTTTGGTTTTGTCTGAATCAGCCATGTCACATTACTTTTGCTGAATTATTGATAATCCATCACCCAAAGTGGTTGAGTGCCTAGATACGCGCCTATCTGGCAGTACCCTGGGTTCGAAGCAGGAGCTTCGGACCCAGGGGCGTTCCCAGGCATGAGCCTGGGAACGAGAAGGCTTTGGTCCGATTAATTAATTTTTTCCTTAATATTTAAGAATATACCTTATTTCCCCTCCGGCCGGAAGACGGTATCCCAATCAGCCGGCGGCGGGGCCTCCTGGAAGCGCTGGCAGCGGTCCCGGTAGGTCCGGGCCGGGCCGTCCCCGGGGTTTTTTGTCAGGATGGCTTCAAACGCGGCCCCGGCTTCGGGGAAGCGCCGCTGGCGGTAGAGCTCCAACGCCTGGGCGAAGTCCTGGCGCCCCTTGATGAGCTCCGGTTCCAGTTCCCCGGCGAGGCCCAGGACCTCAAAGACCCGGATCGCCTGTTCCTTGCCCTTGACCGCCACCAGGTCCAGTTCCCGGAACTCCACCGCCCCGGCGCACGCCGCCATGGTGGTCTCACTGGCCATGACGTAAGAGCCGTAAAATTTGTTGACCCCCTCCAGGCGGGAAGCCAGGTTGACGGTGTCGCCGATGACGGTATAGTCAAAGCGCTTCACCGAACCCAGGTTGCCGACGATGGCGTCGCCGGTGTTCAGCCCGATGCGCATGGACAGGGGCGGCAGGTTCAGCCCGGCAAAGCCGCGGTTCAACTCCTTCAGGGCCGCCTGCTGCCTGAGGGCGGCCCGGCAGGCTCGGGCGGCCTGGTCCGGCTGGTCCAGGGGGGCGCCCCAGAAGGCCATGATGGCGTCACCTTCGAATTTATCCACGGTGCCCGCCTCATCCAGGATGATCTCGGTCATGGCAGACAGGTAGTCGTTGAGCAGACCCACCACGGTCTCGGGGCTGAGGCGCTCGGAGATGGTGGTGAACCCGGCCAGGTCCGAGAAAAACAGGGTGACCTGGCGGCGTTCGCCCCCCAGTTGCAGCTTTTCCGGGTGCTCCAGCAAATGGTTGATGACGGTGCCGGACATGTACTGGCCGAACATGCGCCGGATGTAGAGCTTCTGGCGGCCTTCGGTGGCGTAGCTGAAGGCTGCGGCCAAACCGAAGCTCAGGGCCAGGGCCATCCCGGGCAGCACCGGGTCGGCCCACCAGCCGAAATAAAAGGCCCCGACGACCAGGCCCAGATAGACCAGGGCCAGAGCCGCGAATCCGGCCAGGGTGGTCACAAGACGGGAAAAAAACAGCACCACCAGGACCATAACGCCGCTGAGGATCAGGAGCCCGGTCCACATGACACCCACGGGCACCGGGCGGAGGAAGTCGCCCCGCAGCAGGTTGTCCAGCAGGGTGGCGTGGACCTCGACCCCGGGGTAAATCGCGGCCACCGGGGAGGCCTTGAGGTCCAGGAGGCCCGGGGCGGTGAGCCCCACCAGGACCCACTTGCCGGCGAAAGTCCTGCCGGCGGGTAGATGGGGGGGAGCTCGTGTTGACGGCGGGCCTCCGAGGCGATGACGTTGGCCGCGGAAAACCGCTTATGGCTGCGGCTGGGGCCGCGATACTTGAGGAGGAAACTGCCCCTGGTCGTCCAGGGGAATGGCCAGGTCCCCCACTATGCAGGGCGCCGGGGGCGAACCTCAGGGGCCCCGGGTTTCCGAAGCGGTGAAACGCCGCGAACCCCAGGGTGGGCAGCCACTTATCCTTAAAGGGCAGCACCAGGGGGACCCGGCGGTAGATGCCGTCCGCATCCGGCCGGGACTGGACGTTCCCCAGGGCGCCGGCTGCGGCCAACAGCGACGGAATGGGCGTGACCACGGAGCTGATACGCGCGTCTGGTCCCGGGGCGGAGGGCCGGGGATGGTGAGGCCGGCTTTCTTGAGCAGGTCCGCTTCCGAGGGGTTAGGCGGCTTAGCCTCCCGGGACAGGAAGAACGGCAGCACCACGTTGCCGGCCGCGGCCGCGGCCTGGGCCAGACGCTGGTCGTCTTCGGGGCCGTAGGACGAGGCCTCGGTGAACAGGATGTCGAAGATCACCGCCTTGGCGCCGGCCCACCGGCAATAATCGATGAGGGGAGCGTAGAGCTGCCGGGGCCAGGGCCAGGTAACCCTCTGGGTTTTAAAAAAATCCAGGTCGGGCTGGTCCACCGTCACCACCACCACCTCGGGGGAGGCGGCCGGCAGCGGCACCTGGCGGAAGAGCACATCCAGGGTCTTGAGGCGGTAGGGCTGGATGGCCCCGGAAAGGTCCAGGATCAGGGACAAGGCCAGGGCCGCCAGGATAAGCCCGACCGCGGCCTTGAGTTTGTCATGCCGGGAATGGACGGCCAGATTGGTCACAGAATTTTTTCACCTCGGCAGCGGGACTGGAAGTGGGCTGAATTACCCCCTGGCCCCTCACGCCAGGCGGATGCGGAACTTCTCCACCAGGTGGTGGGGGTGGTAGGACAATTTGGCTGTCCTCAGGCCCGGCTCCCCCAGGTCCTGCTCCCGGTTGATAAAGTGCACCCCGGCCCAGGCCTGCTGGCAGAACTGTTGATTGATGACGGCGTAAAGGCCTCGCAACTCCGGGTCGGCCTTTTCCAGGTGGATAACCGCGGTGTCCTTATTGAGCAGTTCGCCGCAGGAAAAAGCCCCCACCCGGTCATTGACGAGGATCACGCCCCCCTTAAGCTCCAGGGCCTGATAATTTACCAGGGTGGCAGTCGATGGCCTCCCACTCCCCCAGCAGAGACAGATCCCACTCACACCGCTTCACCTGGCACCATCGGGCGCACAAGGAGAGACAGGGGGAGAGGTATTCTTCCCGTAAAGGTTCATAGCGGAAGGGGTGAGACCGGGCCAGGCTGTTGATGTGGTTGCGTGGGCCATGATAGCTGCCCCCGGCCAGCTTGATGAGGTCGCCGGTGCGGTAGACGTAATCGAAATGATCCCGCATGGGCTCCACCACAAATTCGGGATGGCCGGCCAGTTCGGCCGCCAGCCGGGAGTCGCCCCGCTCAATGGCGGGGTCCGCCACCTCGCACTCGTCCCGGAGCCAAGCCAAAACCCGCCGGCACTGATCGACCCGGGGCCCAGGGCCCACCGGCGGCAGGGCCCAGGCCGCACCTTCGGCCGGAAGGCTCACCACCAGGAGCCCGTCCCGGTCCCGGGACCATTGGAAGCCATAGTGGGACTGCCAGATGAAGAGATTGGTGAAGGTCAGCTCCGAAGTCTCGGCCTGATAGTCCCAGAGGATGGGACGAAATACTTCCCGGTCGGCCAACGTCAGGGGCTTGAACCGGGGGAAAACCGGCCCTGGAGCGCCAGGGGTGCTAAAGGGGAGCGATTTGGCCATGATCCATAACCAGTGGGTGATCGCCCAGCCGGCGGGCCTGGGCGGGATCGTGCGTCACTACTATTATGGTCGATTTTCCCGCGGATTTCATGTTAAAGATTATTTGTTCAATAATTTCAGCATTTTTAGGGTCGAGGTTGGCGGTGGGTTCATCGAGGCAAAAGACCTCGGGCTCGATGACCAGGGCCCGGGCGATGCCCAAGCGCTTGGTTTCGCCGCTGGAAAGGTCCAGGGCCTGCTGCCGCCGCTTGTGGAGCAGCCCGACGCGCTCCAGCGCCGCCGTGACCCGGTCCTCGACCTCGCGGCCCCGGCGAAGCCCCGGATTTTTAAGCCATAAGCCACATTGTGGAACACCGAGGTGTTGAAGACCCCGATCCGGGGGAGCAGCAGGGTGATCCGGCGCCGCAAGGCGAGATCATGGGGGAGGGTGACGTCCGTGATCCCGATAGCGCACCTCTCCGGCCTCCGGGGGTTCCAGGAGGGCGGCGATCCGCAAAAAGGTGGATTTGCCGCTGCCGTTGGGACCCTGCAGGGCGTAGGTCCGGCCCGCCGTCGAAGACAAAGGAGCAGTCCCGCAAGACGGCCTGGCCGTTGTAGGCCTTGTAGATGCCGGTCGACTTCCAGGTTCAATCCCATAGGATGATTCCCGCCCTGACCCGGCCGCGCCCGCTGCAAAAACCGCAGGCCCACGGTTGATGCCCAGGGAGATAAGCAGCAGGATGATCCCCAGGGCGATGGCCAGCTCGAAATCGCCTTTATCGGTCTCCAGGGCGATGGTGGTGGTCATGACCCGGGTATAGCCGGCAATGTTGCCCGCCGACAATGATGATGGCCCCCACTTCGGCCATCACCCGTCCCAGGCCGGCCATGACGCCCGCCATGATGCCGTAGCGGGCCTCCCGGATGACGGCGAGGACTTCTTGGAAGGGCGTGGCCCCCAGGGTGATGGCGGCCTGGCGGATCACCGGGTCCACCCGGCGATGGCGGCGTGGGACAGGGACGCCACGATGGGAAAGGCCAGGATGGCCTGGGCGACGACCATGGCGGTGGGGGTGTAGAGCAGGCCCAGGGAGCCCAGGGGGCCGCTCCGGGAGAGAAACAGGTAGAGGAAGAGCCCGACCACCACCGGCGGCAGGCCCATGCCGGTGTTGAGCAGGCTGATGACCAGGCCCCGGCGGGGCACCCGCCGCCAGGCCAGGCCGCGCCCAGGGGCAGGCCCAGGAAGGTGGCGATCACCAGGGCCGATCCCGAGACCTGCAGGGATAGAAGGATAATGCGCAGGAGCTCAGGGTTGAGGTGAGGATGAGCTGGAAGGCCCCGATGAATCCGTAGAGGATGGAGTGCATAAGAAGATGGCGGGCAGGTCAAAAGTCCCGGCCCTTGACCTGCCCCGCAAGTTTTTGATAAGAACCTGAACTGCATCGTTGGGGCGAGCCGCAAGCCGCCCTGACATGCAGATGATTTATCTCAGGCTCGCCCCGTTATTTGGCATTGGGAACGAACAGCTTATTCCCGTGCTTGTCCTTATAGTCGCCGATGGCCTTCTGGCCTTCCGGGGAGATCAGCCAGTTGATGAATCCATGGCTTCTTTATTTTTCAGATTTTTATGTTTGGCGGGATTGACCGCCATGACGCCATACTGATTGAACAGCACGGGGTCGCCCTCCAGGACCACCGCCATCTCCAGCTTGTCCTTATCCTTGGTGGCCAGCCAGGTGCCCCGGTCGGTGAGGGTATAGGCCCGCTTTTCGTTGGCGACACGCTGGGTCTTCTCCATGCCCTGGCCCACTTCCATATACCATTTCTGACCCTTGGGGTCTATCCCCGCCTCCTTCCAGATGGCCAGCTCCTTGGTGTTGGTGCCGGATTTGTCCCCCCGTGAGACAAAGGGAGCCTGGCTGGCGGCGATCTTCTTGAAAGCCTCGGTGGCGGATTTCAAGCCCTTGATTTTGGCGGGGTCATTCGGGCGGGCCGATGATGACGAAATCATTATACATGACGTCGTGGCGGTTCACAAAAAACCCTCCTGCCACGGCTTTTAATTCCTGGTTCTTGGCATGGACCAAGACCACATCGGCGTCGCCCCGCTTGCCGATCTCGATGGCGGCCCCGGTGCCTACGGCCACCACGTCCACCTGGATGCCGGTCTTTTTGCAAAGATGGGCAGCAGGTAGTCAAACAGGCCGGAATTTTGGGTGCTGGTGGTGGAGGCGCACTTGATCCGGGTTTCCGCCGCGGCGGTCCCGGCCGCTAACGCCGCGACCACCACTATAAGACGCTACGAGAGAGAGCCCTTTCATCATCTCTGATCCTCCTTATATAAGGATTTTGCGGCGAATTCGGTTAGCCCCGGCAAGTGCCGGTTATTTTGCATATTGCCGGGCGTAGGCCGCGTCATTATAGAGCCCTGCCCATAGCGGTCCTTGCCGTAATCCTGGATGATCTGCTGACCCTGGGGGAGGCCACAAAGGCGATGAATTTGACCGGCAGGGCCGCGCCGGGGGTGGTCCCGGCGGGCTGGGCCAGGGCGTGGTAGGTGTTGACCAGCATCTTGTCGCCCTTGTACAGGATCTTGAGATTGGCCACGTGCTCTTTTTCTCCGCCGTCCAGGTGCTGCTGTCCACCATGAAGTAACCCTTTTCCTGGTTGGCCCGCTTCAAGGTGGCGGTCATAAAATCCTTGGTGATGATGTACCAGTCGCCCCTGGGGCTTGATGCCGGCTGCCTTCCAGATTTGAATTTCCTTCTTATGGGTGCCGGAATTGTCTCCCCGGGAAAAAAATTTGGCCTTGGCCGCGGCGATGCGGCGGTAGGCGTCCGGCGCGCTCTTTGGCGGCGGCGATTTTGGCCGGGTCGCTGAGCCGGACCGACGATAAAAAACTCATTGGAGCCGATGAGGGTGCGGTCAGTGGCCCAGCCTTCCTGGACCGCCTTTTTTTCGGCTGCCGGGGCATGGACCATGATCATATCCACTTTCTTGTCTTTCAACAGTTGCAGGGACTTCCCGGAGCCAGCCTTAATCCACTGGAGCGTGGCCTTGCCCTGGACGGTTTTATTAAACCCCTCCGCCAGGGCCTTGAGGAGTCCCAACTCTCCAGGGCTGCCGGTGGCCAGGGTAAATTTGTCCGGGCCGGTGCCATAGACGCCGGTAAAAGAATCCGCAGCCGTTGCGAGAGACGCCAGCAAAAGGAGCCCCGCCACCATCGCCAGAAATTTCTTGATCATAACCCTCCTCCGGATAGCCGAGAATTTGGTGGTTTCTGATTTCGCTATTCTCTTCATAAAATATCCACTCGCAAAAAAATAAGGGTGAACCTTAAAACTCCTGGACCTTAAGCCACTCCCTCAAGGAAGACTCGCCGTTCTTTCCCAGGCAGAGACGCCCCTTGATCTGGAACCCGGGAGGGCCAGGCCCCGACCATGACCGGTTATTTCCGTGCCATCGCCTTATATTTTTCAAAGAATAGCCAACATTTTACCCAATGCCAAGGTTTTTTTCGGCCGATTACCTTCCCAAATTATTGCTGGTATAATTACCTGAAAATGGCGTGTCAATTTCCCGGGCTCACGGCCCCACCTTGCCCTCTTGGTTGGCACCTCTTGCTCGATTGAACTCTTAACTCCGAGAGCGCGGGGTCTGGAGCCCCTGGCGCCGGCGCCAGCCAAGCGCCATCGGGGCCGGGGTAATATGTAAGTTTTTACTTGACTTTATTTCGTCCATAAGCTCATTATATTGGAATATCAAAAGATTTGGTGGATCCCGGTTCGGCCAGCAGCCTCGGGGGAGGGCAGGCCTTCCCGGCCCGGGACGATAGAGATGTGCCGCCACAACCTCAGATTCACCCTTTCCCCCGAACAGCCGATTTAACTGTAGAGGAAGATTTTGCCTCATCACCAAAACCTGAAATCATCCTGCGTGTCGTTAATGCGCGGCTTTCGACTGTGCGCCTGGCCCCTGTTGGCGGTAGCCTTGGTGCTGGCCGTGGTGTCGGTCTATTATACCGTTACCCATCTGACCATTCGCACCAGCCGCAACGACCTGGTCGCCAGTAATCAACGCCTCGTCCAGCAGACCGAAATGATGGACCGGGCCTTTGGGGGCCGGGACGGCATGGTGGTAGTGGTGGAGAACGGGCATCCCAAGCGGGCTATTGCGTTCGCCAATGACCTGGCCGCCAAGTTGCGGCGCTATCCCGACCACTTTCCCGAACTCTTCTATCACGTCGACCCGGAAAGATTCAAACGTTCGGCCCTGCTCTATCTGGAACCCCAGGATCTCGACAAGATCAAAAACTCGCCTCCTGAAAGAGCAAGACCTGTTGTCGGGCCTGGCTGCCGACCCGCGCCTGACTACCTTTTACCGGCTGGTGAATGACCGCATCGCCCGGACCATGATCGGTGAGATCTTCACCGGGTTCCTGGCAGATGAGGGAAAGCGGGAGTGCCGGACCTCTCCCTGCTGAACGCTTCCCTCCGGGGGCTCTCAGCCAGCCTGGAAGGCAAGCGGCCCCAGGACTCCTTGTTCTCCGGCTTTTTCCCCAAGGAATTGAGCGACCTGGAGGGATCAGGGTACTTTTTTACCGAAAATGACAAATTCCTCTTGTTTCTGGTGACTCCGAAAGGCGAAGGGTACGCCTCCCGCAGTAAGACCTGGCCCTCCTGCAGGAAGACGGTGGATCAGGTCAAAGCCGGATTATCCCGGCCTGGAGGCGGGGGTAACCGGCCCCGACGCCCTGGAAGCCGACGAAATGAGCAGTTCCATGAAAGACGTCACCCTGGCCACCTGGTTGTCTCTGCTGGGCCAGCTGGGACTGCTGATCCTGTTTCTCCGGAGCCTGAGGCGCACCCTGGTGGAGGGGTTGGTCCTGATCCTGGGTCTCTGTTGGACCTTTGGGCTGGTCACCCTGGTGGTGGGGCACCTCAACCTCCTCTCCCTGATCTTCGCGCCCCTGATGCTGGGGCTGACCATCGATTACGGCATCCACTGGTTTTGCCGCCTGGAAGAAGAGGAAGGCCGTCGCGGGCAATGCAGCCCCGGGGTCTTGGCCTGCACCTTTCGCCGCTCCGCCCCGGGGATCGTTTACGCCGGTTTGGCCGCCATCGTTTCCTTTGTGCCCCTGGCTTTCGTGGGCTTCAAGGGCCTGGCGGAATTGGGGATCATCCTCGCCATGGGCATCCTGGTAATGCTGGTGGCCACCCTGATCCTGGTGCCGGCCCTGGTGACGGTCACGGAAAGATGCCCGGCTCCGGCGAGGTCCCCGAGGAATGTCCGCCGCGCCCCACGCCTTTTCTGCACCTGCACTGGCGCCGGCCCGGCCTCCTGGTGGCCTGGGGGTGCTGATCACCGCCCTGGGGGGCCTCAGCCTGCACTATGTGCCCTTCGATTTGAATCCCCTGCACCTGCAGAATCCCACTGCCGAATCGGTGGTGTGGGAATACAAGCTCATCGAGGATTCCAAGTATTCCACTTCCTACGGCGCCCTGGCCACCGCCTCCCTGCAGGAACTGGAGGCCCGGACCGAGGCCCTGAAAAAGCTGCCCACGGTTTCCCACGTGGAGTCGGTGCTCTCCTTTCTGCCTCACCAGGTGGAGGAAAAGCGCTCCGTCCTCAGAGAGATGCAGCCGGTCCTCGATGCCATCAATTTTCCCCGAGCCCCGGCGGGATCGCCTGAACCCCAGGAGCTGGCTGCGATCTTGAGCCGGATCAATTTCAAGATGGCTGAGGCCGCCAAGAATCTCGAAAAGGATCAGGCTGCCACCAAGGAGCAGGTGGAGGAGACCCATCGCCTCATCAATAAGATCATCCCGCAGCTCCATGGCCGGACGACCCTCAGATCGAGCCAGCCGTCTAGGGGACTATGGAGGCTATTTTTTCTCGGATTTAAGCAAAACCTGGGACCTGTTCCGGGGCTATGTGAAATCGGGCTGACAGCGCCGCCTCCCACCCTGGCGGACTTGCCCGCAGTCGGTGCGGGAGCGCTTCATCAGCCCTGACGGCACCTACCTCATCCGGGTCTTTCCCTCTGAGGATATCTGGAATTTCGGTCCCTTGAAACGGTTTGTCAAAAGTCTCTGGAGTGTCGATCCCAATGCCGTAGGCGACCCGGTGCTCCTTTATACCTTTACCCTGGGGTTCCGCAATTCCATCCTCTGGGCCGCGGGATTGGCCTTGTTGGCCATTGCCGTCATGCTGGTGATTCTTTTCCGCAGCCTGAAAATGGCCATGCTGGCCCTGATTCCCCTGGTGGTGGGCACCGGCCTGACCGTTAATCTTGATGTGGCTTGCTGAATCTGCCCTTCAACCAGGCCAACGTCCTTTTCGTGCCGTTGATTTTAGGGGAGGGGATCGAATTCGGGATCATCATCCTGGCCCGGTGGCGACTGGAGGAATCGGCCCGGGCCATTACCCTGCCCGCCAGCACCGCCAAAGGCGTGGCCCTGGCGGCCCTGACCACCACCTTGGGGTTCGGCAGCTTGATGGTTTCGGGGCACCAGGGTACCTTCAGCCTGGGTCTGCTGGCCACCGTGGGCAGCCTCAGTGTCTCTGGTGGCCTCTTTGAGCATCCTGCCGGCCTTCCTCCGGCTGGTGGAAAGAAATTACCAGTCGCCAGCCCTCGCTCCAGCCTTACCTCGGGCCTGGGGCGGTGGTTACATCACTTGATGAGGAAAAAAACCGATGAAAAGACCGCGTTGGATCTGGATCATTAGCCTGGCCCTGGTCGCCTTTTGGGGTTTATCCCGGCCGGCCCTGGCTGGCGCCCCCACAGATTACGTGCGGGGTATCCTGGACCAGGTGATGGGCCTCCAAAATAACGCCGCCCTGTCCAGCCCGGCCCGGTCCCAGGCCATCCACAGGATCATTGAGCGCAGCTTCGATTTTGCCCTGATGGCCAAGGACTCCCTGGGGTCGAGCTATGAGGGCTATCAGTGGGGGCCAGCGGCAGGAGTTCACCCGGACCTTCGGCTACCTCTTCCAGGACTCTTACACCCGGTTGGTGATCAATTTCTTGAAAAAGGAAAACATCCAGTACAGCGCGGAACTCCCGGAAGGCAATAAAGCCCGGGTGGACACCGCCATCGTCCGCACCAACGAAAACATCCCGGTGACCTACCTGATGCACACGGCTCCCCAGGGATGGATGCTCTACGACGTCATCGTGGACGGGGTCAGCATCCTGCAAAACTACAAGACCCAGTTCGCCCAGGTCATTCGCACCAAGGGCTTCGGGTTTCTCCTGAACAAAATGCAGGAACAGCGCCGGGCGATTCAATAGCTGGCTGGGGGCCGGCCTCGGCACTCCCCGCTTCCGCCCTTTGCCTTCTCGCCGCCCTGGGAGGAGGCGCCCCAGGCTAGGGCTCCCAGGGCCAGGGGTCTGTGGTTGCCAAGGCGTCTCGAATTTTGCCCACCTCCTTGGCTAACCTGTTGGGTAAATCCGAGTGCACCCAGGGAAGGCCGTTCGGCTTCATCCGCTTTTTGGGCCTGACGACTAGGGGGGACTTGGCCCCCCGCCTTCTTGATATTTCTCCCCTCTTCGGAAAAGGGCCCGGCAAAAATCTACCCCCTTAAGACTCACGGCACCCCTTTGCGGGTTACAAGTTATTCATAAACTGACGCTCACCCCTCCTCTCTAAAACGGTCTCGGGACAGCCGGGCGGTTATTCCCCCTAAAACTTATAAAATTAGCAGCTTGCCCAAAGGCCCCAAAATTGATAGATGATCTTTGGGACCTTGAAGAAAGCCGGGTTTCCTCTGGACTCTGGGCCAGGCCGGGTGGTCAATTTATCTTCTCTCCCATTTAGTATAATTTGGCAAAAAGATGCTGAGAGTTTTTTATATACATTTATAATAAGTTGGATTATTGTAGCAATTAGAGACTCATAATGGCCCCAAGGGGGAGGGTGTACATTTGAATAGATTGCCTTCACAAGTAATCTGGCAGTGGGTGATTGGCGGCGTAGTGGTGTGGTTTAGTCTGGTGGTGATGTGCGGCTGTACCCCGCCGGCGAGCCAACTGACCGAGGCCCAGGCTGCTGCGGCGGCGGTGGCCACTCCTGATCAGGACAAGTATCTTTTGGGTCCGGAAGATGCCATTGAAATTTCCGTCTGGAAAGAACCCGACCTGACCAAACAACTGGTCGTGCGGCCGGACGGCAAGATTACCTACCCCTTGATCGGGGAGGTTCAGGCCTCCGGTCGAACCGTCAAGCAACTCCAGGCAGAGATCTTAAAACGCCTGGAAAAGTATGTGACGGACGCGCATGTGACCGTCATCCTCCTCAAGGCCCAGAATTATAAGATCTATGTCACCGGCAAGGTCAACAAGCCGGGGGATTTCGTCACAGGCAAGCCCGTCAATGTGATGCAGGCCATCTCCATGGCCGGGGGCCTGACCCCCTTCGCCTCCCCCGGATCGATCATGGTCCTCCGGACCATAGGCGGCAAAGAAGAGGTTTATCCCTTCAATTATAAGGACGTGGCCAAGGGTCATTCTTGGAACAGAATCGCATGCTGTTGCCGGGGGACGTGGTGGTAGTGCCCTTAAGGAAAGGGAGAAACGGGGGGACTCTATGGGCATGAAAGGGTGGATGGGGCTGGCAATAATCATGAGCCTGGGGCTCGCTAACCTGGCGGTGGCGGCCGACTGGTCCCTGGTACCATCGGTGACTCAGCAATCCGAATTTAACAGCAACATAAATTTGACGCTTATTAAAGCCCGATCAGCGACTACATTTTTACCCTGACACCGGCTGCGGACTTCAACTACACCACGGAAATCACCCAGTTGCAGGGTCATTTGGGGTTAAATGGGCCAGCACTACATAACCAATAGCAATCTCGACCATATCGACCAGAATTACCAGATCAATGGGCAAATATCAGGCAACTCCCAAAGTCAATCTGTCGTTGAATACCTCATATATTATGGATACCACCCTGCTGGAGGAATTGCTGGCTTCCGGAGTGGTTATAAACCGCTCCCCGCGTCACCTCCATCATGGCAAACCCGGGGATGACGTAGCAATATCACCGAACGCCTGTCGAGCCACGGTAAACTATAACTTTAATCGGGTCCTCTACCAGGCGCCCCAATGTACATTGATTATACCACCCATCAAGATGGGTTTGAGCTTCAACTACTTGTTAAAAAATGAGAAGGACCACTCTCATCCAATACCAATTTGGTCCGTGAAACACTCTATCCAGGTGGCAACAACTATAAATCCCTAGGGATTTACTAGGAGGCCTAACCCATAAGTTTACGTGAAAACTGGGATTTCAATCTCCTGGGTGGCCTCAATATCAATAATTCTATAGCTTTGACACCCAGGTGCTGGATTTTTCCCAATTCCCCGTTCTTTATCACGGTACAGCAAAAGAGAGTCACCCACACCAAAGGGTATCTCCATATCTTCAATGTATCCACCACGTGCCGCTGGACCAATTTGAGGGTTACCGTGGGCTTAGCCCGGGATCAATCACCCATCGGCTTATGGGTATGTCACCAACTTCACTCGCGTTTACGTTTCCCTGGGATATAATTTTACGGAGCGCTTGACCGGGAGTTTAGGAGGCGATTATTCTCTCAGTACGCAAGCGTCCCAGGCGAATAATTTGGATTATAATTACTATAATGTCAGCCGCTGCAGTTGACTTATAGAATTACGGAAAAATTTTCAGTATACCCCCGGTTATAGATTTAGCCAATATGATAACTGATCAACTGCGGGGCAGCCGGCCCATGCACATTCCGCCTATGTGATGTTAAGTTACTTACACTTATCCGCATCCATTATCAGAAATAAGACGATCGCTCCTTAATCCATAGCTGAGCTTTTATAGTCATTTTATCGGGTGTTATAATTAATTGAGATCGGCTTACGTTAAATTTGAACCAGCAACACTTCTACCAAGGATTGGCGGGAAATCGCCCAGGCGGTGCTGAAACTCGAGGCTCAAGCCTTGGCTGCGGTGGCGGATCGTCTGGATCATAACTTGACCAAAGCCGTGGAACTGCTGCTGGGACATGCGGGCAAGGTGGTGGTCAGCGGCATCGGCAAATCGGGGCACATCGGCCAGAAAATCGCCGCCACCCTGGCCAGCACCGGCACCCCGGCGGTGTTTCTCCATGCCGCCGAGGCCGTGCACGGCGATTTGGGGATCTACACCCCGGGGGACCCCAGCATCCTGATTTCCAAAAGCGGCAGCACCGCGGAATTGCTGCGGCTAATTCCGGTCCTCCGGCAATTCCGGTCGCCGTTGATCGCCATCGTGGGCAACCTGAACTCACCCATGGCCAAGCAGGCTGATGTGGTTCTGGATGCCCGGGTGGACCGGGAGGCCGATCCCCTGAATCTGGCCCCGACCTGCAGCACCACCGTGGCCCTGGGCTTGGGGGATGCCTTGGCAGTGGCCTTAATGATGGCCCGGCGTTTTACCGATCAAGATTTTGCCCGTTACCACCCCGCCGGCCAGTTGGGACGAAATTTATGGTTGAAGGTGGCGGATGTCATGCACGAAAATGATGCCGTGGCCTGGGTGAAGCCGGGCACCCCCCTGCGCCAGGTGATCATTGCCATGTCTCAGCGCCCCTTGGGGGCGGCTTGCGTCGTGGATGAAGGTTTGCAATTGCTGGGGATCATCACCGACGGTGACTTGCGGCGGGCTCTCCTTACCCATGAAGATATCCGTCCGCTCCACGCCGCCGACTGCATGATGCGGCAACCCATCACCATAACCCCAGAGGCCAGCCTCAGGGACGCCACCCGGCTGATGGAAGATCGCCCCTCGCAGATCTCCGTCCTCCCGGTCGTGGACTCGCGGAGTCAACGCTGCCTGGGCTTAATCCGGATCCATGACATTTATCAACCGGAATTGATCTGAGGACCGGTAGCACCGGATAGTGGCAAAAATAAATAACCTCGGACTTGAGAGGACCCCAATATGCAGCCTCATGAAGCAGAAGATATCGGTCACTATATAAGTATTCTCCAAAGCAGGAAAAAGTACTTTGTGATTCCGGCCTTGGTGGTTGTTGTGCATGGCAATACTGGTGGCCTTACTGTTGCCTTCCATCTATGAATCGAGTTCGACCATTTTAATCGAGGAACAGCAGATTCCCCAGGAGTTCGTCAGATCCACGGTAACCGGCTTCGCGGATCAGCGGATCCAGAGCCTGACCCAGCAAATACTCTCCCGGGTCAAGCTCTGGGAAATCATCCAGCAATTTCAACTCTACACGGAACTACAAGAAAAATTTACCCGGGAAGAGATCACTCGAGAAGATGCGCAATGACATCAAGCTGGAGACGATCAGCGCCGAGATGGCTGCTGGTCACAAAAAAAGCGGCCGTAGCAATAAGCCCGAGGTCACCATCGCCTTTTCCATCGCTTATCGCGGCAAAAATCCTGGTACGGTCCAAAAGGTGTCGGGAACCCTGGCCTCCCTGTATTTAGAACAAAATCTCAAGACCCGGGAGGCCCAGGCCCAATCCACCACCCAATTCTTAGAGGCGGAACTGAAAGAATTGCAGGAGCGCATCAAAACCTGGGAGAAAAGATCACCGCATTCAAAGAGGCAGCATGAGGGTTTTCTGCCGGAACAACAGGAGTTTAATCGGCATCAGGCAGCTCGTCTCGATAAAGACATCAAACAACTGGAAAACCAATATGCGGGGCGCCGAGGATCGCAAGATCTATTTCGAGGGCCAGTTGGCCACGGTGAAGCCGGATCCTCCTCATCGGGCTCTCCGGAGAACGGGTCTATGCCCCGGCCGACCGTCTCCGGGCCTTGCAGGTCGCCCTGGCCGACCTCCAGTCGAAGTTTTCGGATGACCACCCGGATGTCCGCAAGTGCACCGGGAGATCGCCGAACTCAAGAAAATGCGGGGCAACAGATGGCGGGGGTGCCTCTGTCCGCCGCAAAAGCTGACCCAGTTCCGGGCGAATTGGCCGAGAAACAGGGGAAATATTCCGACCAGCATCCGGAAGTCAAAAAGCTGAAAAATGAGATTGCCCGTCTGGAACAAACACCGGCAAAAGGCTGAATCTCCCCAAGCGGGTAACTGAACCGGAGAACCCGGCATACATCAGCCTGACCACCCAAATCAATGGCGCTGAAACTGATATCACCTCCCTGCGCACTCAGCAGGCCGCCTTGAAAGATAAACTAGAAGATGTATCGGCAGCGTCTCGAGGAGACCCCGAAGGTGGAGCAGGAATATCTGGCGCTTACCCGGGATTATCAAAAGCATCTCAAGCACCAGGAAGTCATGAACAAAATCCTGGAGGCCCGCATTTCCGAAGGCATGGAAGAACATCAGAAAGGGGAAAAATTCACCCTCATCGACCCGGCCAGCTTTCCCGAGAAACCGGTCTCCCCGAAAAGGTGGTTAATCTTCTTGGCCGGCTTCATCATGAGTCTGGGCGGCGGGTTCGGCACCGTGGCATTGGCCGAACAGCTGGATCACTCGGTGAACACTAGCGATGAGCTGGCCCGGCTCACCGGCCTGCCGGTCCTGGGGACCATCATCCGCATCGAAACCAGGAAGATATCACCCGGGCCCGCCAAAAGCGGAAATTGATCTGGCTGGTTAACGGGTTAGCCCTGGTTATCGGACTGGCCCTCTTCCACTTCTTGTACATGGATCTCTGGGTGTTCACTGCCAAGCTGTTGCGTCTGGCGGATAAATACTCCTGATCCGTGAAATCAACCGTGGAAACATAGTCGACTTCATCACCTTAACCATCTAACCCATAGGAAGATAAGACATTGAGTTTTATCAATAAAGCCTTAGAAAAAGCCAAATCTTTGCATCACCAGGAAGGGGAGCCGAACCCTTCCCCCAGCCAGGAACCACCGCTGCCGCCTTTGCCTGACCTGGATGAGATCACTGGTTTTACCGAGACCCCGGACGAGATCCATTACACCTATACCCGCACAGTGGCGGTGGATACGGACTTTTACGCCGGAACCGCTTGATCGTTCCTGGCAGTGACCAGAACTCTGTGGGAAGCCTATAAATTGTTCAGGACCCACCTCTTACATGGCACCAAGCGAGAAGACCGGAATACCCTGATGGTTACCGGTGCCCTGCCCAACGAAGGGAAAACCCTGACAGCCATCAATTTGGCCATAGCTATTTCCCAGAAGCTTGGCCAGACGGTACTGCTGGTGGATGGCGACTTGCGCAACCCGTCAATTCACCGTTACCTTGATTTTCCCTCTGGACCGGGGCTTATTGATTATTTGACTTCGGGGTATCCCATTGCGGAATCCCTGATGCATCCCGAGGGCTTGTCAACCTGGTGGTGTTGCCCGCGGGTCAGCCCAGTTCCCAATCCGGCGAGCTTCTCAGTTCGCCCCTCATGGTGGATTTGGTCAAGGAATTGAAACATTTTTATCCGGACCGCTACGTGCTCTTTGACTTGCCCCCCTTGCTTTATGCGGATGCTTTGGCCTTCGCCCCCCTGGTGGACGGCATTATTTTGGTCGTGGAGGCTGGCAAGCACTCCCCGGGAAGAAATAACCCACGCCCTGGAAATGCTCAAAGCATTTCCGGTTCTCGGGTGTGTGCTCAATAAGATCGACCCCGTGGCATTATCTTATGGCTACTATCCCAAATACTATCAAGATCAAGACCCTCAGAAAAAATCTAAAATGCCGTGGCTAAAATAAACTATGTACGAAAAATTTTACAGTCTGCGGGAGCGCCCTTTTACCTTGGTGCCTGACCCGGATTATTTATACCTGGGCTCCCAGCACAAGCTGGCCAGGGCTTACCTGGAATACGGCATCAAAGAGCGGATGGGTTTTGTGGTGCTCACCGGAGAGGTCGGCACCGGCAAGACCACCTTAATCAAATCTCTTCTTCCGAGAAAAAGAAACTCCCAGAGTCTGGGCGTCCTTTACCAGACTTCCATGGAGGCAGAAGATCTCCTGGATCTTCTGCTCAAGGAATTCGAGATTCGCGGGCATTTTGGCGGCAGTCGGGCGGCCCGTCTCGGGGCGTTTAATCAGTTCCTCCTGACGTCGCATGCCCGGGGCGAACACGTCGTCCTGGTGGTGGATGAGGCCCAGAACCTGGGCCCCAAGGCCCTGGAGGAAATGCGGCTGTTATCCAACCTGCAAACTGAAAAAGAACCACTCTTGCAGGTAATCCTGGTGGGCCAACCGGGATTGCGGGAGCGGCTGCGACATCCGGCTTTGCGGCAATTGGCCCAGCGGGTGGCCATCCACTACCATCTGAGACCCCTGGACGCAGATGAAACCAAGGAATATATCCGGTTTCGCCTGGCCCGGGCCGGGGGCAGCGGCATTTTTACCGACTCGGCTTTGGATAAATTCTATGAATATACCCAAGGGGTGCCCCGCCGCCTCAATGCCTGGTGCGACCTGGCCCTGGTGGCCGGCTTCGCCGAAGGCCGCCAGGAGATCGACGGGGAGTTTATCGACTCGTAATCGCCGCCCAGGGCGGCAGCCTGGAAGGCGCTGAGGACAAGGAGTCCTGCCTTTCGGAAGACCTGGTGGCCTTAGCCGACACTCCGCCCAGGGCTATGCCGGTCTCTCCGGAAGGCCTGGAGGCGACGGTGGAAGAGTTGTCGGCTCGGTTGACGCGTTTGGAGGGATTAATGCTGGAAATGACTAGCCAAATGATGCCGGCCTTGATGAAGACTTTGGAAAAGCCCTTATTAGCTAATCCCGCCCAGGAGGTTTTTTCTCCAACCGCGCCCCATAGCCCTTCACCTGGCGAAGCAGGGTCTTCATTATCTTCCCGGGAGAAATCGCCTCCTTCCCTGGGGCGTTGGTGGGACCGATTGTGGAAGACCTGATCCTGGATTACGCCGCAAGCCCTGCCTGAAATAAGCATACCTCAATACGGTGTCGTCCACGGTGCAAGGTCGCGGCCTGCTCTTTGGTGCCCGTGAAAAAGGCCGGCGCCAGGCCCGAACCGCCGCGGCCCGGGTCAGTTGCCCCTTAGATCTTATCCGGGTGCCAGTAGTCATCCTCCAGGCGCTGGATATCATCTTCTTCCAGGTAATCCCCGGTCTGGACCTCGATGATGCTGCAGGGGCTCCACCGTGGGGTTTTCCAGGCGGTGGGGGGTCTTCTGGGGGATGTAAACGCTCTGGTTGCTGCCCACCAGGATGACGTCCTGGCCGATGGTGACCCGGGCGGTGCCCTGAGACCACCACCCAGTGTTCCGCCCGGCGCTGGTGCACCTGGAGACTGAGCTTTTTCCCCGGGTCCACCACAATCCGTTTGACCTTAAAACTCGGCCCCTCGTCCATGACTGTATAGCGACCCCAGGGACGCTCCACCGTGGTGTGGCTGCACCGACTCCACCATCTGTTGCCGGTGCAATTCCGCCACCAGGTCTTTGACTTCCTGGGCCCGGTCCCGGTGGCAGACCAGGGTGGCGTCCGGGGTGTCCACCACGATAATGTTGGTCTAAACCGATGGTGGCCACCAGCCGATTTTGGGCGTAAAAGGATGCAATCCTTGCTCTCCTGGTCCAGGACCCGGCCCAGGAGCACATTACCCCGCTCATCCTGGGGAAAGAGTTCGTGCAGAGCTTCCCAGGTCCCCACGTCGTTCCAGCCCATCTCCACCGGCACCACCGCCACGTTGTCAGCCTTCTCCATGATGCCGTGATCCAAAGAGATGCTGGGGAACTGCTGGTAAATTTCGGCCAGGGCTGGCCGGTTCTCCTCCTGAAGCCGGGCCAGCTCCCGGTACAGTTCCGGCAAATATCGGGAAAAGGCCTCCAGCAAGACATCCCGGCGGAACAGAGAAGATGCCGCTATTCCAGTAGTATCCCCCCTCGGCCAGAAAATCCTGGGCCCGGGCCAAGAGGCGGCTTTTCGATAAACCGGGCGGCCCGGTAAACCCTGCCCCTGGTCGTCCAGGGGAGCCCCCTGCTTGATATAGCCGTAGCCCGTCTCCGGACGGATGCGGCGGAATGCCGAAGGTCACCAGGTAGCCGGCCTGGGCCCAGCCGGCGCCCAGGTCCAGGGCCGGAGCAGGCTGGCCTGGTCCCGGATGAAATGATCAGCCGGGAACACCGCCATGAGGGCCTCCTCGGCCTCTCTTCCAGAGAAACCGCGGCCAGCCCCACCGCCGCGGCGGTATTGCGGCCCTCGGGTTCAATCCAGATGCGGACCTCGTCCCAGCCCTTGCGCCGCAATTCCTGGTGGATAAGTCCGCCTGGGAGGCGTTGGTCACCACCGCCAGGCGCTCTGGCGGGAATCCGGGGCAGCAGGCGCTCGACGGTGGATTGCAACATGGATTCGGAGCCCAGCAGCCGCAGCACCTGCTTGGGATACTGGGAGCGGCTCAGGGGCCAAAACCGGGTCCCCCAGCCCCCGGCCAGAATTACGCCATAGAGAGGAATTTTGGGGTCATCAACCATGCTGGATCTCTTCCCTCAATAACGGTTTTAGTCGTGCTGACTCACAGGTGGCCCGGAGAAGGCTTGGGGGGCCCCCCCAGGCTGACAAGTTTCTTCCCTGCCCTCAGAAGGACCCTTCAGGGCCGCGGCAGGTTATACGCCAGCCGGCCGGGGCCCGCGGCCTCATAGACTACCGGGTTCTTCCCACCGGCGGCTGACCGGGCTCTGACTATTTTCCGCCGGCGGGGAGGCTGTCCAGCAGCTTTTGGGCCGCGTCCTGCTCGGCAAATTTGGTCTTGCTCTCCAACGCCTTTTGTAAAGCAGCCCGGGCTGCGGCCTTCTCTCCCAGTTTGGCTTCGCACCAGGCCAAATGATACAGTATCGCCGGTTGACCGGGGGCCTGCTCCAACGCCTTTTCCAGGGAGGTCTTGGCCTGGGCGTATTTCCCCTGTTTGCCCAGGATCCAGCCCATGGTGTCCAAAAAGCTGGGTTCTTCGGGGTGCTCTTCCAGGGTTTCGGATGAGAGCTTCTGAGCCCGGGCGAGGCTTTCCGGCGAGGGCTGGTGCTCCGCCAGCAGGTAGGCCAGGTTGTTTCGAGCCAGGGAAGCAAAGAGGTTTCGGGCCAGCAAGCTGTTATAGAGGTTGATAGCCTTATTAAACTGGTGCTGCCGCTCATAGACCGAGGCCAAGACGAGAGATAAGATCGGGGAAGACTTGGGGTCGGCCACCTTTGCTTCCAATTGCTGCAGGGCCTTATCTGAGTTGGGCATTTGCTCGTAGGCCCGGGATAAGAGTTGCAGGGCGGCCACCTGCCGGGGATTCAGGGTCAGGGCTTCTTCCAGGGGGGCGATGGCGGCCTGGGGCTGGTTCTGGACCAACAGCAGTTCACCCAACATTTGGTGCAGCTTCGGATTTTTAGGACTGCGCGCCAGAGTCTGGCGGACTGCCGCCAAGGCCTTTTCCGGCTGCTTTTGCTCCTGGTAGAGGCCTGCCTCGAGCTGTAAGGCGGGCAGGAAGTCGGGGTTGTTCCTGCAAGGCTTTGTGGGCATACTTGAGGGCTTCAGCCATCTTCTTGGTCTTTAACGACAGCCGTGCCATTTGAAAATAGCCTTGAGGGTTCTTGGGCTCCAGAACAATGATTTTTTGGAAGGTTTCCCTGGCCTGG
This sequence comes from uncultured delta proteobacterium, assembly GCA_963841475.1. Taxonomy (GTDB): domain Bacteria; phylum Desulfobacterota; class Desulfobaccia; order Desulfobaccales; family 0-14-0-80-60-11; genus 0-14-0-80-60-11. The sequence goes on from CAWJCT010000004.1 coordinate 718,955, forward strand.
GCGTCATTACCATTGAGGGCATAGACATTCCCCAGAGCTGACCAGGTTAGAAATATCTTTATCATTAAGTCGCAGATAACCCTGGATAGTAGTGATGGCGCCGTCGATAATCCTTGGCCTGGAGAAACATGCCGTAGAGGAATTTCCTGGCCTCCAGAAAGTCCGGTTTGATCTCCAGCGCTTTTTTGGCATTTTCCTTGGCCTGTTCCTCTTCCTTATTCAGCAGGTTGGCCCTGGCCAGAAGTAGCCAGACCTCTGGAGATTGGGGGTGATCCTGGGCCAAGAGACGGAAACTATTCACCGCGGTCAGGCCGTCTTTTTTGTTCAGGGCGATGATCCCCCGGGTTTCGGTGGCCCGCATGTCCTTAGGGTGGTCCTTCAGGATTTCATTTACCAACTTCTCGGCCTCATCAATATGGTCCTGGGTGAATTTAAGACGGGCCAGTTCATCTTTGGCTTGTACCCCTTTAGGTCCGTCGGGGTCCATGTTGATAATTTGCTCCAGCACTTGTGCGGCCTGCCCTTGCCGCCGCAGAGCTATATAAAATTCTGCCAGGCTGAGGCGAGCCGGGTAGTTGTCCGGATGCCCCTTAATAAAATCCTTGAAGGTCGACTCCGCTTCCTGGCTCCGGCCTTGACTGACCAGGAAACGAGCCAGCATATTGACCGGTTTCTCGCTGTCCGGCGCCAGGCTGATGGTGTGGCGGAGAGCCGCCTCGGCTTTGTCCCGTTGTCCGGCCATGGCGTAGTGGCGGACTAATTGGGTATAAAGGTAGATGTTCTTGGGTTCCAGTTCGACGGCTTTCAAAAGGAACGCCTCTCCGACGTCGAAATTGCTTTTGGTTGTCAGCCAGGCCGGCTCGGGCGACATAGAGGGCCAGGGCTTTGGGGTTGGCCTTAATGCCTTGCTCCAAGATGACCGCAGCTTCTTCCGGTTTCTTCTCTTTCGCCAGGATGGCGGACGCCAGGTAATAGGCGGAGATTTTGCCGGGGTCCAGCCGACGCACTTCTGCCAGCACCTCCAAGGCTTTCTGGGGCTGTGACTGGGACATGGCCAGGGAAGCGGACAACAAGAGGGCGTCGGTATTCTTGGGTTCCTGCTTGAGGACGAACTCGACCTTTTCCTTGGCCTTGTCCAGTTGCTTACCCATCAGGAGGAGATCCCCCAGCAGTATTTGGGCCTCCATAAGATTGGGATTCAGTTCCACGGCTTTGAGTGAAGGCCCCATATGCCCCCCGGGGATTTTTCAGATTGAGTTCCGTTTTGCCCAGCCACAGGTAGGCGGTAGCGAATTTGGGGTCAATCTGCAAGGCGTTCTGGAATTGCAGGCGGGCCCGGACAAAGTCATCCTGCTGATACAATGACTGCCCGGAGGCCTGAAATTTATCCCGCTTCTCCTCCATGCTGCTGCAGGCACAGAACGAGATTACCACCAGCAGAGCCACTACCCAACGGCTTTATTCCACCGGGAAAACTGTTTTTTCATCCATGATGTCCTCGAACCTTTTTATAAGAAAAAGTTATACGCAGGCTAGCGCATGTGCTCAAAAAGCTTTGGGGCCCTCAGGGGGCGACAGAAAGCCTGGCGGCCGCAGGAGGTAGCCTCCCCAGAGCTCAGAAAGGCAGCAGGGTCACTTTCCAGCGAGGTGAGCCAAGCTTACAATGCGGTGTCGAAATTCTCCATTGGGGCCCCGGGACCCTCCAGGCTAATCCCCGGGGTTTCACGGGATCGGGGACCTCTTGATCCATGACCGGGCTTAAGCCGATGAGCTTCAGGCCTCCCGGAATCGGCTCTCCCGCATAGGCCTTCAGGACACTGGCGACATACTGCCGCGTCTCGGGAAACGGCGGGCAACCCTGGTATTTCACCACATTATCCGGCCCGGCGTTATATGCGGCCAGGGCCAGGGAAACATCCTGGTTAAATTGATTGAGGCACCGTTCCAGATATTTAACCCCACCGGCAATGTTTTGTTCCACATCAAAAGCGTCGGATACTCCCAGCATGGCCGCAGTCCCCGGCATCAATTGCATGAGTCCCATGGCGCCTTTGGGGGAGACGGCCCGGGGATTAAATCCGGATTCCTGGCGAATAACGGCCCGCACCAGATCTTGGTCCACGCCATACTGCCGGGCGTATTTCGCAATCACAATTTCCAGGTCTTGGCATTTAACCAGGTTGGCAATCTGGACTGGCAACCGGGACGCCTTACCGGTTCCCTCAGTGACCATTCCCGACGCGGTCTCGCCAGGATTTTTCCGTACAACCTCAGGAGGGGCCATTACAGCCTGAAGCCCTTGTCCGCAACCTTTATCTTTTGCCACGGCATTGGGGGCTACGGGGGTGTGGTTGGCCAGCCGGGAGAAAGAGCGGCCTCCTCCCCTGCCCAGAGGAAGTTCTCCGAGAGGACCAGAACTCAGAAACAGCAATAACCCGGTCAATCCCAACCCCACGACGATCAGTATGCCGCGCACCATCGCCAAACCTAACTTTAGATTTTAAATATGTTACCATACTACATTCCTTATTCCACGTCTACTCTTTTAGCCCGGGGCTCTACTACGGCAAGATTATCATTTTATTAAGTAAATACCCTATGGCGGCGAAAGAGAGTCGGGTAAAACCATGGCGGGCCGACGAGGAGTTGCAGGCTTGCAGGTGGCGTCGGCCCCCGTCAATCACCGGCGACTGCCCCCAAGACAAAGAATTTGCCAGTCAAATTCAACGATATTCAGGGGTCCAAGAAAAGTCCTTTGCCAAGCAACGCGGTGATCCAAGCTGGTTGACTTGTCAACCTGGCGATAGAGGTCCTTCTCTCTAATGCGGGCAGGCGCGGCCTTGGTGATAAGCTTTCTTTTAATGAGTAGCGATCCCGTGCGGCGAATTAGTCGCTACATTTTTTCGAATAAAATATATCATATTTTTTAGCGCAACTGTTTCGGCAACATCGCCTGCAAAACCTAAGGCGGATATCATTGATTGGCGAGACCGTTTCGAGGGATAATTTCATGCTGTCTCTCAATCTATTATGACCTCCTTCGTTATGCCTTCCTGTATCGCCTGGCGCCGCGGCTCAAAGATCCAGATTTCTCTCCTTTCTTTAGACCTCCGGCGTACCGGAACTAGCAATTTCAGGCAAGTCGATCGCCAAATTGGTTAATAATTGAAACAATCCTGGGGTTCCTATTGCTTTTATCTGCCTCCTTATAAAAAAACAGTTGACAAATAGAGTGCAACCTCTCACAGTACAAAAAAATACTATTGCTTTTGATTTTATGTGGCTCGAAAGAAGGGGAGAGCTTTCGAGGCACGAGGGGGGATGCAATTGTGAAGAGGCCAGCCCGAAGGTGGTTGTGGCTGTGGTGGGGAATAATCCTGGGGCTTCTGGGTGCGGTGCCGGCCCAGGGGACGGACTTACTTGACCGGGTGAAGCACCAAGAGGTCAGCCAGGTACTACGACTTAAGGTGGGGCGCTCCAAGGTATTGCGGACGCCGTTCAGCCTCACCCGGATCTCGGTGGCCGACCCGGATATCGCCGACCTGATCCTCATCCGCGAGCGGGAAATCTACATCAACGCCCTGGCCCCGGGCGTTACCAATATCAGCATGTGGGGCAAGTCCCGTTTTACTTCTGCCTCCGTGACGGTGGAGGCCGACCTGACCTTGTTGAAAGAGAAGCTCCACCAGATCCTGCCCAAGGAGAAGATCGGGGTCGAAGCCGCGGGGGACTCCATCGTCCTGTCCGGCGAGGTCTCCGGGCCGGTGGCCCAGAGCACCGCCCTGGCCCTGGCCCTGCCCTATGCCGGGGGTAGGCGGGAGGAAGGAAAACAAAGTGGTGAACCTGATGCACGTGGGCGGCGTGCAGCAGGTGATGCTGGAAGTGCGGATGGCCGAGATCAACCGGTTGATGGCCGAGCAGATCGGCATCAACTTCACCGCCCTGAGCCCCCCAGCGGCAATTTTGGCGTGAACCAGCTCAACAGTCTGGCCGGCGTCTCCGGCCTGGTGCGCACCATCAACCGGTTCCGGCTCCTCTTAGGCGACCGGAGCTCCTGGCACGATCTTCAGACCTTACTAGTCCCGAATGCTCACAGGCCATGGCCGGCTGGACTGCGGCCGGGACCCTGTGGACCGTGTTCCTGAATCTGCTGAAGCAGAATAATCTCGGGCCGGGTGCTGGCGGAGCCCAACCTGGTAACCACCAGCGGCCAAAAGGCCTCCTTCCTGGCGGGGGGCGAGTATCCCTACCCGGTGCCCCAGACCAGCGTCGGCGGGGCCGCCACCATCACCATCGAATACAACAGTACGGGGTGCAGCTGGAGTTCACTCCCACGGTGCTTGGACGAAACAAAATTGCCATCAAAGTGCATCCCATCGTCAGCGAGTTGGATCATCTCCAGGATGCCGTGCACCACGGCGGGGGTTATGTGGTGCCGGGGCTGCGCCGCCGGGAGATGAACACCCAGGTAGAGGTGAACGACGGCCAGACCTTCTCCATCGCCGGGCTGCTGCGGACCAATCCCGGAATATCATCACCAAGTTTCCGATACTGGGTGATGTCCCGGTCCTGGGGGCCCTGTTCCGCTCCACCCAATATCAGAAGAACCAAACAGAGCTGGTGGCCCTGGTAACCTCCCACCTGGTGAAGCCCATGCCGCCGGGAGCGGCCCGGTTGGCCACCGATAAGTGGATCGATCCCACTGACGTCGACGTCTACCTGCTGGGTTTGGAGCAGGGCCGGCAGAAACCGGGACCGGGGCCCGCGCCCACACCCGCAGCTGCAACGCCGATGCCGACGGGATTCGGCCATCAGTCCCCGAAATAGGCGCCCGGCGCCGGAGAGAGAGCCATGGACACAAAAGCGAAAACTCCCAAAGTCTTGAGGCGCCTGGCCTTGGGGCTGGCGCTCCTGGGGCTGGTCGGTTGTTTCCCGCCCAGCGCCCTGGAGATGGATTACGGCAATTCGGTGCGTAACAACATCGCCCAGCAGGTGGTGAACCCCCAGGCGGGCTTCAACCCGAAGCCGGCGGTGGGGCTGTCGCCCCAGGCCGCGGCCGGCGAGCAGGAGAAATACGACAAGAGCTTCAAAGCCGAAGAGAAGAAGTCTTTGGAAATGAAGATGGGTTATTGAAACACACTTGCCGCCAAACCTAGGTGGAGAGTGGCGGGCTTGAATAGCATCACCAGTGGGAGAAAACGACATGGTTAATGGGGGAGAGCAAAAACCGGATGCAGCCATGGGACCCCGGGCTCACGGCCCCCGCCGTGGGCGCCGTTCCGGGACCGTACAGGGATTGCTCCGTTCTGCCTGTCGGCGGTCCTCTTGCGGCTATGCGTTGGCCGGACTTGCGGCGCTGGCATTTTTGGGTGCCTGGTCTTTGGGGGTGGTTGGCTGCACCGCCCCGGGGTCGGGCTATGGACGGACAGAAGACACCTCCGGTTCTTTTCTTGCCAACTTGCGTCAGTCTCCCGGGGACATCTCCCGGTTGGCGCAGAATGCGCACTACTACAAGTTGATGGGGCAGCCCGAGTTGGGCCTCAAGGAATTGGAGATGGCCCACCAACAAAATCCTGACAATCTCCAGATCGTCGATCTCCTGGCCCAGAACTATGAAGATCTGGGAAAATTCGAGGCCGCCCGCCAGCTTTACCAGGAGGCTCTCACCCGGCGCGGGCCTAATCCCGCCATGGCCAATAATTTGTGTTTCTCTTATTATACTGAGGGCCGTTGGCAAGAGGCGGAGACGTGCTTTCGGAAAACCCTGGCCCGTGATCCCGGCAATGCCGCGGCCCGCAACAACCTGGGGCTCCTCTATTGTCGTCTCGGCCGCACGGACGAGGCCCGGCGGCTCTGGCAGGAAACAGAAGGCGCCGCCGCCGCTGACGCCAAGCTCGGCCAGGCCCTGGCAGCGCTGGGGATACCTGACCGCCCTGCGTATGCCCGGAAGTCCGAACCAACTCCTCCGGCGGCCAGGGTAATCCAAGCCCCGACGCCGAAAGCGGCAGTGGCCCGCTTGGCTACTCCTGCGCCAGCCAAGGTTCACCCCCCGGCTCAGCCGGTCGCCCCTCAAGAGACTGCCAAACCGTTGGCTGCAAAACCTTCGTCACCGACACCAGTCGCGGTCACCGCCGGGCCGGAGCAAGAGGCTCCGGAAGCAGGCTGCTGCTCCCCAGAAGGTCGTGGCGGCCGGGACCCTCCGGAACTGCCGCCAAGACGGCTTTCCTGACTGCCGCGGAACGGGTGGACACGGCCATCGAGGTCAGGAACGGCACCTGGACCAAGAATCTGGCCCATGAGACCCGCTCCCTGCTCTGGCAGGAAGGGTTCACGGTGGCCAAGATCGGCAATCACCTGGATTTCGGCGCGGTTAAGACCATGATTTATTATCGGCCCGGGGCGGAACGAGTCGCCCGGGCGGCGGGCCGCACGGTTTTCCCGGGAGCCGAACTGGCGCCAAGCCTGAAGCTCAAGAAGGGTACGGATATCAAGGTGCTGCTGGGACGCGATCTCGTGGAAAACCCACAGTTCATGGCCCGCCTGAACGACGACACGCTGCCAGCCGTACCTTCCTCGGCCAAATCTCTCGCCACCGACAAACCCCTGGCTGCCAAGATAGAGGCGAAACAGCCCTCCACCGCCCACCGGGAGCCTCCGGCGGAGCACCAGCCAAAAGCCGGGGCAGGTCAGCAGCCCTTGCCATCCAAGGCCAAGGAAGAGATTACCCGACCTCTCACTTCTTCCGGGACCGCCCCCCTGACCTTTGCGGAACGGGTGAACACGGCTATTGAAGTCAGGAACGGCACCTGGACCCAAAATCTGGCCCATGAAACCCGCTCCCTGCTCCGCCAGGAAGGGTTCATGGTGGCCAAAATCGGCAATCACCTGGATTTCGGCGCGGCCAAGACCATGATTTATTATCGGCCTGAGTCGGAAAGAGTCGCCCGGGCGGTGGCCGCGCGATCTTCCCTGGAGCCGAACTGGAACCAAATTTGAAGCTTAAGAAGGGTATGGACATCAAGATCCTCTTAGGCGCGGATCTGCTTGAACGTCCACAACTGATGGCGCGGCTGGTTGCCGAGGGAAAATGATGGCGGCATGGCCTCCATTTCGTCGGCTGGTCACTGGCGTTTTCGTATTGACCTTGCCTTTGCTGGCGAGCCAGTGTTCCAAGAAATCGCAACAGGTTCCCGCTTTGCAGGGCCTAACCTCGGATCAGTCGGAAAAATTCCAGGCCGCTCCACCCCCAATGGGCGCGACCAGAAGCCCAAGCCCTCGGAACCGATTCCCGATGACCGCCTGGAGTCCCTGGGCGATATCGCCCTGGAAAATCGGAACTTCGACAAATCCCTGATTAATTATATCCAAATCCTGAAGGATCACCCGGAGCGCTATGACCTGCACTACAAAGTGGGGGTCATTTTTCTCATGTCCGGGAAGTTGGAGGCCGCCCAGAAGGAACTGGCCCTGGTCCTGGTGCACCAGCCGGAGATGCTCAAGGCCCACGAAGCCATGGGGCTGGTGTACCTCCAAGGCAAACAATATCCCCTGGCCATCGACGAATTTCAATACGTTTTGGCCCAGGACCCCAAGCGGCCCAAGACCCATCACCTTCTGGGGGTCACCTTTCTGGAGTCCGGCCGGCCCGAACGGGCCATCATAGCGAATTGCAACATGGCCATCACGTTGGACCCCCGCCAGCTCTCCTCTTTCATCGCCCTGGCCCAGGCCTACCTGCAGCGCAAAGATTATCCCCATGCCACCGCCACCCTCAAGCAGGCCCAAGCCCTGGCCCCGGAGAACCACAAAGGTCAACCAAATGCTGGGACAGGCCCTGGCGGGCCAGAAGCAGTATCCCCAGGCCCTGGACGGCCTTCATGAAGGGGGGGACGAGGCCCAGGCCTATAACAATATCGGGGTGTACTATTTCATGGATGGGCGATACGAAGAGGCCGCCAAATGCTTCCAGCGAGCCATGGAGCTCAGGCCCACCTTCTACCAGGAAGCCAAAACCAACCTGCAGCGGGCCTTGGAAAAACTTGCAGGAATCCCGGCAGGACGGCGGTTAGGCCATGATCCCCAATAAACCGGGCAGCGCTAAACACTGGGCTGGGAGAACCCGCCTTACTTTTGATACCACCCTCATGCCGGCCCGGCCGGAGCCGGGGATACCCTCGGGGTGAGGATGCCCGGTGGGCCCCAAGTTCAGCAAGGCACCACAGACTGGCGCGGCGTTTTTACCCCGGTCTGATCCCGCTGCCCGGCATTTAATTCTCTGCTTTAATCCCTGTTCAGGTTCTTGTTATGATTAAAAAATGATTATAAGGTTGCTTAAATTCCCTCTGAGCAGGTCAGACTATGCAAAAAGCCACCTTTAAAATCCGGCGTAAGATCATTATCGCCTTCCTGTTCAGCCTGCTGTCGGTGTTGATTTTTTCGGTGTTCAGCTTCCAGGTCCACCGGGAAATCGGCCACCGCTTGCGCCTCCTGGAACTCACCGACGACCTGTTTCAAACCATCCTGGAGTTGCGCCGGGTGGAGAAAAATTTCTTCCTCTACCGGCAGGTGGCCAGTCTCAGTGAAGCCGAGACCTATCTGACCCACGCCCAGGAGTATTTATCAAAGCCACGAATCCGAGATCTTGCGTTGGAAGACACACCCCGAGCGACCCGAGTTTTCCCGCAGTCTGGAAACGTTATCAGGAAATTTTGGCGCAGATCAAAGCCAAGGCGCCTCAGGAAGGTGCGGCCCTGGAAAACCAGAAGTTCGCCCCCCTGGAAGAGGCCTTGCGCCGCCAGGGCCAGGAATTGCTGAATATTACCGAAAAATGGGAGAAAGAAGAACGCCTCCAGATCGACCGCTTGTTTCAGCGGGCCATGATCCTCTTTATCATTTCCGTGGTGGTGTTTTTGGCCCTGGGGATCGTGGTGGCCTTCTACCTCTCCCGCATGCTGGTGCAGCCGCTGGTCCAGATGCAGCAGGCCATGGACAAGATCGCCCACGGCGATTTCACCCCCTTGCCGGAACCGGGCCCGGGATCCTCTTCAGAGGAATTCTTTGCCCTGTTCCGGGCCTTCAACCGCATGATTCACGAGCTCGAGGTGCATCAGGACCAACTGGTGCAGTCCCGGAAAATTGCCGCGGTGGGCACCCTGACCTCGGGCATCGCCCATGAGTTGAACAACCCCATCAATAATATCGTGCTCACCGCGGAGTCGCTTGAAGGAGGATTTTCGGGACCTGTCCCAGGAAGAGGCCATGGGCCTGATCCAGGATATCCTGATCCAGTCCGAGCGGGCCTCGGAGATCGTCAAAGGTCTGTTGGATTTCTCCCGGGCCGAGCACCCGGAATTTGAAGCGCTGCTCCATCGGCGCGGTCATCCAGGATACCTTGAAGCTGGTGCGCAACCAGCTGAGCCTGTCGGGCATCCATGTGGAACAGGATATCCCCGCCGGACCTGCCGCCCATTCACGGCGAAAAGAAGAGTCTGCAACAAGTCTTTCTCAATTTATTCATCAATGCCATCCAGGCCATGCTGGACGGAGGCACCCTCCAGATCCGCGCCCACCCGTCCGCCGACGGCCAGTGGATGGTCATTGACGTGACGGACACGGGGGTGGGCATCGACCCGGGACATCTCTCCCGGATCTTTGATCCCTTCTACACCACCAAGCAGGTGGGGCGGGGCACCGGCTTGGGCCTGTCGGTGACTTACGGCATTGTGGAAAAACACGGCGGCCATATCGAGGTCAAGAGCAGCAAGGGGCGGGCGCCACCTTCACCGTGACGCTTCCCATCCACAGGGCCGAAAGCCGTTAGCCGTAAGCAGATGGAAAACTGCTCACGACTGACTCAATAAAAAAGCACCGGTAGCGGACGGGAACCGGGAGTGCCATGAACATCGCCATAGTGGATGATGAAGCCATCGTCCAGAAAAGGCTCCAGGCGGCCCTGGAAAAAGACGGCCATAGCGTCAAGACCTATGGTTCGGGGGAGGACTTTCTCCGGGACCTGGACCTGGGCAATTTTGACCTGGTCTTTCTGGATGTGGTGCTCCCCGGGCTCAACGGCATGGAAGTGTTGCAGCAGGCCAAGGCCCGGCGGCCCGAAACCGAGGTCATCCTGATAACCGGCCACGCTTCTCTGGATGCGGCTATCGGGGCCATCAAGAAGGGCGCCTTTCATTATGTGGCCAAGCCCCTGAAACTGGAGGAAATCCGCAACCTGGCCCGCCGGGCCCTGGAGCACCGGCGCCTGGTCACCGAAAACCGGCAGCTCAAGGCCCGGCTGGAGCCCCTGGACGGCTGGGGGGAGATGATCGGGGTCAGCCCGAAAATGCAGGAGGTCTTCCAGATCAGCCGGAAAGTGGCCCCCCTGGACTGCAACGTCATCATCCAGGGGGAGAGCGGCACCGGCAAGGAGCTGGTGGCCCGGCTCATCCACCGGGAGAGCGCCCGGAGCATCAGGCCGTTCGTGGCCTTCAACTGCGGCGGCTTTACCGAGGAGCTCATCGCCAGCGAACTGTTCGGCTATGAGCGGGGCGCCTTCACCGGGGCCATCGCCACCAAGATCGGCATCCTGGAAACGGCCCACCGGGGCACGGCCTTCATGGACGAAATCGGCGATATGCCCCTGTCCATGCAGGGCAAACTCCTCCGGGTCATCCAGGAAAACCAGATCACCCGGGTGGGGGGCAACCGGCCTCTGCAACTGGACCTCAGGTTTATCGCGGCCACCAACAAAGATCTGAAACGGGCCGTGGCCGAAGGCCGCTTCCGGGAAGACCTCTTCTTCCGCCTCAACGTGGTGCAAATCACCCTGCCCAGCCTCATGGAACGGCCGGAAGACATTCCCCTCCTGATCCAGTACTTCATGAACCTCTTTAGCCACAAGTTCGCCAAGCGGATTGCCGGCATCGACCAGGCCGCCCGGGAGGTGCTCCGGGCCTATTCCTATCCCGGCAACGTCCGGGAACTGCAGAACATCATCGAACGGGCCGTGGCCCTGGCGGACGGCGACACGGTGACCCTGGCGGACCTGCCTCCGGACCTCCAGGAACTGGCCCCCAGCGCCGACGGCGGCTGGCCCAGCCTGGAGGACCAGGAGCGGGACTATATCCAAAAAGTGCTGGCCTTCACCAATCACCAGATTGGCGAGAGCGCCCGCATCCTGGACCTGCCCCGCACCACCCTGTGGCGCAAGATGAAAAAGTACGGCCTGTCCAAGACCCTGAACTCGGCCCCCCCATTTCCCCCGAGTCATAGGCGCAAAATACCGTTTCACCGGGTCGGTTTCAAAATGAAAAGGGCCCAATCCCCGCAGTTTTCCGGCTTTCCGGGTATTTTCCTGAAATCCCTATTTCATTATGAAACACGGCCGTTTAGTTCCGTTTGGCTATCTATCTGATATTAAAGCATAATTTATTTTTGGCCCGATTGGTGCATTTCTCTCCGGGACATGAACAAGCGGGTGCTTTTAGCTATCGACCTGGAGATGCCGGATTCCCGGGCCGCCTCTTATGCGGTGCAGTTGGCGGCGCGCCTGGAATTATCCCTGGTGCTCATGGCGGTGTTGCCGGCCCGGACCCCGGGCGACGCCATCTGACCCCGGCGACATTTCCCTGTCCGGCCTCAGGGAAGAGCAGAGCCTGTGGCTGGGAAAGGTCCGGGAGCGCTGCCAGCAGGAAGGGGTGAGCCTGGAGATCTTTTTGGCTGCCGGCGATTTCTGCGATGAAGTCCTGGCCTTCGCCCGGGCCCAGAGTGCCTTGCAGTTCATCGTCATGGGGTGGCCGGAGGACGACCGCCGGGAGCGTATCCCGGCTGCACCGCGGCTCTTGAAAAGTCTGCACCAGCAAATCGGCGGGGAAATTCTCCTGGTGCGAGGCCAGGGAAAAGTGACCCGTCTGACGGATCTTGAACGTCACTTAAAGGAGGGGAGAGCGGCACATGTTTGGAACCTTTATCTACCATTGGCTGGAAACAGCATCAATATCTTGCTTCTCTTTGGCCTGGGGGGCGCCGTGGGCTTCCTCTCCGGGCTCTTCGGTGTGGGGGGCGGCTTTCTCATGACCCCGCTCCTGATCATGGTGGGGATCCCCTCCACGGTGGCCGCGGCCTCGGACTCCAACCAGATCGTGGCCGCCTCCACCTCCGGATCCTATGCCCATTACCGCCTGGGGAACGTGGACTTCAAGATGGGGCTCCTCCTCATCATCGGCGGGGTGCTCGGGGGCACCGTGGGGGTACAATTCATCAAGGTGCTCCGGGCCATGGGCAACGCCGACTTCGTCATCAAGATCACTTACGTGGTCATGCTGGGCGTCATCGGCTTCTACATGTTCATGGAAAGCCTCCAGAGCATGCGCAAAAAACCGGTGGAAACCAAGCGGGTGGAAGCCGCCCCGGCCAAGGTCTCCCTGTACAACCGCATGATCCAGGCGCTGCCCTACCAGATGCATTTCGAGAAATCGGGCGTCACCCTCTCCCCCGTGCTGCCCCTCATCCTGGGGGTGTTCGTGGGGATCCTGGCGGCCATCATGGGCGTCGGCGGCGGCTTCATCATGGTGCCGGTGATGGTCTATATGCTGCGCATGCCCATGCACGTGGTGGTGGGCACCAGCCTCTTGCAAATCCTGTTTACCTGCATCAACGTCACCATCATGCAGTCCGTCTCCAACCATACGGTGGACATGGTGCTGGCCATTATCCTGCTGTCTGGGCTCCACCCTGGGGGCCCAGTTCGGGGTGCGCCTGAGCAAGCGGCTCAAGGCCGACCAGCTCAAGATTCTCCTGGCCTCCATCGTCTTGATGGTGATGGTGCAGATGCTGGTGAGCCTGGTGCTGCCGCCCCATCTCCTGCTGGCGCACAAGGGTGGGCACTAAGATGAAACGCCTGGTTCAGTTAGTGCCGCAAGGTCGCGTGGTTGGGGTTGGGGTTGCTGCTGGCCGGGGCGTTGCCGGCCCGGGCCGCGGAACCGGGGCTCAAGGTCTCGCCCGGCCTGTGGTGCAGATCGGCACCTTCTTTAACGGACAGACGGTGACGGTCTCGGGCACCATCCCCGCGGGGGCTCAGGCGGTCCTGGAGGTGGTGGGCACCAGCGCCGACGAACACCTCATGCGCAAGGGCCGCCGGGGGCCTTTTGTGGATGAACGTGGGCGAAATCAAGGTCGCAGGACGCCCCCTCCCTCTACCTGGTCATGAGCACCGCCAAAGAACTGCTCACGGCGGCGCCGGCGGAGGCCACCTGGGGCTATCGAGCCCTGGAGAAGCGCATTATCTTCAGCGGCAAGATCGAACCTCAGGAGCGCCAGGAGTTTCTGAAGCAATTCCTCGAACTCAAGGAAAGCGAAAATATTTACGCCACCCGTCCCGGGGCCCTCAAGGTTAAGACCGCGGCCGGGGGAGCAAGCCGGTGACCGCCAGTTTTTCCTGCCCACCAACACCAAACCCGGCACGTATAAGGTCTGCCTCTCGGTGATCGCCGACGGCAAGGTGGTGAGCAGTACCTGCACCGACTTGACGGTGGAGATGGTGGGCTTCCCGGCCCTGATGGCGCACCTGGCCTACCAGCACGGGGTCGCCTACGGGGTGCTGGCGGTGGTCATCGCCATCGTCACCGGGTTTGCCATGGGCTTCCTCTTCAAGGGCGGCGGCGGGCATTAAGGACGCGGTCGCTTTTTATGGGCGAGCCAGGTTTGCCTGGACCGATTGCCGTGTAATCTTGATTATCAGGTTTTCTTCTCCTTGAGGAGACAGAGCCAGAAACGGCAAGAACCAATGGCCTAGGGCGCACCTGTGTAGCGCCCTCAGGGGACACATAGGTCCCCCCCTACAAGAGATAGTTACATCGAATCCCGATAGATCCGGTGCATGATCGGGCCGGATAAGGAAGACCCCATGTGGCAAGCTGTCAAAAATCTCTGGAACGGATGCACCGGCCCAAGCCGGACCTGGTGGCCTTTCCGGAGATCTTTGAACATTTCCAGGAGCTGCTGCAGGACCACCAGCGGGTCATGGAACGCATTGCCGACCTGGGAGAAAAATCCGGCGGGGAATATATCTTCGACCGCAAGTACCTGATCGACACCACCGAAGAAATCCAGACCCTGCTGCTGCGTATGGTGAAAGGCTTAAATCTCATCACCTCGAACCGTTATCTGGATCTGTTCCAGGCCATCGACCGCATCTTCATCCCCCTGGGCGCCGAACTCCGGGGGCGGCTGATCCTCTCCAAGGAGATGCCCCTGGTGATCACCCTGGCCGAAGCCCCCCAGGACCGCCCCGAACTTATCGGGGGTAAAGCGTCCAACCTGGCGGTGGCGATCAAGAACCTGGACCTGCCGGTGCCGGGCGGCTTCGTCATCACCACCCGGGCTTACCGGCTCTTCCTGGAGCACAACCACCTGGAGGAACGGATTCACGCCCTGCTGGAGAGTCTGGGTGGCGGGGGAGTACGACGAACGCCAGGTCTCCCGCCAGATCCAGTACAGCATCCTGGCGGGCGTGGTGCCCCACGAAGTGGCCGGAGAAATCAGGCGCCAGGCGGAGAAGGGCGGCGGGACTGGGCCGTTCGCAGCAGCGCCTATGGCGAAGACGGGGAACTGTCTTTTGCCGGTCTGCATGAGAGCCTGCTGCACGTTCCGGCCCAGGGGGTCATCAAGGCCTACAAGAAGGTCCTGGCCAGTCTCTATTCCCCCGAGGCCCTGGTCTACCGACAGAAGATGGGGATGCTGGGGGAAGAGGCGGCCATGGCGGTGCTGTGCCAGGAGATGATTCCCAGCCAGGCCAGCGGGGTCATGCACACCCTGGACGTGAGCGGCCTGGAAAGCGACTGCCTGGTCATGTTTGCCTCCTGGGGCCTGGGGCGCACCGTGGTGGAGGGCAAGGGCCCCACGGACCGCTACGTGGTGGAGCGGGATTTTCCCCACCGCATCCGGTCCCAGGAAATCGCCCGGAAGGAAAAGCTGGTTCGGGCCATGCCCGGCGGGGGCGAGGAGGAAGTGCCGGTCCCGGCGGAGGACCAGGGCCGGGAGACCCTCTCCGGGGGCACCATTGAAGCCTTGGGGCGTTGGGCCCTGACCCTGGAGCGCTACTTCAAGCGCCCCCAGGAGATCGAATGCGCCATGGATCAGGCACGGTAACTCCTGGGTCCTGCAAGTCCCGGGCCTTGCAGGTCCCCAAGCCCGAGGTCCGCCCTGCGACAGGATATTTGCGAAACCTGCGCCCTGTACCCCGTCCTGATCCAGGACACCGGCGTGGTGGCCCATGCCGGGGTGGGCGCCGGCAGTCGTGGCCCACGTCGCAGTCGGATGCGGACATGGAACGCTTTCCCGAGGAAGCCGTCCTGGTGACCAAATATACGGCGCCGTGGCTGGCCCGCATTGTGCCCAAGGCCGCGGCCATCGTGGCGGAGCGGGGTTCCGCCGCCGGGCACCTGGCCACCATCGCCCGGGAATTCCGGGTGCCCACCCTGGTGGGGGTGGAGGGCGCCACGGAGATCCTGGAAGCCGGCATGAAGGTCACCGTGGACACCAAGCAGCGGACCATCTACGAGGGCCGGGTGAAAGAACTGATTCAGTATGAACTGGTCCAGTCCATGGCCTTTGAAGATGCCCCGGAATTCCGGCTGCTCCGGCGGATCCTGGCCCGCATCGCCCCGCTCCATCTGCATTGATCCCCAGGACCAGGATTTTACCCCCGAGGGCTGCCAATCCGTCCACGACGTCATCCGGTTCATCCACGAAAAGGCCGTGGAAGAATTGATGGACCTGCCCCGGTTTGTCAAGCGTTTCAAGGGGGTCAGGATTTTCACCCTGGTCTCCGACATCCCCCTGGGCCTGAAGGTTCTGGACCTGGGCGGCGGCATCGCCCCCGAGGCCGAGGGGAACCGGCTCCTGCCGGAGCACATCCGGTCCTGGCCCATGAAGGCCTTGTGGCAGGGCCTGTCCGGCCCCGGGGTCTGGAGCACCGAACCGGTGCCGGTGGATTTCCAGGGAATGATGTCCAGCATCTCCAAGACCGGAGCACCTCCGGCGCCAGCACCGTGTCGGGCTTCAACCTGGCGGTGATCAGCGAAAACTACTATGAATTTGCACCTGCGGTTGGGGTACCACTTTAATCTGGTGGATGCCCGCATGGAGCCCGAGGCCCCCCGCAACCACATCTATTTCCGCTTTGTGGGCGGGGTTACCGACCTCACCCGCCGCTCCCGGCGGGCCCAGCTGCTGGAAAAGATTCTGTCCCAATTCCACTTTAAGGTGGACACCAAAGGCGATCTGGTGGTAGCCAAGGTGCTCCATCTGCCCCGGGAAGATATGGAGCAGCGTCTCCAGGTCCTGGGCCGGCTGATCGGTTTCACCCGGCAACTGGATATTCAGCTGCGCAGCGACGAAGATGTTCCGGAATTTGTGGAGGCCTTTTTTCACCAAAACTCCCGATTGAGGGAGAAGCCCCCGGAAGGAGGAGAATATGACGGAGAATAAGCTCAGGGTACTGGTGCTGGACGATGAACCCATCGTCTGCAAACGCCTGCAGCCGGCTTTGGAAAAG
Source organism: uncultured delta proteobacterium (assembly GCA_963841475.1). Taxonomy (GTDB): domain Bacteria; phylum Desulfobacterota; class Desulfobaccia; order Desulfobaccales; family 0-14-0-80-60-11; genus 0-14-0-80-60-11. Next base: position 735,504 of record CAWJCT010000004.1, read on the forward strand.
TTGGGATTCGAAGTGGACACCTTCACCCAAAGCGTCGAGGCCATGCATCAGATTCAACAGACCAACTACGACATCGTCATCACGGATCTCAAGATGAAAGAGATCGACGGCATGCGGTTTCTGGAGGAAGCCAAGAAGCAGCACCCGAAAACCGAAGTGATCGTCATCACGGGTTTCGCCACCATGGAAACCGCCAAGCAGTCGTTCCAGAAGGGCGTCTTCGATTTCATCGCCAAGCCTTTCAAATTGAGCGAGATTCAGGACGTGGTGACCCGGGCGGCCGCCAAGATTCGCGGGGCAGCAGCCTGAGGGGAGCCGGCATCGGCCTGCTCCCGCCTGTTTGCCATACCTCAGACCGATTAAGGGGGAAGTATTCATGACTGAAAACCCTGGTAGCCATCGAAGTGGACCTGGCCTCCAGCCTGGCCATCCGCTATGCCTGTGACCTGGGCAACCTTATTCCCATGGAGCTGTACCCGGTCTATGTCAAGGCACCGCCGCCGGAAGTGCCGGTTACGGGCACCGGCTGGGTCAGGCATACCTGGGAACGGGAAATCGTCGAGATGGGCAAGGAGGAGATCCATGAAATGCTGGCCTCCGAGCAGGAATCCTGTCCCATGCTGCAAGAACCCCGGGTGATTTACGGGGATCGGGATTATGAACTGGTCAAGATCGTAGAGTCAGGAGGCCTTCGATTTATATGTGGAAGGGGCGCCCTATCCCTTTACCCCGGTGAACATCCAGCGGCGCCTGCACTCCAAGTTCTACCAGAAGCTGGCCTGCCCCCTCATCTGGCTGCGGGTGTTGCGGAAGATCCATCAGGCCCTGGTGGTGTGCCCGGATCTGGACGGCGGCCGGATCGTGCTGCCGGCCATACAGAAACTCTGGGCCGGATGCTCCACCCCGTTGCACCTGGCGCTGCCGCCCCAGGAAGGCTACGGCGGCCCCGGCGACGCCCTGCGGCAGGAGGCCCGGAAAGTCCTGGCGGCCATGGAGGCGGAGGGATGTACCGTGGAGGTAAAAGAAGTGGCTGACTGGTCCTCCGGCGGGCCGGCTCCGGCTATGTTTAAGGACTACGGCCTGGTGGCCGTGCGCCCTGCCCCGGGCGGTGAAAAAAGACGATATCCGCTTGCAGTGGCTGGCCCAGGTGAAAAACCCGATGATGCTGGTGCCGTATTGAGTCCGGCGGCGATCCCGGGAGACGGTTTTTTCCGACTAAGGACTGAACATGCCTGACGATAACGAAAAAACTATCTCTTCCCTTCAAGGCGAAGAGCTCATCAAGGCCATGGAGGAATGGGCCGATCGCCGGGAGCATCTGGCCGAGGATCGGACCGCTCTGTCCCAGTTCCGGACGAAGCTGGCCGAAGAACGCACCGCCCTGGCGCACAAGCGCACGGAACTGGCAGAGCAGCGCACCGACTTGGCCAACGACCGCACCTCTCTGGCCAACAAGCGCACTGACTTGGCCGAGGGCCGCACCAAACTCGCCAACGACCGCACCGGTCTAGCCAACAAGCGAACCGAATTGGCCGAGGGACGCACCAAACTGGCCGGGACCCGGACAGAGTTAGCCGATAATCGCACCACCTGGGCCAGAGAGCGCACCGCTCTCTCCACCCGGCGCACGGATTTGGCGGACGACCGGACCAGACTGGCTGGCGACCGGACCCAATTGGCCAATCAACGGACTGACCTGGCCCAGGGCCGTACCGATCTGGCCCAGAAAAGGACCAACCTGGCCGAATCCCGGACCAACTGGTCCCAGTCCCGCACCGAATGGGCCGAAATGCGCAACAAACTGGCGGAAATCCGCACCCGCATGAGCGGCGCCCGGACCGGCCTGGCCCAATCCCGGACCAACCTGGCCCAATTCCGCACCCTGTTGGCCAAGCAACGCACAGAACTCTCTTACTTGCGCACCGGCCTGGGCTTCATCGCCCTGGGCACCTTCTTCACCCGGCTCTTCGGGCTGGGGCCCTGGTCCGCCATCGACGCGGTCATTACCGGGGTGGGGGTGCTGAGCATCGGCATGGCCATCAAACTGTTCGTCAAATCCTACCGGGTCGAGCGCAAGATGTTGCTGCGTCTGGAGAAGGAGCTGGCCCCGGAAGCCGTGGAGCAGCGGGTGGAGGAGTCCGTCAGGTCCCATAAATTCGGTTCGTTCACCTAGCCGCCCAAGGGAGAACCGTTGTTCCGAACCGCGATCACCATACAGCAAAAGAATCATCATCGCCGCAGTCATTCAAGCCATCGTCATCTGTCTGATCTGCGTGTTCGGCTATTTATCCTTTAAAGCGGTCTTAACCAAATTACAGGCCATTGAAATCATCGATGATGTCAATATTTCCTTTTTGGAAATGCGCAAGGCCGAAAAAAATTATTTTCTTTACCAGGACCAAGCTCCCTGGATGAATTACTGCAAATCGGCAAAAACCGGTATGATGTGCTAAAGGCTTCCCGGTATTACCTGGTGTCCGGTTTACATGGCATAAGTGGCCAGGAATACGCCAGTTTGCTGCATAATCTCAGACATTATTTGGAATTGATTCAGCAAGCTCTCCACAATGAACGGATTTCCCTGTCAGTCAGAAGCGGAAATCAGAAAGCTGGGCCACGAACTTACCGGACAATCCTCCACCCTCCTGGCCAGGGAACGCAAGACGGTCAGCTATATCGTCAGCTATAATCTCATCATGCTCATTGTCTCCCTGGGGATCATTTTCATCATCCAGGTCGTTCTCTGGCAATATTTTTTCCGGTTTATCATTCAAGAGATTGGCATCATGGAACAAATGATCAAAATGGTCTCCGAAGGCCGCTTCCACGAGGTGGCGGTCAGGACCATCACCCCCAACAACGAAATCCAGGTGGCCGTCCAGGCTATCACCGATATGGCCCGGGAACTGGAAAAACGGGAGCAGGAGCTGATGCAGTCCGGGAAGCTGGCGTCCCTGGGGATCCTGATCTCCGGCGTGGCCCATGAACTGGGGAATCCTTTGAACAACATTTCTCTTGATCGCCCAAACCTACATAAGTCTTTACGACCTGCTGGGCGATGACGACAAAAAAAATTACATGGAAGATGTCTATACCCAAAGCGAGCGCATCAAGAAAATCGTGGAAAATCTTCTGGATTTCTCCCGCCAAAAGAAGCAAGAATTGCAGGACATCCAGGTTGGGGACCTGGTGCAGCGCAGCCTGGGGTTGGTGGCCAACCAGTTAAAGATCTCCAAGGTCAAGCATACGGTCACCATCGCCGACTCATCTGCCGCATGGTCTCCGTGGACCCGCCCCAGATCCAACAGGTGCTGGTCAACCTGTTCATCAATGCCATTCAGGCCATGGAAGGCGGGGGCGAACTATTCATCATCGGCGTCCTATGACCCAGAAGCCGACATGGTCGTCCTGACCGTGAGGGATACCGGCACCGGCATCAAAAAGGAGATTCTGCCCAATATTTTCGACCCGTTTTTCACCACCAAGAGCACCAAAGGCACCGGCCTGGGACTTTCCGTGAGTTACGGCATCATCCGGCAGCATCACGGGGAAATCTCGGTGGAAAGCGAAGAGGGCCAGGGCACCACGTTTATTATCAAGATACCTGCTAAGGGCAAAGATAAAGGGGAGTAACCATGGCCAAGAAAATTATCGTGATCGATGATGAAAAAATCGTGTGCGACATGGCGAAAAAGATCTTGCAAGCCGAAGGCTATGAGGTGGACACCTTTACCGACAGTCAGTTGGCCCTGGAGCGCGATCCGGACGCAACCCTACGATCTGGTGATCACCGACCTGAAGATGGAAAACGTCAGCGGCATGGATATCTTGAAAGAAGTAAACCGACTCTACCCGCACACCCGGGTGATTATGCTCACGGCCTATGCCACCCTGGACGCCACTATCGAGGCCATCCGGGAGCGCATCTACGACTTTTTTCCGAAGCCGGTGAAGATCGAGGAATTGAAAAAATCGGTCAAGAAAGCCTTGGGGGATTAACCGGACTGGCTCCGAGGTCCAGTGCAGATTTCGTAAACCAAAGGGAGGGGAAGGACCATGAAAATTTTATTTGCCGGAGATGAAAATCCTTACAGCGCCTATGCGCTCAATGAAGTGATCCGGCTGGCCACGAATACCTGGGCCGACGTGACCCTGCTGGCGGTAGCCCCCGGCGAAGCCTCTGCCAAACCCGGCGAGGACCAGACCCTGGCCCAGGCCTTACACCGCTACCGGGAAAACTTTCTGGCCAGCGCCGGGGGCGAGGGCTCACCCTATGCCGTGGGAGGCCACGCGTTATGAGTGGATTCCCCTGAAGGGCGGCCAGTGGGAAGAGCTGATGGTGGCCCGGGGGGCCAAAAAAGACGTGAAGGTGCGCCTGCGGACCGGGCAATGAAGCCCAGGAAATCCTGGCGGAAGCCCGGGAAGAAGAAAGCGACCTCATCGTCCTGGGGTGCACCAAAGGCGGCGCAGTGCATCTGGCAGGGCTCGGCCCCGGTGCCCCAGAAAGTGGTCAACGACGCCGACTGTTCCGTGCTCCTGGTCAAAGAAGAGCAGCCTATCAGCCGCATCCTGGCCTGCCTGGACCAGAGTTACATCAGCCAGGATTCCCTGGAGATGATCAACCAGATGGCCACCATTCACGGGGCCCAGCTGGAGCTGATCGGCCTGTCCCAGGAAGGCGACATGAAAAAGGACGTGTACCGGCGGCTCATCGAGATCGGCGATTATTACGAAGACCGCCAGATCAAGGTGACCACCCGCTTGACCGAGATCGCCGAGTTTGAAAACTTCATCGACAAAGAACTGCAGCAGGACCTCCTGGCCCTGTTCATGGGCAAGAAATCCCTGCTGGACCGGTTCTTTCCCCGGGATTGGGCCGGCCGCTTTGTGAGCAAGTGCCAGACGTCGGTTTTGGTGATGCGTTAAACCCCTGAGGCGATAAACCGGAAAACCGACCACATTTCCGGGCGCTCAGTATATGAGAGAGGTGATACCTATGAAAATCCTGGTCGCAGTGGATAAAAGCGAAGAGTCGCAGCAGGCCCTGCGCTATACCTGCCATCTGCTGGAGCATTTCGAGGCGGACGTTGACGCCCTCTACGTCAAACCCAACTTGGTGGACTCCGTGGCCGAAAGCTCTTATGCCCCCTTCACTACCCGGGAGGACGTGGAGAAGGCCATCGAAGCCGAGGCGGAAAAAACCGTGGAGGAAATTTTCGAGTCCTGCGAGATCTGCCTGGGGGGCAAAGTCCCCTGTGAGCCCCTGGTGGCCGTGGGCGACCCCGCCGACGAGATCCTCAACACCGCCACCGAAGGCATGTACGACCTGATCGTGCTGGGCTCCCAGGGCCGCTCCACAATCCGGGGTTTCTTGCTGGGCTCGGTGCACGCCAAGATTCTCCACCATGCCCTGCAGCCGGTGCTGCTCATGCGCAATTTCCGGCCGATCCAGAAAATCCTGGTGGCCTACCGGGGGTCCCAGTGCGACCAGGGGGCCCTGGAATTCATCGCGCCCGCTCTTTGCCAAGACATAAACCGGAAATCACCATCCTCCACGTCCAGGAGACCGCGTTGGGCGAAACCCCCGAATTCGCCGAGTCCTGTCTGCTCACCGGGGAGGACACCTTAAAGAAATATGGCTACACCCCCAGTCAAGAAATTGGCCCAGGGCGACTTTGTGGACGAAATCCTCAAGGCGGTGGCCGTGGAACGCTATGACCTGCTGGTTCTGGGGGCCTATGGGCACAAGCGGCCCAAGTATCTGAAGTTGATCAGCGACGAGGCCCTCAACCTGGTGCGCCTTTCCACCCGCCCGGTCCTGGTGTTTCGGGATAAAACCGAAATGTAAGGAGTCCGGCGACTGAGCCCAGGAAATCCCGGCCGACCTTATATTTCCTCCCCCTTGACGGGAGAGGCCCAGGGTGGGGGCGAAAAATATTTCTCCTGCCGGAAATTCCCTATCCTTGCCCGCTCCGCCCCCTCCCGTTAAGGATAGGGGTGGGTTGGCTGGAGGCACCTGGCTCCAGACCGCCCGGTGTGTACCGGTGGAAATTTGGCGCGGGCCCTCCAAGGGGATTGCCAGAGATCCCAACCGGGTCTGGGTAACGGCTACGGAAAGCCGCCCGCCTCACTGCCCGGCCTTCCCCGGAGGCGGCTTTTTTTACAGCATTTCTTGCCCCCGTCCTGCTTCTTTGCCCGCCTGACGGAGCATTGTTCCTTGACAATCTTAGGCACCCATGATAATAATTATCGCTTTAATTACACAATATTACAGGCCTTGCATGCCCCAAGCGAACAAAGCCGAAATCGCTCCCGGCGCCCTTGAACCCTATATCAACTCCTGCGTGGCCCAGGCCCAAGAGAATTTAAGCCGTTTCTCCTCTCTGGCCGAAATTGCTGCCAAGGAAAAGGACCTCAACCGTTATCTCCGTCTGGAGCGCCTCTCGGAGCCCCGGCAGATTCTGGTGCTCGACGAATATGACGAGGGCTCGGAAGGACTGGCCCGGGCCCAAGCCGCCGTGCTCCGGGGAGAAGTTCTCTTCGAACATGCCGCCGCAGGTGAGGGCACCCGGTTGATGCTGGGTTCCAAATATTTCTTGACGATCTCCCGGGAGATCACCGTCGAGCGCACCACCCACCTCATGAGCCAGGAAGCCGGTCGGGTTATTTCCTCCCGGGAGGTGGCGGCGCTCCTAGACTGCTCCCCCCAGGAGCTCCTGCCGCTGTCCCTGGGGGCCCGCCACATGCTCCAACTGGCCTTTGACCTCGCCAACCTGGCCCGGGACCTGGGGGCATCTCCCCGGGAGGTGCTCGGACGTCAGCACCTGCTGGTTGTCGTTGGCCGGGAAATGTTGGCCCACGTCGAAAAAGATTTTTACCAGTGGCATTTTTTCGGCTTCAATCCCGCCCAGGTCTATTTCATGGTGCAGGAGAGCTTTCACGGCCTCAATTTCGAGCGAGGGAAATTTTTCTACGATGTCAACAGCCCTCGCCGCCTCCACAACCATGGGCAGATGGTGATGCAGCAGACCATGGAGCGCCAGCTTTTAGCCTGGTGGGGACCCATCCCTGGGACAAGAGGTTTCACTCCCGGGGGGAGGTGGCCGACTGGCTCCAGGGGTTTGCCGATAAAATTTCTTATAATATCGAGGACCTGGATTATCTGACCGGGTCCCTGGATTTCCCCGGCCTGGGATTGGCCCTGGAGCTGGGAGACCAGGGGTACAACATGGTCATGGAAGTGATGGCCAACAACCCCGCCAATCCTCAGAAAGGCGGGATGCTGGCCTGGGACCCCGAGCTCGGACGGGATGTGATGATTGAAAGCTTTCAGTTGGGCGACATCGAGAATCAGGACATCAAGTTCTTGAACCGCAATTTCAATCATTATCCCCGTCCCTGGGTGTGTTGGGGCCGCATCCGGGAACCAGGCCTGCCCATGCCCATTGCGGTCAAGGACGGGTTCCTCTATTTCCAGCCGGTCCAGGGAGATATCAATTTTTTGGTGAAGACCGCATTCTTCCGCCGCCAGGAGATGCGCCCCATCCGCAATTTAAAAAGTCCCGCGGCCCTGCCCCTGGCGATTAATCGCATGTATGCCCAGGATTGCCAGCCCGGGTTTAAAGAATTCGCCCAACAGTGCCGCCAGGGGGATTTATGAGTCCACCACGTAAGATGTTTGTCAACGCCGCCGACCCGGAGGTATTCCGGGTCGCCATCGTCGAGGAAGGCCAAATGGAAGAACTGGCCCTGGAGTCCTCCTCCCGGGAACCCACCAAGGCCAATATTTACAAAGGCATGGTGGCCAATATCGAGCCCAGCCTCCAGGCCGCCTTTGTCAACTACGGCGGGGAGCGCCACGGTTTCCTGCCCCTGTCGGAAGTGCATCCCGACTACTACCAGGAAAAACCCCAGAGCAAGGCCAAGACCAAGATTCAGCGGGTGCTGCGCAAGGGCCAGGAGCTCATCGTCCAGGTCTACAAGGAGGAGTCCGCCACCAAGGGCGCCTACCTCAGCACCTATATCTCCCTGCCCGGACGCCGCTTGGTGCTCTTGCCCGAATCAGAGCCCACCTGGGGGTTTCCCGCAAGATCGAAAAAGAAGAGGAGCGCCAGCGCCTCAAAGAATTGGCCCAAAAACTGGGGCTGCCGCCGGAGATGGGCCTGATCATCCGCACCGCCGGCGAAACCGCCAAAAACCTGGACCTGGCCAAGGACATGAAATATCTCCTGAAGCTCTGGGAGACCCTCAACCAGACGGCGGCCGGCCAGCCCGCCCCCTGCCTGCTGCACCGGGACCTGGACCTCATCACCCGGACCGTCAGGGACTATTTTTCCCCGGATATCACCACCATCCTGGTGGACAATAAGGATGTCTTCCAGACGCTGCGCACCTTTATCCTGGAAATGGCCCCCCGGCACGTCCACGCCCTGAAACTCTACAAAGACAATCTGCCCATTTTCACCCGCTACCAGCTGGAAGACCAGATCGACCGCATCTACTCCGAGCGCGTGCCCTTGAAATCCGGCGGCTCCATCGTCATCAATCCCACCGAGGCCCTGGTCTCCATCGACGTCAACTCCGGGCGCTGCACCAGCCAGAAGGAACTGGAAGATACGGCTTTGAAGACCAACCTGGAGGCCGCCGATGAAGTCGCCCGGCAGCTTCGCCTTCGGGACCTGGGCGGCCTGGTGGTCATCGATTTCATCGATATGAAGGACAAGAAACATCAGAAGGAAGTGGAGCAGGCCCTGAAGCAGAGCCTGAAGAAGGATAAGGCCCGGGTTACCGTGGGGCACTTGTCCAAGTTCGGCCTGCTGGAACTCTCCCGCCAGCGTCTGCGGCCCACCGCCGAGGTCAGCGCCTATACGCCTTGTCCCGCCTGCCAGGGCCGGGGCCGCATTAAGCGGGTGGATACCCTGAGCCTGAGCCTCCTGCGGCAAATCTCCACCCAGGTGGCCCAGGGCCAGATCCAGGAGGTCCGGGCCGCGGTGCCCCTGGAAGTAAGCAACTTTCTCCTCAACAAGAAACGGAAAGAAATCCATAACCTGGAAGAGCATTACCAGCTCAAGATTGTGGTACTTCCCAAAGAAGGCCTGGGTCCTGAAGAGATCCTGGTGGAATATATTAAACGGGAGCCCTCGGAGTCTAAACCCGCCCCCGAGACCAGGCCGGCGGTCGAACCCCAAAGTGCGCCTGAGCCCCCCAAGGCCGGCGAACCGCAACCGGCTGCCGCTCCGAAAAAGACCGGCCGCCCCCGGCGGGGCTCGGGCCGGTCCCGAAAGAAACCCACACCCGCACCGGGTTCGGTCGAGCCCCAGCAGGCCGCCGCCGAAGCGCCAGCCCCGGAAGTCCAGCCCGGCAGCGAACCCGGGCCTGAGGCCCTCGGCGAAGCCCAACCGGCCCCGGCGCCGAAAAAGACCGGCCGCCCCAGACGGGGGTCGGGCAGATCCCGAAAGAAACCCGCCCCCGCACCGGGTTCGGTCGAGCCCCAGCCCGAGGGCGCGCCCGAGACGACAACCCCGGAACCCCAGCCCGCCGGCGAACCCGGGCCTGGGCCTGAAAAGTCCGACGAATCTTAAAGGAGCAGTTGCATGCGCAGCAATCTGATGAAACAGGGCCTGGAAAAATATCCCCACCGGTCTCTCCTCAAGGCCATGGGATTAACCGACCGGGAGATCGACCAGCCCATAATCGGCGTGGCCAATTCCTATAACGAGTTTATCCCCGGGCACATCCACCTGGACAAGATTACCCAGGCGGCCAAGGCCGGGGTGCGCCTGAATGGGGGCACCCCTCTGGAGTTCGGCGTCATCGGCGTCTGCGACGGCCTGGCCATGCACCACGCCGGCATGAAATATTCCCTGCCTTCCCGGGAGCTCATCGCCGACTCCATCGAGATCATGGCCACGGCCCACCCGGTGGACGGCCTCATCCTGGTGGCCAACTGCGACAAGATCATCCCCGGCATGCTCATGGCGGCCCTGCGCCTCAACATCCCCGCCATCCTGATTTCCGGCGGGCCCATGCTGGCCGGGCCGCTTCAGGGCAAGGCGGTAGACCTGATCACGGTCTTTGAAGGGCGTGGGGGCGGTGAAGGGCGGCAAGATCTGACGAAGACGAGCTCAAAGAGCTCGCGGAGTGCGCCTGCCCCGGCTGCGGCTCCTGCGCCGGCATGTTCACCGCTAACTCCATGAACTGCCTGAGCGAGGCCCTGGGGCTGGCGCTGCCCGGCAACGGCACCATCCCCGCGGTGCACGCGGCCCGCATACCGGTTGGCCAAGGAAGCCGGCATGAAGGTCATGGAACTGGTCATTGAAACAAATCCTGCCCCGGCAGATCGCCACCCTCACGGCCTTCAAGAACGCCATGGCGGTGGACATGGCCCTGGGCTGCTCCACCAACACCGTGCTCCACGTGCCGGCCATCGCCCGGGAGGCCGGGATCGACCTGTCCCTGGACCTGTTCAACGAGATCAGCGTCAAGACCCCCCACCTGTGCTCCATGAGCCCCGGCGGGTCCCACCACATGGAGGATCTGGACGCGGCCGGCGGCGTCCCCGCGGTCATGGCCGTCCTCATGGCGGCCGGCCTGGTGGACGGTGCGCCCATCACCGCCACCGGCGCCACCGTGGCGGACAACCTGGCGCCGGTCAGGGTCCTGGACGCAAATGTCATCCGTCCCCTGGCCAACCCCTACCACGCCCAGGGAGGCATTGCCATCCTCCGGGGCAACCTGGCCCCGGACGGCGGCGTGGTGAAGCAGTCGGCGGTGGATCCCCAGATGCTGGTGAACGAAGGCCGGGCCCGGGTCTTTGAGGCCGAAGAAGACGCCACCCAGGCCATTTTAGCAGGCAAGATCAAGCCCGGCGACATCGTGGTCATCCGCTATGAAGGCCCCAAGGGCGGCCCCGGCATGCGGGAGATGCTCACCCCCACCTCGGCCATCGCCGGCATGGGCCTGGATAAGGAAGTGGCGCTGTTGACCGACGGCCGCTTCAGCGGCGGCACCCGGGGCGCGGCCATCGGCCACATTTCGCCTGAAGCCGCGGAAGGCGGCCCCATCGCCCTGGTCCAAGAGGGCGATCGAATCAAGATCGATATCCCGGCCAAGACCTTGACCCTGCTGGTGGACGAGGCCGAATTGGCCCGGCGCCGGCAAACCTGGCAGGCCCCGGAACCCAAGATCAAACAGGGTTACCTGTCCCGCTACAGCCGCATGGTGAGCTCCGGCAGCCAGGGAGCGGTGTGTAAGTGAGGATTAGCGAGGTGAGCGGCGCAGAGCTGAGCTTTCGGTTACCCTCGTTCCCCAAGTTGAACTTGGGAAGCGAGCTACATGTCCTATTGATTATTAACCTGATATTTTGATGTAACCGAACCTTAACAATTCCAGCTCACTTTTCGACAAGACCCCGGGGCCGGCCCGGTGGCGACTAGCATAACCCGGCGCCCGACGCCAGGTAGGAATGATTCTCTGTTGATAACTATATGGGGAATAATCAGCACTTAACTTACTTATCGACCAATCGCCGGCCTCTTATTACGGCTGATTAATTTTTCAATTCTTTTAGGAGAAAAACCATATGCGCCTGAAGATTGATCGGGAAACCTTGTTGAAGGGAGTGGGGCGGACCCTGGGAGTGGTGGACCGCCGGGGCACCATGCCCATCCTGGCAAATTTTCTCCTGCAGACCGATGAAAACCGGGTGGTCATTTCCGCTACCGACCTGGAGGTGAGCTTCCGGGGCTTCTATCCCGGCGGAGGTGCATGGAGCACGGCGCCCTCACCGTTCAGGCCCACTACTTCTTCAACCTGATCAAGGAGCTGCCCGGGGAGACCCTGGAACTCACCGGCACGGAGAATTCCAACCTGAAGATCCAGGTAGGGGATGCCCGCTACCAGCTGCATGGCCTGCCGGCGGACCAGTTCCCCCCGGTGCCCGAGATCACCGACCAGGAGCTGGTGCAAGGTGGAGAGCCGCATGGTCAAGGAGATGATCGAAAAGACCATCTTTTCCGTCTCCGCCGACGACCTGCAGTACCATCTCTCCAGCATCTTCTGGGAGCGGGTGGGCTTTCCCAAAGGCGGAGCGGAGGCGGAGCACACGCCGGAGGAAGGCGTCGAACCTGACCTGGATTACTGGCTGCGCCTCATCTCCACCGACGGCCACCGCCTCACCCTCATCGAGCGGCCCCTGCCCGCAGTCGGGCCAGTTCGCCATGGAGAAAGGCATCCTCATCCCCCGGAAAGGCATGGCGGAAGTAATCCGCTTCCTGGCCGAGGAAGAGAAGGTCTCCCTGGGCCTGGGCAAGCAGAGCCTGGCGCTGAAGGCGGACGACCGCTACCTCTTCATCCGGCTGCTCCTGGACAAGAAATTTCCCGACTATCGCCGCATCATCCCGGAGAGCCTTCGGCTACCGCTTCGCCATCAACCGCCGGCTCTTGCTCGACACCATCCGGCGCATTGCGCTGCTGTCCACCGAGCGCTTCAAAGGCGTGATCCTGAAGCTCATGCCGGACCACCTGGAAGTCACCTTCAACAACCCGGAAGTGGGGGAAGGCCGGGAGGTGGTGGGCCTGCTCATGGAGCAGGGCGACCCCGGGGCGCTGCCCATGGAGATCGGCTTCAACGCCCGCTATTTCCTGGAGCCCTTGAACGCCATGGCCAGCGACATGGTGATCCTGGAGGTCAACGAAAAGGACCGCCCCTGCCGCCTGGTGGACCAGGTGGACCCCCACTACTTCAGCATCATCATGCCGATGAGTTTGTAAGGCGGTTTTCGGTAACATCCTGTAGGGCGGGCATCGCCCGCCGATTGAGGACCATATGGAAGATCACCAAGCCCTGAAGCGTTTCGGAGCAAGGTCGGTTACACCGAGGCGGACCTGAAACAATTCCAGGCCGGAGACCCCCGGCTGCGGCAGATGGAACGGCTGGGCCGGGCCGCGGCCCGCTATTCCATCGGTCGAGGTGGTCAAGGCCCGGAACTGCAATCCGGGTATCAGGCGGGCGATACCTTTATTCTGGACGTGGATGGCAATTTCATTCCCAAGTTTTGTCCGTCCAGACTATGTGTTTACGCCGTCTCGCAGTTGGCGGTGCCGGTGGCCCTGATCAACGAGCGCCTGAGCGAAGGCCTGGACCCCAACCAGTTCCATTTCATGCATCAGGTCCGCTGCCTGGACGTGGGGGTCGAATGCGGCGGCTACGGTGAAGTGAGGTTCGAAGTTAAGGTAGTGCCCCGGGTTAAGGATTCCAAGCCGCGGCCTTGAGAAACCTGACGTGGGCACCGCCCGCCCTGTAACCTGCCAAACGGAAACCACCTCATGGCCCGCATCGGCATTCTCACCTGTTCCAATTGCACCCAGGACAGTAACTGCGCCTCCGTAGTCTGTCTGGGCGATATGCGCCGGCGCCGGGGTTTCTTTGAGCCCTATCCCCAGGATGAACCGCTGGACCTGATCGGGATTATTAATTGCGCCGGATGCCCCACCCTGGCAGCCCCGGAAAAAATTCTCAGAAGAGTCCGGGCAGTGGCCGAATTCCGCCTGGATGCCCTGCACCTGTCCTTCTGTATGGTGACCCTCTGTCCTTTTATCAAGGCCTATACGGCATTGATAAAACGTGAATTTTCTGATATAGATATCGTGATGGGGACCCATCGACCGGCGGAACGCGACCAGTTCCAGCGGGGGGTCAAGGAATTGCTCTGCCAGAGCCTGGCGGCGCCCCAAACCATGAACGATTTGATCCGGGGAACCTTAAAGATTCCCCCAGAATGATCAAGTTTTTAGAAAAGGAGTTGCACTTTGCCTGGATGAAGATGCAAGAGTACGAAGCGGCAGCCCAGGGTTTCCGGTGAAGGGAAAAGAAACGCCGATTACGACGCCGACAAGATTCAGGTCCTTAAAGGCCTGGAGCCGGTGCGGGAACGGCCGTCCATGTACATCGGCAATACCGGCCCCGAAGGGCCTCCACCACCTGGTCTACGAGGTGGTGGACAACGCCATCGACGAGGCCATGGGCGGGCTATTGCGATGAAATCAAGGTCATCGTCCATTCGGATAACAGCGTCACCGTAGAAGACAACGGCCGGGGCATTCCCGTGGACCTGCACCCGGGCGAAAATCTGCCCGCGGTTGAGGTGGTCATGACCCGCCTCCACGCCGGCGGCAAGTTCGATTCCGGCGCCTACAAAGTCTCCGGCGGCCTCCACGGCGTCGGGGTTTCGGTGGTCAACGCCCTGTCCGCCTACCTGGAGGTGGAGATCCGCCGGGACGGCAAGGTCTATCACCAGCGCTACGAGCGGGGCAAGACCGCCACGCCCCTCACCATCACCGGCAAGACCAAGCGCCGGGGCACCATGGTGACCTTTCTCCCCGATGGACAAATTTTTTCCGAGACCACTTTCAGTTACGACATCCTGGCCCAGCGCCTCCGGGAGCTCTCCTTCCTCAACGGCGGGGTGCGCATTAATCTGCTGGACGAGCTCTCGGGCCGCAAGAACGAATTTCACTACGAAGGCGGCATCGTCTCCTTCGTCCAGTATCTCAACCGCAACAAGACTCCCATCCATCCGGACCCGATTTATTTGACCGGGTCCAAGGGCGGCATCCAGATGGAGATCGCCTGCCAGTATAACGACACCTACAACGAGCAGATCTTCTCCTTTGCCAACAACATCAACACCCGGGAAGGCGGCTCGCACCTCTCCGGCTTCAAGGCCGGGCTTACCCGGGCCATCAATCAGTACATGGGCGCCAGCGACCTGCCCAAGAATCTCAAGAACGGTCACCTCCAGGGTGAGGACATCCGGGAGGGCCTCATCGCGGTGATCAGCGTCAAGCTGCCCCACCCCCAGTTCGAAGGCCAGACCAAGACCAAGCTGGGCAACAGCGAAGTCAAAGGCCTGGTGGAAAATATGCTCTATGAGCACCTCCTGACCTTTATGGGGGAAAATCCCGCCGTGGCCAGGCATATCCTTACCAAGCTCCTGGAGGCGGCCCGGGCCCGGGAGGCGGCCCGCCGGGCCCGGGACCTGGTGCGCAAGAAAGGCGCTTTGGGAGACATGACCCTGCCGGGCAAGCTGGCCGACTGTCAGGAACGCGACCCGGCCCGCCGGGAGATCTACCTGGTGGAGGGCGACTCCGCCGGCGGCTCCGCCAAGCAGGCCCGGGACCGGCGCTTCCAGGCCATCCTGCCGCTGAAGGGCAAGATCATCAACGTCGAGAAGGCCCGCTTCGAGAGGATGCTGGAGAACTCGGAGGTTCGCACCCTGATTTCGTCCCTGGGCTCCGACCTCTCCCAGGAAGTCGTCAACATGGATGACCTGCGCTACCACAAGGTCATCATCATGACCGACGCCGACGTGGACGGGGCCCACATCCGGACCTTGCTGCTGACCTTTTTCTACCGGCAGATGGAGGAATTGGTAAAGGGCGGCTACCTCTATATCGCCCAGCCGCCCCTGTACCGCCTGACCCGGGGCAACGAAAAGACCTATCTCAAAGATGACGGCGAGTTCAAAAAATACCTGCTGTCCCGGGGCATCGAAAAGAAGCGCCTGCGCCTGGGCCCCCAGCGCACCCTGGAAGGCGCCCCTTTGTCCCAGGCCCTGGAAAAGGTCATTGCCTTTCAGGAATACCTGAGCCGTTTCGAAAAACGCGGTCTGGCCCGAAAAGTGGTGCGCCTGCTCCTGGACCATGGCGTGGTCTC
Source organism: uncultured delta proteobacterium (assembly GCA_963841475.1). Lineage (GTDB taxonomy): Bacteria > Desulfobacterota > Desulfobaccia > Desulfobaccales > 0-14-0-80-60-11 > 0-14-0-80-60-11. The sequence goes on from CAWJCT010000004.1 coordinate 751,219, forward strand.
CAAAGAGAGCCTGCGCCAGGAAGAAGGGCTGCAGCCAGTCCTTCAGGCCCTGAGCGCCACGGAAAATCTAACGGCACGCCTGGAATTCGATGAGGAGCACACCAGCTGGGCGCTCCTGGTGACGACCCACGGGCGCGAAGCTGTGGAAATTCGCCTTGACTGGGAGCTTTTAGGGAGCAGCGATTTTCAAACCCTGGTGCGCCTGGACCAGCAGGACATGGTCGACTTCAAAGCCCCGCCCCATAGCCTGGAGGGTAAGGACAAGACCTGGGATTTTGCTGACTTGGACCAGTTGTTGGCCTTCGTCATGGAAGAAGGGCAAAAAGGGATAACGATCCAACGCTTCAAAGGCCTGGGGGAGATGAACCCGGAGCAGCTCTGGGAGACCACTATGGACCCCGAGACCCGGACTCTTTTAAAAGTTAATATAGCTGATGATAGCGAGGCGGACAATATCTTCACCATCCTCATGGGAGATAAAGTTGAGCCCCGGCGTGATTTTATTCAGAACAATGTCCTTGAATTAAACGAACTAGATATCTAATATCTAAGGCAACCAGGAGCGAGACCTCTGCTTGCATCCATAACCCCCAATGCCAAAGGAGGCAATATCATGCAGCGCAAGGCCAGCTTTAAGATTTTCGTCACCCGCCGGGAAATGCTTTCGGTGGGCGATGTCCCGGACCACAGCCTGATGCTCACCGAGATGGAAGGTGAGCCCATCAATTACACCCCCGGGGTGGCCGGAGAATTTGTCTCCCGCCGCAGCGTCGGCTTCCACGATCGCGTCAAAGGTGATGGGGCGATGACGGGTTATGCCACCACCATCTACCAGAACGGCGCGGTTTACTCCCGCTTCCAGGGAGAAAAGAAGGGCGCCACGACCAAGGGTAAATGGGAGGTTTACAAGGGCATCGGCAAGTTGGGCTCCCTCAAGGGGTCCGGCACTTTTGTCGTGAAGCCCTCTGACAAGCACGGCGAATTTGTCCTGGAGATGGAAGGGAAGTACGAAATTTAGGGAATAACCCCTCATCCTTGTAGCCGGTCCCCCCAATCCACCCTCCCCCAGGGGAGGCTCCGGGTGAAAGGGGCTGTAGGGGCGGTGAACGCACCGCCCCTACCACTTTGGTAGCCGCCGGCCGGCAAAAGGGAAAAACTCTGGGGGGCCCCTTAACTCCTGGCGGAGTGAGCCCTCTAACCGTAAGGAGATGACGCAGAATGTCGGATAAGAATTGCGCCAAATGCGGCAGTGCCTATGACCCGGCCGAGGCCCAGGAATACCTGGGCCAGATGCTCTGCGAAGATTGTTACCTGGACGCCATGAGCCCCACCAAAGTCTGCGATCCCTGGGCGGTGCACACGGCCAAAAGCCTTAAGGACCTGCCAGGGGGGCATGCTTTGAGCCCGCTCCAGCAAAAGCTCTATGACCTGGTGAAGGAAAAAGGTGAGGTGCCCATGATCGAGGCCGCCGCCCACCTGGGCCTGAACGAAGACGACCTGCGTCGGGAGTTCGCGCCGTTGCGCCACATGGAAAAGCTCCGGGCTTGCAAGAAGGACGACCTCATCCTCCTCACCCTGTTTTGACCTCCGAGCCCATCGACCTGGATTATGCGGTGCTCCGCCGGGTGGCCAAAGGCGACCAGGCCGCCCTGGCGGAGCTCATCCGCCGTCACCAGGGCCGTCTCTACCAGGTGGCCTACCGCTTGCTGAAAGACCCCCTGGAGGCCGAGGACGCCTTGCAGGAGGTCTTTCTCAAGGTCTATGAGCATGCCCACCGCTTCGAGCCCCAGGCGACGGTGAGCGCCTGGCTCCACCGCATCACCGCCAACCACTGCCTGAACCTCCTGCGCCGGCGACACCCCCAGGAATCCCTGGACCAGGAAGGCGCTCCCAGCCTGGCCGATACCGGGGCCACGCCCCTTGAGGCCCTGGAAGAGCAGGACCTGAGCCGCCGATTGGAGCAGCTCCTGGACGCCCTCCCGGAAAACCAGCGCCGGGCCCTGGTGCTGAAGCGCTTCGCCGGGCTCTCCTACCAGGAGATCGGCGACGAAATGGGCCTTTCCCCCCAGGCGGTGGACGGCCTGCTGAAACGGGCCCGGCAGTTCTTGAAAAAGGCCCTGCAGGATTATTTATGAGGGGGGGCTGTGGCGTTTTGCAAAAATTTGGCCTCTGTCTCCAAGGCCCCGGTCACGAACAGCCGGGAAACCAACGACCTCGGGAAGCAGAAAAAATCCCCCTGAGTTCAGGGGGATGGCCTAATTTAAGGACCAGCGGCCACCGGTTTACTTGCCGGTGAGCTCCTCGATCTCCTTATTGGCGTGGTCCATTTCCTTGACCTGTTCGGCGTCGAAGCGCAATAGCATGGTCTGGAATTCCCCCACGTGGGTTTTTTCCTCCCGGGCGATATCCAGGAGGACGGCCCGGATGTCCTTATCATCGGTAAGAGCCGCCATCTGCTCGTAGAAGTTGATGGCGTCGAACTCGGCAATGATGGCCGCCCGGAGAATTTCTTGGTTGAGATGCGACTTGGCGACTTTGGTAAAATCCGCCGGTACTTGTGAAAACATAATGCCTCCCTTGGCCCGCTATGGGCAGTTGACTATGGTGCGTTTGGTGGAAAAATAATCATGGCCGGCAGCCGCGTCAAGGCAGAAAAGGGTTGGGAGGCCTGGACCGGTTTTTGACCCCGGGGCTCCCGGGGGTGCAAAGCCCCTCATTTCCCTGCCCGTCTGGGCTGAGGGTCTTACAACTCGCCACCGGAGAAAAAGGGAAAAATTGTGCTTGGCGCGCCGGATTTCCTCACGTAGGGTGTTTAAATGGGTAAAGAACAAATTTCTTCGGGATCACAAACCGCCATGGAATGCCAAGCAGTAAAAGAGCAAATGTCCGCCTGGCTGGACCAGGAACTGGATGCCGACGCCGAGGCCGTTCTGACCGCGCACCTTGAGGGGTGCGAGGCCTGCCGGTCCGAATGGCGCAAGCTTAGGGCCCTGGACGCCGCCCTCGGCAACTTGGCGGCGCCGGTGCCCCGGGGGCTGGCGGAGAAAGTGGCGGCTCAAGTCAGACGGCCCCGGCCCCGGCGGCAAGGGTGGCAGTCCGCGGCCCTGGCCGCCTGCCTGGTCCTGGGCATCGCCCTGGGCGGCACCGTGGCCCGGAGTTTTTATGGCGCCGACCGCGACCAGCGAGGCCGGGGCGGAAGTGGCCAGCCTGGAGGTTTTCCACGACTTCCCCCAGGGGTCCCTGGGCGCGGTGGTGGCCTCTTATCAACCCGATGAAGGGAACGGTAATCACGAGTGAAGCGAGATTGGCTCCTCTATCTGGTGATATTTTCCCTGGCGCTGAACCTGGGAACCATCGGCACCATCGCCTACCTGCGCTACCAGGATCACCAACAGGCGGCCGTCGGCCCCCCGCCCCCGCCGATGCTTCCGAAATCGTTGTGGCGGGAACTCAAGCTGGATGACTCCCAGCGCCAGACCCTGCGCCGCCTGTTCCCGGAGCACCACCATAAGGTAAAGGCCATCAGGCAGGAATTGAGCCAGAAGCGCCAGGAGCTTTTTGAGCTGATCAAGGCGGACGCCACGCCCCTGGAGCGCTATTCAGGCCAAGGTCCAGGAGATCAGCGTCCTGCAAGGGAGCCTGGAAGAAGAGATGGCGCGGTTTATGTTGGAGTTCCAGAAGAACCTGAATCCCCAACAGCAGGCCGCGTTTTTGACTATGTTGCAGAACCCGCCTGGGCTGTGGCCCGGAAGGGGCCTGCGGCCCCGGCGGGCGTAGGCATGGACCCGGAATGGGGCACCGGGGAAGGCCTTAGGTCTATCCCGGTAACTAATCAGCGGGTAAAAAAGCGGAATCCATAAAGCAGGCAAGAAGGAGGATTACCATGAAAAGCTATAGATGGCTGACGATCAGCCTGGCTCTGGCTCTGGTGTGGTCATGATCTGGGCGGTGCCGACCCTGGCCCAAAGGCGCGGCAAAAGGGGCCAGGGCGGCCAGGACTGGGGCTGCGGCCAGGGCCAGGGTGCCGGAAATACCACCTGTCCCGCCTACCAGGGCAGCCAGGGCAGCCAGGGCGCCAGGCAGCCAGGGCACCTGGTGCACCAACCCCCAGGGCAATGCGGGGGGCCGGGGTCCCCGGGGCGGCGGCCGCACTATCAGCCCAACTCCCAGGTGCCGCCCGCAACCCAATAACCTCAAACCTGACGCAGTAACTGCAAACACCACCCCCTCTTCCATCCCCCCGGGAGGGGGCGGCTTTTTTCGAGGCTTGCCCCGGGGCCACCGCCAGCCTGGGCCCCAGGAGAACACGGCTCTCCCAAAAAGACAGGGATGGCCCCGGATCACCCGGCGCCATCCCTTGATTTTGGCTCCGCCCAAATTAGCCGCAGGAGTCGCAGCCGGAGGAGCAGGAAGAAGGAGTGCAGGAGCACCCGCCCTGGGGCTGGCTGGGGGTATCGCTGATGCCCACGATTTTGATCATGAACAGCAGCGTCTTCCCTGCCAGGGGATGGTTGAAATCCACCACGAATTTTTCAGGCTCGATGCTCAGCACCGTTCCGGACACGGGGCCGTGGGGGCTGGAGAACCGCAGCTGCTGGCCCACTTCAACCGGATGCCCTTCCAACATCGAGGCGGGGAAATCCCGTTTGAGATCTTCCCGGGGTTCGCCATAAGCTTGGTCCGGGGCCAGAACCACTTTCTTTTCTTCATCCAGGCCCATCTCGATAACCGAATCATTAAAGCCCTGGATAATTCCGCCGCCGCCTACCTGAAACTCCAGGGGGGTGCGGCCTTCACTGCTGTCAAAGACCGAGCCGTCTTCCAGGGTGCCGGTGTAGTGCAATTGGACGAAATCGCCATTCTTAACTTTGCTCATAACTTCTCCTAATGGTCTGGGGGCAGGAGAGGTTACGCCTGCCACGCCAGTTGCATGATGGTTTAAGGCGGCGACTCCTTTTAAGGGCGGCCGCCACGCCGGCGGGTCAAACTGTTGATGCGGCTTGCCCCGCGCCTGAACCGCTGAGATCGGGGTATTCCGGCCTCGAGGGTGGCCGCCAATGGTCTGCCGCCACCGCCTCAAGGCTCACCTGCGCTAAAGATTTATCACAATCCTGGGCTGGGCCTTTGCCCCTACCACCGTCTCGAAATCGACTTACCGGCCCTACTCCAAGGTGCGAAAGCCATCACCCGGGACGCTACGGGGAGGACGAAGCCATCAGGCCTTTCGCTCTGGGAAAGAAAACCGTAGCCCTTGGAATCGCGGCACCTGGCAACCTCAACTCATACCGCAGGCACCGCACCTTCCAAAGATTCCGGCTCAGGGTTAGCTTAAGCGTGGCCTGAAAGATATAAGGGGAACGACCGGAAAGGGTTCCTCTCATGGAAAGGCTTGCAGGCCCCTTAGCGTGGTTTCTTATTAAATTTTATAAAATATTTTCGCCTTGTCAAACAGTTAGTCACAAGCTGGTTTTGGTCAGGCGGCGCCAGAGGGCGGCTGTTGCGCCTCCTGGAAAAGATCGATGGGCGGAAGTGCATGGGAATCGAACCCACCTACCGCCTTCAGCAGACGGCACACCGGATTTGAAGTCCGATCCGGCAAGCACTGCAAGAACAGGGCCAAACCTAATTTCCCTGAAATCACAGATAGTTCTGCATAACCAGTATAACGCCAAATAGGTGGTTATAAACAGTGAATAGGAACATTATGGGAACATTTTGGGAACATGGGGGGAGGCCGAAACCCTGAGTCTGCCTGATGATTCGCCGAGCCAGGTGAAACAGCCCCAGGGGTTTTGTCTGGTATGCCAGCGTGGCAATTTCCCGGCCGGAAAGAGAGTGGAGGTCCGATCCGCTGGAAGTGCCACGAGTTCTCTCTCAGTTACCGGGCCCTCAGGAACTGGCCCAGGCCGGACTGTCCGCCCTTTAATTTTGGGCGGGGGGGTGTGTTTCCAAGAACCCTCCGAGCCGGGATCGTGGCGGGGCTCTCAGAGCCTCACAGGGGCTTTCTCGCCTTACGTAGGGGTGAGGGAGTGGGTTTATCCTGATCGGGGCAAAACCAGGCTCTGAAGTGCCAGGTTGAAAAGCCAAGGAAGGGATGGAGAGGCAGTTGATGGTGGACCTTAAGATCTCTGGTATCCCAGCCTCCCATCCCCGGCGCTGCCCTGACGGGATAGCCGTTGAAAAATCTGGCCATGGATCCGTGACTTCTCGTCCGCAATGTTTTTTCTTATATGAGCTGGCCTTGGCATATTCCGGAGTCATTTTCACCCGGGGATTCACACACAGTCAGGTGGCTTTTAGGCTGCCTTGGCGGTGCCAGTGAATGAAAATATTGCCGCCCAGGCTACCTCCCTATTTAAAAAGCGGTCCAATCGGTCCAAGTGGACCACCGCCATATCCTTCATGGCTTCGCTGATCCCGTTCCTGGACCGGTTTGCCCTGGCCACGGGCCAATTTGCAAATTTGCTGAGCCATCATTGCCCAGCCGGACAAAGTCGCACGGCATCGGCCCGTATGGGGTGCAGGATTAAACCCCCTCCCGCACCCCAACGGGTTTTGTTAGAGCTGAACGATCAACTATCCGGCCCGCTGCCGGGTTCATCGCCGCCGCCACCGCCGATGACCGTCAACCCGCCCCGGTCCTTATCGACCCGGCACATGATCAAGAAGCCGGGTATGAATTCATTGCGGGTAAACTTAAGGCCATCCTTCTCCAGGCTGCTCAGGAACCTGTCCAGCATTTCCGTGCTGGCTGTAAAGTTCAGACACACTTGATCCCCTGGCAGCCGGTCCTCGATCATTACGTAAACCAGCAAGGTATGGTTATGTACCCCACCCTCCAAGGTCCAGAGCCGGTCCCAGGCATTATACAGGAACCTGATGTCCGCCAAACAATTTACGCCAAACTCCAACCTGCACATACGCGTTTTCATGGTGTCACTCCCTCTCTCTTAAATTTAAAATCTTTGCCCAGCCCACAAAAGCCAACTCCATAGACCTTGAGGACGCCCCGATCTCATGCCAAAAAGCCCGGGCGTACCCGACAAAAGAGGGGCGGCGTCAATTTCGCCGCCCCTATAACAACTTGTAATGCCATCAAGATGAGCCTCCAGTTCATCTGATGGACGGGTTAGGCCTCTATGGCCAGATACTCCGGCCCTTCAAGTTGCAGGCCCGCTTGGGTTCAACTGCTGCATTTCCCCTTTTTGAATTTGGGGTACCCAGGCCGGGATTGCTGGTATTCCGGGTGCGGTTTACGCCTGTGCAGGGTCAGTCGCGGGCTTGGTTTGATCCGCCGTACCCTTCATGCTGGACTCCATCTGGTGGTGCGCTGTGCCAATGATCGTCCTTCACTATAGGTTTTAGGTGATGTGCCCCGTATGGGGTTCAACCCGGGGTGCCGAAGGGGCTTGGGCTTATCTTAATTTCTGGGGGAGATCATCCTCCTTGAGGAGTGCTATGTCTGTGGCGTTCAGGATGTCTTGGTAGTTCCAATGCCGGAATCATTATTGCCATTCCCTTATCGGGTTAAAAAGCCCACGACTGCCATCCGATCTCCTATCGGCTAGATACTTGGCGATCCACAGCCAATCTGCCGAGGCAATTTACTTGGATTATGCAGGCCACCCGGTAATTACCCATCCATGGATCTCAATGGTGAATCCAGATGCAGCGGATCGACCCTTCCGATTCCAATCTAAGCGTCGTTCGGTAATTACTATGCCACTGAGCAAACAGAAGTTAAACATAGGGTCTTCTCCTTTAATGAATTTACCTTTTGAGAAAAGCCCAGGTATTTGTGGTGTCAGGCAGATGGGTTCGTTTGAGGTCGAATTTGGCGGATAGAGGTCTTGGGGGCTGGAGGAAAGACAGAGCCGGGCAGGTTGGTCACAACCTTCAGCTGAGGTGGTTATCGTGGGCAGATCTTCCTATCCGGGTTAATCAAGAGCCGCGGCCATTCCTTCGACAAAATCAGGCCAAGCCGGAGATCGGCGGAGTTACGCCGTCGATACACACCCTGTACCAGCAAAATCATCCTGGCGGTTAAGCCCCGGGGTTCTGAATTCGGCGGAGTCGATCAAGGGAACGGACTTGGCCGCATTATCTACCCTGCATCAGCTGCTCGTAGCTAACGCTCTACGCCTGCAGGGCGCCTGGCCTCATGCGATCGAGGGTCCAGGCAAACACCTCGCCCATTTTGGGGGGTGGGGGCTCGCAGCCAGGGGGGCCCCATGGTATGGGACCCAATACCCATCCAGGAGCCCAAGCAGGATGTTTGGTATTGCTATACGGAGTGTGCCTTGTCCAGAGGGGTACCTGGAAATCGGCTTTTGCATTTTCCACCCTTCAAATTTTTTCCCGGATTTGTCCACGTAAGGGCCTTAAAATTGCCCTAATTGGGACGCTGGAGGGCGGGTGAATGGTAAGAGCAGGGGTGGGGATGTATCGTTCGAAATCGGGGCAAAAAATGGTTCTTACCTGGGCAGAAACTACCAGGGTACGGCCGGTGACCTTTTTGCCGGCTGGCTCAGACAAATATATTCCCGAGGCTCCCAAGGGGGGCCAACCGGACCCACCAAAGCCATGGCCAGTAAATCCTCCCTTGAAGAAGTCCTGCCGGTGGAAGGAATCGGGGACTGCTTCCACCATTCTCCTGTCCGGGAGATCGTCCCCGAATGTTTTGACAAAATTAATACTTCGAATACTATGTTATTTGAAATAATGGAGAACCAATTTATTATGACCATCCCTGCTTTAGTCAAGAGCCTGCGGGAGCGGTTGGGGTTGACCCAGGAGCAGTTCGCCCGGGAAGTGGGGGTTGCCTTTAGCACGGTCAACCAGTGGGAAAATGGCCGCCGTCATCCCCAGCCTTTTCTCTTGAAACGGCTTCGGGAAATGGAGGCTGCCTCGGGCAAAGGCTCGGTAGGGCGCTTGACCAAAGAAGAGGCCCAGGCCTTCAAGCGGAGGTGGCAAGCCGTCAATGCCGCCGAAAAAGAGGAACTGGCCTCTACGCCGGGAGCCGACAAATTCCGCCAGGTGGCGGCGCTCCTGGCATCGGCAGTAACGCTTGGGGCGACCGGAGCGGAGGGAGAGGAATTGGTCCGGGAGCGTTGGGCCCGCCTGCGAAAGGAATATCATGGTTGAGCCCACGGAATTGGTACCCCTGCTGGCGGTTCTGCGGGACTTAGTGGGATGGTGGAAGGCCGGGAAGGTTCCGGGAGTGGTTATCGGCGGCCTGGCGGCTTCTCTTTTGGGTCGGCCCCGGCTGACCCGGGGCGTGGACGCACTCGTGCTCGTGGAGTAGTCCAACTGGGGGGAGTTTATGGCCGCAGGACTATCCCGCATAATTCACGAAAAGTGCTTAAAAATGCATAGGGTATCTGCTAAGATGCTGTTGTCGCTAAACAAACAACTTCTCGGCAAGGATACCCTATGGAAACAGTCTGCCATAACCAGCTCATCTTTGAAAGCCTTTTCTCCAAGGAAGTGGTTGCCGATTTTGCCGGGGGCCGGATCACCTCCGATGCCGGCGGCCTGTTGCTCCGGGAGTTGGACCAGCGCTACCGCATCGCGGAAAACGCCGCCCGCTGCCTCCATGATCCCCGGGATGGCCACAAGGTTAAACATGATCTCCTGACCCTGGTACGGCAACGCCTGTTCGCCATTGCCCAGGGGTACGAAGACAACAATGATGCCGCTACCCTGGCCAAGGACCCGGCTTTCAAGATCATGGCCGGCAAGGCCCCGGAGAGTGACGGCGACCTGGCCTCCCAGCCGACTCTGTCCCGGTTTGAGAACCGGGTCACCGCCAAGGACCTGCGCCGCCTCTCCGATCGGCTGTTGGAGCTGTACCTCAAGACCCATCCCGGCCCCCGGAAGGTTATCGTCCTGGACATGGACGCCACCGACGACCCCACCCACGGGAAGCAGCAACTCAGCTTCTTCCACGGTTATTACGAAGAGCACATGTATCATCCGCTCCTGGTCTTTGACGGCCGCGACGGCTTTCCCCTGGCCGCGGTGCTGCGCCCCGGCAACACCCACTCCTCCCACGGGGCGCTGGCGGTGCTCAAGCGGCTGATCAAGAAGCTGAAGCAGGCCTATCCCGGGGCCCTGATCCTCTTTCGGGCCGATGCCGGTTTTGCCGTGCCCGCCCTCTATAGCTATCTGGAAGACCAGCCCGAGACCCGCTACGTTATCGGTTTCATCACCAACAACCGGCTGTTGGCAAAAACCGCGCCGCTCCTGTTAAAGGCGCAACGCCAGTACCAGGAGACGGGGGAGAAACAACGGCTCTTCACCTCCTTCAGCTACCAGGCGGAATCCTGGGACCAAGCCCCGCCGGATCATCGCCAAAGTGGAATATACCCACCTGGGCGCCAATCAGCGCTTCGTGATCACCAACCTGAGCCGCAACCCCCAGTTTGTCTATGACGACATCTACGTGCTCCGGGGCGACGTGGAAAACCGCATCAAGGAACTGAAACTGGATATCAAGGCCGATCGCCTGAGTTGCCATCGCTTCCTGGCCAATCAGTTCCGGCTGCTGCTCCACACCGCCGCCTATTGCCTGTTTTGGCTGCTGCGCCACCACCTCCAGGGCACGGAACTGGCTACGGCCCAGGTCAATACCTTGCGACTCAAGCTCTTGAAGATCGGAGCCCGCATCCGGGAGACCAGCCGCCGCATCTGGGTGCACCTGGCCTCGGGTTATCTTCCAGGGACACTAAAATCACAGGAGAATGCAAGATAAGTACCCTTTAATTGCATTCAGGGAGTAGGGTCATGAGCGGAAAAGAATTGATTGATGGTAAGAGAGTCGAGCTATCCCGCTTTATTCTTGAAGGGGCCGAAGGGCGCCTTTCCAGGCTTTGTTTTGGGGGCGAAGAAGGCAACGGGGGTTGTGTCTGGCCGGTATCTTCTCGGGGGAAAAGAAGGTATTGAAGAGATTTTGGGTTTGGGGTCCGGACGGTGAATAAAAAGGAGGGGGGGGTATGGGACCCGGGTTTCCGTTTTTCGCTTTCTCCCTGGGGAGAAATCACAGAGGGACCGCCAGGTGCCCTGTTGCAGGTAATCTACTGAACCATTTTGTCTTGCAAAACTGCATTTAAAATGCATAATTGCAGGAATATGGCCTGGCGCTACCTCAAACGTTCCTTGGAGCCGGTGCTTAACCGGGCAGCAGCGGAATTTCCCGGCGTGGTCCTGACCGGCCCCCGGCAGTCTGGTAAGACCACCTTACTCAAGCACCTCTTCGGTGAAACGCACGGTTACGTCTCGCTTGAGCTCCCGGACGTCCGAGCCGCGGCTGCGGCAGACCCCCGGGGGTTTCTCGAGCTGCACTCCCCGCCGGTGATCCTGGACGAAGTCCAGTACGCTCCTGACCTTTTGCCCTACATTAAAGAAGCCATCGACGCTCGTCGCCAGGAGCGGGGACTATATCTTTTGACCGGTTCCCAGAACCTTCTCCTTATGGCCCGGGTGACCGAATCTCTGGCCGGCCGGGCGGCCATCCTCAAGCTGCTGCCTTTATCACAGCGGGAAATGCAGGGAGAGCCCGGGAAGCCATTTCCCTGGGAGCGGCCCCAGGGCCGGCCGCCTTCCCGAGGGCCGGCGCCGCTGGACCTCTGGAAGAGTTTCCTGCGAGGCGGCTTTCCGGAATTGGCAGTGGAACCGGACCGGGATATTGGATTGTGGCATGCCAGTTACCTGCAGACCTATCTGGAGCGCGACGTACGCTCTTTGCGGCAGGTCGGCGACCTCACTCTCTTCCAGAATTTCCTCCGGGCCCTGGCGGCCAGAAGCGCCCAACTCCTCAACTTGACCGACCTGGCCAGAGATCTTGGCGTCGCCCTCAACACCGCCAAAGCCTGGCTCGCGGTCTTGGAGGCCACCTTCCAGGTGATCATCCTGAGACCTTACTTCGCCAACGTGGGCAAGCGCCTGGTCAAGACGCCCAAGGTCTATTTCCTGGACGTAGGCACCCTCTGCCACCTGACCGGCCTTAAGGACCCGGAACACGCCGCCGCCGGACCCATGGGCGGGGCTATCTTGGAGACCGCGGTGCTCTCGGAGATCATCAAGACCATCAGCCATCGGGGCCAGGATCCCCAGGTATACTTTTGGCGCACCGCGGCAGGGGCCGAGGTGGACATCGTGGTGGCTGAGGGTGGCCGACTGATCCCCCTGGAGATCAAACTCTCCTCTACGCCCCGGCCAGCCATGGCCCGCCACATCAAGGACTTCCAAAGGGACCTGGAGGACCACGCCGCCCCCGGCTATGTCGTTCACCCCGGCGAAGTACGGCTGCCCCTGGCGCCGGGAGTAGTCGCGCTGCCTTGCCGCGACCTTTGATCCGGAACGACCGAGTAAATTATTAGTGGCTTAGGTTCAATCGGGAATTTACTGCTAAAGGCGAGCGCAGCTAGTGCGCGGTGAAGGCGGAATATTACCTGCCTCTTCCGGCGCCGCCATCGGCAAAATTCCCTTCGTAACGTACCCTCCTAAGCCCCAAATTTGCACGATTATCACCTACCCCTAAGGACCCCAGGGTATGCCTCGCCAAGGCGTTTTGGGGCCTTTTGAGGCGGGTTTATGTGGGATCACCCTATCGAAACGGGGCGTGCGGTCATGGGTCCACAATAACCCTGTTCTTCTTTGGGTTGGCCTAAATAGGTTTTCTGGTTTCTGAATGGGGAGGTCCACGTAAAAGGCATTTATGACCGCCTTGGCCGGGATTTAATAAAGGTCCAAAGAGCCTTAGGTCACAAGTGCATAAATTCAACCGTGAGCTATCTTAGCTTTCGGGAAGAAGAAACAACCCAGACCATTCTATCAATTTAATTTTGAACTATGCGGCAAATTATGAGAGCCCTGATTTCAGGGTGAAGAAATTATTGCTTGCCTCTGCTGCTGGTAAAATATGAAAGTTCTCTGCATGGAATGGGATAAAAAACAAGTCTTAATCACGGGCGACGGGGGGGTTATCAGCAGCCACCTGGGGGAGCAGCTGGTAGAATTGGGAGCCAGCGTGCGAGCCCTGGTGCGCAACAGTTCCCCGAAACGATAGGTGCGCTGGAATCACTGCCCGCAGTATCGCAATATCAGAGGACCTATGAATAATCTCAATAAACAAATGCTAGCCGAAGACAGGGTATTGGCAGAATTGGTCCGGCGCTTGGTGGAGGCTTTTCATCCAGAGAAGATTTTCCTCTTTGGATCAAAGGCTCGGGGGGAAGCGGGTCCAGACAGTGATTATGACCTGCTCGTTTTGGTGGGAGACGAGGCCCCTCCAGAGCGTCGGCGCAGCCGTTTAGCTTACCAGGCTTTGCGGGGAACCCGTACCGCCGCCGATGTCTTAGTCTGGTCCCGGAAAGAATTCGTCGCCGTCTGCACTTGGCCGCATCCTTGCCGGCCGTCGTTAACCGTGAAGGGATTCTGCTTTATGCCAGTTGATCCCGTTTTGATAGCCGAGACCAAAGCTTGGCTTCGTAAGGCAGCCTATGATCTCAGGGCTGCCAGCCACAGCCTGACTGCATCTCCACCATTGTTGGAAGACGTGGTCTTTCACTGTCAGCAGGCCGCCGCGCAGGGGTGCCACACTTGGTAATTCTTCCAGGAAAACACAGACAGACTGATCTTAGCCCTCGTTCTCGGCGCTCTCCAGCAGATATTTACTTACGGTTTCTACGAAGAGGACTGCTTTCTGCCAGATTTCTTGCGCCTTGGCCGCCGAGGCCGGCACCATGACCTGATAGTCGAACATCTGGCGCATTTCAAAGGCCTTATGAAAATTTCGGGAGAGTTCCTTGTGAAAGATACCTTTGACCACAAATTCAGTATCAAAGAGACTGATCACTCCTGTGTGTTTGGAGGGAACCTTGCCGATTTTTTGTAACAAAGCCAGGGCGGCATAGAACATGGCATAGTAAGCTCGATTAACGATGCTCTGGGGACTACGTTCACCTTCCAAAAGGAATTTGCCGTCCTCGAGGGCCGTCTGGGCCTGTTCCAGACGGTAATTCACCAGAGCCCGAATCTCTTCCCGGCTCATAGAGGAATCCCTTCCGACGCCACCGCCTGAGCCAGTAGTGAATGACGCGCCGCCCCCTGTTCCCATTGGGTGCGGCTGAAAATCACCGGCACAATGACCAATCCCTGAACATAACCGGCTTCCCAGGCGCAGTCACTTACCCATTCTCTATCGGCCTCATCCACCATCCCGTCGATGATGACTATGATATCCATATCGGAGTATGGCTCGGCATCACCCCGGGCTCGGGAACCGAACATGATAATCTGATGTTGGGGCAACCGCTCCTTCAGAAGGTCTTTAAATCTGTCTAAGACATGCTTTTCAATGGCCTGCACGGCAAAGTCACCTCTACGATTCCCTTTTCTGACGATTTTACCTTGAAAGCCCAAAACGCACCAGCAATTTGTCCACTTAGGGTGCGCCGACCGGTATCTGTACAAGCGATAAAATGGCCCAGCAGTTGGCCTCGGGCCTGAAGTGCAGGTTGCGAGAAAGGGCCTCATAGTGAATGGCTACTCAGTAGCCCCGAGGCGGCGAGCCTGGCAAATGCTGCTGAACCTGGAAGCAGCATTGGCAAAGAGGGTTTCCGTGGTCGTGGTCACCAGACCAACAAACGCCTACAAAGATATGGACCGACCAGCCGTAGAGGAAACTCTCGCCTCGCCGCAAGGCACTAGCGTGCGCCTCCTGTTCAAAGCCAACATCCATCAAAAATTTGCCGTCATCGACCAGAAAATCGTGTGGTACGGCAGCATCAACCTTCTCAGTTACGGGAGTGCACAAGAGAGCATCATGCGGCTGGAAAGCTCAAATATCGCCCAGGAATTGCTGAAAGACCTTGGAAAATCGGTCAGCGACTGATTGCCTGAAGCCTGATTTATCCGGCCTTCTATAAGCCCTCGGCTTTGCTGAGGGAGCATTCACTCCCCGTATCGGTCCACATATTTTAAAAGAGGCCTGCTAAAACTCCGGTTCCCTGGATGGGCCGGAAGATCGATAAAATCCTTCCGGATAAATTTGATCGAATAGGTGGCGCTATCGCCTTAATCGGCGTCATTTATCGGATCCCTGAAAAAATTCTGGTTTCCTCTTGATATCTCGCTATCCCGCCGTTTACTTTCCGATTACCCTCACTCACTTCAGCCCAAGATTTTCCTCCGGATACCCTGTCAAAAAATTGGCTTCGTTGCACCAGGTGACAGTCTCCCTGAAAATTTGTACGGGCTCTGCAAAATTCCCACCCAGCAGGAGCCGATCTTCGAAGAATTTTACATACTATCTCGGATAGGTTGTTTAGAACCAATTCTAACATAGCTTGTGGATCATTTTTTGAAGGGCAGGTCAGAGTCGACCCTGCCCGAGCCGGCGGCGGAGAGAGAAACCGCGTCGGGATCGCCGGGGCTGAAGAGAATTTCGTCAATTTATGTCTGTTCACTTTGTCTCCCATCCCTGACAAACCTTTCTTGAAAATGACCCGTTTAAGGACTATAATTGGTCATATCCTGAAGGAGGGGGAAGGATCATGAAACTGTCCATCCAAATCAAGCCGATCAGCTATCTCAAGGCGCATGCCGCAGAGATCGTGCGCAACCTGGGGAAACAGGGGGGCCCCTTGGTCATCACCCAGAATGGTGAGGCCAAGGCGGTCATACAGGACATTGAAAGTTACGAGCAGACGCAGGAGACTATGGCGTTGCTGAAAATATTGGCGCTTGGCACTCGTCAGATCGAAGAAAGCAAGGTTCAACTAGCCGCCGATGTCTTCAAGCGACTGCGGAAGCACCGGGAAACTCGCTGATGTCCTTCTCGGTACTCTTAACCGATGACGCGGCGCGTGATTTGGAGGATTTATGCGATTACATCGACCTCTACGATGTTCCGTACAAGGCGGATTCCGTACTTGAGCAGATTGAAAAGGCATGCAGTAGCCTGTCCGAAAAACCTCACCGCGGAGCTTACCCCAAGGAATTACTATCTATAGGGGTTAGAGAGTACCGCGAGACCTTCTTCAAACCCTACCGCATCATTTACCGGGTCATCGAGAATAACGTTTATGTGCTTCTGATTGCCGACGGGCGTCGAGATATGCAGACTCTGTTGCAACGACGATTGCTAGCATAACCCATCCCTTTTCTATTCCAGCCTGTTAGACCGCGTTTTCAGAAAAATCCCCGATGGACTTTTTTGACACCCTCAGCCTGCAGTTTGAGAGATGTGAGTGAGGCAGTTATTCCCTGAACAATGACACGCCGGCGCGAGTGGCGGCCTGACGCAAGACTTCGCTGTTTGTGGCTAAAGGAAAGCCACGGCGCATAGCCAAGTGAAGGTAGGCAGCATCATAGGTGGAAAGCCGTTGCTCCCGCGCCAGCGCCAGAATTTCTCCTAACATCAGCTCCGCCCGTTCAGCCTCCACCATGATGGGAAGCTGCCAGAGAAGAGCCAGGAATTGCACACTAGCCGCTTGATTGAGCCGCCCCCGCCTTTCGGCCACTAAAAGGGCGTTGCCCACCTCCCAAGGCCATAGGTTAGGCACGCAGGCCTTGACCGCGGCCAAGGATTCCAAAACTAGGTCGGTATAAGCATTCCCTTCGTCTTCAAAGGCCCATGCCAGAGTTACCGAGGCATCCAATACCAATGCTGGCGGGGACATCATAGACGCCCTTCTTCCACCATTTGTCGTATTGAGAGTCCGGCCAAACGACGCCCCCGGCGGAAGACCTTAATAGCGGCGATGGTCACCTGAGGATCCTGTTGGCTGCGACCAGCTACGGGAATTAACGCCGCTACCGGGACGCCATGTTTAGTGATGATAATCTCCTCCCCCCGAGCTACCTGTTCCAGCAATTGTGAGAGACGGGTTTTCGCCTCATAGGCTCCTATTCGAGGCATGTATATCTCCTTTATACCAGTATCAGACTAGTCTATGAAATGATCTTGTTGATGTCAAGGGTGGCAACCTTAGACGCCGCCGAGGCCCTGTACGTTTACACGTTGATCCTGGGTTTAGATTCGGTACTGGATCCGGACATCGACATCTATTATGTAAATCTCGTCAACAATGGCGGCAGCATTGAGGGCCTGTCGGCTCAACAGGTCGTGCCGCTGCCCGGCAGCGCCTGGCTGCTCCTCTCCGGCCTGGCGGGACTCCGGGGTTTCAGGCGGGTCCGGGCTTAATTTGAGCAATCCAAGCAGGTGGGGGAGGGGCCTCGTACAGTTCCCTCCCCTTTCGGTTGCCGGGGAATGCCACCCTCCCATCTTCTCCTTCCAATGGTCCAGCTGCTTGGGGAGCATGACCCAAAAGACTCATCAGGGGGATCACCCTATCGAAACCGGTCATGCGGTCATGGTTCAACCATAACCCTGCTCTCCTTTGGGTTGGCCAAAATATCTCTGCTGGTTTCTGGCGGTATAAGGGGAGGAGGGCATTTACGTCGATGGCGGCGCTGGCCGAAAACATCCACGTAAGACCGATATATCAGCCAAAATTTCAACGAAAGCCACCCGACTAATGGTCAGAGCAAGGGTAGGAGTTTTTAAAGCCTTTTGGGGTCGTTTCAAGGCCTGTTACATGTAGCTTCCCCAGTTGAGATGAATTGTCCCCAAAAAACTGATCCTCAGGTAAAGCCTGGGGGGTATCCCCCAAAAAGCGAAATTTTTTCACTCAAAATGTTCCAAATAAGGGGGCATCCCCATAACTACTTGCAATTATAGTTTAGAAGTTGCATACTTCCGCATAAAATATCAATCAACTCTAAACTGAGTTATCAGATTACCGAAAAATTGTCAGTGGAACCGGGGTATAGTTATGGGGCTAAAACAGATCTGACCAGCTCCGCTGGATCCGCCCATGCGCATATGGCCTGGATACAATTTGCGTGTACGTATCCTATCCATTATCAGAAATGAAGTATATTGGCTGCAGTTGGCTATGATGAATCGTTATAATAGATGAAGGGCTTCCATTGACTGGTTCTCAAGTAAAGAAAATGCCACCATCCCATCCGGCGTCTGATTGGCGGGAAATAGCCCGAGCGGTGCTGAAGGTCGAGGCTCAAGCCCTGGCGGCGGCGGCGGATCGTCTGGATCATAACTTGACCAAAGCCGTGGAACTGCTGCTGGGACATACGGGCAAAGTTGTGGTCAGCGGCATCGGCAAATCGGGGCACATCGGGCAAAAAATCGCCGCCACCCTGGCCAGTACCGGAACCCCGGCGGTGTTCCTCCATGCCGCCGAGGCTGTGCATGGCGATTTGGGGATCTATACCCCGGGGGACCCCAGTATCCTGATCTCCAAAAGCGGCAGCACCGCGGAATTGCTGCGGCTCATCCCCATCTTGCGGCAATTCCGGTCGCCGTTGATCGCCATCGTGGGCAACCTGACCTCATCCATGGCCAAACAGGCTGACGTGGTTCTGGATGCCCGGGTGGACCGGGAGGCCGACCCCCTGAATCTGGCCCCGACCTGCAGCACCATTGCAGCCCTGGGCTTGGGGGATGCTTTGGCCGTGGCATTAATGATGGCCCGGCGTTTTACCGATCAAGATTTTGCCCGTTACCACCCCGCCGGCCAGTTGGGGCGGAACCTCTGGCTAAAAGTGGCAGATGTCATGCACGGAAATGATGCTGTGGCCTGGGTCAAGCCGGATACCCCTTTGCGCCAGGTGATCATTGCCATGTCCCAGCGCCCCCTGGGGGCGGCGTGCGTCGTGGATGAAGCCTTTCAGTTGCTGGGGATCGTTACCGACGGCGACTTGCGGCGGGCTCTCCTCACCCATGAAGATATCCGTTTGCTCCATGCCGCCGACTGCATGATGCGGCAACCAATCACCATCACCCCGGAGGCCAGCCTCAGGGACGCCACCCGGTTGATGGAGGATCGCCCCTCCCAGATCTCCGTCCTCCCGGTGGTGGACTCGTGCAGCCAACGGTGCCTGGGCTTAATCCGGATTCATGATATTTATCAACCGGAATTAATTTGAGGACCGGGGAGTGCTCAACGAACGATGTTGGATGAATCAAGACTCTCGACACCTGGAAGAGTAAAAAGATGAGGCCCGATGAAACCCAAGATATCGGCTATTATGTAAGTGTTCTGAAAAGCCGAAAAAACTATTTTATTATTCCGGCCCTGGTAGTGTTGGTAGCGACTATCCTGGTGGCCCGCCTGTTACCCTCCATTTATGAATCGAGTTCCACCATCTTGATCGAGGAACAACAGATTCCCGAGGAGTTCGTCCGGTCCACGGTTACTGGGTTTGCGGATCAGCGGATCCAGAGTCTGACCCAACAGATTCTCTCCCGGGTCAAGCTCGGGGAAATTATCAAGCAATTCAACCTCTACCCCGATCTCCGGGGAAAATTAACCCGGGAAGAAATCACCGAGAAGATGCGCAATGATATCAAACTGGATACGATCAGCGCCGAGGTGGCTGCGGGGAAACAGAAGAAACGCAAGGTAATCAGCAAGATGTGACCATTGCCTTTTCTATCGCCTTTCGGGGGAAAAATCCGGGCATGGTACAAAAAGTTGCGGGAACGTTGGCCTCCCTTTATTTAGAACAAAATCTTAAGACCCGGGAGGCCCAGGCCCAATCCACCACCCAATCTTAGAAGCGGAACTGAAACAATTGCAGGAGCGCATCAAAGCCCTGGGAGACAAGATCACCGCCTTCAAAGGGCAGCATGAGGGTTTGCTTCCAGAACAGCAAGAATTCAACTTGTTGCAGGAGCCAGGCCCAATGGCCCCGGCCCCAGGTGGTTTTGCCCTGATAAACGCGGCCGTGACGCAGCAGAAAGGCCACGGTGCGTTGCTTGGCCCGGCGCTCCAGTTGCCTGCGCCACGGCCCGGCAAATAGCCCAGAGAAAGGCTGCCAACTCGCGGGCCAAGGCGATGACAATGGTTTGCCTTGCCTTGCCCCGGGCCAGAAGGCGGCGATAACGGGTGCAGAGCCTGAGCTGTGCTTTCCAGGCGACCTGCCGGACGCGCTCCGGTAAGCCCTCCTGGCGCTTTAACAAGTGCCGGGTGACCTGAGCTTGCATGCGGTAGGCCCAGGCAGCTTCCACCAGGACCCGGCGGGCATGGCTGTTGCCGGTTTTGGTGATCCGACCCCGGCGCACCGAGGCGCCGCTGGAGTGCTCCGAGGGTACCAGCTCCAGATAGGCCATGAGTTCCTTGGGGTTGTTGAACCGGTCCAGGTCTCCCACTTCCGCCACAACGGTGGCCGCAACGATGAGGGACACCCCGCGCAAGGCCTGGTAGGCGGCGACGAAGGGTGCCTGACGCCATTGGGGGACTAGGTCCCGGATCTGCCCGGTGAGACGCAGCACCCGGGCGCTGGCCTCCCGTACCGCGTCCAGGTATTCCTGGAGGACGATCTGCTGGGCCGGGCCTGCTTATGGTCCAAGAGGGCTTCGTCGTCTTCGTCAGGCACCTTAATCGGCGTCAGTTCCGAGGCCGGTCCTTGCGGCTACCAGGTTTACCGGCACCTGACGGCCCGAGGGCTGGAGTGCCTGGTGGCCGCCCCCGCCTTGATTCTCCGGCGCCCCGGCGACCGTTTGAAAAACGACCGCCGGGACGCCTT
This sequence comes from uncultured delta proteobacterium, assembly GCA_963841475.1. Taxonomy (GTDB): domain Bacteria; phylum Desulfobacterota; class Desulfobaccia; order Desulfobaccales; family 0-14-0-80-60-11; genus 0-14-0-80-60-11. The sequence goes on from CAWJCT010000004.1 coordinate 771,835, forward strand.
GGCCCTGGCTAGGCTGTTGCGGACCGCTCCCCGGTAGCGCCGATGAGGGGGGTGTCCGGCTTCACTGTGGCTAGCGCAGTTCGGCGCCTTGGGCCTGAAGCTTGCGGGTCACCTTGTCCAGGGCCTCCAGGTCCCCACCGATGCGGCCGTAGAACCTTACTTCGCCGGCGGGACCGGCTTCGGCAATGGCTACGTCAACCGACATCTTATGGACATCCAACCCCACATACAGTAGACTTTTTCCCATGGCCTGCCTCCTTGGTTGTGGCTCTGTGCTGTTGGTCAGCTTGACTCACAGCTTAACCCAAACCGGCGCGCCGTATCTTTATCGCCAACATCGGATGAAGCGGCTGTGCGCCAGTGCCGGGGTCCGGCCTTTTGGCCTCCATGCCATCCGGCATTTGACGGCCAGCATCTTGGCTAATGAGGGGGTACCCGTAATTGTTATCCAGGGAATCCTGCGGCACAAAAAATCCAACACGACCCAGCGCTACCTGCATGGGTTGTCGGAGATGAAAACGGCTCTTCAGACCTTGTCCAAAAGAAAAAGCCGTCTGACGGAGCCGTTACCCTCCGCCAAACGGCGCACTGAGTTGCGAGCGGTTAATAACTAACCGATATTACTTACAAATAATGGCATACCTTCATAGAAGATTTTCGAACCTTTTGCCTCACCGCGCCGGACATTTCAAATTTTCCCGCTACCCTGGCTGAGGCAGGTTTTTAATTAATGGGCATACTATCCGAAAGGGATTGCGGATGGGTTTCTTGGGGAAGACGAGCTAGGACGGATTGATAGACCTCAACAGCCACGGCCCGGAATTGCCTGGCCTCCTCCAGGGAAGGGACCTCAGCCTCTCCAGGGTAGCGAAACTCCCAGGCAAAGACGGTCAAGTCTCTGGCTGGATTCAGAACTTCTTTCAGAGTGGGGTCAACGGCTTCGCAGGCGGAGGCCAGTTCATCAAGGTCGTGGGTTTTGCGGAAAATCCGGTCATGGGCGGTTAGGAACCCCTTCATGGTTTTCTCAGCGGCCTGCTGGCAATGAAACAGCATATCTTCAATAAAGGGCGGGGATGCAGCCAGGTCGATGTCGGCCCCACGCAAGTCGCTGGCCGCCTTTTTCAGCCAGGACCGCACCTCGGCCAGCTTCTCAGGCTGCATAGAGGAGCCTCCCCTCCCGGAGCACCGTAGCCGGGAGTGAACAGATCACCTTACGGCCCGCCTCAAACTCTGCTCTAGTGAGAACAATAACCCCCTTGGGGACCCCCAGGCCGCAGAGGGCCCGAAAGGCTTGCTGATCCCGCCGGTAGCGAGGGACCTGGGAGGCGGACACCACCAGCATCAGGTCGTAATCGCTGTCCGGCCCGGCCTCCCCCCTGGCCCTGGAGCCGTAGAGATAAATGTGGTCAGGATTGAAAGCCGCTATCAGCCGGCTTACCATTTCCTCCAGGATGCGGTCGCTCTTCGCCAATTTTTCCTCGACCATGGTCAACCCCTCCAGGGTGAGAACCTGCGAATTCCGCAACTTCTTTCTTCTACTACACAGGTTACCAAACTTTAGCTATGGGTACCAAAGAAAAAAGAAAAAGCTCGGTTTCGTCATCCAGGCAATCAGGCGCTGTTCGATTTTCCAAGGTCTTTCAGCAATTCCTGGGCGATATTTGAGCTTTCCAGCCGCATGATGCTTTCTTGTGCACTCCCGTAGCTGAGAAGATTGATGCTGCCGTACCAAACGATTTTCTGGTCGATGACGGCAAATTTTTGATGGATGTTGGCTTTGAACAGGAGGCGCACGCCAGTGCCTTGCAGCGAGGCGAGAGTTTCCTCTAAGGCTGGTCGGTCCTTATCTTTGTAGGCATTTGTTGGCCTGGTGACCACGACCACGGAAACCCTCTTTGCCAATGCCGCTTCCAGGTTCGGCAGCATTTGCCAAGGCTCGCCGCTTCGTAACGAAGGGGCTGACAATCACCGCCTCACGCGCCGCGTTCATCATGTCGTTATGGTAAACGGAGAGGAAGTTGGTGTTATCGAATATAATATCGGCGGGTTCCCCCGCGATGCCTTCCGATTTGGCCCGATAGCCGATAGCGGCATATCCAGCCAGCCTTTTCTGGTACATCTTCTCCAGGGTTCTGACGTGTATATCGACGTAGTCATAGATCTGTACCTCTTTCTTGTCCTCGAACAATCGGTGCAGTCTGCCCGCGTATTGCTGAAGCGTCCCTCTCCAAGATATGGGCATAGCCAAAAACAAAGTATCCAGCCGGGGTTCGTCAAAGCCCTCTCCGATATATCTGCCGGTGGCAACCAACGTCAATTGCCCGCAGGCCGGCGTTTCGGCGATTCTTGCCAAGACATTTCTGGTCTCTTTCCCTCCCCTCCCGCCGGTGAGGGTAATCACATCGGGTATTTTCTCGCCCAGCTTCCCGGCCAGCAATTCCACATGGACCGTTCTTTCGGTCAGGATGAGAGCGTTTCTGCCGTTTTCATGAGCTCTGATTACATCATCGGTAATCTGCTGATTACGCAATTCGTCCGTGACGATCCCGGAGTAGAACTCCTGGATCGACATATCCTTTTCTTCCCGGTCAAATGGCGCTCTAAAGCCGGTAAACCGGGGAATAACATAGTGCTCGAATGGTCGTTTCTCCGCCTCCTTCCTGGCGTCCGTTCGGTACCTTACCGGGCCGCAGTGCATGAAAATAATCGGATGATGCCCGTCACGCCGGGCCGGCGTTGCAGTCAAACCATAGATGTATTTGGCATGGACCCTCTTGAGGATCTGCTCGAAGCTGAATGCCGGGACATGGTGACATTCATCAACAATCACCATGCCATAATCCCAAATAAACTCCTTCACCTCTCCACCACTCGCCAGTGACTGCATGATTGCCACATCGATAATACCACCCGGATTCGCTCTTCCTGCACCGATCTGCCCGATGAGGCTCTGCCTCGGTTTTCGCCCCCGCTTGGTCGCCGCCACGGGAAGTTCCATATCGATTTTCAGAAACTCGGCCAGCTTCGCCATCCATTGCGACAGAAGTTGTTGCCGGTGCGTCAAGATGAGCGTGTTGGTCTTTCGCTCGGCAATCAGCCTGGCTGCAATGACCGTTTTCCCGAAGGCCGTGGCCGCCGCCAGGACACCGCAATCATGCTTCAGCATTGTCTCCGCGGCAAGCTCCTGATCCTCCCTCAACACCCCGGTGAAGGCAACCTCGATGCGTCTTCCCGGATGGGTCTTGTCGGACCATTCGACCTCAACGCCAGCTTCTGCAAGCAGGGTCGCGAGATCCATTTCGCACCCTCTCGGCAGGCAAAGGTACTCAGGCGTTTCCTCAGCGCAGGAGATGATGCGCGGTTTTCCGTAGGTCGACATGCGCATGGCCTGTGCCCGGTAAAACTCAGGATTCTGGAACGCGGCCAGCCTTTTCAATGTGTTCAACGCCCTCTGGGAAATGCCGGATTTGCCTATGTAAAGCATATTGGCTTTGACCAACTGCATTACGTTCGGAAACTCAGGCCGTGAGAGTTTGCTCCGGCTCGTCTCCCAGGGTTTTGTGGCCTCTTCATCGTCTTGTTTCAGCTCACCAAGTTCGCTTCCATGGCAGAGTTGAGAAATCAAAGCGCCGATTTCGTCTTCGGAAAGTCTCCTGATTTGAGCCAGGAATCCCCACTGGTCCTCATAGGGATGGAAACGCTCATCGATGAAGACGCTGTTGTCATTTTTCCGCGCCGCCTTCTGTAACGGCAGGGCAATCAGATTGCCAAATCCACCCCTGGGCATCGTGTCCTGATTGGGAAAGAATCGGTCGTAGGATTTGAACTTGATTTGATGCCGCTGGCTCATGGCGAAGGTAAGCAACGCCGAACCGAATTTTCGTGCCAGACTCGCGGCAACCGGGTCAGCGAAGAAGAACCAGGCGTGGGCGCCATGACCGGAGCGCGAACGCTCAATCGCCACCGGCACATCAAAGGCCGTACAAACATCTTTGAGAGTGGCCACATCCTCCTGCCAGCCATCTTTATCGAAGTCGATGGCCAGAAAGTGGCATTTTTCATCCTGGCGCAGGGGATAGATGCCGGCAACGAGGTTTCCCCGCAGATGGGCTTCTATGACCTTTTCATCCAGAGTGGCATATAATCTATGGGCGCAGAAAGCGCACTTGACTTCAGGCTTGCCGCAAAAACCAGGTTTCCATTCATTCAGGCAGACAGGCGCATATCCGGCCCTGCCTTCCTTGCTCTCCCATCTTTTCGCATACAGGTCGTCCCGCCCCTTAAACAAGGACATGAAGAGTCGGATCTTTTCCGTGGGATTCGCCCTATCTTTGAGGTGGAACAACGGTTCCGATCGGGAGGCATTCTGCTGAACCCCTTCCTGAGAAGATTGGCTTTCCGGGGATTCGGCCAGACCCAGCCGGGCCTTTAAGGCGAGGTTCTCTTCTTTCAATGCCTGGTTTTCGGCGAGCAAGGCCTGATGCTTGAGAAGCAACGTTTTGAAATCCATCATGGCACACCTTGGCAATGCGTCAGGGAAGGAGACGCTAAGTCCGTAGGCTACTACCCGCAAAATCGAACTTTAATTTTAGGTGATTTTCCCTAAAAAGACAAGGACTTACCTGAGCCGCACAACACTGGGGACAGTCTGGGAATAGCTTTTTGAGGTGGGTTGCTGAAAGAATAAATAGTAAAAACAGGTAGTTATAAGATGGCGTCCCCACGGGGATTTGAACCCCGGTCGCCGGCGTGAGAGGCAGAATACCTGAGTTTCACAACCTCCTCGATTTATTGCAACATACTGAAAAAGCACGGCTTACCGGTTCCATATTTTGGTTGATTTTCCACCCTTTCCAGATTTTAGAAAGAAATTCTCACACAGAGTCTCACACGGGGGGAGCAGAATTTCCTATGACCAATTTATTATTTCCCTCAACACCCGCGACGTCTTGAACACCAGCACCTTGCGAGCTTTCCGCAACAATTTTATGACTTGAAGTCTTACCTGAAGATCAGGGTAGGGCCTCTCTGGAAAGCGTCGACAGGTTATGCCCGGAAGGACGCCGCTCTTTGACAGCTGATTGACTCCTGTGTAACCTCGGGGGAAATAAGGAAAGCCTCGATCAACTTAGATTTTAATCCATATCACTCTTTCGAGGAGTCGGAGATGGGTTCTAGGCCGTATTATATATTTTCCCGAGGGTGACAGGCTTTTTAAGATAATGGTATCGCCATCAAATTTAACCTGTCTCAACAAGCCGTAGGCATTTTCACTCAGATAGATAACCAGCATATCCTCTTGAATGTCATTGCCATCCTTCTGGGCATATATAAAGCTCCCAGAGCCGAAAAAGGGTTTAAAAAAGTCCCCCTTGACCTGAAGACAATACAACTCCGCCAGGTTGGGTTCCCCCGGCGGGGCCGGGGCTTTGCCGAGCCAAACATTTTGCTGAACGGTGGCCGTATACTGAAACCCCTCGTCATTTTCAATGTGAGAGACGATGGGGACTTCCTGGGGATCAAGCAAAAGAGAGCTTATGCTGACATTATAAAGTGTGGTGAGCCGGTAAAGATATTTGTTTTGCCAGGCCGTTTTCCCCATTAATAGGCGGCTCACGTGCGGCTGCGAGATGGCAAGCTCCTGGGCCAGGTCTTCTTGGGTAAGATTGCCTTGGTCAAAAATCCTCTTCACTCGCTGGGTAATGTGAAGATCGCTCTCATCAATAGATTGTGTCTGTTGCTCTTTAGGCATAAATTCCAGCCTTTCCATATATATATTTAGATAAAAAAAGTAGGGATAAGTGTCGGATAGTCAAGGGGACAGGACTCTGTCTGAGCCGATTCTGGGTAGCTTCAGCCTTTCCTCTGATTCACCACCCAGAGGGTCCCATGAGCTTTGCCTCCGAGATTTTATAAAAATATTTTTGCTCTATTTTATTTACAAAGAAAGGTTGCCTTTGCAAGGAAGATCGTTTAATTAATTTCACATGCAAAAGGATATCGTCAGGCTCTGGCGAAGCTCAAATCTTAAAAAATGCCTTCTATGTACTTCTATGTTTTAGAAATATTAGCCACAGGCTGCGTTTCGCCAGGTTCGAAAAGATGGCCATGGGCACCGGCCATCTCTTCTTGCCTGAGCTGAGGCGGAACAGCATAATGGCGTCTGCCTGCTGCCGCCCAAACGTGGGTAGGTCAAAGCCAGATGCATCCCGATAAATAGGCCAGACAATGCTGTAATCCAGAACATTGTTCACATCCCTTGGCATTTTCTGAGGTTGCAATCATGGACTATGTCTATACAATATCCATACAAATTTTGTGCCAGGATAATTATTTTAAGTATTTCCATACAATACAAAATATACTTCTCTCGATTATGTTTAACTTTCTAAACATAATGCGAAATTTTGTCACCCATTTGAGGCCTGCTGGGGCCAAAGTGTTAGCTCGTTTGAATGCTGGTGGAAGCATTATCCATGCAGGCTTTCCGAGGTCAACAGGGCCTCTCATTTGATACTCGGTTTTGGGCGGAGGGGGACTCCCTCCTATCTGGTGGATAATTTCGAGCCTCCGGCAGTTATTACCATAAAACTTGACCGGCAAGACTCGCTTTTACTTTTGGGCTTTACTCCGATTTTGTATTCATTCGGTGCCTTCACTGGTCGTCACGGGTCTTTTGACCGGCACACGAGGATCCAGAGTGAGTCAAAAGCGATCACCTTCAGGATGGAATGGTATGGATGACGAAGACCCGATCATTACGACCCCTGTTGACCTTGCCCAGGAAGAGGCTTCTCTATGCGAAAAACCATTGCATAAGCCAGAAAATGGACAGGTTGGAAGCAGGGACCTTCCAGCCAGTCCCTCTCCTGATTTCTTTCCCTTTTATCTTCTCATAGAGGCCATTTTCGACTCAATCATAGTCCATGACCTGGCCGGCAACATCATCTTTGCCAACCAATCGGCCTACTCGAGCCGAGGCTATACCCGAGAAGAATTTATTCAAATAAAAGTTTACGACCTGGTGGTGCCGGAACTCCGAGAGACCTCAAGGCGGCGCCTGGATGAGGTTGCCAGTGGCAAGGTGACCTGCTTTGAGTCCATCCACCTCCATAAAGACGGCCGTCGCATTTACCTGGAAGTCCGGGGGTGTCCAGTGGACTTCAAAGACAAGCGATACTTCGCAGCGGTGGCTCGAGATATCACCGAGAGAGTGGTGGCAGAACGGGATATCAAGGAAAGCCAAGAACTCCTTAATTCGATTTTGGAGCACGCCCCGACACCGGTTTATAGCACCACGGTCGATGGGGCTTACCGACTAGTCAACCCTGCCTGGGAAAACCTGACCGGTAAACAAAAAGAGGGCGTCATTGGGCACTCTTATGAAGAGCTATTTTCAGGAGGCACTGCCGAATTGTTTCTGCAGAGGACCAAACGGGTTGCCGCAACCGGAAAACCGGAGGCTTTCGAAGAAATTGCGCTAATAAAAGGCAAGAAGCATTATCTCCAAACCATCAATTTTCCCCTCTTAGGCGATGACGACCGGGTGACGGCAATTGGTGGGATTTCAATTGATATAACCCAGAGGAAGGAAATGGAAGAAGCTTTGGGGGAAAGTGAGACCACATTGCGCACTCTGATTGAGGCCAATCCCGAATCCTTTTTTCTAATGAATACCGAAGGGATGGTGTTGGCCGCCAATTGGATAATGGCCCGGAGATTGGGTAAAAGCCCGAAAGAAATCCTGGGAACCTCTATATATGAGCATTCTCCTCCCGAAGTGGCCCGACGGCGTAAAGTATTCCTTGAACAGGTCGCGGCTACAGGTCGGCCGCTCCTGTTTGAGGATACCAGGGACAATATTTACTTCGAAAATCATGTAAACCCTATCTTTGACCCAGACGGCAAGGTATCTAAAATTGCGGTTTTAGGAGTTGATATTACTGCCAGAAAACGGATGGAAAGCACCCTGGAGCGATTCGCCAAAAGACTGGAAGATCGGGTGGTGGAGCGTACCAGGGAGTTGGAGGCGGTTAAAGCCCGAATGGAACAAATTATTGATACCACTCCTGCGGTCATCTTCACTATCGACCTCAATCCTCCCCATCACGTCACCTTTGTGAGCGATTATATTCGTAACTTCGGGTACGATCCCGAGGAAATCCTCGGGATCCATTTTTTTGACCTCAGCCTGGTGCACCTGGATGATAGCGACCAGGCGAAATGGATTATAGCGAACCTTTTCGAGGATCGCCAGGCCATGGGCAAATACCGGGTCCGCAAAAAGGACGGGGCCTATGCCTGGGTCCAGACCAATGCCAGATTGGTGATCAATGCTTCCGGGCAGCCCGTTGAGATCATAGCCTGTTGGACAGATATCACCCGCCAGGAGCAACTGGAGCAGAAACTCGAGATTCTGTCAGGGCCGCAGGGGAGAATCAGTGTCTGGAAAGGGAGTAGTGAGATTTTAAAGGCTCTGGCCCCGACGTTATTACCACAAGCCTGGGACAGGCTGCAGGCTTGCCTGACAAGTGGGCTCCGGGGTGAAACTACCGCCGGTGTCCCTCTCCCGCTGCAGCTCCAGGATGGGGGCTGGCTTAACGCGGTGCTGACCGCGGGGCCGATCGAAGAACCAAAAGGTGAATTTTATGGGGCAGTAGGGGTTATCATTGAGCTCAGGCACCAACTAAAGAGGCTACATTAGGAGGCCAGGAATTTTTGACAAAGAACCCTAAAAGCGGCTTCCCGCGGGGACCTGTTCCATCGCCCGTTTCTTTGGATAATGTACGCCATGATCTCCCCTTGAACAGGGCGAAGGAGCTCGCGGCCGCCAACTTTCAACTTTAGACTGATTTTATCGTTGACTGTCAAACCTAAAAAAATTCGAAACTCAAAATTGGCGTATTCCCTATTTGCTTTCCCTTTCCACTTCGGCCTATTTGGGTGAAAATTGCGAAAGCAATTCTTGGCTTAGGAATAATTTATAATTATGCGATTACTGCGTCGTAGTCGACCAAAAGACCTACTTGAGTCCGGGAGTTTCGGACATCGTGATCAGGGATTTTGTGACTGGTTGGCAGACCACGAATGCCTCGGCGTTTTCCGTCCTGTCGCCTATGGGAAGGGAAGCGCTGCAGCTCATGGCCGAAGGCAGAACGACCAACCAAATCACCGATGGTCTCTGTGTCAGCGTCAAGACCCTCGAAGCCCACCGCAAACAGGTCATGACCAAATTGGGGATTCACAGTGTCGGCGAACTCACCAACTACGCTATCCGCCGGGGATTGACCTCTTTAGAAGTTTAAGCCTGTCTGAGGATCACGGAGACCGCCTCGTTCGCATGTATCAATAAAATTGAGGGTTTTCGGCAATAAGAATTAGGGATTGCCTAATCGCTTTTATGGGAAATTCATATATCTTCATAGGGCGTCTGCCACTTAATTCTCATAGAAAGGGGGAGCAGACGGAGGGGCAGGGCTCGAGACCCGCTTTTGCTTTCCTTGCCTACCTGGAGCCTACAAAATTCGGGGAATAGTGGTTGGCTGAGATATATTTTTTAACCCTAGGGTTTGGCCCGTTAAAACTTTCCATCAGGTGGACATTGGCGGCAGGGGTGCCTATCCACGTTAAGCAGACGGAAAACCCGGAGGTAAAAACATGTTTTGAAAAATCTGCGGCGTGCATAAATCAGGGACTGTTCCTAACTACTTAATATAATTAAATTATTATAAAAAATTAATCGCTGCTAGATTTAGTTGACTTTTATGCATATTAGGTATATTTTTGGACCTTAGAAATTATGAGTAAACTTTTAATGGAATAACATTTTGAATTAATGATGATAAAATCCTTGGTATCTCGCCCTTCGGAAAATTTATACAGTTCATGATCTCGAAATGAATCAATTTGCGTTCTGCGAACGGCCAAAAAAGAGGATTACTTGGGAATTCTGATTGAAAAAGATGTAAATAACTCCCGCACTGGGAAAAGTGGATTCACCGAAGAAGCGGTAGTACCCGATACCCATAATTAGGATAACGTACTTGATTTACAGCATAATTTAGTGGTCATGCTGTAATTTACGATGCGTAAGCTATCTTTTTACGAAGGTTCTCAACAACTTGTTACCTCCCCTACAATGCTTCCAGCATTACCCAAAGAGAATCCCAGTCCATTTATCCCGGGTGGAGCCGAGAGGTCAACGCTGGGTGAGAGCTCTAAAAAAAAATGTTTTTCAACCCTTCGATCCAGGGCATGATCTGGTTTTGTCCTAAACGACAATATTATGACTAGCTGTTCCCCCTATATTTAAATCGCTATTGAATTAATGGGGAGTGAGGGATGCCATTAAAGCAATGGATTCAATTAAAAGGGACTAAGGGACGCCAACGTCTTTTTAAAGCAATCCAGGCTAGTTTTCCCAGCTTCACGCAAGTCAGTTTAACTAACTATATTTTAGGACAACGCATTCCCGACCTCGAGGTAGTCAAGATTATTTCCAGGGAGACCGGCATTCCTATATTTCTTCTGCCTTTCAGGTTCGTGAACAAGCCGGGACGCGAGGAGCCAGAGTAAGCAATAAGCGATCCTCCGATAATTTCATTATGGAGGATAGTAGGGGCAGAATTTACCGAATTCCAGGAAGGATGATTTAATCATGGAAGGGAACCCTGTCCAGAAAAAGCCGGATGTTCCGGATATGGAAAGACTTACCCCTGAGGAAGACCATCGGCGCTGGTACGTTGTTCACGCTTACAGCCACCATGAAGCGAAGGTCGAATTGACCCTGCAGGGGAAAAACATTGAAACCTTTTTCCCCCGGGTAACGGTTCCCAGCCGTCGGCGCGACCGGAAGCTCCTTATCAATGCCCCCTTATTTCCGGGCTACCTCTTCGTTCATACCGATCTCAACGATTGCGCCTATAACGATATAATTAGAAATCCCAGCGTGGTTCGCATCCTGGGATCCAAAGGAGAGTGCAACGAGGTGCCCAATGAAACAGTAGCAAGCATTCAGAAATTGCTAAATAGCGGCCAGCCAGTCTTTCCTTGGGCGAAATTAACCCCGGGCAAGCGGGTTCGTGTGGTTGAGGGCCCCCTAGCAGGAGCTACAGGGGTTATCTTGCGGCGTAAGCAAGGTAAGAGGCGTCTGGTAGTAGGAGTGGATCTCTTGGGACGGTCGGTCTGTGCCGAATTGGCTGAGGAAAGTGTGGAGGCTGAAAGATAATCATTTAAACTTGTTAAAATTCGGCTCCACGACATATGGAGTTTTAAGGTAAATGTAACGTTTTTCGGAAATGTCACTTTAGAGCAATCAGGAGGCGGAGCATAATCATGGAAGAATATCAGCATGAATGGTCTCTGCGAGAAGCTGATCGCCAGGAGGATGACGGCATTGGTGAATCTGGCTGGTACGTGATCCAAACCCGCAGCCGCCACGAAAGCAGAAAAATTATTTGCCCAAAATAATTAGCTTGTCTTTATGGTGCAAATGTTGTATGGGTTAGTAGAAAAGTTTATAAAAAACATTATTAATATTCCTAATCACCACTAATCTGGTGATAATCTCAAGGAGGTCCACCATGTGTAAAGTGATCAAAAGTTTGGGAAGCAAGAGTGCCATGATCATATTCATCCTAGTCCTGGGAGCTTGGCCTGTTGGGGGCTTGGCGAAAACTTTTCAAGCGCCCGGGGTCGCAAAACCTTCAAAACCAGATACACAAATTAGAGCTGCGGATAAGCATACTCGAGCAAAAGATAAAGGCACTGATAGCAAACGATAAAGGCGAGATTGGGGGGGATAGCAAGTCCTTGTCGATAGCAAATGACCGCAATTCCTATCACCTGATTTGTCCGGTTTAGCGGATTTCGGATAATGGCGCCGAGAGGTAGCCAGATAAAGAAGATTCCGGATAATTTCAGTGCGTCCTTTCAATGCGGCCGATTTTAAAGCTGTTCCTCCCCCTCTCCCTATGGCATTAGGGGTTGCACCTTTATCTAAAAGTTGCTTTATGGTCATATATCCGCATCGCTGTCTCCTTCGAAAGCTGCATCAATAAGAGCGGAAGTATTAGGTCCTTACTGGATTTGTCGTGGGTGGGTTGGTGTTGTATAAAGAATTCCCGAGGAGGGGATTCAAATGCGGGACACCGACCTTTACCAACGCATTTTGGGTTTGGGAAAGCCTTGGTTTGTAAAAAGGGTGGATTTGCAAGTTGCTGAAAACCGTGTGGATATATGGCTGAGCATCCTGGCGCGGGCAAGTGACCTGGTCCGAAATGCGGGCAGGAACTCCCCTAATAAGGGAAAAAATGAAGAATGTTTTTGCCATAAAATTTTGTCTTAACATATGAAAGTTTAAGCTAATTATAGTACGTTGAAGCATAATCTCGGGTAATATAAGGAAAGAGGTTGCTCATGAATGGAGGCATTGACAACTTGGTTTGGACAAGCTGGCGGGCTGCGCTGGTGATTGCTGTAGTGACTTTGGCTCTGACCTTTAGCCAGGGAACTTCTCTTGCTGCCGAGAAAATGAGCCTGGTGGACATCAACACCGCAAGTCAGGCGGAACTTGAGGCGGTCACGGGTGTGGGCCCAGCCGCAGCCAAAAAAATCATTGCCAACCGGCCCTACAAGTCCCTGGATGAGCTCAGTAAAGCCGGTCTGTCCGCTAAAAAGGTAGAATCCTTTAAATCCTCGCTCACTATCGGGGGGGCTGTACCTCCAGCTGCTCCTGCGGCCGTCCCGCCTCCGCCAGCTGCACCGGCAGGGGTGGGGCCAACTTTTCCCGGTGGCGATACGGAAAACCTTCAAGAGGAGTTAGACAAATTAAAGCTGGAGAAAAGCACACTCGAGAAAAGGCTAAAGGAACTGAAGGAAAGGCAAAAGGCGGGATTGGGGGAATAGCAAGTCCTTATCGATAGCAAATAACCGCAATTCATACCACATGATTTGTCCGGTTTAGCGGATTTTGGATAATGGCGCCGAGAGGAAGCCAGATGCAGGTGATTCCGGATGATTTCAGTGTGTCCTTATCAATGCGGCCGATTTTAAAGCTGTTCCTTTACCCTCCTTCGACCACTCACCCTGATCTTCCATAAGGTAATCGCCTCGATGTTCAGTTTTCTGGCCAGAGGATGCGGTCCGGTCCCGGGGTTGCTGCTGGGCTTGATCTTGATGCTCGCCGGTTGCTCGGCATTAACCGGCGAGCGCCAGTTACCCAGGCTGGAGAAAGAAGCATCCGGCGCCTCCGGGGGATTAATACCCAAGGAATATCTCTGCTCCGGGGCCGGGCCCAAAGCCCCGGACCCGCAGTTGGGAGAGAGATTCAGGCGTTGCTGGAGCAAAACGGAATGTTCAAGGGGTTGCCGGAAGGGGTGGCCTCTGATCTGCCTCTGGTCCTGAACGGGCCGGTGCAGTCGTACCTGAAAACGTTTTCGCACACGCAAAAAGCCAGCTTTCAGGCCGCCCTGGCCCGATCCGGGCGTTATCTGCCCATGATGCGGCGAATTTTTGCCGAGTATGGCCTGCCCCAAGACCTGATCTATATTGCTCTGGTGGAAAGCGGCTTCAGCCCCTATGCCCGGTCACCCAAGGATGCCGTGGGGATCTGGCAGTTCATCGAAGGCACGGCCAAACGCTACGGGCTGAAGGTGACCGACCAGGTGGACGAGCGGCAGGACCCGGAAAAATCCACCCGGGCCGCGGCGCGGTATCTGCAAGATTTATATAAGCAATTCGGCTGCTGGTACTTGTCAGCCGCCGGGTACAATGCCGGGGAGAACCGGGTGGAGGGAGTGATGAACCGCAACGACATCCAGGATTTCTGGGTCATGGCCCAGAAGAAGCTCCTGCCCGAAGAGACCTGCAACTATGTGCCGCAAATAGTTGCCGCGGCCCTCATCGCTAAAGACCCGGGAAAATACGGGATGGCGCAGGTCAGTTATCAAGCGCCACGAGCCTGCGATAGAGTGAAGGTACCCGGAGGCGTCAACCTGGCAATGTTTGCCGAATCCCTGGAGATGTCGGAGAAAGACCTGGTGGAACTCAACCCGGAAATGAAGGCAGGGGTCACTCCTCTCGACCAGAAAGAATACCTGCTCACGGTGCCCGCGAAAAAAGTTCGCCAGGCCAAGCGGTTAGCCCATCTGTGCCTGCAGAAGCAAAAAAGGGCAGAAGTGAACTAAACAAGTTTGGTTAATAACCTATTCGTGAAACATTCTCTATAAATGCTTCCACCAAATCATCTCCTTCTTTTCTCACTATTCGCAGGTTCGGCCTAAAATTACGGCGGAGTTAATGGCGTGAAAAAGAAGGCTGTCATGGTTTGCCTAAGCCTGGGCTGTGTTTGGCTTTTCCTGCTGGTCTCAGGGGGGATTGCCAAAGAACCGGCCGAAGCCCTGGTTTCTGTGGTAAGCCTGGATGAGCAGGGGAACCCAACACGCCAGGGGATGGGGATACTGGTGGGCAAAGAAGGAAGCGTGCTCACCAGCGCCAGTATCATGGCTGACAGTCGGGCCGGGGTGGTCAAGACGGCTGACGGCGTCCTGCATGTTATCCAGAAAATCAGCCGCTGGGACAGCCTGCAAGATGTGGCGCTCTTACGGATAGAGCCGGAAAGCTCAAAAATAGTCGCCGTGACCACGGCCTCGCGGTTGCAGCCGCCAGAAAAAGTCTGGGTGGGGATCAGACAAAAAACCGAGGTGCAGTTGCGGGAGGCAAAGCTGGTCGAGACACTCCCCTTTTCACCCCGATTGACTTTGCTCAAGCTGGAGCCAGAAAATCTGGAGACAGAACCGGGTTCCCCCGTACTCAACCGTCGGGGGGAATTGGTGGGCATGTTGCATGCCTTTGCCGGAGACCCCAATAAATCTGAAACCTACGGTCTTTGCCTGGCCAGCCAGCGGGAGCATTTTCTCCCCAAAAACGATGGCAAAAAAGAGGGGTTGAACTGGCCGGGAGAGGCCTTAAAAAGGTTTGATTCTCCGGGAATCAAAGATTTTTGGGAGGGTGTCCTGTCAAGTTTGCGGCGGGAATGGCCAGAAGCTCAAAAAAAATTTACCACCGCCATAACTCAGCCGGGGTCCTGCCCGAAGCCTTCTTTGGACGGGGAGTGGCCAGGTATAACCAGGACGATTGGGATGGCGCCGAAAAGGATTTAGAAGAGGCGACCCGGCGGTTGTCGGGATACGCCCTGGCATTCCTTTGGCTGGGTAAGGCTCGGGAGCGGCAAGGCAAGGCGGCGGCGGCCGCGGGAGATTATGATCAGGCTGCGAAGCTATCCCCTGACCTGATCGAGGCCTGGTTTCGCCTGGGAGAATTAGCGTATAAGGGAGGCGACCTGGGCAAGGCGAAAGATTGCCTGGAGCGAGCAAAAGGTGATCCGGCCCATGGGGCCAAGAGCTGGTGGTATTTAGGGAATATCGCTCTCAAAGGAAAGCGCACCCAAGAGGGCCTGGAGGCTTTTAACCAGGCCATAAAGTTAGAGCCAAGGTTTTATCAGGCATACCTGGATGGTGGCAGGCTATTGCTGGAGGATTTGGGTGAATCCAAAGAGGCTGCGGTTTTGCTGCAAGAAGCAGTGCGCCTGAAACCCAGCCAGGGCTTGCCCCGCTATTATTTGGCCCTGGCCTACCTATCATCCTGGAATCGGGCCGGGGCCTGGCAACAATACTTCGCCCTTCGGGATATCTCTCCGGAGCTCGCCGCCAATTTGGGCAAGACTCTGGAGCACAGCCCCTAAACTTTCCCCGGCAAGAAAAAAGACTTGTTTTTTTACAGTTTTGGATGAATATTGGATGAATAGAAAATTAAAAAATTATTGACAACTTAACGAATCCGCCGGGGGAGGGGGTGGCAATGGTCCAGCGCCAATACATCGGGTTTACTATCATAATCATAATGGCTTTAGTCATATTCTTTCCCATTTGGGCCGGAGCAGAAGAGGTCGGTAATTTTATCCGGGTTGAACAGCGAGTGGATTACCAGAAGGGGGAAGCAGGCCCGTTCACCCCGGCAAAGGTTAAGACCCCGGTGGAGGTGAGGGATGTAGTTCAAACCTATGACCTTTCCCGGGCCCAGTTGCAGTTCCGGGATAATTCGATGATAATCATTGCTCCCAAGAGCAAGGTGGCCATCGAGAATTACATGTTTGACCCATCAAAATTTGAACGGAATGCGAGGTTCGACTTCATCCAGGGTGTGATGAAGGTCGTGGTTCCTGTCTTAAAGAAGGGGTCAACGTCGGAATTTACCGTTAAGACTTCAACCGCCACCATGGGGGTCCGAGGAACCGATTTCATTGTTATCACGGGAAAGAATTTTACGGTAGTTTATGCTACCACAGGAAAGGTCTGTATAAAATCTAACGTGAAGGAGGGGGAGGTTTGCCTGGATCCGGGCACTATGTCCGTGATCCTGGAGGGACAGCCTCCTTCGACCCCTCAGCCTGTGAGCGCCGAAGTTATGGCACTGGCAGAAGGATTAGTGTTAACCGGGATCAATGATATTCCTGGGACCAACGTAGTTGCCACTCTCCCGGGTGTGGATCTCGAGTATGTGGCTAATGATCTTATGTCCCGGGGTGCGGACTTGGAGAGTGTCAAGGCTTCGCTGGCCGCGGTAAGTTATGCTGCGGCCGAGACCTATGCCTATAGCCCCCCCGGGCCACCGTTAATACCTACAGGGGCAGGGCCGACTTTTCCCGGGGGCGGAGGTGGTGGCGTAACTGGTGTTGCTGGAGGCGGCTTGGGAGGAATAGCCAGTCCTGCCCGATAAGCTGGGCCCGACACACAAAGTTTAGGGGGAGCTATGGAAAACTGCCGACCGGGGATGAGGCAATTAGCGGGTATTGGTGTCGCTACCTTGTTAATATTGTTTGCAAACGGAGTCATGGCGGCGCAACCTCAGCTTGAAAAATCTGACCTCCCCCAAGTGGAGGAGGAAGCGCCGCCGGAAAAGCCGCCGGAAAAGCCACCTGAGGTATTGCCGAAGTATGTCCCGGGAGAAACTCCCTTTGCCCCATATGCTCCTTATACCACTACCTTTGGGTCTGGACCTATGACCGGAATCGTTGGCGCCTTACGGCTATGGCGGGGCCGAGGACAGCTTGGAGCGGGGCTGGAAATCGCACAAATTGGGGGCGGTCAGAGTTATCTCCCTATTTTGAATATGATGCTCTTTATCGCACCAACCTCTTTCAAACCTATAACAACAAAAAATCCGATTTTGCCAACATGATCAGCCCGGGTATCCGGTTTGAATTGCCTGTGGCTGGCACCCACAGATTGTCGTTAGGGTATCTCGGCAATTCCTATATATATAGCCGGTTTAGTGAAAACAGCCATTACGACCAGAATGTCAATGCGGATGCGGCGCTTAATTTCAGCAAACTGAGCATGAGGGTGGGTGCCGCTTTCCGAAACGCGACTGAGGAGGCCTCCTTGATGCAGGTTGGGCCAGTCTTTAAGGTTGGCCAGCAAAAGAGTATACAATCGAGTCACTCCCTATTTCCAGGCGGCCTATAAAATGGCGGACCTGTGGCGCCTTGAAACAAACTACCAATTTGATTCCTTGAGTTATGTGAAGGACATCTATCGGATTCAATGATTACGCAGGCTCATACCGCGGGGGCGACAATTTTTTATAAATTTTGGCCAAAAACTTCAGCTTCTGTTCCAATATATTGCCAATATTCATACCCACCCGAACGACTCCATCGACAGATAACGTGGTCCAAACCCCGATGGTCGGGTTAAGCTGGGAACCAACTGCTAAATTAAGCGGTACGGTTAAAGTTGGTTATTCGATAACCGATTATTACAATAAGGATATCGGAACTAGAGGCTTTAACCCCAATGGTTTGGCTTTAAGCATCCAAACCCTCTACAAGCTCAGCCGTTATACCCAGATGTCTTTAGTTGCCCAGCGCTCCTTCAGGAAGACGTCGACTCCACGCACATATCTTTGGAACAACAGCTATTTTAACTCCGGTTTGTTGTTTACCGTTAACTCATTTTTGGCATTACTTTAATGTTACTTCATATATGTCGTTTTCTTATTACAATAATCAATATATATATAATAATTTCGATCCAGGCACCGAACGAACTGAAAAGCCGGGTTGATAATATTATCTACGCCGGCGGGGGGCTAAGCCGGCCAGTCACCAAATGGCTGCGGTTACGGTTGGATTACCTCTACTATAACAGGGGATCAAATTTTAGCTTCTACTCGTTCAATGAGCATAAAGTGCTCTTGGGCGTTCAAAGTTCTTTCTAACCTTGCAATGACAATGCGGTCTATTTGACAGAAAGAACCTACGTGTTTCAGAAAAACTTCAGGTTAATCCTGGTCAGCCTGGTGCTGTGGCTTGCCTTCTTTGCTAATCTTGCCAGGGCGAAAGAGGCAACCAACCTCATCCCCAACCCGGGATTTGTAGGATCTCGGGACGCACCTGAGCTGCCCGAGGGCTGGCAGCGGGATATTCGGAAGATACCGGGAGTAGAGCCCAGCAAGGTGTATTTTTGCCGGGTTAGCGGGCACCCGGGGAAGCTTTTGGCCATCGAAGGGGGGCCGGACCGCAATGGCCGGGTCTGGTGCCAGGTAAATAATATTCGCCCCCATACGGATTACCGGCTGGAATTCACCGCTTATCGCCTCAAGTTCACCAATGGCGTCTATCTGGAAGTGGAAATCTTCGGGCAGCGTCATCTGATCAACCAGCATTTCAGCTATGGCCGGATACAGCCGATGTTCCTCCGGGTTAATTCTGGAAATAGCCGAGGCACTACCCGCCTGACCATAACGAATCCTCATCAGGAAATCCTGGCTTTTGGGTCTCCTTCTTTACGGTTGGCGAAGGCAAAAGTGCGGGATACATGGACGCCTGAATCGGTCCGTCTGCCCAGCTTTTTCCCGGTGGGCATTTTTGCCGCCACTCCAGATGACTTGGCTGGATATTCGGGCCGCCGGATTCAATGCGGTGCAGAGTTATGATTCGCAGCCGGACATTATCAGGAAGATGGCCGCGGAATCGAAGAGATTGGGGTTAAAGTTTCTCCCCAATTTCCGCTCTTACCAGGCTGACATCAGCCGGGAGCTTGGAGGCAGTCGGGAACTCCTTGGTTTTTATATCGAAGATGAACCAGAAGGCCGCTCGGTTCCCCCGGAAAAAATGCAAGCCCTTAAAGAGTCTCTGAAACATGATCACCCGGGAGTCCTTACCGCGGTGGCCATGCTGCGCCCCCAGATGGTAGAAGCCTACCGGGATTCCGCCGATATTTTTATGCTCGATCCCTACCCTGTGCCCCACATGCCCATGACCTGGATGTCCGACACCCTGGAGGAGGCAGCCCGGCATGTTCCCCGGGAGCGCCTCTGGGCCGTGATCCAGGCTTTTGGCGGAGACAAGTGGGTCAAGCACGGTTGGCCCCGGCGCCCCACCTCCTGGAGATGCGCTGCCTCACCTATCTGGCCGTGGTCCATGGGGCCCATGGCATATTTTATTTTAGTTATCCTGAGGTGCGGGCCGATAGCTCCTCATGGGAAGCCCTAAAGAAGATTGCGGCAGAATTGCGGCAACTGCAGACCTGGCTGGTGGTGCCGGATGCCCCTCAATCTTTGAGGTTGGAAATGACCTCACCCTTTAAAGTCGATGCAAATGGTCGGCCAGCAGTCCATTTCTGCCAAAAAAAGCAAGGTGCAGAAAATCTTCTCATCCTGGTGAATGTCATTGATCGCCCGGTAAGCTTCTATCTCAAGGGCTTTCCCCAGCAGGTGCCCTGGCTCACAGAGATTTTCACGCAGCAGAAATCAGTGGTCCAGGATGGCAATATCCGAGAAGAACTTGGGCCTAATGAGGCCCGGCTCTATTCCTACCGCGAGCCAGATTAAGTACCTGGCAGAAACTTCACCTTGGGGACGGCGGTTAGGAGTCGGAGTTTGCGGCGCTATCCTGATCTTCGCTCCCCTGGCCTATGGGGCGGTGCATACCTGGGCCTATTTTTCTTTAGGGTTGGTCACGGCAGTCGCCAGTTTAACCATGCTGGCCTGGTTGCTTTATAAAATTTGCGCCAGGCCCCAGGAACTGCTGCTCATCCCTTACCCACCACTCTGGTGGCTTGCGGTCGGCCTGGTAATCCTCACTGCCCTCCAGGTCTATGCCTGGCCCCAGGGGTGGGTGGCTCGCCTCTCTCCCAAGGCCTGGGAAATCAGGGCCCTGGGAAACGGTTACGGCCTGGCGGATTTTATCCCCTTATCCCTCAATCCTTATGCCACCTGGCTGGAAGGATTGAAATTGTGGCCGGCGGTGGTCCTTTTTTTCATGCTCATTTACACCATCGATAACCGCCGCAAGCTGCAAGGAATGGTGGGGCTCATCCTGGCGGTCGGATTATTTGAGGTTTTTTACGGCTTCTGGCATTTTCGCAGCCATTTGATTTGGGGTTGGAAAAACACCTATACCGGCTCTCGTCTCTGCGGCACCTTTATTAACAGCAACCACCTGGCTACCTTCTTGACCATGGCGATTCTCCTGGGTTTTGGCCTGTTTCTGGGATTAAGGGAAACGGCCCCGCGTCTTTCCGAGGCTTCCTCCTTTCGGGAAAGGACCAGGCGCTGGTCCCGGTCAGAGCATATGGAGCCCCAGTTGCGCCGCTATCTATTGTTGGTGCTGTTGCTGCTGTTGGCGGTGGGCCTGATTTTTACCGGTTCCCGTGGTGGGATGGTTGCTTTGGTGATGGGCTTCGCCCTGATGGCCCTGTTAATTTGGTCTCAGCGGTGGAACAAAAGGCCCATATTGATAATGGTCGCATTCATGTGCGCAGCTTTTTTATATAGCCTATTTCTGGGCAGCGATGCGATGCTGGGCAGGTTTCAGAACGTTACCGATGACGGGCGTTACCAGGCGCTCAAGGCCTCCCTGGCAATTTTTCGGGAATATCCGCTACTTGGGCTCAGGGTTGGGTACCTTCGGAGATCTTTTTTACCGTTATGAGCCGGCGAATTTAAAAGGGACTCTATTTCTTCAGGCCCACAGCGATTGGCTGCAGGTGCTGGCTGAAACCGGTATTATCGGGTTCTCCCTGGTGGCCGTGGCCTGGCTGGTCTTCTTTGCGCACCTTACCCAAAAATGGAGTCAGCGTAGCAGACACTTTTGCCCGGGGACTTGCCCTGGGAGGCATTGCGGCCTTGTCAGCGGGAGTTTTTCATGCGCTGATGGAATTTCCTTTTCATATTCCCGCGATCAGTCTCGAGTTCGCCGGCATCGCCGCCCTCACCTATAGTGCAGCCCATTATCACCATCAGGGGATGGAATTCTTTTCCTACCGGAACCTTAAACTCTCCGGCAATCACCGCGCTCCGGCGGCGTTGCTGGTACTGGCGATGATGGGGCTCCAGCTTGCCTTTGGAGTCCGGGTTTGCTACAATTGGATAGGCTGAACAGAGCGCTCCCACCGAAATCAACTCCACCCGGATACCCCCCAAATTGGCGGCGGAGGATTTTCGGCGGGCCCTGAGGTACAATCCTATCAACAGCAAGTATTACCTGGGGTTGGCTGAGACTTTGGCAGGGGGGGCATCTGGGGGCGGGGTGGCCTCGGGCGCAGAAAACTACCTCAAGTCGGCAATTTTTTATGCGCCGGCCAATTGGGGATACCGGCTGAAGATGGCGGAGTTTTACCTGGGACGCTACCAAGAAGCCCCAGAACGTTATATCCCTTCGGCATTAAAGGAACTGGCCGCGGCAGTTTACCTATTTCCCGAATCAGGGCTGCTCCATTTTCGCCTGGCATCCGTACTGGCCTGGACCGAAAAATACTACCCGGGATTAATTCCTGCCGCTTTACGGGACGGTCAATCTAATCCATTTCAGTGAGGCAATAAGACTTGAGCCTCGATTGAAAAAATATTTGCAGGGCGTCCAAACAAAATCTAATTAACCGGTAATTCGGCTTACTCTCAGACAATTACCTTAAGAAAATGAGGCCCATGATTTTCTGCCAACCGACTCTCCCAAAGAAAATCCTGATGATTTGCCGGCAGGCAATGTCTGACAACTTACTGACTGAAAAAATGCTAAATGCGGATTAAGCACATGACTAAGAAAATTTTAGGATTTTGGCTCGTCATCTTACTGGTGGGAAATTTCCTGGGGGTCGCATGTGGCCAGGAGGGTTACCGCCTGGGTCCGGAAGATGAAATTGAGATCCGGGTGTGGGACCATGACGATTTGACCCGAAAGACCCGGGTGGGGTTAGATGGCAACATCTCCTTTCCTTTTGTAGGGGAAATTAGGGCCCAGGGACTCTCCCTTGCGGACCTGCAGAAGGAAATAGAGCACCGTCTCGGACCCAAATACATCATCGATCCCCGTGTTTCCATTACCGTATTGGAATACAAAAGCCGGAAGTTCTTTGTGGTGGGCAATGTGCAGAAGCCGGGCACTTATCCCTTGACCAAGCCCATCAGGGTGGTCGAAGCCATCTCCCAGGCCGGGGGGATTGCTTCGGGCACCATGAGCAAGCCCCTAAGCGGCGCCGTGGCCATCATCATCCGGGCCCAGCCGGGGGAAAAGTTAGATCAGCCCAAGATGCCGGATAAGATCCCAGCCAGTCAGAAGATTACGATATCCTTATCCGGGGCCCTGGCCGGGGATCCGAAACAAAACCTGGAAATTAAAAACGGGGACACCGTTTATATTCCTAACCTCATCTATTACGTCACCGGCGAAGTGAAGAAACCCGACCGCTATCCTTACGAGGAGAATATGACGGTGCTCATGGCGGTGACCACTGCTGGAGGCTTCACTGACAAAGCCTCACCCCGGAGAACGTATATTATCCGTGAGAACTCCGGGGTAAAAGAAAAGGTTAAAGCGGGCCTGGACGATCCCATCCGCGCCGGGGACACCATTGTGGTGCCCGAGTCCTGGTTCTAATTTGTAATAAATTATCAAAAGCGACAACATCGCCTTTCAGTTGCTTACCTTTTGGGTGAGTATTGAATTTTTCGGGCATTCCATATAATAGTTTTTGTGGGCGCTTGTTGCGGTCTGTCCTTAGCATAATTCCCGCTAATATGGCAATGCCAATATTACAGGGTAAGTTGAGGGGCTATAGGTTTATAGCAGGGGCATCCAACCATGGTTGTTGGCTTGGCAGTTATGAATACCATAAACGACTTTTATTTGAATCTTTGGTAAAAAAAGGAAGCGTCCGTATTTGATATAGGTGCGCATGTCGGATATTATAGTATCTTAGCCTCAGTTTTGGTTGGACCATCTGGAAGGGTTTTTGCGTTTGAACCATTGCCCAGAAATTCATTTTACTTAAAAAAGCATATCCAACTAAATAATATAAATAATGTGACTTTTATCGATGCGGCGGTATCGGATTTTTCTGGTTCAACTTTTTCGATGAAGTTCCGGGGAATATAGGGAGTTATATGGGTCAAATTTCTCCGAAAGGTAAGCTTAAAATAAGGACGGTCAGACTGATGATCTTATTGAGCGTAGTGAGATTTCCATTCCTAATTTTATTAAAATCGACATAGAAGGAAATGAGATGCTATCTTTGTTGGGAGCAAAGTCAATGCTTTCTAAGGCTCATTCAACATTATTTAGCAACCCATGGACCAATTATTCATAAGGAATGCTGTCATTTTCTAAAA